>NZ_CP069157.1:2400000-3814728 GCF_019243775.1 Morganella morganii
TAATTGTAACGTGAGTTATCTTTTGAGGTGATGCGCACGACCCGTCCCGGATGATCGCCGATATGGATCCGTCCGACATCAATAAAATTGTAATAGGCTTTCAGCGCACTGAAGTCCGCGAAAATAATCGACGGCAGATAATCAACAATGTGATTACCGCTCAGGCTGAATGAATCCAGCCCCGGCTCATAGTAGCTGATCTCCTGACCACGCTGGACAATTTCCCGGCGGGAGCTGTCCATCTGCATAATCTGGGCGACAGGCTGACCATCCATAACCGCATAGCGGTAACGGACCGGCGTGATACCTTTCGGGGAGATGGTGATAAAAGAGAGTTCATAACTGAGTGTGCGGGAAGCGTTACCCATATTCTGCAGCAACGCCTCAGCACTTTGTTGTGCTGAGGCCGGTGCTGCGAGTAACAGGCTGCCCGTCAGAAAAGCAACGGATAACCAGATTCGTTTCATTACTACTGCTGTGGTTGTGAAGACGCGCGACCCTGTTCCGGGGTGGCTGTCTGTTTAACTTCAGGCTGACCATCCGTGTGTACACGGCGATCCAGTTCATACTGCTGGAAAATCGCATTCAGACGCGCACCGCGCTCCTGATCAAAACGGGTCTGCGGGGCAAGACCGGCGCCGTTTTTCAGATCGAGGCTGACAGGTGACGCACTGCCCATAAACGGAACGGTATTGAATGCGGATGCATCACCGTTAACCACGCTCTCTGTGCCGTCGGTATTATAGTGCTGAACACCGATAATCACGGCCAGTGACACGCAGGCTGCCATACTGATTTGTGTTAACTGACTGGCCCACGGGCGCAGTTTTGCCACAAATCCGTAATCACGCCATGTTTTCGGTTCAGGCTGAGACTCAGGGATCGCCTGAGGTGCGATATAAACCGGCTCCTGCGCCAGTGCTTCAGCTACCCGTGACGCAATATCAAAATGCATAACATCCGGCAGGTCGCCGCGCATGGTATCACGGATAAGGTGATAACCAGCCCATTCTGCCTGCAGATCTGCATCCTGTGTCAGTGCGGTAACCACTTCACTGTCAAGAGTTTCTCCGTCCATCAGTGCGGAAAGTATCTCTTTTTGCATGCCTACGTTCCCTTCAGTGTGATTTAAGTGCTCACTGATTTTGTATCAGTGGCTGAACTTTATTATCGATGGCTTCGCGTGCGCGGAAGATACGGGAACGAACCGTGCCGACCGGGCAATCCATAATCTCAGCTATTTCTTCATAGCTCAGACCATCGAGCTCACGCAATGTAATCGCCGTTTTCAAATCCTCAGGTAAGGAATCGATCGTGCGGAAAACCACCGCTCTTAATTCTTCAGACAACATTAAGTTCTCAGGGTTCGAAATTTCTTTTAACGCCCCTGAGGATTCAAAATTCTCAGCATCTCCGGCATCCACATCACTGGACGGCGGACGGCGCCCCTGAGCAACCAGGTAATTCTTTGCTGTATTGACCGCAATACGGTACAGCCAGGTATAAAATGCACTGTCACCGCGAAATGACCCGACTGCGCGGTACGCCTTAATAAAGGACTCCTGCGCCACATCCGGAACATCACTCTGCGGAACATAACGGGATACCAGACTCGCCACCTTGTGCTGATAACGTACCACCAGCATATTAAAGGCTTTCTGATCCCCCTTCTGTACCCGATCAACCAGCATTTGATCCGTTAACTGCTCGCTCATTCGCAGTGTTATCTCCCGAAGCTCAGCTTCACCATTCTCTTTCCTGTTTCGCTTCACTTCATCATGAGCAAGCGATACTTTGAGTCAGCTAAAATAGCGAAGTTCATTTTTCTTTTAAAAAAATTACAAAAAAGGATCCTTTTTGTGATCCTCACTGCATATTTTCCGGATAAATCCTGCGTATTTGTCCGCAGCCTGTTTTTCCGGCGATTAACGTTACAGATTACCACGTTTTCAGCGGTAATCCCTCTGATAATCACGGAAAATTGCCGCAGGACAGTGTAAATATCCTGTAAAATCCGCTTTTGACTGAAAAAAGCACCGCCGTAACCGCCACAGTGACGCAGTTCAGTATTTCAGATAAAAACCGGTGATAAATGATTTGAAATCAGCGCTGTAACGGCCCTCTTCCGTTTTAATACTCATCGTTTTGTGCAGCGCACTGACCGGACGGCGCGATAAGGCGATTAATGTCCGGTGAAAAGGGGTATCCGGTTTATCTGACACGGCAATCTGTGTGTGCAGAAACCAGTTCTGCTCACCGGCGGCAGCGATAAAATCCTGTCCTGTGGTGTACGGCAGCACCACACAGAGCAGACCGTCCGGCGTGATAAGCTGTGCCGCATGCTCCAGCAACTGAGGGTGATCCAGTGATGTGGTGTAACGGGCGGTTTCCCGGGCACTGTTACGGCAGGCGACCGCCGGGGCGAAATACGGCGGATTACTGACGATAAGCTCATAACGGGATTGCGGGCAGGCAGCGGTAAACTCACCGATATCCTGATGAAACACCTTCATCCGGCCACCCCACGGTGACGCGAGGAAATTCTCTGCGGCCTGCGCTGCGGCGTCAGCATCAATATCCACCGCATCAATCCGTGTATCCGGCAATGACCGCTGCGCCAGCATCAGCGCCACCAGCCCGCTGCCGGTACCGATATCCAGAATACGGCGGGCATTTTCACACGGTGCCCAGCCACCGAGCAGCACCCCGTCGGTACCGACTTTCATGGCACAACGGTCGTGGGCCACAAAAAATTGTTTGCAGGCAAAACCACGGCGGCGCGGAGGTTGTTTTTCGTTTGTCATCATCACGGAACTGTTTGTCTGTTAAAATAAAGAAAACCCGGCGACAGGATACGGACTTCTGCCCGCAGAAGAAAGTCCCGCACGCTGACAACTATTTTTGATGAAGATCCTGTCCAAGCCGTTTATAATCAGCGGTCCAAACAGAGGTATATAATGACTGCAACTACTTTTTCTGAACTTGAACTGAACGATGAACTGATCCGCGCACTGGATGCCAAGGGCTATGAGCGTCCGACCGCCATCCAGGAAGCCACTATTCCGGCTGCGCTGGATAATCGTGATATTCTGGGTTCAGCCCCGACCGGCACCGGCAAAACTGCCGCTTATCTGCTGCCGGCCATTCAGCACCTGTCTGACTTCCCGCGTAAAAAATCCGGGCCGCCGCGCGTGCTTATCCTGACTCCGACCCGCGAACTGGCTATGCAAGTGGCGGATCAGGCCAGAGAATTCTGTCAGTTCACCCATCACGATGTCGCCACCATCACCGGCGGCGTAGCTTATATGAACCACGCCGAAGTGTTCAGTGAGAACCAGGATATTGTTGTCGCGACCACCGGGCGTCTGCTGCAGTATATAAAAGAAGAGAACTTTGACTGCCGCGCGGTTGAGATCCTGATCCTCGACGAAGCTGACCGCATGCTGGACATGGGCTTTGCCAACGATATCGAAACCATCGCCGGTGAAACCCGCTGGCGCACACAGACTATGCTGTTCTCCGCCACCCTCGAAGGTCAGGCTATCCGCGATTTCGCCAAACGGATCCTGAACGAGCCGGTTGAGATCGAAGCTGACCCGTCACGCCGTGAGCGCAAAAAAATCCAGCAGTTCTACCTGCGTGCCGATGACCTGGAGCACAAGAAAGCCCTGCTCGCACATTTGCTGAAACAACCGGATGTCACCAAAACGGTGGTGTTTGTCCGCAAACGTGAGCGCGTGCGTGAACTGTCTGACTGGCTGCGCACACAGGATATTGTCTCCTGCTATCTTGAAGGCGAAATGGTTCAGGCGAAACGCAACGAAGCCATCAGCCGTATGACTGACGGCCGTGCTACTGTGCTTATCGCCACCGATGTGGCCTCCCGCGGGATCGACATCGAAGATATCAGCCACGTATTTAACTTTGACCTGCCGCGCACCGCGGATGTCTACCTGCACCGTATCGGGCGCACCGCCCGTGCCGGACGCAAAGGGGTGGCTGTTTCACTGGTGGAATCTCACGACCAGCCGCTGCTCGGCAAAATCATCCGTTATATTGAAGAGCCGGTTAAAATGCGCGTGATTGATGAGCTACGGCCGAAAACCCGTGCGCCATCGGAGAAAGCGACGCACAAGCCGTCGAAAAAAGTGCTCGCCAAGCGCAAAGAGCAGAAAATCGCTGAAACTGAGAAGAAGAAAAAAACCAAAATCCGTCATCGCGTCAGTAAAAATATCGGAAAACGACGCAAGCCAGGCGCAGATCACGCGGGACAAACTCCTGCGGCCGCTGAGCCACAGGAATAAACGGAACTCCTTCTCTCTGATAAAAGAAAACGGACTGTCACAGTCCGTTTTTTTATGCTTACTCCCGGATTTCATCCATCTGTTCCATCGCGGTAACCACCTGCGACAGGGTATGTGCCTTCACGCCGAGAACCAGTTTCTGCAAAACGGAATGCGCATGCTGCGGCGGATAATACTCCAGCGCTATCCGCTGCCCCAGTGCTTTCGGAAGATCCAGCCCGTCCTGGATATGCGTGAGCCAGTCATGCTCCAGCACATAATGACGGATAAGCTCTGCCCCGCGCGCACGCGCCGTCACCAGAGAAACGCCCTCTTCCGCCAGCGTATTTTCCGCCAGCCCCGCCGCATTGAATATCACCGCCGGCTGCTGCAGCACCACAGCACAGAATGATGCCAGCCCGCCGCCGAGAGAATGCCCGACAAACAGCCACGGACAAACGGATTGCGACAACAGATGTGCTGCCAGTGACACCGCCTCCTGATACTGCCGGGCCGGTAATCCGTGCCCCTGGCGGATATTGGTCATCATATCTGACATATCATTACTGCCCGCAAACGCCAGAATACCGGTATCACGGTAATGATAAATCATACTCTGCAGGCCGGACGGGCTGCTTAACTGCTCTTCCGTCAGCGAGAGCGAGGCCAGTGTCTGCGCATCAGAACGACTGACCCCGCCGATATCACGGCTGCCGGGCTGATAACTGTCTGAACACAGCCGGGCCAGGGTAATATCATCGGGAAAACCATCCTGCCGGATCCCGGCGGGTGCCGGCAGCAATAAATCCGCTGCGGTTAAATGCTGCCGCTGCAAAAGGGACTGACAATGCGGCGTGGATGAGAAAGCCAGTAACTGCGAAAAATAGTGTTCAATCAACATAAGTATACCTCCCCGGATACAGAAGGCTTCACTTAACGCTATTCATCACACTGTAACAATATCATTTTTTATCAGTGAGTTACCATATCCTTATCCGTCAGACATAAAAAAACCACGCCGGAGCGTGGTTTTCGGAACAAGGACTATTGCCGGAACGATTACAGGCTGGCAGTAAAAGTACGGGCAATAACGTCGCGCTGCTGTTCAGGAGTCAGTGAGTTGAAACGCACTGCATAACCGGAAACACGGATAGTTAACTGCGGGTATTTTTCCGGATGGTTAACAGCATCTTCCAGAGTTTCACGACGCAGAACGTTCACGTTCAGGTGCTGACCACCTTCAACACGGACGGTAGGCTGAACCTGTAAATTCACTTCGCGGTACTCGAAAGGACCTAATGCGGCACGGGAAACAACATCACCGTCTGCATATTGTTCTTTTGCACAGATGCAGCGTACTTCGTCTTTGCTGTCATCCAGCAGCCAGAAAGAGTTAACCAGTGCAGCGTTTTCGGATTTAGTAATTTGAATACCAGTAACCATGATGACCTCCGGGTGATTCGTTATCAATTTATTGATTGTCATTTAACTTGGAATATTGGTCTAACCAATGTCTCTGCATCTTATATACCAAGAATACAGGGGTGATTCTTTGACATATATCAATAAAAATCATATCAATTTTTAACCGCTATGGTAAAAGTCTGTTTTAAATCAAAATTTCATTTTTGCTATTTTCAGTTTTTTTTGTAAAAAATCAGCCATTTTCGCCCTGCCACTGCGGTTATCAGAACCGGCCCGCAAAAAAATCCCTTCTTATTTCCTAACAACGGATAAGTCAGGTAAGCTGAATGCAACTCTTGTAATAAATGAAGGATAACGACACGATGTCTGCATCACTGACCTGGCATGATGTCATCGGCCATGAGAAAACCCAGCCCTATTTCATTGAAACACTCCGTGTTGTCGCTCATGAACGAGAAATTGGTAAGACCATTTACCCACCACAGAAAGATGTCTTTAACGCATTCCGTTATACGGAGCTGTCTGATGTGCGGGTCGTGATTCTGGGACAGGATCCGTACCACGGACCGAACCAGGCACACGGTCTCTCTTTCTCTGTGCTGCCGGGTATTCAGCCGCCGCCGTCGCTCGTAAATATGTATAAGGAACTGGAAGCGGATATCCCGGGATTTACCCGGCCGAATCACGGCTGCCTCGTCAGCTGGGCACAACAGGGCGTGTTACTGCTTAATACCGTGCTGACGGTTGAACGCGGCCAGGCACACTCACACGCCAAACTGGGCTGGGAAACGTTTACCGATAATGTGATTGCGGCCGTCAATGCCCATTGTGAAGGTGTGATTTTCCTGCTCTGGGGCGCACATGCCCAGCGGAAAGGCCAATACATTGATCAGCAAAAGCATGTGATACTGAAAGCGCCACACCCGTCACCGTTATCCGCACACCGTGGTTTCCTGGGCTGCGGTCACTTCTCAAAGACCAATGCGATACTGACAGAGCGCGGTCAGGCACCCATCGACTGGCAGCCGGTGATCCCGGCAGAGCTTCAGCCCGGCGCATAATACTGAGACAAAAATGCCGCCCTTGCGGCGGCATGAGATTGCAGACAAAGCAGGATAAAACGGGATTTTTCCTGCTTTGTGTTATCAGCCGAAAATCAATAAATTGATTTTCCTGGTTTATTTTTACAACCTCTTTCGGCCGCCGCCAACCCCTGCGGGTTTGTCAACGGCCTGATGCCGCCTTTGCGGCGGCATTCCGTTGTTGCGTGGAAACGATCCTTATTTGGAGACCATCACCATCGCCGGACGCAGCAGGCGGCCGTTTAAGGTGTAGCCTTTCTGCATCACTGTCACCACATGGTTGGACTCGTGATCCGCAGCATCCACCATACTGATGGCCTGATGCACATCCGGATTGAACGGCACTTTTGTCTCTTCGACCACTTCGATACCGAATTTTTTCACGGCATCCAGGAAGGATTTCAGTGTCAGTTCCAGCCCTTCCAGCATACTTTTCTGTGCTTCATCTTCCGGATTCACCGCACTCAGTGCACGCTCCAGGTTATCAATCACAGGTAATAATTCATTAGAAAAACGTTCTAATGCAAACTTATGGGCTTTTTCAACATCCTGTTCCATACGGCGGCGGTTGTTTTCAATCTCCGCTTTGGCGCGCAGCATCGCTTCGCGTTCCGTTTTACGGGACTCTTCCAGCTCATGCTCCAGTTCCGCAATACGGGCCTGTGCTGCTGCGGCGGCATCCGCCTGCTCCGTTTCCGGCTGCTCTGCTGCCGTGTTCAGGGTCTCCGCTGCATCTGCAACAGGTTCTTCGTGCGTTTTTTGTTCGTGACTACTCATAAAATCTCCGCGTATTTCGCAATAATCCTGATTCTTGTTTATTATGGGGATCAAACTCAGAGATTCAAGGGAATGGCGATTAAGTGAGGCTAAAACGCACATGCTGACGGACAATACCGCAAAAAACAAATCGTTCCGCTGTATCGGAATTGTCGGCCATCCGCGCCATCCTGAAGCGCTGGCAACACACGAACTGCTGTATCACTGGCTGTTGAAAAAAGGTCTGCGTGTGATTGTCGAAAGTGATGTTGCCGCTGAAATGCGGCTGACCGATGCTGTCACCGGCACACTGCCGGATATCGGGCAGCAGGCCGACCTGGTGATTGTGATCGGCGGGGACGGCAATATGCTCGGCGCCGCCCGTGTGCTCTCCCGCTATGGCGCGGATGTGATCGGCGTAAACCGGGGAAACCTCGGCTTTCTGACTGATCTCGCGCCAGACAATGCACTCCAGCAGCTCGACCGCGTGCTGACCGGGGAATACCACGTCGAAAAACGGTTTCTGCTCGATGCCGGGGTACTCAGCCCCAACGGCAAACTGCGCCGCAGCACCGCGCTCAATGAAGTGGTACTCCACCCCGGAAAAGTCGCCCACATGATTGATTTTGAAGTCTATATTGATGAGCGCTTTGCCTTTTCCCAGCGTTCTGACGGCCTGATCATCACCACCCCGACCGGCTCCACCGCCTATTCACTTTCAGCGGGCGGGCCGATCCTGACACCCAATCTTGATGCTATCGCCCTGGTACCGATGTTCCCGCACACCCTCTCCTCGCGGCCGCTGGTGATCAGCAGTCACAGCACCATTACCCTGAAATTCCCGCAGACCAATATTGACTATGAAGTCAGCTGTGACAGCCAGATAGCACTGCCGATACAGGAAGGGGATGTGGTCAGGATCAAACGCAGCAGCAAAACTCTCGATCTCATACACCCGATTGATTATAACTATTTCAATACGTTAAGCACAAAACTCGGCTGGTCTAAAAAAATGTTCTGATTTTTTTCATTCCGCCTCTTTACCGGATACAAATCCTGATTATACTGTATGTAAAAACAGGTATGTGTATATCCACAGGAGAGGCGGCATGTTAACCCAGCTCACCATTAGTCAGTTTGCCATTGTCCGCGAGTTAGAAATCGACTTCCGCGCCGGTATGTCCGCCATCACAGGTGAAACCGGTGCCGGTAAATCCATTGCCATTGATGCACTGGGATTGTGCCTCGGCAACCGCGCGGATGCCAATATGGTGCGTCCCGGCGCTAACCGCGCTGATATCTGCGCCCGCTTCTCTCTGAAAGATACCCCGGCTGCCCGTCTCTGGCTGGAGGAACACCAACTGGATGATAATCAGGAATGCCTGCTGCGCCGCACTATCAACAGCGACGGGCGTTCCCGTGGTTTTATCAACGGCACAGCCGTACCGCTGTCACAACTGCGTGAGCTCGGCACACTGCTGATCCAAATCCACGGACAGCATGCCCATCAGCATCTGCTGGAAAGCAGTCACCAGAAAATTCTGCTGGATACCTATGCCAACCAGGGCTTACTGCTCGGTGAAATGAAAAAAGCCTGGCAACAATGGCACAACGCTTGTCAGGCACTGGCGCTCTATCAGCAGCAGGCACTGGAGCGGGAAGCCCGCCGGCAACTGGTTGATTATCACCTGAAAGAACTCGGTGAATTTGAACCCCGTGAAGGGGAATTTCCGGATATTGATGCGGAATATAAACGCCTGGCGAATGCCGGTCAGTTTCTGAGCCTGAGTCAGGGCACCTTAAACATTCTCAGTGAAAATGATGAAAACAACATTATCAGCATGCTCAATCATGCCCGTCATGAACTCAGCGAACTGATCTCACTGGATGAAAGCCTGTCCCCGTTACTGACCATGCTGGAAGAAGCCGCCATTCAGGTGGATGAAGTCAGCAATGAACTGCGTCACTACAGTAACCGCGTGGATCTCGATCCAAACCGGCTGTATGAACTTGAGCAACGAATCTCCCGTTACATCAGCCTGAGCCGTAAACACCACACCACGCCGGAAGAATTATATGTTCTGTATGCACAGTTGCAGGAAGAGCAGCAGATGCAGCAGGAGAGTGAACAGCACAGCGAAGAACTGAGTCGCGAAGCGGAACAATATTATCAGCAGGCGCTGACAATCGCACAGCAGTTACATATGGTCAGAGAACACTACGCCGCTGAACTGAGTGAGCTTATCACACAGAGCATGCACCATTTATCCATGCCGCACGGCCGCTTTACCGCTGATGTGATTTTTACCCCGGAACAACTGAGTATGGACGGCGCGAGCAGAGTTGAATTTAATGTCACCACCAACCCGGGACAGCCTCATCAGGCACTGGCGAAAGTGGCATCCGGCGGGGAGTTATCCCGTATTGCCCTGGCAATTCAGGTGATCACCGCGAAGAAAATGGACACTCCGGCACTGATTTTCGACGAAGTGGATGTGGGGATCAGCGGCCCGACAGCCGCTATCGTCGGGAAACTGCTGCGTGAACTGGGCGAATCCACACAGGTCATGTGTGTGACTCACTTACCACAGGTTGCGGGTTGCGGACATCAGCACTACTTTGTCAGCAAACACACCAACGGCACGGAAACTGAAACCGCCATGCAGTTGCTGGATAAAAAAGCACGGGTACAGGAACTGGCCCGGTTACTTGCCGGAACTGCCGTCACCAAAAATACCCTTGCCAGCGCAAAAGAATTGCTGGCAGCATGACAAACAAGCTGATTTCATCTAACTTTTATGCGATCCTGCGGTCATAGAAAAATGTAAAGGTTTTCAATTTGATTATTGTCGATTATCATCGTCACAAAGAATCCTAAAGGAATGAAATCACCATGCGTTGTAAATTGCTGATTGCCGCAACGACATCTTTGTTGCTGTTAACTGCCGGTTGTTCCACTCTGGAGCGTGTCGTTTACCGCCCGGATATCAACCAGGGTAACTACCTGACACCGGCAGACGTGGCGAAGATCCAGAAAGGAATGACCCAACAGCAAGTCGCCTATACACTCGGTACCCCGATGTTACGTGACCCGTTCGGAACACAGACCTGGTATTATGTCTTCCGCCGTGAACCGGGCCATGAGCCGGTGAAACAGGAAACACTGACACTGGTCTTTGACTCAGCCGGTACACTGAGCCAAATCACGAACACCAATTACAAGCCTGACGGCGGTGACGAAACAGCAAGTGAAATCGCCAGTGAGACTGTCACTGACTGATCACCTGTTGTCACGCTGAAACAACGTGTGGTTAACAACAAAAAACCCGCTGATATATTACAGATCAGCGGGTTTTGTTCATTTATCTGTTCCGGTTTGGTGTTACTGACTGGTGTCACCGGCCAGCCCGCCGCACACAATCCATTCATTGGATTTATAACGAATAATTATTCATCACCATGATTTATCACTCTCCGGTATTTTATCTGTTCCATCCTGGTAATAATCATGATACTCAAACATTACTTTCCTTATATTTCCGCCAATTAGCCGGAGATATATTATTTACCAGGGTAACCACACTATAAAAACGGATATAAATCATTAGTATAATTAACTTTTCAGAAATATCTCACTGACCGATAGTATCGTGCTAGTATTCACGATTATTTTATTTTCACGCATGTTTAATAAGTAAGGTTAATGGCATGTCTAATCGCTTAAAGCTACAGGACGGAAAAACGCTGACTCTTGCGTCTTTGGGTGGTGCGCTGGAATTTTACGATTTTATCGTATTCCTCACCTTCGCACCCTTTTTGCAGACACTCTTCTTTCCGAGTGACTCACCGCTGCTTTCGAGTATCATGACCTATCTGACCTATGCGGTCGCTTATTTTGTCCGCCCGCTCAGCGGCGTGATAATGGCACATTTCGGCGACCTGATTGGCCGCAAAAAAATGTTTATGCTCTCCCTGTTCCTGATGGCGATCCCAACCCTGCTGATCGGCCTGCTGCCGACCTATGAGCAGATTGGCTATGCCGCGCCGGTCTTGCTGCTGATTATGCGTCTGTTACAGGGCATCGCATTAGGCGGAGAAGTGCCGAGTGCACACGTCTTTGTCACCGAGCATGTCCCGCAGAACCGTATCGGTCTGGCGAACAGTATGATTGCCAGCGGCCTGACATTCGGCGTGGTTATCGGCCATTTCGCGGCTTACCTGATTTACACCAATTTCAGCAATGACCAGATCTTAAGTTTTGCATGGCGTTATCCGTTTATCTGCGGCGGGGTTTTAGGCCTGATTGCCGTGTATTTACGCCGCTATCTGCGTGAAACACCGGTATTCCTGGAGATGAAAAAGCGCAAAGAACTGATTGATATGCCAATCAAAGAGGTATTGAAGAGCTACAAACCTGCCACGATGATCTCTATTCTTGCCACCTGGCTGCTGACCACCGGTGTGGTTCTGGTCGTCCTGGCACCAAACCTGATGAAATCCGATATCTTTAAAATCGACCCGGAATTTGTCAGTAAAATTGCCATCCTCGCCACCGTCATGAACATGGTCGGCAGTATTATTGCGGGGATTGTGTCCGATAAACTCGGCATCCGCAAAACTGTTGTGATATACAGCATCCTGCTCGCCGCCACCAGCTATGCCTTCTTTAATTCCCTGGGCAGCGGTGACCACACCACGATCGGCTTCTTATATTCCCTGGCCGCCCTGTTCCTGGGTCTGGTTGCCTGTGTGCCGATTATTATTATCAAACTGTTCCCGGCCAATATCCGCTTAAGCGGCATCGGGTTCTCTTATAACATCGGTAACGCCCTGTTCGCCGGACTGACCACCTTCACCGTACCGGTTATCGCTGAACACGTTAACCCGATGTTTATCGCCTACTATATTCTGTTCCTCTGTGCTCTCGGCCTGTTTATCAGCTTCTGCCTCGGCAAAAAATCGATGAAGTTTTATGTCTGATAACGATATCTGATAACAAAGCGCAGTAATAAAAAAACAGGGAATACTCCCTGTTTTTTTATCTCTCCGTATATCGTTTTACTGCATATTTTCCGGATATATAACGATATATCATTACACTGTAGTGCCATTTTTATCTTAATTATTCTCTCGGTTATAGTGTCTTGCCTTTCCCCAAAAAGGATGGAACGATGACTGTCAGTGAATATTCTCTCTGATTAAGGATAAACAGTGACACAATCACCGGCTGTTGCAGAAAAGACCGCAGCGCTAATCGCATCCTGCTTATTAAAATATCGTCTTGAATCGGCAGTAGTGGATTATTCAGAAGGATCGATATTTACACTCTTTCGGTTAGCCCCTTCCCCCGGAATACGCAGTTCACAAATTTCCGCCCTTATCCCTGAATTATGCCGCTCTCTGAATGTAACCGAAATCCGGATGATTGATTTTATTCCCGGAACACCGTACATCGGATTGCTTGTAAAAAATGAATCCCGGAAAACCGTCTCCTTCAGCCACTGTTTTACTAAATGGACAGAAGACAAATCACTGCCGCAACTTTCGGTAATGGCGGGCGAAAATATAACCGGCGAACCTGTCAGTCTGGATTTAACACAATTACCGCACCTGCTGATCGCCGGAACAACCGGCCCCGGTAAATCCATGCTGATGCATTCCCTGATACTGAGCCTGCTGTACCGGACATCTCCTGCGAACGTCCGGCTGGTGCTGTGTGATGCTCACCACCCTGAACTCAGCCTTTACCGCAATACGCCACATTTACTTTTTCCTGTTCTGTCTGACAGCGCTGAAATCACCGAAGCCCTGCATTTTCTGACCACAGAAGCCGAAATACGACGCAAACAATTCTCCGCAATAAATGTCCCTGACCTCCGGCGTTATAATGAAAAAATTGCCCTGGCAGAATCATTCGGAAGACCTATTCCGGATCCTTTTTGGCGGCCGGAAAACTATATGGCGGAACATCCCCGTCTGAGTCATAAACCGGCTATTATTATCTGTATCGAAAATGCCGTTCAGCTGATTAATGATAACAGCAATATTGAAGATTTAATTTTACCTCTGCTGCAACAGGGAGGAATGACCGGCATTCATTTATTGCTCACAACACGCAGTCCGCTGCCGACAAAAATAAACCAGCAACTTAAATTTTATATCCCTGCCCGCATTGCAATGACAGTGACTTCCAAAGCGGACTCTCATTTTATTATCGGGCAACATGGCGCTGAAATATTATCCGGAAATGGTGATATGTTGCTTATCACCGCTGATTCCGCAGAACCTCAGCGCATTCAGGGAGCATATATCAGCGACAGTGATATACATAATGCCGTTGATTACTGCAAAAAATGGGGAGATGTTAATTATCTTACCACCGGAAGAACAGTTGTACCGGGCGCCTGTGATTTGGATCCCCTATTTGACCGGGCTGTTCAGTTTGTCGCAGAAAAACAACGGGTTTCGATATCCGACATTCAGCGGGAATTCCGTATTGGTTACAATCGTGCAGCCAGAATCGTTGAGGAAATGGAAGAATCGGGAATCATCAGCGAACCATTTTCAGACGGAAGGCGGGAAGTTTTAGTTCCGGGGCTTTTGTGATTATATCATTTTTCAAACAGGATGAAGTGAGCTTGTGATATGAATGAAAATCTTTATCGCTTGATTGTTGAGTTTCAAAATAATGTCCGGACTGCTTTAAAGCTCATGTATCGGTCCGGCATTAAAATGCCGTCAAGTCGCTATGAATGGATTCAATATAGTATACCCGGCGCTGGGGAGTTAGATGGTGGTATTAAATATTATAAACATGGCGCCGGATGCCTCGTAGAACTGAATTCCGGGAATATAGATTTTGATTTCGGTGAGCAAGGAGAAATAGGAGGTTTTAATTCCTGGTGGTTAACCTGCTTTGCCGAGAAGAATATAACAGCTTACGGTTTCAGAAATTATGATGATGTTGCTGAGCATCTGAACAAAGCGTTAAGTGACGGAGAACTGATTCGTCCGGATCATGATCTTTGCTATATTGCCAATGTTCCATACTCCTACGCTATAGACATAGACAGCAGAAATCCGGGAGATATGCTTCCATGCCGCAATCATGACCGTGTACTGACACTTCAGATTCATTACTTCGAAACAGCTGAACTCATGTTTAGAAATTACAATAAACTCAATCAGAAAATGAAAAAAAATGGCCATCTGAGCCAGCGGGAAGAATTTGATACGAGAATTTATTTTTCTGCATGGTTAGGTTTTTTAGGTGTGGTCTGTGAGGGCTTTCGAAAGTTAAACATACGAGTCCTGCTTGAAAATGATCGCCCTGCCAGCTTTAAAGACTTATTACCAATTTCGGATAGCATCAGAAAACTGATGAAAGAACATTCGGATCCACTCCGGATATACAGAAATAATATTTTTCATCTCAGAGAGAATACTGAATTTATTCGCCATTTTTTTGATACAGAAGTTGAACGCCTTTCATGGGCTCGTGAGTTACATTTGCTGCTTGCAAAGTTTTTCTCTCAGTACAGAGTCTGTTGTGAAGTACATTATGTATTTAATGGGCGCAAAGGTGAAAGCGATTTGACAAAGAAAAAAGTAATACGCCGTAAAAAAACCTCTGAACATTGACGGTTCATACCAATGAATTAAGCTATTTACTTTACCTCAAAACGGTGTTCTCTTTTCTTTACGGTTCACCTGAGCAAGACTCGGGTTTACCCACTGACAATGAATAAAGTTAATCAGGTCAAGAATAAGTCATTACTAATGATAACGGGGAATATTCCCCGTTTTTTATTTATCTGCGTGACAGTACACTTTTTATAAATCCAGTGACCGTTTCCACAGCAGGAAATCAAACTGCTCCAGACGGTCTGCTTTCACCTTATATTCCCCGCCTGCCGTTTCAATCACCCGCTCAAACAGCCCTTTACTGATTTCCGGCAATGGCACACCTTCTATTACCGGACCGCAGTCGTAATCGATCATGTCTGACAAACGCTGTGCGATAGCGCTGTTGGTGGAAATCTTGACGACCGGTACGATAGGGTTTCCTGTCGGTGTCCCCAAACCGGTGGAAAAAATAACGACGTTACAGCCCGCAGCCACCAGTCCGGTCACGGCATCCACGTCATTCCCCGGTGTGCAGACCAGAGACAGTCCGCTGTCCGGCATCGGTTCCGCATAATCACACACTGCACTGATTGGCGATTTTCCGCCTTTTTTCGCCGCACCGGTTGATTTAATCGCATCGGTAATTAATCCATCAGCAATATTTCCGGGGCTCGGGTTATCCGCGATAGTGGTATTAAAGAAGTTCGCGGTTTTCTCATACTGTCCCATCAGATCGAGGAATTTCTTTTTATCCTCAAAGCGGATGCAGCGTTTTACCATATCCCCTTCCGCACCGCACAGCTCCGGGAATTCCGCCAGACCGGAAGCGCCGCCAAGTGTCACCAGCCAGTCCGACACCAGTCCCATCGCCGGATTGCCGGAAATGCCCGAGAACCCGTCAGACGCCCCGCACTTCACGCCGAGCTTAAGATATGACAGCGGTACATCTGTGCGGCTCTGAGGTTTCACCGCTTTCATGCACTCATAGGTTTGTTTCAGCGCCGTCTGCATCATCTCTTCTTCGCTGTTCCATTCCTGCTGCCGGAAATAGAGCGCCGGTTTATCAAATGCCGGATTACGTGCTGCCAGCGACTCTTTGAACATCTTGCGCTGTGCTTTTTCACATCCCAGGCTGAACACGGTAATGCCGATCACATTCGGATGATCCGCATACGCAGCCAGTACATCACACATGGTTTTACTGTCAGAGGTGGCACCACCGCAGCCGCTGGTCACAGTAATACAGCGCACACCTTCAATATGCGGAAACAGCTTAGGTTTTGTGGTCTGCGCCTGTTCACCGGCGGTCAGATCCAGAGCGAAACTTTTCAGACTGTTATTGGTGTAACCCAGCGCCTCATTCAGCGCATCCGTCAGTTTGGTGACATTGCGGTTTTCACAGAACACCAGCGGGAAAATCAGCCAGTAGTTAGCTGTTCCGACCCGGCCATCATCACGTACATAACCTTTAAATGTCCGGTCCTTCCAGGCCGACACATCCGGGATCTGCCATTCATAGTCGCCGCTCTCCTCCAGTGATACCGGGGCGGCATAATGGCGGATATTATCCACGGTAATCACTTCCCCGCGGGCAATCGGTTTTGTTGCTTTCCCGACAGCGGTGCCGTACATGGAGACAATACCGCCTTCCGGCACTGCTTCCAGGGCAAACTTGTGTTTGGCTTTCACATCCGTGACCAGAGTGATTGATTCATCACCCCACTGATACACTTCACCGGCATGCAAATCCTTCAGTGCCACAATTAAATTATCAGTTTCATCAATACGTAATATCTTTTGCATAACTCACCTTCCGGTTATTGCCGCCAAAATGACGGCAACGAATCAGGATTATTTTTGTGTGTTCTTTTTCAGTAAGGCAATCAGGAGTGCACAGCCGACTGTGATCACCGCGAGTGTGATAATCCCTGCCGTATTGCTGTTCATCAGTTTATCCATTTCCACACGGATAATCGGTGCGAGGAAAGAACAGAATGCCCCCATGGTGGTACAGAACCCGATGCCGGCAGCCAGCGCAGGACCACTCAGTAACTGCGGCGGGAATGTCCAGAACACCGGTTGTACCGACAGAAAACCGACGGCGCTGAGACACAGCGCGGCGATGGCAAAGACCGGACTGGCAAAGGCGGATAATGCCAGACCAACTGCCGCTGCCAGCATACACATCACGGAGATAGCCACACGGCGGGACGGATTTTTATCAGCCAGACGCGGGATGTAATACACACCGAACGCCGAGCATGCCCACGGAATAGCCGCCACCAGAGACGCTTTAAACCCGAGACTCTGTCCCATCAGGGAAGCCACCTGCGACGGCAGGAAAAACATCAGCCCGTAGACCGAGATCTGGATGGTGCCGTAGATAAGTGCCAGGTGCCAGACCTTGATATTTTTCAGCGCGGACAGCACAGACGTCGTTTCTGTTTTCGCATTCTCACTGGCTAACTGCTCTGTCAGGGCTTTCTTCTCTTCCGCTGTCAGGAAGCGGGCTTTCTCCGGGCTGTCATCCAGCCAGAAAAAGGCGAAGACCCCGATAACAACCGCCGGTAAACCTTCAATCACAAACATCCAGAACCAGCCAGGACGCCCCAGCCAGCCGTGTAATTCCAGCAGTGCGCCGGATAACGGCGAACCAAGCGTCAATGCCAGCGGCACGCCGAGGACAAAAATGCCAATCACCGAGCCGCGGACTTTATTCGGGAAATAGATGGAGGCCAGTAACAAAATTCCCGGATAAAAGCCCGCCTCACCCAGTCCCAGCAGGAAACGCAGCACAATAAATTGCGTCTCGTTGGTCACGAACCCGGTCATTGCGGATAACACACCCCAGATAACCGTTGTAATACTCAGCCACTTTTGTGCACCGATTTTATTGAGGATCAGGTTTGCCGGGATCCCGAACAGTGCATAAGCAGCGAAGAAAATTCCCGCCCCCAGTGCAAAGGCGGAATCGGACAGCCCGATATCCAGTTGCATGGCATCTTTCGCAAAGCCCACATTCACACGGTCAATAAATGCCACAAAATACAAAATAAACATCAGGGGTACTAAACGCTTCCACGATTTCTGAATCGCGGAATTTAAAGCAGGATTGTCATAAGCTGTGATAGTCGCCATGATAATATTCCCTGTCGGTAAGATGTTCTGTCGTTATAATCAGGAAAAATCAGCGTGCTGTTTCAGCATCCGCCAGTATCTGCATCAGCTGTTCAGTCTGCTCCGCATTCAGGCTGCTGAATGGCGCTGTGCAGTAGTCTGACTGAATAATGCCCCGCATCTGTAATGCTTTTTTAAAGGTCGGGATAAACGGTGAGTGCACGCCGTAAACGGCCATCAGCTGATCCACTTTGCGCTGATGTGCCGCTACGGCAGCCATATCACCTTGTGCAAATACCGCCATCCAGGAAGCGAAGAACTCAGGCACAATATTGGATAACCCGCCGATACAGCCATTTCCCCCCGCCAGCACAACATGGGCGAAGTTATTGTCATAACCGGCATAAACCTCAAAATGCGGGATCTCTTTTTTTACCGTCTGAATAATCTGCGACGTATGTAATGTATCGGGGATCGTATCTTTCAGCCCGATAATATTCGGATAGCGATCCGCCAGACGCAGACACACCTCCGGTGACACCGAGTAACCGGTACGTTCCGGGAAGTTATAGATAAAAATATTGGCTGACGTTTTTTCCGCGACCGCGCTGTAAAACCGGTAAACGCCCTCATCATCCAGCGGGAAATAGTACGGGCTGATAATCATGACCCCGTCCACCCCCTGCTCATGAGCATAGTTCGCCAGCGCGGCGGACTCATTCACATCCGGGCGGCTGGTCCCGGCATACACTTTCATTCCCCCTTTGTCATAACTGCCGCATAACCTGATCAGTGTTTTTGAGCTTTCCATATCCAGTGAAAAAAACTCGCCGGTACTGCCCATAACCACAAATCCGGAGACATGCCCCTTCAGAGAGTCATACACCCGCTGGTTTTGTTCGGTATCAATCCGGCCTTTGTCATCAAAAATTGTTACGGCCGGCGTGATGTAACGGCTTTCCATACCCACATTGTTCATATATACAAACCTCGTTAATAAATAAAAACACAGGTAAGTAATCATGAAACTCTGAGTGAGTCAAATTTTGTACATTCGCTGAAAAAACAGGCTAACAGGCTGTTTTAATTGCGGTTGAAAACTATATCTGCGGAAAAACCCGATCCGGATTGCGGTTATTTATTATTTATCTGTGAGGAGCAGCACATTACGGGAACAATAAAGCGGATTGTCGTGATACCGGCAGGCAATGTCACAAACGGACACCCGGACATGATTTACTTAGCGGGGCTTTGTACCTAGAATAACGGCATAAACTGTCAGGGAGGTGAATTGATGTCAACGGAGCATATGCCGACAATACGGGTGTTAGAGGTACTCAGCGTTCTGGCGGCAGAAAACACCGGGATTTCCCTCACGCAGCTGGCCGGGAAGACCGGCATCTTAAAAGGCACGCTCTACCCGATTCTGAAAACTCTGGCAGAACGCCGTTATATTAATTATGACGAAAACACCCAGCTTTATTTTCTGGGTATCGCCTGCTCGATTCTTTCCCGTTCATTCTTTGAAAAATCGTACTGGCTGAAAATGGTGCACCGCGAGATGAATAATATTGTCAACGAGTGCAACGAAGTGTGCCAGATGGGTATATTAGATGGCCCGGATGTGCTGTATATCGATAAAGTGCAGTCTGCGCAAAAAGTTCAGTTAGTCTCCAATATCGGCACCCGCTTACCGGCGGTTTATTCTGCATTAGGTAAAGCGATGATATGCCATTACAGCGATGATGATATTCTCCGCTTATATCCTGACGGCTTTACCCCGCTGACAAAATACAGTATCACCACCATTGCGGAATTACGTCAGCAACTGGAAGAGGTCAAAATAAATCATTACGCCACTGACAACCGGGAAATAAACGAAGAAACCCGCTGCTATGCCGTTTCATTACGTCAGCGCAATAAAATTATCGCCGCTATCAGTGTCTCCGTCCCGACATTCCGCAGTAATGATGAAAAAAACAACCAGATTATCAGTGTATTACTCAGCAGCCGCGAACGTATCGAGCAGGAATTGCATACATTGCAGGATGTGGAGTTTTATCAGTAAGGGTAATACAGGACGTTTTAGTCCGCGGCGTTTTTTAATTGAAAACGGAGCTGAATTGCTCCGCTCTGCAGCCTTTAACTAAAATCAAAATGCAGACGTAATTTTTTACAATGCAGGCAGCGGAATAAATATCCCTGTGCATCGCTGTCCTTATGTAACAGGCCGGATAACTCTTCAACAGAAAAACCATATTCCTGAATATCATCTTCCAGAGAAACAAATTCATCCAGCCGGTCTTTTATATCATCCCAGCAAACATACCCGATAAATTCACAGGGCTCATTGCAATGTGCCAGCCACACTTCCTGCTGCCATCCCCGGTAACCGGGTGTGCGTTTAACCAGTTCATCCAGCATTTCATCCGGATACGGGTTAGTAGTGTGTGAAAATTCACCATCGTCATCATATTCACAGTCAATTCCTTCCACGCTGGCGCTATCCTGGAATTCACCCTCAAATTTCCGGCTGGCGGAACCATCCGCAATACACCACGGGCATAATGCATCAATGTCAGCGACAGAATAAAACGGATTTTCATAGTAGGTATCAGTAGATTGCTGACAGCAATCACACTTAACTGTCTTGTCGTCTGAAAAAGCACCGGTTCCGAGCGGATCGGGATGATATTTAAAAACAGGTAATTTTCGGTTGTTTGGTGTCATGGGGAGTCCTGTTCAGAAGAAAATTAAACCATTGTAATCATTCCGGGAAGCATCAGCTATGATGACTGACACAGATTTTAAACTGATGTTTTTTATTTTCCATACAAAAAATGATCTTATCATTCAGAATGTTAACTATTAATATCATAAACATTTATGAGTAATTTAAAAAATAAATGTCTTGTTTGCATTAACAACATAACCGCATTAATATTTAATGAATCAGTATTATATTAAATAAACAAAAAATATTAAAAACAACAAGGCCGGTTAAGTCAAACCGCCTTATTATACAAAGAATTATGGACTATCAACTTAAATCATATAGCCAGAGCAACAAGAAAAAATTTTCCTCTGTTTTCCTCATCCTGGTTCCTTTTGGTATTTGGATAGCATTCATGTATTGGTCTATGTTTTTAGGCCAAAGCGTTGTGTTATTTAAATGGTTCCCTCAATGGACTATTTCCGTCATTTTTGCTGCTGTTGTGGGGATAATCGGCGGGATTTGGAGTATTTGGCGTCGCCCGATAAAACAGGTATTTAAAAGTTTTCTCTGGAGCGGATTCTTTGGCCTGATATTAATTGTCCCTGTATTCGATGTCATGGCGTATTTACTGACAAACAAAACAATTCACTATCAGACTGAATATGAAATTACATCACCGGGCCCTGCCACCAGCAGATTTGGCCGGTGCAAACACGGCATATGGATAAAAGAAGTCTATACGGAACGGTGGAAATTGCTTTGTATCGATAATGCAAAACTGGCAACTCAGAAAGGCACAGATACGGTTTGGGTCACAACAAAAACAGGTCCTATTGGTTCATATATAGTTGATTACCAGTTCTCACCTTCCAGCCCTTAACTATGATTCATAATCAGGGGAGTTTTTATCGTATTGACCTCTGCTGTTTTCAGAACAGAGAATCTAATTATAGTTGTTCCATTTTAGGGGAAGTGGACAGAGTGACCAGCTCACGCTTAAAAGCGGGCTTTAAAGCTTTTTTCGATAACGTCCTTCAGCGCCCGGTTCTCGTCCTCAAGCTCCTTAATCTTTTTAATATCAGATGCTTCCATTCCGCCGTATCTGGCTTTCCAATTATAGTAAGTGGCTTCAGAAACACCGGCTTCCCGGCAGACATCTTTAACAGTTCGTCCGGCTTCAACCGACTTAATCACAACGATGATCTGATGCTCAGTAAAACGGGCTTTACGCATAGCGATCTCCTTAGTTGGCAGATTGATTATGCCGGAGGATCTCTAAATGTGAATGGCACGATTATGCGGGATGTTTACATAAATAAACTAATGTATTCACTGATGTCAGAGGAATAACTGAACCTACTGATAGTGTCATATCTCTGGTTAAGAACAGCAATGGCTGGAAAGCCAACTAACAGTTTCCTCTAAAGATCTGTGAAGAGCAGAGCTAGGGGCTTATGAGGGCGAGTTGCTGCCCTCATCTGAATTTAATCTTTTCTTATTCAGTCGTGAAGTCAACGAGTGTTAATTATATTTGTATTTGGCATATTTTTATATATATCAAAATATAATTTCCCAAGCAAATATTTTCTATATTCCCTTTTGTCAAATCTTAACATACTACTTTCTGAGTTATTTCTAAAATAGGATATCCCAGTAGATAAAGCATATTCAAAATTTAATTTTGCAGTTGCAAATTCTATTGCTTCTATTATCATCTCTTGATATCTTTCGTTTATCAAAAAAGTATTTACTGAATTTTTAATTGAAGAATTTTCCATATCGAAAGATATATTTATTTTTATTTTTTCGGGTGATGAAATTATTCCATCTATTAATGTAAAAACGCCATCATCATGTGTTAAAACGAAATTTATAACTTCATCATCCCATAATGGATTTAAATGTTCATTTGCGAAGAAATCAATTTTGCCTTTAAGGCTTGAGTTACATGAGCTACAACTTGGGATTAAATTATTAATTACCAATGCAAGGTGAGGAAAGTCATCCTTACTATAAAAATGGTCTAATGTAGGACGAAACCCTCGATTCTTTTTTTGTATCGAAAAAGCATATGCTTGATTGCAATACGGACATGTTCTTGTTATTGATTTTTTACATAACGTATATGCATTCCATGATCCTGTTTTTCTAACAAATTTATTGTAATTAAAAACAGATCTTATTTCTTTGTCAAATTGCTTCGATATATCTGGTGTTATTAACAATCTATTTTTGTAAGCTCTGTATATATCAATACTCTCCAATATATCTTGTTTACCTGCAAGTATTAATAAATGATGTACATCCATAATAAATTTTTTAGCTTCGTCTAGTCCTTCAGAACGATGAGTAGTTTTATCCAAAAAATCGCATATCAAATTATTTAAATAATGTGTATGTGGTTTTATTGCTTGTTCCCAGTTGTTTTTAATTGAAATAATCATATATGAAGACCTTCAAGCCTTATACTGAATAATTAAGCGTTCGATTTCGCTTTTTATTAGAGGATTGTCTATGTTATTTATAAGGTAATGATCTTTTTCAGTCAGTGTTTCATTAGGTATTTTATCGATGATAGCTTCAATTTTATTTGTTGCAAATTCCCCAATGGTTTTAGTTCCAAAAGATTCATTTAGTAAAATATAAAGAGGAGATGCAAAACCACTTAACGTAGCATTTTCAATTGGTAGCCTACTTATAAAATCTTTGGGAACGTCTGTCGCTAACAATGGAGAGTGTGAGGCTAGAATAAGTTGTAAATTATCTATGCGAAGAGATGTTTTTAATAATCCTAACATTTTATTTAAATTAGAAATATATTTCCTTTGCCAATCAAGATGCAAAAAAGCGTCCCCTTCATCTATTAATAATAGTATTGATTTAATACCTCTCTCTGAAAGTTTATTAATAGAATCAGAAATGGCACCAATTTGAGCTAGAATAGCAATTTGCCCAGAACTCATATCAGAAAAGTCAATTTTAAAAATATCATTTAAATTATATTCTGTTAATAATTTTTGCCCTTCGTAAGGATCTATTTCGAATTCCAACCTTAAAGTTGATTCATTAAATCTTGAATCTTTAATAATTTCATGACCTTTCACCGCATACTTTAAAATTCTTACTAAACTATCTATTTTCCTTTCACATTCTAAATATAATTTAGTTTCCCTTAACTTTTTATTTAAACGAATATTTAAATTAAAATATTTGTTCAATAATGGAATTACTACGTTATCACTGAATTGTTTCTTTGTACTTGCCCAATCTATTATGCTGAATATGTAAAAGAGTTTTTCTTCACCTGCATTATGAAGTATTTCATCAATCAGATGGGCGGAGCAACGCTGCATAATATGATCAATTTCTGCTTGAATATTTTTATTGGCACTGTACTTTATAGTGTCTGAATTATTACCATCCATATTAGCATCAATTTTTTCACGCAATGATAAAATATCAAGGAGACCGTGATTCAGCAGTATACTATTCTGGTTAAGATCTTTATTATCCAGAGCAATATTAAGTATTAATCTTGCAACTTTACTAATATTTGTCATCTTCATGGCAACAACTTTTGGATAAATACCAAAGTCAGATATTAAGTCCTTATATCCGACAAGGTCAAATACAGTATTTTTTCCATTCGGACTTGGAGATGCGTTAATAAACCTATTATCTCTGATATCCAACTTTGGTCTAAACGGCAATGGAGTGAAATATATAACCCCCCAGCTTCTAATTTCAGAATGATCTATTCTTTCTCCGCGAGAGTTTAATATTGTACATTCGCCTATTATTTGCATATTGTTTTTAGGGAAAAAATAGTTAATTACGCTGCATAAGAATTTGGTCTTCCCTGAACCATTTATACCAATAAGTAAAGATAAAGAATCCATGTCATAAATATTAATGTCATTATCACTAATATTTCTTAGTTTTATTTTAGTGCCATTCATTGTAATTTCACTAATCATAATTTCCTTTTAATGCTATTTTTAATGAGAAGTTTAGTAATTCAAGATTTATATTAAATAAAAATATCACAAAACTTGTTCATATTGCAATTCATATTTATCTGGAATTTTATGCTCTAACATTTGGTTTATCTATGTTCATTTTTGACGATTTAAATTGATTATTTTTAGGGTGGAAATCCATACCTTTACCTGACTCTAATTGAACTTGCTTGAGACGGCTTGGAAAGCGAGTTATCTCCTCCTTGGCTGGTTGATAGTTATCACTGTTAAATTTAGCTCGTTTCTCATGCTCAGAGCGTTGAACTGTAGTGGTTTAATAAATTTAGCCACCTAAACAGAGGTGATATGCTTACCTCAGAATGACACAGGTGCCTTGATCTCTTCCCTTTCTTCAGTACCAGTATAAAGTAGATTTTCCGGCCTTTCTTCTCCTGAAAAAAGAGGTCATCTGACATGAAAAAGACACGTTATACCGAAGAACAGATAGCGTTTGCCCTGAAATAGGCTGAAACCGGTACTAGGGTAGAGGAAGTGTGCAGAAAGATCGGTATTTCTGAAGCCACTTTTTACAATTGGAAATCAAAATACGGTGGTATAGAAGCTGCCGATATTAAATGGCTTAAAGAGCCTGAGGATGAGATTGTCAGACTTAAAAAGCTATTTGCGGAAGTCAGCCTGGAAAATAATGCTATGAAGGAGCTTTTTGCAAAAAAGAGCTGGTGATGACCGAAAAAAAAGACCTGCATTCAGGAATTAACTCAGTCAGGTTTATCGGTTATAGTCGCCTGTCGGTTATTCTCACTGCCCAGAACCACTTTTTACCTGATAAATACAAACTGGAGAATTAAGAATGATCCGGTTATTGAAGCGAGTTATACCGAACTGGAATTATCACCATGGGTCGGATTCTGGAAATGTTTTCACCGGATGCAACAGAAAAAGTACTCTTTTAATCATAAACAGGTTTATTGAGCGTTTTAACGGATCATTCCGCCGAGAGTTTTTAAATGCGTATTTGTTTAAATCGCTGAGTCAGGTGAAAGAAATGGCCTAGTTCTGGATGCAGGATTACAACCGGAACCGGACACATGAAAGCCTGAATAATCTTCCGTCAGAGCTTTACCAGAAGCAACTGGAAAACTCTAATCAGAACCATTTCAGATAAGGAGAAGTGGATAATCAGAACCAACACACCAAGCCAAAGGATAAAGTGACCAAAAAATATGCAATGGACGCTAAGTGGATATCAGAAAAGACAAAGGGGCTACGCTTTCGCGTAACCCCTTGTTTTATTTGGTGGAGCTGGCGGGAGTTGAACCCGCGTCCGAAATTTCTACACCTTCGGTACTACATGCTTAGTCTGGTCTTTACATTCGCTTGCCAGCTGCGGACAGACACGCCACTAACAAACTAGCCCGATTCGTTTTAATGCTTTCTCCCCGGGCAGGAAGTCCACACGATCTCTTTTGGGTTTGACCTCTCTTGATCCCCGTCCTAAGAGCGGAGGCTAGGGAGAGAGGGCTCAGAGCAGGTTATTAAGCTGCTAAAGCGTAGTTTTCGTCGTTTGCGACTATTTTTTTGCGGCTTTTATCGTGGCCAACCGCCCCACGGCATGCACCTTGGGTTTCGCAAATCCCGTCGAATCCAGAATCAGCCCCAAGTTGTGAAACGCAGTATATCAGAAAATCAGTACGGAATACCAGTACTTAACGCCCTGCGTGCTTCATAATTCTTGCTTTGTCTAATTTCCACTCACGTTCGCGGATGTCATCGCGTTTGTCGTGTTCTTTCTTACCTTTGGCAATGCCGATTTTGACTTTGCACCAGGCGTTTTTCCAGTACAGCGACAGTGCAACCACGGTGTGCCCGTCACGGTTGATTTTGCCGTACAGGCTGTCCAGTTCACGCTGGTTAAGCAGCAGTTTGCGTGTCCGGGTCGGGTCGCAGACAACGTGGGATGAGGCCACGCTGAGCGGTGTGAAGTTGGCACCAAACAGGAAAGCTTCGCCGTCACGGAGGATGACGTAACTGTCCCCCAGATTGGCTTTACCTGCGCGTAATGATTTGACTTCCCAGCCCTGCAGCGCCAGACCAGCCTCTATCTCTTCTTCGATAAAGTAGTCGTGACGGGCGCGTTTGTTCAGCGCGATGGTGGCAGAGCCTGGTTTGTGAACTTTTTTCTTTGTCATAATGACCACTATTATACGTTATGCACACCCGAAATAAATTGCTTATTTATCCGTCGCACGGTAAATGCTGCTATTTTAAGCGCCTTTGCGGGTTTTCTGTCCCTGTACGCTGTTTTTAACATGTCAGCGGGATTTGGCAAGTGCTTTTTGTGACAAACATCTTTGTTGTCATTAAGATACATTCTGTCATCAGCGCGCGCCGTATTGTGCATTTATCTCCGCGCCGGAGCACAGTATAATACGATTTAACAGGCGGCGATAATTTCCGCCGTTTCGTGATTTTTGACCGCAGGATGTGTTATGCCGCAAATTAGCCGCTCCGCACTGGTTCCGTTCAGTGTGGAACAGATGTACAACCTGGTGAATGATGTCCGTGCGTATCCGGAATTTTTACCGGGCTGCGTGGGAAGCCGTATTATCAGCCACGAACAGGATGAGATGACCGCGTCTGTGGATGTATCCAAAGCCGGTATCAGTAAAACCTTTGTGACCCGCAATCAGCTGACCAGCAATCAGCATATCCGTATGCAGCTGGTGGAAGGCCCGTTCCGTAAACTGATGGGCGGCTGGTCGTTTATTCCGCTGAGTCCTGAGGCGTGCAAAGTTGAGCTGAATCTGGATTTTGAATTCACCAATAAGCTGGTTGAGCTGGCCTTCGGCCGTATATTTAAAGAGCTGGCCGGTAATATGGTGATGGCATTTACCAAACGGGCAAAAGAGGTTTACCGTGTCTGATATTTCTGTCGAAGTCTGTTATGCCCTGCCTGATAAACAGTTTCTGATCCCGGTGAAAATAAACGAAGGCGCCACGGTGGAAGCCGTTATTCTTGCCTCCGGTATTTTAGCGTTACGGGATGATGTGGATTTAACGCAGAATAAAGTCGGTATTTTCAGCCGTCCGGCAAAACTGACCGATATTGTCAGTGATGGTGACCGCGTGGAAATATACCGCCCGCTGATTGCTGACCCGAAAGAAATGCGCCGTAAACGGGCAGCAGAAGCCAGCCGTAAGAAAAAAGAAGAGTGAGTCTGTATTCCCGCTGATTTCCGGTTTATTTACCGGGCCGGCGGGAAATAACTGTCCAGATTATCCAGCCCCTGTTTTTCCTGTGAAAATGTCACGGTGGTCTCTGTCTGACTGCGGGTAATGGTCAGTATCCACAGACTGTCAAAATCATCACGCGGCCAGGCCGGCATATACGAATAGTCCCCGCCGGTCTGTTTCAGAATATCCCTCACCACTTTTATCAGATTATCGTGTTCCCAGACCACAAAGACCGTGTGCCCGTGATGGGCTTTATCCAGCAATGCATCGCGCAGAGCTTTGGTTTCTTTGGCGTGAAATTCCAGATGCACCGGCAGTGACAGGCGGACAGCCACCGGAGTGATGGTCTGAAGGGAACGCAGCGAGTGACCGAGCTTGCTTTGTTTCGGTGCGGCGGCATACAGGGCATCCGCCTTTCCGTAACGGGCGATCAGGAGATCCGCCAGCGCCAGTGCGCGGTTTAATCCTTTGCCGGTTAACTGGCCGCTGTCGTTATCCGGTTTTTCGCCGTGGCGCAGAAAAACCAGTGTCTGTACTGAATGAGTCATCCGGCTGATACCTGATTTGCAGAATACGGATTTAAGAAACCGGACGTCCATGACAATCCCTTTTGTTTCCGGAAGGATTCAGTGTAATCGTCCGCCGCCGGTTAGCCTACTTTTTTGCAGGAATTTTTATTTTTCAGAGAAAATGCACTTTCCTGCTTATGTCAGTATGTTACCCCGCTTATTTTATCGTCATCTTTCATTCTCAGACAGTTTGACCCGTGAAAAAGAAAATAACAGGAAAAAACGCGGTTACGCCATTTTCGCCTTCCCGGTCAGGCTTTTTCATTCCGTTGACGGGTACACTATTTCGATGCCATTAATAAGGGAATATAACAGTATTACATAAAGGATATTATTTATGCGCCAGATTACAATCCGCTTAGCCGACCCTTCCGATGCAGCGGCGCTGTGCGATATGCACCAGGATTTTACGTCTTATGCCAATACCTTACAGATGCCGTACACCTCGCGGAAGTTCTGGGAACACCGGATGAGTCAGGGTGATCAGTCTGCCACCCGGCTGGTGGCGGTTGTTGACGGCGTGGTGGTCGGGCTGCTGGGTATCAATCAGAACAGTAATCCCCGCCGCCGCCATGTGGTGAATTTTGGTATTACGGTAAATAAAAGCTACCGCGGCCAGGGTGTCGGCAGTGCATTAATGCAGGCAATGATTGATTACTGTGATAACTGGCTGGGCATCCGCCGTATTGAATTAGAAGTATTTGCCAATAATCCGGACGGCCTGGCGCTGTATGAAAAATTCGGTTTTCAGCGCGAAGGGATTGCCCGCGATTATGCATTCCGCGACGGACGCTATGTCGATGCTATTCTGATGAGCCGGATAAACGACCAACCCAAATAACCGGATAATCCGGAAAGACGAAAACGGAAACGGAAACGGAAACGGAAACGGGAAATAATGTATGGAACATAAATGGGTCTGTATTCAGTGCGGGGAAAAAGAAATTCCGCAATACGCGGAATATTGTGATGAGTGTGCGGAAAAACGGATGTCGCGGATCGGCGGCTGGTTGTGGCTGCCGTTAATCACCCTTTTTCTGTCACTGGGTGCCGGTGGTTACACACTGAGTGAGTGGTATGATTTATATCAGCAAAATGCGGGGTATATTCCTGACCGCGTATTGCAGGTCATGTATATTAATATTGCTTTTACCATACTGACCATGCTGCTGATACTGACAACGCTGTATTATTTCTTCAGGCTCTCCCGTTATCTGCCGAAGCTGTTTATTGCCTTTATTCTTTTTGCCATCGCCTCGGAAGCCATTCAGGAAATCGTGCTGGTTAATCTGCTGGATGTTAATGTTGACTTCACTCTTTATTATCCGCTGATAAGATTGGTTATTTACGCTATCATCTGGGTTTCGTATTTCCTGGTGTCTGAACGGGTAAAAAGAACATTTGTTCATTAAATTAAGGGAAACAGCATGAATAAGTTTATTTTTCCGGCAATCGTTTGTGCCGCCACACTGGTCACACTGCCTGCGAATGCAGGTAAACTGCCGGATAATCCTTATTTATCGACTGCGGTACTCAGTAGTGCGGGTAGTGTCTACAGCTCTGTGATGATAAGCGGTGCGATTTTATCGCCGATCATTTTACCGGCTCAGCTGAGTGCGGAGTCTGTGGAAAACAATAAGAAAGAAAAAGTCACCACCATCACCGGCAAAACCGATAAAAATGAAGATGTCGCCCTGCTGGTTGCCACTGAAAAACTGGAGAAAACCCCGGTGAATCCGGGTGATAAACTGACACTGGAGCCGGCTGAAAAAGGCCCCGGTGCGTATCTGAAAAAGGACGGGAAAATCATTTCCCATATGGTAACTCAGGATGATCGTGAATTAACCCATCAGGAGAAGATGCCATAATATGCGACTGCTGAAATCCGTTTTTGCGGCTGCCCTGCTCACTGCGTCCGGCCTTGCATACAGCGGCAGTCAGAACTGTGCGGATAAATCCCCGCCCACGCCGCAGGAAGCCGCACAGCGCACCGCACAGGCCAAAGTACTGAATGACTGGCTGGAGAAACAGGGCGACCGGGTCGTTCTGCTGGTCCGTCAGGGTCAGGCACTGAGTGACTACGGGCTGAGCTTTTCCCATGCCGGTTATGCCGTACGGGAAAGGAACGGTACCTGGCGGGTGTATCATAACCTCAACACCTGCGGTACTGCGCAGTCTGAGCTGTGGATCCAGGGACTTTATCAGTTTATTGATGATGACCTGGCCGAGAATACCATCGCCACCCTGCACTTCCCGCCGGCCTTACAGTCCCAGTTGCTGAAAGTGCTGCGTGACCCGGAACTGCGCAAAGCCCTGCATAATCCGGCGTATAATATGGTGGCGCATCCGTTTGCGACCGACAGCCAGAACTCCAACGGCTGGGTGCTGATGGTATTCGCGGCAGCCCGCTCTCCGGGCGTGAATTCGGTTTCTGCCGGGGTAAACTGGCTGAAATCAGAATTCTATATCGGCTCCTCCGCCGAGGCCGGATTAATCAAACGGGCACTGGCGGACAGCCTGATGCCGCATATGTCCACTGACGGGCAGCCGGTGACCGGTATTGTCACCTTTAACTCCGGCGACAGCCTGCTCGGTTTTCTCAGCCGCTACGGCAAATTCCGGGTTGAGTGCAGTCACGGCAGCTTCGGCAGCGCCGTCTGTATGGTGCCGCTGCCGGAATAATTACCACCCCGGTTATTTTATATCCTGCTGCCATCGTTTCTGATGGCAGCATTTTTTCGTCGATTTTTTGTTCTCCTTCCCGTTTATGTGATTTCCCTCCCCGCTTTTGCCGACAACCTGTCCGTTATATTAAATTTTCTTTTCCTTTTATTTTCATTAATTTAGTTGCAAACAATTACTTTACCAGGCTAATAATAAATCATAACAAGAGCATGGCCTTTTATTTTAAAAACACCTTTAGCGGCAACTGCCAACACCACGTAAGACAGGGGAAACACCATGAGCAAACACGAAACGTCATCCGCGCCTCCGGCGCATGACCACGATTTTATGTTTACGCCCATACCGATGACACACCGCCGCGAGACCTGGAAACAGGTACTGGTCTGGATAGGTTTCGGTTATGTGGCAACCGGGTTATTTATCGGCGGGGCCCTGGCTGGGGCCAACGGCGGACCGGGAATGTCATTCCCGATGGCGCTGCTGGCTATCGCCATCGGGATGGGATTGTTGTTTATTCTCACCTCACTGCTCGGCATTATGGCGCAACGCACCGGGCTGAGCCTGGCGCTGATCAGCCGTTTTTCCTATGGCCGTTTCGGTGCGAACCTGCCGATGATTGCGATGGGGCTGCTGACCCTCGGCTGGTTTGCGGCGATCACCGGGATGGTCGGGGATATCTGGGGCACGTTCCTGGGCAATCCCAGCGGGATCATTGTCTTTAACCCGGCAGAGCACGGCTACAACGGTGTGCCGATCACCCTGGAAGTCTTTCTTTCCTGTGTCATCGCCGGTCTGCTGTTTACGTACACTTCACTGCACGGCATGAAAGGACTGGAAATTATCGCCATTCCGGTATCGCCAATTATTATGATTATCGCCGTTATCACCGGTTATGCGATGTTGCAGGAGGGCGGCGGGTTATCGGTCTTTATTGAGAATTCCAACCGCAATGAAGGGCTGATGCTCTCCACCGCGATCACGATGGTGGTCGGCAGCTGGATTGCCGGGGCGGTGATGGGCGTGGATCTGTTCCGCTTTAATAAGAGTATTTCTGCGGTATTCTGGGGATCGGCAGCCTGTTTTATTTTCACCAACCCGCTGCTCAATGTGGTCGGTTATATCGGCACCATGACGGTCGGGATGCCGAACTACATTACCTGGATGATCGAGAAAAGCTTCCTGCTGGCGCTGATCGGGGTGATCACCTGGACACTGTCACTGTGGACCACCAACGATGCGGAACTCTACTGTAACTCGCTCTATACCGGGCCGGTGCTGGATTCCGTTGGTGTGAAAGTGAATAAAAACGTCCTGATCCTGACCACGGGGATTATCGGCACCGTGCTGGGGGCTATCGGTTTTTACCAGATCTTCTTTGCTGATTTTATTAACTATCTCGGCATTATGGCACCGCCGCTGGCCGGGCCGCTGCTGGCGGATTACTACATCACCCGCAAATGCCGCTACGACATCACACAGATTAACAATCAGCCGAAATACAATTACGCCGGAGTGATCAGTGCGCTGGCCGGGATGGCTTCCGGTCTGGTGATGGCACTGAACAATATTCTGTCTGACTGGCCGACCGGCCTGCTGGCATTAGTTATTACCGTTATTATTTATCTGATATTGCATCCGCTGCTGGCGGCAAAAGCCACCTCACCGGCCACAGGGAGATCATAATGAAAAAAGTTTATCTGAATGAGTTCACCACTGAAGAGCTGAAAAACCGGTTCGATAAGGGCGAAATCGACAGTGCCATTACCATTTTCGGCAGCTGTGAGAGCCACGGCCCGCATCTGCCGCTCGGTCCGGATCTGTTTGTGCCGGAAGCCGTCGCCCGCCGTGCGGCACAGCGTTTATCCCGCACGATTGTGGTACCGGGTGTGCCGTTCGGCACTTCCGCACACTATAACGGCACACCGATGGCAATTAACATCCGCTTTGAAACAGTGATTGCGATTGCGGAAGATATGTTTGAGAGCCTGATTCAGTACGGCATCAAACACATTTTTGTCTTCAATGGTCACGACGGCAATATTCCGTCGCTGGATATCGCACAGCGGAATGTCAAAGCGCGTCATAAAGATGTGGTCTTTGCGTTCCTGCCGGCCTGGTGGTCCGTACTCGGCGGCCGTCTCGGGGAAAATTTCTTCCGTGAATGGAACGGTCTGGGGCATGGCGGTGAGGGAGAATCCTCCATTACCGCTGCGGTATGTCCTGATCTGTGCGACCTGAGCAAAGCGGTGCGCCAGATGCCGGAAGACAGCATCCGCCACGGCGATAATGTGCAGATTATGTGGGATATCACCGAGGTTTCAGTGACAGGTGCCACCGGCGATCCGACTTACGCCAGTATTGAGAAAGGCGAAAAAAATGCTGGATGCCCTGACTGACCTGGTGGTGGAAAGTATTGAGGCGCTGGAAAAAACCAACTGGAATTATGATTTACGCGCTAAGTAAAGAGTAAGGAGCCCCGCAATGCGGGCCTTTTTTTCAGAGTCCGGCAAATTCAGGGATTGGCGGTCGTCCGTGTGATTCCAGAAAATCCAGTACCCGGCGCGGGGTGACATTCAGGATGCGCGCTTCAGGAAACTCAATCTCCCGCAGCATAGTCACCACCCGCTTAAAATTACCCAGATAACCGGCATAGTGGGAATCTGAGCCCAGTGAGATCCAGCCGCCGTGGTCACGCACCGCCTCAGCAATCGCACGGCAATTTTTCTCGCTGCCCGCCCGCGAATGCAGAAATGAGGAGTTATTCATCTCCAGCGCCACATTGCACTCTTTTGCCGCCTGCACCACCGCATGAATATCCAGCGGATATTTCGGGTTTCCGGGATGGGTAATAATCTGCACTTTTCCGCTGCGGATAGTGGCGATCATCGCTTCGGTATTGGCGGCCTGCCCCTGCGGCTGCAACACCGGCTCGTGAAAACCGGCGAGGATAATATCCAGCTGCTGCGCCATTTTATCGGTGCAGTCCGTCTCTCCGGCCTGATTTTTAATATTAGCCTCAATACCGTACAGCAGCCCTGCACCGTTAATCATGCGCGGCAGAACCGGCATATTGGCAAAATGCCACGGATGCGGCCCGTCCGCCATTTCCGGCCCGTGGTCGGTGATCGCAAACAGGGTTATTCCTTTCTCCGCCGCTTCGGTAAAATATTCACGGACGGTACTATAAGCATGGGTACTGGCAACCGTATGGGCATGTAAATCAACCGGATATATCACTCTGCTCTCCTTTCTGCGGTTAAGCACCTCTTAACCCTATCAGATTCTGAAACGGGTCTTCAACCCGGCACACGGATTAACACACTGGCGGGTGTCAGGGTTATCATGCACTTTTTCCGTTCTGTAACAGCTGTTCAATCAGCGCGGGCAGTTCCGGATGGTCTTCATGCCAGACCGTGATCCCGTTTGTCTCAAACAGCGCCGTTGCCACACCGTTGCCGGATTTAAGCGTGCCGTCAAATGCGCCGCTGTAGAGCAGACCGCTGCCGCAGGACGGACTATTGGCTTTCAGGATCACATGTGTGATATTGCGTTGTTGCAGATGCTCCAGTGCCCGCAGTGCGCCCTGTTTAAAGGCATCTGTGACATCTTCGCCGTCACTGCCGGTAACCCGGGCGGTGCCCGCCCAGACATCACAGCCCTCACCGCCGGTGATTTCCGCCGGGGCGCGGGGCACCGGCAGACCGCCGAGGATTTCAGGGCATACCGGAACCGCCATTCCACTGTTCTGCAGCGCTTTCAGCGGGGCATATAATTTATGGCTGCCGTCGTAACGGACTGCTTCACCTGTCAGACAGGCACTGATTGCAATCATCATATTCTCGCCGTGTTTACCGGTATAATTCAGATAGTGATAATCAATACCTGATAGTAAATAACTTATGAGCGCGGGACAAGCCGGGCAGATGTCTCCTTTTGCCGGAAAAAATGCTAAACTCTGCACGATCACCTATTTAACCGGAGTATACCTCTTTATGCACGCACCCACCCCGTCAGAAAAACCGGTGTTATCCGTTTTTGATTTTGACGGCACGCTGACCCGCCGTGACAGCTTTGTTCCTTTCCTGCGTTTTGCCTTCGGGAAACGTGTTTTTTCCCTGCGGATGCTGCGTCTGGTTCTGCCGACACTGCGCTGCTTCTCACGTAAACTGACCCGCGACGAGCTGAAAGAAGTGCTGATCACCACCTTTCTGACCGGTACCGATGCCCGCTGGGTGGAGAAAAAAGCACAGGAATTTTGTGAACGTTACTGGCATAAGATGATGCGCCCGGAAGGTCTGCGCGCGGTGGCAGCGGAAATTGCATCGGGTGCGGAAGTCACACTCTGTTCGGCATCCCCGGAGCTGGTGCTGCGGCCGTTTACAGAGCGACTGGGGATCAAGCTTATCGGCACTCAGCTGGAAGAGAAAGACGGCATTCTGACCGGGAAAATCAACGGCAACAACTGCCGCTGCGGCCAGAAAATTGCCCGGCTGCAACAGGTTTACGGCGATTTATCCGCTTACCATATGCGTGCCTGGGGCGATTCACGGGGGGGATTATGAGCTGCTGTATGCCGCAGGCGAACCTCACTGGCGCCATTTTCACCGCAATCCGGCGAAATATGAAAAACGCCGCAAACAGTTTTCATCCCGCTGAAAACAAAAACGGGCTGTATCATACAGCCCGTCAATAATCACAGCGGCCGTTATTTCGGCATTTGCTGTTCCATCATAGCTTTAGCCCGGGCTAACGCATCAATACCCTGTTTACAGGCTGCATCCTGTGCATCAGCTGGTAATTCCATAAACTGCTTTTTGAAGTGATAATGCAGCACGCCGTAACCGGCAATTTTGCCTTCACGCCGCAGCACAAAACAGACTTTCTGCTCAATCCAGCTCCGGATCACCTCACAGCGTTGCGGCTCCTGTGCCGCAACGGTATCAAGGGCAATTAACGCCGTGAGATCCTGTTCCGTTGCCGGGGATATTTCCCCGGCGCTCCGGTTATTTGTCATCATGACGTTCAGGCATCCTCCTGAACAATGCCGGTTCCGGCCGGTTCAGATTTCTGTGAGGCCAGCAATTCAAGCAGTGCATACTGTTTTGCCGTCCGTTGTTCCGCTTTTTCCGCCAGAACAGCGGCTCTCGCCGGGTCACTACTGCTGAGGCGGTTAAAACGCTGCTCCTGATGCATCACCTCCGCCAGGGATTGTGACGGCGGACGGGAATCCAGTACCAGCGGCGCTTTGCCGGTTCCGTCACGACGCGGATCAAACCGGTACAGCGGCCAGAACCCGCTGGCGGTCAGGGCTTTCATCTGGTCGTAACTGAATGCCAGATCATAACCATGCTCCTCACACGGGCTGTAGGCAATAATCAGGGACGGGCCGGGATAGGATTCCGCTTCCTGAATCGCTTTCACCGTCTGATTCATCTGTGCGCCGATGGCTATCTGTGCCACATACACATTGCCGTACATCATCATGGACACGCCCAGATCCTTGCGGGATTTGCCTTTACCCTCCTCCCCGAATTTAGTGACGGCTCCCATCGGTGTCGCTTTTGATTGCTGGCCGCCGGTGTTGGAGTAACACTGGGTATCGAGCACCAGCACATTGACATTCTCACCGCTGCTCAGCACATGGTCGAGCCCGCCAAAGCCGATATCATAAGCCCAGCCGTCACCGCCGATCAGCCAGACGGATTTCGGCAGAAGGTAATGCGCATCCTCTGACAGCTCACGGGCTCGCGGATCCGGGTTATCCGCCAGTAATGTCCGCAGTTCCGTGATAGCCGCACGTTTTTCATCCGCAGACAGTGTCTCATCCGCCAGCCGCTGCCGTAATTCATCAGGCAGTTGGGCCGCAAAGGTCATCAGCAGACGTTTCACCCGTTTTTTGTGCTGGTCAGCCGTCAGGCGGAACCCCAGCCCGAACTCGGCATTATCCTCAAACAGCGAGTTGGCCCAGGCCGGACCGCGTCCCTCTTTATTGGTGGTGTACGGCGTGGTCGGCAGGTTACCGCCGTAAATAGAAGAGCAACCGGTGGCATTGGCGATCAGCAGTTGTTCGCCGTACAACTGGGTCAGCAGTTTGATATACGGCGTTTCACCGCAGCCCGCACAGGCGCCGGAGAATTCAAACAGCGGCGTGATAAGTTGTGATGTCCGGATATCAATGCGCTCAAGCTGGGATGCGGGAGTGTCCGGCAGTTGCAGGAAGAAATCAAAGTTGGCTTTTTCCTCTGCCAGATGCGCCAGCCGCGGCTGCATATTAATGGCGCGGACGGACGGATCCTCCCGGTCTTTTGCCGGGCAGACCTCATAACAGAGATTACAGCCGGTGCAATCCTCCGGGGCGACCTGAAGGACATAATCCATCCCTTTCATATCGCGGGATTTAACCGGCAGACGCTGCAGTGTATCCGGTGCACCGCTGAAATCCGCGGGATCGGCCACTTTGGCGCGGATAGCCGCATGCGGACAGGCCGCGACACAATAGTTGCACTGGGTACAGAGAGACGGTTTCCAGATGGGGATCATCTCTGCGATATTGCGTTTTTCCCAGCGGGTGGTGCCGGAAGGCCAGGTGCCGTCCGGCGGGAATGCCGATACCGGCAGGGCATCGCCGCGTCCGGCCAGCATCATGGCGGTGACGGTTTTGACAAAGTCCGGCGCGTTATCCGGCACGACCGGCGGACGCGGCTGACTGTGCGGATCCACTGCCTGTAACGGCACGCGGTGCAGTGCTTCCGGGGTGCGGGCTATCGCCATCAGGTTATCCTGAACGACACTTTCCCCTTTTTTGCTGTAGCTGCGGATGATCGCCTGCTGTAAATAAGACTGAATTTCCGCCGCCGGTAACAGAGCGGTCAGATGGAAAAACGCCATCTGCATAACGGTATTAATCCGCGCACCGAGGCGGCATTCACGGGCAATGCGGTAGGCGTTGATAACATACAGCTGCGCCTGTTTCTCCGCCAGAATCGCCTGAACATCCTGCGGGATATGGTGCCAGACCTCATCCGCCGGATACGGGCTGTTGAGCAGGAAAATCCCGCCCGGCGCCAGTTTTTCCGCCATTTCATATTTGTCGAGGAACTGCCACTGATGACAGGCAATAAAATCCGCCTGCCGGATCAGATAGGTAGCGCGGATCGGCTGTTCGCTGATGCGCAGATGAGAAACGGTAAGGCCGCCCGCCTTTTTCGAGTCATAGACAAAAAAGCCCTGGGCGTAATTATCTGTGTGACTGCCGAGGATCTGAATGGCATTTTTGGCCGCCGAAACCGTACCGTCACTGCCCAGCCCGTAAAACAGCGCACTGAGGCGGTGTGTGACCGGCAGCTCCGCCGGAACCGGTGCCAGGGACAGCCCGGTGACATCATCAATAATACCGGACGTAAAGCGGCGTTTCGGCGAGGTTAACGTCAGTTCGCGGAAAATCGCCATCACACAGTCCGGGTCAAACTCTTTGGATGACAGCCCGTAGCGTCCGCCGATAATACGCGGCAGCTGTGCCCGTTCCCCGTTCTGATACGCTTCGGCAAAGGCGGTCATCACATCCAGATAGAGCGGCTCCGCCTGGGCACCCGCTTCTTTGGTCCGGTCGAGCACAGCAATGTGCTGCACACTGTCCGGAATGGTATCGAGGAAATGCTGTGCGGAGAACGGCCGGTAGAGATGCACTTCCAGCACGCCGACTTTTTCGCCCTGCGCAATCAGTTTGTCTGCCACTTCCTCCGCCGGACCTGCGGCAGATCCCATCAGGATAATCAGGCGCTCTGCCTGCGGATGTCCGTAATACGTAAACGGCTGATAATAACGGCCTGTCACCTCACCAAATGCAGCCATCGCATCCGTCACATGCTGATAAACCGCGTCATACCACGGGTTAGTCGCCTCACGGGCCTGGAAATAGGTATCCGGATTGGCAGATGTGCCGCGTATTACCGGATGTTCCGGCGATAGTGCTCTGTCGCGGTGAGCGCGGATCGCCTCTGCCGGGATCAGTCTGCTCAGCTCCGCACGGCTGACAGCAATAATTTTGTTCATCTCATGAGAGGTACGGAAACCATCAAAGAAATGAATAAACGGCACGCGGCTGTTCAGTGTGGCTATCTGTGAAATCACCGCAAAGTCCTGAGCCTGCTGGACGCTGTTGGCACACAGCAGAGCACAGCCGGTCTGACGCACCGCCATCACATCCGAGTGATCGCCGAAAATAGAAAGGGCGTGAGTCGCGACCGTCCGCGCCGCCACATGCAGGACAAACGGGATCAGCTGACCGGCGATTTTATACAGGGACGGGATCATCAGCAGCAATCCCTGGGAGGACGTGAAAGTGGTCGACAATGCGCCGGTCTGAAGTGCGCCGTGAACGGTGGCAATGGCTCCGCCCTCTGACTGCATTTCCATCATGCGCGGGACATCGCCCCACAAATTGGGTTCCCCGGTCGCGGACCAGTGGTCAGCATATTCGGCCATGGTGGAACTCGGGGTAATAGGATAGATGGCGATCACTTCATTCAGCTGATACGCCATCCGGGCCACCGCCTGATTGGCATCAGTGGTGATCATGCTATGTATTTCGTTACTCACAATAAGACCCTTCATTTTTATTATTTTTTACAACATAACAGAATAAAAAATGCCGGATTATCGTGATTGTGGTTTGTTATCTGTCTGTAAGCGCGGTTTACTCCGCCGCCGTCAGTACATATTCCGCCGCTTCACAGCGGTATATTTCCGTGACCTGCGGACGGTCGCGCAGTGCCGGGAGTGAATCATCACTGACACTGAGGCGGATCCCCAGACCACAGGCTTTGCCCAGTGACGGCGGGATATCCGTCACGGTGAAAGGCTGCCCGGCCGCTGTGAGATGCTTGCGCATCGCCACCACACCGAGCATATTTTCAAATAAAATCAGATAGTCATTCATGAACGGATATCCCCGGAGGTCATGACGGCCTGTTTCTGTAACTGACGGATGCCGTAAATGGCCGCACCTATAGCACCGGCAAACTGCCCGTCCGGATGCGTGATAACCTCCGCCCCCAGGTGCTGTGAAAGCCGCTCACAGAACGTCTGACTGCGGCTGACGCCGCCGCTGAACAGCACAGACGGCACAGTACTCAGCCGCTTGGCAAACCCGGCGGTACGTTGTGCCATTGAATTCACAATTCCCGACAGAATCGACTCCGGCTCCACCCCGGCAGATCGCAGGCTGATCACTTCCGATTCGGCAAAGACCGTACACATGCTGGAGATAGCATGCGGCTCAATCCCGCGGATGGTGTCATCCACCGCCGTGATATCGGTGCCGAGTGTCCGGCTGATCACATCCAGAAAACGCCCCGTCCCGGCGGCACATTTGTCGTTCATCAGAAAATCCGTGAGATGCCCCTGTTCATCAAGCCGGATCACCTTGCTGTCCTGGCCGCCGATATCAATGACCGTGCGGGTCTGCGGATGCAGCCAGCGCGCCCCGATACCGTGACAGGAGATTTCCGTGACCTGTTTGTCCGCAAAGTCCGCCAGCTTGCGGCCATAGCCGGTGAGGGTCAGATACGGTTTGGTGTCACATTCACCGCAGAGGGTTTCCCAGGCTTCCAGAATCGCGGACTGCGGCCGGAACGGAGTCGGGATCAGGAAGCGGCGCAGGATCACGCCGCCGTCTTCATCACTGAACAAAATCCCTTTGGTGGCCGTCGAGCCCGAGTCAATACCGATACTCAGCATGACGCCTCCTTATAACATCTCAATAAAAGCGGCAATGCGGGTAGCAAGCTGACCGGTGTCAGAGGTGGAATAATCTGTCTCAATCGCCATATACGGGATATCGTGTTTTTCACGGATATGCCGGTTTATCAGCAGCGATTCCACCGCATAGGTGTGACAGGCCTGGAGGATCACATCAATCACCCCGTCCACCTGATAGTCCTGCACCATCTCACTGAGCATATTCAGACGCTGTGTGTTCGGTGAAATACAGGAGCAACCGATAGCAAGGTATTTTTCGGTCAGGGCATCATAAACATCGGCCTGCGGATTTTCATCCACACACTGTTCAGTGGCTTTCGCGCCTGTGCAGTTTTCATAACCGACCACCCAGCCGCCGTTCTCTTCGATAATCCGCACCACTTTTTCCGCCGCCCCGCCAATCGGGCAGCCGGTGATCAGAATGCGCGGACGCGGATCCAGCCGTTTACCGGCAGCATATTCCGCACGCACTTTGGCGGTCAGCGTTTCCAGCTCGCCGATCAGAGCGCGTTTATCAAATTTGAAGGTGGCACCATAGACCACACTGAGGATCTCACGGCCGGTCATCGCAGGCGGATTGAGTTGCCCGAGGTGGTAAAATTCGGTTAATGCACGGCGTTCGCGGTTGCGCAGATCGATAGCATCACGGATCCCCTGCTCTGTAATTTCACAGCCGAACTGCTCTTCCAGCCGTTTCTGAAAACGGATGATTTCCGAGCGCCAGAGTGCGACAGATTCCGCACTTTCACTGTTATTCGGCAGTTGCATCACATGGACAGGTTTAAATTCCGCCATATATTCATACATTTTCTTTTTGCCGTCGCAGGTAGTTTCACCGACCACGATGTCAGAAAAATAGAAGTAGGGGCATTTATCGGTTTTACCGAATCCGTAGCTGCTTTTGATCAGAGGACATAAGTTGCGGGGTAAGGTTTTTTCCGCTTCTTCAATGGTTTCATCACTGGTTGAACAGAGGGAGACAACCGCTGCACCGGCGGCCATAGCAATCTCCTGCGGCATAAAAGTGCAATAGGTTCCCACCAGCGGGACACCCTGCTCTTTCAGTTTCATTACAGTGAGAAAGCCCTGTTGGCGGGCATCGGAGAAATCAGAAAAGATCGACGGAAGTTGTGTGACTAATGACATAAGTAGACCTACCATTATCATTATTAAAGTGTGGCGCCAGAGTAGACCTATTAATAATAAGGATAATTGAGGTAAATCATATTCAGGGTGAATATCCCTGACGGGACTAAATTAACGTGATCTTAAATCACAACGCCCGGCAACGGAATTATCTGGCACCCTGCGTTGTCAGTCAGTAAGCTTCAGGGTAATCATAAACCTGACTGATATTTTACCCTGAGAGCTTCCTGATGATGATAACCCCCCACCGTACAACCACTGATACGGCTTCCTTTCACCTGACTCAGACGTGCTGTTTATAACAGCCGGATGCTGACGGAGGATATATGTTAACAGGAATGAATCATCTGACCCTGGCGGTCGCCGATTTGGATCGCAGCCTGCATTTTTACCGCGATATTCTGAAAATGACGCTGCATACCCGCTGGAAATACGGGGCTTACCTGACCTGCGGAGAACTGTGGATCTGTTTATCGGCAGATCCGGAAATCATTCACCGGCCTATTCATCAGGGTTATACCCACTACGCTTTCACCCTTCCTCCTGAGCAGTTCCCGGCTTTCCGCTCACTTCTCGCCGCTCATCAGATAACACTCTGGAAACGTAACCGCAGTGAAGGTGATTCCGTCTATTTTCTTGACCCGGACGGGCATCAGCTTGAGGCACATTCCGGCGGGATACAGCAGCGGCTGGATGCCTGCCGTGAAGCACCGTATGAAGAGATGATATTTCCGGCACCCGGGCAGATTAATGTGTAAGATGGGATAAACCCTTATCTTACGGAGACACTGCTATGTCTGATTACCCAGCCGTTCCCGGTGTGCTGTTTGTCGCCGGTTTTGGTCCGGTGACCCGCGATCCCGCCCGCAGCAAACACTTCTTTGCGGATACTGTCGGCCTGCCGCTCAGTGAATCTGAAGGCGTGCCTGATTACCTGACCGCAGATCACAGCCTGCACGGTGTGAAACACTTCGCGCTCTGGCCGCTCAGCCACGCCGCTGTCTCCTGTTTCGGACAGGACAGCTGGCCGTCGTCACATCCGGAGCCGCAGGCATGGGTCGAGTTTGAAGTGCGCGACCTGGCAGCGGCCACGGAATTTTTACAGTCACAGGGCTACCCGCTGCTGGTGGCAAACAGAACCGAGCCGTGGGGACAGTCCGTCACCCGTCTGCTCAGCCCGGAAGGTTTACTTGTCGGGCTGACTATCACTCCGTGGCTGCGGGATAACACCGGCGAATAACCGCCGGTGCCGGCTTGCTGTGATCCGCTACTGACGCAGACTGACAGCAATCCGGTTGAAGGCATTCATCAGCCCTGCCGCGATTGTCAGATCACTCATTTCCGCATCAGAAAAATGTGCCTTCACACGCTGCCAGGTTGCCTCATCAGTATTCTGAGCCGATAACTGTGTGACAGCTTCCGTCCATTCCAGCGCCGCCCGCTCGCGATCACTGAAACGTTCACTCACGCGCCAGCCCGCCAGTGCGTCAAGTTTCTCCTGAACCATCCCCCGCTTGCGCAGTGCCGCCGTGTGCATTTCCAGACAGAATGCGCAGCCGTTAATCTGGGATACCCGCAGATACACCAGCTCAACCAGTTCAGGGGATAACGCGCTGCTTTCCAGTGCATTTTTACAGGCAATCAGCCCCGCATACGCTGCCGGACTGAGTTTCGGATAAGATAAACGTAGTGATGACATAACAGACCTGCCTTGATCAGAGTGAAAAAGTATCCCGGAAACCGGGCGCTATACCCGGCAATAATCCCTGGTGATATAACCAGTCACCCCGCTATATTATGGATAAATTCACAGTATCGTTATCGTCATTGTGTGGTGGCGGTTAAAACGGTCCTTTAAAAATAAAGAAAGCCCCGGCGGCAATAAATCCGAAGCCGATAAGGTGATTCAGCGTGATGCTTTCACCCAGATAAGCGACAGAAAATACCATAAAGACACACAGAGTGATCACTTCCTGCATAGTTTTCAGCTCGGCGGCACTGTAGTACTGATGACCGATCCGGTTGGCCGGCACCGCCAGACAATATTCCGCCAGCGCAATCAGCCAGCTGAAAAAAATCACCGCAATAAGGGGCTTACCAACAAACTTCAGGTGTCCGTACCAGGCAAACATCATAAAAATATTGGAGAGAACAAGCAGAAAAATCGGGAGAAACTTCGCCAGCATAGGGGGATCCGTCAGTAAAAAATAATATCAGCCGCTATTTTACGCCGATCTCTGATAAACGGATATATGATCAGGATGATAGTTACGGAAACAAACTTTCCCGCTATGTACTTATAAAATTTGCATTATACGCGTATTCAGCCCTTTATTCTTTCTGCTGATTTCCGGAAGATTGTACTGAACTGATTGTGCGGATAACCGCATCCTATTACACTTAATATTTGTAAAAACAACTATCCTGTTTATGCGTTTATTAACTTTCTTATTATTTTTTGTCTCTTTATCCGGTTATGCCGCCGGAGGGTCACTGAACGGCTATTACAAATGTGAGATTTCATCCGCCAGTTATCAGCGAAAACAGGGCGCAATGCGCGATTTTTATTTTCCGGATAAACAGCGTGAATCCGTCGTTCTGTTTCATAATGACCGCTTTACGGTGCTGGATACGCAACCGTCCCCCTATCATTCCCCGGCACTGACACCGATTAAACAGTTTGCCACCATGTCAAAGCAGGATTTACAGGAGATCGGCGAAGATACCCTGATTTATGCCGGTACCTTCAGCGGACTCGCTTATTTCACACCGTCACAGCGGCGCTTTGTTTTCGGCTTAAATAAACGCACCGGCGGTAATAACGGCTCATTTCTGCTGGAACTGCAAAACTGCCGCCGGACAACACACTGAGCATCAGTCACACACCCGCATCACCACTTCCCGCAGCCAGCCGAGTGCCGCATCCCCTTCACTGCGCTGGTGCCATAACATCTGAAAACTGAGCGGCGCGATAGTCAGCGGCGGCGTAAATACCTGTAATGACGGGCTGAGTATATCCGGCAGCGCCCGCTGCGCCACCGTCAGGATCAGATCAGTGCCTTCCGGTAACTGCGAGGCAATCTGCCAGTAAGGAACAGAGACCGCAATGCGCCGCCGGTAATTGAGCAGCTGTAACTGCCGGTCAATCTCATTGGCTTCATACGGCTTCATGCTCGCCAGGATATGCGGGTGCGAGAGCCAGTCCGCCATCGGCATCGTGCCGTTGGTGCAGTATTGTTTATCCGCAACACTGACCATGGTGTCCGTAAAAACCGTTTTTGTGCGGAGAGTGTAATCTGTGGCTGTAAATACCCCGAAGGCCAGATCGAGACTGCCTTCCTGTAATTTTCCCTGCATCTCCTCGCGGCTGCCCTGCCAGATTTGCAAATCGACCTGCGGCGCGGCAGTCCGCAGATAACGGATCAGTTTTCCGCTGAAAATCGCCGCCCCGTAATCGGACATGGCGATATTAAACCGCCGCGTGCAATTTTCCGGCCGGAAATCCTGCTGTGCGATCAGGTCATCGAGCTGGCTCAGTGCCTGCGTCAGCGGCGCATACAGTGCTTCTGCCTTACCGGACAGATGATAACGGCCCTGTCTGCGGATAAGCAGCGGATCCTGAAATAAATCCCGCAGTTGGTTCAGTGTGTGGCTGACAGCAGGCTGACTACGGTGCAGAGACACGGCAGCCCGGCTGACATGGCGTTCACGCAGCAGTGCATGCAGGGTAACCAGCTGATTCAAATCTAATTTCTTTATATTATTCATGATACGAATAGTGCCCTATAAAATTGATCATTTCCGGTTCTGCCGGGGATCACCTATGATTGATGTTAATAAAACGTTAACCAGGGAGGCCACTATGTCAACCTTATCATTATCCGCTATTGCTTTGATTGTTTGTGCTTTTTTTGCCGGTGCCATAGTACCGGTGCAAGCGGTCAGCAATGCAGTGTTAGCACGCCATCTGGGTCATCCGTTATGGGCCAGTCTTGTATCATTATTAATCAGTATTATTGTTTTAGCACCGTTATTATTAATATTTAAAGTTCCGAAACCGGTGCTGAGCGCAGATTTACTGCATCAGCCGTTCTGGATCTGGCTCGGCGGGATAGCCGGAATGCTGTATCTGACCTCCGCTCTGATCCTGGTACCGAAAATCGGCGGAATTACCTTTTTCGTGATGGTGATTGCCGGTCAGCTGGTGATTTCCGCGCTGATTGAACACTTCGGTCTGTTCGGAATGCCGAAACAACCGGTTCAGATAGCCAAACTCGCCGGTATCGGCCTGGTGGTGGCGGGTGTGCTGGTGATGCAGTTTGCGGGTGAAAAAAAGCCCCGCGATACTGACAGCGGGGCAGGAAATGCAACTCAAATCGAACAGACAATAAAAAGATAGGTTTGGTTTCCCGGAATATTACTGCACAGCTTCAGCTTCCTTCTCCGCTTCCGGGCGGCGCGAAGGACGCTGTAATAAGAAGACACCACTCATAATCAGCACCATCGACAGAATCTCTGTCACGCCAAGCTGCTCATTGGCGGCGAGGAACCCGACAATCAGTGCCACCACCGGCGGGATATAGGTCACGGATGAAGCCACTACAGCCCCCAGATTCAGGATCAGATAGTAATACGTCAGATACGCCACCCCGGTGCCGAGCAATCCCAGCCCGATAATCAGCCCGAGGCTGGCAGTGCTGTCCTGCGCAATGGCGGTAATGCCGGTAAATGGCGTGATGCAGGCCAGGATCACCAACGCAAGGCCAATCTGATAGGTGGTCAGCGCCAGCGGAGCAATCTGTTTATCCGCAAGGAATTTTTTGGCATACACAAAGGAAATCCCCACACTCAGTGATCCCAGAATCATATAACCCACCCCGGCGAGACTGATACTCTCCCCGCTGACCTGCCACGGCTTGGCGATCAGAATCACTCCGGCAAAGCCAAGCATCAGCCCGCACAGACGCATTACCGTGATTTTTTCCTGACGCAGAAAAATCGCCGCGACAATAAACGAGAACAGCGGAATTGCCCCGCTGAGCACACCGGAGACGCCGGAGAGCAGTAATGAGGTGCCGGAAGCAAACGCCCAGTAATAAATCACCGTGGCCAGAAGCGCCATCACAAGGAAATGTCCGGTGTATTTCAGGTGCTCGCGGCGCACTGCTTTCTGCATCCACGCCATCACCGCAATCGGTACAAAGCCGCATAATACCCGCAGAAATACAATCTGTACCGGCGAAATCCACTCACTTGCCTGGCGCATAAAAATAAAGTTCGTTCCCCAGATAATGCCGAGGAACGCGAAGGCTGCTGCCGTTTTACTGTTCATACTATTGCTACCCCTTTTTTCTGATGGGGCTATTGTTCTGAATCCGGGGCTGTGCTACAACCGATTTAAATTACCTTATGAAAGAGAAAAACTATTTCATGAACCGTTATCCGCCGATGAAAGCCCTGCTGGCCTTTGAAGCCAGCGTCCGGCTCGGCAGCTTTATCAGAGCGGCAGAATTCCTGCATGTCACACCGGGTGCGGTCAGTCAGCAGATAAAAAAGCTGGAGGATGAGCTGGGCGTGATGTTGTTTCTGCGTGAGATCCGCAAACTGACGGTGACAGAGACAGGACAGAAATACTATCGCTTAATTCAGCCCGCGCTGGAACAGATCCGCGCCGCCGGTGAAACAATCCGCTATGCGGCACGCCATACCCTGACTCTGTCCATGCCGCCCGGGCTGGCCTCCAAATGGTTCTCTCCCAGGATGAGTGATTTTGTCCGCACTTTTCCGGGATTGGATCTGCATCTGAATGCCACAGCAGCGCTGGTTTCGCTGGAAAAAGACAATGTGGATCTGGCTGTCCGCTATACTGATTTATCCCGCACGCAACCGGCACGGGTGCTGTTATCTGACGCCCCCTGCCGTCTGTTTTGCCATCCCGCTTATGCCGCGCGGCTGTCACTTCACAGCCCGGCAGATCTGAAAAACGCGGTACTGCTGCACACCACACTCTATCCTTACTGGGACAGTTGGCTGGAACACTATGCCGGGATAGCGTCCGGCGGCACACCGTTCACCGCCGGACTGCATTTTGATCAGTTCTTACTGGCGATTGATGCGGCGGTGCATCAGCAGGGTATTCTGATTGCCAATGATTTCCTGCTGGAACACGAGCTGGCACAACAGACCCTTATTCCTTTGTTTCCGGAACTGACACTGCATTCCGGCAAAGGATTTTATCTGCTGCATAACCGCCACAGTGCCGATCAGGCGATGATCAGCGCCGTCAGTGACTGGTTTTGTCATGCATTTGCTCACACAGCGGAGAATACATAATAGAACCAGAATCTGTCACTGTGTGCCTTTTTCCTCTGCACCGCAGACGGGCAAACCGCCGCGTTTGCGGAAGCCTCTGTGCGGACAGATTATGTCAACGGCTGCCGCGAACCGGCCTCCGATACCTCACCGGATAACACCGCGTCGCAGCGGTTACACCGGGCTCCCGGGTTTACTGAAACCGAACGGGTGATCTTTTACTGTCAACCACTCGCGCCACTGCTGCCGCCAGACCATACCCATCTTCCAGGATGCCTGTGCAAAGTCAGTCAGCGGGTAAAACGTGACATCCGGATGCCCCGGATCACCGGCTTCGCCGGGCAGGAGAGCGACACCTGCACCGGCCGCCACCAGGGCAATCAGTGTCCGGATATCACTGCTGTAGTGCACCGCCTGCGGGGTAACATGATTAGCATCCAGAAATGCCGTTATCTGGTGATACAGCCCCGCGCCCCGGTTTTCATGCAATGTCAGCAGCGGATTGCGGGTGATCAGTGACAATTCCTGACCGGGCTGCACTACAGTTCCGGCCGGTACCGCGAGAGATAATGTTTCCTGCTTAAAGGCTACAGCTTCCGGGCAGTGAACCGTATTTTCCGGCAGCGGCAGGCGCATAAAGGCGATATCCAGTTCACCGGAAAGTAATTTTTCAGTCATCACCTGAGAGGGGAAATCATCCAGAGACACCTGCACATCCGGCAGCGTTCTTTGCAGCCGGCTGACAAATTCAGCCGCTTCTTTAAATGCCGAAATACCGAACCCGACATTCAGCCGCGCCGGTAACTGACGGCTCAGTCGCGCCGCATGATGCATAAACTCCCGGCTCTGTGTCACCAGCGCCGTGGCTGCCGGTAATAATTCAGCGCCCTCCGCCGTCAGTTGAGCACCGTGTCGTCCGCGCACAAACAGTGTCAGCCCGAGCCTGTTCTCCAGCAGTTTTATCTGTTTGGTCAGTGCGGGCTGGGTAATGCAAAGGACGGATGCCGCCTCATGATAATGTCCGCAACCGGCCAGAGTCACAAATGCCCGCAGTAAACGCAGATCCATGCTGATTATCCTGTCTGAGATGCCGGTCATGAGCATAACCTGACCGGCATCACCGGGCAATCATCCTTTCGGCCGGGGTTCCGCCGGAGCGACCACCACAGCGTCTTCCGCAAACCGGACTGTCCGCGCATCCCGTTCATAACCCTGATGCTGTGTCAGGATCTGATACAGCTCCGGACGGCGGCCGGTTATCCAGCGCCGCCCGGTGGACAGCGGCAGCAGTGTCAGGTCGAGATCAGCCACCACCATGTCATCCTCAACAGCCTGACTTTCCGCCACAACCCGCCCGTAAGGATCAATCACCATGGCATTACCGGTGCGGACTTCATCATCATCCTGTCCCACGCCGTTACTGAACAGATAAAATACCCCGTTATCATGCGCCCTTGCCGGCAGCCAGCGCATCAGCCAGCCGCGTCCGTGCTCTCCCTGAAAAGCCGCACGTAACGCTTCCGGATGTTTATCCCGTTCTTTCCACAGTGTCAGCGGAACCGGTTTCATTCCGTACGGACTGCGTGAACAGGTGCCGCCGGTCTGGTGCGGAGCCAGAATGATATCAGCCCCCATCAGTGCGCAGGCACGCGGATTTTCCACCAGGTTGTTGTCCCAGCAGATAAGAATGGCCGCTTTCACACCCCACGGTGTATCAAATACGGTGTATTGATTACCGCTGCGGATAACCGGATGCTCAAAGGCATGCAGTTTGCGGTGCGCATGATAAGTGCCATCCGGCATACAGGCCACATAGGTGTTATAGCAATGGCCGTCACCGCCGTCTTCAATCAGCCCCGCCCCGATAATCATACCGGTTTCCCGGGCGCGGGCGCAGAGATGCCGCAGTGACGGGCTGTCCGCCAGCGGCTCGCTGAGTGCGCGGACATCCTCATCCGGCAGTTTTGTCACATGCCAGTAGCCGGTGATGCACATTTCCGGCAGCACAAGAATCTGCACCTGCTCCGTGCGGGCGCGCTCAATAAACTTATCAATACAGGCAAGATTGTATTCTTTGTCGCCGGGGCGGTGCTGAAACTGCACAGTGGCGACCCGCAGTGCGGAAGGTGTGTTAACAGGCATTATCATGTCCTCATCAGATTGAACTCTCTGCCCCTATCACATCACAGCACAGAGAGTCCGTATAATGAGTTATCTGATTCGTCCGATAACCAACAGGAATGGAAAGTGAGGATTTATTCAGCCGTGCGGCGTTTCTGCTCCGCAATCCGCTCCATCATCTCCGTCTGGCGTTCTGCCAGACCACGGATTTGTTCCTCATAGCATGCGGTAAAGTCGGCAGGCAGCCGGGTAATTTCACCTTCCGCCACCTCGACCGGAGTGCCGGATTTATCCAGCCCCCAGATAATATTGCCGTCACCGACCACTTTCATCAGTGGCAGTACACCGGTAACTTCGTAATCAGCCAGCCGCTCACAGGCCGCCGTGACGGATGCCCACTCCGGCAGATCGGGGGTATCGAATCCGAGCAATACCACGCCGCGCCAGAACGTCCATGCCGGTCCCACAGAATAGAGTTCCGCTTCCGGCCAGAACTCTTCCCGGGCCATCACGCACAGACCGTTGGTACGCTGACAGAATGCAGAGTAATACGCCGGTACCGGCACGCCGGTCAGTGCCTCTGCTGCTGCGACAGCCTGCGGCTCCGGTGCGGGGGCGGCGACCACCTGAAAATAGTCGCTGTTGAGATCTTCCAGAATTTCCCATATACGCTGATGAAACTGTTCTGCTGTCATTGTCCTTCTCCCTGCTGATGGCGGATAACGCAGGCATACACACGCTGGTGTCCGCTGTCATCCTGTTCAATATACGCCCCCTGTAATTCCGGCGCGAAGCCCGGAAAGCGGTCGGCGGTCTCTTCCAGCGCGAGGAAATAGCGCTGAACCGGGGCTTCCCAGACTTCCCCCGGCACCACACACAAGACACCCGGCGGATACGGCAGAGCCCCTTCCGCCGCGATACGTCCGGCTATCTCTGACACCGCCACCCGTTCTGTATTGCCGCGGACAAATTCAGTATGTGCCGCTTTCGGCGACATCCGTACCGCCGGGAAACAGCGGCGGCGGAACATCTCTTTCTGGCGCTGTTTAACATTATGTTTCACAAACAGATCGTGCATTTCCTGACACAGCTGCCGCAGTGTATATCCCGCATAACGCGACGGATACGTGCGGCACAGTGACGGCAGGACGCTTTCCAGCGCCGCGTCGCTGTCCAGCAACTGCTCAAACCGGGCTATCTGCCGGATCAGCCGCTGCATTTTTTCCGGCGTTTCTGCCGGGGTCAGCAAAAACAGGATGGAATTCAGGTCACATTTTTCCGCGACAATCTGATTTTCGCGCAGGTAATACGCCAGAATCGTCGCCGGAACGCCGAAATCCTCATACTCTCCGCTGCTGACATCCACCCCGGGAGTGGTCAGTAATAATTTGCAGGGATCGACAAAATACTGATCGTCCGCATAACCCTCAAAACCGTGCCAGCGCTCGCCCGGCACAAAATTGAAAAAACGCCGGTCTGCAGCGATAACACCGGTTTCCGCCTCTTCCCACGGACGGCCGTCCACAGTATCGGGGATGAAGGGACGGATATGCTGACACGTCCGCAGCAACAGTTTACGGGCTTCAATCCCCGTTCTGACACACTCCGCCCACAGACGCCGTCCGGGTTCGCCCTCATGCATTTTCGCATTCACATCCAGTGCGGCAAACAGCGGATAAAACGGGCTGGTGGAGGCATGCATCATAAAGGCATTATTCATCTGCCGGAAAGAGACATAACGCGCCTGTCCTTTGATATGTTTATCTTTTTTATGGATCTGAGACGCCTGGGAGAACCCGGCCATCTGTTTGTGAACAGATTGCGTTACCAGAATGCCGGGGTCGTTTTCATTCAGTTCCAGCAGCATCGGTGAACACATCTGCATCACCGGGATAAACTGCTCATAGCCGACCCACGCGGAATCAAACAAAATGTAATCACACAGCGGGCCGATGCTGTCCACCACCTGACGGGCGTTATACACCGTGCCGTCATACGTCCCCAGTTGGATCACCGCCAGCCGGAACGGGCGCTTATCTCCCGCTTTTTCCGGTGCGGCTTTTGCCGCCAGTGCCCGCAGGTAATCCTCATCAAAACAGTGAGCATCAATGCCGCCGATAAAACCGAACGGGTTACGCGCCGCCTCCAGATAAACCGGTGTGGCACCGGCCTGGATCAGCGCGCCGTGGTGGTTGGATTTGTGATTATTACGATCGAATAACACCAGATCACCCGGTGTCAGCAAGGCATTCAGCACCACTTTGTTGGATGACGACGTGCCGTTGAGCACAAACCAGGTTTTGTCCGCATGAAAGACTTTCGCGGCATGCTGTTGCGCGGCCAGTGCTGCCCCTTCGTGGATCAGAAGGTCACCCAGCGCTGTATCTGCATTGCAGAGATCAGCCCGGAACAGTGCATCACCGAAGTAGTCGGTAAACTGCTGCCCGGCAGGATGACGGCGGAAAAATTCCCCGCCCTGATGGCCGGGACAGGCAAAGGAGATATTCTGCTGTGCGGTATAGTGTTTCATCCGCCCGAAAAACGGCGGTAACAGGCTCTCTTCACAGGACTGTGCCGCACGCAGAAGTGTGTCACCGACCGTACGGCTGTCATCGCGGCGGAGATCGATAACCCCGCTGATACCATCCGGCAGCGCCTCTGTTTCACCGCCGCTGAGCACCATAAAAACCGGCTGGCCGAAGCCCTGTTGCCGGATCCGCGCCAACTGGCCGTTGCCGGTATCTGCCGGTGCCACCAGACACACAGACACCGCCGTGAAATCACACTCACTGAGAGAAACCGTTTCAAACGGGAGATCCGGCATGTCGCTGAGCAGCTCACTGACCGCACATTTTTTCTTGTTCATGACAACCCTGCAAAGTCATCCCCGCTGACAACAGGTGTCAGCAGAGTACGGTACGGGAACCGGCAGGCAGACCGCCGGAAAAGCGGTCATCATAACATGCGGTGAGCCGGGCGCTACAACAGATTTTCCGGCATAATGTGATGGATAAGAAAGTGCTTAAATTGCTGATATTCTTCCGGATTAATAACCTGCGGATAACTCAGGATCACCAGCTCATGCGGCGGAAATTCCGGGCGGTAAGCCGGGTGATGATGAATATAGTCATTAACAGCAAAACCACAGTGCTGATAAAAACGCAGACGGCGTTGCGCCACCTCATCCGTCAGCGGATCAATCTCCAGAACAACCCGTTGTTTCTCCTGACAAAACAGTGACAACGCCCGTTGCCCGACTCCGCTGCCGCGCATCTGCGGCGCAATAGCAATGTGCTCAATATAAAACAGGGAACCCATCTGCCAGCAGCCGGTAAATCCGGCAAAGCGGTCATTATCCCTTATCTGATACAGATAATAGCCCGGCTGAGAAAACAGTTTTTCCCGCCCTGCCCGCGTGCGCTGTTCATGCAGCGGAAAAGCAGATTCATACAGCGGACGAATATCATCAAGTGCCGGATCAGCCGGTGAGGTAACCGGAAGTAATTGCAGCATAAAAAAGGTATCCAACCTGAAAAATGAGAATTACCTCACATTATCAGTAACGCCGGGTGACAGCAATCATCCCGGCAGCACCCGCAGAATCTTATGGAGTCACTTTCTGATTTGACCGGCTGTTTTCTGCATGCGGGAACCGGGTATCCGCCAGTTGAAAACGGAAATCATCGCGGTCAATCATGCCGGTGATACTGTCCGCGTCATACAGTTCAAGCGCAAACGCGGCCATTTCGTCACTGGTATGATAACGCCCGAAAGCCCGTTCATAATCATAAGAATCGGTATTATTCGCCACCTGACCAAATTCCGTCTGTGTGGCTGCCGGTGCCAGTACTTTTGCCCGCAATTTTGCCCCGTTGCGGATAAGCTCACGCGCCAGCCCTTCTGTATACGCACTGACAAAAAACTTCGTGGCGCAGTAAGTCACCGCAGAGGGAACAATCGTATAGCCGCCCGCCGAACTGATATTGATCAGCTGCGCACCTTCCGTATGCTGATAATCCTGTACATACAGCGCCGACAACACCATCAGGGCATTCACATTGAGGGCAAGCATCTTCTCCGCTTCCGCCACCGGCTGCTCTGCCACCGTACCGTAATAGCCGAAACCGGCATTATTAATCCACGCAATAATATTCAGTGAAGACAACGAGTGATACAGCGCCGCCGCATTGCCGGGCACGGACAAATCACACACGCGGATTTCAACCATGATGTCCGGGTTCTGCTGCATCAGCTCCGCCTTCAGTGTCAGTAATGCATCCTCACGCCGTGCCACCAGCACCACATTATTACCCCGGCGTGCGAAAGCAGCCGCGATTGCCCGCCCGATACCGGCGCTGGCACCGGTGATCACCACATAATTCTGATTGTTCATACAAACCTCCTTTGACATTAGTCCGCTGAGCGTAAAAGATAGAGTTCACTCGAGGTCAAGAGGTTTCTTGCATGCATTATTCCATCAGTGAGTTTTCTGCCTTAACCGGTTTCAGTATCCATACCCTGCGGTTTTATGAAAAAGAAGGCATTTTGATCCCGCAGCGCCGGGCAAATAATCACCGTTGTTATTCCGCCCGTGATGCGGAGTGGGTGACGTTTATCACCCGACTGAAAGAAACCGGCATGCCGCTGAAATCCATCAGACATTATGCGGATTTACGGGCTCAGGGAGAGGAAACGGCACAGGCGCGTATGGATTTACTGCTGGCACACAGCGGGGCATTACAACAGCAGATAGCGGTGCTGAATGATCATTTTCAGCACCTGGAACGAAAGATAGATTACTACCGCGATTTACTGGCCACGGCAGCAATCTGAGCCGCGTCAGTCCGCAGCACTGAGGCGGAATTTCTGTACGGAGTTCTGCAGCGCCTGTGTCTGTAATTCCAGCCCGGCGGCGGTTTCAGAGACATTGCTGACCAGCGAGGCATTCTGCTGGGTCACAGTGTCCATCTGGGTGATTGCAGTGCCGACCTGTAAGATCCCTTTGGTTTGCTCCTCTGACGCAATAGCAATTTCTTTCATGATCTCCGTGACTTCACCGGAGGCACGGACAATCTCCTCCATCGTTTCCCCGCCGCCGGCGACCAGTTTAATGCCCTGATCAACACGGGACACCGCATTGGCTATCAGCCGTTCAATCTCTTTGGCGGCATCCGCACTGTTGCTGGCCAGTGTCCGCACCTCACCGGCCACCACCATAAAGCCGCGTCCGTGGACACCGGCCCGCGCCGCTTCTATCGAGGCATTCAGCGCCAGAATGTTAGTCTGGAAAGCGATACTGTTAATCACATTGGTGATTTCAGCAATTTTGCGTGAACTCTCGGAAATTTCGTCCATTGTGCGGATAACCGCAGCGATCATCTCATGGCCCTGATGTGCCGTTGAGGACGTTACTTCCGCCAGTTCGCTGGCATGATGCGCATGATCCGCATTCAGTTTCACTGTCGCGGTGATCTCTTCCATACTCGCCGCTGTCTCTTCCAGCGCCGCCGCCTGCTGCTCGGTACGCGAGGAGAGATCCGTATTGCCGCGCGCAATCTCAGAAGCACTGTCGCGCAGGGTATCACTGCCTTCACGGATAGAACTGACCGCATCCCGCAGACTGTCCTGCATCTCACTGAGCAGCGGGAACAATTTACCGACACAGTTACGCCCGGCTGCGTCACTTTCCACCGGCTGGCTGAGGTCCCCCCCCGGCAATACGGCGGAAATGCTGACGGACATTGTTCAGCGGGCGCTGCATCATCTTCACCAGATAGCGGTCAGCAAAAATCAGGATCAGCAGACCAAACAGTGTGCCGCTGATAATCACAATCCGTGTGGTGGTCATCAGGCCGTCCACCAGGGTACGGGTCTGTTCGATCCGCGTCTCCGCCACCTGCGTAAATTCAAGGCTGGCAGCACCAAATTCTTTGCTCAGCTGCGGTGTGACATCATGGGACTGCTTACGGTAACCCGCCTGATCCCCCTGCTCCGCCAGCTGCATCTGAATTTTAACTCCCTCATCATAGAGTGTCTGCCAGCGGGCAATCACCTTTTCTGACATCTGCACATCCATCGGTCCCGGGGAAATCCGTTTCATCTCCGCCAGGTGCAGCCCCATATTCTCCATCGCTTCCGCAGACGGTTTTAAATCCGGTTCTTCCCCTTCCGCTTTTTTCTGCATTTCGCGGTTCAGCCGGGAAATAAACCGGAAATACTGGTCATTTCCCTGATTCAGTACCGTCAGCTGCCGGACTAGCTGACGATCGGTCGCATTGCCGTCAGACACTCTCGACAGTGACCAGTCACTGTAAAAACTGACACATCCGAGTGTCAGACACAAAATACCGAGTATCGACAGCATGACGAACCGGATGGATAAGTTTCGAAGTAACTGCATACAGTTTCCTTTAAGGGGCGATAAAATGATCTGGCAGGGCCATACGGATACTGTTATCGGCAGAAAATTCAAAAGTTATAATTTTTTGTGATTTTTTAAAATTTTGTTGTTTTTCAGGTTAATAGCTGCACGTTTTTCGGTGGATCAAGATATTTTTCTGTCTGTATGTCTCAAATTCACACAAAAACAGACAATTCCTGATAAAAAAAATACAAACTACTGCACACTACATACAGATATTTACACTCCTTGCGGATATAAAAGGTAAATTCATTTAATATTAAAAGGTTAACTTTTGTATCGCACGATAACTGAGCGATAACACTCTTTACCGGTAATAAAAAGAATGAACATAGACGGGCTTCGCGGAAGTATTATTCAGAGTCTGGTGTTGTGGATTGAGCAAAATCTGGAATCTGATTTATCACTGGATATCATTGCCGCACGGGCGGGTTATTCCAAATGGCATTTACAGCGCTTATTTAAAGAGCACACCGGTGTCGTGATCGGAAAATATATCCGTGCCCGACGCTTATCCTGTGCAGCAAAGGCATTGCGGATCACCCGCAGCAGTATTCTCGATATTTCGGTGAAATACCGCTTCGATTCACAGCAGACATTCTGCCGCGCCTTTAAATCCCAGTTTAATACCACCCCTTCCGCCTACCGCAAGAAAGCAGGCTGGGACAGTAACGGCTTCTGTTTTCCGTTACAGGCGGAAAACCTGATTCCGTTTCAGTCTGAACTGACCGAATTACCGGAAATGCTGTTAGCGGGCTCTCATCATTATCACCGGAAACATCTGTCTGACTGGCAGACTGAAAACCGGAAATTCCGGCGTGAATTTTGGGAGAAGTTTTTTAAGGAAGTGAATATTATTCCGGCGGATTTGTATGCCATACATGCCCCGTATGAATCAACCGCAGATGACATCAGTTATGCCTATACCACGGCGGTCATTCCGTCCGTATTATCAGCGGACAGCATCCGCCGCGCATCACTTTCTCCGGTGACCTTACCGGGCGGGCATTATCTCAGAATTACCATTGATCCGGCCATGCTGAAAAATCTGCCCGCTGATTACAACAATATTATTCATGCTGCCTATTCCGGCACGCTGGCAGAAATGAACCTGCTGCGCAGACGGGGCCCGGATATTGAACACTATAAACTGCTGCCCGCAGAGCGGCATGATGAGTTCATTGCCAACGGCTTACAGTATGTGGAAGAGATTAATTACTACATCCCGGTCATGCGATAACAACGCATTATGTACGGCTTGTGTGAAGACAGAAGCCGGCTGCGGCCCGGAAATACAGGCAAACTCCTGTCCACTCCGGCGGCACAGCTCACACCAGGGTGCATGAAAACGGATCACCGAAATCCCGTCACCGTGCTCAATACCGGCAAAATTGCTTTCTGTGTAGTCCGGTATCATAGGTTCTCTCCCTTCTCAGAATGAAAAATGACGGCATTCCGCCCCTCTGCTTTTATAGCGTAACCACCGAAAAATCTAAAGTCTTCCGGATAACCGCCGATAATAACCTGTAGCCCTCCGGCAATGCACATCACAACATAATGATTGATATGAGTTTTTTTCATACTGCAATACATTCTGTCTTTTTTATCGGATAAATTACTATTCGGCCTGTAATTACTCATAATATGTGTTAATTTGCATTTACGCTTTAAACTTGTGAACAGGCATATTGTGGTAATAATTTGTAATATTTCAGATGTTTTGTATTTAAACCGATATAACATCATGAAGTATAATGATTTTTATAATTTTACATTATGAAATATATGTTTTTATTGTGTATAATTTATGTTTAAAAAAACACAGAAATTTATAATTTTACCAATCACGACACATTTTTAGTGCAAATGATGACTTTGTTTTAAAAACAAAACAACAAATCATAACAAAATAACGATAAATTGTGTTTTTACATTATTTTATTTTTGATATAAACGCATTATTGATATTTTATCAAAAAAATGAATTATTGATTAAATTTTTTATTTATTTTTTATATTTTATAAATCAATAGATTAAAAACACATATATGTAAAAATAGTAGCTATGCATAGTAAATGAAGGTAATCTTCACTTACAAAAGAAATATAAATGTAATGGTAATTTTATTTACTTATTTATCAATAAATTACAAAATTAGTAGAAAATAAAAACATCTTTTTTTGAGAACCGTAAAAATTGTTAACATCTAAAAAAGATTACAACGATCAAAAAATCATTATTGATAGTTTTTATCAATCAATAATTGGCCTTTGATCGTTATAACTAACTTTACTTAGCCTGTGTAAGCGCTAATACTTAATCCCGAAATGCAACCACGCTTTTCCTGCCATATTTAATTATGACGGAATTCGGGTCTGTATTATCTGATTAGTTATTCAGAATACCTTGCATATTATTCCCATAAGAAACCCGGTAATTTTTGAGTACGACTCATGATGAATATAAATAAAATTGTTGGAGAACAAATCAGAGCACACAGAAAAGAACAGGGATTATCCGGTTCAGAATTAGGTGACAAATTAAAATTAAGTCAGCAGCAGGTTTCACGCTATGAGCGCGGGGAATGCAATATTCCGCTTGATATGCTGTTTACTATTTCACTTGTTCTGGAAGTGCCTTTTGTAAAGCTATTTGGTGATCTTAACAACAGCCGGGATTATATGTTTTAATTTTAGCATTTTACGTTTTTTCATTTCTGATACACACAACACTCAAATTGTATCTGAAGATTAACCTCTTCAGATGTAGTGGTTTACTATTCTGTTGAGATAGTAAAATTTGAAGATGGCGTTTATTTTTTAGGAATTCAGTATTATGAAATTAAATATTATTGGTGCATCTGTTGTATCCGCTTTATTATTCTCCGCTGCTGCATCAGCAGCAGATCCGGTAATCGTAAACGGCGGTACAGTTCATTTTACCGGGGAACTTGTTAACGCAGCATGTGCAGTCAGCACTGAAAGCAGCAACCAGACTGTGGAATTAGGTCAGTACCGTACTGCTAAATTAGCAGCTTCCGGTGACATGTCTACTCCGGTTCCGTTCAAAATCAAACTGGTTGACTGTGATCCGGCTGTGGCAACCACTGCTGCTGTTGCATTCTCAGGCCAGAGCATGACCGGCGACGCTACCTTATTAGCGGTTAACTCCGGGACTAACGCACCGGCTGCACAGAACGTCGGTATTCAGATCAGTGATACCGCATCTAAAGTATTATCTCCAAGCGGTGCTGATTTCTCAGCAACTAAAACCTTAATCCAAGGTACTAACGTATTAGATTTCACTGCCCGTTATGTTGCCAAAGGCGCAACTACCCCGGGTCAGGCAAATGCTGATGCAACTTTCGTTGTTAAATACGAATAATCAATTACCGAACGTAATTAATTAAATAAATAAAAACTCTCTCTGCACAGAATTATTTTTCTTAATTCTGACGACGGATTGTGCCTGTAACAGGGAGCGGAGAGAGTTTTATATATCACCTTCTGTATTATAAGCCACCCCGAAAAATGAAATACCATACTCTATGCGTTATTTCTGACAGAGAATATTAAGAGGTACTTTTGTGATTTCTGATTATTTTAAAAATAGTGCATTGATATTGTTTTTCACACTGATGTCAGGGTTTGCTTATTCAGCGTCAAATCAGAACTCAGGAATTGCACTGGGTGCAACCCGGGTCATTTATCCTCAGGATGCAAAACAAACATCACTGTCTGTGATTAACCACAGCCCGAAAGAACGTTTTCTGATCAACTCATGGGTTGATAACGACAATGGCAAAGAGAAAGATTTTGTTATCACGCCGCCATTATTTGTGATGGAGCCTGCCAGCGAAAATATTCTGCGGATTGTTAACCTGGCTCAGGATTTACCGAAAGACCGCGAGTCTGTTTTCTGGCTGAACGTAAAAGCGATTCCGTCCGTGGATAAAGAATCACTGGAAGGAAAAAACGTGCTCCAGCTGGCTATTTTGTCACGGATTAAATTGTTCGTCAGACCGGTAAATTTACCGATCCAGACAGAAGATGCGGCAGAAAAGATTACCATCACGCAGAAAAGCGGCACGATTACGATTGATAACCCGACGCCGTATTACACCACTTTCGTCAATATTATTTTAGACGGGCGTCCGCTTGAGAATGTCATGGTCGCGCCATTCAGTACCCATCAGATTGCCGGTAAAAACGGCCGTAAACTGACTTATCAGACAATTAATGATTACGGCGGACTGCGCAAACAGCGCGAAGTGAATCTGAATTAAGACATTCATTATTTTATTGTTGTCATGCAGGGAACAGGGTGAAATGAGTAACATCAAAAAGGTTTTCACACATACGCCGGTTTATTTTGCTGTGCTTGCCGCGGTAACGTGTTTTTTCCCTGCGGGAACCGCCGGTGCGAAACCTTCCTTTAACGCCGCGTTTTTAACCGATGACCTGTCTGACGCGGATGTCTCTGATTTATCCCGCTTTGAATCGGGCGGCTATCAGCCGCCCGGTACTTACCTGGTTGAACTGTCTGTTAATAATGACTTTGTTTCCTCCTCTGAAATCACCTTTACCGAACTGAAAAATAAAGAGGGTGAGCCTTATTTATTCCCCTGCTTCAGTGCGGAGACCATTATCGGTTTCGGGGTAAATATCGCCCGTCCGGAGGAATTAACAGAGCAGGATAAACAGTGCTTCCCGTTTACCGAAAAAATTCCCGGTTCAGAATATCACTTTGATTTTCAGAAACAGCGGCTGATGCTCAGTTTCCCTCAGGCCAGTCTTTCCGGGCAGGCCCGCGGCTATATTCCGCCGGACAGATGGGAATCCGGTATTCCGGCACTGTTTATGAACTATTTCGCGTCCGGGAATAACAACTCGGATAATACCAGCAGCTACTACGTGAACCTGAACTCGGGGTTTAACCTTGGTGCGTGGCAGTTCCGTCAGTCAAGCTCCTGGAATTACAACAAAAGTAAAAACACCAGTAACAGCCAGTGGCGCAGCCTGATGAACTATGTTCAGCGGCCGATTATTGCCCTGAAAAGCCAGCTGGTTATCGGTGACGGCAACTCGGACGGCAGTGTCTTTGATTCTGCCGGGTTCCGTGGTGTGCGGCTGTTTTCTGTCGATAATATGTATCCGGACAGCCAGCAGGGCTATGCCCCGACCGTGCGCGGTATGGCAAAAACGGATGCCAAAGTGGTTATCCGCCAGAACGGCTATGTGATTTATCAGGTCTATGTCCCGCCGGGCCCGTTTGTCATAAATGACTTAAACCCGGCCACCTCCAGTGGTGACTTACAGGTCACCGTCGAGGAGAAAGACGGCACTCAGCAGCAGTATATTGTTCCCTACTCCACACTACCGGTGCTCCAGCGTGAAGGCCGTGTGAAATATGATGTGATGGCCGGGGAATTCCGCAGCGGTAACAGCAACCAGGATAAACCGAAGTTTGTCCAGGCGACCCTGCTCGCCGGTCTGACACGGGATATCTCCGTGTATACCGGGACACAGCTGGCAGACAAATATAAATCTGTACTGGTGGGTGTCGGTCAGAATATCGGCCGCTTTGGTGCCTTCTCCTTCGATGTCACCCATGCAAACAGTGAACTGGCGGACGGCTCGAATCACAGCGGGCAGTCCTTCCGTTTCCTGTACGCGAAATCCCTGAACACCACCGGGACCACGTTCCAGTTATTGGGTTACCGCTATTCCACCAAGGGCTTCTATACCTTAAACGATGTCGCGTATAAGCAGATGTCCGGCTATGAATTTGCCCCGGACGGCGAGGATGGTGATGACGGCAAGCCGATCATTATTAATTATCACAACCTGCTTTATAACAAAAAAGGGCGCTTCCAGGTCAATATCTCGCAATCATTTGACCAGTACGGCTCGCTCTATATATCCGGTAACCAGCAGTCTTACTGGAACCGCAGCGGTAAAGATGAATGGTATCAGGCCGGGTATTCCAACAGCTGGAACGGGATAAATTATTCCGTTTCCCTGAGTACCACCAAAGCGCTGGAACTCAAAGAGCGCGATAACATGCTGTCGGTGAATGTGTCCGTACCGTTCTCCTCATTCTCGTCGCGTAATGCGCGCAGTAATGATGCCTTTAATAACGCGTATGCCACCTTCTCCGCCACCAATAACTCCGGCGGCCGCGAGGCTTACCGCGTTGGCGTGAACGGCACACTGCTGGAAGACAGAAACCTGAGCTATTCCGTCTCACAGGGGCATGTCAGCCAGCAGGGTTATAACGGCTCAGCGGGCCTGGATTATCAGGGCACTTACGGCGATTTCGGGATCAGCTATAACTACGACCCGGATCAGAATCAGCTGAACTACCGGGCCTCCGGCGCAGTGCTGCTGCATGAAAACGGATTGACATTCGGCCAGTCAATCAATGACACCACCGTGCTGGTCAAAGCACCGGGTGCCGCCGGTGTGGCGGTGGAAAACTACACCGGGGTGAAAACGGACTGGCGCGGTTACGCCATTATTCCTTATGCCTCGGCATACCGTAACAACCGTATTGCCCTGAATCCGGATTCATTTAATGACAATACGGAAATTAAAAATAATGTGCAGAACGTGGTACCGATCAGCGGGGCTGTTGCCCGCGCCACGTTTGATACCAGTATCGGGATCCGGGCGCTGCTCTCGCTGACCCACAACGGCAAACCGATCCGCTTCGGCAGTATGGTGCAGGAAACCGGCTCTCAGATCAGCAGTATTGCCGATGATGACGGACGTGTGTATTTAACCGGCCTGCCGCTGACCGGGAAATTACTGGTGCAGTGGGGGAATCAGCCGGGTGACCAGTGCACCGCGAATTATGATTTTACCCGTCAGGAAATCAAAGGGCCGTTACTGCGGACCGCGCTTGAATGTAAATAGAGAGTTAATGATGAAAAAGAGATACGCAATCCCGTTATTAATGGCATTTTTACCTCTTCCGGCGCTGGCTGTGGTATGCAGTAATGCGGCGGGCGGAACCAGTGAGGTCTTTTACGATCTGACCGACAGCTTTACCTCCGCCAATAACCAGGTGGGTCAGGTAAAAGTGTTAACCAAAAACTTCAGCGAACGGGTTGAGGGAATATGCCCTGTCCACTCCGGCAATAACCGGACAATGCGCAGCTATGTCGCCAATATGCCGGTGGTGGAAACGGAAGGATCCTATAAATACCTCCAGCTGAATGACTATCTGCGCGGGGCGATGAGTATTACCGACAGCTCTGCCGGTACATTTTACCCGCCGCAGGACTATGTTCTGATGGGCACACACCCGAACGTGACCAAGGGAAAACCGTTCGGCATTATGGACAGTAATTTTACCTTCCGCCTGAAAGTCACCCGCCGTTTCGTTGACCAGGTGGTGATCCCGAAAAAGACCTTATTTACCGTCTATGTCACGACGGCAAATACTGACCCGCTGAGCACGCCGGTTTATACCATCAGTTACAGCGGCATTATTAATGTACCGCAGCAATGCAAAGTCGGGGTTAATGATATTGTGGTGATTAACTTCGGTAAAATCGGTTCACAATTATTCAGCCAGGCCGGTGCCGGTAATAAGCCCGCTACGGTGAATAAAAAAACTCGAAAATATCGCGATTCAGTGTACCAACGTGGAAGCGAAAGCCTATCTGACATTGCGTATCGAAGCGGAAAAAGTTAACGGCAATATGATTGTCTCCGATAACCCGGATGTCGGTTTTATTGTCGGTGATCAGAACGGTAATGCATTAACGCCGAATAATATCGGCAGCGTTATTCCGTTCCAGCTCGACGGCGCAGGTTCGGCCCGGACAGCAATTACCGCCTGGCCTGTCAGTGTGACCGGCAATAAACCGAAAGAAGGTGTTTTCCAATCCCGCGGTTATTTACGCGTTGACTACGAATAACAGGCACGGCAATGAAGAAACACATTAAACAGGCTCTGCTCCCCCTGCTTTGCGGTAGTCTGCTGATCCATTCAGCCGCCGCTTATGAACTCGGCCGGGTCAATATTGAGTTGTCCGGTGAAATTGTCGCTTACAGTTGCGGGGTCGAAGTTTCCCAGGCAAATAAAAAAGTCGAACTGGGGCGCTGGGCACTGAAAAATTTCCGCGCCGCCGGTGATAAAACACAATCCATGCCGTTCAGTTTTCAGTTACAGAATTGTCCGCCCTCTTCTGCCGTCACCTTTGTCTTCAGCGGTAAGAAAGATAAGCAGGACAGCTCACTGCTGGCAATAAATGAGGGAGCAAGTGCTGCGGGCTCTGTGGCGGTGGAGATCCTCGACAGTCAGAAAAACCGGCTGCCGATGGAAACCAAAAGCCCGAAAATTGCCATGGATATTAACGGCAACGGGCAGGCACAATTTTATGCCAACTATATTGCCACCGGAAACCGCCCGACACCCGGCATCGCTGACGCGGATGCTACTTTTATGATTACCTACGACTAATCACGCTATATTTCATCCGGGGTATTTCCGTCTCTGCAAAATAACCGCAGAGACGGAAAACGGATTAAAAATGATACCGGATCCCGGCATACAGCAAATGTAATTTCACATCTGTATTGGTATAACCTGTCGCAGTATTAATCCCGTTGCAGGCAACAATTCTGTTTTCTGCCGACCCGGCATCGGTATAGGTATAACCGGTATCCAGCGAAATATTCTCATTAATATTCCACGAAATGCCCGCCCCCGCAGACCATGCCAGATTAGTGACATTTTTTGATGCCCCGGCACTGAGTGCCTGCCCGGCCACATTGGTATCCCAGGAAACATCATTACGGATAAATGCCGCACCCGCGCCTGCCATCAGATATGCGCTGATATCATTATTGACCGGAATATCATAATAGACATTCACCATCAGCGTACCGGCTTTTGTTTTCATATACAGCGAAGACTCTGACGGCAGCGGAAAGGTATTATTTTTCTGGTTATGCCAGTAACCGGAAACAGACGGTGAAAAAGACATCGTATCATCCTGCTTTCCGTAGTGCTGATAGGCAAGTTCAACACGGACAGGCTGATAAGTATCACCGGTAAACTGATATCCCACCGCTATCCCCGGTGAAAAAACAGTATCCGTTATATTTTTCAGATTTTCTTTTTCGATATTATATGACAGCGCACCTGCTGTCATACCGGATCCCTGTAACGAATTATCTGTTGTTTTTAATAACCCGGCACCGGCTTTAGCCGACATATAAAAACCCGGCTGTGACGCGGAAAATGCATGTGCGGAAGCCAGCGCCAGCAGGCAACCTGTCAGTAATTTATTCTTTATCATTATGTTGTTCCTGAAAAATTAATATTAAAGATATTCCAGCGTAAAGGTTGCCTGAGAATTAGCGGTTCCTGCCCCGACAGAATTAGCGGTGGCGACATATTGCGCATAAAATACCAGCGGAATATTCGTGGCGTCCGGCCTGAGCGGATATACAATCGTTTCTGTGTTGGGTTTTATAACATCCTTATTTCTGTCGAGAACAGAAATTCCGATATTTGTGGCCGTACTGCCGACATCCAGTCTAAATAAGGTATTATTGACAGGATCCACTGTACCTGAAAACTTCACTTTTACGCCCGAGGCCAGATGGCCGCAATCAATCAGCTCAATGAAAAACTGCTTCGGCGGCACACCCCGCGGTGTTTCCTGAAATTGTTTTACTGCCCAGGTTCCCAGGTCAACGGTCTGATTCATTGTCCCCGGTGTAATAGTGCAGGCATTAGAAACCAGATTAGCTTTCATAATTAAGTTAATACTGCCGATATCCGAAACAGCTGCCGGGCTGAATACCGCTGCCAGTATAAAAGCTAAAATACCTTTTATATTCCCTGTTCCGGAAAATTTACTGTTAATACTATTCATTACCGGTCTCCTCCGGAGAGTTACGGGAAATCAATCCGTAAGTAAGCCTGTGATGTTACCGGACCCTCATCAGGTCTGACGCCGGTCACGCTGGCCGGATAAACACGGATCCGTGCATTAGCCCGCGTATTTCCGTCGAGAGAAAAAGGAATAAAACTCGACAGACTATTGGGTGTCAGTTCTTTATCACTGCTGTCAGTAACAATAAACCCGACATCACTGTTATCGGAAATAACAATATTTCCCGCAACATTATTGGCCTGTAAACGCATATTCAGGTTTGTTCCTGATGCAATATTATCGCAGGTCACCGATAAGGTACTTTCCTTCGGATTAATATTCTGTGCTCTGGCACCTGCCGTTTTAAATGCGCCGGTTGATATATTCCCGAAATCCAAAATTACTGTTTGTCCGGCATTAATGGAGCATGTCTGCGGAACCGTAATATTCAGGGATAAATACACATTTTGTACCACCTGTGGAGAAGTACAATTATCCGGTTCACAAAAACCAAACTGCCCAATCAGGATATTTTTTGAATAGGTACCGCTGACAATTTTTCTGTCTATACGAAGCCGGCTCTGCCAGTCACGGGGGGTTATTGATAAATCATCCCCGGTCTGATGAACACGGGCCACGCAACCGGGACCATAAACTCTCTCATTAAACGGAACATAAATCGTTCCGGTATTACCGATACAGGGACTATCACGGGATAATGCCACTGAAATATAGTCATCCACCTTTTTAAACTGCCAGTTGGTTGCATGAGAGGGCGGTGCCGGAATCGGATCACCATTAAATTTCGCCCATTGCATAAGATAACCATTGTGCGTTGCTTTCATTCCTAATCCCGGTGTGGTAATCGCATTACTGTTTATCTGAGCACCGGTATCATTGTCATTTGATGCCAGATTTTGCTCTATCTTAAGATAGACATCATTACATCCGGAAGTACAGGTTACCGCATAGCTGTTTGCACAAACCAGAAGTAAACCTGATAATATAATATTACGCATAATTAAAACTCACTTTACCTGATTCGTGTTATAAACAGCGGGCACTGATATTACTGATCGGGGTATTATTTCCGGCCGTTAAATGATATTCAGCCGTGCATTGTGAATCTGCACTATTTCCCCAGGCAATATTCAGTTTTCCTTTTTCCGGCAGACCTGTCATAAATGCGACACCATCGTCACCGACAATATTTGCTTTACCGGTATGCTCATCGGTAACTATTGCCCCGAACGGCACCACTTTTCCGTTTTTCTGTAACAGTGTCACCATGGCTTTCAGACCGATACGGGATTTAAAATTCGCCTTAACAATAGCGCCCTGTACCGGAACCACATAATCCACGGCATTATCCAGTTCGGCATTATCCGGTAATGTGGTGACATCCAGTGCAACCCGGTTATTCCGGTAAGCGGTAGCATTCGGAATAACGGCATAACCGCGCCAGTCGGTGAAAACACCGGTTGCATTTTCAACAGAGGTATCTTTAACACCCGGTGCTTCAACCAATATATTGGTCTGGCCGAGCGGCTGACTTAATGTAATACCATTCTGATGTGCCAGAACACCGCCGCGGACCGTATAAGTCACCTGCTGCCAGTTTCTGCCGTAGTTATAACCGGCACCAGCCTCGCCGTATCCGCCCTGATAATTAACCGATGCACTGCCGGATGCCCCTTCACCTTTATTGGCATATCCCTGCTGAACATTATAATTAAGGTTATTATCCTCAAGTAACGTTCCTGATATCCCGAGCTGCTGAGAGACTTTATTCTTATCATCCCTTGTCAGCGTATACGTGGAATAAATGTTATTCCGGGATCCGGTAATATCCGCAGCATCCCCGCCACCGAACCAGCGACTCAGCGGCACCGAAATATTAAGGGCAATCCGCTTATCTTTATCTGCCAGTCCGACCGATTTATTTTGTGACCAGTTCACGCCATAGGTGATATCTTCCCAGTTGCCGTTAAAACCAAGCTGAAATGACTGATCACTTTCACTGGTTCCCCAGTAAGTCTGATGACTGCCGGTAATATATACAGAGCCGTAACCATCAAACTGCTGGCTGATATTGATCTGATACTGTCCCTTTTTGGTATAATAAAGGTTATGATAATCAATAATTTCTGCGTCTTTAAACTCAGGGCCATCCTGGGTTTTGATATTATAGCCGCTCATCTGTTTATAACTGGTTTCGCTTAATGTGTAATACCCTTTGGTGGAATAACGGTATCCCATCAACTGAAAGTTTGTTCCCAGTTCGTTCAGTGATTTGGCATATAAAAACCGGACAGATTGCCCCTGTTTATGCTCACCATTGGGTAAGCGACTGTTGGCCTGTGTAATATCCGCTGAGATCGCCCCCCATACACCGAGGTTTTTCCCGGCACCGGCAGAAAATGCCCAGTAGTTATCCGATAACTGTGTTCCGCCATATACCGTCACACCTTCTGAAAAACCGTGGCTGATAGTTCCCTGCCAGAAATCCGGGCTATTTTGCATGGATGAACCGGAACGGTATTCCCCTGCGGTTACTTCATATTTTGTCCGGCCTTCACGCTGTAACATCGGTACCGCAGAATACGGAACCGTAAACTGTGTGATCGTGCCGTTATTTTCTTTAACCGTGACATCCAAATTACCGCTGCTGGACGTTGCATACAGATCTTTAATTTCAAATGCGCCGGGGGAAACATAAGACTGATAAATAACATAGCCGTTCTGACGGATAGTGACCTGAGCATTGCTGTTGGCAACGCCTCTGACAGTCGGCGCAAAGCCGCGCATGCTGTCCGGCAGCATATTATCGTCAGAGGCCAGTTTTACCCCTCTGAATCCCACACTGTCGAAAATGTCATTTTCCGTAAAACTGTCACCAATGGTCAGCTGACTTTTCAGCGGAATAATCGCTTTCTGCACATAGGTGCGGATATTATTCCACTGGCTGTTATCTGTACGCCGGTCAGATGTGTAATTCCAGGTACTGGTATTTCTCAGCTGCCACGCACCGAGATTAATACCGCTGTCCAGGTTTAAAAAATAGTTATTATATCGTTCATCATTTTTGGTGTTTTTACTGTGGCTGCCGGTAAAACTATAGTTCAGCAACAGGGCTTTGATTCCCTCCTGCCATTCTGATGGCGGGATATACCCTCTGATATTATTGATGAAAGCAGCCTGCGGAATATCCACACGCAGCTTTTGTTCTTCAAAATCAAAACGGGTCTGTGATTTATCGTAAGTTGAGCTAAAATCCACACAACTGTCATTCAGTAATACCGCGTTACTGGTATCAATATTGTATTTTTTAAACCAATCCGTGGTTAAGCAGGGTATTAATCCGCTATCATCTTTGCCCTCTTTTATTTCTCCGTCTTTTTCATTACTGACAAATAAAATATCCTGTGTTGCCACATACTCCCCGTTGAGAAAAACTTCAACACGGTATTCACCCGCAGCCTGCCCCAGCCCCTTATCAAACCGGCTCAAATCGGCAACTTCATTACCATTATCTGACAAAAATGCAGGGTTAAAGAATTCATCTGCATAGCCGTTCTTAATAATGACCATATTGCCGGTTATCATTGCACATGAAAGCATTAACATTATCTTGTTAAATTTAAAGCATGGCAATCCTTTCAGCAGAGTTAATTTCTGCATAAAATGCGCTCCGTATAAAATAAGATAACAGTAGTTAATATGAATTAACGTTAATTACTGGTGTATTGGCACCATAGTCATTGATTGTCTGATATGATATTCCGCCGGCAGCAGGTTGTGCTGTATTAATTATTTTTTCAGCGAATGGCGCGACCATAAAACTCTCAATTTTCTGATTGCCAATCATCATATTAACAACGGTCAGGTAATACGGTGACGGGTTAGTCACATTTATTCCGCCGCTGATTCTGTTGAACTTCAGCATTTTATAAGCGTCACCCGCTTTTACCGGTAAGCCTGCCGGGCGGACAAACATTTTGATCCTGGCCAGAACGGCAATTTGCAGGACGTTTTTATCCGCAACCTGTTCACGATCAACGGACGGTATCGCTTTACTGTTCAGCCAGAATAAACTCTCTCTGTCTTTGGGTAAATCAGCACCTGTATTAATGATTTTTATCGTATTCTCACTCTTTGGTTTACTGACAAACAAAGGGGAGTCACAGTGAATACTTTCGTTTTTTTTATCTGAAGCATCATCTATCCAGGACTGAATCAGAAAGCGATTTTTTTCATCTGTATTCGTTACCGACAGAGACACCTGTTTTGCCTCCATCGGATAAATAATACGGGTTGCACCCAGTGCAATTCCGCCTGCTGATGCCACTGCCGGAAAAAGGAATACGATGATAAAAGAAAATAGTATTTTTCTCATATAAAATGCTGACCTGTACATTATTTAAATCCCCGCAGAGAGTATTTAATTATTATTTATATGTTAAATGAAACCATACTGATGCATTGGCTTTTCCGCCGGTTACCTGCATATCCGTTGCTCTGTATCTGGCATTAAAATGTAATACATTTTCACCTTCGTGAAAGTTGATCCATTTTGAGGGTATATTGTCAGGAATAATAATATCACCATCACTATCCAGAATAGCTATTCCCACACCCTTTGCGGCTTCATCACTGTCTTCAAGTTTAATTATTTGCGGATCTTTTTCATTAATATAACCAAAGACAGAAAGCCCCACTTTACTGCTTACCGCAGTACTGCAATTGGTTATCTCCAGCTTAAACGGAATATTACCTGAATAACTGCCGGTTCCCTTAAACTGATTTGTTCTGAATTCCCCCATATCAATAACATCATTTTCGCTGTTTGTTGAAAGGGTACACCCGGCTTCCACCAGCCCACCTCTTAAATGCACCATACCCCCGTCAATAATGGTATGCGTTTTATTTCCGGCATAAGCACCGGCAGAAATACCGCACAATAAAAATACCGTGCTGATTAATTTATGCATTTTTTACTCCAATCGGCAAACAGTGACCCGGTCACCCGGGCCACTGATAACGCGCTAACGGGTTCAGCAATAAAAGGCGACTTTATTGATACTGCATTGTAAAAGTGGCATCCGCGTCCGCGCCGCCCGGTGTTACCGTGGCTTGAGTTGAAATATAATTTGCGGAAAAATTCAGAACGTTGACGCCATCCACTAAGTTTTGTGCGGTTGAAAAAACAGAACCATCCGGTTTCACCACTTTCCCCAGGTGATCAGCAATCTGAATACCGACACCTTTCGCCGCACCGGCTGAACCGCCGCCGATATTACTGGTCTGCAATGCAGTCGGGTCATCTGCGGAAGATAATCCGGAGAATGAAACAGATGCTTTGGTGGATACGCTGGTATCACAGTCTTCTAATTTAATAGAAAACGGCACATCACCGGATTTTTTCCCTTTGGCATCAAAGAATGCAGTGCGGTACTGCCCCATATTGACCGTCTGATCAGTAGAGTCAGCACTGACAGCACACGCAGCATTCACAATTCGTCCGGTAAAGTGAACAGTACCACCGGTAACGGTTGCTGCCATGCTTAACTGACTTGCGGATAATACAGCGAGAGCAACCACAGACATAACTAAACGTTGTTTATTCAACATACGCTTTAATCCTCATTGTTAATTTTATTTGATGTTAAAATATTATTATTTGCGACAGACAGGTGAGTTTTTCCTGTAAAAAACCCATTTACTCCATGTTTTTTAATATTATCAGCTTCCCTCCTTTATTCTTAATTTCTGATATTGACTCATATTTAAATCAGAATAGAACAGTCCCAGTTCTTTAAAGATTCTGACAACCTCTTCAGATGTCATTCCTAATGAGGAAAAAAAACGGAAAAGGATAACGATATTGAAATTAGTTAATCCGTTCTCATAGCGTGATATTTGCTGCTGACTGATATTCAGCATTCCTGATAATTCCTGACCACTTATGCCCAGTTCTTTTCTTCTCAGACGTAACAAGGCTCCCAAATACTTATTGGCGTCATATTCGACAAAAAATCGCACAGTGTCTAGTGATTGCATAAATATACCTTATGCTTTTACAGAATATAAATTTTATAAATACTAATTGTAGTAAATGCTGTGATGCTCTTAATTTATTTACTTGCGACTAATAATACTGAGATTCAAACACGTTAATCCAATCGTTATTTACGCCTTTAATGTTCACCAATGATAGGTTTTACCTATTGATTTGTATTAATCCAATTACTGATAATTATACAAAATCAATAAAAATAAAGTTATTACTTATATATCATATAGTTAAAAAATAAGAGCTGTCATCAAAGTGAAACATTTTGTTACATATGTTAATTCCGTAAAATTTACCTATGTCAGATTTTACATCTTAAAAACAAGCGATTAATAACGAATTACTTCAATTTAGTCCTCACATGATTGAAATTAGATAAATAAAACTACATCTGAATGAATACTCAACACAAAATATTATTTACACTGGTTTATAAATTCCGTTTATTCATAATATGTGATTACACACTTAATTGTTGTTATTTTATTCAGACAGGTTTAAATATTGAGTAGATATATCTGTTTTCTGTAAATAAAAAAACCAGTTTAATTAAGAATAAGTTTTATTAAGAAATAATTTCTTCTGTTTTAATGTTCTTAATTGCGTTAAGTTAATTAAATAATACCTCTTATATTATTTCGAACCGCATAATAATTATGCTATATAAAAGATATCTGCCCGCATATCCTTCATCGCTTTCATTCCGACAGTACCGCAATTAATAAGCAAACCATTAAATAACCATAATATAACAATGGTTAATTATCATGTATTGTATACCTTCCCGGCAGCTCTTCTGCCGGCGGGTAAATCGTGCGGTTTCCTCTGAAGTTGCATCTAAAATACTTTTTATATTTTGAAAAGTATTTTAATATTGAGTATTAATCATGTGTTTAACTTCAGGAGAACACAGATGGAACGCATCATCATTCCGACTAGCTACATTCATGTCCGCAGCACCCCGCTCTGGACCAAAGAAACCGCACCGAAATCTATCTGGCAAAGACATCTGGATAAAGGCACCCGTCAGGGCGTTTATCCTAAACTGTCTGTTATGCAGGGCACGATTGTTTACTATTCCTATGCGGATGAAACCAGCCCCGAACCAACAGACACCCTGGTAATCCAAGCCGGGCAGTTCGGTGTCTTTCCGCCGGAAACCTGGCACCGGATAGAAGCGGTTACTGACGATACTGTGTTCAATGTCGATTTTTATGTCGCCCCAGAGATCCTGACCGAGGAGTAACACAATCATGAACGACGAAAACAAAGGCTTTTTATTAGAGCTGATAAATGAAAGTAACGGCCTGAAAGCGGAGAAACTCTTTCTGAATCCGAAAAAGTTATATATCCCTGAGATTGCAGCGGAGGAAATCGCGTTGCTGGTCAGTGAATTAGACAGCAAAGAAAAGATTAATGATGCGGCACTGATGGTCACCATGACCAATAAAAATAATGGTGTGTCAGTGGATAAAGACGTGGATTCTGCTGCTGAATTAGCCGATGCTGAAAACGCGGCGCAAATCGTCAAGGATCTGATTAATATTATCCGCGGCTACGATATGGATGAAGAAACCAATATCTGCGGATGGTAACTGCTCTGTCTGTACCGTGAGGGGAAAACCGGTTTCCCCTCCGGCATTGTGCATTATCCGGCGTGACGGATATCGTCATACTCACGGGTTTTATCAAACACGCTTTTGGCAAACGGACAAAGCGGAATAATTTTCCGCTGTTCACGACGCATTTTCTCAACCACTGCCGCAACCAGCTTATTACCGACTTTCTGCCCGCGCAGGCTGTCATCCACCATAGTATGGTCAATAATCGCCAGATTATCCCCGGTATACACAAAGGTGATTTCCGCTATCCGGCTTTTGCCGTCCTCAGAAAGAATATAAAAACTGGTTTCATCTTCACGAATATCCATCACTTATCTCCTGCGGCTTAAAATAATACTATATGCAAAACCGTGCGGATGAGAATACCGATCAGTGCTGCCGGGATCACATAACGGAATAAGCGGACAAACCGCGAACTGATGCCGAGAAAAATTCCGATCCCCGGTAAATCAAATGTCTGGATGAGTAAACCGGCAGATGCATTAATCTGATTGGCGGTTACCGCGCCCTGCTGTACCAGGTCAGATATCACCCCGAAATAGGCGGTCCCCCCCGCCACACATTTCACCAGGGCGGGCAGCACAAAACTGTCCGGAATATGCATAAAATTCAGTACCGGCATCAGAATATGGTGCAGCCATTCAATTACCCCGGCGGCCTGCATTAATCCGACAATGGATAATGACAGGATAAGCATCGGGATAGCTCCGAGTGCCAGGCGGATAGCATCCGCCCCCGCGCTGTTGATAACCGACAAAATTCCCTGATTATTCTGCTCCGCATCCGGCAGCGGCTCTGAGCTTGCGGTCTCTGTTGCGGATAACCGGCGACCGGTGACATACCAGGTAAAAGCCGCCGCACACAATCCCCCTGCAACCGAGATAATAATGGAGGTTGTCCAGTGCAGCCCGAACGGCATCAGCGGATAAAACACATTCCCCTGCCCCATAGCAAAACACATCGCCAGGGTGGCGGCCATATGGCGATCAGAGACACCCCGCTTATCCATAATCGCGAGTGTTGCCAGTGGTGCGGCAAAACTGACAAAGTTTATCTGGATCAGCGCGAATGCACTCATCCCGGTTAAGCCGAAAGGTTTGAGTAAAGGTGCCAGCCAGCGGACTATCACATCCAGCACGCCTCTGACAGACAGGTATTTCATTATGATCAGCATCACGACCATAATCGGTAATAAGGTATAAAGTGCGACATCAACGGAGGATTTACCCGCTGAAATGATAATACTGATGACATCCATGGAATGAATACGGAAAGTAACTGAATCGGTTTTCCGGATTATAACCCTGTGATTTCAGAAGTAATTCAATTTCTTGAAGTGGTTCAAATAAAGCAGATAAAAACAGCCAATCCTGTATTTGCAGATAATTCATTCAGCCGGATGCTATTTTGCGGGATCAATAACCAAAAAATAACCCTGCATGACAGACTGCCACCGTCTGCTGTATCTATCCGGCTGATTTACATCATAATTCAGAAAGATGACCAGAGCAGCGACAGCGGCATCACCAGTACCAGTGCCGGAAGCAGGTTAATCACCGCAAACATTTTAATACCGCAGATCCGAAGCCCGGTCGCGATTAATAATACCCCGCCCGCTGCGGTAAAGTCCGCCATCATAGCCGGTGTGGTAAACGGCATTAATAACGCACCGCTGCCCGCCAGTACCAGCTGAATAATCAGCATCGGTGCGGCAATAACCGACACCGCAATACCCAGTGAGCAGGCAAATATCATCGCGGTGAAAAAATCCATAAAAGCCTTGGTCAGCAGAACGGTCGGATCACCGGTCATGCCTTCATGCATCGCCCCGAAAATCCCGGTACCGCTGACACAGAACAGGAATATCAGCACCACATAGTTTTCGATAAAACTTTCCTGAGCCCCGCCCCGTGCCGGAAGCCGGGTCTTTATTTTACCGGCCACCGCATTAATTTTATTTTCCAGGCAACACAGTTCACCGATAACCGCCCCCAGCAGCACCGACAACACCATCACCGGCATATTGGCACATTTTATAATCAGCAACACCCCGATGGCGAGCGAGGCCAGGCCGAATACGGAGGGCATCGATGTCCGGATACGTTCCGGCAGCCGGTGGCTCAGCCCTGCCCCGGCAATTCCGCCAATTAATACTGCGGCGGCATTAATAAAAGGTCCGGTAACCAAAGATCACTCCTGCTTTTTTTTATTTGAATCTCATTATTATACGGAACCGGTACAATACTGTACGTGTACCCGTCTGCAAAACAGACGCAATAAAATAAAAACCGGGTATTGACTCTTACGTTACGTAAGGCCGCAGTCTGAGCCGCATTACAGGAGGGAAATATGTTACTTCAGGTTGGTGAAATTGCTGAGAAGACCGGACTGACAGTATCGAACGCCTTACCCGGATTCAGATATTGCGGCAGATAGGCGTCAAACTGAAGGACATCGGTAAAATACTCGGGGGTCACGACGGGGATATGGCGAATCTGCTGAAAGAGAGAGTCAGTGTATTAACGGCGCAGATGCAGGAATAAGAAAGTGTTTCACTGCGTACCGGTGAGCGATGCGACCTCAAATTTGCCTGTGAACAATTCCGTCTTTTTCTGTCCGGAAAAGTTCCGTGCAACGATTTTCAGGCCGCCATCATTTCGTTACCCTTTTTTAATTTCCATCCGCCATTGCGCATCACCGATTTGTTCAAAATCAGTAACTTCATGGCCGGCTTCTGCCGCCCAGCGAGGAATATTTTCCGTCGCCTGAGCGCAATCGTATTTGATGACCAGTACATCACCGGTCGCTAATGTTTCAATGGCTTTTTTTGCTTCAATTAACGGAAAGGGGCACAGGTGCCCGCGGGTATCTAATTCCAGCGTATTCATAGTTTCACCTTATTACTTTATTTTCTGAGGACGTATGATCGTAAAATAACTGACAATCCAGCTGCCGGCGATAATGCAGGGAATAAACGCCCAGCCCTGCCAGGAGAACCAGGCCGTATTGACTAAGGTATTTCCCAGCATACAGCCGCCGGCCAGGCCGCTGCCGATACCCATGAGTAATCCGCCGGTCAGGCTTTTTATCATCACGGGAAAACCCGGGTTGCGGAAACGAAATTCCCGGCTGCCTTTTGCGGCGATAAACGCCCCGGCAAAAATCCCGATCAGCAGATAACCCGCCCAGTTAAAGAATTTCAGGTCGCCGGCCGTCACCAGTGAAAATAATTGTGCGCTCGGGCCGCTGATCCCTAACCCGCCGACACGTCCGTCCGCCAGGCTTGAAGGCCAGGCAAGCAGAGCAATGACACCAATTATCAGGGCAGAAACAAACGGATGCCAGCGGGCTTCAAACAGCAGGTGAGCGACCCCGGTTTTCCGGGCTTTCATTTTGGGAATGTGAACAGATTTGTATTTATTCAGGTGACGATTCACCAGAAAAACCGTCAGCAGCACCAAAACAATAATCGCGATATACGGCGGGATATTCAGTGATTGTGTGATAGTCGGGGAATCCAGCTTCGGTGTGGTAACCGGAGAAAAGACCTGTTTTACGGCAGACTGACGGATAAACCAGCTGGCAATAATAAAACCGCCGACGGCTGTAATGCTGCCTGCCAATCCTTCCGCAGCCCGGTAATAAGCACCGGTTGAGCAGGACCCGGCAAATGCCATCCCCATGCCAAAAAGTAATCCGCCGGCCAGAGTTGCCAGCCAGGGAAATGTGCCTCCGGGGATTTTTGCAATACCGAAATAAGAAAAAATGAAGAGTCCGATACTCTGGACAGAGATGACAATCAGAATAGCAATCAGCATTCTGCTGTCGCGAAAGAGATAGAGATCACGCAAACCACCGGCTAAACAAAAGCGGCCGCGCTGCATAACAAAACCCAGTAATACCCCTAAGAATAAACCGGATAGATGAGATAAACTTATCATAGACATCGCTCCTTTAAGACCGTTATCTTAGCGAAATATCTTTTTGATTATTTGAGGAAAATCACAGAAAACGGAAATATTGTTTTTATGTGCGGAGGAGATAACCGGCAGGAGGACATTTTCCGGCTGACGATGACACCAGTAATCACAGGGGACTCATCTGCATCCGGCGGCTGCAGGCTTTTTGTGTTTCATTCAGCAATGATGTGGTATAAAAAACCACAGAGTGCTGTAAAACACCCTGTGGTCACATGGTATTAAATGTATTCCGTTTATTGAATCTGGCTTTCTGCTGTTTCAACTAAACCGATTAACCGGTTCCGCATGACAGCATATTTTTCTTTGACTAGAGCTTCGGCCTCTTTCTGATTATCAATTCTGATCACTCTCGCCGCACAGTATTTAGTTTCCGGTGTTTTGGATACCGGATCCAGATTATCCTGTGTCAGTTCATTACAGGCACCAATCCACCACTGATATGTCATATAAACCGCTGGTTTATTAATCGTTTCATTGATACTGCACCGGGACATCACTTTCCCTCTGCGTGACTCCACCCACACAATATCCTGGTCTTTAATTCCCAGCTTTCCTGCGGTTTCCGGATGCATCTGCACATATCCCGGTTCGTCAGCCAGAGATGCCAGCGCCTTACAGTTACCGGTCATAGAACGGCATGAATAGTGCCCGACCTCACGGACAGTGGAAAGGATCAGCGGATATTCATCATCCGGCAGTTCCGCCGGCTTCCGCCACGGTGCGGCAAACAGCAGTCCTTTGCCTGACGGGGTATCAAAGATGTTATTCTGATAGAGGTATGGTGTCCCCGGATGATCTTCTGACGGGCACGGCCACTGAATATGTGCCAGCCCTTCCAGTTTTTCATAGGTGACACCATAAAACAGCGGACACAGTTCTCTGAGTTCATCCCAAATCTCTTTGTTGTCAGTATAAGACATCGGGTATCCCATCTCTGTCGCCAGCAGACTGATAATTTCCCAGTCCCGTTTTACATTTCCCTGTGGTTCAATGGCTTTCTCAAACCGCTGAAAGCCCCTGTCCGCGCAGGTAAAGATACCGCCGTGCTCACCCCAGCTGGTTGACGGCAGAATAACATCGGCCTGCTCCGCTGTTTTGGTCATAAAGATATCCTGCACCACCACAAATTCCAGGGCATCAAACCCATTGCGGACGAGTTGTAAATCCGCTTCTGTCTGCAGCGGATCCTCCCCCATGATGTAATAGGCTTTTACCTTTCCCTCAATGGCCAGATGCGGGACTTCCGTAATACGGTAGCCCGCCTCAGGGTCAAGGGATTCATACGGGATCCCCCATGCCTGCGCAAATTTACGTCTGACATTTTCATCTGTCACATTCTGATAGCCGGGGAACATATTAGGCAGTACCCCCATATCACAGGCACCCTGAACATTATTCTGCCCTCTGACCGGTGCAACCCCCACACCGGGTTTTCCCAGATTGCCGGTTAATAACGCCAGTCCGGAAAGGCCTTTGACGACATCCACCGCCTGCCCGAATTGTGTCACCCCCATCCCCCACATAATGGTTGCGGTTTTTGCACGCGCATAGGTTCTCATCGCCTGACGGATTTGTGAGGCCGGAATGCCGGTAATATCCTGAACCACTTCAGGGCTGTAATCCTGAACGGCTTTTTTGTACTCCTCAAATCCCTCTGTAAACCGGCTGACATAATTTTTGTCATACAGATTTTCATCAATTAAGGTATAGGCGAACGCATTAACCAGCGCCATATTGGTACCGTTCCGCAGAGGAAGGTATTGTGTGGCAATTTTAGCTGTTTCTATTTTTCTCGGGTCGCAGACAATAATTTCCGCCCCGTTCTCTTTTGCTTTTATCACCCGGCGGGCGACAATAGGATGAGAATCCGCACAGTTATACCCGAATACCAGCAGGCAACCGGAGTGTTCAATATCCGCGATGGAATTGCTCATTGCCCCGTTACCCAATGTCACCTGTAATCCGGCCACTGACGGGCCGTGACACACACGGGCACAGCAATCCACATTGTTGTTACCCAATACTGCACGGGCAAATTTCTGCATCACAAAGTTGGTTTCATTGCCGGTTCCGCGTGAGGAGCCCGTACACATAATGGATTTTGCACCGTACTTTTCTTTGATCTGTTTCAGCCGGTGAGCGGTATAATTAATCGCCTCCCGCCAGCTGACAACTTCAAACGGTGCACCTTTTTCTCTGCGGATCATCGGCTGATTTATTCTGGCTGTCAGTAACTTGTTATCATTAAGAAAATCCCAGCCATATAACCCTTTCAGACACAGCTGCCCCTGGTTGGTAACACCATCAGCACCTTCTGCTTTGATTATTTTTCCGTTTTCAACACAAAGATTCAGTTTACAACCGGCGCCACAATACGGGCATACAGATATGACTTTATTCATTTGACGTCCTTTCCCCTGACCAGGGAGTAAAAGAGTAAGAAAAGAAATGTCATCTATGCATATTACATGCCAGTAAAAAATAGCTTTATAATCAATGAAGGATCGGTTTTTTGATGTGTCAGACAACGATAATCGACATTTTTGACGAAACGGGAAGGGAAATATTGCCGGAAAAAATATTGTGCTAATCAGCAGCATGATGCTGAATGCGGCGACGTCAGCTTCCGGCCGGAGTGGACAGTCCGCCTGAAGAAAATTATCTGAGAAAACTGTTTCGGTTCAGGGAACAGAGAAACCTTTTATTTATCACGGATAATTTTTTGTGAGAAAATCACACTTTATTACCATTAAATTAAGGGTATCTGAGGGATGAAAATTTTCGGTATTATTGTCGTTACAATCGGATGTATTTTATTACAAGGCTGCGATACTCAGGAAACGAAAGTCGTAAAATATATGAAGTGCAGGATTGCCGTTGATGAAATCGGAGATCAACAAGCGAAGGTTAATTTTCGCATGAATGGGGTAACATCTGTTTTTGGTGATGAAATACCTAAAATGAGCGGTTACGATAGTATGCGTTTACAGCAGGAAGCAAGAGATGATTTAAAAATGGATGTTCCGAACAAAAGACTCTCTGTGGAAAATTTAATCGATGAATATGAAAAAAGCTACTGTGCAGATATTCATCAGTCGCCGCAAAAAGGAAAAAATAAAAGAACTGAAATATATTTTAAACCTCTAACATTGTTAAAAGTTAAACATAAAACTCCGGTGACCCAATACGGAACGAATCAGACAAAGCGAAGTGGCACCATCATAATATCACGCCCTGCACTCTGTTATATCTGACTTCAGCGAAATTCATACTGTGCAGTTTGGTGAGGTTTTCGCTGATAGCCGGGCAAATAACGTTACTGTAAGGAATGATTTATCAGGAATTGAGAGACTTCAGGAGATACTGGGAGACGTTGAGATGGCGGAGGAGGAGAGATTCGAACTCTCGGACGGTTTCCCGTCGGCGGTTTTCAAGACCGCTGCCTTAAGCCGCTCGGCCACCCCTCCGCAATGACGTGCACTATAGTCCCCTCACTGTGCCTTGTAAAGTCCCGGATAGTTTAAATGCCGGAAATTTAGTCATTTCTCAATGTGTTAGCTGATTTTATCATCATTATCACCGCTTTCTTTCTTCTGATGCTTGGGGTAGCGGCAGATTTTTGCTACATTTTCATTCTCATTTTCAGCAGGTTCAGATTATGTTTGTGTTTGAAGGGCGTGAAATCGCCACTGACCCCCACGGCTATTTACTCAATGTGCAGGACTGGCAGGAAGCAATGGTGCCGCTGCTGGCTGAACAGGAAGAAATCACCCTGACAGAACAGCACTGGGAAGTTATCCGCTTTGTGCGGGATTTTTATCTGGAATTTAATACCTCACCGGCTATCCGCATGCTGGTGAAAGCCATCACACAGAAGTATGGCGAGGAGCGCGGGAACAGTCGTTATCTGTACCGCCTGTTTCCGAAAGGCCCGGCCAAACAGGCAACAAAGCTGGCCGGTCTGCCGAAACCGGTGAAATGTATCTGACCGCCGTTTATTCGTGGCGGACACGGAATACCGCAACTTCCCTGTAATCACAGGGGGTTGCGATGATATCTGTCACTTTCGCCCCCGGCGGCCCGCCCGCCTCCAGCCATGCGGTCATGGCCTCCAGCACACTTTCATCGCCATACGCTTCAATTTCCACACTGCCATCCTGACGATTGCGGACAAAACCGGTCACATTATGGCGTTTTGCCCAGTAAAACGTTTGATAGCGGAAACCAACGCCCTGAACGCGTCCGTATACGGCAAAATGTCGTCCGATCTTCATTATATCGCTCCTTTTTCCGAAAATGTCACTATTTTAATCTGTATCGCTGTCCGCCGGTTGTAATTTTACCCACTCCCCGATAACCTGAAATTGTCAGCTATTGCTGATTGCAGTGATAGGAAACAACAATCTGTTAAGGGATTGAATCTGTCATCAGTACCCCCCATATTAGTAACAGAGCAAAGTTTCTTCGGAGGTGATTATGATGATTTCAAGTAAGTTCGGTATCGGACAACAAGTTCGCCATAAGCTGCTTGGCTACCTGGGCGTGATTGTCGACATTGATGCTGAATACTCACTGGATCAGCCGGAAGAGGACGACATCGCATCCAATATGAACCTGCGCTCTGCGCCCTGGTACCACGTCGTGATGGAAGACGATAACGGTGAGCCTATCCATAGCTATCTGGCAGAAGCCCAGATCACCTATGAGATGGATGAAGACCACCCCGATAACATCACTATGGATGAACTGGCTGAGTCCATCCGCAACCAGTTACAGTCTCCCCGGTTGCGCAATTAACAATACGAAGAGCCCCGCCACTCACATGCCGGGGCTTTATTTTTACTTACTTTTCCAGCCCCAGACGCGGGATCTCAATTTTCGGGCAGCGATCCTCAACAAACAGCAGCCCGGCGTTTTCCGCCAGCGCTTTCGCCTCACTGCTGATAATCCCCTGCTGCAGCCACAGCACTTTCGCTTTTATGGCAATCGCTTCCTGCGCAATACCCGGTGCGGCATCCGCATTACGGAAAACATCCACCATATCCACCGGCTCCGGAATATCGGCAAGCGTGGCATACACCATCTGCCCGATCAGGGTTTTTCCCGCCAGTTTCGGATTCACCGGAATCACCCGGTATCCCTGTCCCAGCAGATACTCCATCACATGATAAACAGGGCGGTCCGGTTTATCACTCGCCCCCGCCACAGCGATCGTTTTTACCTGCTGAAGAATACCGGTCAGAAATGTGTCATTCATAGAAGCCTCTTTTATCATCCTGCGCAACAATCTGAGTTATAGCATACTGAATTGAAAATCACCTGTTGGCGGAACCCTTTTTTTCGCTTATGTTATTGAATAACATTTTATTCGCCGGAAAAGAGAGCGTTATGGAATCGACCACCCGAGTACTGACCAAGCATAAAAAAATCGCCCTTGTGGCTCATGATCACTATAAAACCAAATTACTGGACTGGGTTAAACGCAATCTGGCTAAATTAGAAGGCCATGAGCTGTTCGCCACCGGCACTACCGGCAAACTGATCAGCCGCGAAACCGGGCTTGAAATCACCGGCATGCTGAGCGGGCCGATGGGCGGGGATCAGCAGATAGGCTCAATGATTGCGGAAGGGAAAATTGATGTGCTGATTTTTTTCTGGGATCCGCTCAATGCCGTGCCTCATGACCCGGATGTGAAAGCGCTGCTGCGCCTGGCGACCGTCTGGAATATCCCGGTGGCAACCAATATGTCCACCGCTGATTTTATTATTCACTCGCCGGATTTCGATAACGATGTGGATATTGTTATTCCGGATTACAACCGCTATTTAAGTGAGCGGACTCAGTAACGGCTTTCTGCGGCGGTGATAATTTACCGCCGCTTCTTTCATATTTCAGGGCTTTTTCACCCGGCTGACGCCCATATCCGCCAGTTCTTCCGCGAAGCAGGACGGCGAGTCTTTGTCATACAGCAACCAGACCTGTTTTTTTGCCCGGGTCAGCGCCACATACATCAGGCGACGCTCCTCGGCATGTATAAACTCCTCTTCCCGCGGCAGTAATCCCTGCTCAATCACCGATTCCCGTGCTGCAGCCGGGAAACCGTCCCGTTCATCCGTCAGTCCGGTAATAATGACGTAATCCGCCTGCTGACCTTTCGAGGCATGCATGGTCATAAAACGGATATTGAGATGCGGCCAGCGGGTTGCTGCCACCGACAGAATCTCCGGTTTAAGGTGGTGATAACGCGCCAGGATCAGAACCGTTTCTTCTCCGGTCACATAACCGCTCATTTTATTCAGTAATGCTTCCAGCTGACTGTCCGGCAGTAACAGCACCGCTTTTTTATCCCCTTTCGTCAGGCTGTTCAGGGGTTTGGTTAACTGCTGCGGGTTACGCTGAATAAATTCGTTGGCGATCTCCCCGATACGGCTGTTAAAGCGGTATGTGGTATCCAGCGCACACTGTCCCCCTTCGCCGAAGACCGCGCTGAAATCCGTGGTCAGTGTCAGTTCCGCACCACTGAAACGGTAAATAGCCTGCCAGTCATCACCGACAGCAAATAGTGTGGTCTGCGGGTTCTGGGCCCGCAGGGCATGGATCAGTTTTGCCCGCAGCGGTGAGATATCCTGGAACTCATCCACCAGCACCGCTTTCCACGGCGAGATAAAGCGCCCTTTTTCAATCAGATTCACCGCCTGATGGATAAGCCCGGAGAAATCTGTCGCCCCCTCGTCTTTCAGGGCACTTTTCCAGGCTTTTAAAAACGGCGCCATCAGTTTGATTTGTTTTGTGAATTCCGGTACAATATCCGGCGGTGCGGACTCAATCATCACTTTCTGACTACCGCCGTTCATGCGCATCAGGCTCAGCCAGCGGTCAATCCTCGGCACCATGCGGCGGCACAGGGTTTCATCTTCCCAGTATTCCTCCTCATCCACCAGCCAGTTCATACTGCCGCTGATAAGTTCGCGCCAGCCTTTTGCCTGTGCTTTTTTCTCACGGCACTGAGTCTGCCAGACGGATTTAATCAGTTCATGACGGGCGGCTGTGTCACTTTCCAGCGCACTGATAACCGGCGATTTATTGGATGCTTCGCGGATAATATGCAGTGCGAGGGCGTGAAAGGTTTTACTGCGGATCTCTTCTGTGTGCAGACAGGTGCGGATCCGTTCATTCATCTCATCCGCCGCCTGCCGCCCGAAGGCGAGCATCAGGATCTGCTCCGGCAGCGCCTGCTGACGGCGCAGCAGCCAGCCTGCCCGTGCCACCAGCACCGATGTTTTACCGCTTCCGGCTCCCGCCAGTACCAGCACGGAAGGCTCACCATTAACCACCGCCTCACTCTGCGAAGTATTCAGCGGGGAGGATTCCACACTGGCAAAGAAATCCACGTAGGTTTCAAGGCATTGTTGTGTCCATTCGCGGTTGCGCTGACGGCGTTTTTCATCGGTGTGGCTGAGCCAGTCCAGACAAAACTGATAAGACTGTGCACAATTATCAAAACCGGCCAGACGCGCACGGGGCAGCGGCAGTGCCGCAAAGGCGTGCAGAATGTTGTCACGGAGTTTCTGACTTTCCGGTTGTGTCAGCCAGCGGTCGGCCTGAATCACCGACTTAATTTCACTGACCTGTTTATCCAGCACACCCGCGCTGACCACGCTCATCTCTTCACTCCAGCGTGACCAGATATCGGTAAGATACTGATAGAATTCCTGAGTTTCCTGCCACTGGGTACCGTGCAGACGCACAACCTGCTCATCCGGCAGTTCAAATTCCAGTTCGCCCCAGACGATACCGCGTTTACATTGAATATTGATTAACTCATTGAAAGGAATAACATACCGGTGTTTTGCCCCGCTGACTTCGATACCTGCGTTGAGTAACCGCACGCGGTTGTAAGGATGCCGGGCCAGTGTCTGCCCCATTTGTGTTGATTTTAATTCCATGTGTTCCGCACCGTTACAAGATTGAAATCAATATGTGATAAAACCAGATGTGGTAAAACGTATGCCAGCGCCATACCATTGCCATATTACAGGAAAGACACAATTAGTTTACTGCCAAATTCCCGTTAAGGGTATTTCTGACTCATTGAGGTTATTGTGCTTGCAGCGTTTCTCGGCTTCAGCCGGTATATTTATAACAGCCATTTTCTTTATTATTTCCGCATCCTGATTGCGCTGACAGGTACCACGCTGGTGCCGTGGCTGCTGCACATGTCGCCGAAAGTCACCATTGCCCTGACACTCGGGATGGTAGCCGCCGCACTGACAGACCTGGATGACCGGCTCGCCGGGCGTCTGCGTAATCTGTTTATCACGCTGATCTCTTTCTTTGTCGCGTCTGCGGCTATTGAACTGCTGTATGACCACCACCTCCTGTTTATGGCAGGACTTGCGGTATCAACCAGCGGGTTTATTCTGCTGGGTGCGCTCGGGCAGCGTTACGCCACCATTGCTTTCGGGGCACTGCTGATCGCGATTTACACCATGCTGGGTAAAAACCTGTTTGATGACTGGTATCAGCAACCGCTGTTACTGCTGACCGGTGCGGTCTGGTATAACCTGCTGACCCTGACCGGGCACCTGTTTTTCCCTGTCCGTCCGCTGCAGGATAATCTTGCCCGCTATTATATGCAGCTCTCCAATTATCTGGAGGCAAAAGCAAACCTGTTTGACCCGGATATAGAAGAAGATTATCAGCAGTCCGTCTTTGAACTGGCGATGGCGAACAGCGCACTGACGGAAGCCATGCATCAGGCAAAAATGACCCTGTTTTCCCGCCTGAAAGGTGACCGCGGCCAGCGCAGTACCCGCCATGCCCTTCATTATTACTTTGTTGCCCAGGATATTCACGAGCGGGCGAGTTCGTCTCATATCCAGTATCAGAATTTAAGCAATGAACTGCGTTACAGCGATATTATGTTCCGCTTTCAGCGGCTGATGACCATGCAGGGACATGCCTGCGCCGCTGTTGCGCAGGCCATTTTGCAGCGCCGCAAATATCACCATAACCCGCGTTTTGAGCGGACATTTTCTTATCTGGAAAACTCCCTCAACCTGCTGGAGCAGCAAAAGCCCGGTAACAGCAGTGTCATGGCTCTGCGCCATCTGCTGACCAACCTGCGCGGTGTCGATTCCCAGCTTAAAGGACTGACCGCAGAGCAGACTCAGCTTCCGGCGGAAAAGATGCAGGAAGATGCACGCCTGTCCAACGAAAACCTGCAGGGACTGCGTGATATCTGGGCGCGGGTCAGGCAGAACCTGACACCACGCTCCGCCCTGTTCCGCCATGCTATCCGGATGTCGCTGCTGCTGTGTGCCGGTTACGCCATTATCCTGACCTTCGATCTGACCCGCGGTTACTGGATTATGCTGACCAGCCTGTTTGTCTGCCAGCCGAACTACAGTGCCACACGACGCCGCCTGATGCTGCGCATAGTGGGGACTCTCGCCGGGATCCTTATCGGCCTGCCGATCATGTATTTTGTGCCGTCTTATGAGGGACAGCTTATTCTGATGGTACTGTCCGGGCTGATGTTCTTTGTGTTCCGCACCAGTCAGTACGCCCAGGCCACTATTTTTATTACCCTGCTGGTGCTGTTCAGTTTTAACCTGCTGGGTGAAGGGTTTGATATCGCCATCCACCGCATCATCGATACCCTGATCGGCTGCGGACTCGCCTGGTTTGCTGTCAGCTATATCTGGCCGGACTGGAAATACCGCCAGCTGCCGCTGGTGATTGACCGCACCATGCAGGCAAACGGCCGTTATCTGGAACAAATCCTGCAACAGTATTACAACGGTAAAACTGACAGCCTGGAGTACCGGGTTGCCCGTCGTGATGCGCATATCAGCGACGGGGAGTTTGCCTCTGTGGTAGCGAACATATCCTCAGAGCCGAGCAGTTACCGTACATCTCAGGATGAGGCGTTCCGCCTGCTCTGTCTCAACCACACCCTGCTCAGTTATATTTCCGCGCTCGGGGCTCACCGCACCAAGCTCACGGATGACACTATTCTGCGTCTGCTGAATGATGCCATCCGCTATATCGAGATCGCACTGCAAAAAGGACATCGGGAAGATTTGCAGATTCAGGCTATTTCAGATGCGCTCGCACAGCGTCTGGATAAATGTACCTGTGACAATAATAGTACCGAGCAGCTGGTGCTGGAACAGATTCGCCTGTTACTCAGCCTGACACCGGACATTACCGGGCTTATCCGGCAGATCAATGATAAAGAGCATAATCTGCAGCCTTCCGCCGGGCGGTTCCGCCGCAAAAAACAGACTGCGGCGGAAGAAACACCGGACAGCTGATGTCTTCCCGGGGAAAACATTTCCCCGGGATACCTGCGCCGTTTAGTTCAGCCGGCCATGCCAATGGATAAGATCCTCCCGCAGTGCTTTCGGTAATACCGCACTGTGGCACCCCTCAATGGCTCCCGCGATGGCAAACAGTAATTTCAGCTCATTCTGCGGCCGGGCTTTGACCTTCAGAAAGCTCGCTTTGGCACCCAGCAAATAGAGGTCATCCACCCGGCGGATCCCCGCCTGCCATAAGCGGCGTTCCAGAGCTCTGTCCACATTCGGCAGATCTTTAATCCGCGACGGCAGTTGCTGCTGTGACTGTGCATGTTCCCGTGCATGCAGGTAGGTCTGGTAAAAAAGGAACTCACTCTGCTGAGGGCACTGCCATACCGCGTCCGGAACACGGTAATAGTTAATCCGCATCGGCAGGATCCGCTTGGGATAAGTAAACCGGTCACTCAGTTCCAGCCGGCAGAACAGCTCGCGGGTGGCCTCTGTGCTTTTCAGCCAGAGCTGACTGTTGGCTATCAGTGCGAAAGTGACCCGGTCAATGGATAATCCCATACACCCGAACTGTGATTTCAGGCGGATCCGGCCGAACGGCTGTGTGCTGTGTTGAAGACGATCAAACTGAACATCTGACAATTTCAAATAATCCTTCATATTATCAGTCCTTTGAAAGCAGGTTAAACGTATCGTTGTGTCATTCCCTGACTGAGCTCAGCTGTCGCCACAAAATAAGGAATGTTTCCCCGATTGCCAACGATAAATTCGTATTTGTATCCGGCAAACCTGAATTTTGCGAGTTGTATGGAAAAAATTTACTTGATCTGAGCGGAATTGGATTATACTGTACACATATACAGCATCACTATGTGAGGTTAACTATGCGCCAGCAGGCAACCCGGGAATACGTCCCTGTTACACCGGCATCTGTGTCACCCGCCCTTGCGGGGGAACGCCGTCTGAACGGAATGGTCAGCGAACTGGTTTATCGCAATAATGATATCGTCCTGACCCACATTCTGCTTCCTTTATTACGTCAGCTTGCCGGGGAGTCCCGCTGGCTGTTATGGCTCTCTCCGGGTGCAAAACTTAACCGCACCTGGTTATCGCAGAATCAGCTGCCGGGTGATAAAATCATGCAGTTGTCCCGCATCCCGGCAATCAACAGTGTTGCCGCTATGGAGAAAGCACTCGCCAGCGGTAACTACAGTGTGGTTCTGGGCTGGCTGCCGGTACTGACTGAGCAGGAAAATGCCCGGTTACAGCGCGCTGCGGAACAGGGCAGCTGCCTCGGTTTTATTATGCGTCCGCAGGAATGGCATCATGACAGTGCACCTGTTGCACGACAACTGAATACATTACAAATTCACTCTTTCCCTTATCATTAAGGAAAATTAAGAATATTCTCAGAGTTTTTTACATGCCCGTATCATTTGCTCTGCTTGGTTAATAAAATTACACTATTTCAACGTGTTAAGCCAAATATCCAAAGAAATTGACTATTTTGTATGTTTATGAATCAGTACAGTTTTTTACATTTTTTTAGTCGAATTCCACAGGACAGGCTTGTAACTTTTATAGTTCGCTGTAGACTTTACACCGTTAAGGTAGTGCTTAAAATTCCCTGTTGGGAGCTATTTACTAAATAGCGCACATAATCCCTGACTATTTTTAAAAACCAAAGGCGATAATAAGGCATTAAGCCAGAGCCAATTTGGATGATAACGAGGCGTAAAATGAAAAAGACAGCTATCGCAGTAGCAGTGGCAGTGGCAGCTTTCGCAAGCGTTGCGCAGGCAGCTCCAAAAGACAATACCTGGTATACCGGTGGTAAATTAGGTTGGTCTCAGTATCAGAACACCGGTACTGGTTTTGACGGTGAAAGCTTAGGCAACACTGGTCCGGTTCATAAAGATCAGCTCGGCGCTGGTATCTATGCTGGTTATCAGCACAACCAGTACATGGGCTTTGAATTAGGTTATGACTGGTTAGGTCGTATGCCTTACAAAGGCGACGGTAACAACGGCGCATTCAAAGCACAGGGCGTTCAGCTGACTACCAAACTGAGCTATCCGGTAATGGATGACTTAGACGTTTATACCCGTCTGGGTGCAATGGTATGGCGTGCAGACGCAACCGCATCTATCGATGGTGAGCGCGTTAAAGGCAACGACACTGGTGTTTCTCCGCTGTTCGCACTGGGTACTGAGTATGCAATCACCCGTGATATCGCAGCTCGCGTAGAATATCAGTGGATCAACAACATCGGCGATAAAGAAACCACTATGGCACGTCCTGATAACGGCATGCTGAGTGTTGGTGTTGCTTACCGTTTCGGCCAGGATGAAGTTGCTGCACCAGTTGCAGAACCAGCTCCGGTTGTTGCACCAGTTGTTGAGAACAAACGTTTCACCCTGCGTTCAGACGTTCTGTTCAACTTCAACAAATCTACTCTGAAAGCTGAAGGTCAGGAAGCTCTGAACCAGCTGTTCAACGAACTGGCGTCAATCGACCCGACTCAGGGCAACGTCCTGGTTATCGGTTACACTGACCGCATCGGTTCCCAGAACTACAACCTGCCACTGTCTCAGAAACGTGCACAGAGCGTTGTAGATTACCTGGTCGCTAAAGGCATCCCAGCCGGCAGCATCCGTGCAGAAGGCCGCGGTAAAGAAGATCCTGTTACTGGCAACAAATGTGACAATATCAAACAGCGCGCTGCTCTGATCGAATGTCTGGCACCAGACCGTCGTGTTGAAATCGAAATCCAGGGTGTAACTGAACAAGTCTCTCAGCAGGCTGCTCAGTAAGTTCTGAATTCGGTTGTATGATGCAATGAATTGTATAAACCCCATCTCCGGATGGGGTTTATTTTTTGTCTGTTCCCAGCAGGCTTTGCAGATCTTCCTTCAGCGATGTCATCTTCGTCGCGTACTTTTCCTTGCGCTCCGCATCTTCCAGCAACTGCACAATCGTGTCCGATAAGGTACTGCCGCGCCGCTGTGATAACGCCGACAGCCGCTGCCAGACCAGAAACTCCAGATCAACCGATTTTTTGCGGGTATGCTGCTGCTCAGCATTAAAATGCCGCTTGCGCCGTGCGCGGATAGTCTGACTCATCCGGTTCGCCAGTCCCGGTGCCATATGTTTTTGTATCCACGCCGTCACTTTTACCGGATGTGACTCCAGTTTCAGTAACTGCGCCACTGCTTCCTCAGCCCGGCTTTTTTCCGTATAACGGGTAATTTCTTCACCTTCGCGGTGTTTTTTGACCAGATATGCCCACTTCCAGCCACATTCAAGATTCTCTAGTTGCTGATATTTCATGATTTTTCTCAGTGACAGGGTAACACTGACATAAGCATAGCAATATTCCCCGTAAAAAACCGCTCCTCTGCACAATTCTTTCCGCTCAGGACGGGTAAAAATAAACGCCGCGAGGATAGCTATCCGGCCTGCTTACGCGCTACAATGTCCCGCTATTTTCGTTACTATTCAAAGGCGGTGCTGATAACCGCACACTGCGGGGAGCACCAGATCCTGCCGCAACGATTAAATCCGACATTATCAAAAGCAGACAATACCGAGTGAATATTAAACAGCTGACCTGGCAGGCATTACTGCCTGATGAAAACAGTTACCACACCATCCTGCAAACCGCTTCTGAACTGCCTGCTCAGCAGGCTGATATCGTGCAGCCGCGTTTACAGGAAAGCCTGTCACTTTTCAGCCATCCGGCGGCAAAACGCCGTTTTATGCTGGTCAAAAGTGACGAAAGCGAGTGCTACCTGAATACCATAGCGCAATTACTGCCACCGGAAGTCAAAATCCGGCAAAAACGCACTATGGGCGGTGAATACCACTTCGATAATCACAGGTTTGTCTTTACACCGTCGGATAACGGCCATTTCAGTGCAGTGCAGCCGTTTGCTGTCTGTGACTGGATTGAACCGGAGCAGCTGTTCGGCCAGGTCTATACCCATCACCAGCATGTGCAGTTGCAGCCCGGTATTATTCATCAGGTTAATGGCGGCTTTCTGATCATGTCACTGCGCAGCCTGCTCGCACAGCCGCTGATGTGGCTGCGTTTAAAGCAGATGGTCTGCGCACAGCGTTTTGACTGGCTGGCTCACACCGAACAGCATCCGCTGCCGTTCCCGGTTGACAGCATGCCGCTTAACCTGCGGGTCATCGTGGTGGGCGATCGTCTGAGTCTGGATGAGTTTATGCTCTCCGAGCCGGAACTGAGCGAAGAAGCGCTGTACGGCGAATATGAATTTGATTGTCAGCTGGAAGAAACAGAACAGCTGACCGTCTGGTGTCAGTTTGTCAACGGGCTGCTGAAGCAAAATCAGCTGCCGCCGCTCAGTGCTGACGGCTGGTATGAGCTGCTCCGTCAGGGGATGCGTTTTCAGGAAGATAAAAGGACCCTGCCGCTCGACCTGACATGGCTGACCACTCTGCTGCGCGATGCCGCCACCCTGCTGCCTGCGGACACCATCACCGCAGAAGCGCTGCGCAAAATCAAAGACAACCGCAGCTGGCGCCACGGCTATCTGGCCGATCGCGGGCTGGATGAGATTCTTCAGGGTCAGGTGTATATCCAGACTCAGGGCAGTGCTGTCGGCCAGATCAACGGACTGTCCGTTCTGCAGTATCCGGGACACCCGGAAGCGACCGGAGAGCCCTCCCGTATCACCTGTGTGGCACATATCGGTGATGGTGAATTTGTTGATGTGGAGCGCAAATCAGAGCTTGGCGGTAATATTCACGCCAAGGGTATGATGATTATGCAGGCTTACCTGATTGCGGAGCTTAAACTGGAACAGCCGTTCCCGTTCTCCACCTCCGTGGTCTTTGAACAGTCCTACGGCGAAGTGGATGGTGACAGCGCCTCTCTGGCTGAGCTGTGCGCACTTATCAGTGCCCTCTCCTGGCAGCCGGTTGACCAGCAGATTGCCGTGACCGGTTCTGTTGACCAGTTCGGGTTTGTGCAGGCCATCGGCGGCGTAAATGAAAAAATCGAAGGTTTCTTCCGGCTGTGTCAGGCCAGAGGGCTGACCGGCAAACAAGGTGTGATTATCCCGGCCTCCAACGAGCGTCACCTGGTTCTGTCAGATGATGTGGTTGAAGCGGTACGTCAGGGTGAATTCCACATATGGACAGCAGGCCACGTCTCTCAGGCGGCCTCACACCTGATGAATATGCCGTACTATGAAGAGGACGGTAATCCGTCCGGAGAACACCTGTTAGCTATAATTCAGGATCGGATTTTCCTGGCGAACAATCAGGATAAACCAAGAAATTCGTGGTTTTCCCGCTGGTGGAAATAGCACAATTTTTATCTGATCGGACTTGTTCAGCGTACAAGTGTAAGCTATTGTGTAGCCTATCTGATAAACAAGGCAAAGATTGAGTTATGGTCGCAAAACAAGAATCCTACACAAAGCAAGAACTTGAAGCCTCAGGACGGGGCGAACTCTTTGGTGAAGACGGGCCGCCGCTGCCATCCGGCAACATGCTGATGATGGATCGCGTCATTAAAATGAGCGAAACCGGCGGGCATTTTGATAAAGGCTATATCGAAGCTGAGCTGGATATCAAACCTGAGCTGTGGTTTTTCGGTTGCCATTTCGTCAATGATCCGGTCATGCCGGGCTGTCTGGGCCTGGATGCCATGTGGCAGTTAGTCGGTTTTTATCTCGGCTGGCTGGGCGGCGAAGGGAAAGGCCGTGCACTGGGTGTGGGTGAAGTGAAATTTACCGGCCAGGTACTGCCGACCTCGAAAAAGGTCACCTACCGCATCCACCTCAAGCGTGTGATCAACCGCAAGCTGATCATGGGCATCGGTGACGGCGAAGTCTTTGTTGATGATAAACTGATTTACACTGCAACAGATCTGAAAGTGGGTCTTTTCAAAGACACCAGCGCGTTTTAATCTTTCCTGCCGTGGTGTTATTGGTGTTATCCGTAAAAAACCTCCGCACAGCGGAGGTTTTTTATCCTTCAAACCGGGTTACGCAATGACCGCCCTTTTATCGATGGCCTCGCGCCAGCCTCCCAACCAATGAGAACGTTCGTCAATTTTAAGATACGGGCAACTCTCTTTAGAACGTCCTAAAATACCCGCCTGATAACCTTTGGTTAATGCTCTGGCTAAACGATCACGCTTTTGTCTTTTCATGCCGTTACTTCCCTCATGTTATTCAGTGCTGAAAACAGGTTGATTTTTATTCAACCCATAATAGAAATACGCTTTCGGGCCGGAGTTTGCAAGTAAAGAAGGTTCAGGGTGTGTCAGTTCCGCTTTTCATAAAAATACACAATAAAAACAGGGCTGTTATTTTACCAGCGTAATCAGATTATTAGTTTTCAGGGGACCGTAAAGGTATTCAGAAGGATGTTTCAGACGAAATAAGAATCGTTTTAGCGATCAGCAGATTAAGCGGATTAATGTGGCGTGTTTCACAAATTTGTCATTTTGATGACAATTTACTCTCTGCACATCCGGTGCAGAGAGTAAACCAGCAATTACTTACGCAGCTCGTCAGCCACCGATTTTGATACCTGCGCCCAGCCTTCCCCCAGCGTACGTACCAGCGCCGGATAGCCGTTTTCCGCCTGTTCCAGTACCAGATTAAACGGGTGGCGGATAACCGCGTCACCGTGGGTGTAAATCCAGCTGCCCGCCACAATCACTTTGCCGTCATAACGGCCGTGGAAACCGGTGACAGTGACAGTCAGGGTATCCGGTTTACTTTCCAGCGGCTGCACCGAAACCAGTCTGTCCGGCAGTGCCTGACTGAGTTCCGTCGTCATTACTTCCAGCAACTGCTGCTCCAGCGGACCGGCCCATAAGTTAGTGCTGCCGATGTTGTATTCCACATCACTGGTCTGATAGACAATCCCGGCATTTCCCAGCACATCCCCGAGCGTGATACGCTGGATCCATAACTGAGGGTGGCGGTTGTCACTGCCGTTACTGCGGAAGCTGGTCTGTTCACTGCTACTGTCCGCAGCCACCACTGGTAACTGATAATACTGTTTCACCGGGGTGCTGCTGCACCCCGCCAGTACAAAAACGCCCAGGAATGCCAGTGCTTTTGTCAGTTTCTTCATCTTAATTCTTCGCCTTCTTAGGTTGCGGATCCGCCTGCGGCGCGGCTTCAAAGACCAGAGCATTGCTCTTGTTATTCAGGGTACGCAGTACCGGCTGTAATTCACGCAGAACCTGATCCAGACGCTGCATATCATCAACCAGTTTGTTGTACGCCGGTGACCCCGGCTGGATACCCTGCATACTGCGGTTCAGTTCACGCAGCGTGGCCTGCATATCTTTCGGCAGCGCTTTGAACTCTTTGCTGCTGAGTAACACATTCAGCTCAGACAGTGTTTTCTGTGCTTCAGCGATGGTTTTTTCGCTGGCACGCAGTGTCTCTGTCGCCTGTTTCATCATCGGTTCAATCGGCATGCCGTTGATTTTATCCAGCGCCGCCAGTACTTTTTGCTGCAGCTGAACCAGGCCACCGCTGGTGGTCGGCAGAATGTCATAATCCGCAATTTTCATCGGTGCTTTCCACGCCGGCTGATCCGGGTAGAAATCGAGATCAACATACAGTGCGCCGGTCAGTAAGTTACCGGATTTCAGTGAGGCGCGCAGCCCCTGCTGTAATGCGGTTTCCAGTTCCTGTGCCAGTTTGAAATCTTTACCTACATCTTTCTCGAAACGCTCGGGCTCGATATGGATCAGGACCGGGATGCGGAAATCCTGATCAAATGTCTGCCCCAGCCCTTTGGCGTAGAACGGAACCTGTGCCACTGTACCGAGACGGATACCGCGGAATTCCACCGGTGCGCCCGGAGACAGGCCGCGCACGGAGTCGGAGAAGAACAGCAGATAACTTTTATATTCGGTGTAGAGTGAATTTTGCGTGCTCTTCTGGTTATCAAACAGCTTAAACAGGGTCTTAGGATTGACTTCCTCACCCGGTTGCCAGCCGTCCGGCACATCAAAACTGACACCGCCGCTGAACAATGTGGAGAGTGAACCGACCTGCACACTCACGCCCTGCGAGGACATATCAAAGGCAATGCCGCTGTCCTTCCAGAAGCGGGCGTTGGTGGTCACCAGTTTGTCATAAGGTGCGTTGATAAAGAGCTCATACTGCATTTCCCGCTCATCAAGATTAAACTCGGCCGTTTCCACGGAACCGACACGGTAGCCACGGAACAGCACAGCATCCCCCGGATTCAGTTGTCCGGCCTGCTGACTGGTTAATATCACGCGGATCCCTTTGGCGTCCGGAGACGCCAGCGGCGGTGAATCAAGCAGTTCAAATTCATGGCGTTCGCCGCCGGTATTGGCAGGCTGCACCTGGATATACGCCCCGGAAAGCAGTGTGCCCAGCCCGGAGACCCCTTCACGGCCGACCGTCGGTTTCACCACCCAGAAAACGGTATCTTTGCGCAGAACGTCTTTCATCTCTGCGTTCAGGCGGGCCTTGATGATCACGCGGCTGTAACTCTGATCCAGCATGACGCTTTCGACCACGCCGACATCCACGCTGCGGCTTTTGATTTTGGTTTTACCGGCTTCGACCCCTTCCGCGTTATAAGTGATCAGGGTGATTTCCGGTCCCTGTCCGCGAAAGTGGCTGATAAGGATCCAGGCACCAATCAGTACCGTGACGATGGGAATTATCCAGACCGGTGACCAGCTTTTCAGTTTGCTGACCTTCGCTTCTGTCAAATCATCAGTTTTATCGTTCAACCTGAGGCTCCTTAGCACTCTCCGCCCGTTTTTTTTCAAGCCGATCCCACGTCAGACGCGGGTCGAACATTTCGGCGGCAATCATTGTCAGAATGACCACCATCGCAAATAAAATCACACCGATATCCGGATAGATGCTCATCAGACGCCCCATCCGCACCAGTGCCGCCAGTACGGCTATCACAAACACATCAATCATGGACCAGCGTCCGACAAACTCCACGATTTCATAAATAAAGTGCATCCGGCCGGGATCACGCCAGCCGTGACCTTTGGCATCCAGACACAGCCAGCCGATGGCCAGCATTTTCAGGCTCGGCACCATGATACTGGCGATAAAAATCACCATCGCCACCGGATAAGAGCCATCCCCCCACAGCAAAATCACCCCGGCCATAATGGTCGAGCCGAAATCACTGCCGAGGGATTCGGTGATCATAATCGGCATCAGGTTTGCCGGGATATATAAAATCACGGAGGTAAACAGCAGTGCCATGGTCAGTTGTAAGCTGTTCGGCCGCCGGGCATGACCCCGGCTGCTGCAGCGCGGACACTCATGCATATCTGCCGGCAGAATCGCCTGACAGGTACCGCACAGCCGCACCCCCTGACACAAACCGCCTTTTCCTGCCTCCAGCGCCACCGGCAGCGGCGGACGCGGTGCAATCCGCTGCCAGACCCAGTGTTTATCCAGGCACTGGAATGCCCGCACCTGCATCACACAGAACAGACAATATGGCAGAAAACTCACGCCCAGCCCGATATCCCCGTACGCCATCAGTTTCACGAAACTGACCAGCACACCGGCGAGGAAAATCTCCGCCATACACCAGGCACGCAGCCGGAACAGCAGCCGCGTGACCGGAATGGCCAGCGAAGGCGGCAGACGGATTCCGCTGCACAGTAAGGTAATGGCAAACAGGCAGAAGGCCGGTACCGCCAGCACAAATCCCATAAAGAACAGTGCCAGCCCGCCGTAGTTATCCCCGAACATCACAGACGGTATCTGATAAAGCGTGATTTCGCTTTCAATACCTGCCACTTTCATCGAGACAAACGGAAACATCCCGGCGAGTACAAACATCACCAGGCCGCTGAGTGCATACATCAGCGGCTGGCGGCGCGGTTCACGCCAGCGGGCGGCCAGGTGAGTGTGGCAGCGCGGACACTCGGCTTTGGTTCCCCGTTCCAGCTCAGGGATTTCCACCACCAGGTCGCACTGCGGACACAGCACCGTGACTGAATCATGTGAATGATGAGCACACACTGTTTCGTTATTTCTCCAAAATCACAGGCGGGATCAGTTCCCGCTCTGCATTGCTTCCAGCGTCTGCCAGCGCTCAAACGCCTCTTCCAGCGCATGCTCTTTCTCTGCCAGCAGCTTCAGCACTTTATCTGTTTCATCATGCGGCTGGTTAAAGAATTCAGGCGCACTGACCTGACTTTGCAGTTGCTGAATTTCCTCGTCGAGAGATTCCAGCAATGACGGCAGTTGTTCAAGTTCCCGCTGTAATTTATAACTTAATTTTGCAGATGTATTTGCTTTTTTAATGTTATCTTTACGTTTTTCTTCCGCCGCTTCCGGTTTCGCTGCTTTCTCCGCCGGCGCTTTCAGCGACTGAACCTGTGCCCGCTGCTGTTGTGCATCAAAGTAACCGCCGACATAACGCCCGATGGTGCCGTTACCTTCAAAAATCCAGCATTCGGTCACGCAGTTATCAACAAACTGACGATCATGGCTGACCAGCAGGACGGTACCCTGATAGTTATCCACCAGCTCTTCCAGCAGTTCCAGTGTTTCGACATCAAGGTCGTTGGTCGGTTCATCGAGGATCAGCAGATTGCTCGGTTTCAGGAACAATCTTGCCAGCAGCAGGCGGTTACGTTCCCCGCCGGACAGGGCCCGCACCGGCGTTCTCGCCCGTTTCGGGTGGAACAGGAATTCCTGTAAATAGCCGAGCACATGGCGCGGTTTGCCGTTAACCAGCACTTCCTGTTTGCCTTCCGCCAGGTTATCCATCACGGTTTTATCCGGATCCAGCGCTGCACGGTGCTGGTCGAAGTAAGCCACTTCCAGTTTGGTACCGATGTGTACACTACCGTCGTCCGGCTGTAAATCACCGAGCATCAGTTTCAGCAATGTGGTTTTACCGCAGCCGTTCGGGCCGACCAGGGCAATTTTGTCCCCCCGGTTTACCTGAGCACTGAAATGACTGACCAGATCCTTACCGTCAATACCATAGCTGATATCATCGATTTCAAAGACGATTTTGCCGGAGCGGGTCGCCTCTTCCACCTGCATTTTCGCTTTGCCCATCACCTCACGGCGTTCCGCGCGTTCGCTGCGCAGGGCTTTCAGGGCACGGACGCGCCCTTCATTACGGGTACGGCGGGCTTTGATGCCCTGACGGATCCAGACTTCTTCCTGCGCCAGCTTGCGGTCAAATTCCGCATTCTGCATCTCTTCGACACGCAGTGCCTCTTCCTTGGCCACCAGATAATCATCATAACTGCCCGGCCAGGAGGCTAATTTACCGCGATCCAGATCGATAATCCGTGTCGCCATATTGCGGATAAATGAACGGTCATGGGAAATAAAGACAATGCTGCCGCTGAAATTTTTCAGGAAGCTTTCCAGCCACTGGATGGTTTCGATATCCAGGTGGTTGGTCGGTTCATCCAGAAACAGCACTTTCGGCCCGCTGACCAGTGCACGGCCGAGTGCCGCTTTACGCAACCAGCCGCCGGACAGTGCGGATAATTTTTCATCCGCCGGTAATTCCAGGTGCGCGATCACATCCGCGATCCGGCTGTCGAGCAGCCATAAATTCTGAGTGTCTAAAATTTCCTGCAGTTCCGCCATTTTTGACAGATTTTTATCACTCGGGTCACTTTCCACTAATTTTGAGATCTGATGGAATGCCTTGATATGCTGCGCCTGCTCTGCCACCCCTTCGGCGACAAAGTCAAACACGGTGCCTTCCACATCACGCGGCGGATCCTGCTGCAGACGGGCAACAATCAGATCCTGTTCATAGATAACCGTACCGTCATCCAGCGGCTGCTCTTTGGTCAGCACACGCATCAGGGTGGATTTCCCCGCTCCGTTGCGTCCGACCAGACAGACACGCTCATTTTCTTCGATATGCATCTCCGCATTTTCCAGCAGCGGAGCATCACTGAATGCGAGCCAGGCGCCCGCCATATTAATCAACGACATAATTTCTGTTATTCCTCGCCTGCGTGGCGGATAAGCCAGCAGTTATGGATCTGACGGTTACGGGCAAAATCCTGTGACTGTGTTTTGGCGGTGATCTCCTGAGCAACCAGCCCCAGAGCATCCATACCGTCCTGATCTAATTTAAAACCGCGTTTGTTGTTGGAGAACATCAGGGTGCCGCCGCGGCGCAGCATACGTTTCAGATGTTTCATCAGGTCGATGTGATCACGCTGGACATCAAAGGTGTCCTCCATCCGTTTGGAGTTGGAGAACGTCGGCGGATCGATAAAGATCAGATCAAACTGTTCCGGGGTCTGTGCCAGCCAGCTCAGGCAATCCGCCTGAATTAAACGATGCTGTCTGCCGCTCAGGCCGTTGCTCTGCAGGTTGCGTTCCGCCCACTCCAGATACGTGCGTGACATATCCACAGACGTGGTGCTGCGCGCGCCGCCGAGACCGGCGTGAACCGTTGCCGAGCCGGTGTAGGCAAACAGATTGAGGAAGTCTTTGCCTTTGCTCATCTGTCCCAGCATTTTGCGGGCAATACGGTGATCAAGGAACAGACCGGTATCCAGGTAATCAGTCAGGTTAACCCATAACTGTGCGTTATACTCTTTCACCAGGAAGCTGTTCTGTTTCTCCGCCAATTTTTCATATTGCTGTTTGCCTTTCTGGCGCTGACGGGTTTTCAGGATCAGCTTGTGCGCCGGTAACTCCAACACGGCCAGTGTCGCGCTGATCACATCAAACAGGCGCTGACGCGCTTTGTTCGGATCCACGGTTTTCGGCGGCGCATATTCCTGAACCACCACATAATCCGCATAGCGGTCAACCGCGACATTATACTCAGGCAGATCGGCATCATAAAGGCGATAACATTCAACGCCTTCCTGCTTCGCCCATTTTGCTAATTTTTTCTCATTCTTGCGCAGGCGGTTGGCAAAATCCGCCCCGATATCCTGCGCTGTTGCCGGTGGTGTGTCACTTAACTGATAGTTTTTCTGCACACAGTCCAGCGGACCGTTTTTCGCCTTGAATTCACGCTCTGCACGCAGCTGCAGGCTGCTGAGGAGTTCCGGGGAAGCACTGAATAATGACAGACGCCAGCCGGGGAAACGGGTTTTCACCACACGGCCGAACACACTGTGCAGGGCAATCAGTGCCGGTTCGCTTTCCAGCCGCTCGCCGTACGGCGGGTTAGAAATAATGGTGCCTTTCGGGCCTTCCGGCAGCGGATTTTCCAGTTTGGTGGCATCTTTCTGCTGGAAAGTGATCAGTTTATCCACCCCGGCGCGGCGGGCGTTGGCGCGGGCCATATCCAGTACACGTTTATCAGTATCAGAGCCGAAGAAGCGCGCGGTTGCGCTGACCAGGCCGGCATTAGCGCGTTCGCGGGCTTCTGCACGGACAGATTCCCAGACCGCTTTATCGTGGCCGCCCCAGGCTTCAAACCCCCAGTGGTGGCGGTTCAGGCCCGGTGCACAATCAGAGGCAATCATCGCCGCTTCAATCAGCAGGGTGCCGGAGCCGCACATCGGATCCACCATCGGGGTCTCTTTTTGCCAGCCGGAACGCAGAATAATCGCCGCCGCCAGGTTCTCTTTCAGCGGTGCCTGACCGGCCAGTTCGCGGTAGCCGCGGATATGCAGGGAATCCCCGCTCAGGTCGATTGCCAGCGAGGCTTTTTCTTTATTGAGATAGACATTGATGCGGATATCCGGCTGCTGTTTTGCCACATCCGGGCGCGTGCCGGTTTTGCGGGTAAAGCTGTCGACGATAGCATCTTTGACTTTCAGTGCGCCGTACTGGCTGTTACGGATCTCATCGTTAGTCCCGTTGAAATGCACGGCAAATGTCTTGTCAGCAGAGAACACCGACGGCCAGTCAACGGACTGTACCGCGAGATAAAGATCCATGTCGCTATAGACATTAAACTCATTCAGCGGTAATAAAATACGGGATGCCAGACGACTCCACATCAGACACGTGTACATCGTACGCGGCTGCGCCCGGAAGTGAACGCCACCCTGCGTAATACTGAGATCCTCAGCGCCCAGTGTCGCTAATTCATTTTTTAAGAGTTCTTCGAGCCCGCGGGCGGTGCTGGCAAAATACGCGTTCATCATGGTTTACCGTTGAAATAAAAAATTGGAGCGCATTATAGCGGATCCGGGCGGTAAATCATAAAATTGACGTTCACCTTTTTCCGGATAAACCGGGATGCCATTGTGGTATTACTGATAATAACGAAAAGAACGGATAACAATGACGACAACACCCATCACACTCTCCCGTTTATACACCTTTCCTGTGAAGTCAATGAAGGGCATCCGCCAGTCACAGAGCCATGCCGGGGAAACCGGGCTGGGCTTTGACCGCAATTTTATGATAACGGATGAGACCGGAAAATTTATCACCGCCCGCCGCTACCCGCAGATGGTCCTGTTTACCCCGGTGCTGCTGAGCAACGGAATTTACCTGCGCAGCCCGGAGGGCAGCGGCGCCACGATCCTGTTTGAGGATTTCCGCCCTGATCACCTCCCGTGCGAAGTCTGGGGAAACCATTTCACCTCACTGCTTGCACCGGAAAAAATCAATCAGTGGCTGTGTCAGTTCTTTGATATCCCGGTACAGCTGCGCTGGCTCAGCCCGCAATCCACCCGCAGAGTAAAAAAATTCCGGACACTGCGGTGTCGTTTGCCGACGGTTATCCCTATCTGGTGGTCAATGAAGCCTCTTTCCGTGAGGTGCAGCGTCGCTGCGGTGCCGGTATTAAAATCGAGCAGTTCCGCGGCAATATTATTGTCACTGGTGCAGAGCCGTTTGCGGAAGACCGCTGGAAAACCATTCAGGTCGGTGATGTGGTGTTTGATCTGAAAAAACCGTGCAGCCGCTGTATTCTCACCACTGTCAGTACGGATAAAGGGATTAAACACCCGGAAATGGAGCCGTTCCACACCCTGCAAACCTTCCGGAAAGCCGCAGATAATGATGATGTGGATTTCGGTATGAATGCCATTGCCCGCAACAGTGGTGTGATTCAGGTCGGTGATACCGTCACCATACTGGAAACCCGCGAGCCGCGTCAGTATCAGGAACAGGAAGTGGAAAAGGTGCAGGCCGCGCCCGCACAACCGGAAGCAGCACTGGAACTGACATTCAACGGTAAACTCTACCCGGTGAATAATCAGCACGTCTTACTGGAGCAGCTGGAAGGCCATCAGGTCAATATTCCGTATTCCTGCCGTGCCGGTGTCTGCGGTTGCTGCAAAGTCACGCTGGTCTCCGGCGAAGTGACTCCGCTGAAAGCCGGGGCGATAAAAGAGAACGGCGATATTCTGGCATGCAGTTGTATTCCGAAAACCAATATTACTATTCGTCACGGATAACCGGCCGTCACGAATAACCGGTAAAAAAATACCCCCGGCAGATAAACTACCGGGGGTATTTCCGGCTGAATTGATCACTTATTAATAATAAGGATCCGCCGGGGGTTATATAACGTTATCTGATCCTGATTATGATCGTTTACCGGACAGCCTCAGACAGCTCTGCCCATTAATAAACTCCGTGTGACCGGGGTTCTTGGTAATAAACGATCATTCATGATCTTTATCGGATCACAAAAACACATGCTCCGATCGTGTAATTCAAGTACCGGATCAACCAGCAGACATAAACTGGCACTGTCCCCTGCTTCCGCCACAATAAAGTTGCTGCGCTGACGATTGTTATCCGCCACCACTTCAACCAGCTGCCCCTGCTCCGGTTTTGTCATTGCGCAGAACAATGAAAAATACCAGCTCTTCGGCATTTGCGGCTTTAAAAAACGCGATGCAATTAACGCATTCAGTGTTAATTCAGCACACTGCTGTGCCGGAATATCTAATTTTTTAATCTGTTCTTCAAAGATAAAAAATAACGCGGCATCATCAACAGAAAACGGGCTGTGACACCGTGCGTACGGCGCCAGCAGACGTGGTGCAAAATGGGAGCGGAATACCATTCCGTTGGCAAGATCCAGCATAATACGCTCATGCGTATCATCGTAATACCACTGCCATTGATCGTCAGGTTTTATTTTCATCTGATCACATTCCCGGCTAATACCTGATTAGCGATTTATATTTTCACTACACATTAAATAAAATAATTAAAAGTGATTGTTTGCTTTAACGTGCATTGCCTGTCAGTGACAATTTTTCAGGCAACATCTGAAAATATAAAAGAAACAGGGGGAAAAATAAACCCCCTGACAGGAATAATAGTGAAAATTACAGGCAATTTACAATATTTTTAATTAATTTGGGCCCGTGGTAGATAAATCCTGAATAGATTTGGATCAGAGATGCACCCGCTTCCATTTTTTCCCGGGCGGCAACCAGGGAATCTATTCCGCCGACACCGATGATTGGTAATTTCCCGTTCAGCTCTTTCGATAATAAACGGATAATTTCGGTGCTCTTACTCTGCACCGGGCGGCCACTTAATCCACCAGTTTCATTACAGTGATTTAATCCCTGCACTAATGAGCGGTCTAATGTGGTATTGGTGGCAATCACACCGTCAATATTATGGCGCACCAGGCTGTCAGCGACCTGAATTAATTCTTCCGCTGTTAAATCCGGGGCAATTTTTACCGCGACAGGTACATATTTTCCGTGCTTCTGATGCAGTTCCTGCTGCTTTATTTTTATTGCTGACAGCAGGTCATCCAGCATATCGCCGTATTGCAGTGTCCGTAATCCAGGGGTATTCGGTGAGGAGATGTTAACAGCGATATACCCGGCGTGGGTATACACTTTGTCCATACAAATCAGATAGTCATCCTTTCCCTGTTCAACCGGTGTACCTTTATTTTTACCAATATTAATTCCCAGAATACCGCCGAAACGGGCCTGTTTAATATTCTCAACCAGGTTATCCACCCCGAGGTTATTAAAACCCATCCGGTTAATTAACCCTTCTGCTTCGACAATACGAAACAGACGCGGTTTATCATTTCCCGGCTGTGGTTTCGGTGTGACCGTACCGACTTCAACAAAACCAAAACCCATTGCATCAAATGCTTCAATACATTCACCGTCTTTATCAAGACCGGCGGCTAATCCGAGCGGGTTTTTAAAAGAGAGTCCCATGCACTGAACGGGTTTGGTGGCGACATGCTGCTGAATAAGAAAACGGAAAGGAGAGCGGGAAAGACGTTTAAGCTGGTGAAAGGTGAATTCGTGGGCGCGTTCCGGATCAAGGCGGAACAGGGCCTTCCTGACTAGCGGATAATACATCTTAAATACCTTTTGCTATAGATATGTGTTTTCGGCACAACACGCCGTACCGGGCAATTTCTCTGTAACAAAATAGGTCGTGAATCATAGCTGAAACAGCGGGAGCCTATCTCAGGCGGCTATAATAGGTGAAATACGTCCGTTCTGCACGGCTTTTTTACGCAGTAAATGACGCACAAAGAATGTGCGTCATTTATTATCAGATCACCAGCGACCGGATGCCCCGCCGCCACCGCTGCGTCCTCCACCTCCGGATGAGGATCGGCTGCTGCTCCGGCTGCCCCCGCTGTAACCACCGCCGCTGCTGCCCCCGCCACGGCCGCCGCGCCCTGAACCACTGCCGCCTCCGCCGCCGACAGTAACAAAACCGAAATAGTGCCCGATCCCGACAAACATGCCGAATCCCACTCCCGCCACCACACCGGCGGCCAGACTCCCCTCTGAAAACAGTAATCCGAAAATAAAAGCAAATCCGCCGAACAGAAAACCAACACAGATTGAAACCCGCAGCTTCTGAGGCCGGACAATTTTCGTCAGTATCCGGTACAATCCGCCGAGCGTAAGCAGGAATAAGAAGAAGGCCGCGATAAACATGGTGAATGTCAACACTATCACCAGCCAGAACGGCAGAATCTGCAGGAACAGGAACTGACTCCAGCGCGGTAATTCTGTGTAGAGAAAATCTTCCCCGAAATGAATACCGTTTCCGGCCGGATTATTAAAGCCGCCGGCGTACCAGGTCAGATAAAGAATAATGGCGATCGGAATTGCCGCTTTCAGTTTAAAGCGTTTCACCATGCCATACAGGAAAGCGCCCCACAGATATGCACTCGCGGCCAGTACCGCACCAAGCACAATATCAATACAGCCGACGGGCCCTGCCTGTTTGGCAATAAAGAATGCCGGAGTGGTAACCGGTGGCAGTGGTTCATTGCGGACTCTGGCAATCAGCGCATCGACGGTATCATTAATACCACCGGCATAATTTCCCATTTTAAAATTCGGAATGAAATAATCCTTGAGAATACGGTTTGCCACCGCATCACTCACCGCTCCTTCCAGCCCGTATCCGACCTCAATCCGCATCGCGCGATCATCTGACGCCACCAGCAATAAGATTCCGTCATCAATATTGATACGACCAAGGCGCCACTGGCTAAAGACTTTTTCCGCATAACTTTCAATATCGCGCGACCCGGTAGTGTTCACCGTCAGTACCGCAATCTGCGTACCGGTCCGCTCGCGCAGTGCATTCAGTTTCTGCTCAATACTGCTGCGCTCACCGGCGGTCAGCAATCCGGCGGTATCGGTGACCGATCCCTGCATACGGGGAAATGTCTCCGTCTGAGCAAATGCCGTCACAGCAAAGAGCAGCAAAAACAGGGAAAATATCCCCTGTAACCAGCGACTGTACCGGTTTATTTCATTTCTCATCACGAAATCCTTTCTTTTATATACAGGTCGTCATTGGCCTGAGTTTACCGTATCCGGTTAAAAATAACGCCCTGTTACTGTGACAATGTATTGCAGTGCAAAAAAAAACACCTCCGGGGAGGTGTTTGTCTGAATCAGCTTCAGTGAAGTCGCTGACAGCGGGCAAAAACGAAAAGTCGCTGTAAATACCTCCCTGTACGCTCAGGCGCGTCATCCATGACGCGCATGCTTTTCGTTTCTCTGCCCGCTATCGCTCCTTTATCCGCAAAAGCAATGATCAGTTCTCATCCAGTGCTTTTGTGATTTTTTCAAACAGATCACCGGAGAGATTTTCCAGCCCTTTCAGGCGCAGCAATGCATCACGCATTTTGCTCTGACGGCTGTCGTCATACCGTTTCAGGCGGATCAGCGGTTCAATCAGACGTGACGCCACCTGCGGGTTACGGCTGTTCAGATCACAGAGGATCTCCGTCAGGAACTCATAGCCTTTACCGGATTTATCATGGAACGCTTTCGGGTTATTCATCACAAACGCACCGACCAGTGAGCGCACCCGGTTCGGGTTCGCCATGGTGAAGGACCGGTGAGTGAGCAGTGATTTCACATTATCCAGCACATCCGCATCCGGACGTGTGGCCTGAAGAATAAACCACTTGTCCATCACCAGACCATCCTGATGCCATTTGTTGTCGTAATCCGCCAGCAGTTTATCGCGGCACGGCAGCGCGGCCTTCACCGCCGCCGTCAGAGCCGCCAGAGAATCGGTCATATTGTCGGCCTGCGCATACTGTTGTGACACGCGCTTATCCGCCTGCGCTTTGTCCTCATCCAGTGCCAGATAGCCCAGACAAACATTGCGCAGATCACGTTTTGCAATATCCGCATGATCGATTTGATATGCCCCGGTTTTCATGCTGACATACACCGCATACAGCTCATCCGCCAGTTCACGGGCAAATGTGCCGGCGATATAGGTCATTACCGCATTAATTGCATCCGGATCCACCACCGGGAACCATTCCGCAACCTCGGTTTCTGACGGCAGGGTCAGAATCTGAGCTGCCAGTGCCGGATCGATCTGCTCATCAAGCAGCACTGCACGGAAAGCATCGGTTACCCCTTCCGGTAATTGCAAGTCTTCACCGGCCTGATAACGGCGGATGTTTTCCTTTATATGTGATGCCAGAAGAGACTGTGCGGCATCCCAGCGGGCAAATTCATTACGGGCGTGCTGCATCAGAAATGCCAGCTGTGCATCAGTGTACGGATAATCCACTTTCACCGGCGCGGAAAATTCGCGGAACAGTGACGGTACCGGCTTTTCACTGACATCATCAAAGGCGAAGGTCTGTTCATCACGGGTAATATTCAGTACTGAATGAAGCGGCTCCCCTTCATGACGCAGCGCAAGCACGTCGCCGTTACTGCCGTACAGTTCAATATCAAACGGGATATGCAGCGGCTGTTTGTCCTGCTGATCCGGTGTCGGCGGGGTCATCTGGGTCACATGCAGCTGATACTGTTTTTTATCCGCATCATAGCTGTCACGTACAGTCACCAGCGGCGTACCGGACTGGCTGTACCAGCGGCGGAACAGTGTCAGATCGACATTAGACGCATCTTCCATCGCCTGCACAAAATCATCACAGGTCGCGGCGCTGCCGTCATGGCGGTGAACATAAAGCTGCATCCCCGCCTGGAACTGCTCTTCGCCGAGCAGCGTGTGGATCATGCGGATCACTTCAGAGCCCTTCTCATACACCGTCAGCGTATAGAAGTTATTCATTTCAATGACTTTGTCCGGACGGATCGGGTGCGCCATCGGACCGGCGTCCTCGGCAAACTGAGCGGCACGCATCACGCGGACATTATTGATACGGTTTACCGGGCGGGAACCGAGGTCAGAGCTGAATTCCTGGTCACGGAAAACGGTCAGCCCTTCTTTCAGGCTGAGCTGGAACCAGTCACGGCAGGTGATACGGTTACCGGTCCAGTTATGGAAATATTCATGACCGATAACAGATTCAATCCCGAGATAATCTTTATCCGTCGCTGTTTCATTCTTCGCCAGCACATATTTGGAGTTAAAGACATTCAGCCCTTTGTTCTCCATCGCGCCCATATTAAAGAAATCAACAGCCACAATCATATAGATGTCGAGGTCATACTCGAAACCAAAGCGCTCCTCATCCCATTTCATGGCATTTTTCAGGGAGGTCATCGCCCAGCCGGCACGATCGAGGTTACCTTTGTCGACAAACAGCTCCAGCGCCACATCACGGCCGCTGCGGGTGGTAAAAGTATCGCGCAGCACATCAAAATCACCGGCCACCAGAGCAAACAGGTAACTTGGTTTCGGGAACGGGTCTTCCCATTTCACCCAGTGTTTATCCCCGGATTCCCCGGCATCAATCCGGTTACCGTTGGATAACAGATACGGATAACGGGCTTTGTCCGCCGTGATCCGGGTGGTGTAACGCGCCAGCACATCCGGGCGGTCAGGGTAATACGTGATATGACGGAAACCTTCCGCCTCACACTGTGTGCAAAGTGCATCACCGGACACATACAGCCCCTCAAGTGCGGTATTTTCCGCCGGGCTGATTTCATTAATAATTTGCAGGGTGAATTGTTCAGGCACATTCATAATGCGCAGCGAACCGGGTTCTTCGCGGTAATCTGACCAGACTTTGCCGTCAATGGTCAGCTGCTTCAGGGTCAGCCCCTCACCGGCAAGCACCAGCTCAGAGGCGTTGTCATTCAGGCGCTTCACCTGACTGACGGCAGTCACCACTGTCGTCTGCGGGTCGAGCGCAAAATCGAGATCAATATGGGTAATGGTATAGTCAGGAGCCTGATAGTCCTGACGATACTTCGCCTGCCGCTGTTGTGTCATGGTTTTCTCTTCACTGTTTTATTAAATGATTACAATTACGCTGTACTTAGGCTCTCATAATTCAGGCGCCGTGGTAAACGAAATTTTAGCAGTTTGTGATACGCCCTGATTTCCTGACGGTGCGGTACAGTACTAAATATGAATAAAATGTTAACAAATAATGTGATTGCGCGCTGAACATCACGCACAGGGAAAATAACGTGTTACTATACGCAGATAATAGTAAGCTATAACCTGTTTAGGTTGATTGCTCCGTGAGGATGCTGAAAGCGCCATGAATTCAGAAGCAACCCCGATTATCACATCACTGCTGGATACCGATGCGTATAAGCTGCATATGCAGCAGGCAGTGTTCCATCATTACCGTTCAATTCCTGTGGTCGCGGAATTCCGCTGCCGGAGCAGCAAACGGCTGGGGCAGTACGCAGATGAACTGCGCCGCCGGGTGGCAATGATGGCAGAGCTGTCAGTCAGTGATGACGAGTATAACTACCTGGCCCGCCTGCCGTTCTTTTCGGCGGACTACCTCGCCTGGTTCCGTCAGTTCCGTTTTGATCCGTCACAGGTAAATATCCGCTGTGACAGCAACGGCCAGCTGGCTGTCCGTATCAGCGGCCCGTGGGTGGAGGTTATCCTGTGGGAAGTGCCGTTGCTGGCGCTGATCAGTGAACTCGTCCACCATCATGAATCACCGCAGGTCACGCCGGAAGATGCCGTTATCCGTCTGCGTGAGCTGGTGGCGCGTTTTTATCAGGATGCCGAACAAGCCGGGCTGGATCTCAGCCGCTTTAAACTGATGGATTTCGGTACCCGCCGCCGTTTCTCTTTTGATGTTCAGAAAGCCATTGTCACTGAACTGAAACAGCATTTCCCGTATCTGGTCGGCACCAGCAATTACCTGCTGGCGGAAAAACTCGATCTGGAGCCGGTCGGCACCCAGGCGCATGAATGGTTCCAGGCACATCAGCAGATCAGTGCGGAACTGGCCAACAGCCAGCGCGCCGCTCTCCAAACCTGGCTTGATGAATATCCGGATCAGCTCGGTGTCGCACTGACAGACTGCATCACAATGGATGCTTTCCTGCGCGATTTCGATACCCCGTTTGCCCGCGCCTATCAGGGTCTGCGCCACGATTCCGGGGATCCGGTGGAATGGGGTGAAAAAGCCATTGCTCACTATGAAAAGCTGGGTATCGACCCGATGAGCAAAACGCTGGTCTTTTCAGATAACCTGGATTTCCGCAAAGCCCTCGCGCTTTATGCCCATTTCTGTGACCGGATAAATCTGGTATTCGGTATCGGCACCCGCCTGACCTGCAATATCCCGGATGTCGAGCCGCTCAATATTGTTATCAAGCTGGTGGAATGCAACGGTAAACCGGTTGCCAAGCTCTCTGACAGCCCCGGCAAAACCATCTGTGAAGATGATGAATTTGTCGATAAACTGCGCCGCGCATTTGATATTCCCCACGTTCAGCGCGCCTGCTGATCCCTCCTTTTATATACCTGCTCCCGGAGAACAGAAAAAGACGGTTATTTTTTCTGTTTTTCGGGCTGTTACCCCCTTAATTTCTGCTTGTTTCCTGAGAGTGAGCAAGTAACATAGTGAGATTGCCCGTTTGACGGCAACTGATGACTATTCTGTTACTCACATCTCAGAGGATGGCGGGTAACGCGTGTAACAGACCTATATATAAGAAGAGAGAGTTTCAACTATGAGCATAGCGCCTGTGGTCGATGTACTGCAAGGCCGTGTACCTGTTGACAGCGAAGTCACGGTACAGGGTTGGGTCCGTACAAGGAGAGATTCAAAAGCCGGGATCTCATTCCTCGCCGTCTACGACGGTTCCTGCTTTAATCCGGTACAGGCCGTCATCGAAAATAATTTACCTAATTATAATGATGAAGTGCTTCATTTAACGGCGGGCTGTTCTGTTGAAGTTACCGGGAAAGTGGTTGCTTCCCCGGGCCAGGGACAAAGCTTTGAAATCCATGCCTCACAGGTTCGTGTGGTCGGTATGGTTGATGATCCGGATACCTACCCGATGGCGGCAAAACGCCACTCTGTCGAGTATCTGCGTGAAGTGGCGCACCTGCGTCCGCGCACTAACCTGATTGGCGCGGTTGCCCGTGTCCGTCATACCTTATCCCAGGCATTACACCGTTTCTTCGACGAGCAGGGTTTCTTCTGGGTATCCACCCCGCTGATCACCACCTCCGATACCGAAGGTGCCGGTGAAATGTTCCGCGTCTCCACGCTGGATTTCCACAACCTGCCGCGTAACGACAAAGGCGAAGTGGATTTCAGCGAAGACTTTTTCGGCCGGGAAGCCTTCCTGACTGTATCCGGTCAGCTGAATGGTGAAGCTTATGCCTCTGCGCTGAGCAAAATCTACACCTTCGGCCCGACATTCCGTGCGGAAAACTCCAACACCAGCCGCCACCTGGCGGAATTCTGGATGGTTGAGCCGGAAGTGGCGTTTGCCAACCTGAATGATATCGCCGGTCTGGCCGAAGCCATGCTGAAATATGTCTTCAAAGCCGTTCTGGAAGAGCGCCGCGACGACCTCGAATTCTTTGCTGAGCGTATTAATAAAGAAGCAATCGAACGTCTGGAGCGTTTTGTCACTTCCGATTTCGCACAGGTTGATTACACCGACGCGATCAAAATCCTGGAAAACTGCGGCAAAACCTTTGAAAACGACGTGTACTGGGGCGTGGATATGTCCTCTGAGCACGAGCGTTACCTGGCGGAAGAGCACTTCAAAGCGCCAGTGGTCGTTAAAAACTACCCGAAAGCTATCAAAGCCTTCTATATGCGTGAAAACGAAGACGGCAAAACCGTGGCAGCGATGGACGTGCTGGCACCGGGAATCGGTGAAATCATCGGGGGTTCCCAGCGTGAAGAGCGTCTGGACAGACTCGATGCCCGCTTCGATGAACTGGGTATGAATAAAGAAGATTACTGGTGGTACCGTGATCTGCGCCGCTACGGCACAGTGCCGCACGCCGGTTTCGGTCTGGGCTTCGAGCGTTTGGTCTCATATGTGACGGGTGTCTCAAATATCCGTGAAACCATCCCGTTCCCGCGCACCCCGCGCAGCGCCACATTCTGATTTTCATCAAAAATATTGAATGTAAAAAGCCGGCCTTCAGGTCGGCTTTTTTTATGTCTGATGATCTGACTGTTCAAAAAGTTCCCGATTATTTACATTTTGAAATACTTTTTTGCTATTCGTTACAGATTCTTCGTTTTTGTAGCACTTTCAGGGTAGATAAAATATTTTACCAATGGAACACTGGTCGCCGACACAGACGACACTAAACTCTCATAAATAGTTCCAAATTTTTTTCAGAACTATTTCTGGCAGTGGCAGGTGTCCGAATAACACCAATGAGGGTAATAATAATGAAACGCAATATTCTTGCAGTGGTTATCCCGGCTCTGTTAGTTGCTGGTGCAGCAAACGCAGCTGAAATCTACAACAAAGACGGCAACAAAGTAGACCTGTACGGTAAAGTTGACGTTCGTCACATGTTCGCTAAGTCTGATGACAACGGCTCTAAAGAAGATGGCGACGATTCACGCGTTCGTTTCGGCATCAAAGGTGAAACTCAGATCACTGACCAACTGACCGGTTTCGGTCGTTTCGAAAACGAAATCAAAACCAACGGCGTTGAAGGCGACAACAAAAACAAAGTACGTTTAGCTTACGCTGGTTTCAAATTCGCTGAATTCGGTTCAATCGACTACGGCCGTAACTACGGTGTGGTATATGACACTGCAGCATGGACCGGCGTTCTGCCACTGTTCGGTGGCGACACCATGGCTCAGACCGACGTTTACATGACCGGTCGTAACGCTAACCTGCTGACCTATCGTAACACCGATTTCTTCGGTTACGTTGATGGCCTGAGCTTCGCTCTGCAGTATCAGGGTGCTAACGACGATAACTCTATCGCAAACCGCGGCGAAGCAATCAAAGATTCTAACGGCAATGTAATTGGTTACACTACCGATGCTAAAGCTAATGGCGATGGCTACGGTTTATCTACTGCCTATGATCTGGGCTGGGGTGTAACTCTGGGTGCTGGCTACTCTAACTCTGCTCGTCCGTTAGGTCAGCAGAATAGTGCAAATCCTTACGACGCTCAAGGCAAACGCGCTGAAGCATGGAACGTTGGTGCTAAATACGACGCTAACAACCTGTACCTGGCTGCTATGTACGGTGAAACCCGTAACATGACCAAATACGGTGATTACGACCTGATTGCTAACAAAACTCAGAACATCGAATTAGTGGCACAATACCAGTTTGATTTCGGTCTGCGTCCATCCATCGCTTACCTGCAGTCTAAAGGTAAAGACCTGAGCAACGGTACTAAAGGTAACGAAGATCTGGTTCAATACATCGACCTGGGTGCTTACTACTACTTCAACAAAAACATGTCTGCAGTTGTTGATTACAAAATCAACCTGCTGGACAACAATGACTTCACCCGCGGTGCTAAAATCAACACTGGTGATGTTGTTGGTTTAGGTCTGACCTACCAGTTCTGATTTAGCTTTAACGCTAAGTATGAATACAAAACCCACGGCTTGCCGTGGGTTTTTTGTTATCTGTCTTACGCGTTTTGTGATGTATTTTCATGCAAACCTCAACAGGACGTCACCCACTTCACAAGATCTTCGTCTTTTTTCTGTAAACAGTTGGCAAATGATTTACAGGGAGTTAACCTGATAACCTTGTGACAGTCCTCTTATCCGCACTATCAGATACTATTGGGATCAACAACTATGTTTGAGAATATTACTGCCGCGCCTGCCGACCCGATCTTAGGTCTGGCTGACAGCTTCCGTCAGGACCCCCGTGAAAACAAAATCAATTTAGGTATTGGTGTTTATAAAGATGAAACCGGTAAAACACCGGTACTGAGCTGCGTTAAAAAAGCGGAAAAGTATCTGCTGGATAATGAAACCACGAAAAACTACCTGCCGATTACCGGGATCCCTGAATTCGGAACAGTAACTCAGGCACTGCTGTTTGGTGATAACAGCGATATCATCACCGCCAAACGTGCCCGTACCGCACAGGCGCCGGGCGGCACCGGTGCGCTGCGTATCGCGGCTGATTTTATTGCTAAACAAACCAGCGCAAAACGTGTCTGGATCAGTAATCCGACCTGGCCTAACCATAACGGTATCTTTGCCGGTGCCGGTCTGGAAATCTGCACTTACAATTACTATGATGCCGAAAACCATTCACTGGATTTCAATGGCATGCTGGCAAGCCTGGAAGCGGCGCAGGCCGGTGATGTGATCCTGCTGCACGGCTGCTGCCACAACCCGACCGGTATTGACCCGACTGCTGAGCAGTGGGCACAATTATCTGTTCTGGTAAAAGAAAAAGGTCTGCTGCCGGTCTTTGACTTTGCTTATCAGGGCTTTGCTGCCGGTCTGGATGAGGATGCTCAGGGGCTGCGTATTTTCGCAAAATCTCATCCTGAAATGCTGGTGGCCAGCTCTTATTCCAAAAACTTCGGCATGTACAATGAACGTGTCGGTGCCTGCACCCTGGTTGCGGCTGATCCGGATACCGCTGATCGCGCGTTCAGCCAGATCAAAATCGTTATCCGCACCAACTACTCTAACCCGCCGTCACACGGTGGTGCTGTGGTAACAACAGTATTGTCTGATCCGGAACTGAAAGAAGAGTGGATCCAGGAACTGACCACCATGCGTGAGCGCATCAAGCGTATGCGCCAGCTCTTTGTGAACACCTTACAGGAAAAAGGCGCGAAGCAGGACTTCAGCTTTATTATCCGCCAGAACGGTATGTTCTCTTTCAGCGGCCTGACCAAAGAGCAGGTTGCACGTCTGCGTGATGAATATGCGGTCTATGCCGTCAGCTCCGGTCGTATCAACGTTGCCGGTCTGACACTGGAAAATATGGTTCCGCTGTGCGAAGCCATTGTTGCAGTGCTGTAATTTCGTTTTGACTATAAAAAATGCCTGGCTATGCCAGGCATTTTTATTTCTGCAATGATATTGCTTACCAGACCGGTTGCTCATCCTGCAGGAACGGATTTGTGCGGCGCTCTTCCCCGAGTGTGGACATCGGGCCGTGGCCCGGGATAAAACGGTACTCATCCCCTAACGGCAGCACTTTTTCTTTAATGGAACGGATCAGATCCTGATGATTACCGCGCGGGAAGTCACTGCGGCCGACGCCCCCTCTGAACAGCACATCACCCATTGAAATCAGTTTATCCTGCTTATCCACAAAAATAACATGTCCCGGTGTATGACCCGGGCAGTGCAGCACATCCAGCTCAATATTGCCGACAGTGACTTTATCGCCCTCTTCCAGCCACTGATCCGGGGTAAATGCACGACATGGCTCCACACCGAACATCTGGCTCTGCTGTGTCAGTCCGTCAATCCAGAATGCATCTTCCTTTTGCGGGCCGACGATCGGCACATTAAAGTGCTCTGCCACATCCGCAGTTGCGCCGACATGGTCAAAGTGACCGTGAGTCAGGAGAATTTTTTCCAGTTTCAGACCGCGTTGTTCAATTTCACGGATAAGACGCGGCGCTTCACCGCCGGGATCGACAATAGCAGCGGCTTTAGTTTCATCGCACCAAATCAGGGTGCAGTTCTGCATAAAGCCGGTGACAGGAATAATATGATATTGCATGACACAAAACTCCGGTTAAAGCGGGTAATAACAACAGATTACCACGTTCTGACCGGTCCTGTATCCATATGAACGAAATTACTGGACGGATAATAACCCACACCACCAGCCCGCATTTTCATGGCTGCTTTACGAACCTGACTTAACTGGATGCCCGGAATACGGAAATCCATTGCCTGGCCGCGGGTGTGATAACTTTTCTTCGCCACACCGGAGGTGGTTCTGCGCAGTTCATTATTGGTGACCAGAGAACGGTAACCGGACACCAGCTGAATAGGTTTATTGATGTTCATCATAACCTGCAACAGATACATCTGGTCAAACAGGTGCGGGTCAATGGTTTTGACTTTATTACTGCGGTGATCGCGGAACAGCTTGTTCAGGCGGGCCAGTTCAGAGCGGTTATAACGTTTACCATCAAAAAATTCTGCTTTCAAAAATTCACCGGTATTGAGGTTTTCAAACCGTAAAATTTTCGGCCGGGGCGTGGTCAGGGACGCAAATGCGTGATTCGGTAATAAAGCTAACCCCAGCGCCGCCGCACCAAAACCCAGCCATTTACGGCGGTCGTTATCAATTGTATCCATTGACGGTAATCACTCTTTATCTGATTAAATATTACATGGCCGGACAGCGATAATTGTGTTCACCGTTCAGACCCGCAGCGGATCGGTTTTGTCTATTTCTGTAAATTTCCGTCAGGTTATTTCAATATTAACGTCAATATGAAAAAAACAGCAATAAACAAAACTGACCGTCTATTTTTTACCGATTCAATCCCCCGGAGTCAAATAAAAAAAACACATTTTTACTCAGAAAGTAAACCTCACCGACATTTTCATGAACATCCGGTGTGTGGCGGGCACAATGCCGCATTCGCTGAGCCTTTGCCGGGGCGGTGATATGACAAAATTAATCATTTTTAGTTAATTAACAGAATGACAAAATATAATATTGCGCAGCGAATTATTTTTATCTGCACATCGTTTTTCGGTTAATTATATTTCAGAAGAAAAAAGCCGCTTATTTGTAATAAATAAGCGGCTTCATGTGATCAGCTTTTTATCAGGAAAGGCGTGATATCAGTTAATTTATCAATACCTTTCAGGCTGCTGTCATCGTAGCGGTAAATATCCGCGCGATATTGCGGGATATTCTCCGCATTTACCCAGGCAGTCTGATAATAGAGATAAACCGGAATACGGTTCGGGATAGAGACGTAACGGGTACTGCCCGCTTTCAGTGCACCATCCACACGGGTTTCGTTCCAGCCTGCGTCACCAAGGAGTATCGCCGCGAGATCTTTGGCTTTATTCACCCGCACACAGCCGGAACTGATGGCCCGCATGTTTTTATTAAACAGGCTGTGGTTCGGGGTATCGTGCAGATAAATCGCCTCTGAGTTCGGCATATTGAATTTATAGCGCCCCAGCGAGTTGGACGGGCCCGGTGCCTGGGTTATCCGGTACGGGAAGTTTGACGGCGTGATAACACTCCAGTCAATGCTGTACGGATCAACCACAGAGGCGTTGTTACTCCAGCCGTTATAGATGGTGTAACCACGGCTGCTGAAATAGCTCGGATCGGCCCTGCCGCGCGGTACAACATCCTGGCGGCTCATGGTCGGCGGAACCGTCCACGGCGGGTTAATCACCACATTATTCAGGGCGCTGGACATAATCGGCGTTTTGCGTTCCGCACGGCCGACAATGGTTCTGGATTCCAGGATCAGATTATTATCCACATAGAAATACAGGGAAAAATCCGGAATATTGACCAGAATAGCGGTCGGTTCATTGTCCGGTGTAATGCGCAGACGCTGAATATTCACCGCCATAATGGCAGCCCGCATCTGTGGTGTCTTATTCAGCCACTCACGGGTCTGTTTACCGATGACACCATCGGCTTCCAGGCCGTGCTGTAACTGAAACTGTTTAACAGCCGCCACCAACGTTTTATCATAAGCAGCACCGGCGCTCATCATGTCATTGGCAGAGATCAGATTAAAGCGGTGCAGGATCTCACGCAGAGCCCCGACAGATTCATGGCTTTCCCCCGGACGCAGTGTCCGGTTAATCACCATTTCCGGCCACGGCGCGGTATCCGCCAGTTCTGTCAGCATGGCTTTGCGCATCGGCTGATACATCTTATTCGCCGGTAACAGCGTATCGGTAAATGCTGCCAGAGTGCCGTTATGAGCCGCTGTATTCAGCCGTGCCAGTGACGGGGCACTGACAGCCGCAAACGTGAACGGACGGGCGCCGTACAGCCATTTATCGCCTTTGGTGCTCACGTTGTCGAGGTAATAGAGATAGCCCAGAGCCGCATCCGTTAAAATCATATCCCGCGCCAGCGGGGACAGATCCGGTTGTGCCAGGGCATTCAGCCAGGCCGTGAACTGCGGCTGGAATCCGGCAAGTGCGGCTTCCGCCAGCTGATTCTCCAGGGACAGACGTGCTTTTTCATCGGTCCACAGCGGTTTCAGCTGATGTTCCGCATAAATGTTTGTCAGTGTGTCGGTATAAAGTAATGGTGTTGCCGCCGGAACTTCACGGCGGATACTGTCAGCGACATCGCTCAGAGGCAGTGCATTAACACCGGCCACCGGCTCTGCGGCCTGTGTTTCTGTATTTTCCGGTGATTCTGAAAATGCTTTCAGATTTTCCACTTTGGCATCTGCTTCAGTCAGATGCGTTACCGGTGCTGTTGAGGCCCACGAAACAGGCGTCAGTAACAGTGTTCCTATCATGGCGGAAATGGGAACAACTTTTTTAACTCCCGTCACCATAACATCCCTCTCTTATTTTTTATTATGTCTGTTCCGGCCAATTGTTAATACTTATGGTCAGTATAGTAAATGTATCGTTTAAATGACTTCCCTGCTGATTTTACCTGTCAGAGAATAATTGAAAATAGGATAACGAAAAAATCGTAGAAAAAAGGCGCAAATACATCTTTTTAAGAGGAATACACTGCAATAATTACACAAACGCATGTACTGGGTGCGATGAAATACATCTCATTCTCTGCTTTTCTTCCCGGATAAACAAATCTGCGCCGGACAATAAACAACACAGACAAAAAAACTCCGCCGGGGGCGGAGCTGAGATGACTGACAGGTTATGATTAATATTCGGAATTAATAACCACTTCCTCGCCGAACTGACCGGCTTTCGGCAACGGCTGATACGAAGAGTTTGATGCGCGTAATACCCGGATACCCCGGATATTCAGTTCCCGCGCTGCGGCAATATCCGCATCCGCATCACCGTAATAAATTTTCAGTTTGTGATCACGCATCCAGCTGACTTTATTATTCTGCCCTTCCTCATCACCGGCAAAAATAACCGGGTTCATTTTATCTGCAGGAATACGCAGCCCTTCCTGCACATATTTGGTGACCGTTTCTGTTTTGGTTTTGCTGCGCCCGGTGATGAAATAAACGGTATCACCACGTTTCAGGTGCATCTGAACCAGTTCCATACCGGATTTTTTCGGCATACTGAATTTATCCCACTCATTATTCATTTTTTCCCAGAATTCCGGGTTTTTCAGATAACTGTAGTCGTTCGGGGAGTATTCCAGTTTGCCGCGGTAAAAGCCCGGGCTTGAGAATAAGACAGTGTCGTCAATATCAAAGCCCACCGCCATCGGCGGCTGCCCTTTCAGGCTCTCTTCAATCTGTTCAACCGAAATCCAGTGAATGGCATGCTGTTCTGCCAGCTGAGCAACGGTCACGCCGTCACTGACTTTTTCCGGCATGTACACTTTGGCATCAGCCACACTGTTGAGGCTCAGAGCGAGTGCCAGGGCACTCAGGGTGAGGGTCAGTTTACGCATTGTATATCCTTAATTTTCTGTGTCGATCACGCGGAGTGAGAATCTAACCATTCCGGTTTCATATTAACGTTATTCAGATCACACGGTGAGGAATCCCCGCCGCTTTATACCGGCTGACAGCCGCATGATTGTTCTGAATTCAGAACATTGTTTATCAATATCCGCACTACTCAGCTTTTCGCTTATGGATTAATTTTAATCCGCACAACAGAACGTTTCTGAGAAACACACTGTTTAAACAAAAATTACCATCAAATTACCATAAGTGAGGGTCTTAAAATGAGTAATCCGGCAAACTTTAATGGTCAGCGTCCTGTTATTAATCCTGATGATGCACTGATGTTGTTAATCGATCATCAGAGCGGATTGTTCCAGACTGTCGGCGATATGCCGATGACTGAATTACGCGCCAGAGCCGCTGTGCTGGCAAAAATGGCAACGCTCGCCAATATTCCGGTGATCACCACCGCGTCTGTGCCGCAGGGTCCGAATGGACCGCTGATCCCGGAAATTCACCAAAATGCACCACATGCTCAGTATATTGCCCGTAAAGGTGAAATTAATGCCTGGGATAACCCGGAGTTTGTGGCTGCAGTGAAAGCATCCGGTAAAAAGCAGTTAATCATCGCCGGTACCATTACCAGCGTTTGTATGGCATTCCCGGCGATCAGCGCCGTGGCTGACGGTTATCAGGTGTTTGCGGTAATTGATGCTTCCGGTACCTATACCAAGATGGCTCAGGAAATCACCCTGGCGCGCGTTGTCCAGGCTGGTGTGGTACCGATGGATACTGCAGCGGTGGCCTCTGAACTGCAAAAAACCTGGAACCGTGCGGATGCGGCAGAATGGGCACAGGCGTACACACAGATTTTCCCGGCCTATCAGTTACTGATTGAGAGCTATACCAAAGCGCAGGACGTTGTAAATAACAACGAGATTTTAGATTCACAGCGCTGATATAAAAAAACGGATGAGCGCACTGCTGCGCTCATCTCAGGCCGTTGACAAACCTGCAAGGGTTGGCAACGACCGACAGGGGTTGTAAAAATAAACCAGGAAAATCAATTTATTGATTTTCGGCTGATAACACAAAGCAGGAAAAACCACGTTTTATCCTGCTTTGTCTGCAATCACGGATGAGCACAGCAATGTGCTCATCCGCTTCAGAGAAAAGACCGGAGGGAGAAATTAATCCTGCTCTTCTTCCCCGTCATCCTCCTCTTCCGTCACCGGCTCAGGCAATGCTTCCGGTGCCGGCGTTGGTTCCGGCTGGCCGAAGCCGCGCAATCCCACCACATGCACATGTTCCTGATTATTGAAGACTTTACGTACCAGTTTGTACGTTGTGCCTTTCTCCGGACTGATATTTTCTGGTGCCGCAATAATCAGCTGCATCTGTAAGCGATCGCACAGCTCAAACAGGGTGGCTATAGATTTCGCATCCAGACGCGCTGCTTCATCCAGGAACAGCAGACGGCACGGCGAAATATCTTTGCTGCGCAGACGGCGGGATTCTTCTTCCCAGCTCTGCACCACCATCACCAGAATGGACATCCCGGTACCAATCGCCTCACCGGTGGATAACGCGCCGCTCTCGGCTTTCAGCCAGCCGTCAGAACCACGGTTGACTTCCACTTCCAGCTCGAGATAGTTACGGTAATCCAGCAGTTCCTCACCGATGGTCTGCGGCAGACGCTGCCCCATATCCACCTGCGGGTTCAGACGCTGATAGAGTTTCGCCATCGCTTCAGAGAAGGTCAGACGCTGGCTGGCGAACAGGTCCTGATGCTGCTCGTGCTCTTCGGACAGCACATCCAGCAGTATCGCGTGGCTTTCGCGGATATTCACATTCAGGCGCACCCCTTTGACCTGACCGAATGCCACGGCCTGCAGGCCCTGGTTAAGCATGCGGATACGGTTCTGTTCGCGCTGAATAGTTTTGCGGATGATATTGGCCACACTTTTCGAGCTGATCGCCAGTTTCTGTTCACGGGCGGTCAGTTCGTCGGTCAGCCGTGCCAGCTCGATTTCCATCTGTTCAATAGCGTCAATCGGATCATCAGTTTTGATAATATCCTGGCGGATACGTTCGCGCAGGTGGCGGTACACTTCGATAAAGAACTGTACTTTGCGTTCCGGACGCTTCGGATCTTCGGACAGGCGCAGTGCATCACGCAGATGTTCGTTATCCGCCACGGCCTGACGCAGTGCACCGAGGGCTTTATCCGACATGGAACGCAGTGTGTCCGCATCTTCATAAGCCAGCTCACGGCGGTGGAGGCGGCGCTCAACGCCACTTTCTTTCACCATCCGCATCACCGCACACCAGCCCGCTTTGGCGGTCACGACCTGCTCGCGGAGCTGCTGGTAATCGCGCTCTGCTTTGCGCAGACGTTTTTGCAGATTATCCATTTCCGACTCGCCGATCCCCAGCTGTTTTTCCAGCTGATTGATACGGGCGCGGTTATGGCTGACCTGGTTGTACAGTTCATCACGGCGCACACGGGCACGCTCTTCCGCATTGGCATCCGCCTGAACACCAATTTCGCTCATTTCGCGCTCAAGTTCGCGCAGCATGTCCGATTTGGTTTCATACGAGCTGCGCAGTGAGGCCAGAACCTGATTGAACTCCGCGCATTTGGTCTGCTGCTGGCGCAGCATCTCACGTGTACGGGCACGATCAGACTCCGCGTGTTCCAGACGCTGACGCAGTTTGTCATTAAGATCGGCATTTTCTGTCAGCATGCCGGCGGATCCGCCGTAATTAAAGTGCTGACGGCGCTGCGCGACTTCTTCCAGGGCAAACGCCTGCTGACGGGCCTGCTGCTGCACCTGTTTCGCGTTTTCATAATCGCGGATCAGAGCTTCATGCTGCTCCGGATCACTCTGGAGAACAGCTACCATCGGCTCCAGTTTGCGCAGCGCTGCACCGTACTGCTGAATATGACGGGCGGATTCCTGTGCATCCGTCAGCGCATCACGGATCTCATCCGCGCGATCTGCCAGTGTTTCATCAAGCAGCAGAGCGGTATTCGGGATCAGACGGTTAAGGATGCTCAGATTTTCTTTGATCTGCGCATACTGCTGACGGGCAACGGCAGTCTGCTCCTCAAACTGTGCCAGCTCGCGCTCCAGCTCATTACGGCGCTGATTCAGTGTGCGGATTTCCGCTTCCGGGTCAGCCTCAAAGGCCACTGAGATATTTTTGCCGACAAAACGGCTGAATGCCTGATGAGCACGCTGCATTTTCTGGACATCAAAAGAGAGTGTCGCCAGGCGTTCTGCCAGCTCATCCCGTTCATGTTCCAGCACTGCCAGCTGATTTTCCCGCGCCGCACGGCCGAACAGCGGCACAGACGGGAAGCGGGAGTAACGCCACTGGCGATCGGTGCTGCGCACCAGCACCGCACGCTCCAGCTCTTCGGTGGTGAAGACGCTGTCATCAAAGGATTGCGGATCCCCTTCAATCAGATAGAGATCTTCCGGACAATCATCGAGGGCATCCAGCATCGGACGCACGGCGCTGAGATCCGGCACCACAATCGCATGGCGCGCCGGGCCGTATAAGGCGGAGAAATACGGTGCGTCATCAATCGTGATGTCGTCATAGATTTCCGACAGCAATATACCACCGAAACGCTCTGCCAGGCCAAGCATACGGCCATCTTCCGCGCCGCTCGGCTGACTGAGCCGTTCAATATCTTTTTCCAGCTGTGCTTTTTTCAGCGCGATTTCATCACGCTCAACAGTCACTTCGCGCTCACGCTCCAGCAACTGCTGCATATATTCAGTGACATCATTGGCGCTGGTGAACGTCTCATGAGACTGCTCACACAATTGCGTCAGAGCTTCCTGCGCCGCCAGCCACGCCGGGGCTTTGACGGTCAGGGACTGGATTTGCTGCTTCAGCTGCTCAGTCTGCTGACGCATTTCCATACGGCGCTCGCCGCTTTCACTGACACTGACACTCAGGCTTTCCTGCTGCGCCTCAAGGGTCATCAGCATCTCATCGAGCCCGTCCGCCTCAACCTGCTGCCCGATGCGTTTGCAGAAATCATCCAGCGATTTCTGCGCATTGTGCTGGCTGTGCAGACGCTGTTCCAGTTCAGATAACTGCTGGCGCAGCGGCTGGACGCGGTCGGCCATCATCTGCTGTGACGGCAGTTCGCGCAATAATTCACGGGCGGTCTGGTAAGCTTCACTGCGGCTGACTTCACCGACCACCGATTTCACCAGTTCATAGGCCTGAGAGAACTGGCTGTGTGCGGCCTGCGCCACACTCATTTTCTGCTCAAGCACTAACAGGGATTCGGTTGCCTGCTCTTCGCGGGCGCGGAAGGTTTCCAGCCATTCATCCAGTGAATCAATATCCAGCTGCGGCAGCTGACACACCGCTTTGGCGCGTTCCAGCGCCTGTAATGCCTGCTGATACTGAATGGCGCGGGTCTGCTGAACATCCAGCGCCTGCTGGTAATCGGCCAGTTGGCTTTTCAGCTCATCCACTTCTTCTTCCGCAACATGGTTGCGTTCTTCATATTCCGCCAGCTGTTCTGCGGCTTCTTCCGCCACTTCAGTCTGTTCTTCCAGACGGAATGTCAGCTCTTCGACATCAGCCTGATAACGGTCAATTTTTTCCTGCTGACGCATGGCCGTCTGCACCAGTGTCAGATGATCACTGGCTGCCTGGTAATCCGTTTCCAGATCGGCGGATGAGGCCGTCTGCTCCGCCAGCTCGCGGGACATTTCCACCTGACGGAACTGTTCGCTGATCAGCTGTTTGCGGCTGCCGAGCAGTTCCCGGCGCACAGAGAGTGCCTGGTCGATATGCACACGGCGCTCATTGGCGTGACGCATATAATCTGCAGAAACATACGCGGTCGCTTCAGTGATCAGGTGTTTGAACAGGTCACGGTCAGACTGGGTAACGCGGATAGCTTCCAGTGTGATACGGTTTTCGCGCAGTGCCCCTTCCATATCCTGGAAGGCTTTGCGCACCCCGCTGTTCTCCGGCAGTAAATAGTCACGCAGGGAACGGGTGATAGCACTGGAGATACCGCCGTAGAGCGAAGCTTCGATCAGGCGGTAGAATTTGCTGCGGTCGCCTGCAGAACGCAGACGTTTCGGGATAACACCCAGCTCGAACAGAACCGAATGGTAATCAGTAATCGAGTTAAACTGTTTGAAATGCACACCTTCGATATCATCCAGGCGGGCTTTCAGGTCATTCAGCGGCAGAACCCGCACCTGGCGTTCACTCAGCTGTTCGCTGACAATCTGTGTCGGGGAATACTGTGTCGGTAATCCCTGAATCATAAAGGATTTGATATCGACTTTTTTATCACGTCCGGCAATCTGCTGAAGACGCACCCCCACCAGCACACGCTGATGGCGGGAGTTCACCACATCCAGCATGGCGTAGCACACGCCCGGACGCAGTTTACCGTGCAGACCTTTATCACGGGAACCGGATGTTGCCCCGGCTTCAGTGGTGTTACGGAAGTGCAGCAGGGTTAAATCCGGGATCATGGCGGTAATAAAGGCCGCCATAGTGGTGGATTTACCGGCACCGTTACCGCCGGACAAGGTGGTGACCAGCTCATCCAGATCAAAGGTGCGCGCAAAAAAGCCGTTCCAGTTGACTAACGTGAGCGAGCGGAATTTACCACGTTCAATCATTCTTCATCCTCCGCTTCATCCGTCGCGTTGTCATTATCAAATTCTTCATTATCATCGTCCTGATCCTCAGGGCGCGGGTGTTTTTCATCTTCCGCCAGAGATTGGGCCTCACCGTCGCGGATAAGACGCAGCTGCGCCTCACGCGGGTCATCCCCGCTGCGGACATCCGCTCCGAAGCGGAAAACGGATTCGGCAATCACAAACTGGCTGTTATCCGCAGAGACAAACGTGATCATCCCCAGGCGGCGCAGACGGTTCAGCGCACCACGGGTTTTTTCCAGTAATTTCTGTTTGTCCAGGTCAGAGCCGGTGGAGCGGTTATTCACCACTTTCAGTAATTTGGCTTCATCCGCCAGTGACAGCAGTTCCTCATAGAGCTCTGCCGTGGAGAAAATACCCTGGTTGGCGAGACGCTCCGGGCTGAGATACAGATAGCACAGCACTTTACCGACCAGCATTTCCAGTTCGGATAACACCGAGCGCGGGATCAGTGTGCTGGAACGCGGGCGCAGATAGAAGAACCCTTCCGGTGCACGGACCAGTTCCACGTTATAACGGGCGTAAAAGCCTTCCAGTTCATCCTGGAAATCCATCAGAAAGGCATGATTATCCAGATCATCCACGCCGATATGGCGGCCTGCGCGCAACTGGCTGTCAAGTTCCGGAAAAAGGTTGTTGGCAAGTGCCTGAGCCAGCTTTGCTGACATAAATTGTTCAATATGTGTCGATGACATGTGCCTGCACCTTCGCTCCGTATTCATTAATTGCTGACCATTCCGCCGGGATGCCTGAGAAATCAGCATCAGCCACCCCGAGGCGGACAGCCTGATCCACGATAATCCGTGCCACATCGAACTGGCGGCTGCGCGGATATTTCGCGAGGTAATCACGCAGAACCGCACCCAGATCCAGCGGCTTCGCCTGTGCTTTATACACAGCCAGCGCAGTTTCCATCATGGCGGCAAGCTCTTCGTTGACCTCGCTGAACTCTTCATATTCCAGATCCGGCGGTAATTCCCCGGTCACTTCGTCATCACGCAGTGCCATCTCTTCGTCACGCATATCCAGCAGGCGATCCGCATTAGCCACATTAAGAGCCCACGGCGAGTCAAAATAGTGCTGTACAGAATGGCGCAGACGCTGCGAGAAAATACGGTTTTTATCCATATCGATAGCGGTACGGATAAATTTATGGACATGGCGGTCATAACCAATCCATAAATCAATAGATTGCTGGCCCCAGCTGATAATGCGGTCGAGCTTGGCCTGCAGATCAAAAATCAGCTTATCCACCAGTTCAGAGCCGGTGGCGGCACTCATATTGGCATCCTGGATACGCAGCAGGTTCGCCTGTAATTTGTCACCGGCGGCTTCGAGCGTATCCTGCAGTTCCCGCAGTGTGAGAGAGGTTTCTGACAGCAACTGTTCACAGTTGGCAATCGCGGCCTGCCAGTCCTGATTCAGCAGTTTGGCGATATCGTCTTTGACGCCGTTTTGCTGCTCATCCATAACGCGCTGCGACATATCAATGCTGTCGAAGATCTCCGCCACGGAATATTTCAGCGGGGCAAACACATTACGGTGCCAGTGGAATTCATCCCCGCCCTCTTCGGCGGCATCTGCCGCGCGGCTCAGTTCACCGGCCACAATCGAGAGCTGCATGGATAAACGCAGTGAGGAAAATTCACGCTGACGGATGTAATAATCGCTGATGCCGATCCCGAGCGGGGTCAGCCGGTAAATCGCATTACCCTCAAAGATATCACTGGTAAAGCGGTTAAATATTTTCTGGCGCACCATATCATTGATGGCATTGTTCGCGCGGACCGCAACAGATTCCGTTGTCTGTTCAAAGCCTTTGCAGACTTCGCGGAAGGCATCCACCAGTTCCCCCTCGCTCATTTCACCGTCGATGCGCTCACTGTTGAGCACCGCAACAGACAGTAAAAAAGCCAGCCGTTCCGGCGGCAGCGCGATGGAGAAATCATTCTTTCGCGCCCATGCCACGAGTTCCGGGACTGTTTGGGTAAACTCACTCATTGTCCATCCTTCTGATCGGTTTTCGTGCCATAACGTGAATATAGCGGCCTAAGCTGATATAAGGCTCCTGACGGCAATAGCGTTGCTCCAGTGCCAGCAGCGCTGGGAAATCACGGTTTTGTAACTGGCGGCTCTGCAGATAATCATGGAAAACCCGCACGCCGGTTTTTGCCTCAATCGTCAGACGGCAATCATCCAGCCACTGATAAACCTGTTCCGGCATAAGGGGATTCTGCGGCGATAACGAACGCTTGCGGCGGCGCTGAATTTCCGGGGTTGCCAGATGAAAATTGCCTAATATCGCATTTCGCATCACAAGTCCGTTCGCATTGTAAAACATTAACGATAATGCACCACCGCCCGCTATTATAGCGGTCAGTGCTTCAATTGCACCTTTTTGATCTGTGATCCACTCCAAAACGGCATGAAATAATACCAGATCAAACGCCCCTTCAGTGTGAAGTGCGATATCCTGTGCCGCACAATGAATAAAGGACATATTTTCTGCCACGCCGTCATCCAGCGCGGCCTGTTGTGCGCGGGCAATCATCTCTTCTGACAGGTCGCACAATACCACCTGATGCCCCAGCGCAGCCAGACGGCGGGAGAAAAAACCGTCACCGCCGCCCGCATCCAGAATGCGCAGCGGACCCGGTTTCAGCCGGGTCAGTAAGGCGTCCAGATCCTGCCAGACCACCGCTTCGCGGATTTGCCCTTTTGTTGTGCCATAGATATTGCGGGTGAATTTCTCCGCGATATCGTCAAAATTACGATCAACCATGAAAACCTGTGTTCAGTTCCGGGGGATATTTCGGGTCAGTCTGCGGCGGTTTCCCGCGCAATCCGGCTATCTTCAATTGTATTGCCGGGCAGAGCAGTGCAATATGCAAAGTCGGTAACTATTGTGTCACAGACGTGTCTAATGTCACCCGATTTGTGCAGACTCCTGCCGTTAACCGGTGATAAATCAATCATATTTAAGGTGCGCTCATGCTGTTTGCCCTGAAAAAATACCTCGGCGGTTTTCTGATGCCGCTGCCGTTTATGCTCCTGCTGATCCTGGCCGGATTACTGCTGCTGTGGTTTTCCCGATGGCAGAAAACCGGTAAAACCCTGATCACCGTGAGCTGGCTCGGGTTGGTGCTGCTCAGCCTGCAACCGGTGGCGGATACCCTGCTGCTGACAACAGAAAAACCGTATGAAAAACGTTATGAGCTCATTACCCCGGCAGAAGTTCAGCAACAGGAACTGCGCTATATCGTGGTGCTCGGCGGCGGCTTTACCTATAACCCGGAATGGTCACCTTCCGCCAATCTGATCGGTAACAGTCTGCCGCGCGTCACGGAAGGTGTGCGTCTCGCACTGCGTTACCCGCAGGCGACGCTGATTTTCACCGGCGGGCCGGGCGCAAACAGTATCAGCAGCGCAGAGGCCGCAGCGCAAGTTGCGCAGTCACTGGGGATCCCTGCTGAACGCACACTGCCGCTGGTATTGCCGAAAGATACCGAAGAGGAAGCCGCCGAAGTGAAAAAAGTGGTGGGCGATGCACCGTTCCTGCTGGTGACCTCCGCTAACCATATGACCCGCGCCAAAGCCTTCTTTGATGCGCGCGGCCTGCACCCTATCCCGGCACCGGCTAACCAGCTGGCCGTCACCACCCCGCTGCACAGCTGGGAAAAAACCATTCCTTCCGCGTACTATCTATCACACAGTGAGCGGGTCTGGTATGAAGGGCTGGGGCGGCTCTGGCAGTCAGTAAAATCGTCAGATAATGAAGGACAGGAATAGAAGACAACAAAAACGCGGGTTCAGAAGTGACCCGCGTTTTTGTTTATGACTGATATTTCTCAGCGGGCGGCAAACAATCTGCGCACGGTTTCAAGATCTTCCGGGGTATCAACACCGGTGCCCGGCGCTTCGGATGCCTCCGCGACATGAATTTTTTCACCGTACCAGAGTACACGCAGCTGCTCGAGCATTTCGATTTTCTCCAGCGGGCTGGTTTCCCACTGAATATAGCGGCGGATAAACCCGGCGCGGTAGGCGTAAATCCCGATATGGCGCAGGAAATTATCACCGGCGCTGTCACGGCTGTGCATGAAACGCTCGCGATCCCACGGAATGGTGGCCCGGGAGAAATAGAGCGCATAGCCCTGTTTATCCATCACCACTTTCACCGCATTCGGGTTAAAGGCTTCTTCCGCTGAGGTGATTTTTACCGCCAGGGTGGCCATACCGGCTTCGCTGGCTGCCAGATTTTCAGCAACCTGCGCAATAATACTGTCAGGGATTAATGGCTCATCCCCCTGAACATTCACGATAATCTCATCATCAGCAAACCGGTAGTGATCAATCACTTCCGCCAGGCGCTCGGTCCCGGACTGATGATCTTCGCGCGTCATACAGGCTTCGCCGCCCTCTGCAATCACGGCATCAAATACCGCCTGTGTGTCAGTAGCGACAATGACTCTCGCGGCACCGGAACGTTTTGCCTGCTCCATCACACGGACAATCATCGGCTTGCCGCAGATATCCGCCAGCGGTTTACCGGGCAGACGCGTGGAGGCATAACGCGCAGGAATGATAACTGTAAACATGGAGATTATCCTTCTGAGACCGGCAATTCGCGGGCTTCATTCTCTAATAAGACAGGGATATCGTCACGGACGGGATAGGCCAGACGGCAGCCTTTGCAGATGAGTTCGAGATTTTGCTTGTCGTAGCTGAGTTTGCCGTGGCAAACAGGGCAGGCCACGATTTCGAGTAAACGGTGATCCATACGTCCCCCAATGAGATAAAAACGTTGGCTCAGAATAACATAAGCCCGGTCTCACCGTTAACTCTGTTGTTGCGATATCACTGAGATAATCGCGTTTTTACCCATATTACAGCGCGATCACATCGTTCGCTGCAATACCATAACTGCCGCGGGTCAGTGAGAATTCCACTTCCTGCCCTTCGCACAGTAATTTGTTACGGGAATTGGCGATCCCGTTACGGGTTACCCAGATATCATCGCCGCCGTTAACCGGGGAGATGAAACCGTAACCTTCTTTCGCGTCATACCATTTAACGCGGCCAAGTTGTAATTGTTTAGACATAGTATTAACTCCTTTTATATCACCAGGAATGGTATACACCCCATCGCTGGTTATGTCTGCTCCGGCCGGGCAACACGGGTGCTCTCTTTGCGAACAGCCACCCGGTAATGAGCAAAACATTATAGTTATTATTTTTTATTCTGATTTGCAGCCGGTCAGACACCTGCTGCAAAACATACCGTTTATCCGCGGGATCCGGTCATCCGCACCACAAGATTAACAAGGTGGTGTGAAAAAATTATGACAGCGGGATCAGAATATGTGTTGACACGCGGATTGGTTGCACAGTGAGATATGAAATACATCACAGAAATACAACTTTTTGATTAAGCCATATTCAGATAAAAAGCGCAAGTCCCTTTATGCATTTTTTATGTGAGATATGACTTTATCCAGAATTAAATCGGCGGATTTTGCGGGAATGGCGGCACTGACCGGTAAATACCACCAGTCAGTTGCAGAAAAGGCAAAACATTTCACTGCATCCTTCTCTGTCATCAGGAGTGACTGACCGGGTTTTATCAGTGCGGAAAGCTGTTCAGGGCTGTAAGACTGGTGATCCGGAAACGCAATACACTGTGCCGGTGTCACGCCGAGGGAGTTCAGCGTGGCAAAAAAACGCGGCGGGTGCCCGATACCGGCCATCGCCACACACTCACCGATTTCAGCCGCCGGTTTACGGGTGCCGTCAGCCAGGTTAACAGCCTCTCCCGGCACCAGTTGCATAGCGGTTTCCCCGGGTTGTGCGGTACCACCGTTGACAATCACCGCATCCACCTGTTTCAGACGCCCTGCCCGTTCCCGCATCGGCCCGGCAGGCAGCCACCAGCCGTTACCGAAACGGCGTTCGCCGTCAATCACCACGATTTCCATATCGCGCTGTAGTGCGTAATGCTGCAAACCATCATCGGTGATGATCACATCCACCGGTGCATGCTGCAAAATAGCTTCTACCGCTGCGGCACGGTCTGGCGCGACCGCAACCGGCACACCGGTACGGCGGGCAATCAGCACCGGCTCATCACCGGCCTGTGCTGTCGTCGTGTCTTTCGTGATAAGCAGCGGATAATGATCCGATTTACCGCCGTAACCGCGGGAAACCACTCCGGGACGGTAGCCACGGGCCAGCAGTTGCTCTGTCAGCCAGATAACCACCGGTGTTTTACCGTTACCGCCGGCGGTCAGATTACCGACCACCACCACCGGCACCGGCATACGGCGGGATTTTTTCAGTCCGCAGCGGAACAGCAGACGCCGCAGACCGCTCACCGCCCCGTACAAAAACGAGAGCGGCAGAAGCAGCCAGTAAAGCTTTGAGCGGCCGGACCAAATTTTATCGATCATCAGCAGTGCCGCTTAGTGACCAAACTGCATGTTATAGAGCTGCGCATAGATACCCGGCTGTTTCACCAGTTCATCATGCGTACCGCGCTCCTGCACTTCGCCGTCCTGCACCACGAGGATTTCATCCGCCTTCTCAATGGTGGATAAGCGGTGAGCGATCACCAGACAGGTACGGTTTTTCTGTAACTCATCGAGCGCGGCCTGAATCGCACGTTCAGATTCAGTATCCAGTGCCGAGGTTGCTTCATCGAGGATAAGGATCGGTGCATCACGCAGCAGTGCACGGGCAATCGCAATACGCTGGCGCTGACCACCGGAAAGCAGAACACCGTTCTCACCGATTTCGGTATCCAGCCCCTTCTCCATCTTATTGATAAAGTCCATGGCATAGGCCATTTCAGCGGCTTTTTCAATCTGCTCGCGGGTGTACTTCCCTTCTGTGGCATAGGCGATATTATTCGCGACCGTATCATTGAAAAGGTGAACATTCTGCGACACCAGCGCCACCTGACTGCGCAGTGATGCCAGCGTGTAATCGCGGATATCATTGCCGTCGATCGTAATGTGTCCGCTTTCAATTTCATAGAAACGGGTGATCAGATTGGCAATGGTGGATTTCCCGGAGCCGGAGCGCCCGACCAGTGCCACCGTTTTGCCTGACGGAATAGTGAACGACACATTTTTCAGCGCCGGGTTCTCTTTCCCCTGATAACGGAAAGTCACATTCTCAAACGCCACATCACCTTTGGCATCTTTCAGCACTTTGGTGCCGGTGTCTTTTTCCTGCTCCATATCAAGCAGAACAAACAGTGTCTGACAAGCCGCCATCCCGCGCTGGAACTGAGCGTTCACGTTGGTCAGGGATTTCAGCGGACGCATCAGAGCAATCATGGAAGAGAAGACAACTGTAATGGAACCGGCACTCAGCGCTTCTTTAATTTCAGGGAAACTGGCGGCAAACAGCACAAATGCCAGCGCAAAGGAGGCAATGATCTGAATAATCGGGTCGGCAATAGATGATGCGGTAACCAGTTTCATACCCTGGCGGCGCATATGGTTGCTGACTTTATCGAAACGATCATTTTCCACTTTCTGACCGCCGAAAATCAGCACTTCTTTATGCCCTTTCAGCATCTGTTCAGCACTGGCGCTGACCTGTCCCATGCCGCTCTGCATGTTTTTACTGATTTCGCGGAAGCGGACAGAGACTTTGCGGATAACAAAAGCCACAATCGGCGCAATAACAATCAGAATCAGCGACAGCTGCCAGCTGTTGTAAAACATAAGGCTGAACAGCGCAATAATATAAGCGCCTTCACGGACGACCGTAACCAGTGCACCGGAAGAAGACGAAGCCACCTGTTCGGAATCATAGGTGATACGGGAGAGCAGTGTCCCGGTGGATTGCTGATCAAAGAAGGAAACCGGCATGCCCATCATATGCCGGAACAGGTTACGGCGCATAGTCATAACCACTTTGCCGGACACCCAGGAGAGGCAGTAGCCTGAAACAAAACTGGAGATACCGCGTAACAGCATCAGCCCCAGGATAATCAGCGGCATGATACGGAGAAAATCATTGTCGGCAGTGCCGAAACCTTCATCAAGCAGCGGTTTCAGCAGCGACAGCATAAATGCATCGCCGCCCGCATTGATGACTAACGCAATAGCCGCCACGATGATACCTGTTTTAAACGGTGCGATTGTCGGCCATAACCGGCGGAATGTTTGCCGGGTTGAAATATCAATATCTTTCATTATTGCGTTTACCAATACTAAAAATTAGCTGCCTATATTACCCGTTTACCGGCTGATCTCCAAACCATGCGCTGAACCAGCGGGCGGAGAGATGGGTACGGTAAGTCGCGACGGATACCTCATCAGCAAAAAAGGACACAGAAATCTGGCCGCTGTGCGCAGTATCATGCCACTGCACGCCGAGATTGTGATAGCGACGGCGTACTTTATCAGAAGGCAGACGCCACGGGCTATAGCGCGCAACAGAAACCAGTGCGAAAGCGGGATTTACCGCACGAATAAAAAATTCTGATGAGGAGGTTTTGCTGCCATGGTGCGGAACTTGCAGTACTGTGGCGGAGAGTTCATCTTTATACTTAATCAGCTGTTTTTCTGCCTGTTTTTCGATATCCCCGGTCAGCAAAACCTGATGTTTACCGTCACTGATGCGGATAACACAGGAGCCGTCATTTTTGCTCAGCTGATATTTTTCGTCCGGCCATAACACCTCAAAATACAATGACTGCCATAACCACCGCTCCCCGCGGCGACAAGGTGTATCGGCCTGCGGAATGTTGCCTTTGACCACAGCGGCAGGATAAGCACTGCGCAGAGAGCTCAGTCCCCCGGTGTGGTCACGGTGGTCATGGCTGATCATAATCCAGTCCGGAGTCAGGCGGTGATAACGCAGATAAGGCAATACTGTGCGCAACCCGTCATCCCGTGACCCGAAGCGGTTGCCGGTATCATACACCACCGCCCTGCCATCTTTTATCACCACTGCCGCCAATCCGTGCCCGATATCCAGTATGGTAACTGACCACTCAGGCAGCGGAGTTTTCCGCAGATACAGACAGCAACTGAGCACCATTCCCGGCAGCAGCAGCGGGTGCTGGCGCCACATATCCAGCCGGATGATATAAACAGCCGCCCACATCAGTGGTATCCATATCAGAGCGATATGTCCGGTAACCATCCAGCCCTGTGCCAGAAACGGCAGCGGCCATAATGCCAGCGCCAGAGAGAAATCCGCCAGCGGCAATGCAGGCCCGATCAATAACCCGGCAAACAGCAGCGGCACCGTCAGAAAAGAAATCACCGGTACCACCCACAGATTGCTCAGAAACGACAGCATATTCACGCCGCCGAAGAAAAATCCCTGAACCGGCAGCAGTAACAGAAATAATCCGCACTGGTAAGAGAGAAGCGAACGGATATTGCGCCACAGGCGGGCAAAAGGTGTCAGCGGGATAAATATATTACTGCGGGAGAAAACACCGGTGTGATGCCAGAACAACAGTGCGGTAACGGCAGTATAAGACAACCAGAATCCGGCGGATAGAATTGTCAGCGGATCCGCCAGCAGTAACAGTGCGGCACTGATCATAACAAACTGATACGCTGGCAGATGGTAATGCCGCCAGCGCAGCAGATGCCACAACAGCAGCGCAGACAATGCCCGGCAGGCCGGAACCGCAAACCCGGCCAGCCAGACATAAGCAACAGCGGCACAGACTGACAGCACAGACGGAATAACAGGTGTCACCATACGCAGCGGTAACAACAGCAACAATAACCGCCCGGCCCACCATCCCCATAACGCCGCCAGCCCGATATGCAACCCGGAAATAGCCACCACATGTGCCACTCCGGTTTCCTGCACCAGTCTGCGCTGCTCTGCGGTGATGCCGCGCCGTTCACCAAATAACAGCGCCGCCATCAGTCCGTTATACGGCAGGTTATCCATCGCAGGAAGGTATGCCGCAATCATCTTCTGACGCTGACTGCAGTCTGAAGATAATTTTTCACTGCGTCCCGGCGTCAGAGAAAACAAAACCCGCTCTGACAGTAAATATTGCTGCCGGTTTGACTGTCCTTCATTTAACAGACCGTGTACCGGCCTCAGTACAGGGCGGAATATACGCCAGACTTCACCGGAACATGCCGGTTTAAATGAACCTTTTATTTTTGTATTAATAAAAACAGTATCATCATACATTTTATTATTTATATTAATAATCCGCCCTTTGACGGAATAATAGTCAGATGAGTTAATCATGACATCATGGATCATAATATCGATATTATCGGGTAGTTCAGCGGAAAAGAGTGATAATGTATTACTGATATGAATATTTACTGCCAGAAAAGTACCGGCAATAATGCGGATAAAAAAACTCAGTCTGGTGCGGATAAGAAAAAACAAGCAAATACCAGTGAATAGCAGCAGACTTTCTGCCGGTAACAACAACCGCGGAATCAGCAACAGCGGCATATGCCCGGCCACAACGGCAGCCGCAGCAAGCCAGAGCGGTAACGGACGGGGAAACAGATATTTCATCACAGCCATAACAGACATATTACTCACCGGAAAGGTAACCAGGCCGGTATTATGTTATGGCGGGCATCACGTGTTATTACGATAATAAAAAAATGCGTGTCGTCACGAATTTATATTTCAGGCATACAAATAATCAATTATTTTATGCGAGTCAACTCACAATTATTTGCTTAATTATAAACACAGTCTAATTTCCAATAGTATTTTATGGCGAACTGAATATGATGTCTCCGGTAACCTATTATTAATAAACGAATTCAACTTGCCAACACCAGAACCTTACACAACCATAATTTATTAATACAATATTAACATTTTTATAATAATGATAATTTAATGTTTGCTGCAAAAAAAAATGACGCCGGTGGCGTCATTTTTATTATCTCTGTCAATAATCAAGCATAGATATTTGCGCGGTCGCGTAACTCTTTGCCCGGTTTGAAGTGAGGAACGTGTTTACCTTCCAGTTCCACCTGTTCGCCGGTTTTCGGGTTACGACCTACCCGCGGTGCACGGTAGTGCAGAGAAAAACTGCCGAATCCACGGATTTCAATACGTTCACCGTCAGCAAGCGTATTTGCCATATGCTCAAGGATCTCTTTTACTGCTTCTTCAACAACTTTAGCCGGAAGATGAGATTGTTGGCCTGCCAGCTTCTCAATCAGTTCAGATTTGGTCATATAACCTCCTGGACTACCCTGATTATCATAAAAGCAGACCGCTTGCGCGGCCTGCTGCTGCTTAATTACTCGCCTTTAGCTGCTTTGAAAGCTTCTGCCATTGCGTTGTTAGAGAAGCCAGCTTCTTCCTGCTTGTTCACAGTAGCGATAGCGTCTTTTTCATCCGCTTCGTCTTTTGCACGTACAGACAGGTTGATTACACGGTTTTTACGATCAACACCAGTGTATTTAGCTTCAACTTCATCACCAACGCTCAGAACCAGAGTAGCATCTTCAACGCGATCGCGTGAAGCTTCTGATGCACGCAGGTAACCTTCAACGCCATCCATCAGCTCAACAGTTGCGCCTTTAGCGTCTACTGCAGTTACTTTACCGGTGACGATAGCACCTTTCTTGGTAACAGCGGTGTAGTTGTTGAACGGATCTTCAGCTAACTGCTTAACGCCCAGAGAGATACGCTCGCGCTCTGCATCAACCTGCAGAACAACAGCTGCGATTTCGTCGCCTTTTTTGTATTCACGTACTGCTTCTTCGCCTGCAACGTTCCAGGAGATGTCAGACAGGTGAACCAGACCATCGATGCCGCCATCTAAACCAATGAAGATACCGAAGTCAGTGATTGACTTGATTTTACCTTCAACGCGATCACCTTTGTTGTGAGTTTCCGCGAACTGCTGCCATGGGTTAGATTTGCACTGCTTCAGGCCCAGGGAGATACGACGACGTTCTTCGTCGATGTCCAGAACCATAACTTCAACAACATCGCCCACGTTAACAACTTTAGATGGGTGGATGTTTTTGTTGGTCCAGTCCATTTCAGAAACGTGTACCAGGCCTTCAACGCCTTCTTCGATTTCAACGAAGCAGCCGTAGTCAGTCAGGTTGGTCACGCGACCGGTCAGACGGGTGTTCTCAGGGTAACGCTTAGCGATTGCGACCCAAGGATCTTCGCCCAGCTGTTTCAGGCCCAGAGATACGCGGGTACGTTCGCGGTCGAATTTCAGCACTTTAACAGTGATTTCGTCGCCGACATTCACGATTTCGCTTGGGTGTTTAACACGTTTCCACGCCATATCAGTGATATGCAGCAGACCATCAACGCCGCCCAGATCAACGAATGCACCGTAGTCAGTGAGGTTCTTAACGATACCTTTAACTTCCATGCCTTCCTGCAGGTTTTCCAGCAGCTGATCGCGCTCTGCGCTGTTTTCTGACTCGATAACTGCACGACGGGAAACAACCACGTTGTTGCGTTTCTGATCCAGCTTGATTACTTTGAACTCAAGCTCTTTGCCTTCCAGATGCGTGGTGTCACGAACAGGACGCACGTCAACCAGTGAACCCGGCAGGAACGCACGGATGCCGTTCAGTTCGACAGTGAAACCGCCTTTAACTTTACCGTTGATAACACCGGTAACAGTCTCAGCTTCTTCGTATGCTTTTTCCAGCATCAGCCATGCTTCGTGGCGTTTTGCTTTCTCGCGGGACAGAACAGTTTCACCGAAACCGTCTTCTACTGCGTCCAGAGCAACATCAACTTCGTCGCCAACCTGGATTTCCAGCTCGCCCTGAGCATTTTTGAACTGTTCTACCGGGATAGCAGATTCTGATTTCAGACCTGCGTCAACCAGAACTACGTCTTTATCGATAGCGACAACAGTACCACGGACGATAGCGCCCGGACGGGTTTCGATAGCCTGCAGGGATTCTTCAAAGAGTTGAGCAAAAGATTCAGTCATGTTTGATCTTCAAGTGTTTAAGTATTAACGTCCATTTAGCATCCGGCCGAATGGGGTTGTTTCACATACCTTGCAACATTCCTTGTCACAAAGGGGTGGCAGAAAACTGCTTCTTTGCCTTGTTCTCTGCCGGTAAAAAACTTCAACTTAACATTATAAACAAAAACGAATACAGAAACCTACTAAAAAACACGTTTTCAGTCAGATTTTCCGCAAATTTTGTTTATCATTCCGCCGTTTCTGCCAGTTTTTCCTTCGTATAACGAAGGGCTTCGGCAATAACGTCGTCAATTGACATGGTTGTTGAGTCCAGAATCAGCGCATCGCCGGCAGCCACCAGCGGGGCAACCGCACGGTTGCGGTCGCGGAAATCACGCTCTTCTATCTCAGCAAGAAGGCGGTCAAAATTAACACTAAAGCCTTTGTCCTGCAACTGCTTCATCCGGCGGTGGGCGCGCTCCTGCGCACTCGCGTCGAGGAAAATTTTCACCGGGGCATCCGGGAATACTACCGTGCCCATGTCGCGGCCGTCGGCAATCAGGCCCGGCGCCACACGGAATGCGCGCTGACGGCGCAGCAGAGCTTCACGGACACGCGGGAACGCCGCGATTTGCGAGGCTGTCATACCCACTTCTTCCTGACGGATAGCCCGGCTGACATCCTCACCTTCCAGAATTGTCTCAGGACCGGTGTCTTTTGCCAGGAATTTCACATCCAGATTAGCCGCCAGCGGAACCAGTGCATCTTCCGAAGTGATATCCACATGATGATGCAGTGCCGCCAGTGCCAGAACGCGGTAAATTGCGCCGGAGTCCAGTAAATGCCATCCCATTTCGTTTGCCAGTGCGTGACAAAGGGTACCTTTGCCCGCGCCGCTCGGGCCGTCAATGGTAATGACCGGAACATATACTGCCATGCGCGCTCTCCTGTCGCAGTCCGGCGGCCGTCACAACGGCCGCCTGAAAAAAGATGCCCGTATTATACGCATCTGTGACAGCAGAGGAAACGCCCTGCGCGCAGAACGGCGTTTTTTTATTCTGACAGTGCCGCCAGCTCACTGAAGTAGCCGGGGAAGGTTTTTGCCGTACAGCCCGGATCGAGGATCGTGACCGGGGTGTCTGACAGTGCCACCAGCGAGAAACACATGGCGATGCGGTGATCGTTATAGGTTTCAATTTCCGCATGCTGCAGTTTTGCCGGCGGGGTGACCTGAATGTAATCATGCCCCTCTTCCACCTGTGCGCCGACTTTACGCAGTTCAGCTGCCATTGCACTGAGACGGTCTGTCTCTTTCACCCGCCAGTTATAGATATTGCGGATAGTGGTTGTCCCTTCGGCGAACAGCGCGGTGGTGGCAATCGTCATCGCCGCATCCGGGATGGCGTTCATATCCATATCGATGCCGTGCAGAGTATCGCGGGTACATTCAATGTACGTGTCCGCAAATGTCACTTTCGCGCCCATTTTTTCCAGCACTGCCGCAAATTGCGTGTCACCCTGCAGACTGTTACGCCCGATGCCGGTAACCCGCACGGTGCCGCCTTTAATGGCTGCCGCCGCGAGGAAATAGGAGGCGGATGACGCATCCCCTTCCACCAGATATTCACCCGGGGACTGATACTGCTGTTTTCCTTTGATCAGGAAACGCCGGTAATCTTCATTCACCACCGTGATGCCAAAAGAGGACATCATCGCCAGCGTGATATCAATATACGGTTTGGACACCAGCTCACCGCTGATAGTGATTTCGGTGTCATTCTCCGCCGGTGGTGCTGCCATCAGCAGCGCGGTCAGAAACTGGCTGGATACGGAACCATCCACACTGATGCGGCCGCCGGTAAAGCCACCGCGGATCCGCAGCGGCGGATAACCGTCATTTTCCGGAAAATCAATCTGTGCGCCGCCCTGACGCAGTGCATCGGTCAGATGACCAATCGGGCGCTCTTTCATACGCGGTTCGCCGGTCAGGGTAATGTCATTATCCCCGAGACACAGTGCCGCAGTCAGCGGGCGCATTGCCGTTCCGGCATTACCGAGGAACAGATCAATACCTTTAAATCCGCTGATCGGTTTGCCCTGACCTTCCACAATACATTCGGTTTTGTCGTCAGAAAGCTGATAACGGATCCCCAGTTCCCGCAGTGCGCTGAGCATATGGCGGATATCATCGCTGTCGAGCAGGTTGATAAGGCGTGTTGTGCCCGCAGCCTGTGCCGCCAGCAGCAGTGCCCGGTTGGAGACACTCTTGGAGCCGGGCAGGTTAATCGTCCCGTTAATGCGGGCGATCGGTTGTAACGTCAGGGAATCCATACGAAGTTATTCTCCGGTGTGTAAACATAAAAACGAAAAACGGGGCCGGATGCTTACCCGGTCCCGGAAAAATGTCTGCAAAAAATCAGCTGTGGCGGCTTTCAAACTCCGCCATAAATTCGGCCAGTGCACGCACGCCTTCATACGGCATCGCATTATAAATGGAGGCGCGCATCCCGCCGGCAACTTTGTGCCCTTTCAGGGAAACCAGTCCCTGTGCCTGTGCTTCGGCGAGGAATTTACTGTCCAGTGACGGATCAGACATCTGGAACGGCACGTTCATCAGGGAACGGTTGGCCGCCGCCACACGGTTAATATAGAAATCACAGTGATCCACCGCAGAGTAAAGCAGTTGTGCTTTATCATAGTTGATCCGGGCGATTTCCTGTAAACCGCCCTGTTCAATCAGCCACTTAAAGACCATGCCGGAGAGATACCAGGCAAAGGTCGGCGGGGTGTTGAACATGGAGTCACATTCACTCAGTACGGTATAGTCGAGGATGGACGGGGTTTCTCTGCGCGCTTTGCCCAGCAGATCCTCACGGATAATCACCAGGGTCAGCCCGGCCGGGCCGATATTTTTCTGCGCGCCCGCATAAATCATCCCGAAACGGCTGACATCCAGCGGTTTGGACAGGATGGCCGAGGAGTAATCCGCAATCACGATTTTATCGCCGAAATCCGGCTCTTCATGGATAGCGATACCATCAATGGTTTCATTCGGGCAGTAGTGAACATAGGCTGCATCATCACTGAGCTGCCATTCGCCCATCGGCTTCACGCCGATACCGTCTTCCGATTCGGTTCTGACATTAATAATGTTCGGTGTGCAATATTTTTTTGCTTCTTCTGCCGCACATTCCGCCCAGTATCCGCCCACCACATAATCCGCTTTGGTTTTCTCGCCCAGCAGGTTCATCGGCAGTGCGGCAAAATGTCCGCGTGCGCCGCCGTGACAGAACAGCACTTTATAGTTATCCGGCACCGCGAGGATCTGACGCAGATTATTTTCCGCTTCCTTTGCCACCGACATAAACTCTTTACTGCGGTGACTGATTTCCATGACTGAGGTGCCGAGCCCGCGCCAGTTGCACAGTTCCTGCTCAGCACGGCGCAGCACTTCTACCGGCAGCATAGCCGGACCGGCACTAAAGTTATATACCTGACTCATTGACCTCACCCTATCTGTAAATTAATGCCCTGTATATCCATCATATGAATACGCCCTGTCTGTCGGTTTTATCACTCCCCACCCTTCGCTGCAACGCTTATTGCATGATGGGCGGTAAACCCTTTTTGTCACCCGGCAGAATATCTGACTGCCTCTGACCATCAAATTGGGATATTATATAATGTATTTCCGGAGATGCATGGCGGACAGCGGAAATACAGCGGAATAACCCGGCAGTAACTTTACATTCACAAAGGTAGCCGCTGACACGAAAAATCCGTATTATGTGCGCCTTTCTTCCCCGGTATTCCTGAGTCCGCATGCAGCGGGCCGTTACAGCAATTGTGGATCCCATGACGCAAACACATACTTTTATTCCCGGCAAAGATGCCGCTCTCGAAGATTCCATCAGCCGTTTTCAGCAGAAACTGCAGCAACTGGGTTTCAATATAGAGGAAGCCTCGTGGCTCAACCCGGTGCCGAACGTCTGGTCCGTGCATATCCGTGATACTGACTGCCCGCTCTGCTTTACCAACGGCAAAGGGGCCACTAAAAAAGCCGCGCTGGCCTCCGCCCTGGGCGAGTATTTTGAGCGTCTGTCCACCAACTACTTTTTTGCTGATTTCTGGCTGGGCGAAACCATTGCCAACGGGGAGTTTGTTCACTATCCGGATGAGAAATGGTTCCCGCTGACAGAGGATGACTCACTGCCGGACGGTATTCTCGATCAGTATCTGCGCGATTATTATGATCCGGAAAATGATTTGCAGGGCAGCCAGCTGATTGACCTGCAATCCTCCAATGAGGAGCGCGGTATCTGCGCCCTGCCGTTTACCCGCCAGTCTGACGGCAAAACGGTATATATTCCGATGAATATCGTCGCCAACCTGTATGTGTCCAACGGCATGTCCGCCGGGAACACCCGCAATGAAGCCCGCGTGCAGGGATTATCGGAAGTCTTTGAACGTTATGTGAAAAACCGCATTATTGCTGAGCGCATCAGCTTACCGGCGATCCCGGAAGAGGTGCTGGCGCGTTATCCGCAGGTCACTGAGTCAATCCGCACCCTGGAAAGCGAAGGTTTCCCGATCTTCTGTTTTGATGCCTCTCTCGGCGGTCAGTATCCGGTTATCTGTGTGGTGCTGTTTAACCCGGCCAACGGTACCTGTTTTGCCTCTTTCGGCGCTCATCCTGATTTCGGTGTTGCACTGGAGCGGACTGTCACTGAGCTGTTACAGGGACGCAGCCTGAAAGACCTCGATGTTTTCACTGCACCGACCTTTGATGACGAGGAAGTGGCGGATCAGACCAACCTGGAAACTCACTTTATTGATTCAAGCGGCCTGATCAGCTGGGATCTGTTTAAACAGGATGCGGATTATGATTTCGCTGACTGGCAGTTCCGCGGCACCACCGAAGAAGAATTCACCACACTGATGGCACAGTTCGCGGCATCCGGCCACGAAGTGTATATTGCCGATTATGAGCATCTCGGTGTGTATGCCTGCCGTATCCTGGTGCCGGGCATGTCAGATATCTATCCGGTGGAAGATTTGCATATGGCCAATAACGCCATGGGTATTCATCTGCGTGAAACCATTCTCGCGCTGCCGGAAAGCCGTTACCGTCAGGAAGATTATCTCTCTCTGCTGGCGCAGCTGGATGAAGAAGGCCATGACGATTTTACCCGTGTCCGTGAATTGCTGGGCATTGCCGCCGGTAAAGATAACGGCTGGTCCACCCTGCGCATCGGTGAGCTGAAATCCATGCTGGCACTGGCCGGTGGTGATACCGATCAGGCGCTGGCCTGGGTGGAGTGGACACAGGACTTCAACGCCAGTGTTCTCAGTGCCGCACGGGCAAACTATTACCGCTGTCTGCATACCCTGCTGCTGTTAACGCAGGAGCCGGAGCGGGACACAGAACAGTACCTGCCGGCGTTTGCCCGTATGTATGGTCAGGAAACCCTGAATGCGGCGCTGGATGCCCTGAACGGCAAAAATTGTTTCTTCGGGTTATGTGCATCAGATAATAATTTAACGGCATTTCCTGCTCATCAGGCACTGCTGGCAGCTTATGAAAAACTGCAAAAAGCAAAAGCGCATTTTTGGCCAAACGATAAAAATGCGATTTAATCGTCGTAAATAGCAATAAACGTAAATATTAGGTTAATTTGTTCGTTTTAAGTAACACAAAAACGACAAGTTAACCTGATTTTTTACTTTAATTAAATAAAAAACAAAAAATAAAAATATATTACAATTTTTAAAAAATTGTTTTTCCTTTATATACATAAACTTACATTGATTTTTCAACTTTTTTCAGGGTATTTGACGATTCTCTTGAACGCCTTTATGATCCACATCAAGTTTAATTTTTTCACCCTTTGTTACTATCATTGCGTGCTATAATTATTTGGAATCAAGAGACAGTTAGCATTATGAAAACTGACGCACTTTTTAATTTATTATCTCCTGCCGATATGGCACATGTTGCAGACGATGTGGGTGTCTATAAAGCAACGAAAGCCCCTCACATCACATACTTATCTGCATTTATGGCAGGAATATTCATCTCAGTAGGTTTTGTCTTTTATATTACAGCCACCACCGGTACCGCAGGCATAGTGCCTTTTGGTATCGCTAAACTTATCGGTGGTTTATGTTTCTCGCTCGGTCTGATGCTGGTTGTGGTTTGCGGGGCTGACTTATTCACCTCCACCGTATTAACCAGCGTGGCAAAAGCCACCGGGCGTATCACCTGGGGACAGATGTTTGCAAACTGGACCCGCGTGTATTTCGGTAACCTGGTCGGCGCCCTCTTCTTTGTCGCCCTCATCTGGTACGCCGGACAGTATATGGCAGCCGACGGGCTGTGGGGATTAAATATCCTGCAAACAGCGGATCATAAGCTTCATCACACCTTTATTGAAGCCGTCTGTCTCGGGATTCTGGCAAACTTAATGGTTTGTCTGGCGGTATGGATGAGCTACGCAGGCCGTAGTCTGACCGATAAACTTTTAGCTTTAGTCTTACCTATCGGTATGTTTGTTGCCAGCGGATTTGAGCACAGTATCGCCAATATGTTTATGATCCCGATGGGGATTGCGATTAAAAATTTTGCACCTTCTGAATTCTGGACTATGGTTGGTTCGTCGCCTGAACAGTTTCCGTCCCTGACAGTTTCTGATTTCGTGATTAACAACCTGATTCCGGTCACCATCGGCAACATTATTGGTGGTGCAGTTTTAGTAGGTCTGACTTATTGGCTGATTCATTTACGCGGTGACCAGAAGCATTAATCTCTGTTTATCACGACTGAATTTCTAAGTTCCATTGTTAAAAGGTAAAGTATCATGTCAGAATTAAATGAAAAATTCGCTTCAGCATGGCAAGGCTTTAATCTGGGTGACTGGTCACAGGAAGTTAACGTCCGTGACTTTATCCAGAAAAACTACACCCCATATGAAGGCGATGAGTCTTTCTTAGCGGGCGCTACAGAGGCAACAACTGCTCTGTGGGCGAAAGTTATGGAAGGCATCAAAATCGAAAACAGTACCCACGCTCCTATCGATTTTGACACTGATCTGCCGTCTACTATCACTTCTCACGATGCCGGTTACATCGACCAGTCTTTAGAAAAAGTCGTTGGTCTGCAGACTGAAAAACCTCTGAAACGTGCAATGCTGCCGTTCGGTGGTATCCGTATGATCGAAGGTTCATGCAAAGCCTACGGCCGCGAAATGAACCCGGAAATCGAAAAAATCTTCACCGAATACCGTAAAACGCACAACCAGGGTGTGTTCGACGTTTATACTCCGGACATCATCCGCTGCCGTAAATCCGGTGTTCTGACCGGTCTGCCTGACGCATACGGCCGTGGTCGTATCATCGGTGACTACCGTCGTGTTGCACTGTACGGTATCGACTTCCTGATGAAAGACAAATTCGCACAGTTCACTTCTCTGCAGGCTAAATTAGAAAGCGGCGAAGATCTGCGTGAAACTATCCAGCTGCGTGAAGAAATCGCAGAACAGCACCGTGCATTAGGCCAGATGAAAGAAATGGCTGCCAAATACGGTCTGGATATCTCCCGTCCTGCTGCTAACGCTCAGGAAGCTGCACAGTGGACTTACTTCGGCTACCTGGCTGCTGTTAAGTCTCAGAATGGTGCTGCAATGTCCTTCGGCCGTGTTTCCACATTCCTGGACGTTTACATTCAGCGTGACCTGGAACAAGGTAAAATCACCGAAGTTGAAGCTCAGGAAATCGTTGACCACCTGATCATGAAACTGCGTATGGTCCGCTTCCTGCGTACCCCTGAGTATGATGAACTGTTCTCCGGTGACCCAATCTGGGCAACAGAATCACTGGCAGGTATGGGTACCGACGGCCGTACTCTGGTAACCAAAAACAGCTTCCGTTTCCTGAACACCCTGTACACCATGGGTCCTTCACCGGAACCAAACATGACCATCCTGTGGTCTGAAAAACTGCCTCTGAACTTCAAACGTTATGCAGCTAAAGTGTCTATCGATACCTCTTCTGTACAGTATGAGAACGATGACCTGATGCGTCCTGACTTTGATAACGATGACTACGCAATCGCATGCTGCGTGAGCCCGATGGTTGTCGGTAAACAAATGCAGTTCTTCGGTGCCCGTGCAAACATGGCTAAAACCCTGCTGTATGCAATCAACGGCGGTGTTGACGAAAAACTGAAAATCCAGGTTGGTCCTAAACACGAACCAATTCACACAGATGTTCTGGATTATGATGTTGTTATGGCTCGTCTGGATGAATTCATGGACTGGCTGGCAACTAACTATGTAACTGCACTGAACTGCATCCACTATATGCACGACAAGTACAGCTACGAAGCAGCTCTGATGGCTCTGCATGACCGTGACGTATATCGTACTATGGCATGTGGTATCGCAGGTCTGTCTGTTGCAGCTGACTCCCTGTCTGCTATTAAATATGCGAAAGTAAGCCCGATTATTGACGAAAGCGGCCTGGCTGTTGACTTCAAAATCGAAGGCGAATATCCGCAGTTCGGTAACAACGACTCCCGTGTTGATGACATCGCATGTGACATCGTTGAACGTTTCATGAAGAAAATTCAGAAACACCACATGTACCGTAACGCGGTTCCTACACAGTCAATTCTGACCATCACTTCTAACGTTGTGTATGGTAAGAAAACCGGTAACACTCCGGACGGCCGTCGCGCAGGCGCTCCGTTCGGACCAGGTGCTAACCCTATGCACGGCCGTGACCAGAAAGGTGCTGTTGCCTCTCTGACTTCCGTTGCTAAACTGCCGTTTGCTTACGCGAAAGATGGTATTTCTTACACCTTCTCTATCGTACCAAACGCATTAGGTAAAGATGACGATGTTCGTCGTACTAACCTGGCAGGCCTGATGGATGGTTACTTCCACCACGAATCAAGCATCGAAGGTGGTCAGCACCTGAACGTGAACGTAATGAACCGTGAAATGCTGTTAGAAGCAATGGAAAATCCTGAGAAATATCCTCAGCTGACTATCCGTGTTTCAGGCTACGCAGTTCGTTTCAACTCACTGACTAAAGAACAGCAGAAAGACGTTATTACCCGTACATTCACAAAATCCATGTAATTTGTGCGGTAACCATTTGCTGTCTTATTAAAATGACATAAACTAAAAGGCCCCTCTGTTTCGGGGCCTTTATTATAACTGGTCAGTTTTGGAGTAATCCTGTCATGTCAGTATTAGGTCGTATTCACTCATTTGAATCCTGCGGGACCGTTGATGGCCCGGGCATTCGTTTTATCGTCTTTTTCCAGGGCTGTCTGATGCGTTGCCTGTATTGTCATAACCGCGATACATGGGATCTGCATGACGGTCAGGAAGTCACTGTGGACGAGTTAATGAAAGAAGCGGTCACATACCGCCACTTTATGAATGCATCCGGCGGCGGTGTGACAGCATCCGGTGGTGAAGCGATACTGCAGGCTGAGTTCGTGCGTGACTGGTTCCGTGAGTGTAAAAAAGAAGGTATTCACACCTGCCTGGATACCAATGGTTTTGTCCGCCGTTATGACCCGGTCATTGACGAGCTGATGGAAGTAACCGATTTGGTTATGCTGGATTTAAAACAACTCGATGACAGCATCCACCAGAATTTAGTCGGCGTATCCAATCACCGCACATTACAGTTCGCCCGTTATCTCGCTGAACGCAATCAGAAAACCTGGGTACGCTATGTTGTCGTGCCGGGCTGGTCTGATGATGAGCATTCCGCCCACCTTCTCGGTGATTTCACCAAAGATATGAAGAATATCGAGAAGATTGAACTGCTGCCTTACCATGAGTTAGGAAAGCATAAATGGACGGCAATGAATGAAGAATACAAACTTGATGGTGTTAAGCCGCCGTCAAAAGAGACCATGGAAAAAGTGAAATCCATCCTGGAAAGCTATGGTCATAAAGTGATGTATTAAGTTATCTCACTGCTATTTCTGACAGCACACCCCGGTGTGCTGTTTTTATTTGTATCCCCCCTGTTCGTTTATCTTTTGTTTTACTTACCGGGCGGCGTCTGAAACCGAAGAAGAATAAAATTTAAGATTTAAAAACCAATAAAATACATCTCCTAGCAGAGCCGGAAATAACTAAATCTGCAACCTAAACAGAAAATATAGTCAGCCTGTAATCTTATTTATACTGTTTCCGGTTGTTTTCTGACACTTTTTTCCTGCCAGTTTTTTATCCTGACCTTTTGGCAACAATGGATAATCAACACATGTACAAGATCTCCGGCTCACCTTCTTTACCCGATTCTGTCAGTCCCCCGGAAATATCATCGCCCCCGCTTTCTTCCGATGCCACAGCCGCATTCCCGGGGCTGATAACAGACCGGCAAACCGTCATTTCACAGACAGGTATCGCTGCAGAGCATCTTGCCCCGCTTCAGGCATTAGCTGAAAAGCAGCAACTGGTGATCAGCTTCCGTCCGGTTGAGGCGACCGCAACCGGCCTTATCAGTGCCGGTTACCCGACCAAAAATTTTAATATCAAAGGGAAAAGTGCCAACTGGGGGCCGATGGCCGGCTTTATTCCGGTTGATCAGTTTTACAGTAAACTGTGCGGACAGAAACATAAGACTGAACTGATGAACAGGAAAGTCGCAGAATGCCTGCGGGATGGACATGCTATCGCAGATAATCTGCAAATAACCGGTTCGCGTATAAACGAACTGGTTCATATGGGATTACTTACCCGCCATCAGCCGGATAAAAACGGATTTATCACACTCGAAAGCAAGTCGCCTCATGGTCATCTGCATTTATTCACCGCGAAACCGGCTGAAAATGATTTATATGCTATCTATGCGCAGAAAAATGATACCCCGGTGCAGATTCTTTGTTCCCCGCAACTGAATAAGCCACTGACCGCTGACTATGACCTGATGATTGTGGCTCCCCGTACGGAAGATTTCGGCAGTCAGGATATTCCGCATAACCCGGATGTCAGCGCAGACGCATTTGCGGAGAAACGGCCTTATCTGCTGCGCCGCGGGTCGACAAAAGAGATTATCCGCCGTGAATTACTGGAGAGGGAAGATCCTCATTTTGGTAATAACACCCCGAGAATCACCGCGCTGATCCTACAGATTAATGCAGTTCTGTTTCGCGGGGAAGGCAGAGAAGTCGTGCATCACAGTATGGATGCCACTAACCCTTTTTCTGAGATAGGGGCCAATTTCCCTGCCACCTTTTTCCTGCCGGAGCCGCTGGACGGATTACCGCAAATGCTGCTGGCAAACGATATTGAGGGTTTGCGGACAGTGATCCATACGCTGGAATGTCATGGCTTTATGGTACCCCATAACCCGCTGTGGAGTGATGAGATCCCGTCACTGCGCCGGGAAAGCTTTGAAGCTACCAGAAAACTGTTTAATACCCTGTAATGGTTCAGGGATATAAAAAATCCCGCAGATTTTCACCGGCGGGATTTTTATCAGATCAGTGACAACTGACCGGCAATCAGCCGATATGTGTCAGACCTTTCATATACGGACGTAATACTTCCGGAATTTCGATACGACCATCAGCCTGCTGATAGTTTTCCATGATAGCCACAAGGGTACGGCCGACAGCCAGACCGGAGCCGTTCAGGGTATGAACCAGCTGTGGTTTTTTATCATCTTTACCACGGAAGCGAGCCTGCATACGGCGCGCCTGGAAATCCCAGCAGTTAGAGCAGGATGAGATTTCACGGTAGGTGTTCTGCGCCGGAACCCAGACTTCGAGGTCATAGGTTTTACGGGAACCGAAGCCCATATCGCCGGTGCACAGCAGCACTTTACGGTATGGCAGGTTCAGCAGCTGTAATACTTTCTCAGCGTGGCCGGTCAGTTCTTCCAGAGCTTCCATGGATTTTTCCGGATGCACAATCTGAACCAGCTCAACCTTGTCAAACTGGTGCATACGAATCAGACCACGGGTATCACGGCCATACGAACCCGCTTCGGAACGGAAGCACGGTGTATGAGCGGTCATACGCAGCGGCAGATCAGCTTCATCCAGAATTTCGTCACGGACCAGGTTGGTGACAGGCACTTCGGCTGTCGGGATCAGCGCATAGCTGCTGGTTTCCGCTTCTTCTTCCAGTGGTTTGGTATGGAACAGGTCACCGGCAAATTTCGGTAACTGACCGGTACCGTACAGCGTATCGTGGTTAACCAGATACGGTACATAGATTTCCTGATAGCCGTGCTGTTCTGTGTGCAGATCCAGCATGAACTGTGCGATAGCGCGATGCAGGCGGGCAATCTGGCCTTTCATCACGACAAAACGCGCACCGGTCAGTTTGACGGCAGCCGGGAAATCCAGGCCATCAGTCATTTCGCCCAGTGAAACGTGATCGCGCACTTCGAAATCATACTGCTTAGGTGTGCCCCAGCGGCTGACTTCAGGGTTATCGCTGTCATCTTTACCAAACGGCACTTCGTCTGCCGGAAGGTTAGGAATATTCAGAGCAATGGTGCGTAACTCGGCCTGCACTTCATCCAGCGCAGATTTGGCAGCATCCAGTTTATCCCCTAACAGGTTCACTTCACGGCGCACTGCTTCAATGTCTTCACCGCGGGCTTTCGCTTCACCAATGGACTTCGATCGGGAGTTGCGTTCAGCCTGCAGAGTTTCAGTTTCAACTTGTAAAACCTTGCGGCGCTCTTCGAGAGTGCGCAGCGTGTCCACATCCAGGGTAAAACCCCTGCGAGCCAGTTTTTCGGCAACCGCGTCCAGCTCATTACGCAGTAAATTTGGATCGAGCATGCTATTCCTGTGCTTGTTGTTATAACGTGAGTGTCAGTAACGGAGATGCAACCGGCGAAAAGTGTTTTCCTGCTTTCCGGCAGTGCGGCTGTTATTAACGCAACTGTGAAACGTCTTAATCCGCCCGGAAACCCGCACTGTATGCAGGATGAACATTCTGAGTGTTTTAAGCCATTTACCTATTCTTACATTTCACACCTTACCGCAACAGCGGCATTAACGGTAGCGTTTTATCGGGCTATTTTGATCCTGCTCAGCAAGCCAGGCGAGTTTCTCGCCGATTTTTCCTTCCATGCCCCGGTTTGCCGGAAAATAGTAACGGGTATCACGCATTTCAGGCGGAAAATAGACTTCTCCGGCAGCATACGCATTCGTTTCGTCATGGGCGTAACGGTACTCTTTGCCGAGCCCCATTTCTTTCATCAGTTTGGTCGGCGCGTTGCGCAGATGCTCCGGCACGTCATAATCCCGCCCTTCTTTTGCGTCACGCATCGCCGCTTTGAAGGCGGTGTAAACGGCGTTACTTTTCGGTGCACAGGCGAGATAAACAATCGCCTGGGCAATCGCCCGCTCACCTTCCGCCGGTCCCACACGGGTAAAGCAGTCCCATGCTGAAATGGCGACCTGCATGGCGCGCGGATCCGCATTACCGACATCTTCTGATGCAATCGCCAGCAGACGACGCGCCACATAGAGCGGATCCCCGCCTGCGGTGATAATCCGGGCATACCAGTAGAGTGCGGCATCCGGTGCCGAGCCGCGCACTGACTTGTGCAGCGCGGAAATCAGGTCGTAGTAGCGGTCGCCTTTGTTATCAAAGCGGGCGCTGCGTTCCCCGCTGACTTCCTTCAGCAGTTCTGTGGTCAGAACACGTTTGCCGTCAGCACCGGTTTCGGCCATATCCGCCATCATTTCCAGCACATTCAGCGAACGGCGGGCATCACCGGCGACCAGTTCGGCCAGCAGTTTACGGGTCTCATCCGGCAGGACGATATTTTGTCCGCCCAGTCCGCGCTCAGAATCATTCAGCGCCTGAATCAGAACCGCTTCGATATCTTCCGGTGACAGGGATTTGAGCAGATAAACACGGGCGCGGGATAACAGTGCGGAGTTGAGTTCAAATGACGGGTTTTCGGTGGTGGCACCGATAAAGGTGACTGTACCATCCTCAATATGCGGCAGAAATGCATCCTGCTGGCTTTTATTGAAGCGGTGTACCTCATCCACAAACAGAATGGTGCGGCGCCCCAGATTACGGTTCTGACGCGCCCGCTCGATAGCTTCGCGGATCTCTTTTACCCCGGAGGTCACAGCGGACAGGCGTTCGATATCCGCATCCGCATAGTGGCCGATCACTTCCGCCAGGGTGGTTTTCCCGGTGCCCGGCGGTCCCCACAGAATCATGGAGTGGAGCTGTCCGGCGCGGATAGCCCGCGGCAGCGGTTTGCCCTCTGCCAGCAGGTGAGTCTGTCCGATATACTGTTCCAGTGTCCCCGGCCGCATTCTGGCGGCCAGAGGCTGGTAATCGTTTTGCGAAAAATCGAGAGAAAAGTTAGTCACTGACGCCTCATTGACGCTGATCGTCCAGCGTAACCCCCTTCGGCGGTGTAAAGGTGAATTTGCTCATATTCACATCAGTACTCTGCTGCCCTTTGAGCTGATAGCTGCTTTTCTGGCCATCCTGCTCAACGGCGGCAAACTGCTGAATAATACCGTCCGGAGTTACAGTGATAGTAAATAATTTCAGATTGCCGTCGCTGGTTTTCGGTTTCAGCTCAAAGCTGTCGCCTCGCTGGCTCACCATGTACTGCTGCCAGTCAGCCGGGTCGTTACGCGTGATCAGCATAAACGGGGTATTTTGTGTGGCATCTTTCAGCCAGGTGGCAGTAACCTGCTCAACAAACGGGTTATAGAACCACAGTGTTTTGCCGTCAGAGACCAGCACACTTTCATCCGGCGCGCTCATCTGCCAGTTGAACAGGTTCGGGCGTTTCACCCATAAATCCCCTGTTCCTTCCTGAACCAGTGCGCCGTCAGCATCAGTGACGGTCTGTGCGAAATTCGCATGGAAACTGTTCACTTTTCCCAGACGTGACTGAAGGTCACTGCGGGTATCTGCGTGTGCTGCACTGACTGCGACACCTGCCAGAAGGCAGGCTGTGATAAACACCTTTTTCATGTATGCATTCCTGATGATGCGTTCGGATAAATCAGACGCCGCCTTTGCAGGCAGCGGCGTCATTAAAAGTTATTTGAGGACGGAGCCAGTACTTCGCGGTTACCGTTATGGCCCGGTTCACTGACAATGCCCTGTTCTTCCATTTCTTCCACGATCCGCGCCGCCCGGTTATAACCGATGCGGAACTGACGCTGAACACCGGAAATGGAGACCCGCTGTTTTTCTGTGACGAATTGTACCGCCTGATCGAACAACGGATCCAGATCTTCCCCGCTGACAGAACTGCCGCCTTCTCCGTCATCGCCACCACGGGTGATATTATCGATATATTCCGGACGACCACGGGCTTTCCAGTCATTCACCACATCATGCACTTCCTGGTCACGGACAAACGCGCCGTGAACACGCAGCGGCGCATTGGCACCCTGCGGCAGATAGAGCATGTCCCCGTTACCCAGCAGAGATTCCGCGCCGCCCTGGTCGAGGATGGTTCGTGAGTCAATCTTACTGGATACGGTAAAGGCAATACGGGTCGGGATGTTGGCTTTAATCAGACCGGTGATAACATCCACTGACGGACGCTGTGTCGCCAGTACGAGGTGGATCCCCGCTGCACGGGCTTTCTGTGCCAGACGGGCGATGTGTTCTTCCACTTTTTTACCGGCGGTCATCATCAGGTCAGCAAATTCGTCCACCATGACCACAATATACGGCTCTTTTTTCAGAACCGGATGCGTCATTTCCATGCTGTCTGTCGGTTTCCAGAACGGATCCGGAATCGGCCGTCCCATGGATTCCGCCATCAGGATTTTTTCGTTATAGCCCGCGAGGTTACGCACCCCGAGAGCAGACATCAGTTTATAGCGCCGTTCCATTTCCGCCACACACCAACCGAGAGCATTGGCGGCGTCTTTCATGTCGGTCACCACCTGGGTCAGCAGGTGCGGAATACCTTCATAAACAGAGAGTTCCAGCATTTTCGGGTCGATCATGATAAAGCGGACTTCTTCCGGTTTCGCTTTATACAGGATGCTGATAATCATGGCGTTTACGCCGACCGATTTACCGGAGCCCGTTGTACCGGCGACCAGCAGGTGCGGCATTTTACCCAGATCCGCCACCACCGGCTGACCGGAGATATCTTTCCCCAGCACCACAGAGAGCGGTGATGGCGTATCGCGGAATTCATCGCAGTCCAGCACTTCGCGCAGATAGACGGTCTGACGTTTTTCATTCGGCAGTTCCAGCCCCACATACGGCTTGCCCGGGATAACTTCCACCACACGCACCGCTACAGTCGAGAGTGAACGCGCCAGGTCGCGGGACAGGTTGGAAATACGCGAGGCTTTCACGCCCGGTGCCAGATCCAGCTCAAAGCGGGTGATCACCGGACCCGGTTCATAACCGACCACACGGGCTTTGATGCGGAAGTCATTGAGCCGCGCCTCAATCAGACGGGCTGTCTGCTCCATCGCAAATTCATCCACCGGCTCAATGGTACCCGGCGGTGAAGCCAGCAGATCCAGAGACGGCATCGGGGTGGTTGATTTCGGCAGCGGCTGGTCATTGCGGACCAGGAACGGATGGAACAGGCTCTCTTCCATCTGTTTTTGTAACTGTGCTTCCTGTGACGTTACCGGTGCCGCATTCTGCTGTGGTGCGGCAACAGGTTCAAAGCGCTGAGCAGCGGTCTCCAGTGCGGCATAAACCGGAGCCGGTTCTGCCGCAGGGGCGGTGACCGGTGTCGGGATAAACAGCGGCACTGCCGGTTCCGGATCCACCAGATCCTCCACCGGAGAGAAGGCTTTCAGTTCGGCCAGATCAGATAAAATAGCGTCAGCCTGCCCGCTGTAGCGCTGTTGCTGCATCTGCATAAACTGCGCCTGAAGACGCTGAGCTTCCTGCTCATCTTCATCGTCTTCTTCTGCCACCGGGTGAACATCCGTCACCGGCGGTGCAGACGCAAAGGAGTGATGGCTGACCGGTGCCTGATAGGCAGATGCAGCCGGGATAAAGGCGGAGGCGGTACCGGTGGTAATTTCCGGTTCAGTTACTGCCTGCACCGGCTCTGCTGCCGGAGACATGTCCGCCTCATCATCGCCGTAGCGGTTACGCTGCTGCGTCATAAACTCATCACGCAGACGCGCCTGTAATACGTCGTCTTCATCCGGCTCAGTCTGTGCGGCCTGATGTTCCGGCTGATGCAGTTGTGCAAATTCATCCTGCTCACGGCGCAGACGTTCAAGTTCCGCGTCACGCTGAGACGGAATGCGGATGCCGTAAAGCTCGCGCCGGGTCGGGAGGCGCACCGGATTCGGACGCGGCAGTTCAGGGCCGAGCCCCTGTTTGACCTGTACGGCACCAAAAGCCGCCGCTGCGGTTGCTGCGGCCGCAGAGCTCAGATGTGCGCTGCCGTTATCACCGGTATCCGGCACATCAGGCAGGTCGAACGTAAAGACCGGTTCTGTACGGCCGCTTCCCGCAAACGGGTTTTCCCATTGCGGTGCTGCCGGTTCAGGCTGAATATCCGGTAGATTGATCGGGGCATTCAGGTCAACGGTTGTCCGGTAAGCATCCGGGACATCAAAACGGTAGTGTTCAGGTTCATCCGCAGCCGGTGCGGTGTGTTCCTGTTCAGCCGGTTCCTGTGCATGCACAACAGGCACCACAGATTCAGCGGCGGTTTCCGGATATGCGGAGAGATTCTGTACCGGGGTCAGCAGCGGATCGCTGTTATCCGCCGGATCCTCATAATGTGCCTGATGCGCCAGTTCCGCCGCATTTGGTGCGGAAAACAGCACATCGTCCGCATCATCGTATTCACGGTACTGTGCAGTCTGAGTCTGTGCCTCACTGTCAGGCGCAACAGCAGTCAGAGCTGCGGCAGTTGCTGTCTGCGGTATGTTGTTGTGCTCTGTCTGCTCATCTGTTTTCTCATCGTCGTAGTACTCGTCCTCATCGTCATATTCACGGTCGTCGTGATACTGATCGTCATAACGGTCACGGGAGTGATTGGTGATGAAGGTAATCGGGGAAAGGACCGCTGCACCGGTTTTTTCGGCGATGGTGATCCACGACCAGCCGGTCAGCAGCATCAGACCTATCGCCCACAGACTGAGCAGCGCGAGTGTCGCGCCGAGGGCATTAAACCACGGCATCAGCGCAGAGCTGAATAAACTGCCGATCACCCCGCCTGCCGCGAAGTTCTGCATATCATCCACATTCAGGGATGCCAGGGCACAGGATGAAAGGATAAGAGTCAGCCCCCCGATGATACGCATCGAGAGTGAGAAAAAGTCCACATAATCTTTATTTTCATTACTGCGGAAGGCCGACCAGCACCCCAGGATCATCAGCGGGGGTACGGTGTAAGCCAGTATGCCAAAGGCGGAAAAGAGAATATCCGCAAACCAGGCCCCGATACTGCCGGCCAGATTCTTCACCGGCTCATGCCAGGTGGTCTGGGACCAGCTCGGGTCTGACGGATTAAACGATAAGAGAGCAACCAGCAGAAAGACGGCGCACAACCCGATCACAATAAGGACGGCTTCCAGCAACCGGCGGCCGCTGCTGATTTTTCTGAATTTGATGTGTTTGTCTTCTGTATATTCCTGGCTCATGTCATTTCCTGACGCAACGTCCGGTTTTTTCCTGTCAGTAAAACGGAACAACGCTGAGGGTAGCTCAGCGTTGAAACTGTATGCATAAACAGGAGTGTAACTGATTTATCCCGTTTTGCACATGACGCAGGAAACAAATTAACGGGTCTTGATGACCAGACGGTTACTTTGTTTGACCTCTTCCATCACCACGTAAGTACGGGTGTCGTTCACGCCCGGCAGACGCAGAAGAGTTTCACCCAGCAGTTTGCGGTAAGCCGACATGTCCGGCACACGAGTTTTCAACAGGTAGTCAAAATCACCGGAAACCAGGTGACATTCCTGAATCTCTTCCAGCTTCTGCACGGCGGTGTTGAACTGTTCAAACACATCCGGTGCCCCGCGGTTAAGGGTAATTTCCACGAATACCAGCAGGGAGGCATCCAGATAGTGCGGATTCAGCAGCGCGGTATACCCGGTGATAAAGCCCTGACGCTCCAAACGACGCACACGTTCCAGACACGGAGTCGGAGACAGACCCACACGTTTGGAGAGTTCGACGTTAGAGATACGGCCATCTTTCTGCAATTCGTTAAGAATATTCCTGTCGATTCTGTCAAGATCTTTACCCGGACGCTTTTTGTTATCAATCATCTCGTTATCTCTCTTATTTACTATTTTCCTACACCCATAACACTTCCTTTACCTGACGGAACAAAATCAGCATCGGAAAACATGTTTTCAGGCCAATTCTTTGCATTTCTGATTATTAGAATACGCAACCGGCGCCAGTTTACCGGAACATTCAGATTATTATCGCTATAGTCGTAAGCTGAAATTACCATGCTTCGTCATCAGGACAAACACATCACCGGTGTAACAGGATGTATTAACCCGACGGATAAAAATCTCTTACACTGATGTTTTCGCAAATGCGCAGCCGATTGTCAAAGCAAATGAACAAAAATCAGAACAACCTGTTGAAGAAAATGACAGAAAAACGTTTCGCTGACAAACAGGACGTGCTTTTGGTGTGATATTCAAACAACTTAGGAATCTTCTGAATAATCACTTTCTCGTACAATCGCCTGAAAATCTACTCATTTCCGGCTGATTTCAATTTTGTGCTCTGCCGTTTTTATTCCTTTTTTTTACCCCTTCGTTTCTCCTACAATCCTGTACACGCTTTTTTGCCATTCTGTTAATGAGGTGTTCATGAACGCAACCCGACACAGTAAATTAATTATTCTGGGTTCCGGCCCTGCCGGATATACCGCTGCGGTTTATGCGGCACGGGCGAATTTAAATCCGGTACTGATTACCGGGGTGGAAGTCGGTGGTCAGTTAACCACCACCACCGAAGTGGAAAACTGGCCGGGTGACCCGGAAGGTCTGACCGGGCCGGTCCTGATGGAGCGTATGCAGGCTCACGCCGAAAAATTTGAGACTGAAATCATCAATGACTACATCACTGACGTGGATTTCAGCAAACGCCCGTTTACCCTGACCGGGGAAAATACCTATACCTGTGACGCGCTGATTATCGCCACCGGCGCATCCGCCCGTTATATCGGCCTGCCGTCAGAAGAGGCCTTCAAAGGCCGTGGTGTGTCCGCCTGTGCCACCTGCGACGGCTTTTTCTACCGTAACCAGAAAGTCGCAGTGGTCGGCGGCGGTAACACTGCCGTGGAAGAGGCGCTGTATCTCTCCAATATCGCGTCAGAAGTGCATCTGATCCACCGCCGTGACAGCTTCCGTGCTGAAAAAATCCTTATCAGCCGTCTGATGGATAAGGTTCAGAACGGCAATATCGTTCTGCACACTGACCGCACCCTGGATGAAGTACTCGGCGACCAGATGGGTGTGACCGCTGTCCGTCTGCGTGACACCAAAAGTGACGCAACCGAAGAGCTGCCGGTGATGGGCTGCTTTATCGCCATCGGCCACAGCCCGAATACCGGTATTTTTGAGGGACATCTGGATCTGGAAAACGGCTATATCCGTGTTCAGTCCGGCACGCACGGTAATGCAACACAGACATCCGTTCCGGGTGTGTTTGCCGCCGGTGATGTGATGGATCATATCTACCGTCAGGCGATCACCTCTGCGGGAACCGGATGCATGGCCGCACTGGATGCCGAGCGCTATCTCGACAGCCTCGCAGACAGCAAATAATCCAGCATTTTCAGGGCGCTATATCTGTAGCGCCTTTTCGTGTACCATGACATTATCCTGCTGATTTCAGCCGTATTTTTACTTATCACCTGCATACAGAAAAAATGGATAAATCAAGACAGTCAGAACTCGTCCGCTGGTTAAAACTTCAGGCGGCACCGGCCCGGCGATGGTTACGCCTCTCGATGTTGCTGGGTGTGCTCAGCGGTTTACTGATTATCGGCCAGGCCTGGTGCCTCGCTGTCCTCCTTCAGTCCCTCATTATGGAGCACGTGCCCCGCGAACAGCTCCTCACTCCGTTCACTGTACTGGTCATACTGTTTATTGCCCGCGCCGTTGTTGCCGCGATCCGCGAACGGGTCGGGTTTATCTGCGGACAGGTGGTGAGACGTGATATCCGCCGGACAGTACTGGATAAACTGGAACAGCTCGGGCCGGTACGGGTAAAAGGCAAACCGGCGGGCAGCTGGGCGACAATTATTCTCGAGCAGATTGATGATATGCAGGATTACTATTCCCGCTATCTGCCGCAGATGACCCTGTCCGCCACCATACCAATGATGATTCTGATCACGCTGTTCCCGATCAACTGGGCGGCAGCCCTGATTCTGCTGGTGACAGCGCCGCTGATCCCCGTTTTTATGGCGCTGGTGGGCCTGGGTGCCGCCGATGCCAACCGCCGTAACTTTCTGGCCCTGAGCCGCCTGAGCGGCGATTTCCTCGACCGCCTGCGCGGGCTGGAAACCATCCGCTTCTTCCACCGTGGTCGTGAGGAAGTGAAACAGATTGATGACGCCACCGAGGATTTCCGCTCGCGCACCATGGAAGTGCTGCGCATGGCATTCCTCTCCTCCGCTGTGCTGGAGTTTTTCGCGGCGATCTCGATTGCTGTCGTCGCGGTTTATTTTGGTTTTTCCTATCTCGGTGAACTGAATTTCGGCAGCTACGGCATGGGTGTCACGCTGTTTGCCGGGTTTATTGCTCTGATCCTCGCGCCGGAGTTTTTCCAGCCGCTGCGTGACCTCGGTACCTATTACCACGCCAAAGCACAGGCGGTGGGCGCGGCGGAATCCCTGTTTACCCTGTTATCCGCCGAAAACAATGATGACGAATTACCGGGCACAGAACCGCTGACACCGGCAGAACAGATTGCTGTCACCGCAACCGATCTGGTGATTTTTGCCCCGTCAGGGGAAAAACTGGCCGGGCCGCTGAATTTCATCCTGAATGCCGGGCAGCGTATCGCGCTTGTCGGCCAGAGCGGTGCCGGGAAAAGCTCGCTGCTCAATCTGCTGCTGGGTTTTCTGCCGTATGAAGGCAGTATCCGGATCAATCAGCAGGAGTTGCGTGATATCCGCCCGGAAAGCTGGCGGACACAACTGAGCTGGGTAGGACAAAACCCGCACCTGCCGGAACAGACCATTCTGGACAATATCCGCCTGAGCCGCCCGGATGCCTCTGCTGAGGAAATCACGGCGGTGATGGAAAAAGCCTATGTGACCGATTTTATTGATTCGCTGCCTGACGGGGTCAATACAGTGGTCGGGGATAATGCCGCGCGGCTCTCTGTCGGCCAGGCACAGCGGATTGCAGTGGCACGTGCCCTGCTCAATCCGTGCCATCTGCTGCTGCTGGATGAGCCTTCCGCCAGCCTGGATGCCCACAGTGAGGAGCGCGTGATGCATGCCCTGAATGAGGCGGCACATCAGCAAACCACCCTGCTGGTGACACACCTGCTGGAAGAAACCCGTGACTATGATGAAGTCTGGGTGATGGATAAAGGTCTGATTATTGAACAGGGCAGCTATGCTGCTCTGCAACAGCAACAGGGTGCATTTGCACAGCTGCTGTCACACCGGACGGGGGATCTGTAATCATGCGTGTTTTACTGCCGTTTTTAGCCCTCTACCGCCGCCACTGGTTTTTACTGACACTCGGGATCCTGCTGGCGATTGCCACGCTGCTCGCCAGTATCGGGCTGCTGACGCTGTCCGGCTGGTTCCTCGCCGGTACTGCCATTGCCGGTGTGCCGGGGATTGCCTTTTTTAACTATATGCTGCCTGCCGCCGGGGTGCGCGGTGCCGCTATCTCCCGCACCGCCGGACGCTATGCGGAACGGCTGGTCAGCCACAGCGCGACCTTCCGTGTGCTGAAACATCTGCGGGTATTTGCCTTTGAGAAAATCCTGCCGCTGACTCCGGGCGGTATTGCCCGCTTCCGTCAGGGAGAACTGCTCAACCGGCTGGTCGGGGATGTGGAAACGCTGGATCACCTCTATCTGCGGGTGATTTCGCCGATTGTTGCCGCGCTGGTGGTGATTGCAGTGCTGACATTCGGGCTGGGTTTTCTCGATCTGACTATCGCTTATGCACTGGGCGGGTTTATGACCTTCCTGCTGTTTGCCCTGCCGGTGGTGTTCTATTACGCCGGTAAGCCAATCGGCGTGCAGCTGACCACACTCCGTGCACAGTACCGCACCCTGCTGACCAGCGCACTGCAGGGTCAGGCAGAACTGACCATTTTCGGTGCACAGTCCCGCTTCCGCTCTCAGTTGGCAGAGACCGAACAACGCTGGCTGGTACAACAGCAGCGCCAGGCCGGTCTGACCGGACTTTCCCAGGCGATTATCATTCTGGCGACCGGGTTTGCCGTTGCGCTGATGCTGTGGATGGCTTCCGGGGTCAGCTGGCCGTACCGCGAAAGCGGTGCCATTATCGCTCTGTTTGTCTTCTGTGCGCTGGCTGCATTTGAGGCATTAGGCCCGGTGGCGGTGGCTTTCCAGCATCTCGGCCAGGTGATGACCTCCGCAGAGCGTGTATCGCAGATAGTGGACACCAAACCGGAAGTGACTTTCCCGGCCAGTGGTCCGGCAGCCTCCGCACAGGTCAGCGTCAGCCTCAGTGGTGTCGGGTTTACCTATCCGGGACAGCCGCTGCCGGTGCTGAAAGATATCTCCCTGACACTGCGTGCCGGTGAGCACCTCGCCCTGCTGGGAAAAACCGGCTGCGGAAAATCCACCTTATTGCAGCTGCTGACCCGTGCATGGGATGTCAGTGAAGGTGAAATCCGCCTGAATGACCAGCCGATTGCCGCTTATGATGAAAATACCCTCCGGTCACTGATGGCAGTGGTTCCGCAACGTATTCATGTGTTCAATAACACACTGCGCGGTAATCTGCGGATCGGAAATAACGAAGCAACCGATGCACAGCTGAATGCGGTGCTGGCACAGGTCGGGCTGGAAAATCTGCTGGATAACGACCAGGGCCTGAATGCCTGGATCGGCGAAGGCGGCCGTCTGCTTTCCGGCGGCGAACAGCGCCGTCTCGGTATCGCCCGCGCCCTGCTGCATAATGCGCCGTTCCTGCTGCTCGATGAGCCGACAGAAGGCCTGGATGCAGATACTGAGCAGCATATTCTCGCCCTGCTGCGGGATATCGGCCGTGACCGGACCATGCTTATCATCACCCACCGTTTACAGGGCCTGGAACACATGGACACGCTGTGCGTGATGGACGGCGGGCAGATAGCCGAACAAGGCTCTCACGACGCGCTGCTGGCACGCAGAGGCCGTTATTATCAGTTTGTGAACCGTATTCCGGTAATGACCGGGGGATCAGATGCCGTTTTATCAGCTGGATGAGGAACTTCTCTTTCCGCCTGTTGAACACGCGCTGACCGACCCGGACGGGCTGCTGGCCACCGGCGGGGATCTCTCTCCTTCCCGGTTGCTGCTCGCCTACCGGGAAGGGATTTTCCCGTGGTATTCCCCCGGTGAACCCATTCTGTGGTGGTCGCCGGATCCGCGTGCGGTATTGTATCCGGCGGAGCTGCATGTCAGCCGTTCGCTGCACAAGATTCTGAAAAAACACCCGTACAGGGTGACACTGAATCATGCCTTTGAGCAGGTCATCCGGGCCTGTACAGAGCGGGACGAGGGTACCTGGATAGGAGAGGATATTGTGGCCGCCTATATCCGGCTGCATCAGGCAGGACGTGCTCATTCGGTCGAAGTGTGGGATGATGACGCGCTGGTCGGCGGGCTGTATGGCCTGAATACCGGGTTACTGTTCTGCGGGGAGTCAATGTTCAACCGTGTCAGTAACGGGTCAAAAATCGCTTTTATGACCTTTTTTGCCCATTTTACCGGCCACGGCGGCAGGATGTTTGATTGTCAGATACTGAATCATTACACCGAATCATTCGGTGCGCGGGAGATCCCGCGACAGGCGTTTATCCGTCAGCTTTATCAGCTGCGTGATAATCATTTACCGCAGTCATGCTGGCAGCCGCAGACATTAGCACGTCCGGTGCCGTCACAACTACCGCCTTTTTTATAAAATCGCTGTAAACCAACAGGAAATGGTATGTTTCAGCCCGTTTTATGTTTCAGACGCGGTGCTTAAAAAATATCATTCCTTTACATAATCCCGGTTTTTCGGCATTATCTTGCGGTTTGAAAATACTGGTTATTAACATTAGAGGATTAGATGGCCAAAGAAGACAATATTGAAATGCAAGGCACTGTGTTAGATACACTGCCGAACACGATGTTCCGTGTGGAACTGGAAAACGGACACGTTGTGACTGCACATATCTCCGGTAAAATGCGTAAAAACTATATCCGCATCCTGACAGGCGACAAGGTTACAGTAGAACTGACCCCATATGACCTGAGCAAAGGCCGTATCGTCTTCCGTAGCCGCTGATCCCTGCAGGCCACGCCTCATAAAAAGACACCACAGGCAACGCACCGGAGTGCGTGTCCTGTGGTGATCGTTTCTGTCAGGCTACCGGGTCGCCGGATTTCTCTTTCAGGGCACTGAAGCGGTAAGTCAGTTCATCTTTCTTCTTATCAAGATCGATAATCACCGAACCGCCGTTCACCAGCTCACCGAACAGTAATTCGTTCGCCAGCGGTTTTTTCAGTTTATCCTGAATCACACGGGCCATCGGACGTGCGCCCATCGCCGGGTCATACCCTTTTTCTGCCAGCCATGTACGGGCACGGGCAGACACTTCAATGGAAACACCTTTCGCATCCAGCTGCGCCTGGAGTTCAACAATGAACTTGTCGACCACCTGAGCGATAATCGGCTGCGACAGCGCATTAAACCAGACAATGCCGTCCAGACGGTTACGGAACTCCGGTGTGAACACCCGTTTGATTTCCGCCATCGCGTCAGTGCTGTTGTCCTGCTCGGTAAACCCGATGGATTTACGCTGGGTTTCACGCACACCGGCGTTGGTGGTCATCACCAGGATCACGTTACGGAAATCCGCTTTGCGCCCGTTGTTATCGGTCAGTGTCCCGTTATCCATCACCTGTAATAACAGGTTAAAGACATCCGGGTGCGCTTTTTCGATCTCATCAAGCAGCACCACCGCATGCGGGTGTTTGATAACCGCATCCGTCAGCAATCCGCCCTGATCAAACCCGACATAGCCCGGAGGTGCACCAATCAGACGACTGACGGTGTGACGCTCCATGTACTCGGACATATCAAAGCGCAGCAGCTTGATACCCATTGCTTTGGATAACTGCACAGTGACTTCGGTTTTCCCGACCCCGGTCGGCCCTGCCAGCAGGAAGGCACCAATCGGTTTCTGCTCGTTCCCCAGACCCGCACGGCTCATTTTGATGGATTCCGTCAGAGCATCAATCGCCGGATCCTGGCCGAAGACCAGCATTTTCAGGCGGCTGTCGAGGTTACGCAGCAGATCTTTGTCACTGCTGGAAACGGTTTTTTCCGGGATACGCGCGATCCGTGCCACAATTGCCTCAATTTCACCGACGCCAATGGTTTTCTTACGGCGGCTCAGCGGCATCAGACGGGTTCTTGCCCCGGCTTCATCAATGACATCAATCGCTTTATCCGGCAGATGGCGGTCAGTGATGTATTTCACCGACAGATCCACAGCCGCCTGAATAGCTTTCGCGGTGTAACGCACATCGTGGTGTGCCTCATATCGGGCTTTCAGGCCGTTAATGATACGCACGGTTTCATCGGCAGTCGGTTCATTGATATCAATTTTCTGGAAACGGCGGGTCAGCGCTTTATCTTTGTCAAAGATATTGCTGAATTCCTGATAGGTTGTGGAACCAATCACCCGGATCTTCCCGTTGGATAATAACGGTTTAATCAGGTTTGCCGCATCCACCTGACCACCGGATGCCGCACCGGCACCAATGATGGTGTGGATCTCATCAATAAACAGAATGCTTTTTTCGTTTTTCTCCAGCACTTTCAGCAGTGCCTTAAAGCGCTTCTCGAAATCACCGCGGTACTTGGTACCGGCCAGGAGTGAGCCGATATCCAGAGAAAAAATGGTATAGCCTTTGATCACTTCCGGTACATCATCCTGCTCGATACGCCAGGCGAGCCCTTCCGCAATCGCGGTTTTACCGACCCCGGATTCCCCGACAAACAGCGGGTTATTTTTACGGCGGCGGCACAGCACCTGAATGGTGCGCTCCAGCTCCGCCTGACGGCCGATCAGCGGGTCAATCTGGCCTTTACGGGCCAGGTCATTAAGATTGGTGGTGAAATTATCCAGACTGTCCTCACCGCCGGTACTCTCTTCGGCAGCAGACTGTGACGGCTCATCAAAGGACGGGCCGCTCTCATTTTCATCCTCACCTTTGGTGGTGCCGTGAGAGATGAAATTCACAATATCCAGACGGCTGACATCATGCTTGCGCAGCAGATAAGCCCCCTGGGACTCCTGCTCACTGAAAATGGCCACCAGCACATTCGCGCCGTTGACTTCATTACGGCCCGATGACTGAACATGGAAAACGGCGCGCTGCAACACGCGCTGGAAACTGAGTGTCGGCTGGGTTTCACGATCATCCCCTTCCGGCAGCAGCGGTGTGGTCTGTTCAATAAAATGCTCAAGTTCCTGGCGCAGGATGGCCAGGTTAACGCGGCAGGCTTCAAGCGCCTCACGGGCTGATTTGTTACCTAATAACGCCAGCAGCAGGTGCTCTACGGTCATAAATTCATGCCGGTTGTCCCTTGCTTTGGCAAAGGCGATATTCAGACTGAGCTCTAATTCTTGATTGAGCATAGGCACCTCCATTCAGAGAAACAAAGTGTATTCTTATACCTTCTCGAGTGTACACAGCAACGGATGATCGTTGTCTTTCGCGTACGTATTGACCAGTGTTGTTTTCATTTCAGCGATTTCAGCGGTAAATACCCCGCAGATCCCTTTTCCCTGATAATGGATGTCGAGCATAATCTGCGTCGCACGATCAACATTATAAGAAAAGAACTTTTGTAAAACTTCAACCACAAAGTCCATAGGGGTATAGTCGTCGTTGTTTAAAACCACCTTGTACATTGACGGTGGCTGTATCTTCTGCAGCGCTTTTTCCCTGAGCGTGACATCCGTTTGTGATTCAGATTGATAGTGACTCATTGCTATTCCGGTTATAGAAAACGTACGCCACATCAGGCGTATCAATACTTAGCGTTATCTGTATCAAACTTTACAGGCCAATACAGTGTTGCTGTAAACAAAGGCTTGACGTTACCCTCTAATTCAATAGAATATAAATAATGTACAACGTAACCAGTATATCCGCGTACAGCTGATACTTCATTACTGAGTATTATGGATCATATGGTGCATTGTGCAGCATTTTTCAATCGTTTGACAGATGAGGGTTGTAACAGTATGGAAACAGGTACTGTTAAGTGGTTCAACAACGCCAAGGGTTTCGGGTTTATCTGCCCGTCGGATGGTGGTGACGATATTTTTGTACACTATTCGACGATTCAGATGGACGGCTACCGCACGCTGAAGGCGGGTCAGAAAGTGAATTATGACACCATTCAGGGACCAAAAGGGCATCACGTCAGTGTGATTATTCCGGTTACTGAAGATGACGACACCACAGCGCCGTAACACGGTATTTAACAAAATTATGCGGATCGTCGCGGCAATGTCAATCGTCATTCCGCGACGTATTCGTATTTTCAGACTGTGCGCGGTTACTCCCGCGCCAGTGCATCAATAGGATCAAGTTTAGCTGCATTTCTGGCCGGCAGAAAGCCGAAGATGATCCCGATAGCGGTCGAACAGAGCACCGCGCTGACAATCGCCGCAGGGCGGAAAACAAACTCCCAGTCCGGCAGTGCCATTTTGGCGGCAAAGGCAATGGAATAAGAAAGCCCGAGGCCGATAGCCCCGCCCATCAGACACACCAGCACCGCCTCAATCAGAAACTGCTGCATCACATCCCCTGCCCGCGCACCAACCGCCATACGGATGCCGATTTCGCGGGTGCGCTCCGTCACACTGACCAGCATGATGTTCATCACACCAATTCCCCCCACCACCAGCGAAATTACCGCCACCAGCGTCAGGAAGAGCTGCATGGTGGTCGTGGTTTTATCCACGGTTTTCACAATGCTGTCGAGGTTGTAGGTGAAGGTATCTTTTTTGCCGTGGCGCAGCGTCATCAGCCGTACCAGCTGCTCTTCCGCATTTTTGGTGTTGTAACCGTCGCGGATGCGCACAGAGATCATATCCAGATAGTTGCGCTGCATCAGCCGCCCGGTCAGGGTGGTGTACGGCATCCAGACCTGTAAGGTTTTTGAGTTACCGAACATGGATTTGCGATCCGCAATCACACCGACCACCGTTGCAGGCATGTTGCCCACCAGCAGCATTTCCCCGATCACATTATTCTGATGCGGAAAGAGTTTGCGTTTGGTATTCATATCGATGATGACAACCTGGGAGCGGCGCTCGTACATCTCCGGAGAGAACGCCCGCCCTTCGCCGAAACGCATGTCATACACAGTGAAAAAGTCCGGCCCGATGCCGGTGATACGGGCTGCAGAATCAAGATTGCCCCGGCGCAGACGCGCACTGTTCTCTATTTCCGCTGACGCCGCATAAACATACGGCTGCTGGCGGATCACATCCACATCGCCGGGCTTCAGAGATTGCTGATCCTGCCCCGGGTCACTGCCGAAATCTTTGCCGGGATAGACAAAAATGGTGTTGGTACCGATGGATTTGATATCCGACAACACCAGTGCTTTGGCAGCATCCCCGATCACCAGAATGGTCACCACGGAGGCAATCCCGATAATAATGCCCAGCATGGTGAGCAGAGTCCGCATCTTGTTGACCACCATGGCGCGCCACGCCATCAGCAGCGCTTCATTAAAGCGGCCGAGGAAACGGCTGAACGCGCTGCTTTTCAGCGCTGGTTTCGCAGCCAGCGCTTTCGCCTGCGGGTTAATGACTGATCCGCTGTCGCTGAGGATATGTCCGTCTTTGATTTCAATGATCCGCGCCGCCTGTGCGGCAATGGACGGATCATGGGTGACGATAATCACCGTATGTCCGGCGTCACAGAGCTGGCGCAGAATAGCCATCACCTCTTTGCCCGACTGACTGTCGAGTGCGCCGGTCGGTTCATCCGCGAGGATCACTTCCCCGCCGTTCATCAGGGCACGGGCGATACTGACACGCTGCTGCTGTCCGCCGGAGAGCTGTCCCGGCCGGTAAATCAGCCGCTCACCCAGCCCCAGGCGCTGCAACAGCGCTGCGGCCCGTTCACGGCGCTCACGGGCGCTCAGTCCGGCATAGATAGCCGGCATTTCCACATTTTGCTCAGCACTGAGGTGGGATAACAGATGGTAACGCTGAAAAATAAAGCCGAAATGTTCACGGCGCAGCGCCGCCAGTTCATCACCGCTCAGCTCTGCCGTGTTTTTTCCGGCAACAAAATAGTGCCCGTCACTCGGCGTGTCCAGGCAGCCGAGGATATTCATCAGCGTGGATTTACCGGAGCCGGACTGGCCGATAATCGCCACCATTTCACCGGCACTGATAGTCAGTGAGACATCATCCAGCACCGTGACACTGCTGTCTCCGGAAGGATAACGGCGGTAAATATTCCGCAGTTCTAATAATGCGCTCATGAATTATCCTGCTGTGCCGTCATCAATACCGGTCACCACTTTCTCATGCTCCGCCAGGCCTTTAACCACCTCGGCTTCCACATCATTACGGGTGCCGAGTGTCACCTGACGGGTTTCCGGCTGACCATTTACCAGCACCTGCACTTCGTATTCGGTCGGGGAGATCTCTTTACCCAGTGCCGCCAGCGGGATTTTCAGCACGTTTTCGCGGTTTTCCAGCGCGATAGTGACCTGGGCAGTCATGTCCAGTTTCAGCACATGCTGCGGGTTCGGCACTTCAAAACGGGCATAATAGAAAATGGCGTCATTGATTTTCTGCGGTTTCGGCAGGATATCGGTGATCACGCCGCTGAAGGTTTTATCCGGCGCGCCCAGCACACTGAACGTGGCTTTCTGGCCGGGTTTCAGATACACCACATCCGCCTCGGAGACTTCCGCATTCACCAGCATGGTATCGAGATCCGCCAGGGAGAGGATGGTCGGCGCCTGCTGCATGGCAATCACCGTCTGGCCCTGTAATGTTTTCAGCTCCGTCACCACACCGTCCATCGGCGCACGGATATTGGTGTACTGCAAATCATTGCGGGCGGTATCGAGTGTGGCCTGATTGCGTGCCACCTGCGCTTTATAGGTATCAATCGCCGCACGCTGCACATCCATATTGCGCCGCGCCTCGTCCACATCCTGCTTTGAGATAACCTGAGTTTTTGCCAGTGCCAGCCGCCGCTGATAGGTTGCCTGTGCAAAGGCATACTCCGCCTCTGCCTGCTTCAGCCGCGCTTTGATTTCACTGACCGTCTGCTCGGCCTCAATCACCACGTTCTGTGCTTTGACCGGGTCGATGACCGCCAGCAAATCGCCCTTCTTAACAAAATCACCCTCTTTGACATTCAGGGTCTGCAGCTGCCCGTTGACCTGGGCACCGACATCCACTTTCTGCAGTGCATCCAGCTTGCCGGTGGCCATCACTTTTTTTTCGAGTGTGCCGCGCTGCACATCCGCTGTCATATAGCTGACCGGTGCATCTTCGCGGGTGAAGAACCAGAAACCGCCGGCGATCAGAATAATCAGAATGCCGGCGGTCACTATTTTTTTCTTTGAAACTGCTTTCATTAACACCTTTTTCCTCAGTTAGCGCGCCCTCTGGCGAGCCATGCCACGCGGGAAAACATCCGGCGCAGCAACAGCGGGATAGAATCCACACCCCGGCTGGCCGCATTGTTGGCAATCGCAATCGCCAGATCCGGTTTTGAGGTGCGGTGAATCGCTTTGGTTATGACCCGGCGGGCCGGCATTTTTATATTTTCCGGAATATCCGCGACCTGGTGATACAGGCGGCTGAACCCCTCGCGATATAAGAAATGCTCCATATCCGGCGCGGGCAGACGGGTCAGTCTGTCCTGCTCGACATCATTGAGCCCCGATGAGAAGTGTGCGGCGGTGGCCGCGTATTTCTTACCGGCTTCGTCGCCGTCAACCAGCGTATGCCATTCTATACCCATTTTGTTGGCAAACTTTAACAAAGGTTTAAGACCGCACTGGGCAAACTCAATCACCTTGATCCCTTCGGTCTCAAAGTAATAATTACACTGTTTTGCCAGGTCGTTCATCAGCCAGATTTCCGTCTCTCCCTCCACCAGCAGCCAGCAGCGGGCAAACAGCGCCGACGGGCGGTTAAAGCGGATGTGGAATGAGATACGCCGCAGCTCTTCCGGTGACAGATGGTTTTCCCCCAGCCGGTAGGCGGCAACGCGGGTGGATTCCCGCACCAGGCGGCAGATATCATGAATCGGTACCAGTGAAAGCAGTTCACCGGAGTTGGTGGTGGTAATGCGCTGTAAGGAAAACAGATTGAGCAGCCCCCACGCCACCGACAACATGATCGGATGCAGGCGGGTTTCCGGGTCTTCCACGATAATGATCGGACGGGCATAGGGGTCGAGTTTCAGACCGCTGTTGGACTGGAGCAGTGCGGCAAACATACCGAGGATGATCAGCCGCACATTACGCTGGTTGGGGCCTGCCACCACGCGGTTAATCCCTTCCAGCGCCTGCCACGCCCGCTGGCGCGGTTCGATATTCAGCCGTTTGGCTTTACGGCGATCGAGCAGGTACTCCCCCTGCTCGGCAAAATAGTGGCTGAGCAGCTGTTTCATGGCCTCAAGGCCATCCTGCAAATCATCATTGGAGAGTGTCTGCGGGTTGCTTACCAGGCTTCGGTCAGATCCGCCATCCGGTTATTGAAGGTCTCCGTTTGTGTGCGGAGATCATATTCCTCTTCCTCACAATCAGGCACATTTTTTCTCAGGCCGCGCATAAAGCGGGCATCCCGCAGACGCAGCACCGGATAGAGGCGGATAATCTCACTGATAAACTTATCAGTTTCCGCCGGCAGCAGCGGCTCGCCCGCCTCATCCAGAAAAGTGCGCTGACTGGTAATGGTGTTATCATCCGCCAGATCCGCGCTGACGCGGTAGTTGATCCGCAGATATTCATCCCCGTTAGTGCGCCACAGCGGTGCCAGCTCACGGAAACGGCGGGAGCGGGAACGTCCGGGCCGGGTTTCACGGAATGTCAGGACGATCTGTAAGTGACGGACAGGCCCGGCTTCACTGTCAGCAGCGTGATAAAAATCACTCAGGACAAATTTCGCATTCAGCGCCTGCGGAGACAGCGTCAGCGTCAGGGCATCCAGCAAGCTGGATTTCCCCCAGGCGTTCTCACCGATCAGTACCGTATTGCCGGTCAGTGGTAATGACAGGCGGTTAATACCGCGAAAACCCAGAATTTCCACTCTTTCCAGAATCATAGTTCCCTCACTGTTTGCCGGATACCGCCTGTTTTATGACAATACTGTCACAATAATGATCACAATAAAGTATTATCACAATGTAATAAATAAAAACGGTTTTGACTTATACTAAACACGAAAACAGAGGGATACGTAGCAATTATGGTGAGGATGCCGCTATAATCGCCTGCTTTTTAATCAGATACTGACACGAACATAAGTTAAAGACGGCATTATTTTACGGAAACGACACACATGTATTCAGGGTTATTAATTATTCTCGCCCCGCTCATTGCGGGTTATCTCATCCCGGTCAGCAGCACGGCACTGAAAAAAAATCATCGGCCGTGGTCTGAGCGCGATGGTGTATGTGATTCTGTTTCTGATGGGGATAAGCCTGGCGCTGGTGGAAAACCTCGGGGCAAATCTGCTGGTGATTGTGCAGTACACCCTGACCTTTTCTGTGGTGGTGCTGGGCTGTAACCTCGCCGGACTGTTTTTATACGGCAAAAAATACCCGTGGCAGGTTCCGGCTCACAAACAGCAAAAACCGCCTTCCCGCCTGCATATGGTGCTGGAATCCCTGCAACTGTGTGGTGTGCTGCTGGTTGGCTTTGCCACCGGGTTATTCGGCTGGTCGTTTCTCGCCTTTGCCGGTGCCGCCAGTGAATATGCTCTGATTTTCCTGCTGTTCCTCGTCGGGATCCAGCTGCGCAACAGCGGCATGACGCTGCGCCAGATCCTGATCAACCGCCGCGGTATGCTGGTCTCGCTGATAGTGGTCATTACCTCGCTGCTCGGCGGCGCACTCGCGGCACTGATAGCAGGGCTGCCGGTCAAAACCGGGATGGCGCTCTCCTCCGGCTTCGGCTGGTATTCGCTGTCCGGTATTCTGCTGACCGACGCTTTCGGCCCGGTGCTCGGCAGTGTCGGCTTCTTTAACGACCTGGCGCGGGAAATTGCCGCGATTATGCTGATCCCGCTGCTGATCAACCGCCACCGCGCCGCAGCACTCGGCCTCGGCGGTGCCACCACGATGGACTTTACCCTGCCGGTATTGCAGCGCAGCGGCGGTGTGTCGATTGTCCCGGCCGCGATTGTGCACGGCTTTGTCCTCAGTCTGTTTGCCCCGGTGCTGATAGCCCTGTTTACCTGAAGAGTGAAAACGTATGCCACAACAACGGATTTTAGTGCTGGGTGCCAGCGGTTATGTCGGACAGAATCTTATCCCGCAGCTGATCGCTGCCGGTCATCAGGTCACTGCCGCCGCCCGCCGGGTGGAGTGGATGCAGGCGCAGGGCTGGGAAAACACCCGCTGCTGCTATGCGGATCTGTATGATAAATCCACCCTGGAAACCCTGTTTCAGGACATTGATGTGGTGTATTACCTCGTCCACAGTATGACGGATGAGGATGACTTACTGGCGCGGGAACGCCTGGCGGCGGAAAACGTGCAGGAGATGCTGAATAAATCTGCTGTGCGGGAAGTCATTTACCTGAGCGCCATGCAGCATAAAGACAGCGACTCCCCGCACCTCGCCGCCCGCAGGCTGACCGGCGAAATCCTCGCGGACAGCCGCGTGCCGGTCACCGAGATCCGCGCTGCCATTATTGTCGGCCCCGGCTCAGCGGCATTCGAGATCATGCGCGACATGGTATACAACCTGCCGATCCTGACCCCGCCGCGCTGGGCACGCTCAAAATCCTCACCGGTGGCCCTGGAAAACCTGCTGAATTACCTGACCGGCCTGCTTTCTCACCCTGCAACCGGAAACCGCCGCTTTGATGCCACGGGGCCGGATTACCTCAGCTATCTGGAGATGTTCCGCCATTTTATAACCATCAGCGGCAAAAAGCGGCTGATGATCCCGCTGCCGATCCCGCTGCGGCTGATTTCAGTTCACTTTTTACGGCTTATCACCACGGTACCGGAAGGTATCGCCAAAGAGCTGATTATGGGGCTGAAATATGATCTGCCCGGCGACGGAAAACCGCTTCAGGCGCTGATCCCGCAGACGCTGCTCAGTTTTGATAATGCCGTACGCAAAACCCTTAAAGATGAAACGGATGCCGTGGATAATGAAGACTGGGGTTATGACCCGGAAGTCCGCGCCCGCTGGCGGCCGGGTTTCGGTTTCTATCCCAAACAGGCCGGTTTTACCCTGAATACCTCTGCCTCCGCCGATGCCCTGTGGCATGTTGTGCAGCAGATTGGCGGCAAAGACGGCTATTTTTACGCCAATATTCTGTGGTCAGTCCGCGCCCGGCTGGATGACCTGTGCGGTAATAAAATCACTTACGGCCGCCCGGATCGCGATACCCTCGAACCGGGGGATAAAATCGACGGCTGGAAAGTGATCACCGTGAAACCCCGGCAGCAGCTCTCCCTGCTGTTCGGCATGAAAGCCCCCGGGCTGGGACGGCTGACCTTTACCATCCGCGACCACGGCCACCAGCGGACGCTGGATGTCCGTGCCTGGTGGCATCCCGCCGGATTCAGCGGGCTGCTCTACTGGTTCGCCATGATGCCTGCTCATTTATTCATCTTTAAAGGAATGGCGAAAACCATCGTCAAACGGGCGGCAGCATACGTCACCCCGGCATCTGATAAGACATAATCACTCAGTAAAAGTCATTAGTTTGCTTTTTTAGTAGTTTTTTATGCAGAAATAATTGCATATTTATTCTTACAGCGTTAATATTCACTCAACGTCACTGAGTATGCAGAATTACAGCATGAGTATTCAATTAAAAAACATCAATTGCTTTTACGGACAGCATCAGGCGCTGTTTGATATCAACCTGGAATGTGGTGCAGGCGAAACCATGGTACTGCTCGGGCCGAGCGGCGCCGGTAAGAGTTCGCTGCTGCGGGCACTGAACCTGCTTGAAATGCCGCGTTCCGGTGAACTGACCATTGCGGATCACCATTTTGATTTTACCACCACGCCATCTGCCAAAGAGATCCGTTCCCTGCGTCAGAACGTCGGTATGGTGTTCCAGCAATATAACCTGTGGCCGCATCTGACTGTCATGGATAACCTGACAGAAGCACCGATCCGGGTGCTGGGTCTGACCAGAGAAGCGGCTCAGGCAAAAGCGGAAAAGCTGCTGACACGTCTGCGTCTGACCGATTTTGCAAACCGTTTCCCGCTGCATTTATCCGGCGGCCAGCAGCAGCGTGTGGCAATTGCCCGTGCCCTGATGATGGAGCCGCAGGTACTGTTATTCGATGAGCCGACAGCGGCACTGGACCCGGAGATTACCTCTCAGGTCGTCGATATTATTAAAGAGCTGTCACAGACCGGGATTACCCAGGTGATTGTGACTCACGAAGTGGATATCGCCCGTAAAACCGCCAGCAAGGTGGTGTATATGGAAAACGGCCGCATCGTGGAACAGGGCGGCGCCCAATGCTTTATCACGCCGCAGACAGAGGCATTTGCCGGCTATCTGTCACACTGATTATTTTCTGCCACTGAACATTAAAAATAGGATGTTGCTATGAAAAAACTGGTTATTGCCGCATTAATCGGCGCGTTTGCTTTCTCCGCAGCGGCGGCAGAAAAAGAAAAAATCCGTTTCGCGACAGAAGCGAGTTATGCCCCGTTTGAAACCGTGAATGAGAAAAACGAAATCGTCGGTTTTGATGTGGATCTGGCTCAGGCAATGTGTGCCAAAATCGATGCGGAATGTACCTTTACCAACCAGGCGTTTGACAGCCTGATCCCGAGCCTGAAATACAAGCGTTTTGACGCGCTGATGGCTGGAATTGACGTCACACCTGAGCGTCAGAAGCAGGTTGATTTCACCAATACCTATTATGATAACTCTGCTGTTTTCGTTGCAGTTGCGGGCAAATTTGATAGCATTGACAGCCTCAAAGGGAAACAGATTGGTATCCAGAACGGCACCACGCATCAGAAATACCTGATGGAGCAGTTTAAGGACATGAAAATTGTGCCTTATGAAAGCTACCAGAACGCGGTACTGGATCTGAAAGGCGGACGTATTGACGCCGTATTCGGTGACACAGCTGTTATCAATGAATGGCTGAAGAGCAACGACAATCTGAAAACCGTGGGTGAGCGCGTCACCGATCCGGAATATTTCGGCACCGGCCTGGCTATTGCGGTCCGCAAGGGCAACAGCGAGCTGAAAGACAAACTCAACAAGGCGCTTGGTGAGGTCAAAGCGGACGGTACTTACGATACCCTCTATAAGAAATGGTTTGAGTAATAACATAAAAAATTAATGAACGATTTTCTCTCTTTAGCAAGCGCCGCCGGGGTAACCGTCGGCCTTGCTGTTTCTGCACTTCTGATCGGTCTGGTGCTCGCGATGCTGTTTACCCTCTGGGAAACCGTGCGCTGGAAACCTGTCGCCTTTGCCGGAACCTGTCTTGTTACGCTTATCCGTGGTTTACCTGAGCTGCTGGTGGTCCTGTTTGTCTATTACGGCACACAGGAAGTGATTATTCAGCTGAGCGACGGTATCAATCTGGGCTTCTTCACCCTGACGCTTGAGATCGACAACGGTCCCTATGTGCCGATCTTCAGCGGTATCACCGCCCTGTCTCTGCTCTATGCGGCCTATGCGTCACAAACCCTGCGCGGCGCCCTGAAAGCGGTGCCGGACGGACAGCGGGAAGCAGGCCAGGCGCTTGGTCTGAGCCGCGCCACCATTTTCCTCCGCTTTGTTATGCCGCAGATGTGGCGGCATGCCCTGCCGGGGCTGGGTAACCAGTGGCTGGTTCTGCTGAAAGATACCGCGCTGGTCTATCTGATTGGTATTAACGAACTGATGCTGCAGACACAAAGCATTGCCCGCCGTACTGAAGAACCTTTCACCTGGTACAGCATCGTGGCGCTTATCTACCTCGCCATCACGCTGGTCAGTCAGTACATCCTCAAACGTATCGAACTGCGTACCACACGTTTTGAACGGAGCGGCCAATGAGCATATTTGATTATATTCTTGCCGTCTTACCGGGCCTGCCGGTCAGTCTGTCACTGACCTTTACCGCACTGATCACGGCGTTTCTGCTGTCAGTGCTGTTTACACTGGTACTCTCTCTCAAACCCCGGGTTCTGACGCCGCTGGTCAAAGGGTATATCACCCTGTTTACCGGGACGCCGCTGCTGGTCCAGTTTTTCCTGATTTATTTCGGGCCCGCGCAGTTTGAAGGGCTGAAAAACTATCCGCTGCTGTGGGAACTGATGTCCTCCCCGTGGCTCTGTGCCATGGTGACACTGGCGCTCAACAGTGCGGCTTATTCGACACTGCTGTTCTACGGTGCGGTAAAAGCAATTCCGAAAGGTCAGTGGCAGTCCTGTCAGGCGCTGGGAATGTCGCAGAAGCAGACCATGCGGATCATCCTGCCCTATGCCTTTAAACGTGCATTGTCGTCCTATTCCAACGAAGTGGTGCTGATTTTCAAAAGTACCTCACTGGCCACGACAATTTCACTGCTTGAAGTGATGGGTTACAGCCGCCGCCTGTTTGGTCAGGATTACGATCTGAACGTCTTTATTGCTGCGGGGATTATTTATCTGGCCGTCAACAGCCTGCTGACGCTGGCGATGCGTCTGATTGAACGCCGCGCACTGGCATTCGAACACCGTAACTGATCCGCTCATACAGAAACGGGGCTGACGTATACACGCAGCCCCGTTTTTTTTTATTCTCTGATGATTATTTCCGGGTCAGCAGCACCAGCACTTCATAATGTGCGGTATGCGGGAACATATCAAACAGCTGCACGCACTGCGGCTGATACTGTGTGAGATGCGCCAGGTCCTGTGCCAGGCTCTGTGCATTGCAACTGGAATAGATAATCGTCTCCGGTGCCATGGTATTAAGATAATCACACAGCGCTTTACCGATCCCCCGGCGCGGCGGGTTCACCAGCACCAGTTCCGGTACGGCGGATTTGCCGAGGGCAAACTGCGCGGAATCCAGCGCCTGAAAGGTGACATTCTCCAGCCCCATTTTTTCCGCTGAGCGGGTGGCGCAGGCTATCGCTTCCGGGCTGATTTCAATCCCGGTCAGTTGTGTGGATTTATCCGCACAGTGCAGGCCGAATCCCCCCGCACCGCAAAACAGATCCCATAAACGGGTGATCCCCAGCTCACGCACCCACTGTCCGGCGGTATGATACAACTGCGCGGCAACAGCCGGATTGGTCTGGAAGAAGCTGTGCGGACGGATATAGAGCGGAATGCCGTTGAAGGTCTCTTCCAGTACCTCATCCGGGGTAAAGATAATTTCCTGCTCACCTTCCAGAATCGCCATCGCGACCGGCTGGATATTAGCGGAAATCACCGATAACTGCGGCAGTTTCGCCTGCAAAAACGGCAGTGCCGCCTGTAATTGCGCCACTTTTTTCTCTGAGCGCAGCACAAAGCGCAGCATCATTTTACCGCTGGCGCGGCTTTCGGTCAGAAGCAGGAATTTCAGTTCGCCACGGCGGCGTTCCACATTGTACGGCGTGAGTCCAGCACGGGCGATAAAGGGCTTCAGTACGGCAAACACCTCGGCAAAATGCGGCGGATAGAGCGGGCAGTCCGATAAATCCACCGGTTCGTTATCCGTCACGATCCCGAACACCGGGCGCTCCACGCTGCCGCTGACCACCATCTTGGCTTTATTTCTGAACGCGGTTTCCGCGCTGCGGACCGGCGGCAGCCAGTTGTTAACGGCAAACGGCGAGAGCAGCGTGCGGAGATCCTGCTCTTTATCATCAATCTGCTGAATATAGGGTTTTTCAAGCCACTGACAGGAACGGCAGCGGCCGGCGGAATACTGAGGGCAATGCATGATGGTGTCCCGGATATCGAAAGTGGTACGGATAATCAGTGGATCACCGGAGAAGGAACGGAATCAGCGCGGAAGCTTTCTTCATCTTCCGGTTCCGCATCATTCGGATCAAACAGCATATTGTTACTGAACAGCTCAAAAATCACTGCACCGACCTGCTCTTCCATCAGTTGCAGGGAGAGAGAGAACTGCTCAAATGTCAGCCCGGCACTGAGCGGCAGTGAGTAACAGACCACCAGCTTCGGCATGGCGGAATCCTGAATATCCATAAAGGTTTTGACCAGCAGCGAACTGGCGTTGATCTGGCTCAGGTTGGCAATCAGCGGGACAATCGCGGTCGGGCGGACTTCCGCCAGCGCCGAGAACACCAGCATATCGTCAAGGATATCAATTTTGGCATCAAACACACCGTCCACATTTTGCATATGCGGCAGATGCAGTGCCTGGCAGGAATCACACTCAAAACAGGAGAGTTTCATCTGATCCAGCCATGTGCGTAATATCGTGAGATCGGGAATGATCATGAACCTGAAACCTTTTAACCGGAAAAACAAAAGTACAGCGGGGAAAACCGTCACCCGCAGACCAATGACGGATCTTAGCTGAAAAACGTGAAGGGGAATAACGTTTTATTGCTTTTTTTCATTTTTCTTCTGCCGGGTCTTTTTGTCTGCCCCGCTTTTGCTGTCAATACCCACGGACGGCATGGCGCTGATGGCCCGCCAGACAATATTGATTGCCGCCGGTACCAGACATCCCAGGCCGGCAAACGCCATCACCATCAGGGCATTTTTGCTGCTCATAAATCCGGGCAGCGAAATAAAATCATTCACCGCCAGATAGACCAGCACCAGTAATATCACACCGATGACCTCACAGATAATTACCGGGCGCGGCATATCCCCTAATGAACGCATTTGTCGCGGCTGTTTTCTGGTCATTTTATCCTCTGTGATTCTGCCTTTTATGTCCGCACTGCGGATAGTCACTGAACCATTGGTGCGGACTACCGCACAAATCGTCACAACATTCTTTTCTATCCGTTATGATACAGGCATAATTTATCCCATTAAAGCACCACTTCCGGTGTTACTGATGAATGAAGGAGCTTTTCATGTATACCGTTATTTTTGGCCGTCCGGGTTGTCCTTATTGTGTTCGTGCGAAAGAACTCGCAGAAAAACTGAAAAATGAGCGTGATGACTTCGATTATCGCTATATTGATATTCACGCTGAAGGCATCAGCAAAGAAGATTTATCTGTCACTGTCGGCAAACCGGTTGAAACGGTTCCTCAGATTTTTATCGATGAAAAGCACATCGGCGGCTGCACTGATTTCGAAGCTTACGCGAAAGCCAATCTTGGTCTGTTCAGCTAAGCTATCCGGCCGTTTCCCGCCTGGGAAGCGGCTTATTTATTCCTCCCTATCCCGCTGATTTTCAACACCAAAAAATTATTTTCATTTTTTTGAATCTTTTTTCGAACTTTCTTACCGGGGCGCAGTCTGAATAAGTGCCACTGCTTTTCTTTGAATATCCCCAAGATTGAGGAAGCCCGATAGTCACCAATTTGGTTTTAACTATCGGGTTTTTTATTGCCTGCTGTTTATCCCGCCTGTTGTTATTTCAGATTTTGTCAGTTTTCTGCAATGTTACGTAATAGCACGATTAACCAAGACATTTTTACTTTACCTTGATGCACAAGACGGCTACCCTGACCCGTCATTTTATTACCGGGTATATACAGGTGTGTTTTTTAAGGAGTCTGCTGTGCTGGAAAATCTGAATCATTCGCTTTTTCTCCTGATTAATGCCACGCCGGAAACGTCTCATGCCATGATTATTGCCGCCACTTTCGCGGCTAAATATCTGGTTCTGCTGTTTCCGGTTGTCGCCGCAGGGTTCTGGCTGCGGGGAACACCGGAGAATATGGTCCGCCAGCGCCGCGCTGTCTGCAAAAGTGCCATTGCTCTGCTGATTGGTTTCGCGGCCTCCTGGATTATCGGCACACTCTGGCCGCATGCCCGTCCGTTTGCCGAACCGTTCGGCCACAGTTTCCTTGATCATGCACCGACGGCCTCATTCCCGAGCAATCACGGCATTATTGTGTTTACCTTCGCGCTGGGCTGCCTGTTCTGGTGCAATGTCCGTGCAGGATTGCTGCTGATGATCCCGGCACTGATTGTCGCCTGGTCGAGGGTTTTCCTCGGCGTTCACTGGCCGGTGGATATGCTGGGTGCCTTTATCACTGTGCTGATTGCCTGTGCACTGACAGAGCTGCTCTGGAGCCTGTTCGGCCCGGCACTGCAAAACCGGCTGCAGGTGCTCTACCGGCACTGTTTTGCCATGCCTATCCGTAAAGGCTGGGTGCAGGGATAACAATACAACGTTGAATCAGACAATACCGGCCGGTGTGCCGGTATTTTTTTAACATTTCTGTTTTATTCTTCATCAATATCACTCAGACCACTTAATTCGCGATTAAAAAAATTATTTTAATCATCAGGGATATGCAATGGGCTCATTATATAATCCCTGTTTTATACTATCGGATCTTCCGCATTCTTCCTTAATCACCACAAACTCAAGAGCACAACAATTTATCGTTAAAAAACAATAAATAACATAATAATCCATATTCCTGAAATGATTTTCACACTGTGATAAACGTTTTTATCTCTGTTTTGTCATAATGCGATATTGTGCAGCACATATACTAATTCACACCTGAATAAATAAATTTGTTTAAATAAAAAACAGAAAAAAATAATATTATTGCAGAATATCTGCTCTCCTATGCTATTTCGGCATACCTCATTCAGCAAAAACCAATTAACATCATTATTAAATGTTGCAACACAACCACTTTTAATGATATTTATAGCAATTGAGATACAGATCACAGCGTTTTTCACTATAAAACGGTATATTTTCACTACAAAAAGACAGTTATCAATCTCAGATTCTTTTGAATATGAATTAATGCAGAGACCTTATTTGCCCGGTGCAGATATCAGGTCGCTGCTGTTTATTATTTTTACCGGTAAGCAATTACAGGTCACTTTCCCGTTTTACTTATTTTTATCCGGTTGCGTACATAGACCCTGCTTCAGAGACACATTTTGTGCACAGCTCACCGTGCAATTTTTCGTTGTTATTTGTTGCAAATTTGGAGACATCTATGGAAACAACACATCCGCAGGCTGTGGTCAGCAAGACTGACACCGGCAATGATTACCGCAAATGGCGTAAATCCGATACCGTATGGATGCTCGGACTGTACGGCACAGCCATCGGGGCCGGTATCCTGTTTCTGCCGATTAACGCCGGTATCGGCGGGCTGCTTCCGCTTATCATCATGGCGGTACTGGCCTTCCCGATGACCTTTTTCGCGCACCGTGGTATGTGCCGCTTTATATTGTCCGGTAAAAATCCGGGTGAAGATATTACTGAAGTGGTGGAAGAGCATTTCGGCGCCAAAGCAGGAAACCTTATCACCCTGCTCTATTTCTTTGCTATTTATCCGATCCTGCTGGTCTACAGTGTGGCTATCACCAACACCGTGGAAAGTTTTATCGTTAACCAGATGCATATGACGGCGCCGCCGCGCATTATTCTGTCCCTGGTACTGATTGTCGGGATTATGTGTATTATCCGCTTCGGTGAAGCCGCGATTGTCAAAGCGATGAGTGTGCTGGTGTTCCCGTTTGTGGCCGTTCTGATGGTGCTGGCGCTGTATCTGATCCCGCACTGGAATACCGCAATATTTGATACGCTCTCTTTCAGCAGTCACTCTGCCGGTGATACCGGACGCGGTCTGATGGTCACGCTGTGGCTGGCGATTCCGGTGATGGTATTTTCGTTCAACCATTCTCCGATTATTTCAGCATTCAGTGTCGCAAAACGTCAGGAATATGGTGATAACGCAGAGAAAAAATGCTCCCGCATTCTGGCATGCGCCCACATTATGATGGTACTGACAGTGATGTTCTTTGTGTTCAGTTGTGTACTGAGCCTCTCCCCGCAGAACCTGCAGGAAGCAAAAGATCAGAACATCTCCATTCTGTCTTACCTGGCAAACTTCTTCCATAATCCGATGATTGCCTATATCGCACCGTTAGTCGCCTTTATTGCGATCACCAACGCGTTCCTGGGTCACTATATGGGTGCCCGTGAAGGCTTTAATGGTCTGGTTAACAAAGCACTGCGCGCCAAAGGTAAAAGCATTGCACCGTCTAAGCTGAATAAACTGACTGCACTGTTTATGCTGGTGACCTCCTGGGTTGTTGCCACACTGGACCCGAGCATTCTGGGCATGATTGAAACCCTGGGCGGCCCGATCATCGCCATGCTGCTGTTTATCATGCCGATGTACGCTATCCGCAAAGTCCCTGCGATGCGTAAATATGCCGGTCACCTGAGCAACCTGTTTGTGGTCGTGATCGGTCTCATTGCCATTTCAGCAGTGTTTTACAATCTGTATCAGCTGTTTTTTGGCTGATAAATACATGACTGTTGCCCTCTCCGGCGGGCAACCTGCCGGGTTCTGTTGGTACCGGCGCGATACCGGCCTGCACGCCGGTATTTTTTTATCGCTGTTTTATTTCTGCCGCCGGCGATTTTTTTTAACCGCATTTTTCACTGCCGGCAGTATTATTTTTGTTCGCAGAATATTATTCTGGTATTTATTTAACATTTCTGTTTTATATGACACCAGTATCACGCAAGTGACTTAATTCGTGATTAAAATAATTATTTTAATCATCTGAGACAGACAATGTGATCATTATATAAAGCCATATTTTATACTGCCTGCCTTTCAGCATACTTCCGGTACAGTCACATACTTAATCAGAAAATATTTTTTACATTAAAAACAACAGATAACACAAATAAACCATACTTTAAACAGGGTCTTTAATCCTGTAAAAATCAGGCTTGCCACTATTTTTAAATAATGCGGTTTGTGCGGGTGATATATTTATTAATATATGAATAAATTAATTTAATTAAATAAAATACAGACAAAAACCGCATTATTACAGAGCACACAATCCCTCTATGCCGTTTCGGCATACTCCATTCCGTAAACCCGGATTAACAATTTTATCAAATCTTGCAACAGAGCCTGTTTTACTGTGATTTATAGCATTTGAGACTGTGATCACGGTGTTTTCCACTGAAAAACAGTATATTTTCACCATCATAAAGAGAGTTATCAATTTCGGGTACTTTTGAATATGAATTAATGCAGAGACCTTTATTTATCCATTACAGATATCAGGTCGCTGCTGTTTATTATTTTTACCGGTAAGCAATTGCCGGTGACTTTTTAGCTTTACTTATTTTTTATCTGGTTACGTACATAGACCCTATTTCAGAGACGAATAAATGCACAGATCAGCGTGCAAAATTTTAATTGTTGTTATTGTTGTACATTTTGGAGACTTCTATGGATACAACACAACCGCAGGTTGTGGTCAGCAAGACTGACACCAGCAATGATTATCGTAAATGGCGCAAATCCGATACCGTCTGGATGCTCGGACTGTACGGTACCGCTATTGGTGCAGGCGTACTGTTTCTGCCGATTAACGCCGGTATCGGCGGGCTGATCCCGCTTATCATCATGGCCGTGCTGGCCTTCCCGATGACCTTTTTCGCACACCGCGGTATGTGCCGCTTCGTGCTGTCCGGTAAAAATCCGGGCGAAGATATTACTGAAGTGGTGGAAGAGCATTTCGGCGCCAAAGCCGGCGGCCTTATCACCCTGCTCTATTTCTTTGCTATCTATCCGATCCTGCTGGTCTACAGTGTGGCAATCACCAACACCGTGGAAAGCTTTATCGTTAACCAGATGCATATGACGGCGCCGCCGCGCATTATTCTGTCACTGGTACTGATTATCGGAATTATGTGTATTATCCGCTTCGGTGAAGCCGCGATTGTCAAAGCCATGAGCGTGCTGGTATTCCCGTTTGTGGCGGTTCTGATGGTGCTGGCGCTGTATCTGATCCCGCACTGGAGCACTGATGTATTCAAAACCCTCACTTTCGACAGCAATACGGCCAGTGTCACCGGTCATGGTCTGCTGATAACGCTGTGGCTGGCGATTCCGGTAATGGTGTTCTCCTTTAACCATTCCCCGATTATCTCTGCCTTTGCTGTCGCCAAGCGTGAAGAGTACGGCGAAAATGCGGAGAAAAAATGCTCCCGCATTCTGGCGTACGCTCACATTATGATGGTACTGACTGTGATGTTCTTTGTGTTCAGCTGCGTGCTGAGCCTCTCCCCGCAGAACCTGCAGGAAGCAAAAGATCAGAACATCTCTATTCTGTCTTACCTGGCAAACCACTTCCAGAACCCGATGATTGCCTATATCGCACCATTCATCGCGTTTATTGCTATCACCAAATCATTCCTGGGTCACTACCTGGGTGCCCGTGAAGGCTTTAACGGTCTGGTTAACAAAGCATTACGCGCCAAGGGCAAAAGCATTGCACCGTCTAAACTGAATAAACTGACTGCACTGTTTATGCTGGTAACCACCTGGATTGTTGCCACATTAGACCCGAGCATTCTGGGTATGATTGAAACCCTGGGCGGCCCGATCATCGCTATGCTGCTGTTTATCATGCCGATGTATGCCATCCGCAAAGTACCTGCGATGCGCAAATATGCCGGTCACCTGAGTAATCTGTTTGTGGTTGTGATGGGTCTCATTGCAATTTCAGCGGTGTTCTACAATCTGTATCAGCTGTTTTTTGGTTAATAAATAAATGACTGTTGCCCTCTCCGGCGGGCAACAGCAACAACAATAATCAGCCGGAACTGAAAAGTAACGGCTTCGTGAATCTTCACGACACTATTAATCCACGCCTTAACATAGGGGGCGAGCAATATGGTCAGTGTATTTGACATCTTCAAAATTGGTATTGGTCCGTCGAGTTCTCACACGGTCGGTCCGATGAAAGCAGGTAAACAGTTCGCTGATGATCTTATCGCGGCCGGACTGCTGGAAAAAACCACCCGCATTCAGGTTGATGTGTACGGCTCTCTGTCTCTGACAGGGAAAGGTCACGCAACAGATATCGCTATCATTATGGGTCTTGCGGGTAACCTGCCGGATTCTGTTGATATTGACGCGATACCGGGCTTTATCAGGGATGTTGAAGAACGTGAACGCCTTTTGCTGGCAAACCAACGCCATGAAGTGGATTTCCCGCGCGATAACGGGATGAACTTCCATAAAGAAAACCTGCCGCTGCATGAAAACGGCATGTCCATCAGCGCATTCGCCGGTGATGAATTACTGTACAAGAAAACCTATTACTCCGTCGGCGGTGGTTTTATCGTCGATGAAGAGCATTTTGGCCAGGCTGCGGACAGCGAAACCAAAGTGCCTTATCCGTACCAGTATGCAGCTGATCTGCAGAAACACTGCAATGAAACCGGGCTGTCTCTGTCAGCACTGGTTATGCAGAATGAACTGGCGCTGCACAGCAAGGAAGAGCTTTCTGCTCACCTGGCGGCAGTCTGGGACGTGATGAAAGCCGGTATCGAGCGTGGTGTGAACACCGAAGGTCTGCTGCCGGGGCCGCTGCGTGTACCACGCCGTGCCGCTGCACTGCGCCGTCAGCTGGTTACCAGTGATAACACCTCCACTGACCCGATGCAGGTTGTTGACTGGATCAACATGTTTGCCCTCGCCGTTAACGAAGAAAACGCCGCCGGCGGCCGTGTTGTTACCGCACCAACCAACGGTGCCTGCGGGATCATCCCGGCAGTACTGTCGTATTACGATAAATTCATCCGTCCGGTGAATGAAAACGCCTATACCCGCTATTTCCTGGTATCCAGCGTGATCGGTTCACTGTACAAAATGAACGCCTCTATTTCCGGTGCGGAAGTGGGTTGTCAGGGTGAAGTCGGTGTTGCCTGCTCCATGGCGGCAGCCGGTCTGACCGAACTGCTGGGCGGCAGCCCGATGCAGGTCTTTATCGCGGCGGAAATCGCGATGGAACACAACCTCGGCCTGACCTGTGACCCGGTCGCCGGGCAGGTACAGGTACCGTGCATCGAGCGTAACGCCATTGCCGCAGTTCAGTCTGTCAACGCCGCCCGTATGGCGCTGCGCCGTGTCAGCGAACCGCGCGTTTGTCTCGATAAAGTTATCGAAACCATGTATGAAACCGGTAAAGATATGAACGCCAAATACCGCGAAACCTCACAGGGCGGCCTGGCAATCAAAGTGATCCCGTGTGACTGATTAACCCCGATCCCCGGAAAGTCAAAAAAACCCCGCAATCTGCATTGCGGGGGTTTTTCATATCAGGACATCAGCAGCAGTGTTTTGGGTCCGAACCCGAACAGCCCGGCCACCAGGGTGTCCGGATAGTGCTGAACCGCAATATTGTACTGAAGTACCGCCTCATTAAAAGCACGGATGCCGGGATTCAGGGCATCCTCAACATCACATATCCCCAGCTGAATACGGACAAACTGCGGATCCGCAATCAGCACCGGGAATGTCTCTGTCAGCGTCATAATATGATAAAAAGCACTGCTGATATCATTTGCGGCACTGACACTCTCATCCAGTGTCGCCGCCTCTGTATAGCGCGGATACGCATCCTGCCAGGAATAAAACAGCGTTGCATCCCGGATACCGGCTTTTTCCGTCATATCCACCAGCTGGCCGATCCTCTCCGCCCGCTGATGCAGCATGCCGTCAATCGCCGCATAAGCTTCGGTGATTGGTGCCTGAAGGCGGTTTATCCGGAGATATACCCGCCGGATCCATACAATTCCGGCCACGGCAATGACCAGTGCGATAAACACAATTGTCCCCATATCTTTAATCCTTTATTGACCGGTGTGTAAAAATACCGGTCCTTTTTTATAAAAAAATCCGATATCAGGATGTAATATCGGATCTTATACGGATTTCAACAGGGTAATTCAGCAGACAGCATGATAAATTGCCGCCTGAAAGGGGAATAACCTTATGATGATAGCGGCATTTGCGCCATTTCCTCCCCGAAATCCATCATCTGCACCACCTTAAAGCCGAAACGCTGATAAAAGTGTTTTACGAATTCATTTTCCGGCTCATAACTCAACCGCAGCCAGGGCAGCGGCTGCTCCCGGGCGTTATTCATCGCGGTGATTTTTTCCAGTAAAGCAGCAAATGCGGCTTTACCCAGCCCTTTGCCCTGAAACTGTGCATCCAGCATAAAGCGCCAGATCCAGAACATGCCATCATCGTCATCAATACCGTACATGGCAAAACCGATCATGGTTTCATCGTCATAAATCACATCGGCACTGAAATTATTCACAAACTGAAGCTGTGCCAGGGAATACACATTGGAGGCCACAAAATCCTCCTGATCCTCCCGCACTTCCAGATCCACACACGCTTCCCAGTTATCTTTACTGACCGGACATAAACGAATCATCGCCTCTCCTGTTGTTACCGCTGTTTTTTTCTGCCTGTCTATTATTGCCGCTCTGATAAAAAATAGCCGCACGGGATGGTGCATTCCGTGTTTTTCTTTCTTAATTCAGATTAAATTCCGCAGGAAGATACCTTCGCGGGTCACTGAGGTTACATACAACAATGGCAGCAGTAAGAATGGAGGCGTGATTTCAGGAGTACTGTCTGAACGTGATACCGGAATTACCGGTAAACGGAGAGAAAACCTGCCGGTCAGTTAACCGGCAGGCTGTTGTGATTAACCGAAGACGGAATGCCACAGTCCGGCAAAGAAGCGGACAATATAATCCCAGATACGGCCGAAGAAACCGGCTTCCTCAACCTGCTGCTGAACTACCAGCGGACGCTGTTCAACGACTTTATCATCAAGGATAAAGTTGATTTTCCCGACCACCTGGTTTTTCGCCAGCGGCGCTTCCAGCGTGGTGCTGTCCAGCTCAAAAGTGGCTTTCAGATCTTTGAGTTTGCCTTTCGGGATCGTGACATAAATGTCTTTTTCCGCGCCCAGCGGCACTTCTGAAATATCCCCGAACCAGACACGCTCAGTGGTCAGCGGGGTATCGGCTTTCACCGGTGCCACGGTTTCAAAGAAACGGAAGCCCCAGGAGAGGATTTTTTCGCTTTCAGCAAAGCGGACACGGTCACTCGGTGCACCCAGTACCACAGAAATCAGACGCATCGGACCGTCGGTCGCGGAAGCCACCAGGTTATGTCCCGCACCGCTGGTGTGACCGGTTTTCACACCATCCACATTGAGATTAGTGCTCCACAGCAGGCGGTTGCGGTTCGGCTGACGGATCTTATTAAAAGTAAATTCTTTCTCTTTATGGATAACATATTCATCCGGCACATCGGTGATCAGCGCCTGGGTCAGCAGCGCCATATCTTTGGCGGTACTGTACTGCCCTTCGGAATCAAGCCCGTGAACCGTTTTAAAATGGGTATTTGTCAGGCCAATCTGTTTGGCATAACTGTTCATCTGCGAAACAAAGGTTTCCTGGCTGCCCGCGACATATTCCGCCAGCGCAATACTGGCGTCATTGCCGGACTGAATAACCATCCCTTTGTTCAGATCGATTAATTTTACGCGGTCATCGGGCTTGAGGAACATCAGGGAAGAGCCTTTCAGCACCGGGTTACCGGTTGCCCAGGCATTGATGCCGACGGTGACGATATCATCCGGTGTCACTTTTCCGGCTTTAATCGCCTGTCCGACCACATAACTGCTCATAATTTTTGTCAGTGACGCCGGGTCAAGGCGCTCATCCGCATTCGCGGATGCCAGGATTTTCCCGCTGTTGTAGTCCATCAGCACATACGCTTTTGCATCCACCTGCGGTGCAACCGGTGTTTCCTCCGCAAACGCGTGGCCGATGCTTAAGAATCCGAAAGCAAGCCCGCCGATTAAACCGGTTACCCGTGAACTGATTACTGTCTGCATTACTCTTCCCTCTTTAAACCCGGTACATCGTGACAAAAATAAGAGTGATAACTCTGTGATAATGAATACTATATTCATTTCATGAATGGTAAGCCAATGACACTTTAACGCGATTCTTCCTGTTACGGGGATTTCGTGTAAAAATTTACACTTCATGACACAAAATAACCGACAATACGCACACGTCATCGCATATCTATCAACAGGAGTCACTATGATAACCGTCTGGGGCAGAAAAAACTCGTCTAACGTCAAGAAAGTCTTATGGTGTCTGACTGAACTGGGGCTGACTTATCAGCAGAAAGATGCGGGCGGGCCGTTCGGCGGTCTCGATACCCCGGAATACCTCGCCATGAACCCGAATAAAACTATTCCGACCTATCAGGACGGTGAATTTATTCTCTGGGAATCCAATGCCATTCTCAGTTATCTGGCGGATAAATATGATGACGGCACACTGCTGCCGCACAATGCGGAATTTCGCGCCCGGGCGGCACAATGGATGTACTGGTCAGACGGCAGTCTGTTCCCGTATATCAAAGCGATGATGGGACTGCTGGTCAGAACTCCGGCAGAGCAGCGCGATCCGGCGCGGGTGGAGGAGCTGAAACAATCTCTGAATCGCCTGATTGCCATGCTCAATGATGACCTTGCACAGCGTGATTATATCGCCGGTGATACCTTCAGTATCGCGGATATGGCACTGGCGCCGCTGCTCTATCCGTGGCGGGAAGTGTGTCATGACCGACCGGACTTCCCGCATATCGAGCGCTGGTTTGCACTGATTGAAACCCGCCCGGCGTACCGCGATATCGTGGCACTGCCGGTCAGTTAATACTTACTCTGTCATCGGCATCCGGCCGGGATCAGGGTACTGATACTCAAAGCCCAGTTCCCGGCAGATGCGGCTGCCGTCAATCTCTTTTCCTTCAGTGATATCTTCTTCTCTGAACACCGGCGGCAGCAAATTAATCTGACGGGACATATCCGGATAAAATTCAGCCCGTGACGGGTGCTGCGGCGCACACAGATTATACAGATGACCGCCGTGCGGACGCTGGATCAGCAAACGGATCGCGGCAATCACATCATCCTGATGCACCAGATTGACCGGCTGATTCGCCCCTTTCACCGCCGTTTTACCCGCAAGGAAACGCCCTGCATGACGGGATTCCCCCACCAGCCCGGCCAGACGCAGAATATCCGCTGAAACACCCGGCAGCTCATTCAGCCAGTGTTCAATCTCAACAATCGCTTTGGCGGATTCTGTCACCGGATCGACCGGCGAGTTCTCTGTCAGCTTACCGGTCTGATTACCGTAAACCGCTGTTGAACCGGTAAAAATTACCCGCGACACGCCGCGCGCCGCCGCCAGATCCACCAGATTCTGCACCGCCTTCACATACAGATAACCACCGCTCGCAGTTCTTGATGCCGGCAGTGTGATCACCAGAATATCTGTCTGCAAAAAGGCATCCAGATCATCAGCGTTACATTCCGGCTCTGGTGTCAGATTCAGCATATAACACTCAATACCGCACATCCTCGCCGCCTCTGTGCCGTCCGGCGTGGTTTTGGTACCTTTGACACGGATACCGATATCCGCAAGATGCAGTGCCAGCGGCATTCCCAGCCAGCCCAGCCCCGCGATGGAAACTGTTTTCATCGTGCATGACCTCTCTGTGGCTTATTTTTCTTTAATTTCAGTAAATTATCTTAATTTCTGTTTTCTTTGCAAAAAAGGGGTTGCAAAGTCCGGGTGAGTTCTATAGGTTGAAAGACAAGCAATTTATAAACATCGTTATCACCATAATGACAACATTATCCGTGATAGCAACAGGCAGATAAACGACGAGAGATTATCATGACACGCATCCAGTTCAGCCATCACCACCACCATCACCCTGACTAGTCTTTCAGGCGATTGGTGCCGGAAGACGTTCAGAGCTTCCGGTGGCATGCGTGCTAAGAGAGAACCCCCGGAAGAATCTTTTTTCCGGGGGTTTTTTTATACCTAAAGAATTATAAAATCAAAGGATAATCAAAATGTTAGATAAAACGCGCTTACGGATAGCCATTCAGAAATCAGGTCGCTTAAGTGAAGACTCCCGCGAGTTGCTCGCGCGCTGCGGCATAAAAATCAACTTACAACAGCAGCGCCTGATTGCTTACGCAGAGAATATGCCGATTGATATCCTGCGGGTCCGTGATGACGATATTCCCGGTCTGGTGATGGACGGCGTGGTTGACCTCGGTATCATCGGCGAAAACGTACTGGAAGAAGAGTTATTAAGCCGTCAGGCACAGGGACAAAACCCGCGTTACTTCACGCTGCGCCGCCTGGATTTCGGTACCTGCCGCCTTTCGCTGGCCGCCCCGGTGGATTTCAGCTACAGCGGCGCGGAATGTCTTCAGGACAGCCGTATCGCGACTTCCTATCCATTCCTGCTCAAGCGCTATCTCGATCAGAAAGGTATCCGCTTTAAATCCTGTCTGCTCAACGGCTCGGTGGAAGTGGCACCGCGCGCCGGTCTGGCCGATGCCATCTGTGACCTCGTTTCCACCGGTGCCACGCTGGAAGCTAACGGTCTGCGCGAAGTGGAAGTGATTTACCGCTCCAAAGCCTGCCTGATTCAGCGCGACGGTGACATGCCGCCGGCCAAACAGCAGCTTATCGACAGAATGATGACCCGTATCCAGGGTGTTATCCAGGCACGTGAATCCAAATACATCATGATGCACGCTCCGTCAGAGCGTCTGGACGAAGTGATCGCCCTGCTGCCGGGCGCTGAGCGTCCGACCCTGCTGCCGCTGGCCGGTGAGCCGGATCTGGTGGCGATGCACATGGTCAGCAGCGAAACCCTGTTCTGGGAAACCATGGAGAAACTGAAAGCCCTCGGTTGCAGCTCCATTCTGGTTCTGCCGATTGAAAAAATGATGGAGTGATGACAATGACCGCAATGACCTTTAATACCTTGATCCGCTGGGAAAACCTTGATGCACAACAGCAGGCGGATGCCCTGATGCGCCCGGCGATGGCGGCATCCGGTGATATCAGCCGCGGTGTCAGTGACATCATCCGCGATGTGCGGGAAAACGGCGATGATGCCCTGCGCGCGCTGAGTGCCCGCTTTGATAAAACACAGGTGACAGAACTGCAAATCAGTGCTGCGGAGATTGCCGCCGCCGCTGACCGTCTGCAGGATTCGCTGAAATCCGCCATGGCGACTGCGAAAGCTAATATCACCCGCTTTCACGAGGCGCAGATCCCGGATGTGATTGATGTGGAAACCCAGCCCGGCGTCAGCTGCCAGCTGGTGACCCGTCCGGTGGACAGTGTCGGGCTGTATATCCCGGGCGGCAGCGCGCCGCTGATTTCCACTGTCCTGATGCTGGCTGTCCCGGCAAAAATCGCCGGTTGCCGCCGGATCATCCTCTGCTCGCCGCCGCCGGTGGCCGATGAAATTTTATATGCTGCGCAACTTTGCGGTGTGGAGACCATTTATCAGGTGGGCGGTGCCCAGGCAATTGCCGCGATGGCATTCGGCACAGAAACCATTCCCGCCACCGACAAAATTTTCGGGCCGGGCAACGCCTATGTGACCGAAGCGAAACGTCAGGTCAGCCAGACTATCGGCGGTGCAGCCATTGATATGCCTGCCGGGCCTTCTGAAGTACTGGTGATCGCCGACAGCGGTGCCAACCCGGCCTTTGTCGCAGCAGACCTGCTCTCCCAGGCCGAACACGGCCCTGATTCTCAGGTGGTGCTGGTCACCCCGGATGAAGCAATGGCACAGCGCGTGGTAGCGGAAACCAATTCACAACTGGAATTATTATCACGCAAAGAGATTGCCCGTCAGGCCCTGTCCGCCAGCCGCATTATTATTGCCCGCGACCTGGACACCTGTGTGGCGATCAGCAATCAGTACGGTCCGGAGCACTTAATTATCCAGACCCGCGACCCTGATGCCCTGCTGCCTGCTATCAACAGTGCCGGTTCCGTGTTCCTCGGTGACTGGTCGCCGGAATCGGCGGGTGATTATGCCTCCGGCACCAACCATGTTCTGCCGACTTACGGTTATACCTCGACCTATTCCAGCCTCGGACTGGCGGATTTTATGAAACGGATGACCGTGCAGAAGCTGACCCCGGCCGGGTTATCCGGTCTGGCAGACGCGATTGAAACCCTGGCGGCGGCAGAACTGCTCACCGCGCACAAAAATGCCGTGACACTGCGGATGAATGCCCTGAAAGCGGAGGAAAACAACCGATGAACAAACCATTCAGCGCGATGGCACTGGCCCGCGAAAATGTGCAGTTACTGACGCCGTATCAGTCGGCACGCCGTCTCGGCGGTAACGGGGATGTCTGGCTGAACGCCAACGAATATCCGCAGGCACCGGATTTCACCTTTACGGATCGCAACCTGAACCGCTATCCGGAGTGTCAGCCTGCGAACGTGATCAACCGCTATGCGGCTTACGCCGGTGTCAGTCCGGAGCAGGTTATCTCGGGGCGCGGCGCGGATGAAAGCATTGAATTACTGATCCGTGCCTTCTGTGAGCCGGGGAAAGATGCGGTGCTGTTTTGCCCGCCGACCTACGGCATGTACAGTGTCAGTGCGGAAACCTTTGGTATCGCACAGAAAGTGGTGCCGTCACTGGATGGCTGGCAGTTGGATCTGGACAGCATTGCCGCCAGTCTCAGCGGCGTGAAAGTGATTTATGTCTGTCACCCGAATAACCCGACCGGCAACCCGATCCGCGAACAGGATCTGCGTTATCTGTTTGATATCGTGGATAACCGGGCACTGATTGTGGTCGATGAGGCCTATATCGAGTTCTGCCCGGAGTTCAGCGTGGCATCGTGGCTGAAAGAATACCCTAACCTGGTGATCCTGCGCACGCTCTCCAAAGCGTTTGCGCTCGCCGGGCTGCGCTGCGGCTTCACACTGGCCTCTGCAGATATTATTAACGTGCTGATGAAAGTGATCGCGCCCTATCCGCTGTCATCCCCGGTGGCAGCCATTGCTGCCGAAGCCCTGCTGCCGGAAGGCATTGCCGTAATGCAGGAGCGCGTTACCGAAATCTGCCGCAACCGGCAGATGCTGTGTGATGAGCTGCAAAAGCTGCCGCTGACGGAAACCGTTTTCCCGAGCAAAACCAACTACATTCTGGTGCGTTTCCGTGATGCGGAACGGGTTTTCCGCAGCCTGTGGAATGAGGGAATTATTTTGCGTGACCAGAGCAAACAACGCGGGCTGGAAAACTGTCTGCGCATTACTGTCGGCACCCGGGCGGAATGCCTGCGGGTGATCACCGCTATCGCCGCGCTTGAAATGCCATAATCTGAGGACAACGGATACCATGACACAGAACGTTTTATTTATTGACCGCGACGGCACTCTGATCACCGAACCACCGGTGGATTTTCAGGTGGACAGATTAGACAAACTGGCTTTTGAGCCGGATGTGATCCCCGCGCTGCTGAAGCTGAAAGAGGCCGGATACCGCTTTGTGATGGTCACCAACCAGGACGGACTCGGTACAGACAGTTTCCCGCAGGCGGATTTCGAGGCACCGCACCAGCTGATGATGCAGATTTTCACCTCTCAGGGCATTACCTTTGATGAGGTGCTGATTTGTCCGCACAAACCGGCGGATAATTGCAACTGCCGCAAACCGAAAATCACGCTGGTGGAAAAATACCTGCTGCCGGGCGTTATTGACGCGAAAAACAGCTATGTGATCGGCGATCGTGAAACTGACATTCAGCTCGCGGAAAACATGGGCATTACCGGCCTGCGTTACGGCCAGCCGGACACTGACTGGAACAGTATCGCAGAGCAGCTGACCCGCCGTGACCGTTACAGCCGCGTGGAGCGCAGAACCAAAGAGACCGATATTCTCACCGAAGTATGGCTCGACCGCGAAGGCGGCAGCACCATCCGCACCGGTGTCGGCTTTTTCGATCACATGCTGGATCAGATTGCCACCCACGGCGGTTTCCGCCTCAATATTCAGGTCAGCGGCGACCTGGTGATTGATGATCACCACACCGTGGAAGATACCGGACTGGCGCTGGGCGAAGCCCTGAAACTGGCACTCGGCGATAAGCGCGGTATCACCCGTTTCGGCTTTACCCTGCCGATGGATGAGTGTCTTGCCCGCTGCGCTCTGGATATCTCCGGCCGTCCGCACCTGGAATACAAAGCCGATTTTAAATATCAGCGTGTCGGCGACCTGAGCACTGAGATGATTGAGCACTTCTTCCGCTCGCTCTCCTATACCATGGGCTGCACGTTACACCTGAAAACCAAAGGGAAGAACGACCACCACAGAGCCGAAAGCCTGTTTAAAGTGTTCGGACGGACACTGCGCCAGGCTATCCGTGTGGAAGGTAATGTTCTGCCGAGTTCAAAAGGGGTGCTGTGATGCACATAGTGATCACCGATACCGACTGTGCCAATATCGCCTCCGTCCGCTACGCGGTGGAGCGTCTTGGTTATCAGCCGCTGGTCACCGCCGACCCTGACCTTATCCGTCAGGCAGATAAAGTCTTTCTGCCGGGAGTCGGGACGGCGGGCGCGGCAATGGAAAATCTGACAGCGCGCGGGCTGGTGAGCACCATCCGTTCCCTGACCCAGCCGGTGCTGGGGATTTGCCTCGGCATGCAGCTGCTCGGCACCACCAGCGAAGAGGGAAATATCGATCTGCTCGGTCTGATTGATACCCCCGTACAGAAAATGACGCCGGATGGTCTGCCGGTGCCGCACATGGGCTGGAATACTGTTGAATTTACCGCCGATCTGCCGCTGTTCCGTGATATCGCGCCGCAGAGCTATTTTTACTTTGTTCACAGTTACTCCTGTCCGGTCAGCGACGCCACGGCAGCCACCACCACGTACGGTGAGGCTTTCAGCAGTGTTCTCTGCCGCGATAATTTTTACGGCGTGCAGTTCCACCCGGAGCGTTCAGGTAAAACCGGTATCACACTGATTAAAAATTTTCTGGAGATGAAAGCGTCATGATCATTCCCGCACTGGATTTAATTGACGGACAGGTAGTGCGCCTTCACCAGGGCGATTATGCAAAACAGCGCGATTACGGCGCGGATCCGCTCAGCCGTTTGCAGGCTTATGAGCGCGAAGGGGCGCAACTGCTGCACCTTGTGGATTTAACCGGCGCCAAAGACCCGGCGAAGCGTCAGATCCCGCTGCTGAAGACACTGCTGGCGGGTGTGAGCGTGCCGGTACAGATCGGCGGCGGGATCCGTACTGAAGAAGATGTTGCTGCCCTGCTTGATGCCGGTGCCGCCCGTGTGGTGGTCGGCTCCACGGCGATCAAATCCCCGGAACAAGTAAAATGCTGGTTTGCCCGTTGGGGCGCGGAACGCATCGTACTGGCGCTGGATGTGCGCATCGGCGCGGACGGTAAAAAACGGGTTGCGGTCAGCGGCTGGCAGGAAGATTCAGAGCAGACCATCGAAGACGTGATCCGCGATTTCGCCTCTGCCGGGCTGCGCCACGTATTATGTACCGATATCTCAAAAGACGGTACCCTGGCGGGCTCCAATGTGGCGCTTTATCAGGAAATCTGTGCCGCGTTCCCGGAGATTGCCTTTCAGGCCTCCGGCGGTATCGGCGGGCTGAGTGATATCGCCCCGCTGCCTGCCACCGGTGTGGCGGGCGTAATCGTTGGCCGGGCGCTGCTCGACGGCAAAATGACATTACCGGAGGCTATCGCATGCTGGCAAAACGCATAATTCCCTGCCTGGACGTCCGTGACGGACAGGTGGTCAAAGGGGTTCAGTTCCGTAATCACGAAATCATCGGCGACATCGTCCCCCTCGCCCGCCGTTATGCCGAAGAAGGCGCGGATGAGCTGGTATTCTATGATATCACCGCCTCCTCTGATGGTCGCGTGGTGGATAAAAGCTGGGTAGCCAAAGTAGCAGAAGTGATTGATATTCCGTTCTGTGTGGCAGGCGGGATCCGCAGTACCGAAGATGCTGCCGCGATCCTCAGTTTCGGGGCGGATAAAATCTCCGTTAACTCCCCGGCGCTGAGTGACCCGACCCTCATCACCCGGCTGGCTGACCGCTTCGGCGTGCAGTGCATTGTCGTCGGGATCGATACCTGGCACGATGCGGAAAGCGGAAACTATCAGGTCTATCAGTTTACCGGTGATGAAAAACGCACCATCGCCACTTCCCGTAACACCCTCGACTGGGTACAGGAAGTGCAGCAGCGCGGCGCCGGAGAGATCGTCCTTAATATGATGAACCAGGACGGTGTGCGCAACGGCTACGACCTGGAGCAGCTGAAAAAAGTGCGTGAGGTGTGCCAGGTACCGCTGATTGCCTCGGGTGGTGCCGGTCATCCGGATCACTTCCGTGATGCGTTTTTACAGGCCGGTGTGGACGGCGCGCTTGCCGCCTCCGTCTTCCACAAACAAATTATTAATATCGGCGACCTGAAACGCGGACTTGCCCGCGACGGGATCGTTGTCAGAATACAGGAGTAACACACAATGCTCACGGAACAGGAAATCGCACAACTGGACTGGCAGAAAACCGGCGGCCTGCTGCCGGTTATTGTTCAGCACGCCGTCTCCGGTGATGTGCTGATGCTGGGCTACATGAACCGCGACGCACTGGACAAAACGATCAGCGAAAAACGCGTGACGTTTTATTCCCGCACCAAACAGCGGCTGTGGACCAAAGGGGAATCATCCGGGCATTTCCTTAATCTGGAAGACCTGTTTAAAGATTGTGACAACGACACGCTGCTCGCGCTGGTCACCCCGATCGGCCCGACCTGTCATCAGGGTACCAACAGCTGTTTTGCGCCGGCACAAACTGCACAGGGTTTCCTGTATGAACTGGAGTACGTGATCAAATCCCGCAAAACAGCCGATCCTGACAGCTCTTACACGGCGCAACTTTATGCCGCCGGGACCAAACGGATTGCGCAGAAAGTGGGCGAGGAAGGCGTGGAAACCGCACTGGCCGCTACTGTCCGCGATAAAGCGGAACTGACGTCGGAATCAGCGGATCTGCTCTATCACCTGCTGGTACTGCTCCAGGATGCCGATCTGGATCTGGCCGCTGTTATTGAAAAACTGCGCTCCCGTCACCGTTAATCCGAAAGCGGGGGAAATCCTTTTTTGTCCGCTGTTTTTGTTGCCGTAACCTTCTATAATAGGCAGGATATTGGCAACAAATGCAGAGACTGTGAGTGATATGACCCCGATTTTTGAGAAACTGACCGCCCGGCTGGATGAACATAATGCCCGCTACCGTGTGGTACATCATGCCTCCGCCGGGAAAACCGAAGAAGTCGCCAGAGTGCGCGGCACACACCACGGTCAGGGTGCCAAAGCACTGGTTTGTCATATCAAGGGAAACGGTGTACGTCAGTATGTTCTTGCGATTCTGCCTTCTGATCAGCAGGCGGATTTACAGGCACTGGCAAAAAAAACCGGCGGCACCCGCGCCTCTCTCGCCAGCCCTGCAGAAACAGCTGAACTGACACAGTGTGTGTTCGGTGCTATCCCGCCGTTCAGCTTTCACCCTGATCTCCGTCTCGTTGCCGATCCGATGTTATTTGAACGTTTCAGTGAGCTGGCCTTTAATGCCGGCAGCCTGGAGTGCTCCATTATTCTGAATACAAAGGACTATCAGCGGATTGCCGATCCTGAAACAGTATCGTTTGTCCGCCGTGAACTCTGATTTTTGCTTGGGAAGGCGCTTATGCAGGACGAACTTTTAGACTCGCTTTATTATCTGCTGTTACTCAGCCTGCTGCTGTATCTGTCGCGCCACCGCTGGCGCCGCTGGTTCAAAACACAGAAATCCCGCAGGCGTTTTGTCTCCTCACCGGAGGAAGATGAGCAATCCCTGCGGCAGCAGCTGAGTGCACCGTATCTTAACGGCAGCCAGTTTCATAAAACCGACCACTTTTTTGCGGTCAGTGCCCTGCTGCGTGAAGTCCTGATGCATTATGAGGAAAAGCAGATCCGGCTGAATGACAGTCTGTTTACCCGGGAAGACAGTTATGAGTTTACCTGTCTCGGTACTCCGCTGCCCGCGCCTGAAACCGCCACACTGGCAGAGCGGATGGCACTGCGGGATGATTTTCAGTATACCGCCGCTGAACGGCTCAACCGCTACTGCATCACCTCTCCGGCCGGAAAGCCGCTGAACCAGCAAATCGGCCTGTGGATAGATATGATCCAGTCTCTGCTGGATACCGAACTGGTTCTGTTACTGGAAGAGAACAACCAGAAGGACCGGGATTGCCCGTCACTGCAGTTATCCGCTGAGCAGGTTCATCACTGGCTCGATGAAATCAACGATACCATGACACAGACCGCCTCACGGGTTCTGCAGGCACATACCCGCAGCAGTGTTGTGATGTAAAAAAAGACCCGCACTACGGGTCTTTGATTTTTATTCTGTTACTGTCAGTGCAGCGCCAGTTTCAGCGCCTCTTCTTTCAGATCCAGTTCCTGCACCAGCCGGGTGTAAGTGTGCTCACTGATATTCTTACTCTTACGCAGCTGTTTGAGGGCATCCCGCTCCGCCTGAAGCGCTGTCAGTGACATCCGCCGTTCCATGCGGATCACATTATGCCAGTCAAATCCGGCAGTCTGGTCATCACTGTTACTGTCAAGATGACGGCCGTAGATCTCCAGCAAATGAGTCCCCACTTCTGTGCGCAGTGTCATTTCATCAATATCTTCCAGCGGCTCCGCCATCTGCACACGCAGATTGCTCATTGCGGCTTCATTCAGGGTGAAACGGGCATTCAGCTCTTCATTATCATGCGGTAAGTCCGTATTCAGCCCTCTGGTCAGCACCGGCAGTGCAACTGCTGCAATCACCAGTGAAAACAGAATTACCCCCATGGCGAGGAAGATAGCCAGATCCCGGTGCGGAAACGGTGAACCGTCATTCATCAGCATCGGCAGTGTCAGGATACCGGCGAGGGTAATCGCCCCGCGCACACCGGCGGTTGCCATAATCGCCATCAGGCGCAGATGCGGCATATCAGACTGCTTACCTTTGCGGCGCTGGCGGAAAACCGTCAGTGTCATGGCAATCCATACCCAGGCAAAACGCAGCACCGCCAGGCCAAAGGTGATAATCACCACGTACAGCAGCAGTACCCACGGCGCGGAAGCCCCGGCATCCGCCGCCACCTGCGGCACTGAGCGCCACATTCCCGGTAACTGTTCACCCAGCAGAATAAAGATCATCCCGTTCAGCGCGACCTGCACGGTGTCCCAGACCGCCTTGCTCTGCATGCGGGTGGCAGACTGCATACGGCCGACAATGCGCTCATAGTGCATGGCGATACCGGCCGCCACTGCGGCCAGGATCCCGGACACACCCAGGTGCTCTGCCGCCAGATAAGAGACAAACGGGATCAGCAGGCTGATCATAATCTGAATCGCCGGGTCTTCCCCGGTGCGCTGCACCAGGAACTGGTTCACTTTCCCGATAAACATGGCAATCAGCAGGCCAACCATAATCCCGCCCAGCGCCACCACCATAAACTTCCCGGCAGCCGACGGCAGAGAAAACGTCCCGGTCAGTGCCGCACCTACCGCAAAACTGAAGCACACCAGGCCGCTGGCATCATTAAAGAGGGATTCCCCTTCCAGAATATGAGCCATACGGGACGGCAGCGGCGCATTGACCGTCATTGCCGCCACAGACACCGGGTCTGTCGGTGACAAAATCGCCGCCAGTGCAAAAGCAACCGCAAGAGAAACCGCCGGGATCAGCCAGTGGATAAACAGCCCCATGCCGACAACGGTGAAAAACACCAGACCGATGGCCAGCGAGAAAATCGGTTTGATATCACTGAACAGCGCTTCTTTCGGGATCCGCCAGCCATCCAGAAACAGCAACGGCGGAATAAAGAGGAACAGGAACAGATGCGGCTCAAACGCAACATCAAAACCGAAGAGTGATAACCCCGCGCCAATGGCAATCTGAATAAAAGGCAGCGGAATTTTGTCCCCCAGCAGACGGGAGATAAACACACTGGCAATCACAGCCAGCAGAAAAATAAGGATCAGTGTCACAACAGACATAGGCGGTTTTTTTATCCCTCAGGAAATCTGATACATAACCATAATTCAGGAATTGCAGGGTATACAATTAAAGATAAAAATAAAGCAGATAAATCAGTAATTGTAAAATTATTGTGTGTCAAAATCTGAATACCCCGTTACCGGCCACCCTGACAGATATCTTAAATGAAAAAATACTACTGGCCGGTGTGATTACCGCCTGCTCTGCTTATGCAGTCCCTGATACCTGGTCAATGGGCGCTGCCCGGGGATTTACTGAATACTGCATCAGTAACGGATCCGGTGATCGCGTGATTATTACCTGTAACTAACAAACCAGCCGGAAAATTTAAACCCCGCGCCAAAAACAGCCAGAAAATCTTCAGTGATTTTGAATGTGCCCCGGTTGAATAACCTGCACAGAAATGAGAATAACGCCGCCGTCTCCGGCGGCGTTATTGTTTTAACCCTTAGTAATCATCACGGTCTTCCGGATTCTCCGGCAGTGTGATTTTCACACGGTTAATACGGTGATTCTGAATTTCCAGCGGCTCAAACAGGCAGCCATCAATGTTAATCTGCTCACCGACTTTCGGCAGACGCTGCAAATGCTCCATCAGCAGACCGGCCACCGTTTCATACTCGCGTTTTTCATCGAGTGTCAGCGGAATATAGTTGATTAAATCCTCCAGCGGCATAAAGCCGTTGGTGATCCAGCTGTTATCATCCGTAAACTGAATGTCATGGCGGGCATCATTCTCAACACCGCTGACCGGCAGATTACCGGCAATGGTTTCCATCACATCTGTCAGTGTCACCACCCCTTCGACATACCCGAACTCATCGGCCACAAAGGCAAAGTGTGTCTGCGCCTGACGGAACTGCTCCAGCGCTTTCAGTAATGACAGCTGTTCAGGGAAGACCAGCGGCTGTTTGATCAGCGCATGCAGATCCAGCGTATCCTGTTGTAAACGCTGATGCAGCAGGTCAATCACATGCACCACACCCAGCAGTTCATCATCATCCGCCGAGCCTTTGATCACCACGCGGGTGTGCGGATTTTTAATCAGCAGTGCCGCAATTTCATCACTGGTCGCATCAATCCGCAGCATCTCCACATCATGACGCGAGGTCATAATACTGTTGACGTTACGCTGCGACAGCCCCAGCACGCGGACAATCATCTGCCGCTCTTCCGGGTCAAAAATTTCCTGATTATCCGAAATCAGATCCGCCGTGCGGTTATCCAGCTCTGAAGATTCGCGCTTGCCGCTCAGAATACGCAGTACCGCTTCCGCCGTGCGCTGGCGCAGAGAGTTTCTCCCGCGCAGGAATTTACGGCGGTTAAACATTGCCACCTGGTTGAGCATCTCAATCATGATGGAGAAACCGATCGCCGCGTAGAGGTAACCTTTCGGAATGTGATAGCCGAACCCTTCCGCCACCAGGCTGAAACCGATCATCAGCAGGAAGCTGAGACACAGGATAACAATGGTCGGGTGCTCATTGACAAAGCGGGTCAGCGGACGGCTGCCCCAGATCATCAGCAGCATGGCAATAATCACCGCCGTGACCATCACACCGATGTGGTCCACCATCCCGACTGCCGTGATCACGGAGTCCAGCGAGAAGACGGCGTCCAGCACAATAATCTGTGCCACCACCGCCCAGAATTTTGAGGTTTTCCGCTGCTGCCCGTCGTTATGCTCACCGCCTTCCAGCCGTTCGTTCAGCTCCATTGTGGCTTTGAACAGCAGGAACAGACCCCCGATCAGCATAATTAAGTCACGCGCACTGAACGGATGGCCGAACATCGTAAACATCGGTTTGGTCAGCGTGATAAGCCAGGAGAGGCTGAACAGCAGAATAATACGCATGACCAGCGCACACAGCAGACCGGTTATACGGGCTTTGTCACGCAGTGCAGGAGGAAGTTTATCGGCAAGAATGGCAATGAAAACAAGGTTATCAATACCAAGAACAATTTCGAGTACGATTAATGTGGCCAGGCCGGCCCAAATCGACGGATCAGCGATCCATTCCATACGGTTAGTTTTACCTTTTATTCACACAGTTTATGCTGCATCCGGAATAATGCGGATTGTGCGGCCAAATAGCAATAAAAAATTCCGTACTTTGCCGCTGTTCCTGTTGTGCGCTATGACGAGACCGTTTGCATCAATCGCTACCACGCAGCCTTTACATGCGTTAAACTGTGACGAAATTAACAGTCAGCTAACGAAATCGTCGTTAGTCACGGGTCAATTCCTGAAGGAGTCTTCATGTCCAAACAACAAATTGGTGTTGTCGGTATGGCCGTTATGGGCCGTAACCTCGCACTGAATATTGAAAGCCGCGGTTATTCTGTTTCTGTTTTTAACCGCTCTTCAGATAAAACCGATGAAGTGATTGCTGAAAACCCGGGAAAAAAACTGGTTCCCAGCTACAGCATTGAAGAGTTTGTTGACTCCCTGGAAAAACCCCGCCGTATCCTGCTGATGGTCAAAGCCGGTGAAGCCACCGACAAAACCATCGCGTCCCTCACTCCGCATCTCGATAAAGGCGACATTCTGATCGACGGCGGTAACACCTTCTTTCAGGACACCATCCGCCGTAACAAAGAGCTGTCCGAACAGGGCTTTAACTTTATCGGCACCGGCGTTTCCGGTGGTGAGGAAGGCGCACTGAAAGGGCCGTCCATTATGCCGGGCGGACAAAAAGAAGCTTACGAACTGGTTGCCCCGATCCTGAAACAGATCGCGGCACAGGCCGAAGGCGAGCCGTGTGTGACCTATATCGGTGCTGACGGTGCCGGTCATTACGTCAAAATGGTTCACAACGGTATCGAATACGGCGATATGCAGCTGATTGCGGAAGCTTACTCCGTCCTGAAAAATGCCCTCGGCATCAGCAATGATGAACTGGCTTCCGTCTTCAGTGAGTGGAACAACGGCGAACTGAGCAGCTACCTGATTGATATCACAAAAGATATCTTCCGCAAGAAAGATGAAGACGGCAACTATCTGGTGGATGTGATCCTCGATGAAGCCGCTAACAAAGGTACCGGTAAATGGACCAGCCAGAGCGCGCTCGACCTCGGCGTGCCGCTGACACTGATCACCGAATCCGTATTTGCCCGTTATATCTCGTTTCTGAAAGACCAGCGCGTTGCGGCTTCCAAAGTACTGAAAGGACCGAAAGCAGCTGTGTTCAGCGGTGATAAAGCAGAGTTTATTGAAAAAGTCCGCCGCGCCCTGTATCTGGGTAAAATTGTCTCTTATGCTCAGGGCTTCTCACAGCTGCGCGTTGCCTCTGATGAGTACAACTGGGATCTGAACTACGGCGAAATCGCGAAAATCTTCCGCGCCGGTTGTATCATCCGTGCCCAGTTCCTGCAGAAAATCACTGACGCATATGCGGAAAACCCGGCACTGGCTAACCTGCTGCTGGCCCCTTACTTCACACAGATTGCCGATGAATATCAGCAGGCACTGCGTGATGTGGTCTGCTACGGTGTTCAGCACGGTATCCCGACACCGACCTTCTCTGCCGCTATCGCCTATTATGACAGCTACCGCAGCGCGGTACTGCCGGCGAACCTGATCCAGGCACAGCGTGACTATTTCGGTGCACATACTTATAAACGTACTGATAAAGACGGCGTGTTCCACACCGAATGGCTGGAAAATAATTAATTCCTGCCGCTATCCGCATTTGTCAGAGCCGGGATAATTATCCCGGCTTTTTCCTGTTTACAGCCTGCCTGCCCCTCAAATAGACTTAATCAAATCAAATTATCCGCAAAATAATAATGAATAACATAAATCCCTGGGGTGATGTGGTTCTGCCTTCACGGCCGGAGTACCGGCTCTCAGCCATGCTGCTCACCTTTTTCCTCGCCCTGCTCAATACCGGCGTTTATATCTGGCAGGTGAATTACGCTTCGCCGCTGGCAGACCAGGTCTACAATATGCTGCTGGCGGGCGGCAGTGTGTATCAGTTATCACTGACCGGCGACTGGTGGCGCTATATAACCAGCATCCTGCTTCATTCCGATCCGTTTCATCTGGGCGTCAATCTCATCGCCCTTCTGGTGTTCGGCATTAACTGTGAAGCGCTGACCGGCAAAATGAGAATGCTGTTTATCTATCTGTTTACCGGTATTTCCGCATCCTTTGCCAGCGCGCTCTGGCAGGCCACTCAGAACGATATGTCTCCGCTGTCCGGCATTCCGGTGACTGTCGGTGTCGGGGCCTCCGGCGCCATTATGGGGCTTGCCGGTACCACCGTGATGTATCTTATCCGGGCCCGGAAAGATCCGTCCGTGTCGGTGGCGGACAGCCTGCGTTATAAAAATCTGCTGATCACCATGATTGTCCTGATCGTACTGTCGGTACTCAGTGCAGTGCCGGATGATGAGGAGCCGGTGACGGATAATGTGGCCCATTTCAGCGGGCTGATTTGCGGTGCCGTTCTGGGATGGCTGTATTCCGCTGCCTCCGGTGTCCGTAACCGCAGAATGGATCGCCGTTCATGGCTGATTTCCGCCGCCGCAACCGGTCTGCTTATCCTGCTTCTGTTCACCTGCTCTTCAAGCCGTGAACAACAATTGCTCTTTGAACGGGAAACGATTCTGGAAGATATCGCGGCTCAGGCTGATGCGCTGCCGTCCGGACAGAAAAACAATTAAATGATTGATTCCGGTCACATTAATCAGTGACGTAAACCGCTATGGTGATTAAACGATTAATGACAGAAGCAGGTGATGATATGGATTATTGGTTTGTATCGTACAAAGTGCGTGCCCGTAACGGAGACACTTTACAGGGACATCAGATCACAGAAACCGAAGCCGGTGTGTCACCCCGGGATGCATTAGAACAAGCTACTCAGAAAATTGCCGACGAGTCTCAGGCTGACCTGCGTTCAGTCCGTATTCTTGCCTTTAACCGTGTGTAATTAACGCCCCTCACAGAACAAAAACCCCGTCAGATACGGGGTTTTTTTTATATCATCAGACCGCCACTCTTTCGATATTGACCTTATCACCCGCAGCCAGCCGCCCGAGCGCGGTTTTCAGCAGGGTATCGGTGAAAAGATAAAACCCGACATGGCTGTTATCAATCGCTGCGACAGTCAGGCAGCAGCCGTTATACGATACGGAATCACCAATCACCAGCCCCGTTAACAACTCCTCCGGAAACTGCACAATATGAATCAGATGATCATTGTTTTCTTCAATTTTTAGAATCAGCGCCGTGCCCTGCACCACACCGGTAAAAATCTTATCCAAAGCCAACCTCACACTTTCCGTACTGATACAAAAAAGCCGCAGCGGATAACCGGTGCGGCCCGTGTTGTTTTACAGTGTTACCGGCACCAGGAACTCAGTGGCGACAATCACCACCAGCAGGCCGACAAGCACCGGAACGGATGTCCGTTTCACCACTTCAAACGGTGAAATTTTCGCCATACCGGCAACCGCCACCACCACACCGGAAACCGGTGACATGGTACGGCCGAGGTTGGATGCCTGTAACATCGGGATCACCAGGTACGCCGGGTTGATACCCATCTGCTGTGCCAGGCGCGGGATCAGCTCCACAAACGCATAGAACGGCGCATTACCGGAACCGGTAGTCATCGCCGCCAGCATGGTAATAATCACCAGAGCAATCATCATGATAATCGCGCCGGAACCGAAAGACTGCGCCAGGCTGATCAGACCGGAGATAAAGCCGACAGTGCTCAGACCCTGAGCAAACACACCGGCCGCCACCAGCAGCATAACCACGGTGGCAAAGGCATCCGCCATACCACGGTAGCAGACATCCAGCCCGGCATAGACTTTCTTGCCGTCAAAACCACGGAGGAATTCAATGATGGCCGACAGAATAATACAGCCGACAATAATCGTGATGATGTGTAATTCAGGCAGCACGATATGGCTCAGGAAACCGATGCTGAACGGCTTACCATCAAACAGCAGTACGCCGATGATCGGCATAAACGGCAGAATGGCATAAAATTTCGGCGCATTGGTGGTGATTTCTTTGACGTCCAGGATCTCAGATTTGATATCTTCTTTGCGATCGAGGAAACGCTGCCAGAAATAGTGAGCAATCGCCATAGATACAATCGCCACGATAGAAATCGGCAGAGTCAGGCTGAATGCAAACTCTTTCAGCGGGATCTGAGATGCTTCTGCCGCAATTACCACATCGCCGGAGGTCGGTGCCAGGATAATTGCCGCCGGAGAGGCACAGATAGCCGCCGCCGCACCACGGCTGATCCCCACGTTCACCATCACCGGGAACAGGGTTGCCATCAGTAACACACCGAGACCGGTGGCGGAGGAAACCGCCAGAGACATCAGACAGGCAATAAAGTAGGCCACGATCATCAGCAGGTACGGAGAGTTCACGACCTGTAACGGTTTGGAGACCATTTTGATGACCACGTCGTTGGCACCGATATGAGTCATATAAGCCGCAAAGCCGCACAGTACCATGATCATCATACCGAGGTCGCCGCCGCGGTTCATCAGCAGGTACTTCACATACTCAATAATGTTTGTCGGTCCCCAGCCGGTGGAGGTGGCGGCGGACGGCAGGATGTTTTTCCCCATGATGACACTGATGATCAGAAGCAGTAAGCCCCCGACCATCAGCACCCCTGTGGCTGAATACCCTTTAATAATATAGCGCCCGACGCCGACAGCGACGACAGCACCAATAAGAAGATCTAACATTTCTGCTCCTGTCTGGTATTTTTATTTATAAAAATGATTAATGCACTCTGCCGAAAACCGGGAACAGATTAAATGATATGCGTCAATGAACCTTAGTTATTACCCGTATCATTTAAGTGTTCCGGCCTCCGGCATTAAAAAAGCAGTGACAATATAAATTATCGTCACTGCTCTGTTTGTATAAATCGTCCGCGAATTTATAACCGGTTAAGCAAGGATTCCACAGCTTTGAGCTCCTTTCCGGTTTTTTCATTCAGCAACTCTCCGGCTGCCTGTTTTACCCGTTGCTGTATCTGATTACGCAACAGGTTTTCCACTTCGAACTTATACTGAATATTATCCCAGTTACCGAACAGCACCACCGGAATACGGACAGACTGCAGCCAGGTCACCAGGTCATTGGTTTTCCCCCAGCCTTTTAAGATCTGAACCCCCAGGTTCACATCCATATTCTGTTTCACCAGGTTCGTCCGGCCGCTGCCGGTGATATTAAAGGCATCGGATACCGCCAGAATTTTACTGATTTTTACTTCACCGTTATTCAGGGTACCGATAGCTTCCAGTTTTTTCGCTTCGGTCATAGCATCCATCGATTCCGGCTGCGCCACTTTATCTGTCGCCTGGGAGAGCGACTGCTGGATAAGATACGGAATATTCAGGCCGAGCAGCTTAACATCAGTGATGGTCAGTGCCACGTCACCGCGCCAGTTGTTTAAGACCGCGTCCTGGTCATAACCGGTACCACGCAGATCGCCGTCAAAACTCAGGCGTCCGGTGAATTTTTCCGGCATTTTAAACGCCGCCAGCAACGGTTTGACATCAATATTCTGTAACAGCGGTTTGATACGCAGCTGTGCCGGAACTTTTTCGGAATAAATCGTCATCGGCAGAGAGAAACGGCCGCCGAACACGTTGCCGGTCATTTTGGAGATTTCCGTGATGCTGCCCCGGTTCTCTGCTTTCACCGTCAGCTGGCCGATTTCCATTCCCTGGTAAATCAGGGAATCCACATTCAGCGCCAGAGTGGCATTGAAGTGGTTCATAAAGGTCAGATCATATTTATCCGCATCACTGCCGGTGGTAACCACCGCCGGTTTGGTGGCAACCGGGGTTTTTTCCCCGTTTTCTGCATGTACGGCACGCTCATAACCGAGCAGATTATCCAGATTCAGTTTTGAGGAGGTCAGTTGGATATCATAACGCGGGGTTTCACCGAGTGCCGCTTCCACTGTGCCGCTGAGCTGGCTTTCGTTAGCGCTCAGTTTCAGGTTTTCCAGGATCAGGGACTGCGGTGCCTGGCCGACCGCTTCGTGCCAGGTATAGGTGGTCGTACCGTTGCCGTTGATGCCGTTGGCATACAGACCGGCACCGGACAGACGGTAATTCAGGCGGTTAATATTGCCGCTGACCTGCACCGGGTACTGGGAGAGGTCAATATCAGAACTCAGGCTGAAAGAGAGCTCCTGCTGATTGCGCAGAATATTACTGTTCAGCGCTATCACATAGCGTTCAGGAGTATTACGCTCAAGAGAGAAGTTAATATCGCGCATGTTGATCTGCGAACCGTCTTCTGTCTGCCAGACCAGCAGGCTGTTGGCGATACGGATGCGGTCAACATCAAACGACCATTTGTTTTCCTGTTCGACAGGCACCGGGCGGGCTTTCTGATTACCCGGCGCAACAGGAGCGCTTTTCTTCTCTTTTGATTCGGTTTCAGGCAGGATTTTCAGCAGTGCGCCGTCAAGCATCACTTCACGAACCGATAACTGATGGGACAGCAGCGGCCAGAGTTCAACGTCGAGGCGCATATTTTCGGCAGTTACCACCGGTTCGGCGGCATCGGGGGCAGTCAGGGACATTTTACCGGTGATGATGCTCAGTTTCGGCCAGACATGCCAGCGCATATCATCTTTCATCACCAGCTCGTAACCGGTGTCTTCCTTCACCTTGTTAACGATATAGTCGCGGAAATCATTCGGGTTCACCAGCAGGATTAAGGCCGCGAGGCCCGCCGCTATCACGACAAGCAGAATAATCAGCGTGGTGAAAAATCGTTTCATAATCCCTGTTCCTTTCCCATTCTCTGTTGAACCCGCTGGCGGACAGTACTGTCCGCCGTTTAATCTTCGCTGATACGGCTGCCCACAGCTCCCTGCTGATTTTTGTATTTTGCATCGCTGCGGCGGTTATACGGCCGGTCAGCGGAGCCGGATAACGGCTCAAAACTCAGGGCACCGATCACCATTCCCGGCCGCAGTGCCAAGGGTAACTTACCTGAGTTGTAAAATTCCAGTACGATTTGCCCGTGCCAGCCCGGATCGATCCGGTGTGCGGTCACGTGGACCATCAGCCCGAGGCGTGCCAGTGATGAACGCCCGTCCAGCCAGCCGACCAGGTTATCCGGCAGTGTGACAGATTCCAGTGTCACTGCCAGTGCCAGTTCACCCGGATGCAGGTAGAACACTTCATCTTCAGTCAGGGTGATTTCATCACTCATGACATTTTCCAGCGCCGCATTCACTTCTTCTTTCGGGCCGCTGAGATCAATATACGCGGCGGTATGGCCCCGGAAAACCCGGAACTGATGCCCGAGGCGGACATCGGCGGTCGCCCCGTTGATCCGCTCAACCGGCGGACGCGGGGAGATGGTCAGTCTGCCGTCATCAAGCCACTGAATAATGTCACGGTCACAAAGTCGCATGGTATCATCCTTATAAAACTCAGCGTTTATCACCGGCGGATAAACGCGGATTAATCGTTGTCGGCGGCTTACTCGCAGAACTGACTGATTTTGGCTTTCAGAATATCAATCGCCACGCGGTTTTTACCGCCCCGCGGCACTATGATATCAGCATATTGTTTTGTTGGTTCAATAAATTGCAGGTACATCGGACGGACGGTTTTATTGTACTGTGCAATCACCGAATCCAGTGTGCGTCCGCGCTCATTCACATCACGGCGGATGCGGCGCATCAGGCAGATATCCAGCGGGGTGTCGACGAAAATGGAGAAGTCCATCTGCTCGCGCAGACGTTTGTCTGTCAGCAGCAGGATGCCCTCAAGAATAATCACCCGTTTCGGGCTGAACAGAACCGATTCCGGTTTGCGGGTATGCTCGGCGTAATCATATTGCGGTAACTGAATCGACTTACCGGATTTCAGTGTTTTCAGATGCTGTAACAGCAATTCGTGATCCATAGAGCCCGGATGGTCATAGTTGACCTTGATGCGCTCTTCCATCGGCACATCGCTCTGATCTTTATAGTAGCAGTCTTCCGGAATCACACCGATATTGTGATCGCCCACCTGAGCACGTAACTCGTGATAAAGCGTGTTGGCAATCAGACTTTTTCCTGACGCGGATGCGCCGGTGATGCCGATGATAGTGCACTGCTGCTGTGCTGTGTCAGCCATAATTGAAATAACCCGGTTTGAAAATAGGAGAGAAAAAAACCGAAACGGTCTGCTGCGGCCTCTTTTAATGCTTATCCGGCCGTGAGTAACAAAACGTGTCCGCCCGGCGCTGAATTATAGGGAGTAACGGCGTGAGATTCCAGCATAATCGGGCATCCGGCCTCATTATTTCGGGGTAACCGCTCTTATGGCCACCCGAAAAAAAGACCAGCACATCACTGCACTGGTCTTTTTGACTTTCCGGACGTGCCGGAGCAGAAATAAATTCCGCTTAAACTGCGCGGAAAGCGATCTCTGTCGGGATTTTATCCCCTTCCCAGAACATTTCTGCCGTCACATTTACGGCGATCTCACGGTAGATATCCGCAAACTCGCCATCCGGGTCACGCATCACCGTCGGCTGGCCGCGATCGAGGTCTTCACGCAGCGAAATATGCAGCGGCACCTGTCCCAGCAGTTTGGTGTGATAGCGTTCCGCCAGTTTCTCCGCCCCGCCGGTGCCGAAAATCGGCTCGACATGGCCGCAGTTACTGCAGATGTGCGCACTCATGTTCTCCACAATCCCCAGAACCGGCACGTTCACTTTCTTGAACATGACGATACCTTTCATGGCATCCACCAGCGCGATATCCTGCGGCGTGGTTACCACCACGGCTCCGGTGACCGGAATATTCTGTGAGAGGGTCAGCTGGATATCACCGGTGCCCGGCGGCATATCGATGACCAGATAGTCCAGATCCGGCCACAGGGTATCCTGTAACATCTGCATAAGGGCTTTACTGGCCATCGGGCCGCGCCAGACCATGGCGTTATCATCTGTCACCAGATAACCGATAGAGTTGGAGGCCAGGCCGTAAGCCATAATCGGGGCCATATGCTGGCCGTCCGGTGAGGTCGGGCGCTCTTTGGTGGTGCCCAGCATGTTCGGGATGGACGGGCCGTAAATATCCGCATCGAGGATACCGACTTTCGCCCCTTCTGCCGCCAGTGCCAGTGCGAGGTTAACCGCAGTGCTGGATTTACCCACACCGCCTTTGCCGGAGCTGACCGCCAGGATATTGCGGACACCGTTAATGCCCGGCAGATCGTTGGCCCGGCGCAGTGTTGCGATATCATGACGCAGTTTCCAGTCCACCGCTGCCGCACCGGTCACTTTGCGTAATTCTTTGGTTTTTGCTTCAATCAGTGCTTCAAACGGGCGCTTCCAGACAAACGGCATCACCAGCTCAACATGCAGCACATCATCCAGCATTGCGCAGTGATTCAGCGCTTTGATGGCAATCAGGTTGCGTTTGAGTGTCGGATGCTCAAATGTCGCCAGTACCTGCGCGACCTGGTCGTTCAGCAATTCAGGGTTCATCTCCCCGGGGGATTTCGCATTCATCCCGGCTCCTTAAATTTATCGTTTTTATTGCCTGTAACTATCGGCTTCAATGATAGCAGAAGCCAACTGATTAATTTAGTCATTCCGCGCAAACCCGCACAAAACAAATCCCCTGCAATCAGCAGGGTTATCGCCGGATGTTCACGGCAGAAAAAAGTCCGGAAAACCACACACAAAGCCGGATTACTGCTGGCAGGGGTGGACGGGATCGGTTAACATCAAAGACCCTTTATTATTTGAGGAAGTGAAATACTCTATGTCTCAGATCGCTAATAAAATTTTGGTAACCTGTGCGTTGCCATATGCAAACGGTTCAATCCATCTCGGTCATATGCTGGAACATATCCAGGCTGATATTTGGGTCCGTTTTCAGCGAATGCGCGGCAAAGAGGTTCACTTCATCTGCGCCGACGATGCTCACGGCACCCCGATTATGCTCAAGGCACAACAGCAGGGGATCTCTCCTGAAGAGATGATCGCCAACATGAGCATCGAGCATCAGAAAGATTTTGCCGATTTCGCCATCAGCTTTGATAACTACCACTCCACGCACAGCGAAGAGAACCGGGTGTTATCAGAGAATATCTATCTGGCGCTGAAAAAGAACGGCCATATTGAAACACGGACCATTTCCCAGCTGTATGATCCGGAAAAAGGCATGTTCCTGCCGGACCGCTTTGTAAAAGGCACCTGCCCGAAATGTAAAGCGGAAGACCAGTACGGCGATAACTGCGAAGTGTGCAGCGCGACCTACAGCCCGACCGAGCTGATTAACCCGCGCTCCGTGGTCTCCGGTGCCACACCGGTGCTGCGCGAAAGTGAGCACTACTTCTTTGATCTGCCGGCTTTCGCTGACATGTTACAGGCATGGACCCGCAGCGGCGCGCTCCAGGAGCAGGTTGCCAACAAAATGCAGGAGTGGTTTGATTCCGGCCTGCAGCAGTGGGATATCAGCCGTGATGCACCGTATTTCGGCTTTGAGATCCCTGATGCACCGGGCAAATACTTCTATGTCTGGCTGGATGCGCCAATCGGCTACATGGGATCATTCAAAAATCTGTGTGACAAACGCGGCAATCTCGATTTTAACGAGTTCTGGAAGAAAGATTCTGACGCTGATCTGTACCACTTTATCGGTAAAGATATCGTGTACTTCCACAGCCTGTTCTGGCCTGCCATGCTGGAAGGCAGCGGTTATCGCAAGCCGACCAACCTGTTTGTCCACGGCTATGTGACGGTTAACGGCGCGAAGATGTCCAAATCACGCGGTACCTTTATCCAGGCCCGCACCTATCTGAATCATCTGAATGCAGACAGCCTGCGTTATTACTACGCGGCGAAACTCTCTTCACGTATTGATGATATCGACCTCAACCTGGAAGATTTCGTTCAGCGTGTTAACAGTGACATCGTTAACAAAGTGGTCAACCTGGCATCCCGTACCGCCGGATTTATCAAAAAACGCTTTAACGGCCGCCTGAGTGCAACCCTGGCTGAACCTGAGTTATATCAGCAATTTGTTGATGCTGAAAAAACCATCAGCGAAGAGTACACCAGCCGTGAATTCGGCAAAGCTATCCGCGAAATCATGGCGCTGGCTGATGTCGCCAACCGCTATATTGATGAGAAAGCACCGTGGGTGGTGGCGAAACAGGAAGGTAAAGATGATGAGCTGCACGCTATCTGCACCATGGGTATCAACCTGTTCCGCGCACTGATGACCTACCTGAAACCGGTGATGCCGGAACTGGCGGCCCGCAGTGAAGCGTTCCTGAATCAGGAACTGACACTGGACGGCATTGCCAAACCGCTGCTGGATCATCAGATCGCAGACTTCAAGGCCCTGTTCAGCCGTATTGAAATGGCGAAAGTGGAAGAGATGATTGAAGCTTCCAAAGAGGATATCAAAGCGATGTCAGCCAAACCGGTCAGCGGCCCGCTGGCAGATGATCCGATTGCGGACACCATCAGCTTTGATGATTTTGCCAAAGTTGATATGCGTATTGCACAGATCATGTCTGCCGATTTCGTGGACGGCTCTGACAAACTGCTGAAACTGGTACTGGATCTCGGTGGCGAAACCCGTCAGGTCTTCTCCGGCATCCGCCAGGCGTATCCGGATCCGAAAGCGCTGGAAGGCCGCCTGACAGTGATGGTCGCTAACCTCGCACCACGCAAAATGCGTTTCGGGATCTCTGAAGGCATGGTCATGGCCGCAGGCCCGGGCGGAAACGAGATTTTCCTGCTCAGCCCGGATTCCGGTGCACAACCAGGTCAGCAGGTGAAGTAAGTTCTTCTCTGTACAATAAACTGAAAAAAACCTGCGCTCCGGTGCAGGTTTTTTTATGTGACCTATAGCACAAATAAAAAGTTAATTGTATGATGAATAGGTTCATCCAAGAAGGAACATTATCATGAAACCAAAACAGATAGCGGAAACCGGCTGGCGCTATCTCCGGGCATTTCTGATCCTGTATCTGTGCCTGTTTGCCGGCAATATTATCGCGGTGTTACTGCCGTTTTCCGTCCCGGGCAGCATCGTGGGCATGCTGCTGCTTTTTGTGCTGCTCGCACTGCAGATTGTTCCGGCGCACTGGGTTCAGCCCGGCTGTACCTTATTAATGAAAAACATGACGATGTTATTTCTGCCGATCGGTATCGGTGTGATGAACTATTACGATACCCTCAGCGCCCAGCTGCTGCCGATCCTCATCGCCTGTGTCGTCAGTACCTTTATCGCCATGTGTGCTGTGGCGCTGAGTTCTGAATTTATTCACCGCCGCCATGTTCCGGTTCCGGAACAACAGGAAGCCGATGCGGTTGCCGCAGCAGAACACACCGAACAACAAGAGAAACGCAAATGTTAACGCATATCTGGTGGTCGCTCCCGCTTACCATCGGCGTCTATTTTCTCGCCAGAGCTATCTATATCAAATTTAAGCTGCCGGTATTAAACCCGCTGCTGATATCCATCGTGATTATCATTCCGCTGCTGATATTCACCGGAACTTCATACAACCACTATTTTGAGGGCAGCCGCATTCTCAACGATCTGCTGCAACCTGCGGTGGTGGCACTGGCGTTTCCGCTGTATGAACAGCTGCATCAGATCCGTGCACAGTGGAAATCCATCATCACCATCTGCTTTGCCGGGAGTGTGATTGCCATGGTTACCGGCACCGCTATTGCCTTTATGATGGGCGCGACACCGGAAATTGCGGCCTCTATCCTGCCTAAGTCAGTCACCACCCCGATTGCGATCGCGGTGTCCAATTCTATCGGCGGCGTGGCGGCAATCAGTGCTGTATGTGTGATTTTCGTCGGGATCCTCGGCGCGATTTTCGGCCATACCCTGTTCAGACGCCTGCGGGTTACGACCAAAGCCTCACGCGGCCTGGCAATGGGTACAGCCTCTCACGCCCTCGGTACCGCCCGCTGCGCGGAAGAGGATTATGTGGAAGGCGCTTACAGTTCACTGGCATTAATGACCTGCGGGATTATTACTTCTCTGATGGCGCCGTTTATCTTCCCGGTACTGCTGGCATTATTCGGCTGACCTGAAAATTTGAGCTCCATCTCGCAAATTCAATATTTGTTTCATTCGTTTCATAATGAACGTGATAAAAATCACGTTCATTATGTATAACTACCCGCTAGAATGATCTCATTGATAATGGAGGTCATTTTATGCAAAACCGCTTTCATGCAGCCCTGAACACGCTCCCTTCCCCGTTACAGACCCTGCTGACAGACATTGTTTGTGCTGATACGTTCCCGGGATACTTATCGGCCAAACAGGTCAGCGCACTCTGCAACGCCACAGATACTGATGAGGATGCACTTGCACTGACCATGCTGCCGCTGGCCGCAGCCTGTGCCGTGACGCCGGTATCCAGGTTTAATGTCGGCGCGATTGCACACGGACTGAGCGGTAACCTCTATTTCGGCGCCAATATGGAATTCTGCCATGTGCCGTTACAACAGACAGTGCATGCAGAACAGAGCGCGATCACTCACGCCTGGCTGCGCGGCGAGAAAGGTTTGCGCAAAGTAACTGTCAATTACACTCCGTGCGGCCACTGCCGTCAGTTTATGAATGAACTGAACAGCGGTACAGAACTGCTGATCCAGTTACCGGAACTGGCCGCTATGCCGCTGAAAACGCTGCTGCCGCATGCTTTCGGGCCGGTGGATCTGGGAATTGAAACCCGGTTATTTGACCAGGTGCATCACGGTTATCATTTCCTCGCCACCAATGCAGTGGTCGGAAAAGCACTCGAGGCAGCCAACCGCAGCCATGCACCGTATTCTCATTCCCACAGCGGTGTGGCTCTTCAGGACAGCCGCGGACGCATCTACAGCGGTGCTTATATTGAAAATGCCGCCTTTAACCCGGGACTGCCGCCGCTGCAGGCTGCGCTGATCTTTATGAATATGGCCGGCGGCGACCTGCACGACATCCACCGCGCCGTGCTGGTGGAAGGCAGTAACGCCACGCTGTCACAGTGGGAAAGTACCTCTGCCACACTGAGCGCCCTGGGGTGTCAGGATATCGCCCTGTTCAGCTATTAATTCTGTCTTCGCTGAGGCTGATACCCATCTGTTCCGGGTATCAGCCTTTACGTGATTATTAAATATAAATCTATCCCGCCTCTCACTTTCACACATCGGCATCACTAATTTCGTAACAATTACTGTACATATTTTTCAGATAACTTAGGATCAGTGCGTCCTGTCTTAAAAATGTCAATTGGCAAAGAGTAGTCATACATGGAACTGGAATACGAAAGCAAACGTGCATTATATATCCCGTATGCGGGCCCTATCCTGTTAGAATTTCCGCTGCTGAATAAGGGAAGCGCCTTCTCCGAAGAAGAGCGCAGTAATTTCAACCTCCACGGCCTGCTGCCGGAAGCGGTGGAGACCATCGAAGAGCAGACTGAACGCGCTTATCGTCAGTATTCTGATTTTAAAAACGATACTGACAAACATATCTACCTGCGTAACATTCAGGATACGAATGAAACGCTGTTCTACCGCCTGCTCAATGCTCACCTCAAAGAAATGATGCCTATCATTTACACCCCGACTGTCGGGGCGGCCTGTGAGCATTTCTCGGACAGCTACCGCCGTGCGCGCGGGCTGTTTATCTCTTATCCGAACCGCGCTTACATTGATGACATGCTGCAGAATGCCACCAAGCAGAATGTAAAAGTCATCGTGGTAACCGACGGTGAGCGGATCCTCGGTCTGGGTGACCAGGGGATCGGCGGGATGGGGATCCCGATTGGTAAACTCTCTCTGTATACCGCCTGCGGCGGCATCAGCCCGGCGTATACCCTGCCTATCGTGCTGGATGTCGGTACCAATAACCAGCAGCGCCTGAATGACCCGCTCTATATGGGCTGGCGTCACCCGCGTATCACCGGCGAAGAATATGATGAATTTGTTGATGAATTTATCAATGCGGTTAAGCGCCGCTGGCCGGATGTGCTGTTACAGTTTGAAGATTTCGCCCAGAAAAACGCGATGCCGCTGCTGGAACGCTACCGCGATCAGCTCTGCTGCTTCAATGATGATATCCAGGGTACCGCATCAGTCACCCTCGGCAGCCTGATTGCCGCCAGCCGTGCCGCAGGCGGACAGCTGAAAGACCAGACTGTTGCCTTCCTGGGTGCCGGTTCAGCCGGGTGTGGTATCGCCGAGCAGATTATCGCGCAGATGAAATCCGAAGGTCTGAGTGAAGAGCAGGCGCGTGCCCGTATCTTTATGGTGGACAGATTCGGTCTGCTGACGGACAAACTGCCAAACCTGCTGAATTTCCAGAGCAAACTGATCACCAAAAGTGACATTATTGCGGACTGGGATGTGCAGAATGATGCGATTTCACTGGAAGATGTGGTCCGTAACGCTAAGCCGACTGTGCTTATCGGGGTTTCCGGTCAGCCGGGGCTGTTTACGGAAGAGATTATCCGTGAAATGCACAAAAACTGTGCGCGTCCGGTCGTCATGCCGCTGTCCAACCCGACCTCCCGTGTGGAAGCCCGTCCGGAAGATATTATCGCCTGGACAGACGGTCATGCACTGGTTGCAACCGGCAGCCCGTTTAATCCGGTGATTTATAAGGATAAAACCTATCCTATCTCCCAGTGCAACAACTCCTTTATTTTCCCGGGGATTGGTCTGGGTGTGCTGGCCGCCGGTGCCAGACGTGTGACTGACGGCATGATGATGGCAGCAAGCCGCGCGCTGGCTGAATGCTCACCGATGGTTGTTAACGGCGAAGGCTCACTGCTGCCGGATATCGAGGACATCAAAAAAGTCTCCCGTATCATCGCCAAACAGGTTGCCAAAGAAGCACAGATCCAGGGTGTCGCGACTGTGACCTCTGACGGTGCACTCGATGAAGCTATCGAACGTAACTTCTGGCATCCGGAATATCGTGTTTACCGCCGGACATCTTTCTGACGAATAACCGGTATTCTGCCGCTGAAAACCCGCACTTGTGCGGGTTTTATTCTTTTTTTCACCCTTGCCAGCCTTTCCCTGCTCAAGTAATCTTAGCCTTATGGTAACTAAATAGTGATAAAGGTCTCAGTAATAATGGGAAAAGCCCGGATATGGAAACGGATCATTCTGTGGATGCTGGCAGGTATTATTCTGGCGGCAGCAGCGGCTATTGCGGCAGATCGCTGGATTAGCTGGAAAACCGCGCCTTATATCTATGAAAATATCAATGACCTGCCGCCGAGTGAAGTCGGCATGGTACTCGGTACGGCTAAGTACTATAAAAACGGGACAATTAACCAATATTACCGGTATCGTATTCAGGGTGCCGTAAATGCATACAACAGCGGCAAGGTGAAGTATCTGCTGCTGAGCGGCGACAATGCCCAGCACAGTTACAATGAGCCGAGCACGATGCGCAAGGATCTGGTGAATGCCGGGATCCCGGCCAGTAAAATTGTGCTCGATTTTGCCGGATTCCGCACGCTGGATTCTGTGGTACGGACACGAAAAGTCTTTGATACCAATGGCTTTACGATTATCACCCAGCGCTTCCATTGTGAACGGGCGCTGTATATCGCGATGGAAAAAGGTATTGAGGCGCGCTGTTACGCGGTTTCCTCCCCGAAGAATATGTTTACTGTCCGTGCGCGGGAAGTGGTTGCCCGGCTGGGCGCACTGGCTGATTTATATATTCTCAACCGCGAGCCGCGTTTCCTCGGCCCGCAGGAATCGATTCCGGCACCACAAACGTTACCGGAGAATGTACCGTCATATCCGGCAGTGACACCGGAAGAGCTGAATGTACTTTATCCGGAGCCCCCTGTGACACCGGAAAAACCGGCGGATACCACACAACCGGCACCCGCTGCGCAATAATCCGGTTTCAGCGGGCCGCCAGCTTATTGGCTGCCTGCCGCCATAACCACTCCACCGGCCCCTGAGAAAAATAACGCAGCCACAGGGTTGAGAACAGGATGTTGATCAGCCACATCAGCGGCACAAATGCCAGCAGCGTCAGGCGATCAAACTGACTGAAATAACCGAGGTACTCAAACAGTATCACCCCGCACACCGATTGCAGCAGATAACTGCTCAGTGCGGTACGCCCGACCCGCTGTAAACAGGCGGCAACCGGTTTCAGCTGTGGCTGCAAACCATAAAACAAAGCAATAAGCCCGGTAGTCTGTACCGGCTGCAAAATATCCGCCAGCGGATAACCAACAGTGCCCATCCAGAAGACACTCCAGTCGTTCAGGTATTCCAGCCACATCACAACCGCCTGCAGCAGCAGTGACGGGATCAGCAGCCACGCTGCCAGCCGCCGGTAATGAGACAGCGGATATGCCCCTTTCAGCCAGCCGTTTTTCATCAGTGTTGCGCCCAGCAGCATCATTGCCAGTAACTGCCAGCCATACTGAACCACCATCATCATCAGCATACCGCTGATGGTACTGATTCTGTCCAGCATGCCGGCAATACCACCGGTGTCGGCGATCAGTACTTCATAATCCAGCATTTCCTGCGACGGCTGCCAGTACAACAGTTTCAGCTCACCACCTTCCGATAACAGGAAAAACAGTAAAAACAATCCGGTCAGGATCAGCACCGGCACCAGCTTCAGCCACCAGCGGGAGGAAACATTATGGATGATCCAGCAGGCGGCAACGCCGGTCAGGCTGTACATCAGCAGGATATCCCCGTCCCAGAGCAGAGCGGTATGCAGCAGCCCGATCACTCCAAGCACCAGTAACCGCGCCATATTCCAGGGCTGGCTGTAACGGCTGAGCATCATCAGAGTGGCACCGAACAGCAGTGCAAACATGCCGAGGAATTTCCCCTGCACCAGCACACTTAATACTGCCCAGGTGGCGATATCTGTTGCGGACGCCGCCGGGGTGTACAGCGGGTTCAGATAGGCCGCAGACGGCAGCGCGAATCCGCCGATGTTCAGAATAAAAATACCGAGGATGGCCAGCCCCCGCACCATATCGAGGACATCAATACGGGCAGAGGCAGATGTGACTGAAGTATTCATCCGTTAAATATGACGGGCCGCGCGCAGGAATTCCTGGCGGGTATTCTGGCTGGATTTAAATAACCCGCCCAGTGAGGTGGTGGTGGTGGTACTGGTTGCGTCACGGATGCCGCGCGCTTTGACACAATAATGCACCGCGTCAATGGATACCGCCACATTAGTGGTGCCGAGCAGCGTTTGCAGTGCCAGAAGAATTTGCTGTGTCAGACGTTCCTGAACCTGCGGGCGCTGGGCAAAGAACTGCACAATGCGGTTAATTTTCGATAACCCGATAACGGTGTCTTTCGGGATATAAGCAACGGTGGCTTTACCGTCGATAGTGACAAAGTGGTGTTCACAGGTGCTGGTCAGCGTGATATCACGGACCGTCACCATTTCATCCACTTTCATTTTATTTTCAATCAGGGTGATTTTCGGGAAATTGTGATAATCCAGTCCTGAAAAAATTTCATCCACATACATCTTCGCGATACGTTTCGGGGTATCTGCCAGACTGTCGTCGCTCAGGTCGAGATTGAGCAGCTTCATAATTTCTGTCATATGCGCTTCAATCTGAACCTTGCGGGTTTCCGGCGGCAGTGTCTGCTCCCGCAATGGTGTCTCCAGCCCGCGTGCGATGAGCGCGGCGTGGACAAGTTCTGCTTCCCGGCTTAATGATGACATACCTTCTCCGACTATTTTTCAGGTGACTCCCGGTGCTGTGTTGCACCCGTCGGCCGGTCAATACCCGCCGCCCTGCTATTTTAGAGCAATACACCGTTTTGTTAATCCATTTTGTGGTTTTGGTGATGAAAAGTTTGCACCGGAAATCCCTGTTAATAATGCGGATATCAGCCGGAATGACGCTGACGAAAACATTTGCCGGAAAAATGCCGGATAACGGATGTGTTATATAACATCATAACGAAGACGGGAAATATCCTTATGATCAGCAAAAACAATTTCTTCATTGTTCCGGCTGATATTTGAGATCATTACAGCACTGATATCAAATGCAATACCGGCGAACATCATTCCGGCAGAGATAAACCCTGCACCTGAAACGAACAATAATTGTTCCTGATTTAATTCTTTCATAATTAACCTCTCAATTATTCAAATATAAAATACAGTATCTTTTTTGTCAGAACATAAAACCCCACATAAATAACAGGGGTGAGAAAGACATCGGTCATCACATTGTCCGGTCTGACAATGCGCAGTGAGGAGTGCGTTACTGTCAGAGATGTCAGTATCATGCTGATACTCATGGACCACAATCGTATATCTTTCAGATCATTGATTACCTTCTGAAGAAAATTGTTCTTTCTCATCGGGAATAACTGCCCTGTTATATTTCAGAATAATGACTTTATGCCCTGAAAATTAAATAAAGCATAAACAGGCTAAGTTATAAAACCGTTTTTTTAATTATCCGTTTTTTATTTTTAATGAATAATAAAGATAACAGGATTAATAAATAATAACCCTGTTATCACTGAGATAATGATTCTTTTATATCGCTGCGGTCACGGAAAACCAGCAAACCACCGATAATCAGTGCTGCAAAGGCCACCCACAGCGCCGGTTCCAGTTTACCGGTAAAATACGCGGAGACAGAGGATACCAGCGGGCCGCCGAGCTGCCCGACGGCATACCAGGTGGTCAGCAATCCGGCCATATAGCGGCCGTGCTCCGGTGCCAGTTCGCGTCCGCACTGGAATACCAGCTGGACCGCAGCCATCAGGCCGCCGCCGACCAGAAAAGCACTGACTGCCAGACCACTGATCCCGGGCATGATTTCTGCCGCCAGAATACCCGCTGCCTGTGCCCAGAGAGTGATTGCCAGCCGCCGCTGCGGCGTGAAAAAACGCCGCGTGGCAATCGCGGCCACGATACCGGCGACTGCCGCTATCCCGAATACCGGCCAGACAAACTGAGCAAACAGGCTGCCGGGGAAACGCGCCGCCGCCATCTGTGATAAAAACGTGGCAGGCAGAATATAGCCGAATCCGGCCAGCGCATAGCTCCACAATAAACGGCGGATTTTTGGTGTCATCCGCGGTTTACTGTGCGGGGAGGAGGAGCTGCTCAGTTCCCCCGGGCGCGGCAGATAGCGGCTGACATACAGACTGAAGAGCAGTGCCGCAGCACCATAGATCCACCAGCCCTGCGAGGCGGTCAGTGATAAGCCCTGAATGCCGATAGCTGCCAGTCCGCACAGCAGAATTCCGGTACCGGTGCCGCCGTAAACCGCGACACTCAGTGCCGGACGGTTAAGTTTTGCCAGTGCGTCATTGGTCCAGGCAGCTGCTAACACCAGTGTCCAGCCGCTCGCCCAGCCGATAAAAAAGCGCGCGATACTGTGCAGCACAGCCCCGGAAATCACCGCTGACAGCAGTGTGATAATCACCGCGCCCCATAAACCGGTCCACAGCCGCAGCTCAATACCGCGTTTTGCCCGCATAGCATCAAAGGATCCGGCCAGATAGCCGAGGTAGTTCCAGGCAGCCACAATACCGGCAGTTGTCAGGTCAAGCTGGTGCTCGTCAATCATCAGCGGCACCTGCGGGGTAAAAGCAAAGCGCCCTATTCCCATGGCCACCACCAGCGCAAGAAAACCACTGACTGCAATATGAAGCGCCGTTGTCTGACGGGCGGAGTGAGATGTCGTCATATGAAATGCAATATGTTAATAATTTGTAACTTCGTTATACCAAAAGAAGCCTTTAAAATGCAATAATGACTTCCGGAATCAGATCTGTTGCTCACGCTTTTGTGCCACATCATTCAACTTGTGCTGTAAGTCTGCCATAATGCCCTTCTCTTTATTATCCGTTTTATCTGCGCCCAGCAGGCGCCGGGAGTGAAACAGCATCATGGCTAATCCGACAGAAAGTTACACCTCTTCGTTAATCTCTTTACAGGAAGCACTGGATAAGCTGCTCGCGACCCCGGCCGCGATCACCGGTACTGAAACAATCGCGCTGACGGATGCCGCCGGGCGGATCACTGCCACCCCGGTTATTTCGCCTATCAATGTACCGCCGTTTGATAATTCCGCAATGGATGGTTACGGGTTTCGCCTGTCCGACTGGGACGGAAAAACCCCGCTGCCGGTTGCCGGTCGCGCTCTGGCGGGTGTTCCATTCAAAGGTGAATTACCGGCCGGACAATGTGTCCGTATTATGACCGGCGCACCGGTACCCAAGGGTGTGGATACCGTGGTGATGCAGGAAGAAGCGAAAGTGTCGGATGCCGGAATTACCTTTACCGCCGGAATTACCGCCGGGCAGAATATCCGCCGTACTGGTGAGGATATCGCGCAACACAGTGAAGTTTTACCGGCAGGCACCAAACTGGCCGCCGCCCAGCTGCCGCTGATTGCCTCCCTCGGTCTGGCGGAGCTGTCCGTGGTGCGCAAACTGAAAGTGGCGGTGTTCTCCACCGGTGATGAATTGCAGGCGGTCGGCCAGCCGCTGGGTGACGGACAGATTTATGATACCAACCGCTTTGCGGTTCGTCTGATGCTGGAAAAGCTCGGTTGTGATGTGATTGATCTCGGCGTGATCCCGGATAATCCGGACATTCTGCGCGCCACTTTTGAGAAAGCCGATGCACAGGCGGATCTGGTGATCAGCAGCGGCGGCGTGTCTGTCGGCGAAGCGGATTACACCAAACAGATTCTTGATGAAATCGGCAAAATTAATTTCTGGAAACTGGCGATCAAACCGGGCAAGCCGTTTGCTTTCGGTAAGCTGAATAACGCCTGGTTCTGCGGTCTGCCGGGCAACCCGGTCTCCACCACTGTTACCTTTTATGAGCTGGTGCAGCCACTGATCGCGCGTCTGTCCGGCTTCAGCCAGTGGCAGCCACCGATGCGGTTTAAAGCCGTCGCCACCACGCCGCTGAAAAAATCCGCCGGTCGTCTGGATTTTCAGCGCGGTATTGCCGGGGTGAATGAACAGGGTCAGATGGTGGTCAGAACCACCGGCGATCAGGGCTCGCATATTTTCAGTTCATTCAGCCTCGCCAACTGCTTTATTGTGCTGGAGCGTGAGCGCGGTGCGGTTGCCGCCGGTGAAACCGTTGAAATCGAGTTTTTTAACCATTTACTGAAGAATGACTGATGGCGACTGAACCCGGACATATTGAGCTCAGTGATGAGGAAGCGCTGCGTTATAACCGGCAGATCGTGCTGCGCGGCTTTGATTTTGATGGTCAGGAAGCGCTGAAAGCCGGGCGGGTGCTGATCACCGGCCTCGGCGGACTCGGGTGTGCGGCAGCGCAGTATCTGGCGGCGGCGGGCGTGGGGCATCTTACGTTGCTGGATTTTGATACCGTGTCGCTCTCCAATCTTCAGCGTCAGATCCTGCATACCGATGCCCGTATCGGGATGGCAAAAACAGAATCCGCCGCGATTGCGCTGAAAGCCGTCAATCCGCATTGCCATACCGAAACCGTTACCAAACAGCTGGATGATGATGAGCTTACCGCTCTGATCCGGTCTCACCATGTTGTACTGGACTGTACCGATAATGTCGCCGTCCGCGAACAGCTTAACCGGGCGTGTCATCAGTTGAAGATCCCGCTGGTGTCCGGTGCCGCTATCCGTATGGAAGGACAGATTTCTGTCTTTACCTGGCAGGAGGGGGAACCCTGTTACCGCTGCCTGAGCCGGTTATTCGGGGAGAACAGTCTGACCTGTGTGGAAGCGGGTGTGATGGCACCGCTGGTCGGTACCATCGGCACCCTGGAGGCGATGGAGTGCATCAAACTGCTCACCGGCTACGGGCAGGTGAGCAGCGGAAAAGTGGTGCTGTTTGATGCGATGCGCATGCAGTTCCGCACCATTAATCTTAAGCCTGATCCCCAGTGCGAGGTGTGCGGCTGTAACGGATAGTCTCCGGTTTATCCAGATGGATCTGTGTGACGGCAGGCTGTGTTTCTGCTATCACACGGCCGTCACGGACAGAGTAACGCACCGGCACCTGACGGCGGACAGCATCAAACCCGTTTTCCGCCGGCAGGATCAGCAGACTGGCGCGTTTGCCTTCCGCCACGCCGTAATCCTGTAAGTTCAGGGTACGCGCACTGTATTCCGTAATCAGCTTCAGCCCGTCATTAATCTGACCATATCCCATCAGCTGACAGACATGCAGCCCCATATGCAGCACCTGGAGCATATTGGCGGTACCCAGCGGATACCACGGGTCAAACACGTCATCGTGACCGAAGCAGACATTAATGTCCGCCGCCAGCATCTCTTTGACACGGGTGATCCCGCGGCGCTTCGGATAGGTATCGAAACGCCCCTGTAAGTGAATATTCACCAGCGGGTTCGCCACAAAGTTAATGCCGGACATTTTCAGCAGACGGAACAGGCGGGAGGTATAAGCCCCGTTATAAGAGTGCATCGCCGTGGTGTGGCTGGCGGTAACACGCGCGCCCATTCCCTCACGGTGTGCCAGCGCGGCAACGGTTTCCACGAAACGGGACTGTTCATCATCGATTTCATCACAATGCACGTCGATCAGACGGTCATATTTCTGTGCCAGCGCAAAGGTTTTGTGCAGGGATTCCACGCCGTATTCGCGGGTAAATTCAAAGTGCGGGATAGCCCCCGCCACATCCGCGCCCAGGCGCAGTGCTTCTTCCAGCAGTGCTTCACCGTCCGGATAGGACATGATCCCTTCCTGCGGAAACGCAACAATCTGCAAATCCACCCACGGCGCAACTTCCTGCTTCACTTCCAGCATCGCTTTCAGCGCGGTCAGGGTGGCATCAGAGACATCAACGTGAGTGCGGACATGCTGGATGCCGTTGGCAATCTGCCATTTCAGGGTCTGCCGGGCGCGGGTTTTCACATCATCGTGCGTCAGCAGCGCTTTGCGTTCCGCCCAGCGTTCAATCCCTTCAAATAAGGTGCCGGACTGGTTCCACGCCGGTTCCCCGGCAGTCTGGGTGGTATCGAGGTGAATATGCGGCTCGACGAACGGCGCGGTGACCAGGCCGCCTTCGGCGTCCAGGCTTTCCGGCAGTATTTCACCCTCCGGCTGCGGCACAATCGCGGTAATGCGCTGATTATCGATGTCGATACGCCACAGGCCAGCACGATCCGGCAGACGGGCATTAAAAATATGTTTTACGGTTTGATTAAGCACGGGTCATCTCCGGGTTGGTTGTACGACGACGGTTAAGTAACGGATTGAGGACAGCATAGCTTAACGCCCCGCCGAGAACTGCGTTCACCGGCACAATCCCCGGCAGCCAGTGCCCGGCAATCACACCTGCCGCCACGGCCAGCAGTGCGCTGACATTCACATCGCGCATTTTGCTGCGGTCAAAGGTTTCATAACGGTGACGGTACATCAGGTAATCGGCAATAATAATGCCCCCGATTGGCGGGATAGCGGCGGATAAGAAAGTCAGCCAGCCGACAAAATTATTGTAGAGCCACAGAGCGCACAGTGTGCCGATAAGCCCGTTGACGATAGATAAGGTTTTGCTGGAAAGCCCGGTGATATTGGCAAACCCCAGACCGGAGGCGTAAAGCGCGTTATCATTGGTGGTCCAGATATTCAGACCGAGAACGATAATCGCCGGTAATAACAGTCCCTGTGCAATCATCACATCAGAGATATCCGCCATACCGAGAGACGCCGCCCCGGCCGCCCCGAAGATAAACATCAGTGAATTACCGAGGAAGAAGGCGATAATCGCCACCAGCACCGCAATTTTCGGCTTGCGGCCGAAGCGGACAAAATCCGCTGTCAGCGTGCCGGCACTGACAAACGAACCGACCACCATGGCGAGCGCCAGATTAAAATCAATCGGCTGTGCAGGGAGCACATCACGCAGTGCGCTCATGCCGCCCATGCCTGTAACCGCGAGGTAAACCGAATAGCTGCCGAGAATGGCAATCGCCGGAACCGCAATCACCGAGAGTACGGTCAGCGCAGAGATACCGAAGAACACGGTTATGGTCATCAGCACCCCGGAGATACCGATCAGCCAGTTGATATCCCAGCCCGTTGCTTTGCCGACCGGAATGGCAAACATGGCCACACCGACGCCGAACCAACCGACCTGTGTGCCGCCGAGTAAGAATGAAGGGAGCCAGGAGCCTTTAATACCGAAGGAGTAACGCGCGAGAAGATGGGTTGTTAAGCCGGTTTTGGAACCAATGAAACCAAGAAAAGCGGTGTAGACACCAAGAAGAAGATTACCGATAAGAACTGCGAGGAAGAAATCATTAAAACTGAGACCGGTACCGAGAGCACCTCCGGTCCACATACTGGCGGAAAAGAAGGTCAAACCCAGCATTACAAAGGTTAATGCCAGCCCGCCTTTCCGCGCGGATATGGGCACAGGCCCATGACTGTAATTTTTATCCCCGGACACAATTGCCTCCTGTTGCTTTTCTCAGGCCAAAAAAAATCTGACGAATTCTATAGCCGCAAAAAACAAAAGCAAACGATTTCGTTCACACTTTAAGAGAATTAACACATTGTTAATATTTGTATCAAGCATCGTTCCGGCGGCAAAAACAGGCAGAAAATACAAAAAGAGTATTTCAGATTACGGCACTCTGTTATTTTCAGCCGGGAGGGTAATATCCGTCATCATGGCGTGAACATAAAGTGATTAAAAGCCGGCCGCAGTTGTACAGAAAGACAAAAAATCACATGAAAATCAATTTATTATTATTTTAATTATTTACCATCATATTATATAACGATAAAAGTGGTATGACTGCCGGTAAATAAGACTGAATCGCTGCGGATCCTATTTCTCTCCCGCAATACGTTTATTTCCCCGGATATTCCGCCGTGGATGCTGTTAATTTTTATATTCTCTTTTTGACCCGCTATTACTTTATCTTTATTTATCGGTTATCCGCCGTTTTACGGTGATGAAAAGCAGCAGCCTGAGACTTATCCGTCACCCTCCCGGTTCAAAAATACCCCGGTTATTCTCTTTTGTGGCCGGATAACAAATTACGTTATGTTACGTAATGTATTGCCGGTAACACCGGCTTATTAATTAAAACAGGTATCACAATGAATTTACTGAAAAATATATCAGGTTATGTTGTTTTCGGTATGCCTGATAATAGGCCGGAAAAGCACGACCGGTAAGGATGGTTTATCCTTATTATTATCCTGTTCAACTTCTGTTGCCAAATACAGATAACTCATATATTGTACGCCGCCTGCATTTACCCCAGCGTGTGGTGATGGCCCGTTTATCACTGACGTTTCAGTAAAGTGCGCACGATGCAGACGCAAGGTGCGAGGTTTATTGAAAATAAATGCAGACTGACCGTCATCCGCTGACGGCCGGAAATATATATTGTGCCCGGATGCGATATCCGCGGCATGTTTCAGGCTATTGGGAAGGGCTGTAAAAATGCAACAGAATACTGTGCAGATGAAACGCGTCTTAAATACCCCCGCGTTGGTTTTCTTCGGGCTCGCCTATATGGTGCCCCTTGGTATCTTCACAACTTACGGACAGGTTACCGTCCTCAGTGAAGGTCATTTACCGGTTGCTTATATTATTACTCTGACAGCCGTCCTGTTTACCGCACTCAGCTATTGTAAAATGACCAGCACACTGCCGCTGGCCGGCTCTGCGTATTCCTATGTCCAGAAAATCTTCGGCGGGAATACCGGGTTTCTGGTCGGCTGGGCGCAATTGCTGGATTATCTGTTTCTGCCGATTATCAACTATATCGCCATCGGTATTTTTGTGCATGAAGCCCTGCCGTCGGTGCCGATGGAGCTGATTATCGTCTCCACCATTGTGATTGTCTCTGTGCTGAATATTCTCGGGATCAAACTGGTCACCTCGATGAATATGCTGATCATTGTGATGCAGCTGATATTTATCACGCTGTTCCTGTATCTCAGCTTCAGTTCCGCGTTCACACTGGATAAAGAGGCGCTGCTCGCCCCGCTGACGGTGATGTCTGATCAGGTGTCCGGGCTGTTTGCCGGTGCGGCGGTTCTGTGTCTCGCATTCCTCGGGTTTGATGCCATCTCCACCATGGCGGAAGAGACCAAAGACGCCAAACGGGCGCTGCCGAAAGCAATCCTCTATACCGTGTTTATTGCCGGGACATTATTTATCATTATCTCTTACGCCGCACACCTGAGCTATCCGGCGTGGCGTGATTTCCTGCCGAACACCGATATCGCCAGTATTCAGGTGATGGAAAAAGTCGGTGGTGCACTGATGGCGTCCTCCTTTATTACTGCCTATGTGATCGGCGTGTTTGCCTCCGCGATGACATCCCAGGCCAGTATTGTGCGGATTTTTTATGCTATGGGCCGTGAAGGGGTGCTGCCGCGCTCAGTATTTGCCCGTCTGCATGCCAGATTCAACACTCCGGTACTGTCGATCCTGTTTGTCGCCCTCGCCTCACTGATGGCGCTGGTGCTCTCCCTGAGCCTGGTGGCGTCCATGATAAGCTTCGGCGCACTGATTGCATTTACCTTTGTAAATCTGTGTGTTATCAAACACTTTATTATTGACCGGAAAGAACCGCTGACGGCTGCTGTGATCCTGCGTTGTCTGGTGGTACCGGCTATCGGGGTGCTGCTGACCCTGTGGCTGTGGACCAGCCTGGATGCTCAGGCACTGACTGTCGGCCTGATCTGGCTGGGGATCGGTGTGGTATACCTCGGTGTGATCACCCGCTTCTTTACCCGCCGTCCGCCGTCAATCACGGAAGAAGAAACTCACTTAATTATCAATTAACTCTGTTGATGAGGATTGGAGAGCATAATGAAAATGACTGCCGCTGATATTATTTATCACAACGGTTATATCTATACTGCGGATGCGGAAAACCGCGTCGCCGGGGCCATCGCCATTGCTGACGGCCGTATTCTTGCCTGTGGTGATAATGATGACATGGCAGCATTCCGTGGTGAGCATACACAGTTTATCGACCTCGACGGCAAAATGATGATGCCGGGGATTATTGATGGTCATATGCACCCGTTCTGGGGCGGTATTCAGTTGTTCGGCTGCCATCTGAATTATGAATCCCTGACCATTGATGAGATCCTCGCCCGTGTGCAGGCGCATCTGGATAATGATCCGCGCACCGGCGAAAATGACTGGCTGAAAGTGACCGCCTGGCTGCGTCAGGGCATGTTACCGGCCGGTATTGATATGTACCGCGAAGATATGGACAAGCTCAATACCCGCCGCCCTGTCGTATTGTTCTCCAATGACTGCCATACCCTGCTTGCCAACAGCCGTGCGCTGGAGCTGTTCGGCATCACCAGAGAAACCCCGGCACCGAGTGACGGTAAAATCGGCAAACACGCCAATGGTGAACTGAACGGAATTCTTGAGGATGCCCCGGCGATGCGTGCGGCAGACAGTATTCCCTCCATTCAGGCTGACCGCGCAGTGGATGTCGCCCGTCTGGTGCAGAAAGTCCTCAATGAACAGGGCGTCACCATGGTCATGGATGCACGTGTGGCAGAATTACAGCTGGATGCGTTCCGTGCATTACAGGAGCAGGGTGAACTGACACTGCGTGTGCAGGCTGCCCGTGAAATCACGCCGGATGATGCGCCGGATGTGGCATCCGTGCCGCAGGCCGTGCAAAACGCCGTTGCCTTTGCGGAGCGCTATCATCAGCCTGAATGGGGCCCGGAACCGGGCATCGCGGTAAAAAACATTAAAATGTTTGTTGATGGTGTGCTTCAGTTCCCGACCATGACCGCCTCCCTGCTGAAACCGTACCGCATCAATCACGGCACCCCGGCACAACCGGACTGGCGTGAGACAGAAAATTACGGTGATCTCTATTTCACTTCAGAGGTGATCGATGCCCTGCTCGAACGTATCGCAGCTGCCGGGTACGATCCGCATCTGCATACTGTCGGTGAAGGTGCGGTTGATATGGTGCTCAACGGCATCGAAAAAATGCGGGCTGCGCATCCGGGCAAAGATATCCGTCCGGGACTGGCTCACAATGAGCTGGTGGATGCCAAAGATTACGCGCGTTTCGCCAGACTCGGCACCATTGCCTGCCTCTCCTTCCAGTGGGCGGCACCGACTGCGGAACTGGCGGAATTCACCCGCAATATGATCGGTGAAACCCGTTTTCAGCAGCTGGAGCCTATCGGTAAGTTTATTGATGCCGGTGCGGTCGTTGCGTTCGGCAGTGACTGGCCGATTGATGATTTTGATGAATGGTATGATCTGAAAGTGGCCGCCACCCGCCGTGGTCATCCGGTCAACGGTCAGCCGGCACAGCGTCTGGACACCGACCGTGACCTGACTGTCACGGAAGTGCTGCGTGCCGCCACGATTGACTCGGCTTATGCTCAGCACCGGGAAGATATTCTCGGTTCCCTGGAGCCGGGCAAACTGGCTGATATGATCGTGCTGGATCGCAATGTGTTTCAGATACCTGCTGATGATATTGCCAATGTGAAAGTACTGCGCACCATTGTCGGCGGTAAAACCGTTCATCTGACCAACTGACGGTAATCCGCAGTCTGATAAACCAAAACCTCATCCTGCGATGAGGTTTTTTTATCTCAGTGCTTAATCGCCAGTGTGTGGATCACCGGCTGATAGCCTTCGCGCTCATATAAACGCATGGCACCGGTGTTTTCCGGCAGCACTGACAACTCCAGATGCGTATGGCCCTGTGCCTTTGACCAGTCTTTAACAGCATCCAGTAATTTTTTTCCGGTGCCCTGTCCGCGTACCGCCGGATCAACCACAATATCAAAGATATAACCGAAACGACGCGGCACCACACAGGTATAAGGTGAGGTAACCTGCGTCTGCGCAAAGGCGAACCCGGCAATATGCCCTTCCGTTTCCGCCACCAGCAGACAGAACTTTTCATCTGTCACAGCGTTTTCGATAAATCCGCGATCCTGCTGCGCCGGGCGCCAGCGGTCGGGCTGATAATCCGCCATCAGAGTAAATAACTGCTGATAAAGCTCAGCAATGCGATCAGTGTCATTCAGTGCGGCAGGGCGGATTATCATAGTATTCTCCGGTTAATCGTAGGTTTTGACCGCAGGTGCCTCATAGTCACGGAAGCGGCGGATAAGCGCGTTACCGTCAGTTTCGACTACCGCCATATGGCGGTATTTTTCCTGCATAAACTGCTCATCGGTCATTTTGCTGATCAGAGACAGCAGCGGGTCATAATAATTATTGATATTCATCAGCCCGACCGGCTTCTGATGCAGCCCGATCTGACTCCAGGTAAAGACCTCAGCAAACTCATCCAGGGTACCGAAGCCGCCCGGCAGCGCGACAAAGCCGTCCGCCAGTTCAATCATTTTGCTTTTACGTTCATGCATGGTGCTGACGCGATGAAGCTCAGTCAGGTTTTTATGAGCAATCTCCCGTCCTTCCAGCAATGCCGGGATCACGCCGATGGCCTTCCCGCCTTCGCGGAGTACGGTATCCGCCACCGTCCCCATGATCCCCACACTGGCACCACCGTAAACCAGGGTAATTCCCTGCTCAACCAGAATCCGGGCAAATTTCACGGCCTCAAGGCGGTAAATCTCTGATGCACCTGCAGCTGATCCGCAATAGACTGCTATTCGTTTAATATCCCGCATATCTGCCCTGTCCTTATCGTGATGAAATGAAAATCCGGCAGTCAGTATACGCAAGCGGTCTGAAGATAGCACTCGTCAGATTTTGCTATATTACCCGGCAATCGCTGTCTGCGGATTAATATCCTCTTAAATCAGTAATTGCTATCCGTCAGCCGCCCCGCTAAGATTGCAGGACGAGTTCTGCCTTTTGCATGCAATTCAACATAACTAATTGTCTCACCGCATTTTTATTGCTCCCGAGGTTCTTCATGTCTGCGTCTCCCCGCCAGCAAAGTGGTTCTCCGTGGTTACCGATCGGCTTATTGCTGCTGTCGATGATCTCTATTCAGAGCGGTGCCTCACTGGCGAAAACCCTGTTTCCGGTTATTGGTGCCCCGGGTGTGACCGCCCTGCGATTACTGCTGGGTACAGCGATTCTGCTGGTGATTTTTAAACCCTGGCGGCTGCGTTTTACCCGTGAGTCTTTGCTGCCGATGCTGGGATACGGCCTCTCGCTCGGGGCGATGAACTATCTGTTCTATCTGGCGCTGTCCACCATTCCGCTCGGGATTGCAGTCGCCCTGGAGTTTACCGGGCCGCTGGCGGTTGCTATGTTCGGGGCACGGAAAATAACGGATTATCTCTGGATTATTCTGGTAATCGCCGGTCTGGCCTTCCTGCTGCCGCTCGGTGAGCAGATCGGGGATCTTGAGCAACTGGATCCGGTGGGGATGTTATACGCCCTGGGTGCCGGGGCGGGCTGGGCACTCTATATTATCTTCGGCCAGCGGGCCGGACGGTTTTACGGCGCAGCCACGGTTTCCGTCGGCTCGCTTATCGCCGCACTGATTTTTTTTCCGGTAGGGGCTTATCACAGTGATCTCAGTGTGATGTTCAGCTGGGCGGTACTGCCGGTCGGGGTGGCGGTAGCTATCTTATCAACAGCCTTCCCGTACTCGCTGGAGATGGTGGCACTGACCCGCCTGCCGACACGGACATTCGGCATACTGATGAGTCTTGAACCGGTGATTGGCGCAATGGTGGGTATTATCTTCCTGAGCGAGCATCTGTTATTCACACAATGGCTGGCGCTGAGCTGCATTGTCATCGCCTCCATGGGTGCGGCACTGACCATCAAACCAAAGTCAAAAATCAAAGCTGTTGAGTAATCACCCGCCATACTGAAACCGGCCTCGTGCCGGTTTGCCTATCGATTCTATAGATTTAATCGAATTTAACTATCATCTGCGCTGCCCTATAGTAATTCCATCGAAACAAAGATGTTTAACGGAATAAATAAGGGGAACAATAATGAGCACCGCGAAATTAGTGAAAACCACAGCTTCTCACTTAGTGTACACCCGTAACGATGTCACTGATGATATTAAGCAGGAAACCATTGATGAACTGAATCATCAGGTTCTGCAGTTTATCGACCTGTCGCTGATGACCAAACAGGCGCACTGGAATCTGCGCGGCCGTAATTTCATTGCTGTACATGAAATGCTGGACGGCTTCCGCGACAGCCTCAACAGCCACCTGGATACTTTTGCCGAACGCGCTGTTCAGCTCGGCGGTGTGGCACTCGGTACTTCACAGGCTGTCAGTAAAGCCTCTGCTTTACCGGCTTATCCGACCGATATCCACACCGTGCAGGATCACCTGAAAGCACTGGCCGACCGTTATGCCATCGTCGCCAACGATATCCGCCGTGCCGTCAGCCGCGTTGAGGATGAAAATACCGCAGATATGTTTACTGCCGCCTCCCGCGACCTCGACCAGTACCTGTGGTTCATCGAAGCCAATATCGAATAATAGTCAGAAATACGGCACCGCAGCCGGCGGGTTACGGTGCTGAAATAAACATCTCATGTGTGAGTATGTGTCGCAGACAATAAAAACAGTAAGACCTAGTGAGTCAATCCTACCCTTTATACCGCCTCCGGGCGGTTTTTTTTGCTTATTATTTTTCGGTATTAACGGTATTCCGTAATAAACAAAACCAAGAAAACATACGTATTTCAAAAACAAAAAAAACGCATAAAATTAAATGAAATAAAGGGAATACGTTAATACGTAATCATGGCAGGTAATTTTCTCAGTAATAATACCTGTCTGTGTATTTCTTCGTGCACAGCGGGGAAATAAAATGAAATCATATCTGTTATTTATCGGGTATTTTATCAGTGCCTTTTCTTTCGCTGACGGTATCAGTGCGAATAGCACACGGTATATTTATCCGAAAGGTGCTCACGATATTACGGCACGGATAAATAATGAATCCGCCACTGCGGCATTTGTTCAGTACTGGCTTGACCCGGGCGATTCCGAGGCTCTGCCCGCGAAATTGCCTGTCACACCGTTTGAACTGACCCCGCCGATTTCACGTATTAATCCCGGCGCAAACCAGATACTGCGTATCCGTCTGTTGGATAAAAGCGCCATACCGGCCGACAGAGGAAGTCTGTGGTGGCTGAATGTTCTGGATATTCCGCCGGTCAGTAAAACGTCCCCGCAGGAAGAGAACGACTCCGTCCAGCTTGCCGTTCGTTCCCGGTTTAAAATGTTTTACCGCCCTGCCGGATTAAGCGACAGAGATACCGCCACTCAGCAGATAACCTTTCAGTCAGGTAATCATTCAATCCTGATAAATAATAATTCGCCGTATCACATTACCATTACGGAAATAACGCTGGCGGATAAAAAACAGATATTACATAAATCGTTTATGCTGACACCGAAGAGCCGTTCAGACATCGCGGTAAAACGCGCGGTGAAACGCGGAGACCGGCTGATTATCAGCAATATCAATGATTACGGCAGTGACTCAACCTTTACCGCCACAGCAGAATAACGCTCACCCGTTTAATTATTTTTCCGGTTCAATATCCGGCCGCACAATCGGAAAGACCGGTAATGCATTAAGCAGCCTGCTGCCGTACCGTTTGGTCAGCAGGCGCTGGTCGTAAATTACCACATCCCCGTGACACTGATGACTGCGGATCAGCCGCCCGACCTGCTGAATCAGCGTAAATGACGCTCCCGGCAGGCTCTGGATTTCAAACGGGTAGCGGTTCAGGGATTTCAGCCAGTCGTTTTCCGTGATAATCACCGGGTTGGTGACCGGCGGAAACGCGATTTTGTGAATATGCACCTGAGTCAGGTAATCCCCTTTCAGATCAAGACCTTCGGCAAAAGAATGCAGGCCGATAAGCACACTGTTCTGCCCGTCCCGGATCCGCTGACAATGGGTTTCCACCAGCCGGTAACGGGGCTGATCCCCCTGCACCAGCAGTTGCAGACGTAAATCCGTCACATGGGTGAGAAACAGATCCATTGCCCGCTGGCTGTTAAACAGCACCAGCATGCCGCGGTGCTCACCGGACGCCAGCTGGGAGCGGAAATAACGCGCCATCTCCCCGATATGTGCGGCTTCATCGGCCGGTGTCGGTTCATAATGCATTTTCGGGATCACCAGCCGCCCCTGACGGCAGTGATCAAACGGAGAATCGAGAGCCACAAAGCGGTCGTCCGCCTTTTCACTCAGCCCGGTCATTTCCTGTAACCGGCTGAAACTGTTGAGTGAACGCAGGGTTGCCGAGGTCACCACAATATTCGGTACATTGCGCCATAACAGGTGGCCGAGCTGTTCGCTGACGCGGATCCCCGCGCAGTGGAACCAGAGGTGAGACTGATTTTTTTCATAGCGGCGGCTGAGCCACTTTGAGACCGGCGCGTGTGAGATTTCCGACAGCGCCGCCAGACGCCACAGTTTGGCGCTGTTTTCCAGTGCACCGAGGAACTTTCCGGCCGTGAGGATGGCGCGGTGCAGACGGACAATATCCTGTTTTGCCGTCTGTTCGTTCAGATCACTGAGTATCCCCTCCACCATGCTGTGCAGAGCATCCGTCTGTTTTGACAGTTGCTGAGCCGCTGCCGTCAGCGGTTCCGGCAGTTCCCCGAGCGGAAACAAATAGTGCGGATCCGCCGCCTGCTCCGGCAGCAGCGCCTGTGTGTACATCGCCATATCGCGGTACACATCTGACATCGCGTCCAGATGTTTTTGCAGACGGGCGCTGTCCGCCAGTTTCGGCGGTTTTAGCGGACGGAACTGTTGCAGATACTGAGTGACAAAGCGGGAAAGGTTGTCCAGCTGCGCCTGAAGTGATACCAGGGTGATATCCCCTTCCACTTCCAGGGAATCACGGGCCACATCAGCGATATGGTGTCCTTCATCCAGCACCAGCAGCAGTTTTTTGCTTTCCGGCAAAACCGATTCATTCTCCATTGCCGCCATCACCAGCGCATGGTTGGCGACCACCACATCCACACTTTCAATTTCACGCCGCGCCAGGAAAAACGGACAGCGCGAGTAATACTGGCAGTTGCGGCCGAGACAACTGAGTTTATCAGTGCTGATTTTGCGCCACAGGCTGTCCGGAATGGAGGTTTTGTGGTGATCGCGCAGGCCGTCCCAGCCGAAAGAGGTAAAATCATTCTGCAGCTTGCGCACAGTATCGCGTTCAGAGGCCGTTGCCACATCTGCCTTGTCTTCGAGCAGCAGCATCAGGTCGATCTGTTCCCCTTCCGCCGCGCCGATCACCGCCATATTGCGCGGACACACGTAGCGCCCGCGCCCGAACGCACCGGTAAAACGCAGGTCAGGGATAATTTTTGCCAGCAGCGGCAGATCTTTGCTGTAGATCTGATCCTGCAACGCGACATTGGCGGTGCTGATCACCAGCAGCTTTTGCTGTTCCCGCGCGACCGCAATGCCCGGGATCAGATAAGAGAGGGTTTTTCCCACCCCGGTCGGGGCTTCAATCACCAGATGCCGTCCTTCATCACCCGCCATCGTCCGGGCAACTTCCGCAATCATTTCCCGCTGCGGGGCGCGCGGGACAAAGCCGTCAATCTGCTCCGGCAGGGCTTTGTACCAGGCGCTGATTTGTTGTTTGACGGTGGCGGAAAGGGGCATCTGAAAAACCTATGGATAAATAAACAGGGCGCTATTGTTTCACACTACAGAAAAAAAAATCAGCATGTCCGGGCCGTTACCGCTCATTTTCTGCATACGGTTGCTTCAATAGTTTGTTACAATTAATCAACATAGCCCCCGGATTTGTCCGGCAGACAGGCTCCACCAGATAAGACCAGAATACATCTATGAAGAAATTATTGATTATTTTCATTTTTATTTTTGCCTTCGGCTCCCTCGGCGGCGTTTTTCTTGCCGGAATGAATATGTATAATCGTTCGGTTGCCCCTGAGACTCCATCCACGGCGCAGGAAACAACCACCGGAGAAACCCGGTAGCTCTCTGCGTCCTGCTAACGAGGTTAATTGCGATGTACCGAGACTATTTTGTGACCGCAGACTGGCTGCACACGCACCTGAATGACGACAATCTTGTTGTGCTCGATGTCAGCAAAGCGCCGCCCGGTCAGCCCGCAGATTGCCATCAGTTATGGCTTGAGCGCCATATTCCGGGCGCACACTATTTTGATCTGGACAAAGTGGCTGATCTCTCTTCCCCGCTGCCGCATATGCTGCCGTCACCGGAAGTGTTCGCACAGGCTGCCGGTGAATTCGGGATCGATAATGACACCATGGTGATTATTTATGACCAGGGTAACCTGTTTTCCGCCCCGCGCGCCTGGTGGACACTGAAAACCTTCGGTGTGAAAAATCTGCGTATTTTACAGGGCGGACTGAATGCCTGGGCCGGTGCCGGTTATACCACCGAAAGCGGTGAGCTGCCGCTGCCGCAGGCGAAAACCTTTGTGCCGGAGTTTCAGCGTCATAATGCGGTAAATAAAGATGATGTGCTGCTGGCAATTACGGATCCGGAAATTCAGATTGTCGATGCCCGTTCTGCCGACCGTTTTCAGGCGCTGGCACCGGATCCGCGTCCCGGCGTGCGTTCAGGCCATATTCCCGGCAGTTGCAATGTACCGTGGAATACCCTGGTGGAGAACGGGATCTTCAAATCCCCGACGCAGATTCAGCAGATATTCCGTGATGCGGGTGTGGATTTAAGCAAATACCTGGTGGTGTCCTGTGGTTCCGGTATGACAGCCGCCATACTGCTGCTGGCGCTGACACTCACCGGCCATCAGAATGTCCGTCTGTATGACGGTTCCTGGGCGGAATGGGGCGGCTCAGACACCCTGCCGATTGAACCATAAAAAAATGCCGGAGCGCGTCAGCTGCTCCGGCATTTTTTAAATCTGTTATGCGGCTGTCAGCCCGCAAACTTCCCGGCGAGAAACAGCACCACCATCGCACCGATCACCGCTACCACAAAGCTGCCGAAATTAAACCCGTCGACACGCCCCTTGCCGAAGAAAACACTGATATATCCCCCGACAACAGCACCAACAACACCCAGTACAATCGTCATAATAATGCCGATACTATAGGTTCCGGGCATAATCCATTTCGCCAGCACACCGGCGATCAGGCCAAAAATAATCCAGGACAGAAAATTCATCAGTACCTCCTGCTGTATTAACGGGTTAAGAAAAAATCCGGCTCACCTGTCAATTAAAGTGCGATATGGCAAAAAAAGCAAATTTTATGCACCCTGAGCCCGGGCAATCGCCTGTGCAATCGAGGCAGAATCTTTCAGCGGGCGGATCACGGCAAAAAGTTCATCCGCTTCCTGCGAATAGGCTTTATGCAGATAGCTGAACCACTGTTTGACACGCGCCACATGGTACAGCCCGGTATCACCCTGCTTTTCCAGCTGCGTGTAGCGGTACAGTAATGCCACCACTTCCGGCCACGGCATAAAGGGCGCGTTATATTTAACCACACAGCTCAGGTTCGGCACATTGAGCGCTCCGCGCCCGAGCATCACCGCATCACAGCCGGTCACGGCCAGGCATTGCTGCGCACTCTGCCAGTCACGGACTTCGCCGTTGGCAATCACCGGAATGGAGAGCCGCTGACGGATAGCTGCGATCGCCGGCCAGTCAATCAAATCCGTGCGATAACCTGCTTCTTTGGTGCGCCCGTGCACCGTGATCTCGGTTGCCCCGCCTTGTGCCACCGCATCGGCGATTTCAAACTGGTGCGCATTGCTGCTCCAGCCGAGCCGCACTTTCACCGACACCGGCAGATGTGCCGGTACCGCTTCACGGATAGCTTTGGTGCCCTGATAAATCAGCTCCGGGTCTTTAAGAAGCATCGCCCCGCCGCCGCTGCCGTTCACTGTTTTGGACGGGCAGCCGCAGTTGAGATCCACCCCGTGCGAGCCGAGTTCCGCCGCACGTGCGGCATTTTCCGCCAGCCATTGCGGGAACTGCCCCAGCAGCTGGATCCGCACCGGCGTACCGGATTCGGTCAGACCGCCGTTTTCCAGCTCCGGACAGAGACGGAAAAACAGTTTCTCCGGCAGCAGCATATCCACCACACGGACAAACTCGGTGATACAGAGATCATAGTCATTCACCGCCGTCAGCAGATGACGGACGAGGGGGTCTAAGACCCCCTGCATTGGTGCTAAAAGAACACGCATGAGCCGGTTCCGTTATTTGCCCCGGTTACCCCACGGGCTGCCGGAGTCGCTGTTGCCGGAACGCGGTTTGTGCTGACGCGGACGCGGCGGACGTTTGTCACCGCCACCGCTGTTACCGCGGCCTTCGGCGCTGCGACCCTGTCCGCCCTGACGTCCTCCGCCGGAACGTCCGTTGCCGCCGCGACCCTGCTTCGCTTTCTGGATAGGTTCGGCTTTGATGGACGGATCCGGATCGTAACCCGGTTCAGCCATCCGCTCGATTTGCTTTTTCAGCAGTTTTTCAATGTCACGTAATAAGTCATGCTCATCGACACATACCAGTGATAATGCCAGGCCGGTAGCCTCCGCACGCCCGGTACGGCCGATACGGTGGACATAATCTTCCGCCACATTCGGCAGTTCATAGTTCACCACATACGGCAGCTGCTCGATATCCAGACCGCGTGCCGCGATATCAGTCGCGACCAGAGCGCGGATAGCGCCGCTTTTGAAATCCGCCAGTGCACGGGTACGTGCGCCCTGGGATTTATTACCGTGGATAGCCGCCGCTTTGATGCCGCTGTCGTTAAGGAATTCCGCCAGACGATTGGCACCGTGTTTGGTGCGGGTGAAAATCAGCACCTGCTCCCAGTTATCACGGCCAATCAGGTGCGCCAGCAGTTCTGCTTTGCGTTTTTTATCCACCAGATGAACAAACTGTGTGACCTGCTGTGAGGCACTGTTGCGCGGGGAAACTTCCACCGTCACCGGATTATTCAGAATGGTATTCGCCAGAGATTTGATACCATTGGAGAATGTCGCGGAAAACAGTAAATTCTGACGTTTCACCGGTAATTTTTTGATAACACGGCGGATATCATGGATAAAGCCCATATCCAGCATGCGGTCAGCTTCATCCAGCACCAGAATTTCGACTTTGGATAAATCCACGGCATTCTGATGTTCCAGATCCAGCAGACGGCCCGGAGTGGCAATCAGGATATCCACGCCGCCGCGCAGTTTCATCATCTGCGGGTTGATGCTCACCCCGCCGAAGACCACCAGCGAACGGGTGCGCAGATGGCGGCTGTACTCGCGGACGTTTTCGCCGATCTGAGCGGCCAGTTCACGGGTCGGGGACAAAATCAGCGCACGGACCGGACGCCCGCCGCCTTTGCGCGGATTATCCTGTAAATATTGCAGGATAGGTAAGGTAAAACCGGCGGTTTTTCCGGTACCGGTTTGTGCGCTGGCTAATAAGTCATGTCCGGCAAGAACCTGCGGAATGGCCTGCATCTGAATCGGGGTCGGCTGTTCGTAGCCCATCTCTGCGACGGCCTTCTGAATTTCCGGGCATAATGGTAATGATGAAAAACTCATGAATTGTTAAGACTCCGCCCCGGTCTGTTGTCTGCGGGGCCTGCTGATAATTGAATGTCGAAAATTAATCCGTCACTCCGGAAGAAATATCGATAAAATACGTCTGTGATCAATCCGTTGCTTACTGCTCATTTACAACAGATACTGATGAGCATACAGTTAATCATATGATTGATCTCTCGTTTATGCCGACACACCCATAAGGATATACGCCATGTCAGTCAATACGACTAATACGCCGCGAGGCGAACAAGCCAAACTCGCTTTACTGGAAGCCGCTATTGAGATTTTCGGACTGAACGGCCCAAATAGTGCCACTACTCGCCAGATTGCACAACGTGCGGATCAAAATATCGCAGCTATTGCTTATTATTTCGGCTCAAAAGACGGGTTGTATCTGGCCGTTGCACAGCATATTGCCGACATTATCCGTGATGAATTCCGTCCTGTCATTGAAGAAATTGATCTGTTTCTGGAAAACGGCGCTGACGAACGGGATGAAAGCCGCTGTCTGCAACTGATTGAACTGAGTTTTCTTGCCTACAATGAGCTGGTACTGAAGAAAAGTAATATTAATATCAGCCGGATTATGTCGCGCGAGCAGTTAATTCCGACCAAAGCTTACACGCTTATCCACGAACAGGCGCTGTCTGCGATTTTTACCCGCCAGGCAAGACTTGTCGCCCGTTATACCGGGCTGCCGGACGGACATATCAATACGCTGATCCATACACACGCTCTGATGGGTGAGATTTTATCTTTCCGTCTGGCACGGGAAAACCTGCTGCGCCAGACCGGCTGGGATAATATCGGCCCGAAAGAGTATGACATGATCAATGATGTGCTGCGGGAACATATCCGGTTGCTGCTCAGCGGATTAAAGCAGCATTACCGCAACTGATACACCGCTGTCTCTGATAACTCACCAGGAATCAATTCATGAAGCCAATGAAAAAAACCGAGATATTTATCATTATTCTGATCCTGCTGGCCGGTGCCGGCGGATGGTACTGGTGGGAGTCACGCCCGTCGGGGCCTGTACTGCTGTACGGTAATGTGGATATCCGGACGGTGAATCTTGGTTTTCGTGTCGGCGGCAAACTGCAATCCCTGAATGCGGATGAAGGGGCGGCGGTTCAGCCCGGTGAGCTGCTCGGTATGCTGGATGATACACCGTACCGTCACGCCCTGCTGAAAGCGGAAGGGGTACGGGACAGCGCACAGGCGGCATTACTGATGATGGAAACCGGCTACCGCCCGGAAGAAATCGCGCAGGCAAAAGCCGATGTTGCCCGTAATACGGCAGCGGCGGAATTTGCCCGTCAGTTTTATCAGCGCCAGGCCGGACTGATGAAAAGCCGTGCCATCTCCGCCAATGACCTGGAGAATGCCCGTAATCAGCGCAATCAGGCCGATGCGGCACTGAAAGCCTCACAGGACAAACTGAACCAGCTGGAAAACGGTTACCGCAAAGAAGAGATTGCCGAAGCGCGCGGACAGCTGAAACAGGCTGAAGCCGCCGTGGAGCAGGCACAGCTTGACCTGGCGGACACACGGCTGACCGCACCGGCAGCAGGTACTATTCTGACCCGCGCCATCGAGCCCGGCACGATTTTACCGGCAGGCAGCACCGTGTTCACCCTGACACTGACCAATCCGGTGTGGGTACGGGCGTATGTCAGCGAAAGCGAGCTGGGACAGGCACAGCCCGGCCGTAAAGTATTACTGGAAACCGACAGCCGCCCGGGCAAACCGTATCACGGGCATGTCGGATTCGTCTCCCCGACTGCCGAGTTTACCCCGAAATCCGTTGAAACCCCGGCACTGCGGACAGATCTGGTCTACCGTCTGCGCATTGTGGTGACGGATGCCGACCCGCTGCTGCGTCAGGGGATGCCGGTCACTATCCGCTTTGATAATGAAGAGCAGCAGCCGTAAGGAGAGACGATGCCAGACATCACTATCTCCCTCAGTGCCGTCGAAAAATGCTTTCCCGGCCTTGATAATCCCGCAGTTAACCGGCTGACCACCACCATCCGGGGCGGTGGTGTAACCGGGCTTGCCGGGCCGGACGGTGCCGGAAAAACCACCCTCATCCGTATGCTAGCCGGGTTACTGAAACCGGACAGCGGGGAGATCCGCGTGGCCGGGTTTGATCCGATTGAAGACAGTGTGGCTTTGCACGCACAGCTCGGTTATATGCCGCAGAAATTCGGGCTGTATGAAGATCTGTCCGTGATGGAAAACCTCCGTTTATATGCCGAACTGCGCGGTCTGCCGCACCATGAACAGCAGGCTGTTTTTGACCGCCTGCTGACCTTTACTGACCTGACCCGTTTTACCGGCCGCATGGCGGGCAAACTCTCCGGCGGCATGAAACAGAAGCTCGGACTGGCCTGCACACTGCTCGGGCAGCCGCAGGTGCTGCTGCTCGATGAGCCGGGTGTGGGAGTCGATCCTATCGCCCGCCGCGAACTGTGGCGGATGGTGCACACTCTCGCCGATGACGGCATGCTGATCCTCTGGAGTACCTCTTATCTGGATGAGGCAGAACAGTGCCGCGATGTGCTGCTGCTCAATCAGGGAAAAGTCATTTATGAGGGCAAACCGGCACATCTGACAGAAACGATGGAAGGCCGCTCTTTCCTGCTCTCCGCAGCCCCCGGTGAACGCCGCCGCATCTTACAGGAGGCATTGATTCAGCCACAGGTGTCTGATGGTGTTATTCAGGGACGTTATGTCCGGCTGATTGTAAAACCACAGGCCGATACCCGCACCCTGCTCAGCGCGCTGAAATGCCCGGATGCAGAGCTGCTGCCCGCTAAGCCTCGTTTTGAGGATGCATTTATTGATCTGCTCGGCGGCGGCCCTTCTCACCGCTCACAGCTGGCGCAGATTATGCCGCAGATCCCGGCGGCACCGGATGAGACCGTGATTGAAGCCGTCAGCCTGACCAAAAAATTCGGTGATTTTGCCGCGACCGATCATGTGGATTTTCAGGTCAAACGCGGGGAGATTTTCGGCCTGCTCGGCCCGAACGGTGCGGGCAAATCCACCACCTTTAAGATGATGTGCGGCCTGATGATCCCGAGCAGCGGCCGCGCTCTGGTGCTGGGGCTGGATCTGAAAACCAGCTCAGCCAAAGCCCGCAGCCGCCTGGGTTATATGGCGCAGAAGTTTTCTCTCTACGGCAATCTGACGGTCGCCCAGAACCTGAAATTTTTCTCCGGCGCTTACGGGCTGCGCGGCAAAGCGCAGCAGCAGAAAATCGATGATATGGTAAATGCTTTTAATTTCACCCCGATCCTGCGCCAGACCACCGAAGATTTGCCGCTCGGCTTCAAACAGCGGCTGGCGCTGGCCTGTGCCCTGATGCATGAACCGGATATTCTCTTTCTCGACGAACCCACCTCCGGCGTTGACCCGCTCACCCGCCGTGAATTCTGGCTGCATATTAACGGCATGGTGGATAAAGGTGTGACCGTGATGGTGACCACCCACTTTATGGATGAGGCGGAATATTGTGACCGCATCGGGCTGGTCTATCACGGCAAAATCATTGCTGCCGGCACCCCCGATGAACTGAAAGCCTCGGTGGCAGACGACACCCGTCCTGATCCGTCAATGGAAGATGCCTTTATCGGGCTGGTCGAGGAGTATGACAAAGAAAGCGCACAGGAGGCCGCATCATGAGCACACCTTCCGGTTTTTCATGGCGCCGTCTGCGGGCGCTGTGCATCAAAGAGAGCAAACAGATTGTCCGCGACCCGTCGAGTGCCCTGATCGCAATTGTGATCCCGCTGATTCTGTTATTTATTTTCGGTTACGGCATCAATCTGGATTCATCAAAACTGCGCCTCGGGATTCTGGTGAATCAGCAGAGCGAACCGGCGCGGGAGCTGATCAACGCCTTTACCGGCTCTCCGTTTATTGATGCCACCCTCAGTGATAACCGCCGTGAATTAATTGATAAACTCCAGGCGGGGCATATCCGCGGTATTGTGGTGATCCCGGCGGATTTGGACAAACGTCTGGCTCGTCAGGGTGATATCGCACAGATTCAGGTGATTACGGACGGCAGCGAGCCCAATACCGCCAACTTTGTACAGGGCTATGCCAGCGGTATCTGGCAGGTCTGGCAGCAGCAGCGGGCACAGGATCGGGGGATCAGCAGTGAGCCGACTGTTGATGTCCGGCTGCGCTACTGGTTTAACCCGGCTGCTATCAGCCAGCATTTTATTATACCGGGCGCTATCAGCATCATTATTACCGTGGTCGGCGCTATCCTGACCTCACTGGTGGTGGCACGGGAATGGGAGCGCGGCACCATGGAAGCCCTGCTTTCCACTCAGGTAACCAAAACGGAACTGCTGCTCTCCAAACTGCTGCCGTATCAGGTGCTCGGCAGCTTTGTCATGGTGCTGTGTATGGTGGTGACCGTGTATGTGCTGGATGTGCCGTATCACGGCTCGCTGTGGCTTCTGGCCCTGGTGACCTCCCTCTATCTCGCCACCGCGCTTGGTATGGGATTGCTGATATCCACCGTGACCCGCAATCAGTTTAACGCGGCTATGATTTCGCTGAACGCCGCATTTCTGCCTGCGATTATGCTGTCCGGCTTTGTGTTTGAAATTGACAGTATGCCGGTGGCGATACAGGTGGTAACTTATGTGATCCCGGCGCGCTACTTTGTGGAAAGCCTGCAGACTCTGTTCCTGGCGGGTAATATTATGCCGGTGATTATCAGTAATCTGGTGTTGCTGATCCTGTCAGCGCTTGTGTTTATCGGCCTGACCGCCCTGAAAACCCGCCGCCGGCTTGATTAAGGAGACTGCCATGTTTCATCGGATACTCACCTTAATTATCAAAGAGCTGCAATTACTTCTCCGTGAGCGGCAGACCCGTACGATCCTGATCGTACCGGTAATTTTTCAGATGATTTTGTTCCCGCTGGCGGCAACGCTGGAAGTCACCAACGCCACTATCGCCATTTATGATGAGGACAAAGGCCCCGCATCCATTGAACTGACCCAGCAGTTTGCCAAAGCCAGTGCGTTTTCTGATGTGCTGCTGATCCAGAACCGGCATGATGTACAGGATGTGATTGATAACCGCAAAGCCCTGCTGCTGGTGCATTTCCCGCAGAATTTCAGTGCACAGCTCGCCGCACAGAAACCGGCACAGCTGCAAATCCTGCTCGACGGACGAAACTCCAACAGTGCGCAGATTGCCGCCAATTATGTTCAGCAAATCACCGCGCATTACCAGCAGGAGCGGATGCCGCAGGCGGTCACCAGTGAGCTGGTGGTGCGCAACTGGTATAACCCGAATCTGGATTACAAATGGTTTATCGTGCCGTCGCTGGTGGCGCTGATCACCACCATCGGCGTGATGATTGTCACCTCTCTCTCTGTTGCCCGTGAGCGGGAACAGGGTACGCTGGATCAGTTGCTGGTTTCGCCGCTGACCACCGGTGAAATCTTTGTTGGTAAGGCAGTTCCGGCACTGATAGTGGCCACGGTCCAGGCCAGTATTGTGCTGGTGATCGGCATTTTCGCTTACCGCATCCCCTTCTCCGGTTCACTGATCCTGTTTTATTTCACCATGATGGTGTACGGCCTGTCGCTGGTCGGGTTCGGTCTGTTAATCTCCGCACTCTCCGCCACCCAGCAGCAGGCCTTTATCGGCGTGTTTGTCTTTATGATGCCTGCCGTGCTGCTGTCCGGTTATATTGCCCCGGTGGAGAATATGCCGGTCTGGCTGCAACATATCACCTGGGTCAATCCTATCCGCCATTTTAATGAAATCACCAAACAGATTTACCTCAAAGATGCGGATTTCAGTGTTATCCGCCAGAGCCTCTGGCCGCTGCTGGTGATTGCCGTGACCACCGGAACCGCCGCCTATGCGTTGTTCCGGCGCAAGATTGCGTGAATCAGAACGTAAAAAGGCCGGTTTTCACCGGCCTTTCATTGTTACATCCTGTTCTGTCTGTGATTAGCGGCGGTCGCCCAGCAGGCGCAGCAGCATCAGGAACAGGTTGATGAAGTCCAGGTACAGCGACAACGCACCCACGATCGCATAGCGGCGCATGGTGTCTTTGTTGTTGCTGTCAATCTGCTCACCCAGCTCACGCAGTTTCTGAGTGTCATACGCGGTCAGACCGGCAAACACAATCACACCGATATAGGTGATGATCAGTGTCATACCTTCGCTTTTCAGCCAGATATTAACCAGTGACGCGATGATAATACCAATCAGCCCCATAAACAGGAAGTTACCCATCCCGGACAGGCTGCGCTTGGTGGTGTAACCGTAGATACTCAGCGCACCGAACATCCCTGCCGTGATAAAGAAGGTGCTGACGATAGATGCATCTGTATACACGATAAAGATACTGGAGAGCGTCAGCCCTGTCAGTGCGGAATAGAGCATAAACAGCCCGGTCGCCATGGACGCGCTCAGGCGCTCAACCATGCCGGAGATAATCCAGACCAGTGCCAGCTGAGCAATAATCAGGCCGAAGAAGGTGATTTTGCTGGAGAAAACAAAGCTCATAATCGCCATCGAGTTAGACGAATACCAGGCGACGAAGGCAGTCAGCAGCAGGCCGCACGCCATCCAGCCGTAAACCTGGGCCATATAAGCCTGAATACCGGAGCCCGCCTGTGAAACTATCGAGCCGTTAGAACGAGGAAATCGGTCCATGATGGATAACCCTTTCATCTGTATCAAATTGTTTATCGGATGATAAACGACCAAGGACTATAGATTATCACATAAAAAGGGTGTTGCCAGCAGGCAAACTGTCAGGAATTCTCCCCATTTCTTTACAAACAGAGAATATTTTTAACCTGATGTACAGCCGCCGGAAAAAATCCGGCGATCAGGAGGTTATCAGCGGTAAATTACCAGCGATCTGCGGCTTTCTGGTCGCTTTCTCTGGCATCCACCCAGCGGGTGCCGCCTTCCGGCAATGTCTCTTTTTTCCAGAACGGCGCGCGGGTTTTTAAGTAATCCATCAGAAATTCAGCCGCTTCAAATGCCATGCCGCGATGGGCAGCACTGACACCGACAAACACAATCTCATCATTCGGGTATAAACTGCCGACCCTGTGGATCAGCGTCACCCGCTGTAATTCCCAGCGCTCACGCGCCTGTGTGACAATATCCGCCAGCGCTTTTTCGGTCATGCCCGGGTAGTGCTCCAGCGACAGAGCCGCCACATTATCACCCAGGTTATGATTGCGGACTTTACCGGTGAATGTGACCACTGCGCCGTCATCCGCGCAACCGGCCAGCCACTGATATTCCTCACCGACACTGAAATTGTCCGTCTGAACAGCAATCCGGGTATTATTCATGGCTCAGCCTCCGGTGACCGGCGGGAAGAACGCGACTTCGTCACCGTCTGTCAGCGGGTGCGACAACGGCACAAAAGACTGATTCACCGCACACAGCAGTTTGCCGGATTCCAGCGCCAGCGCCCAGCGCTCACCGCGCTCACATAACGCGGCCCGTAAATCTTCCGCTGTGGCGTAATCATACGGCAGAGAAAGCTCATCGGTATTCACCAGCTCGCGCACCTGCGCGAAAAACAGTACCTTAATCATGCGTCCGCCTTAAAATGTCCTGATTTCCCGCCGCTTTTTTCCAGTAACCGGACAGGGCCGATAACCATATCCTTCTGCACCGCTTTGCACATATCATAAATCGTCAGTGCAGCCACAGAAGCCGCAGTCAGGGCTTCCATCTCCACCCCGGTTTTACCGGTCAGACGGCAGCAGGATTCAATACGCACACGGGATGTGTCCGGCTCCGCGCTCAGCTGAACCTCCACTTTGCTCAGCATCAGCGGGTGACACAGCGGGATCAGATCCCAGGTTCGTTTAGCGGCCTGGATACCGGCGATACGGGCTGTCGCAAAGACATCCCCTTTGTGATGGTTGCCGTCAATAATCATCTGTAAGGTTTTGGCATCCATGGTGATAAAGGCTTCGGCGCGCGCTTCGCGGACAGTTTCCTGCTTTCCGGACACATCCACCATGTTGGCTTCGCCCGCCGCATTAATATGGGTGAGTTGAGACATGTAAACTCCTGATATGACCGGCGGATCAGCCGCCGATAACGGATAAATTCGGGGTAATACCGCTGTCCCCCTGATGGAGGAAATGGGTTTCGCGTTTGTGCTGCAATGCGCGCTGAAGTCGTGCTTTCAGCTCCGCATCGTGTCCGTCTTCCGCCAGCAGGTCACGCAGCGTGATCCCCTGCTCACCGAACAGGCACAGATGCAGATTACCGACCGCCGACACCCGCAGACGGTTACAGCTCTGACAGAAGTCTTTTTCATACGGCATGATCAGGCCGATTTCGCCCTGATAATCCGGATGACTGAACACCTGTGCCGGGCCGTCACTGCGGGCACGCGCCACCTGCTGCCAGCCTGCCTGTAACAGACGGGCGCGGATAACATTGCCGGAGATATGGAAACGGCGGAACACATCGCTGCCGTCACCGGTTTCCATCAGTTCGATAAAACGCAGCTGGATCGGGCGGTCTTTGATCCAGTTCAGAAATGCAGGCAGATGGATGTCATTGACATTCTTCATCAGCACCACATTCACTTTCACCTTCTCAAAACCGGCGTCAAACGCGGCATCGATACCACTCATCACCTGCATGAATTTATCCTGCCCGGTGATAGCGTGAAACTGGCGCGGGTCGAGGCTGTCAACGCTGACATTCACGGCGCTCAGCCCGGCGGCACGCCAGTCGCGGATATCCCGTGCCATGCGGTAACCGTTGGTGGTCACGGCAATGGTGCGGATATTCTCATTTTCGCGGATAGCGGCAACGATATCGGTAAAATCGCGGCGCATGGTCGGCTCACCGCCGGTCAGACGGATTTTTTCCGTGCCCAGCTGAGCAAATGCGCGGGTCACCCGGCGGATTTCGCCGAGAGAAAGAAAGGATTTGTGTCCGTTTGGTTTATAACCATCAGGCAGACAATAGTTGCAACGGAAATTGCAAACGTCTGTCACGGAGAGGCGCAGATAATAAAATTTGCGCGCAAAGGGATCTGTCAGTTGTTCAGTCATAACACCTTTCCAAATACGGGAGATGCGGACATTTCTATCCTGCACCCTGGTGGCACTCGTGAGTGTCACGGCCAGCTCACCCTATTTCCGGTTCTGACCTGAAACGTAGGTGTGAAGGCTAGGAGTTAATCGTTGTCATTAATGCTGTTAATAACCACGCTAAGTGAATTGATTCTAGCGTTGCCCTGCGGGAATTACCATGACAAATACGCTATATATCTTATTATACAACGAGTTACCGGGCCTCCGGGAAAAGGAACGGATACGCCGGATAACGAAAATTTCACACAGTTTTTCAATTAATTAGCAAATCCATTATAGGTCACTGAATAAATAATAAACAGCAAACCGCCGGAAATACGGCGGTTTGACAGGAAAATTATTTACCGGTTTCTTGATCTGACACAGGTATAGCAGGCCCGGTCAGTCCAGTGTAACGTGATAGAAAATAACGGATTTATGATTCATTCTCAGTGTCTCCTGCGGGCGGAATCCGTTACGCTCTGCCAGCCGGATGGAGGGTTTATTCTCTGGAGCAATAATACACACGCATTCATTAATACCGCGCACCTCTTTCAGCCAGTTCAGTATGGCTCCCAATGCTTCACCGGCATAGCCCTTACCGTGTGCCCGCTTTGTAAACACCCAACCCGCTTCCGGATAGTGGCTGATGTCTTTTTCCATTTCACGGTAAAAATCCGCAAAACCGATATCCCCGATATACTCTCCGGTGCTTTTCTCCCTGACCGCCCAGTAACCATAGCCCAGCAGCGGCCACAACCCGAGATACGCCAGCATCCGCATCCAGCTGTCACGCGGTGTGGAGATTTGTCCTGCCATAACATGATGCGTTACCACCGTGTCTGACCACATATCAGCAACCGCCGCATGATCTTCTCTGCGGTGGGCACTCAGGATCAGACGGTCAGTTTCCAGCACCGGAATGGTGCACGTCAGGTCATTCATGATGTTCTTCCTGTCATTTATTGATTTTTGTTATTGATGTTTATTTGTGATGCTTTCAGTCACCGCATTCACTCATACCATGACTTCCCTGCCGCTGCCACTTCTGAATCACACGTAAAAGTACGCAGCAAAAAGATAATTTATCTTTATGATTGACCGGAGTTTGATAAATCTCAGTATCGTGACGCGAAAAATTGGTTTTTATGATAGATTACCGCGCAAATAAATATGAAAACTCAGGGAATGCATAAACACTATGGGAAACCGCACACTCACGTCGCTGGAACATGTTGTTGCTTTAGGCGGAGGCCACGGGCTGGGACGGGTGATGTCCTGCCTGAACGGTCTGGGATCGCGGCTGACCGGCGTGGTCACCACCACGGATAACGGCGGCTCCACCGGCCGGATCCGCCGGGCGGAGGGCGGCATTGCCTGGGGCGATATGCGCAACTGTCTCAATCAGATGATCACGGAGCCGTCGATTGCTTCCACCATGTTTGAATACCGTTTTAGCGGTAACGGCGAACTGGCGGGACATAACCTCGGCAACCTGATGCTCAAGGCGCTGGATCATATGAGTGTGCGTCCGCTGGATGCCATCAATCTGATCCGCAATATGCTGAAAGTCAAAGCTAAATTGATACCGATGTCGGAAACGCCGGTCGACCTGATGGCTATCGACAGCGAAGGTCATGAAGTGTACGGCGAAGTGAATGTCGATCAGCTGACCTGCCCGCCGCAGGAGTTACAGCTATCCCCGCCGGTGAAAACCACCAAAGAGGCGCTGGATGCCATCTGCCGCGCGGAACTGATTATTATCGGGCCGGGCAGTTTCTTTACCAGCCTGATGCCGCTGATGCTGCTGCCCGATTTCACCAAAGCCATTAATTTTAATCAGGCGCCGATGATCTATATTGAGAATCTCGGCAAAGAACTGAGCCCGGCCGCGGCGTCCCTCAGCCTGAGTGAAAAAATCGCCGTGATTGAAAAACGCATCGGCCGCAAACGGATAGATGCAGTGGTGTGCGCACCGCATATCAATACCGGCGACCTCGGCGACCGCCTGATTGTCAGAGAGGTCCTGGAGGCACAGGATGTACCGTACCGCCATGACCGCCGCCTGCTGCTGAGTGCGCTGGATAAAACAATCGCCCTGCTGCCCTGATCCCGTCAGGAGTTGGCAATAAACTGCTCACGCAGCCCCTGTAATTCATCCCGTACCGCTGCCGCCTGTTCAAATTCCAGATCCTGAGCGTGGCGGTACATCTGTGCTTCCAGCTCCTGAATTTTAACTTCCAGCTCTTTCGGCGACATACGCTGATAATCGCTGCTTTTCGCGGCTGCTTTCCCTTTGCCTTTATTCTTCGCCCCAGCTGACGGCTGGCCGATTTTAAGGATATCGCCAATCTTTTTATTCAGCCCTTTCGGCACAATACCGTTTGCTTCGTTAAACGCCATCTGCTTCTCTCTGCGGCGTTCGGTTTCCTCAATAGCCCTCGCCATTGAGTCAGTGATTTTATCGCCGTAGAGAATCGCTTTGCCGTGCAGGTTACGGGCGGCACGACCAATGGTCTGGATCAGTGAACGTTCGGAACGCAGGAAGCCTTCTTTGTCCGCATCCAGAATCGCCACCAGCGACACTTCCGGCATATCCAGCCCCTCACGCAGCAGGTTGATACCCACCAGCACATCAAACTCCCCGAGACGCAGATCGCGGATAATTTCCACACGTTCCACCGTATCGATATCCGAGTGCAGATAACGCACCCGCTCGCCGTGCTCTTCCAGATATTCGGTGAGATCTTCCGCCATCCGTTTGGTCAGCGTGGTGACCAGCACACGCTCATTTTTCTGTGCGCGGATGCGGATTTCAGACAGCAGATCATCCACCTGAGTGGTTACCGGACGCACTTCCACTTCCGGATCGAGCAGCCCGGTCGGCCGGACCACCTGTTCAACCACATCAGACCCGGATTTCTCCGTTTCATATTTGCCCGGCGTGGCGGACACATAAATGCTCTGCGGCGCGAGGGATTCAAACTCCTCAAAGCGCAGCGGACGGTTATCCAGCGCGGACGGCAGACGGAAACCGTACTCCACCAGCGTTTCTTTGCGCGAACGGTCTCCTTTGTACATCCCGCCGATTTGCGGAATGGTGACGTGGGATTCATCAATTACCAGCAGGCCGTCCGCCGGCAGGTAATCAAACAGGGTCGGCGGGGATTCACCGGATTTGCGTCCGGAGAGGTAGCGTGAGTAGTTTTCGATACCCGAGCAGTAACCCAGTTCATTCATCATTTCCAGATCAAACTGAGTGCGCTGGGCGAGGCGCTGCTCTTCCACCAGTTTGTTGTTGTCGATCAGGAATTTGCGCCGCTCCGCCAGCTCCGTTTTAATCCCTTCCATCGCCTCAATGATGCGCTCACGCGGCGTTACATAGTGGGTTTTCGGGTAAACGGTAAAGCGCGGCACCTGATAATGGATATGGCCGGTCAGCGGATCAAACAGCGACAGGCGCTCGACCTCATCATCAAACAGTTCCACGCGCAGTGCGTAATCATCAGATTCCGCAGGGAAAATATCCACCACTTCACCGCGCACACGGAATGTACCGCGCTGAAAGGCCTGGTCATTACGGGTGTACTGGAGATCGGAAAGCCGGTGCAGGATCGAGCGCTGATCAATGATCATCCCCTCGGTGAGGTGCAGCATCATCTTCAGGTAGCTGTCCGGATCACCCAGCCCATAGATAGCGGAAACGGACGCCACCACCACCACATCCCGCCGCTCCAGCAGGGCTTTGGTGGCAGAAAGCCGCATCTGCTCAATATGTTCGTTTACTGAGGCATCTTTTTCGATAAAGGTGTCAGAGCTCGGGACATAGGCTTCCGGCTGATAATAGTCGTAGTAAGAGACAAAATATTCCACCGCGTTTTCCGGGAAGAAATCTTTAATCTCACTGTAAAGCTGCGCGGCAAGGGTTTTGTTGGGCGCCATGATCATGGTCGGGCGGTTCAGCGTGGCGATAACATTGGCAATGGTGAAGGTTTTCCCCGAGCCCGTTACCCCAAGCAGCGTCTGATGCGCCAGCCCGTCTTCCAGGCCCTCAACCAGTTTTGCAATGGCCTGCGGCTGATCACCGGCCGGTTTAAAGTCAGAATGCAGTTTAAATAGTTTGCTCATTGGCCCCCCTGCGCGAATAGGGTCACTATGATACTGGATAAAAAACCAGCTTCAACCCCCGGCAGAAAAAATCCGTTATTTTGTGATTTTTTGCTTGCAAAACCGGGGAAAATTTTATTGGCTTTCCACAGTTATCCCCAAAAAAAAAGCACTTGCAATTTTAAATTATGCTGAAATCTGATGCCCCTCTGACCAATTGCTATTTTTCACGCCGGAGGACCCTTGATTTTATTTATCTAATTGTTATTTATGAATAAATCATAAAAGCCCGATTTTACAACAATGTCAGTGAAAGCCCCGTTCCTGCAAGGATAGCGTGAGTTTTCTAAAGTTAATACACAGGGTTATCCACAGGAATAGTGGATAACTTAATAAAGTCGTTTGCCGGTGCATGGTTGCGTGACATTGTGCAGTCATAAAATTGTCACTCTCAGCACAAAGAGAAAAAATAATTCAGGATTTTTTCCTGATAAAAAACACCCGGCCGGAAGATTTGCCGTGATCCCGGCACGATCCGTCCGGATGCAGGATCAGTGCGCGGAAACCGGCAGTGAAAGATAGCCGGATAAGTCCTGATTCATCGGGTCCGGCAGATGCGGTAACACACCCAGGCACGGTGCCGGGATCAGGTTATTCAGTGTCGCCAGATACTCCGGCTGACGCAGGCCCGGCGGTGTGACTTCATTCGCCACCCAGCCCGCCAGGGTCAGTCCGGCCTGCTGTATCGCCAGTACAGTCAGTAACGCGTGATTAATGCAGCCGAGCTTCACCCCGACGACGAGGATCACCGGCATCCGCATTTGTGCCGCCCAGTCCGCATAACTTTGTGTGGCCGACAGCGGCGTAAACCATCCGCCCGCCCCTTCGGTCAGTACCCAGTCAGCCTGCTGATTTAAGGCATGCAGCCCGTCAGTCATCACCGAAAATTCCAGCGGGGTTTGAGTCAGTTCGCTGACAATGTGTGGTGATGTCGGCTCGGCAAAGGTATAGGGGTTAATCTGCGCGTAACTGACCGCCGGTACCGTATGCCGCCACAATGCCAGTGCATCACTGTTGCGCAGCCCCTCCTCCGTCATCTCACTGCCCGAGGCTACCGGCTTATACCCCGCGCAGCAGAAACCGGCGTTGCGGGCCGTTTGCAGCAGGGCGCAGCTGACCACGGTTTTACCGGCATCCGTATCGGTGCCGGTTAAAAACCAGTTATTTTTCAACATGTATGACTCCGTACTGAATAAGATAGCTGAGCGGAAATACGCCGTCTTCGGCGGGATAATGATTCGCCAGCTGAATGAGTTTATTGCGTGTCATCAGCCCGGCAGCACGTCCCTGATGAACATGGGTAGCTCCAATCCCCTTGAGGGAGTGCAGCAGCGCGGGCAGAGAATCAAAGGAGAGCCGGTAACACACTTCTGACAAAGTATGCCGGTAAGGCTGACAGGCGGCGGAAACCGCCTCACGGCTGAGAAAACCGTTGGCGTGACGGTTGCTGTCCACCCGGGAAAACGCCTGATTCAGCTCGTCCAGCGACCCGCTGAGCAGGGTGGAAAACGCCACCACACCACCGGGCCGGGTTACCCGCATCAGTCCGGCCAGCGCCGCCGCCAGTGAATCACACCACTGCACCGCCAGATTGCTGAAACAAAAATCAAACTGATTATCCGCAAAAGGCAGCTGTTCGATATCCCCCTGCACATAACGGGTCGCCCGCTGCTGCTGCCGGGCGTGTGCCAGCATGTCAGGGGAGAGATCAAACGCCGTCACACAGCGGCAATCCGCTTTCCACTGTTCACTGAAAAACCCGGTACCGCAGCCTGCATCCAACCCGTGCAGTTCCGGTAATAACAGCCCGGAAAGCGCCTGTGTGGTCAGGCGGCGCAGATGGTATCCGGTTTTCTGCTGAAGGTGCGCCACGGTGTCATAGTGTCCGGCGGCACGTCCGAAAGCCGCGGCAACAGCGGCTTTATTCACAGGGGCGGTAGTGACGGCAGAATGCATCCAGCGCCTCCGTAAGCTGTGTGATATCGTCGCGGTGATGGGCGCTGGTCAGCGTGATGCGCAGACGGGCAGTATTCGGCGGTACGGTCGGCGGACGGATAGCTTTCACCCACAGGCCGCGCTCCTGTAAATAGTGCGACAGTGCCAGAGCAGCACGGTTATCCCCCACGATCAGCGGCTGGATCGCCGAGGCGGACGGCAGTAATTGCAGCGGCAGATGCGCCACCCGCTCACGAAAGAAGCGGATATTTTCCGCCAGTGTGTCCCGTAATCCGTCACCACGGCGGATTTCCCGCACCGCAGCCTGAATGGCACACGCCTGTGCCGCCGGGAAGGTGGTGCTGTAGATAAGATGACGGGCATACTGCGTCAGATAATCCGCCGTCTGTGCATCACACAGCACCGCCGCGCCGCTGACCCCGACCGCTTTGCCGAAGGTGACAATCTGAATATCCGGGCGTATTCCTGCCGCATCACAACTGCCCCGCCCTTCACGGCCGCAGACACCGATACCGTGCGCATCATCCGCCATCAGCCGCGCGTTATGCTGCCGGGTGAGCGGCAGGATCGCCGCCAGCGGCGCGGCATCCCCGTCCATACTGAAGATCCCTTCAGTGACCACCAGGGTTTTGCCGGTACTGTTATCTGTCCGGCTCAGCCGGGTACTGAGATGGGCAGTATCATTATGATGAAAACGGCTGAATTCAGCGGGTGAATGCATCGCCGCTTCCATGATGGAGGCGTGAGCGAGTTTGTCGCAGATAAGGTGGTCGCCGCGCTGCATCAGTGCGGTGATCACCGCCTGATTAGCACTGAAACCGGAGACGAACAGGATCGCCCGATCAAACCCGAGCCACTCCGCCAGCATCTGTTCCAGATCCCGGTGTGCCGTGGTGTAACCGGTGACATGACCGGATCCGCCGCTGCCCACGCCGTATTGCCGGGTACCGTCACACCAGGCGCGGATCACCGCCGGGTGGCGGCTGAGGCCGAGATAATCATTACCGGAGAAATTCACGGCACGTCTGCCGTTAATCAGAAGAGTGCGCCCGTCCGCGCCGCCATTGGCCTCGCGGCGGCGTACCGCATCCTGTTCCTGCGCCTGCTGCAGGCGCTCAGAGAGAAAAGTCTGCCACATGGTACGGCTCACAGGGCTGCGTTATAGAATTTTTCGTCATCGCTGTGGCTGATGGCATCCAATAAAGAATCCGTCTCTTCATTGTCACCCCGGGTAACATGGATGGCTTCGCGTTTGATCCCCAGCTTTTTAAACAGGGCAATATCGGTATTTTCTTCCGGGTTGGTGGTGGTGAGCAGTTTGCAGCCGTAGAAAATGGAGTTCGCACCCGCCATAAAGCAAAGCGCCTGGGTCTGTTCATTCATCATTTCACGACCGGCGGAGAGGCGCACATGAGACGTTGGCATCATAATGCGGGCAACCGCGATGGTGCGGACGAAATCAAACGGATCGACTTCCTCATTATCCTCAAACGGCGTGCCTTTGATTTTCGCCAGCATGTTGATCGGTACACTTTCCGGTGCTTTCGGCAGATTCGCCAGCTGTACCAGCATCGCCGCGCGGTCGCGCACCGCCTCACCCAAACCTAAGATCCCGCCGGAGCATACTTTGATCCCCGCATCCCGCACATTGTCGAGGGTGTCGAGTCTGTCCTGATAGGTCCGGGTGGTGACAATCGAGCCGTAAAATTCCGGCGAGGTATCGAGGTTGTGGTTATAGTAATCCAGACCTGCTTTGGCAAGGCGCTCCGCCTGTGAGCTGTTCAGCATACCGAGTGTCATGCAGGTTTCCATACCCAGCGCCCGCACTTCTTTCACCATGGTTTCCAGGTACGGCATATCGCGCTCATGAGGATTCTTCCACGCCGCGCCCATACAGAACCGGGTCGAACCGGCTGCCCGCGCCTTACGCGCCGTCTCCACCACCTGCTGTACTTCCATCAGACGCTCTTTTTCCAGCCCGGTCTTGTATCGCGCACTCTGCGCACAGTATTTACAATCTTCCGGACACGCCCCGGTTTTGATGGAAAGCAGTGTGCTGATCTGCACCTGCTGCGGGTCAAAATGCCGGCGATGTATGGTCTGAGCTTCATACAACAGTTCAAAAAAAGGTTTTTCAAACAATGCATTGGCTTCTTTTAATGTCCACTGACGACCTTGACTCATAACTGTAACTCCCGATAAAAAAGTGTTGCCAGTTTAAATATCAGCATTATCATGTCAACTTTATTTGCATTAAAATGGTTTACATAATGGCTTTTTCAGAGAATATTTCAGGTCACGCCTTTTCGGCTGATGATGCGGATTTTGACCGCCGCCATATCTGGCACCCTTATACATCAATGACTCAGCCGCTGCCGGTCTATCCGGTGGTATCGGCACGCGGTGCGGTACTGACACTCGCAGACGGCCGCGAACTGGTTGACGGTATGTCCTCCTGGTGGGCGGCTATCCACGGCTATAATCACCCGGTACTGAATGCGGCGGTGACTGAACAGCTGTCACAGATGTCACATGTGATGTTCGGCGGGATCACTCATCCGGCTGCCGTTGCACTGTGCCGCCGTCTGGTGGCAATCACGCCGGAGTCGCTGGAATGCGTGTTTCCTGCCGACTCCGGCTCGGTCGCGGTGGAAGTGGCCCTGAAAATGGCGCTGCAGTACTGGCAGGCACGCGGCGAAAAACGCCACCGGATAATCACCCCGCGTCACGGCTACCACGGCGATACATTCGGCGCGATGTCAGTGTGTGATCCGCAAAACTCCATGCACTCACTCTGGCAGGGCTATCTGCCGGATCATCTGTTTGCAGATGCGCCGCAGTGCGGATTTGATGAGGAATGGCGGCCGGAAGATCTTCATTCTGTGGAAAACCTGCTGGCACAGCATCATCACGAGGTCGCTGCCGTGATCCTGGAGCCGGTTGTCCAGGGGGCGGGCGGAATGCGCTTTTACCATCCGGAATATCTGAAAGGCGTAAGATCACTGTGTGATCACTACAATGTCCTGCTGATTTGTGACGAAATCGCCACCGGATTCGGGCGCACCGGTAAACTGTTTGCCTGTGAACACGCCGGTATATCACCAGATATTATGTGTCTCGGAAAAGCCATCACCGGCGGTTATATGACACTCTCAGCCACCCTCACCACCCGCCATATTGCAGACACCATCAGTCAGGGTGACGCAGGCTGCTTTATGCACGGTCCGACCTTTATGGGTAATCCGCTGGCCTGTGCCACGGCAGTGGCGAGTATTGATCTGCTGTTGTCCGGAGACTGGGCTGCGCGTGTGAAGGCTATCGAAACACAACTGAAAAGCGCTCTGCTGCCGCTGAAATCCCGCAGCGGAATCCGCGATGCGCGGGTACTCGGTACCATTGGTGTGATTGAAACGGAAGAGCCGGTCAATATGGCGGAATTACAGCGCCACTTTGTTGACGCCGGTGTGTGGATCCGGCCGTTCGGACGGCTGATTTATATTATGCCGCCATACATTATTACAGCGGCACAACTGGAAAAACTGACGCAGGCGATAGATAAGGTGACGGAGGAATAAAAAACAGGTGATAGCATCAGTACCGGTGAAGCGCTGATAACGGGCAAAAACGAAAAGCCGCTGTGAATACATCCCTGTAAGCTCAGGCGCGTCATCCATGACGCGCATGCTTTTCGTTTCGCCTGCCCGTTATCGCTTATTACCTGACCGGCAAACTCTGTATTGAAAAAAACACATTACTTCAGCGTCAGCACTGTCACCCACATCGGCCCTTTTCCTGCCGGATAGCGGTTGATAAAGTGCAGTTCGCCGGTAATTGCATCAATCCGGGAAACCGCCACATGGTGAGAGAGCTGTCCGGTTGAGATCAGGAAACGCCCGCTGTTATCCACCGCAAAACCGCGCGGCTGAGTTTCAGTCGGATAACACCCCGCCAGTTGCAGATGACCGCCGTCATCCGACACCCGGTAGTGATTAATCACACTTGATGCCCGCTCACAGGCATAGAGATGATGCCCGTCCGGCGTGATATGAATATCGGCTGCCCAGCGTCGTCCTGAATAATCATCCGCCATCATATCGACAGACTGAATTTCACGGACTTTCACCCATTCGCGGTAAACATTAATGGTCGCATTTAATTCATTCAGGCAATACGCCACATGCTTTGCCGGATGAAACGCCATATGGCGCGGCCCGGCACCGGCAGCAACCGTCAGCATATCGGCGTGACGTTCAGTTAAGCGTCCGTCTTCCTCAATCGTGTAAGCGCGGATGTGATCTTCCCCGAGGCACGGCACAAACAGTGTGTGTCCATCCTGCGCAATATTGGCGGAATGCGGATTTTTTAATCCCTCAATCACCTGCACTGCACGGACGGGAATACCGTTATCGCGGATCGGCAGTACCGCCAGATTTCCCTGATGATAAGAAGCGGCGTACAGTGTGCGCCCCGCTTTATCAAGGGTGATATAGGCGGCAGTGCCCGGGAGCGGCGTCAGGCCGGTTTGTGTGAGTTTGCCGTCTTCCGCGATTTTATAAGTCGCCACCGCATTGCCCGGTTTGACCGCAGCATAAAGATGACGGCCATCCGGCGCGGTGATCAGCGGCTGCACCTGATCAGGCGTTGATACTGTCTGTAACAGTGACATCTCACCGTGTTCATTCATCTGCCAGACATGAATCTGATGACTTTCCGTACTGGCAACATAAACCACCTGCTTCATTCGCGCTCCTTAATATCATCACTTACCCGTTTGATTTTTAACAGGTAATGTAAGCATTTCTGTATAATAATACCGCACTTAGCGTTTATCGCGAAACAATTAACATGCTATATTATCAGTTATCTCCGCCCGGAATCATTCAGGATGCCGTCAGGATACAATAATATTCCCTGATGCCCGCCGTTATTCCGGTTCTGACACTCATACAAGGGGCTCCCTGTTATGTCTTACCGCGTCCTCGCATTTGATCTCGATGGTACACTTCTCGATCCGGATAAACATATATTGCAGGAGTCGCTGGATGCCATCCGCGAAGCCCGTCGTGCCGGGGTGCAGGTGCTGATTGTCACCGGCCGTCATCACGTTGCTATTCATCCGTTTTATCAGACATTGCAGCTGGATACACCGGCTATCTGCTGTAACGGTACCTATCTGTACGATTATCCGGGGAAAAAAGTGCTTTCCGCCGATCCGATGAGTGTCAGTGAATCCCGTCAGCTGCTCGAACGCCTGGCACAGACGGATATCGAGCATCTGATGTATATCTCGGATGCCATGCTTTATCACACTGACAGCAGCACTATTGAGCGGACACTGAACTGGTCAGCTTCTCTGCCGGAGCACCAGCGTCCGGTGATGCGCAAAGTGAATAATTTTCTTGATGAGGTTGATCGCGCTGACACTATCTGGAAATTCGCCACCTGCTCAGATGATCTGAACAAACTGCGTGAATTTACCGACGCTGTGGAAGCGGATATGGGACTGTCCTGCGAGTGGTCGTGGATAAACCAGGTGGATATTGCCCGCAAAGGTAACAGCAAAGGCCGCCGTTTACAGGAATGGGTGGAATCTCAGGGAATGACGATGAAAGATGTGATGGCATTTGGTGATAACCATAATGACATCAGCATGCTTTCAGCCGCCGGTCTCGGAGTGGCAATGGGTAATGCGGCAGACGAAGTCAAAGCACACGCTGACCTGATTATCCCGGATAATACACAGCCGGGTATTGCACAGGCAATCCGCCGTCATATTCTCAGCTGATCAATACCGTATTCTGAACTATAAAAAACGCCTTTTAATAAAGGCGTTTTTTATTATTTATTTCCCGCTGTTCAGAGAACAAAATTAGTTATTTATACTTATCAAAATTCCAGTTATTTTTCATTTTTTCTGCCGGATTCTGATTCGGGAATTTTGCATTTTCGACGATCAGCAATAATTTCGATCCGTCATAAGTATAGCCGCCCTCAGAATACTGATACGGGAAGCTTTCTGTTGCCACCACTTTATATCCCATACTGAGCAGCTCCGGGATACGCATTCCGCCCTGAGAACCGTCAGTGGTGCCGATACACCAGACTTTTAAGTTTTCGATTTCAACATCTTTGACTTTTTTCAGATAGGTGTAACACATCACCTGATTTGCCGCCAGCGCCTGGCCGCCGGAGAAAATACCCAGTAATAAAAAGAAAAGTGCTTTTTTCATTTTATCCCTCTGACTCAGTGGTTTTTTATGCAATAACGCACGTCTTACACTTGTTTCCGTGTGCGGAGAATATTCTGTGATAATCTGGCAGGGTCAGTGATGCACCGGCGTTAATATATATCGCCGGTGATTCGGAAGGGCAATCGGAATAATATGAATGCCCCTTTTATTAATGAAAAGTACGTATATTCAGATAAATTATAATTCGCGGCTCAGTGACACGCTTTTTACCTGGGCATACACCCATTGTCCGGGTTTCAGCTGCAAATCATCCCGCGCCCAGCCGGTAATACGTGCCCAGAGGAAATGATTGCCGACCGCCAGACGCACATCATTCTGCCCGTTGTCGTCATCATACATTTCCGTGATTTTTGCCCGTAATATATTGCGGATACTGCTGCTTTTCGGTTTTTCCAGTGCAATGGACACATCATCCGCACTGACACGCACACGTACCGGCGTGTCCCGTTCACCGGCGATACGCGGCACCCACAGCACCTGGTCACCGATAGCAGCGGCCGTCATGGCGTAGCGGTCGTGGTGCTCAAGCACAGTGACACTCAGTACACTTGAGAGACTTTCCTGTGTCAGCCACGGGCGTAATGCCGCCCCGGCCCATACCTCTTCCAGCGGTCCCTGTGCCAGAATGCGGCCTTTTTCCAGAATCACCACATCTTCCGCCAGCCGCAGGATCTCATCCAGGCTGTGGCTGACATACAGGATCGGAATACTGATATCCTGTGCCATCTTTTCCAGATACGGCAGCAGTTCGCGTTTGCGCGGCAGATCCAGAGACGCCAGCGGTTCATCCATCAGCAGGATATCCGGTGCGGTCAGCAGCGCGCGGCCAATCGCCACCCGCTGTTTCTCCCCGCCGGAGAGGGTCATCGGCAGGCGGTTCAGCAGATGCCCGATACCCAGCAGTTCCACAATACTGTCAAACTGATCTTCCATCCCCCGTGCCATGCCGTAGCGCAGGTTGCCTCTTATCCGGTAATGGGGAAACAGGCGTGCATCCTGGAAGACATAGCCGATTTTGCGTTTTTCCGGCGGCAGACAGATACGTTTTTCAATATTGACGAGTGTGTGACCGTTAAGCTCAATCCGCCCTTTCTGCGGTTTTGTCAGCCCGCCGATCACATTGATAAAGGAGGTTTTCCCTGCCCCGGAGAGCCCGAAGACAGCGGTAATACGGTCACTGGCCAGTTCGGTATTGATCACCATCGATAAATCACCGAGCTGTTGTTCAAAATCAAGCACTAACATGTGGCAACCCCCAGGCGTTTGCGTCCCCAGCGGGTCAGCCATTCCGAGGCCAGCAGTGAAGCCAGTGCCAGAACAATGGCGATAATACAGAGCCGCGCTGCGTCCATTTCCGCCCCCGGCGTTTCAAGCAGGGAGTACATGGCCAGCGGGATAGTCCGGGTTTCCCCCGGGATATTGGAAACAAAGGTGATTGTCGCGCCGAATTCCCCCAGCGAACGGGCAAATGCCAGCACAGTACCGACAATAATACCCGGCAGCGACAGCGGCAGTGTGATGGTGAAAAAGACCCGCAGCGGGGAAGCCCCGAGTGTCCGTGCCGCCTGCTCCAGGCGCATATCCACCGCTTCCAGTGCCAGACGGATAGCCCGCACCATCAGCGGAAAAGCCACCACAGCCGCAGCCAGCGCGGCACCGCGCCAGCTGAAGGTAAAACTGAAGCCGAACCAGTTATAGAGCCACTCACCGATAATGCCTTTGCGCCCCATGCTGATCAGCAGCAGATAACCCACTACCACCGGCGGTAACACCAGCGGTAAGTGGATAAGACTGTCCAGCAGCGACTTGCCCGGAAAACGGCAGCGCACCAGTACCCATGCCATCAGTATGCCGAACGGCAGACTGGCTGCCACGGCGACCGTTGATACTTTCAGGCTGAGGATGACCGCCTGCCATTCATACTCATTCAACATCGCTGTCTGTTAGTCCTTACTTATTACAGAGGGCTGAAACCGTAACGTTTGAAGATCTCTTTTGCTTCCGGTGTCTGCAGGTAATCATAGAAACCTTTAACATCGGCATTATTGCGATCTTTCAGGATAGCAATCGGATATTCAACCGGTTTATGGGTATCTGCAGGGAAAATACCGACCACTTTCACTTTATCACTGGCAACCGCATCAGAGCCGTACACAATACCCAGCGGCGCTTCACCGCGTTCCACCAGCGCCATGCCGCTGCGCACATTATTGGTGCGGGCCAGCATCGGATCAACGACTTTCCAGGCACCCAGGTTTTCCAGGGCTTCCTGTGCATAGATACCAACCGGCACATGATCAGGATCGCCGACAGCCAGACGGCCGCCATCCAGTAATTTAACCCAGTCAGTCTGCTTATTAATATCAACTTTATCAATTTTGCTGTCTTTCGCGGCAATCAGCACCAGCTCATTACCCAGCAGGGTTTTACGGGTGTCATTGATGATCAGGTTTTTCTCCTGGGCATAATCCATCCATTTCTGGTCAGCAGAAATAAAGATATCTGCCGGAGCACCATTTTCAATCTGACGGGCCAGGGTGGAAGAAGACGCATAAGACGCGACCACTTCACCTTTTTTCTCCTGCTTATATTTTGCCGAGATTTCATCAACCGCATTTGTCAGTGATGCCGCAGCAAATACGGTCACTTTTTCAGCGGCCCATGCCTGACTCATGACAGCAGCAGAGATAACAACACCGGCCAATAACTTACTGAACTGTTTTTTCATTTTTTCCACCAGGATAGATTAGGATTAACCCGTTGTATATAACAAGATACAACGAAAAATGAAAGGAGGTTTATCCCACTATCGGCAGTTAAGCGGAAAACAATATAAAATGAGGGGAATTACGCAGATAATGAGCGGGAAAACAGAAACAAAGACGGATTACCCGCGAACGCAGGTAATCCTGAATACGGTATAATCAGAGCTGCTTTTCGCGGCGCTCGCCTTTTGAAATCAGGTTGAAAATTTCACCTAATCCCCAGATCAGAGCCGCCAGGCCTGTCATAACAACAGGAACCATTAACAGTGCGAAACCTAAACTTTTAACTAACTCAAACATAGCACTTAATCTCTTTATATCAGGCGAAAAGGATATTCAGCATGACTATAATAGCGTCATAATGGCCGCTATTCTATATAAATCACACCCCGGAAAGCATGGCGATTCGTGCTGTCAGGTCTGCATAAAGTAAACAACCGCCACAATAGCCGCCGCCAGAATCAGAAAACCTATCACTTTTCCGGCACTGCCGGGTTTTTCCACAATACTGCTGCGTGGTGAGACAGGGGCAGCCGGGGATTGTACCGGTGTTTCACCTTCATCGTCTTCGCGGTAAAGCTCCTGAATATAGAGAAACATCATTTTCATAAACTGGCTGTTCAGTGGCAGGGTTTGCCCATCCTCACCGATGATGCACAGTGTGAAATCAATTTTCCTGCTCAGTCCCAGTAAAAACGCGCCCGGCAGCCAGGTATATTCCCGCTCACCGGATGCCATTTCTTCCGCGACTTTTGCAGGTGCTTCATGACCGCCATCATCACGCATATAAACGAGCAGCAGAGGTTCTTCATCATCTTCCCCCTGAGTGAATGCCAGACCAATTTGTCCGCCACTTTCATGATCCTGTGATTCAGCCCAGAATGGCTGTTCTGCCAGCATACGGGCAAATTCTTCTGTTTCAGCCCCTTCCGGTTCCGGGGAATCCTTGACTGCCTGATGAAGACGAAATAATACATTCTGCATGAAATAATCTCTGGCTGATAATCAATTCCTATACCATACCTGTTTTTATCCGGTTCATGAATTTTTAAGTAAACTTAAACTGCCATATTGGCAGATGAAAAAAAAACGCAGTTTGCTACACTAACCGGAAAGTAAAGCCGCACCGGGCGGAGAGACTGCGCCGGTGATTCTGTCTGATTAATATACGGGGTATTTTCCGTTGGATATTTTATTAACACTGAAATCAGAAGGTCATTTATTTGCCGATCCGCGGCGGATTTCCTTACTCAAACAGGTCAGAGCCACCGGCTCCATCAGTCAGGGGGCAAAACTGGCCGGAATCAGTTACAAAAGCGCCTGGGATGCCATCAATGAGATGAACCAGCTTGCCGAGGAAACCATTGTTGACCGGGCCACCGGCGGCAAAGGCGGCGGCGGCGCGACACTGACACGCTATGGTGAGCGCTTACTTCAGCTTTATGATCTGCTGGCACAGATCCAGCAGAAAGCCTTTGATGTTCTTAAGGATGATTCGCTGCCCCTCGACAGCCTGCTGGCGGCCATCTCCCGCTTCTCATTGCAGACCAGTGCCCGTAACCAGTTCTTCGGCACAATTATGTCGCGCAACCATTCTCATGTGCAGCAGCATGTGAATGTCCTGCTGGCGGATAAAAAGACCGAACTTGCCGTTGCCCTGACGGAACAGAGTGCCAACCGGCTGGGCTTATCAGTCGGTAAAGAAGTACTTACTCTGATTAAAGCGCCGTGGGTGAAAATCAGCAAATCCGCAGAAAACAGCACGGATTATGACAACCGTCTGAGCGGACGTATCTGTTCCGTTGCCAGAGGTGCGGAAAACAGCGAGGTGATGGTGACACTGACCGGCGGCGCACAATTATGCTCCACCCTGGATAATCAGGATGCCGACAGGCAGCAACTGAAAGAAGGTGATGACGTCACCGCGCTGTTTAATGCGGACCAGGTGATTATTGCCACATTATGCTGATAAAAATGATGATAAAAGCCGCCGCTGACGGCGGCTTTCGTGAGTAACTGCTTACTTCGCTGTTAAATCAACCTGATAAACCGCAAAACCCACATCATCCGTCCCGACCCGGGTCATCGGGTAATGGGCATTTTCTTTAATAAACTGTGTGGCTTTATCGCCCGGTGAAGTTTCAAAGCGGATATCTAATTTCTTATCCGTTTTCACCGGCACAAATGTCCAGTTTTGCTCAGCCTGCGCTGATACCGCACCTTTCGCTTTGGTTTCTGCCGCGATATAACCGGCCAGCACACTGCGGTTTTCATCCGGTGAGGCAAACGCAATATGTTTGTCACCGGTACCGGCAAATTTTCCGCCGTAAGCACGGTAGTTATTGGTGGCAACCAGGAAAACCGCTTTCGGATCAATCGGCTTACCCTGATAAGTCACATTTTTGATACGGTTGGCCTGCGGATTGACTGTCTGGCACTCCACATCATATTTTGCCGGTTGTGTCAGGTCTATCTGATAGTTGATCCCGGAAATGGTATCGAAATTATAGGTTCTGAAACCATCCCAGTTGACCAGGCTCTGCGGTGCCTCTGACTGCGGGTTAATCTGATTGAACATCCCGGCGGAGCACTCCAGCCATTCGGTCACTTCCGCACCGGTCGCTTTCACCACCACCAGCGTATTCGGGTAGAGATAGAGATCCGCCGCGTTGCGGAACGTCATATCCCCTTTTTCCACCTCGACGAAATCCGCCGGGGCATTTTTGCGTCCGCCCACTTTAAACGGTGCAGCCGCTGACAGCACCGGTAAATCTGCCAGATCCGGATCGCCCTGAATAAAGCGGCGGGTATAATCAGTCTGTGCATTATTCACAATCTGCACCGTCGGGTCGCTCTGCAGCAAGGCAAGGTAGCTGTACATATTATCCGGTGATTTACCAATCAGTTTGCCGACAAAGGTCCGGGTCGCATTGTGCTGCTCATCAATCACAGAAGCCAGCTTGTCATCCCGTACCACCAGCGGCTTTTTATTGACTTTGTCATAAATCGGACGCGCCTGTGCTTTGGCATCCGCCACCTTCCACGCACCGTCATCATTATTCAGCACCAGATCCACCACGCCGAGGTGATCCCCCCCACTGGCCGGGCATCACTGCCGGAATACCGTTAACGGTTCCCTGCTCAATATTAACGCCTTTGATATCCGCAAAGTCTTTGCCCGGAAATACACCGTGCGAGTGACCGAACATAATGGCATTAATACCCGGTACTTCACTGAGATAATAAACCGAGTTCTCAGCCATGGCTTTATACGGCTCCTGAGAAAAACCGGAGTGCGGAATAGCGACAATTAAATCCGCACCTTCTGCCTTCATTTGCGGCACAAATTTTTTCGCGGTTTCCGTAATATCATTGACGCGGACTTTTCCTTCCAGATTCGCTTTATCCCAGATAAGGATCTGCGGCGGTACAAAACCGATATAGCCGATTTTAATCACATGCTCTTTGCCGTCGCGATCTTTAACCGGGGTATCAACGATAATATAAGGGGTAAACAGATTCTTACCGGTTTTCTCATCAATAATATTGGCATTCACATACGGAAAATCCGCACCGGCAATGGCTTTTTTCAGATAATCCAGGCCAAAGTTAAATTCATGGTTACCGAAGTTTCCGACGGTATAACCCATGGTATTCATCAGCTTATGTGCCGGATGGGCTTCACCGTCATTTAACCCTTTACTGACCATATAATCCGCCAGCGGGCTGCCCTGAATTAAGTCCCCGTTATCCACTAATACTGCGTTGGTGGCTTCACCTTTTGCCGCTTTAATTAAACCGGCGGTGCGGACCAGACCAAACTGCTCTGTCGGTTTGTCTTTGAAATAATCAAAGTCAATTAAGTTACTGTGAATATCCGAGGTTTCCATCACCCGCAGATCCACCGTTGCGGCATTGACCGTTCCGCTGATCAGTAATGCCAGCACCGAATATTTTAATCCTGTTCTCACCATAACACCCTCTTCCGGTTAATTTCCGTGATGCCCTGATTTCTGTACCAAAAAGTATAACAAAAACAGCAGACTGAATGATGACGTTTCTGTGAAGCAGATCTTCTTTTCATGATACGGGATGTAACACCGGTGCCATATCTTGACATCCCTGCCGGTTCCGCTTATTTCTGGGGAATAATTAAACTAATAATAAGGCTGTTCACTATGGCATATCTGCACATCACACAAGGGGTCTTCCGGTTAAGCGCGGATAAACAGCTTTCTGTTCCGTCATTACAGCTGGAAAGCGGTCAGCACCACGCCTTTATCGGCACTAACGGCAGTGGAAAATCTGCCCTTGCCCGCGCGCTGATTCAGGAACTTCCGCTGCTTTCCGGGGAGATGAGCAACACTTTCCGCCGTCCGGTTCTGGTCGCGTTTGAGAAATTACAGGCGCTGATTGATGAAGAGTGGAACCGCAATAATACCGACCTGATGGATGGCGATGACACCGATAACGGCCGTACCACCGCTGAGATTATTCAGGCGGAGCATCGTGATAATGAGCGCTGCCTGCAGCTGGCGGCGCAGTTCGGGATTTCTGATCGCCTGTCACGCCGCTTTAAATACCTTTCCACCGGTGAAACCCGAAAAACCCTGCTGTGTCAGGCACTGATGACAGAGCCGGATTTACTGGTGCTGGATGAGCCTTATGACGGGCTGGATACCGATTCCCGCCGTATGCTCAGTGAGATGCTGGCAGAGCTTGCAGAGGGCGGGCTGACGGTTGTTCTGATCCTCAACCGTTTCAGTGATATTCCGGACTTTATCACCCGCGCCGGGCTGCTGACAGACTGTGTGCTGGCACCGGCGGATACCTTATCCGCACTATTACAGGCACAGCTGGCCCGTAGTGAGCAGACAGAGCATCTGACGCTGCCGGAGCGGGATGACCCGTCCGCAGAACGCCTTGCGCCGGATATTCCGCGGGTGATCCTCAATCACGGCTGTGTCAGCTATAACGATAAGCCCATCCTCAATGATCTGACCTGGCAGGTGCTGCCCGGTGAGCACTGGCAAATCACCGGCGAGAACGGCGCGGGTAAATCCACACTGCTCAGTCTGATCACCGGTGATCATCCGCAGGGCTACAGCAATGACCTGACGCTGTTCGGCCGCCGCCGGGGCAGCGGAGAAACGGTGTGGGATATCAAACGCCATATCGGGTATGTCAGTAACAGCATCCACCTCAGTTACCGCGTCAATATCAGTGTGCGTAACACGCTGATTTCCGGTTATTTCGATTCTGTCGGGCTCTATCAGAAACCGTCAGACCGGCAGGTAAAACTGGCGGATGAGTGGCTGGCGCTGCTCGGTCTGAAAGCGTACCGCGATGCTCCGTTCCACAGCCTGTCGTGGGGGCAGCAGCGGCTGATACTGATTGCCAGGGCCCTGGTAAAACACCCTGCAATGCTGATCCTTGATGAGCCGTTACAGGGGCTGGATACACTCAACCGCCTGCTGGTGCTGCGTTTTATCGATATTATGATAAGCCGTGGTGATACCCAGCTGCTGTTTGTCAGCCATCACAGCGAGGATACCCCGGCCTGTATCAACCGGCGGCTGGCATTTATTCCTGATAACGGTAGTTATCGTTACGAAATCAATACGTTGTAATCTTTTTATCAAACGGCTGTTTTACTTTTTTACTGCACCGGAAACAGCCGTTATTTTCTGAATGTATTCAGTCTGTTATTAAGAATAATCTGATTAAAAATCATTATCAGTCTGCTTTTTTTACTGGCGCATCACTGACTTCTCTTTTACCCTGCTCACTCCTTTTCTGATTCTCTGACACAATTCCATGACCTGGCTTTTACTTGCATTATCTCTGCTGTTATTACAATTTCACCGGACACTGTCACTGGCAACACTTCTGGCTGCCACCATCAGCGCCCTGTTTACCGGTGTGATGGACTGGCATGCCCTGCTCACCCTGTGGTTTGCTATCCTTCTGGCTGTCGCACGGCCTTATACCGCACCACGCTCATGGCAGCGTGTACTGCTGACACTACTGGTGATCACCGTCGTGCCGGGTCTGGCTTTTCACCTGCTGCCGGGATTCCACAACCTGCGCTGGATGCCGCCGGAGGCTGCCGGGCCGCACAGTCCGCCCTATTCTTTCTGGTTTAATGCCGATAAAGCACTGCTTCCGTTTGTGCTGATCATCATCATTCCGCAGCTGTTTGTCACCGCGCCGCTGCGCCGGGTCACCCGTCTGCACTGGCTGTTACTGGCTTTCTCCGTACCTGCACTATTGTTACTGGCAACCGCTCTTGGCGGACTGGGGTTTGAACCGCATCTGCCGCGCTGGCTGCCGGCGTTTATGCTGGCGAATCTGTTTTTTGTCTCCCTCGCAGAGGAAGCGCTGTTCCGGGGGGCTATTCAGCAGGTGCTTTCCCGGTATCTGCCGCCCTATGCCGCGCTGTTTATTGCAGCCGCTGTCTTCGGCCTGGCACATATTGCCGGAGGGCCGCTGCTGGTTGTCTTTGCCGGTCTGGCAGGGGTTATCTACGGGCTGGCCTGGATGTGGAGCGGACGGCTGTGGGTGGCGACAGGGTTTCACTTCGCACTGAACCTCTGCCATCTGCTGTTTTTTACCTGGCCGTTTAAGGTGGCGTAAAAAAACCGTTTTTTCCTGTGTATCACACTTTGCGTAAACATTTATAGCGGAATCGATTCAGTTTTGGTATACACTATCCGGTAAACAGGACGGAATTGATCTCTTCCGCACAGGCCCCGGCGGAAATACCTGTGCGGAAAGTTTGCCGAAAGGCGCCGGTGACCAATATAATGGGCAATGTGCCGGGTCTGTTTCAATTCTGAAACCCCCTATCTGAAACACAACAGGAGTTTACGCTATGGCAGTAACTAAACTGGTGCTTGTACGTCACGGTGAAAGTGAGTGGAACAAAGAGAACCGCTTTACCGGCTGGACTGATGTTGAGTTATCTGAAAAAGGCCGTGCTGAAGCACAAGAGGCTGGTCAGTTACTCAAAAAAGAAGGCTTCTCTTTTGATTTCGCCTATACCTCTGTACTGAAACGCGCTATTCACACACTGTGGAATATCCTGGATCAGGTAAACCAGCAGTGGCTGCCGGTTGAGAAAAGCTGGAAACTGAACGAACGCCATTACGGCGCACTCCAGGGTCTGGATAAAGCGGAAACCGCTGCAAAATACGGTGACGAGCAGGTCAAACTGTGGCGTCGCGGTTTTGCCATTACCCCGCCGGCACTGGAAAAAAGTGATGAGCGCTTCCCGGGCCACGATCCGCGTTATGCGAAACTGGCAGAAAGCGAACTGCCTGCCACTGAGAGCCTGGCGATCACTATCGACCGCGTTGTGCCTTACTGGACTGATGTTATCAAACCACGCGTTGCTTCCGGTGAGAAAGTAATCATCGCTGCACACGGTAACTCCCTGCGTGCACTGGTGAAATACCTGGATAACATGAGCGAAGATGAAATCCTCGAGCTGAACATCCCGACCGCAGTGCCGCTGGTGTATGAGTTTGATGAAAACATGAAGCCGCTGCGCCGCTATTACCTGGGCGACCAGGATGCGATTGCTGCCAAAGCCGCTGCTGTTGCTAACCAGGGTAAAGCGAAGTAATCCGCTTTCTTTGGTGAAAAAAACCCTGACAGTGTCAGGGTTTTTTATTTTCCGGGATTAATGCTTCCGGCGAAATCAGCTGCGGCGGGCTTTTACCGCATCTGCCAGCTGACGCAGCAGGGTTTCGGTATCTTCCCAGCCGATGCAGGCATCTGTCACGCTCTTGCCGTACACGAGCGGCGCATCACCTTCCAGGTTCTGGTTCCCTTCCTCAAGGTGGCTTTCCACCATCACACCCATAATGGCTTTCTCACCACCGGCAACCTGCTGTGCCACATCGGTGCTCACATCCATCTGACGCTTGTACTGTTTGCTGCTGTTAGCGTGGCTGAAATCGATCATGATACGCGGTGCCAGACCGGCCTGTGCCAGCCCTTCTTTTACCGCACTGACATCTTCCGCGCTGTAGTTAGGTTTTTTACCGCCACGCAGAATGATATGGCAGTCACCGTTACCGGTGGTGTTCACGATGGCCGAATGTCCCCACTTGGTCACGGACAGAAAACAGTGCGGCGACCCGGCGGCGTTAATGGCATCAATGGCGACTTTGATGGTACCGTCTGTACCGTTTTTAAACCCGACCGGGCAGGACAACCCGGAGGCCAGCTCACGGTGTACCTGAGATTCCGTGGTACGGGCACCGATAGCACCCCAGCTCATCAGATCCGCCAGATACTGCGGGGTGATCATATCCAGAAACTCACCGGCTGCCGGTAAGCCTTTATCATTGATATCCAGCAGCAGTTTGCGGGCAATACGCAGACCATCATTGATGGCAAAAGAGTGGTCGAGGTGCGGATCGTTGATCAACCCTTTCCAGCCGACCGTGGTGCGCGGTTTTTCAAAATAGACGCGCATGACGATTTCCAGCTCACCTTTCAGTTCTTTGCGTAATGTCAGCAGGCGATCCGCATATTCAACCGCCGCTTTCGGGTCGTGAATTGAGCATGGCCCGATAACGACCAGCAGGCGATCATCCCGGCCTTCCAGGATTTCGTGGATTGCATGACGGGTGCGGCGAACGGTGTCTGCGGCAGTCTCAGTCGCGGGAAATGACTCTAATAACGCCACTGGCGGTAATAATTCCCGAATTTCTTTTATTTTTACATCATCGTTCTGATAATTCATAACCCGTCTCTTCCGGTGTCCCGTTTCATTATTGTCGTTATTTTAATCTAACTGCTTGTCAACAAGCTGTAAACAATTAGCTGCCGCCGGAATTGAAATTAATTTTTCACCCCGAAAATATTCAGATCAACAGGACAAATTATTATGAATCAGAAGGAAAACAGCGGCTTCATCAGCCGCTGCCCGTGAGAAGGGTATTTATGCCGCTAATCCAGTTTTAATACGCTTAACAGCGGTAATCAGCGCAACAATCACCAGACCGGCGACGAGACCAAACAATAAATTGGCAACCGGTGGGGTCATAAAGTGCAATATGCTGCCGAGTGCCGGGAGTTGTGCACTCTGCTGAGCAAGACTTTCAATCAGGTTATGAATAAACGGAATGCCGTGTGTCAGAATACCGCCGCCGACCATAAACATGGCCGCTGTCCCGACGACTGATAAGGTTTTCATTAAATACGGCGTGGCGTGGATCAGTCCGTCACCCAGTTTTTTCAGCAGCGCGGCTGATTTCTTCTGCAGGTAAAATCCCAGATCATCGAGTTTGACAATCCCGGCCACCAGGCCGTATACCCCGATAGTCATAATGATCGCAATCACCGACAACACCACGAGCTGATTAATAAAGGGAGAGGTGGCAACAATACCGAGGGTGATAGCAATAATCTCCGCTGATAACACAAAATCGGTGCGGATAGCGCCTTTGACTTTGCGTTTCTCGAACGCGGCCAACTCTTCCGGCGTCTGAATATCTTCCGCCGGTGCCGTTTCACCGGGCTCATCACCGGCTTTATGCAGAAACTTATGTGCCAGTTTTTCCGCCCCCTCAAAACACAAAAACGCCCCGCCGACCATCAGAAGCGGCGTAACAGCCCAAGGGGCAAAGGCGTTGATCAACAGTGCGAGCGGTACCAGAATCAGTTTATTGAGAAAGGAACCTTTCGCCACCGCCCAGACCACCGGGATCTCCCGCTCCGCGCGGACACCGGCCACCTGCTGTGCATTCAGCGCCAGGTCATCCCCCAGTACACCGGATGTCTTTTTGGCGGCCATTTTGGTCATCACAGAGACATCATCCAGTACGGTTGCGATATCATCGAGTAGTGCGAGTAAGCTGCCACCGGCCACAGGCGTTTCCTTTTATTGCTGATTAATGAGAATCTGATTATCATCAGACTCTCATTATAATCCCCCGGTTATTGCACTGAAAATAGTTTTACGGCTGCTTCGCTGCTTTTATCCACATCCGCGAACCGTTGAGCGCCACACCCAGCAGGATAATATATTCCAGCGACAGCGCGTACACACCCTGAAGGGCATAAATCACAATACTGATCATATTGATAACCACCCACAGCAGCCAGTTTTCCACCAGTTTGCGGGTCATCAGGATCATCGCCACCACAGACAATACCGTCATGGCTGCATCCCAGAACGGGAAAGCATCGGGCAGCAATACCGGCATTGCCAGATCAGCCCCTGCGGCATTAAGCATACTAACCATGCTCTGTGCCAGCCACGTAAAGACCGGGTCGATAAAACGCGCCAGCAGTAAAATCGCCGCCAGAGAAACCGCCGCAATCACGGCAGTCTGCCGCAGTGGCATCCAGCGGATTTTCAGCTCCGCTTCTGCTTTCTCATTTTGCCGGCTCCAGGCATACCAGCCGTAAATATTGGCGGCGAAAAAGAAAATCTGCAGCAGCAGATTGGCGTAGAGCTGGATCTGAAAGAAAATCACCGCAAACAGTGTGACGTTAATCAGACCAAACAGATAATTGATTGTTTTTTCCAGGCTTGCCAGCCAGATACATAACAACCCGGCGGTTGCTCCCACCGCTTCAATCCAGGACAGCGAATAAGACCCTTCTTTCCAGTAAGGGATCACCACGAGAATATTATTAATATCAAAAAATTCCATTCCGTCACCTGTGTTAAGTATATTTCCTGTCACCGGCGGCCAGCCACTGATAACAGGTTTAGTTAACTGTATTCTGCCCTGTTTTTTTCAGTAAAATCATCCCATCGTAACAGCATTTGTTTAATATGCTAAACATGATAACGTTTTTTTTAACCTGAACTCTCCCGCTATTTTTGATTATGACGTACTATCAGCCCAGCTATTAATTATATGAATGAGATGTAAGATGGAATCAATTGAGCAAATTATAAACAATATAATTTCTTTTGCCCTATTAGATCCCCGTATCGATGCGGTCATTATCACCGGCTCTGTGGCACGCCAGAACCAGGCAGACCGTTTTTCAGATATTAATGCCGAACTGATCGGCAGCAGTCATGATGAGTTGTTTCAGGACAGCCGCTGGCTGAGCCGGTTTGGTGTGCCGCTGATTATCCGCAAAGCGGCTTCGCGCGAAGACGACAGCCTCTGCTGGCCGTCTTGTCAGGTTCTGTATGAGAAAGGCCGTAAAGTTGATTTTGTGCTGGCCGGGCGCGAACGTATCATACAAATGGCCGCACACGGGCTGGACAGCATCTATCAGCGCGGTTATGCCGTTCTGCTGGATAAAACCGGTCTCACTGCCGGGTTGCCGGAGTATGCCGATCCGACTGCCGTGCTCACCTCGCCGGACCAACAGACATTCCAGGAAAACTGGCAGAACTTCTGGCTGGAAGCCTCACAGGTGCCGGTTTATTATCTGCGCAATGAACTCTGGACTACCCGGCTGAAAGATACCGCCATGAAACAATGGCTGATCACCCTGCTGGAGTGGCATGTGCTGCTTCGTAGTGACGGTACACAGGATGTCTGGTATGCGGGGCGTCATCTGAGCACCTGGCTGCCTCCGGGCCTGTACGGGCGTTTTATGGCGACACTGGATAACCGTGATCGTGTCCGTGCCGCACGGGCGCATATGGCGATGCTGACACTCTACCGCGATGTGGCACTCCGCGTGATTGAAACACAGAAATTTGATATCGATATAACGCTGGCAGATAAAATTATTGCACTGGTCACTGACCGGCTGAATGCCGATGATTTACTTGCGCCGGAGAATGAATAATAACAAACGGATGATCGCCGGTGTGATGCCGGGGGAGAACAAAAATCAGAGGGAAAATGGTTACGATGGTGGGTCGTACAGGATTCGAACCTGTGACCAATTGATTAAAAGTCAACTGCTCTACCAACTGAGCTAACGACCCATCGTAATACTGCTGAGGGACTCTGAAATGGTGGGTCGTACAGGATTCGAACCTGTGACCAATTGATTAAAAGTCAACTGCTCTACCAACTGAGCTAACGACCCGTTTCAGATTTCGGGCAAAAGAGAATGGTGGGTCGTACAGGATTCGAACCTGTGACCAATTGATTAAAAGTCAACTGCTCTACCAACTGAGCTAACGACCCGTACTCTCTTGCCAACGGCACGATATAATACTGATTTATCCGGCCGGTGCAACGATTTTTTCAAATTAACTTATTCAAACGCTTATAATTCACTCACTTAGCCCCGGTTGAGCAAAAAACTCTCCGGTCGGGGCTATACTCTGAGCAAAAAAAATAAACCGGCGGTTATAAACCAGCCAGTTTTTTCTCAGCCAGTTTCGCACCGGAAGAGCCCGGATATTTTGCGACAACCTGCTGATAAATCGCTTTCGCTTTCGCTTTATCCCCTTTCTCCTGCATGATCAGCCCAACTTTATAGAAGGACTCCCCTGCTTTCTGGGATTTCGGCCAGTTCTTTACCACAGAAGCAAAATACGCCGCGGCGTCATCTTTTTTGCCTTTGTTGTAGTTCATCTGACCTAACCAGTAATTGGCATTAGGAAGATAACCGGATTTCGGATAGCTTTGGATAAAACTCTGAAATGCGCTGATTGCACCATCATAATCTTTGGTGTTCATCGCCATGTTTACCGCGGCGTTATAGTCATCTTTCTCATTGCCCTTACTTGCAGCAGCAGGAGCGGAGGTTGCGGCAGTACCCGCAGAGTCCGTATTACCGGATGCCGCGGATGTATTATCTGTTGATGCGCTGCCGCCACCGGTGAGGGAATCCACCTGTGAGAAAAGTTCGCGTTGGCGTTCTGTCAACTGATTCAGCTGGTACTGACTTTCCTGGATTTGCCCGCGCAGCATGTCGATATCGCGCTGGTTGTCCATGACTTGTTGCTGAAGTTGGGTTAATAGCTGACCATGAGCGTTAGAAATACGCTCGAGCTGCATGAGGCGGTCATCAGTGGAGCCTGAGCCGATATTGATGATGGGTGCCTGAGCAATAGCGGCCCAGGGGGCCGCTACACCTATCAATAACGACAGACTCACCATCAGGCGTCTGAAGTTACTTTTCATGTATATCTCTTAGTATACGATTACAGCACGACGGTTTTTAGCGTAGTCAGCTTCGGTGTGACCCAGAACTGCCGGCTTCTCTTTACCGTAAGAAACGATAGAGATTTGTTCGCCGTTAACGCCTTTACCCTGCAGGTACATTTTCGCTGCGTTAGCACGACGCTCGCCCAGTGCGATGTTGTACTCAGGAGTACCACGTTCGTCAGCATGACCTTCAACAGTTACTTTGTAAGAAGGGTTGTTGCGCAGGAATGCAGCGTGTGCATCCAGCATTTGCTGGAATTCAGGAGAGATATCGTATTTGTCGAAACCGAAGTATACGATATTGTTGTTCTGAAGTTCCTGCAGCTGCTGGCGTGCCAGTTCTTCCGCAGACATACCGGCGTTTGCGCCATTGTCGACAGTGCCCGCATCCGCCTGGTCGTTTTTGTTAGAACTACATGCAGCAACAGCCAGAACAGGTAAAGCTAACATCAGCCCTTTAAGCACTTTGTTAAGTTGCATCTCTTTGATCCTTTTATAATTTGCCATACATATTTTTAATGCATCACAGATACGGCGACCAGGCAGGGAATTTTACCTGTCCGTCAGTCGCCGGAAGACGCGCTTTGAAACGCCCGTCGGTCGAAACCAGCTGCAATATAGTTCCCATACCTTGTGAGGAGCTATAAATAACCATAGTGCCGTTAGGTGCGATACTTGGCGTTTCATCTAGGAACGTATCCGTTAAAATCTGGAAATTGTTCGCTACTAGATCTTGTTTGGCGATATGCTGTTTCCCGCCGCCTGAACTGACCATTACCAGGAAACTGCCGTCAGCACTGACGTCACCATTCTGGTTCTGAGTCCCATCCCACGTCAGGCGCTCAGGCGCACCGCCATTAATACCAACCTTATAGATCTGCGGACGACCAGCCTGGTCAGACGTGAACGCTAACGTCTGGCTGTCCGGGAACCATGAAGGTTCGGTGTTATTACTGCGACCATCTGTTACCTGACGCATCTGGCCTGAGCCGAGATCCATCACATACAGATTCAGACTACCGGTTTTTGATAACGCAAATGCCAGTTTGGTTCCGTCCGGTGAAAATGCCGGTGCACCGTTGTGACGCGGGAATGAAGCAACCTGACGCACCTGTCCGCTGGACAGATTCTGAATAACCAGGGCTGAACTTCCGCTCTCAAAGGTAACATACGCCAGTTTCTCGCCATCCGGTGACCATGCCGGTGACATCAGCGGCTCAGGTGAACGGTGAACGGTGAACTGGTTGTAGCCGTCATAATCAGACACGCGCAGCTCGTGACGATAGTCACCGCTGTTTTTAACCACCACATAAGCGATCCGGGTACGGAATGCACCACGAATACCGGTTAATTTCTCAAATACTTCATCACTGGCAGTGTGTGCCGCATAACGCAGCCACTGTTTGGTGACTTTAAACTGGTTCTGTGCAAGCACGCTGCCCGGGGAACCGGAGGTATCCACCAGTTGGTAGCTCACCAGATAGTTGCCGTCAGCACCCGGCTGAACCTGGCCGACAACAACAGCATCAATGCCTAACGCCGTCCAGGACTCAGGAACCACTTCAGACGCGGTACCCGGTAACTGCGGCATACGGTTAGGGTCGATCGGGTTAAATTTCCCGCTGTTACGCAGGTCAGCAGCAATGATAGCGCCGACTTCTTCCGGTACAGCGCCGCCGCCGGCGACCTGGAAAGGTACAATGCCGATAGGACGTGCTGAATCAACACCCTGAGTAATCTCGATACGAACTTCAGCCTGAGCAACTGCCGCCCACAGCATCAGAAAACCGAGCATGTATTTAACTGCCTGCTTCATTCTCTCTCCCTCGTTGCGCCAATGCCCGCATCAAACCCGTATTTTAACAAACGTTCATAACCAAAACCAGATACCACAGTAAAAACTAATACCCGGATATATCTGGTTCGTCACGCTGTATTACAGCTTATTCCGGCTTAAAGTCCAGTTTGGTATTCTTAAACTGCTGCCAGACCGATTTGCTCGGCGGCGCAGGAATACGAGCCTGTTTGGCCGCCGCGAGTGCGGCCTGACATAAACCGTCATCACCACCGACCGCATTCACACTGATAAGCGTACCTTTATCAGTGATATTAATTTCCAGCGTACAGGTTTTACCGCGGTACATATCCGCATTATAGAACTTCGCCTGAATCGCTAACCGGACCTGTGCGATATAACCGTTCATATCGCCATCCGAATTTGTTCCGCTCTTCTTGCCACCGCCCTGACCGGCTGCGGATGCACCGCCGCTTTCTGTGCCCGGAGCGTTGGACGCCAGTCCGCCGAGGAGGTCATCGACTTCACTGGCCTGTTTTTTCGCTGCGGCTTTGGCTGCCTTTTCTTTAGCTGCTTTGTCTTTGGCTGCTTTTTCAGCTTTGGCGGCTTCTGCTTTGGCTGCTTCCGCTTTAGCGGCTTCGGCCTTGGCGGCTTTTTCCTGAGCCGCTTTTTCGGCTTTGGCTTTTTCTTCTTCAGCGGCTTTCTGTGCGGCGGCTTTTTCGTCAGCCTGTTTCTTCGCCAGTGCCTGCTCTTTAATTACTTTTTCTTTTTCAGCCTGAGCTTTGGCAGCGGCTTCTTCCGCCAGCTTCTGCTCTTCTTTGGCTTTCTTCACGGCTTCCTGAGCTTGTTTTTGCTGCTCTTCAGCCTGTTTTTTCTGGTCTTCAACTTGTTGTTCGGTCTTCAGGCGCTCTTCTTCAATTGCTTTTAAGCGCTCCTGCTCACGCAGTTCTTTCTGACGTAATTCTTCTTCCTGCTGCTTCGCTTTTTTCTCGCGCTGCGCCTGAGCCTGTTTTGCGTTGGCCTGCTGCTGTTGCTGCTGGTTAAAATTTTCAACCATGGCGTTCGGATCAACCATAATGGCGTCGATCACCTGACCGCCCTCACCGCCGCCGGTCAGCCCTGATTTGGTTACAAAGGATCCCCAGATCACAAGCGCAATCAGCAAAAGATGCAACACCACAGAGGTGATGACAGAACGATTTAATTTATCTTTACGCTCTTTCAGCTTTCCCACGCTTAATTCCCTAACCTTCTGAGTGAAAACATCTGCATAACAAACCTTACATCGGCTTCGTCATCAGGCCCACAGATTTCACTCCGGCCTGTTTCAGAATATTCAGGCCATTAATAATCTCTTCGTAAGGCACATCTTTGGCACCGCCGACCAGGAAAATAGTCTTCGGATCTTCAGCCAGATACTGTTTTGCCGCAGCAATGATCTGCTCTTCCGGTAACAGTTCCAGGCGATCCTGCTTCACCACCAGGGTGTAGCGGCCGACACCGGAGACTTCCAGAATCACCGGCGGATTATCATTGGTGGAAACGGATTGTGAATCGGAGGCATCCGGCAGATCCACTTCCACACTCTGACTGATGATCGGCGCTGTTGCCATGAAGATCAGCAGCAACACGAGTAACACGTCCAGTAAAGGAACAATGTTAATTTCGGATTTCAGCTCCCGCCGGCGTCCGCGATGACGTGCCATGATAATCTCCTGCCTTATTTCTTATCAGCAGTAGCAAAGGCCTGACGATGTAAAATCGCCAGAAACTCTTCGCTGAAGTTGTCGTAATTCTGTTCTAATTTGTTCACGCGCTGATTAAGACGGTTGTATGCCATAACCGCAGGAATTGCCGCAAACAGACCGATTGCTGTTGCAATCAGTGCTTCCGCAATACCCGGTGCCACCATCTGTAATGTTGCCTGTTTTACCGCACCCAGTGCGATAAAGGCGTGCATGATCCCCCATACTGTACCGAACAGACCGATATACGGGCTGATAGAACCGACAGTACCAAGGAACGGGATGTGGTTTTCCAGATTTTCCATCTCACGGTTCATGGAGATGCGCATTGCACGCGCCGCACCGGTTTCCACCGCCTGCGGAGAGTGCACATTCGCCTGATGCAGGCGGGCAAATTCTTTAAAGCCGGAGTAGAAGATCTGCTCAGTACCGCTCAGTTCATCACGGCGGGCCTGGCTTTCTTTATACAGACGGGACAGTTCGATTCCTGACCAGAATTTGTCTTCAAACGCTTCTGCTTCACGGGTGGCCGCATTCAGGACTTTGGTGCGCTGAATAATAATGGCCCACGAGGCAACAGAAAAGCCCAGCAATACCAGCATGATAAATTGCACGAGGTAACTTGCTTTCAGGAATAAATCCCAGATATTCATGTCAGTCACTGCTTAAACTCCGCGACAATAGACTCAGGAAGCGCTACCGGCTTCATTAAAGAAATATTCACGCAGGCGACCAATACCTCTGCGCGACATAAAAGAGTTCCGTTTTTATGCATAAGTGTCTGCGTAAATGTCAGAGACGCACGACGGATGTCGGTGATCTCACTGCGTACCTCTAACAGATCGTCTAACCTTGCCGGATGGTGGTAATCGATAGTTAATTTGCGGACCACAAAGCCGAGCTGCTCTTCCAGCAGACGCTGCTGATGAAAGCCCCGTTCCCGTAACATTTCGGTTCTGGCGCGCTCAAAAAATGCAAGATACTGCCCGTGGTATACCACACCACCAGCATCGGTATCTTCGTAATAAACCCGTATTGGCCAACTGAACATTGAATATCCCGCAACTTACCTTTATCAGACAACATGCTTTGCAAACTATACGTGAAGAGCAAACGTATTGAAAATGCTTAGTTCGTAAAGATAAGAAAAGCCCGTTTGTCCGCGCGCTAATCATACTCGCCTTTATCCAACACGCAAGCCCCCGGAAGGGTTGAGATGAAAAAATATTTTGTTACGTATTACAACACCTTAGGGGCGTTATTTTTTGCTCTGAAAGCTATCATTAAACACTTATTAAAAGACATTTTTCCCCATGAATACGCAAAAATCCGGAATTATCCGGATTTTTGTGCTACCGATTTATTTACCGAGTAATCTAACTTATTGTAATTACATAAATTAAATCACCTTATTTTTATCTTATAAAAACAGGATTTCCGTCCGCATTTACCGGCTGAAAACGCCACCGGCGGCATTTCAGGCAGACAGCGGTGTTTCATGTAAATAATGCCACCGCCACTTCCCGTTATCCTCCCGGCGGAGAATAACCAGCGAGCGCCGTGCTGTGGTGCTTCCGGCAAAGTGCTGTGTCTCCTGATAGCGCACAGATATGGTGTTTTCTGTCAGGCTGACGCACTGATACTCCGCCGTTTCAATCGGTGCTCCCTGTCTCTGACCCTGTATACGGGTAAACATCGCCGTTACCGCCGCGAGATCAATCACCGCCCCGCTGATACCGGTCATGGAAAACTCAGGAGTGAAATGGGTCAGCAGCTCAGACAGTGCCGCCTGCCCTTCTGCCCCCGGAACCGTAAATGTTTTAAAAATCAGGTCGTGGACATGATGGATTTCGTCACACGCCTGCTGAAACATAGTATTACTCACGGATAATCTCCTCTGCGGGTTTTAATGAAGTGCGGAACTGCGGGCGGACCAGGAAAATCAGCGGGATAAGCCCGGCCAGTGCGCCTCCCAGAAATGTCAGGGCAAATGCCTGTACCTGAACAATGGCATTCAGGGTCTGATACAGCGTCATCATGACGGCAGCACCAATACTGAACACCACCTGGCGGTTAATATTCCAGATCACACTGGCTTTATTCAGCTGTGCACCGTGAAAATCATACAGTGCGGTGGTTTGTGCGCAGTTTGCGGCGATACCACCGCCGGTGCCGGTCAGCAGATAAATCAGACCGATGAAATATAACGGTGTGTGGCTGTCTGTCAGGGCAAACAGCGCGATACCGCCGCTGTGCAGCAGCAGACTGATAATAAACAGTCGCCCGGCACCGGTCCGGTTATAGACTGCGCCGCTGATCAGCATAGCTACCATCGCCCCCGCCGCATACAGCAGCATAAACGCACCGGTGACGGCAGTACTCAGGTTGAGAACCGTGGTCAGATAAAAGATAGCGAGGATGTTCGCCCCGGTGAATACGCCCGGTACCGCGTAATACACTGCAACCGAGAGCCACAACCGGGTATTTTTCAGCAGCGATAAATCAATAATCGCCTGCGGAGTCTGCCGGTAATGGCGGTAATAAAGCCCGGCACTGAACAGCATCAGCCCGCCCAGCGCCAGTGCGCCGGTAATATTGTGGTATTCCCCGTACAATGAGAGGGCAATCAGCAGGGATGCCAGCGTCAGGCTGACCAGAAGCAGCCCTTTGAGATCAGGTGCTTCTCCGGCAGTGGTTTTCGGTTCACGGATCCAGCACCAGGCCAGCAGTGCCGTAAAGAGTGCCACCGGCGCATTGACATAAAAGACAGGCCGCCATCCGGCGAAGTCAACAATGATCCCCCCGGCCATCGGGGAAAGCGCGGGCGCAATCAGCGCGATCATCATAATAATGGTGGATATCTTGCTTCGCTCGCGCCCCTGAAAATACTGAAAAGTCAGTGACTGCCCGGCGGGGATCAGTAATCCGCCTGCCACACCCTGTAAAAAACGCCAGAAAATCAGCGAAGTAAAGGATTCTGCACTGCCTGCCAGCACAGCCGCCGCGGCAAACAGCAGCATTGAGGCCGTCATCAGTTCGCGGATCCCGAAACGGGCCGCCAGACGGGGGCTGAGCGGGATAATCAGTGTCAGTCCGAGAATATAGCTGTTTGCCACCCAGGTCACCGACAGGGATGACACCTGCATGGCCTCTGCAATAGCAGGCAGTGTGATGGCCGACATAAAGATATTGATACAATCAATAAAAAAGCCCAGTAAAAAAATCAGGGCGATACGGTAACGATAAGTCATGGTTTCCTCCGGCCGGCAGTGTAAAAGCAGTTGACCGCAGCCGTCTATGCATCAAAATAGACAATACTGTTTGAAAAAACGAAACAATCTTATGCTGACAGCCGTTGAGAAGATCAATACCTTTATTTATGTTGTGGATACCGGTTCCTTTACCCGGGCTGCTGCACGCCTGAATCTGAGCAAATCGGTGGTCAGCCTGCATATCAAAGCCCTGGAGTCTGAACTCAGCACCACACTGCTGCACCGGACCACACGGCAGTTTACGCTGACGGAAGCAGGACAGGCGCTGTATCAGCAATTCAAACCACTGTTACAACAATTCGACAGCGCGATGGATGCCGTCAGAACGGGGACAGCACAACCACAGGGACCGCTGAGTTTCAGTGCCGCCGCAGAATTCGGCGGACAATTTCTGCTGCCGCAGTTGCCTGCTTTCACAAAGCGCTATCCGCTGATCAGAGCAGATTATCGCGTCGATCACAGTCTGAGTGACTTGATTGCCCTGAAACTGGATGTGGTGTTCCGGCTGGGAACGCTGAGTGACAGCGGTCTGCGGTTCCGCAAACTCGCTGACTTTCCGGTCTGTTATGTGGCAACACCGGCGTTTATCCGGCAACACCGCGTGACAGAAAGCAGTGATCCCGCCGCTCTGCCCTTTATCGCCAACAGCAACCTGACCGCCCGTATCAACTGGCGTCAGCATCTGCCCGCGCCGGACAACCGGGTGTTTATCTCTAATTCGATTCAGGCGATCCGCACCATGACACTGGCACATCAGGGTTACAGTCTGCTGCCGGTCTGGTATATCAGAGAGCAACTGACAGAGGAAAAACTGGTTCCGGTATTCACCCGTCAGCCGGTACCGGATCAGAGCATCAATATGGTCTTTCCGCCCGCGGCACATCTGCCGCAGAAGGTCCGGGTGTTTATTGATTATTTTGCCCGCTTTTTTGCAGATAATGCCGCATTACTGCGCTATCCGTGAATCGGAGCGGAAACAGAAAAGAAAAAAAGCCGTTCAGATGAACGGCTTTTTAGTCATAAACGTTTATATCAGCTGAAAAAATGATAAAGGCCGTAACCCAGAATCACCACCGCCGGAAGCGGATGGAACAGAATCTTCCAGATTGCGCGCTTCGGCCGGAATGCCAGACCGAAAATTGCGCCGCTGCATACCGCCCAGATCATCAGCAGTCCCTGCCAGATCTGTAATGAACTGGTGTTTGCCGCAAAACGCGACGGATCCCAGATCACACTCAATGCCAGCCCCAACGCCATTATCAGGACAAGGGCCCGTAAAGGACCCTTATCCAGTAGTTGGTAAGACTTATCCAGCATCCGTCTTACTCGCCTGAAGCGGCTTTATCTTCGTGGTGCTCAATAGCCAGTGCTGCAATAACAGCAATACTACAGGCCAGGAGCGTTCCGAGGATCCATGCAAAATACCACATATTCGTCTGCTCCTTAGTACAATGTATGTTTGTTCTCTTCGATGAAGGACTTATCAATACGCCCTGCCATCTTCACGTAACACCAGATGGTGTACAGGAGAACAAGTGGTACAAAGATAATCGCAACAACCGTCATCACCTGGAGAGTAAACAGGCTGGAAGTTGCATCCCACATGGTCAGACTAACGTTCGGGTCGATGCTTGAAGGCATAATGAACGGGAACATTGCTGTACCACAGGTCAGGATCACACCGGCAATAGTCAGCGAGGTGAACAGGAATGCCCACGCGCCTTTATCCATTGCAGTGAACATCACGACCAGCAGAGGTGATGCCAGACCAATAGCAGGCAGGATCCACAGGATTGGATAGGCATTGAAGTTTGCCATCCATGCGCCTGCTTCCTGTACCACTTCTTTATTGACCGGGTTAGACGCACCGAAATGGTCGATGTCAGAGACAACACGGAAACCATCGATACCGCCCCACATCAGCCATGCACCGGCTGCCGCGAACAGAACAAATGTCAGCAGAGCAGTGATAGTGGTGGCTTTACGCACACGCACATGCAGATCACCGGTGGTACGCATCTGCAGGTAAGTTGCACCGTGCGCCACGATCATCATCAGGCTGATTAAACCGGCTAACAGACCGTACGGGTTCAGCAGACCGAAGAAGCTCCCTGCATAAGACACCTGCAGCTGGGAGTTAACTTCAACCGGTACACCCTGTAACAGGTTACCGAATGCCACACCGATCACTAATGACGGTACGAAACTGCCGATAAAGATACCCCAGTCCCACATACCGCGCCATTTTGGTGATTCCAGTTTTGAACGATAGTCAAAACCGACCGGACGGAAGAATAATGCCGCCAGGACCAGAATCATTGCGATATAGAAACCGGAGAATGCTGCAGCATAGACCATCGGCCATGCTGCGAACAGTGCACCACCCGCGGTGATAAGCCATACCTGGTTACCGTCCCAGTGCGGTGCAATCGCGTTAATCATGATACGGCGTTCAGTATCATTTCTGCCGATAACTCGCAGCAGAACACCCACGCCCATATCAAAGCCATCAGTTACAGTGAAGCCAATCAGCAGTACGCCAATCAGGATCCACCATACAAACCGTAATATTTCATAATCAAACATAAGTGGGCTCCTGTTTACTTAGCGTCTTGTGCCGGGGACGTTTCGAAATGATAACGGCCGGTTTTTAAGCTGCTTGGACCAAGACGTGCAAATTTGAACATCAGGAACATTTCAGCAATCAGGAATAAGGTATACAGGCCGCAAATCAGCGCCATAGAGAACAGAATGTCTCCGGCTGCCAGATGTGACGTTGCATATGCTGTCGGTAACACTTCACCGACTGCCCATGGCTGACGGCCATATTCAGCAACGAACCAGCCTGCTTCAACACCAATCCACGGTAACGGCAGGCTGAGGAATGCAGCACGCAGCAGCCATTTGGACTTGCCGATACGATTGCGCAGTACACTCAGGAATGACAGACCCAGAACGATCAGCATCAGACCACCGGCAGCCACCATCAGGCGGAATGCCCAGAACAGCGGTGCGACACGCGGAATGGAGTCTTTGGTTGCTGCCTGAATCTGCTCTTCAGTTGCCTGACCGACGTTATCGGTATAGCGTTTCAGCAGTAAGCCGTAACCAAGGTCTTTTTTGCTCTGATTAAAGGCATCACGGACTGCCGGGTCGGTATTACCGCCACGCAGCTGCTGTAACAGATCATACGCCACCATACCGTTACGGATACGGGCTTCGTGCTGCACCATCAGGTCACGCAGGCCGAGAACCGGAGTATCAATTGAACGGGTGGTGATAAGGCCCATCAGGTACGGAATCTCAATCGCAAAACTGTTTTCCATTTTTTCCTGATTAGGGAACGCAATCACGTTAAATGATGCAGGCGCAGGCTGAGTATGCCATTCACCTTCAATCGCGGCGAGTTTGGTTTTCTGCACGTCACCCATTTCATAACCGGATTCATCACCCAGCACGATAACGGATAACACAGCGGCGATACCAAAGCTTGCTGCAATCGCAAAAGAGCGTTTTGCAAATGCAAGATCACGGCCCTTCATCAGATACCACGCACTGATAGACAGTACGAAGATCGCACCGGTACAGTAGCCGGCAGCCACTGTGTGCACAAATTTAACCTGTGCAACCGGGTTGAGAACCAGTTCGGAGAAGCTCAGCATCTCCATACGCATGGTTTCAAAGTTGAAGTCAGCAGCAATCGGGTTCTGCATCCAGCCGTTTGCCACCAGGATCCACAGCGCAGAGAAGTTGGAACCGAGCGCAACGAACCAGGTCACCATCAGGTGCTGTTTCTTGCTGAGACGATCCCAGCCGAAGAAGAACAGACCCACGAAGGTGGATTCGAGGAAGAATGCCATCAGACCTTCGATTGCCAGAGGCGCACCGAAGATATCACCGACATAGTGAGAGTAGTATGACCAGTTTGTCCCGAACTGGAACTCCATGGTCAGACCGGTAGCAACACCCAGAGCGAAGTTAATACCAAATAACTTGCCCCAGAACTTCGTCATATCTTTATAGATTTGTTTACCGGACAGGACGTATACCGTTTCCATGATCGCTAACATGAAGGACATCCCTAATGTTAGCGGTACAAATAAGAAGTGGTACATCGCTGTTAAGGCAAACTGTAATCGCGACAGTTCGACAATATCAAACATCTTGACTCCTTGCTCCTAGCAGGAAGACACCGACATGCGGCAACCCAAGCTTTCCTGAAGAAAGAAAGCAACATAACTACCAGCAATAAATGCCTCTAAATGCAATAACAAATTAGTAACAAAAAAACACCTAAATAGACACCCTAATAATAGTACGCTTATATTTGCACACAATAAACCGCTTTTGCGTGATTCAGATTGGAATTCTGAGGATATATCAAATAATGCACAGCGTAGTCATTTTCGGCTATTTTGATCTGCCACAATTTAAACAAATCACCGAAATAATGCCAGTGCAATAGATTGATTTACGTCAATTTTTCCGCATCGTGTTAATTAAAATCGCATATATGGTAATTGAGTTACTTTATTGTTACGGCAATGTACACACAAATACAACCTGACAGAAAAATACCAATAATATATGCGCTTTTTATTAACCTTTTATTTTCATCAGCAATTCTGGTTAATTTCATGAGCCGGATAATTCAATTATAAATAAATTATCACTAAAACTGTTATTGTCTGTTTGTATTAACACACGACAATAATCATTTTCGGCACAAAAATTAAGTATAAATCAAGATGATAAAAAACGCCCTTTTATACCTGAGACTTTTTGCTGTGTAAACGATACAGCAGGCGTTTCAGAACAATTAAGAAAATTGCTTAAAACAACAGCAATAACAGGAAGCAGTGGGTAAAAGCGCGTAATCAGGCAGAAATGGCGGAATTGTGTTCAGATCAAAAAACAGCCGGAAGCGCCATGAAACCGGCTCCGGCTGTATAATAATGGCAGGAATTATTTATTCAGAATCGCTTTTACCGCATCACCGATATCAGCCAGGCTGCGGACCGTCTTCACACCGGCGGCTTCAAGGGCGGCAAATTTCTCATCTGCTGTCCCCTTCCCGCCTGCGATAATCGCCCCCGCATGACCCATACGTTTGCCTTTCGGCGCAGTCACACCCGCGATATACGCCACGACAGGTTTGGTGACATGGTCTTTGATAAAGGCAGCCGCTTCTTCTTCCGCACTGCCGCCGATTTCACCGATCATAACAATCGCTTCTGTCTGCGGGTCGTTCTGGAACATCCGCAGGATATCAATAAAGTTAGAACCCGGAATCGGGTCACCGCCGATCCCCACACAGGTGGATTGTCCCAGACCGGCATCAGTCGTCTGTTTCACCGCTTCATAAGTCAGCGTACCTGAACGGGAAACGATCCCCACTTTGCCCGGCAGATGGATATGTCCCGGCATAATCCCGATTTTGCACTCACCCGGAGTGATAACACCCGGACAGTTCGGGCCGATCATCCGCACACCAGCTTCATCCAGCTTCACCTTGACGGTCAGCATATCCAGAGTCGGGATACCTTCCGTGATGGTGATAATCAGCTTAATACCTGCATCAATCGCTTCCAGAATCGAGTCTTTGCAGAACGGTGCCGGAACATAAATAACAGAAGCGGTCGCACCGGTGGCTTCCACCGCGTCACGCACGGTGTTAAAGACCGGTAAACCTAAATGTGTTGTACCGCCTTTGCCCGGCGTCACACCGCCGACCATTTTAGTGCCGTACGCAATTGCCTGTTCAGAGTGGAAAGTCCCCTGGCTACCTGTGAATCCCTGACAGATAACTTTGGTGTTCTTATCGATTAAAATAGACATTATTTCGCTCCCACTGCTGCAACAACACGTTTCGCAGCATCCGTCAGGCTGGTTGCCGCAATAATATTCAGACCACTTTTCGCCAGTTTTTCCGCACCCAGTTCCGCGTTGTTCCCTTCCAGGCGCACAACCACCGGCACACTGACACCGACTTCCTCAACCGCGCCGATGATCCCGTCCGCAATCAGGTCACAACGGACAATTCCGCCGAAGATATTGACGAAGACTGCTTTGACGTTTTCGTCAGACAGAATGATTTTAAAGGCTTCTGTCACACGCTCTTTGGTTGCGCCGCCGCCGACATCCAGGAAGTTTGCCGGCTCACCGCCGTGCAGTTTGACGATATCCATGGTGCCCATTGCCAGACCGGCACCGTTCACCATACAGCCGATATTGCCGTCCAGTGCCACATAGTTCAGTTCCCACTGTGCAGCCTGTGCTTCGCGGGCATCTTCCTGTGACGGATCATGCATTTCACGCAGTTCCGGCTGGCGGTACAGTGCGTTACCGTCAATGCCTAATTTGCCGTCGAGGCAGATAAGCTCGTCCTGAGTGGTGATCACCAGCGGGTTGATTTCCGCCATGGCCAGATCACGCTCCAGGAACATGGTTGCCAGTCCCATAAAGATTTTGGTGAACTGGCTGACTAATTTACCGGTTAAGCCCAGTTTAAACGCCAGCTCGCGCCCCTGATACGGCATCGGGCCGGTCAGCGGGTCAATCACGGCTTTGTGGATCAGTTCCGGTGTTTCATGTGCCACTTTCTCAATTTCGACACCACCTTCAGTGGAGGCCATAAAGACCACACGGCGTGAACCGCGATCCACCACGGCCCCCAGATAAAGCTCTTTGGCGATATCTGTTGCGCCTTCCACCAGCACCTGATGCACAGGCTGACCCAGTGCATCTGTCTGATAGGTTACCAGACGCTTGCCTAACCACTGTTCGGCAAACGCGCGAATTTCGTCTTTGCTCTTAACCAGTTTCACACCGCCCGCTTTCCCGCGGCCCCCGGCATGAACCTGGCATTTTACGACCCACGGGCCGCTGCCGATTTTGGATGCAGCTTCTTCCGCTTCACGGGGTGTGGAGCAGGCATAGCCTGCCGGTGCAGGTAAACCATACCGGGTGAAGAGTTGTTTTGCCTGATACTCGTGTAAATTCATGATGTTCTATCCATAATTTGTCTGATGAGAGCGGACTCTCTTATTGTTGTTGCCTGGATAGCGCCGGTTTTCCGGCGCAGGGACACAGATTCACTGTCGCGAGTTCAGCCGGGCGGTTTTAGCGCGATGCCGCCCGGATGAGGGTTGATTACACGTCGAGCAGTAAACGTGCCGGATCTTCTAACATCTCTTTAATGGTCACGAGGAATCCGACAGATTCACGGCCATCAATCAGACGGTGGTCATAAGAGAGCGCCAGGTACATCATCGGCAGGATCACCACCTGACCATTTACCGCCATCGGACGATCTTTGATAGCATGCATCCCCAAAATCGCACTCTGCGGCGGGTTAATGATCGGTGTGGACATCAGCGAACCGAATACCCCGCCGTTGGTAATGGTAAAGTTACCGCCGGTCAGGTCTTCCACTGTCAGTTTGCCTTCCTGACCTTTGACAGCCAGCTCTTTAATGCGTTTTTCGATTTCAGCCATGCTCAGCGCATCCGCATCACGCAGGACCGGGGTCACCAGACCGCGCGGCGTGGAGACCGCAATACTGATATCGAAATAGTTGTGATACACCACATCAGTACCGTCGATAGAAGCATTCACTTCCGGATAACGTTTCAGTGCCTCAACCACCGCTTTCACATAGAAAGACATGAAACCGAGGCGCACACCGTGGCGTTTTTCAAAGGATTCGCCATACTGTTTACGCATATCCATCACCGGCTTCATGCTCACCTCGTTAAAGGTGGTCAGCATTGCGGTGTTGTTTTTCGCTTCCAGCAGACGTTCTGCCACACGCTTGCGCAGACGGGTCATCGGCACGCGTTTTTCACTGCGGTGCGGTAAACCGGCCTGAGAAACCGGCTCAGCGGCGGCTTTTGCAGGCGCTTTCGGCTGCTGAGACAGATATTTCTCAACATCTTCACGGGTCAGACGACCACCGACACCACTGCCGGTAATATCTGCCGCTTTCAGGCCATGCTCTGCGAGCAGGCGGCGCACAGCAGGGCTTACCGCGTCATTGGTTTCTTCATCCAGACCAGCGTTCTGACGCTGTGCCGGTGTGGACTGTACTTTTTCTTTTATTTCTGCAGGCAGACCGGTGCTGTCGCCCAGACGGATACGTCCGAGCAGTTGTTTAGAGAGGACGGTTGCCCCTTCTTCTTCCAGCACCGCTTCCAGAACACCGGAATCACTGGCAGGAACTTCCAGCACGACTTTGTCTGTTTCAATTTCCACCAGCACTTCATCACGTTCGACGCTGTCACCCGGTTTTTTGTGCCAGGTTGCCACGGTGGCATCAGCAACAGACTCGGGGAGATCAGGAACCAGAATTTCTATGCTACTCATTGCTTTTCCTTAATTTATTCAACGTTCAGTGCATCATTAACCAGCTCTTGTTGTTGCTGCTGGTGAACAGACGTATAACCCACGGCCGGAGAGGCGGATGCCGGACGGCCCGCATAACGCAGTGCCGCACCTGCCGGAACCGCATCACGGAAATTGTGCTGGCAGCAGTACCACGCGCCCTGGTTGAGCGGCTCTTCCTGGCACCAGACAAAATCTTTCACATGGCTGAATGGTGCGAGAATCGCATGTATATCTTCATGCGGGAACGGATAGAGCTGTTCAATACGGATAATCGCCACATCCGTCTGATTATTCTTGCGGCGCTGCTCCAGTAAATCGTAGTAAACCTTACCGGAACACAGCACAACGCGCTTCACATCTGCCGGATTCAGATCATCTGCTTCACCGATAACCGCTTCAAAGTGACCTTCGGCCAGTTCTTCCAGAGAAGAGACCGCCAGCGGGTGACGCAGCAGTGATTTCGGTGACATGACAATCAGCGGACGGCGCATACCGCGCAGTGCCTGACGGCGCAGCATATGGTAAACCTGTGCCGGGGTTGACGGGACACAGACCTGCATGTTCTGTTCCGCGCAAAGCTGAAGGTAGCGTTCCAGACGGGCGCTGGAGTGCTCCGGCCCCTGGCCTTCGTAGCCGTGCGGCAGTAACATCACCAGTCCGCACATCCGGCCCCACTTCTGTTCGCCGGAGCTGATGAACTGGTCAATCACCACCTGTGCCACGTTGGCGAAGTCACCAAACTGGGCTTCCCAGATAGTCAGGCCGCGCGGGTCAGTGGTTGCATAGCCGTATTCAAAGGCCAGTACCGCTTCCTCAGACAGGACGGAGTCCCATACATTGAAGCGTCCCTGGGCGTTATGGACATTCATCAGCGGCACATAGCAGGAGCCGTTGCTCTGGTTATGAATAACCGCGTGACGATGGAAGAACGTACCGCGTCCCGCATCCTCACCGGACAGACGCACCGGAACACCTTCATCCACCAGTGTTGCGTAAGCCAGATTCTCCGCCGCACCCCAGTCGAGCAGTTTATTACCTTCCGCCATTTCCGCACGGTCGGTATAGATTTTTTCGACACGCGGGTGCATATGCACTTCTTCCGGCACGGTACTGATACGGCGCGCCAGATCACCGAGGCGTTTCAGTTCCACTTTATTGGCGTAGCTGTCGTTCCAGTTGTGATTCAGGTACGGTTCCCAGGTAAGCGCTGCTTTACCGATTTCACGCCACTCTTCCACCACACAGTCACCGCGATCCATCGCATCACGGTACATATTGACCATTTCAGTCACATCACCGGCAGCGACCACACCTTCGGCAATCAGTTTATCGCCGTAGATTTTACGCGGTGTCGGGTGCTGTTTGATTTTCTGGTACATCATCGGCTGGGTTGCACTCGGCTCATCCGCCTCGTTATGGCCGTGACGGCGGTAGCAGACCAGGTCGATCATCACATCGCGGTTAAAGGTATTACGGAAATCCAGTGCCAGGCGGGTCACGAATGCCACAGCTTCCGGATCATCAGCATTCACGTGGAAAATCGGTGCCTGTACCATCTTCATGATGTCAGTACAGTATTCCGTTGACCGGGTATCTTTCGGGTTGGAGGTGGTGAAACCAATCTGGTTATTGATAACAATGCGGACAGTCCCGCCCACTTCATAGCCCCGGGCCTGTGACATATTCAGGGTTTCCTGAACAATCCCCTGGCCGGTTACCGCTGAGTCACCGTGAATGGTGATCGGCAGAACCATTTTGCTCAGACTTTCCGGCAGACGGTCGCGGCGGGCGCGGACAGAGCCGATGACCACCGGGCTGACAATCTCAAGGTGAGACGGGTTAAAGGCGAGTGCCAGATGCACCTGAGCCCCTTCTGTCACGAAGTCAGACGAGAAACCCTGATGGTATTTCACATCACCGGTACCCAGATGATCTTTGTGTTTACCGGCAAACTCATCAAACAGATCCGCCGGTTTTTTACCGAACAGGTTAACCAGAACGTTCAGACGACCGCGGTGTGCCATACCCAGCACCACTTCGCGGGTGTCCTGCTTACCGGCATGACGGATCAGGTCTTTCAGCATCGGAATGAGGGAATCGCCCCCTTCCAGTGAGAAACGTTTTGCGCCCGGGAATTTCGCCCCGAGATAGCGCTCCAGCCCTTCGGCTGCGGTCAGATCCGCCAGGAAACGCCGTTTTTCATCAGCACTGAACAGCTTACTGACGTCAACGGATTCCAGACGTTGCTGGAGCCAGCGTTTCTCTTCGGTATTGGTGATATGCATATACTCAGCGCCGATGGAGCCGCAGTAAATGCGTTTTAATGCATCAAACAACTCGCTCAGCCGCATGGTTTCGCTGCCGATGGCAAAAGAACCGACGTTAAAGGTTTCATCAAAATCGGCTTTGGTCAGATTGTGGAACGCCGGGTCCAGATCCGGAACCGGTTCCTGTTTCCACAGGCCGAGCGGGTCAAGGTTGGCATTCTGATGACCGCGGAAGCGGAATGCGTTGATAAGCTGCAGGACTTTGACCTGCTTGGAATCCATCGCCGGATCGCTGACGGAGGTGTGGTAGCGGGTCGAATCTTTGGCCAGACGACGGAAGTAGTCGCGCGTCTGTGAATGAGGTTGTTCTGTGATGTCCGCTTTCGGCAGTGAGTCGAAAATCTCCCGCCAACTTCCATCGACGGAGGACGGATCGTTCAGATAGTCTTCATAGATATCTTCTATGTAGGCCTGGTTTTCTCCAGCCAGAAAGCTGGAATCCAGCCAGTCCTTCAGTGCGCCGTTCTGCATTATGATCCCTTAAGCTTAGAGCTTCATCCCCGTTGTCTTCCCGGCTGCGGTGTACCGGCTGCGTGTCCGTCCGGAAAACAGAGTGGTTCTGTTCTGCGGATTCCCCGTCTGCCGCTGCCCTGCAACCTGAATGAGGCCGGGTTTAGTTTTCGCCGTGATAACTAATACCGCGATACATTGCGGTGCGTAAAGGATTCCCGGGTGGTGCTTGTGCATCTTATGTTCTGTGTATCCCTGAGGAACCTTTAGCAACGGAATAACCGTTGCTGAAGATCCCTGTACTGTCTATAACCATACTTACATTTGAACCAAAAAACTCACATCTTAATCACAATTAACTACATTTATTGTCGCTTCTAACACTTACTGCGATAGATTATGCCTATTGTTACGGGTTGGTAAAAGATGCCTGCCGGGCAGGCATCTTATTATTATCAATCGCTTAAGCAGAATAAAGTCAATTATGCACTGCGTTTCAGTAACATTGATTTAATATGACCAATTGCTTTTGTCGGATTCAGCCCTTTCGGACATACACTGACGCAGTTCATGATGCCGTGACAGCGGAATACGCTGAAAGCATCACTGATGTCGTCAAGACGGGATTCTGTCTCGGTATCGCGGCTGTCCGTCAGGAAACGGTACGCGGCTAACAGACCGGCCGGACCGATAAATTTGTCCGGGTTCCACCAGAAGGACGGGCAGGATGTCGAGCAGCAGGCACACAGGATACATTCGTACAGACCATCGAGCTTTTCACGCTGCGCCGGTGACTGTAAATGCTCACGAGCCGGCGGGTTTTTGTTGTCGTTGATCAGATACGGGCGGATCTTTTCATACTGCGCGTAGAACTGCCCCATATCCACCACCAGATCCCGCACCACCGGTAAGCCCGGCAGCGGACGGATCACCACTTTTTTACCGCCTTTCATCAGCGCCGACAACGGAGTGATACAGGCCAGACCGTTTTTGCCGTTCATATTGATACCGTCAGAACCACACACCCCTTCACGACAGGAGCGGCGGAATGACAGGCTCGGATCCTGCTCTTTCAGCAGAATCAGTGCATCCAGCACCATCATGTCCCGGCCTTCTTCCACATCCATCTGATAGTTCTGCATGTGTGGTGCGTTATCCACATCCGGGTTATAGCGATAAACTGAAAATTCAACTTTCATAGTATTCTCTCCGCAAATGCCTCATCACCACACATCAGTAAGTACGAATCTTCGGCGGGAATGGGTCACGCAGCTTAGGCTGCATGTTCACCGCACGGCGTGTCATGGTTTCAGATTGCGGCAGGTACAGGGAATGACACAGCCAGTTCGCATCATCGCGCTCCGGATAGTCAAAACGGCTGTGCGCACCACGGCTTTCAGTACGGAAGTTGGCGGCCATTGCAGTGGAATACGCCGTTTCCATCAGGTTATCCAGCTCCAGACACTCGATGCGCTGGGTGTTGAATTCTGATGAGGTATCATCCAGACGCGCATACTGCAGACGCTCTTTAATAGCTTTCAGTTCTTCCAGTCCCTTGGCCATCGCATCCCCTTCGCGGAATACCGAGAAGTTGTGCTGCATACAGGATTGCAGGGCCTTGCGGATAGCAACCGGATCCTCACCGCTGCGGGTGTTATTCCAGCGGTTCAGACGCGCCAGTGCCGCATCGATATCCGATTCACCGGCATCACGCATTGCGCCCTGCTCCAGAATGGATTCTTTCAGATGCAGACCGGCTGAACGGCCGAAGACCACCAGGTCAAGCAGTGAGTTACCGCCGAGGCGGTTTGCACCGTGAACAGAAACACAAGCAATTTCACCGACTGCAAACAGACCCGGAACCAGCACATCCTCACCCTGCTCATTCATGGTCACAACCTGACCGGTGACTTTCGTCGGGATGCCGCCCATCATATAGTGGCAGGTCGGGATAACCGGAATCGGCTCTTTGACAGGGTCAACGTGGGCGAATGTCCGGGACAGTTCCAGAATACCCGGCAGACGGGATTCCAGCACTTCTTTGCCCAGATGGTCGAGTTTCAGTTTGGCATGTGGTCCCCACGGGCCGTCACAACCACGGCCTTCGCGGATTTCGATCATAATGGAACGGGCAACCACGTCACGCCCGGCAAGATCTTTAGCGTTCGGTGCGTAGCGCTCCATAAAGCGTTCGCCGTCTTTATTGAGCAGATAACCGCCCTCACCACGGCAGCCTTCAGTAACCAGTACCCCGGCACCGGCAATCCCGGTCGGGTGGAACTGCCACATTTCCATATCCTGCAGTGGAATACCGGCACGCACCGCCATACCGACACCATCACCGGTGTTGATATGGGCGTTAGTGGTGGACTGATAGATACGCCCCGCACCGCCGGTCGCCAGAATCGTGGCTTTGGCTTTGAAATAGACCACTTCACCGGTTTCGATACAGATAGCGGTGGTGCCCATAATGGCGCCGTCCTGGTTTTTCACCAGATCCAGGGCATACCATTCGGAAAAAATCGTGGTGTGATTTTTCAGGTTCTGCTGATACAGCGTATGCAGCAGTGCGTGACCGGTACGGTCAGCCGCAGCGGCAGTACGTGCAGCCTGCTCGCCCCCGAAATCTTTGGATTGTCCGCCGAACGGACGCTGATAAATACTGCCGTCGTCCAGACGGGAGAACGGTAACCCCATGTGCTCCAGTTCCAGCACCGCTTCCGGGCCGGTTTTACACATGTATTCGATAGCATCCTGGTCACCGATGTAATCCGACCCTTTTACGGTGTCGTACATGTGCCATTCCCAGTTATCCGGATGGGTATTCCCCAGCGCCACAGTGATACCGCCCTGGGCGGATACTGTATGAGAGCGGGTCGGGAACACTTTGGATAACAGGGCACAGGACAGGCCGGACTGAGAAATCTGAAGTGCCGCGCGCATACCTGCGCCGCCTGCACCGATAACAACTGCGTCAAACTCTCTGACAGGTAAGCTCATTTAGACACCCCACACAATGATTGAACCGTAAATGACATAGGCTGCCAGCACAATAATGATAATAAATTGCAGCAGCAGGCGCAGGCTCAGGCACTTGACGTAATCCGTCAGTACCTGCCATAACCCGACCCAGGCATGGGCGAGAATGGCGATCAGTGTCAGGGTGGTGAACACCTGAGTGAATGAAGCGGTAAAGAAGCTGGACCAGACGTCATAAGTGATGTCAGAGGTAAAAGCCACAAAACCGACGAGGTAGAGTACATAAAGTGTAATCACAATGGCGCTGGCACGCAGAATTAACCAATCCTGAATACCGTTACGGCCGAGCGTGGTCGCACTGATTTTTGAATTTTTCACCATACCAGAACCCCCGCCAACACGGCTAAAATCACAGTCAGAACCATGGAAATCTTCGCGGATGAAATACCGGCAGCCAGCGTTTCATCAACAAATCCGAAATCCATTAACATGTGACGAATGCCACCACAGATGTGGTAAGCCAATGCAGTGAGGATGCCCCAGAGGATAAACTTCGCGAAGAAACCGCTCATGATATCAGCAGCCTGCGCAAACCCTTCCGGCGAGGACAGCGACAACCCTAATAACCACAGCAGAATCGCTACAGCAATGAAGGTAATGACGCCTGAGACACGGTGTAAAATTGAAGCGATTGCAGGGATCGGAAAGTGGATCGTCTGCAAGTCTAAATTGACAGGTCGTTGTTTTTTCACAATTTTGCCCACACAGCTCTTTATTATTTTTCCTTCCTCCGGACCCGGGCGGAAATCAGACAGCGCTGGGGAAATAAGAACAATCCTTAAGTAAAATCAACATCCGTATTGTTTTACAAAAGTAATGATTCAGTTACGCTGGGTGCTCCTGCTTCAGGGAATTCCGGAGACCTTGAGGCAGTATATGGACTTCACAATATGATTACAATTCCCATACAAAATGTTTGGTCAGATTTAGCCAGAACAGTGAATAAGATCACGGTTCACACAATAAAAACGCCCATTATTATGACTTGTGACATTCTGACAACATTTGAATTACATTATGTGGTTAAATACAAAAATTAAAACGGCAATTACCGGTAAGAAAGACTTCCCGTAAGTGCAAACTTATGCAAAAGTGTAACTTGCAAAAAATGCACAATATCTTGCTGTACAACATAACTTTTATCGCAACACAAAGTTTCATTAACAATCTGATAACCCGTCATGCGCCGTACCGGATAACGTAACACCAGGTACGGTATCCATTCAGGTAACGCATCAGGGGTTATCACAATAAGATTGAAAAACAAATAATAAATGCGCTAAGGAGACCTACATGTCTAATACAAAGGCGGAGCTGACACTAAACGGCGTCAGGGTTACTGATCTGGATATCCTGAGCCCGACTCTCGGCCAGCCCGTAGTTGATGTCCGGACGCTCGGCGGAAAAGGCTACTACACCTTTGATCCCGGCTTCACCTCCACTGCGTCCTGTGAATCAAAAATCACGTATATCGACGGTGATGAAGGTATCCTGTTACATCGCGGCTTCCCGATTGAAGAGCTGGCGATGAAATCTGATTATCTGGAAGTGTGCTACATCCTGCTGTATGGCGAAGCGCCTGATCAGAAAGAGTACGACGAATTTAAAGAAACCGTAAAACGCCACACCATGATCCACGAGCAGATCACCCGCTTGTTCAATGGGTTCCGCCGTGACTCTCACCCGATGGCCGTGCTCTGCGGCGTGACCGGCGCACTGGCGGCGTTCTACCATGACTCGCTGGATGTGAACAATCCGCGCCACCGCGAAATTGCGGCCTACCGTCTGCTCTCCAAAATGCCGACCGTCGCGGCAATGTGTTACAAATATTCTGTCGGGCAGCCGTTTGTCTATCCGAAGAACAATCTTTCCTACGCCGGTAACTTCCTGCGTATGATGTTTGCCACCCCGTGTGAAGAGTATGTGGTTAATCCGGTGCTGGAACGTGCCATGGACAGAATCCTGATCCTGCACGCAGACCACGAACAAAACGCCTCCACTTCCACTGTCCGGACCGCCGGTTCTTCCGGTGCCAACCCGTTCGCCTGTATCGCAGCCGGTATTGCCTCCCTGTGGGGACCTGCTCACGGCGGTGCGAACGAAGCCTGCCTGCGTATGCTGGAAGAGATCCAGACCGTCGATCACATCCCGGCCTTTATTGAGCGCGCGAAAGATAAAAATGACTCTTTCCGTCTGATGGGCTTCGGCCACCGCGTGTACAAAAACCATGACCCGCGTGCCAAAGTGATGCGTGAAACCTGTCACGAAGTACTGAACGAACTGGGCCTGAATGACAGCCTGCTCGAAGTGGCGATGGAGCTGGAACGTATCGCACTGAACGACCCGTACTTTATCGAGAAGAAACTCTATCCGAACGTGGATTTCTACTCCGGTATCATCCTGAAAGCGCTGGGTATTCCGTCAAATATGTTCACGGTAATCTTTGCTATCGGCCGCACCATCGGCTGGATCGCCCACTGGAGCGAAATGCACGACGACGGCCTGAAAATTGCCCGTCCGCGCCAGCTTTATACCGGTTACACTGAGCGTCCGTTTGAAACCAAAGTCACCAAACGCTGTTCATCGTGACAATACCGTATTAATCCTTATAAAACCCTCTCCGGAGGGTTTTTTTATGCATTTTTAACTCCCAGCTATTCATTTACCCATATATTCACCGGGTGTTTTTCCGGTCATCTTACGGAAGAAAGAGACAAACGCGCTGTCACTGGCAAATCCGAGAGCCTGTGCAATATCACTGCTGCGGTATTTTTTCGCCAAAAGTTCAACAGATTTTATTAATCGCCACTGCTGCCGCCATTGCTGATAGCTCATACCGGTTTCCCGCCGGAAAATCCGCGTTATCGTCTTTTCCCCGGCACCGCAGCGGGATGCCAGTTCATTAAGCGGCGACGGCAGTATCCGGGTGTCCAGGGTTTTCAGCCGCCGGTCTGAAGGCAGCGGTAATTGCATATCTTCCCGCCCGGCCAGCGCCAGCTCATCCAGAAACACCGGCAGCAGATGCTGTAAGCGGGGTTGTGTCCAGTCACTGTCAAACGGCAGTCCGGCAAAGAGAAACAGGATCTCACGCAGCAGCGGCGATACGCCGAAGATTTCACAGGTTGACGGCAGACAGGCACTGAGTTGTGCATCCGGATACAGTGAGCGGTAACCGACAGCCTCAAACATCTGCGCGCGATGCAGCATCTGCGGCGGGATCCACGCCACCCGCGTCGGTGGCAGAACGGAGAGAGTGTCCGTCAGGGTGATCTGAATCGCCCCTCGTTCGGTAAACAGCAATTGTCCGCGCTGATGGCAGTGAAAACCGGAATCATGCTGCGCCGCCATCTCTGCGGCAATGCCAATCAGTGGTGCGGAATAGCTGTCCGCATCAAATGCATCACTTTGCTTCAGCCACGCCATGTTGTCCCTTTTGATAAACAGAATGTCCTTATTATTATAATAAGACATCCCACCTTTTGCTAATCTGCTCCCCGTTCATTTCAGTTACAAAAAAGGGGGACAAAATGACAATACAAAAACCCGCATTAACACTTGCCGTTGCCCTGATGATGTTCCCGCAGATAGCGGAAACCATCTACAGTCCGGCGCTGACAGATATCGCACAGGGATTCGGCGTCAGTGCGGCACAGGCAGGACAGACTCTGTCCCTGTACTTTTTCGCCTTCGCACTCGGCGTGGTCACCTGGGGACGTTTATGTGATATCGCCGGGCGCAGACGCACCATGCTGAGCGGTCTGATACTTTACGCTGCCGCCTCCTGCGGCGCGGTTATCACACAGGATTTCAGCGTGTTACTGATCCTGCGGATGCTGTCTGCCTTCGGGGCGGCGGTCGGCTCAGTAGGCACACAAACCATCATGCGTGACTGTTACCGCGGGGATGAGCTGGCAAAAGTATTCTCTGTCATGGGGATAGCACTGGCTGTCAGCCCGGCACTGGGCATGTTCAGCGGCGCGTTGCTGACCGGTTTTGCCGGATATCAGGGCGTCTTTACCGGGCTTGCGGTACTGGCGGTTGTTCTGCTGGTATGGACAGCACTCCGGTTACCGGAAACACGTCCGGCACATATCACGTCAGTTTCGCTGCCGGAAACAGCCGGCCGTATGCTGTGTGACCGCTTTATTCTGCGCAATGTGCTGCTGATTGCCTTTCTGAATATCAGCCTGTTCAGCTACTACCAGTTAGCACCATTTTATCTCAGCGGGCTGGGCTTTACACAACAGGAATTCGGTTACAGCGGATTACTGCTCGCGCTTGGCGTGGCCGCAGGCTCTGTGATCAACCGTGTCCTGCTTAAACGCGGATGGCACAGCCATTCACTGATCCGCCTTGCTGCCGTAACCGGTATGGTCAGCGCTGCTGCGGTCTGGCTGTTGTCAGGATCGATTTTGTTTGTGCTGCCGGTAACAGGTATCGTGATTTGTTACGGGCTCGCCATTCCGAATATTCTGGCCGGTGTGTTACAGGATTACCGTGACCGCCCCGGTACTGCCGGTGCGCTGCTCGGTCTGATGTATTACCTGCTGATTGGCGGCGGACTGGCACTGGCCGGGCTGAGTCAGCATCTTGGCCTGACACTGTGTGTCTGTGCTGCGGGAACACTGCTCTGTGCACCGCGCAAGACAGTACAAAGCACACAAACAACATAAGAAAAAGCCGGTCTTCTGACCGGCTTTTCCTGTTACCCGTTATGCCGGGTTCGGGATATCCACAAAAATCACATCCAGCCCGTGCGTTTTCTGCAGCCATTCACCCAGAGCACGGATCCCGCCGCGCTCGGTGGCATGGTGACCGGCGGCAAAGAAGTGCATCCCGCATTCACGGGCGATATGGATTGTCTGCTCTGATACCTCGCCGGTCACAAAGCCGTCAAGCCCCGCATCTGCGGCTGCCTGAATAAAACTCTGACCGCCGCCGGTACACCAGCCCAGTTTTTTAATCTGAGCAGGCGCGTTATCCCCGCAATGCAGAATCTCCCTATCCAGCCCCTGCTGTAAACGCTGCACCAGTTCCTCGCCGCTGACCGGTTGCGCGAACTCACCGCACGGAAGCAGCGGATCAACCTGTCCGGTGACCGTGACCCCCATCAGTTGCGCCAGTTTCGCGTTATTTCCCAGTTCCGGATGGGCATCCAGCGGCAGATGATAACCGTATAAATTCATATCGTTACACAGCAGTGTTTTGATCCGGCGCTGCTTCATGCCCCGGATACTGACCGGCTCGTTTTTCCAGAAATAGCCGTGATGCACCAGCACCGCGTCCGCATTCAGTCTCACCGCTTCATCCAGTAATGCCTGACAGGCGGTCACGCCGGTCACCACGCGCTGAACCTGTTCACGTCCTTCAACCTGCAGACCGTTCGGGGCATAATCCTGAAAATCCTGTACTGCCAGCTTTTCATTAATAATCTGTTCTAATTCAATATGATTCATACATTTTTCCTGTCCGTGCGGATAGATTTACCATACCTTCCCTGCCCGCCAATAGCAATTTGCAGACATAAAAAAACGCCCCCGCGATAACATCGCCGGGCGTCTCTTTTGCTTTCCGGATGCCGGTATCAGTGCTGCTGGGTACTGCTTACCGCATTTTCTGAACGTGCCAGCCAGACCGGTTTATCGCTTGTCTTGGACCACACACGGTACAGATAGCTCCAGAAGCGGGCGCGATCCCGGTAGAACAGCATAAACGGGAACGCCAGGATACCTAAAGATACTGCACCGGTACGGCGCAAGAGAACCTTATGCAACGGATATACCTGAAATGTTGACATTGAGACCCTCCTTAATAACGGATTATCGCAGAACAGCAATAATCACCGAATGTATTTCTCTTTCATATTAACCCGGCTGGTGAAAATTTACCACTCATCTGACCACTTGACGCCGGTATGATACGCACAAAATGCCCCTTTTAAGTAATTAAATTACATAATTGTTATTTTTATCATTTCATTAACAATTTTATTATTTAAAATTAAGCTACCACGCTGATGAAAATACCTTATGATATTCACATCACTAATTGATAATGGGAATTATTTATTATGAGCGCCTGGCTGATCTATGCCCTGCTGTCTGCTATCAGCGCCGCAATGGTTGCTGTCTTCGGGAAAATGGGGTTGCAGCATCTGGATGCCAATACCGCAACCGCGATCCGTGCCGTGATTATGGCGCTGTTTCTGGTCGGCGTGGTGGTGGTTCAGGGAAAATTTAATCTTATCAGTGAGATAATCGAAAACCGTAAAGCCCTGTTCTTTATCGCTCTGAGCGGAATTGCCGGAGCACTTTCCTGGCTGTTCTATTTTATGGCAATAAAAAACGGTCAGGTTTCACAGGTTGCCCCGATTGATAAACTGAGTGTGGTCTTTGCCGTTATTTTTGCCGTGATCCTGTTCGGTGAGAAAATTTCCCTGATTGCAGCCGGTGGCGTTGCGCTGATCACCGTTGGTGCGCTGATGGTCGCGCTGGGCTGAGACAGGCAAAAAAAAAACGCGGAGGGAAGATCCGCTCCGCGCTGCTTTTCCGGGGAATGCGTCAGTCCGCAATCACCTGGTTGACTATTTCAATCGCTTCTTTTTCTATCTGTACCAGATGTTCCGGACCCCGGAAACTTTCACAGTAGATTTTATAGGCATCTTCCGTACCGGAAGGACGCGCGGCAAACCACCCCTGCTCACTCATGATTTTCAGGCCGCCGATCGACGCACCGTTACCCGGCGCGGCTGTCAGGCGGGCGGTGATCGGATCACCGGCCAGGGTATCTGCAGTAACCATTTCCGGAGACAGTTTTGACAGCCGGGATTTCTCCGCGTGACTGGCCGCTGCCTGGATCCGGCTGTAGCACGGTGAACCGAATTTTTCCGCCAGCTCATCATAATGCTGCTGCGGGTTTTTGCCGGTCACGGCGGTCAGCTCCGCTGCCAGCAGGCAGAGGATAATACCGTCTTTATCGGTTGACCACGGTGTACCGTCAAAGCGCAGGAACGAAGCCCCCGCGCTCTCTTCCCCGCCGAAGCCCAGTGTGCCGTTATACAGCCCGTCCACAAACCACTTGAACCCGACCGGGACTTCCACCAGATCACGCTGCAAATCGGCAACCACGCGATCAATCATCGCACTGGATACCAGGGTTTTGCCGACACCGACAGAGGCCGGCCAGTCCGGACGGTGCTGAAATAAATAGTTAATCGCCACCGCCAGATAATGGTTCGGATTCATCAGCCCTTTCGGTGTCACAATCCCGTGGCGGTCGTAATCCGGGTCATTGGCGAAGGCCAGCGAGAAGCGGTCACGCATGCTGAGCAGACCAGCCATCGCCCATTTTGAGGAGCAATCCATACGGATAACCCCGTCGTGATCCAGCGGCATAAAGCGGAATGTCTGATCCACCTGCTCATTGACCAGCTCAATATCCAGCTCATAGAAATCACGGATGCGTTTCCAGTACTCAATCCCGGCACCGCCCAGCGGATCCACGCCGATTTTGAGTTTCGCGTTACGGATAGCATCCATGTTGATCACGTCACTGAGCGAGCTGACATACGGCTCAATCAGATTCACCGCGCTGACCAGCGGGCTGCGCAGGGCATCACACACCGGCATCTGTTTCACCTGCGCCATATTACCGGCCAGCAGCACGTTGGCACGCTTTTCGATAACAGAGGTGAGGTCAGTGTCTGCCGGGCCGCCGGTCGGCGGGTTATATTTGATACCGCCATCTTCCGGCGGGTTGTGCGACGGGGTGATCACAATACCGTCGGCTTTATCAGCATGGTCGCGGTTGTAGGTCAGGATGGCATGAGACACCGCCGGGGTCGGGGTGAAACCATTATTTTCCTGAATAATAACGCGGACACCATTTGCTGCCAGTACGGATAACACCGTCTGAAATGCCGCTTCAGAGAGGGCGTGGGTGTCTTTGCCCACATAGCACGGGCCGGTAATACCCTGCTGCTGACGGATTTCGGCGATTGCCTGAGTGACCGCCAGAATATGTGCTTCATTGAAACTGCCGCGCGCCGCACTGCCGCGGTGGCCGGAAGTCCCGAATTTGACCTGCTGTGCCGGATCCGCCGCATCAGGTGCAAGGGTATAATACTGAGAGGTTAGCTGCGCCACATTGATTAAATCGGATTGTTGCGCAGGCTGACCAGCCCGCGGGTGCGTATGAGCCACTGTGTCATTCTCCCCTGATTATGCCGTCACCGGCAGATAAATACCCCTTACAGGGTATTGCAGACTTTCTCGACAGTATTTGCCGGGAAGCCCATTCCCTGCATAATCTGTTCTACCATGCTCTGCTTGCGCTGAGTATTGGTGTTGGTGATAACCCAGAACGGCGTGCCCGGAATGTGGCGCGGCTTGCTGGTTTTACCGCTGGCCAGCAGCGTGTGCTCATCACCGGCAAAATAGACACGGGTGCGGCCGTGGAGTTCATCAGTACTTTTGCTGAACCCTTGCGGATCAATATTATACAGTGCGGATAACACCAGCATAAAACGGTCGATCGTTTTCTTTTTCTCTGCATAGCTGTCGGACAGCAGCAGTTCGCGCATGACGCGGACCGGATCCTGAGAAGTGGCTTTTACCGGACGCGGGGTAACCGGCGGAGTTTTGTTATCCGCGCTGTCAGTTGCAACAGGTGCGCAGGTGGTACCCGGAGCCTGCGGCCCTAAATTGAGCATACGGCGCAAAATTTCCGATGCACTTTCACCAATGTGCTGTGTGTGGCTGGCAATATAACTGTAAAGTTCTTCATCTACATCGATTGTTTTCATTTCTACCCGGTTCTTTTATTCGTTAACGCGGAACACGTTATTATAAGATAGAAAAATGCAAAACAAAACAAGTAAAATTTCAATAACTTAAACTAAAAACCCCCGCAGTTTGCCCCGTACGGCATTTAAAAAATAAATCAGTAAGTTATCGTTTCCGGACGCACAATCAATCACAGAAACATTTACTTAACATGTTGGTTTCCGGGGGCTGCCGTGTCATCATATCCGCCTGTTTTGCTCTGCGGATCGGTTGTTAATATGAAATTACCTGCATTACTTCATCATGAAATATTCACGCCTGAAATATCACATCACACCACACCCATTGTTCTGATCCACGGTCTGTTCGGGGATCTGCATAACCTCGGGGTGCTTGGCCGTGAACTGCGGAAAACGCATACCGTGGTACAGATTGATGTCCGTAACCACGGCGATTCACCGCGCGCACAAACCATGACTTACCGGGAAATGGCGCAGGATGTACTTGATCTTATCCGCTCCCTGAACATTGAAAAAGTAATAGTGATTGGCCATTCCATGGGCGGAAAAATCGCCATGGCGCTGGCTGCACTGGCTCCGGATGTTACTGAAAAACTGATTGTTATTGATATGGCTCCCGTCGCTTACGGTGTACGTCGTCATGATGAGATTATCGCGGCACTGGAAGATGTTACTGCCGCCGGTGTCACCACACGCACTGAGGCCACCGCAATTATGGCGCGCCGCATCCGTGAGGATGGCGTTATTCCGTTCCTGCTGAAATCCTTTAAGCAGGGAGAATGGAAATTCAATCTGCCGGTTATCAAAGCACAGTATGAATCCATCATCGGCTGGGAAACCCTGCCGCCGCAACAGGTTCCGCTGCTGCTTATCCCGGGCGGTAATTCATCGTATGTGAAACCGGAATACCGCGACGCCATTATGGCGCAGTTCCCGCAGGCAACCGCCCATGTGATTGCCGGATGCGGCCACTGGGTACACGCTGAAAAACCGGACGCGGTTCTGCGCGCCATCAGCCGTTTCCTGGATAAAGCCTGACAGTAGTGCCGCCGTCACGGCGGCATCATTCACTGACGGAAACTCAGTATCAGACTGTCATCGTCACTCTCCTGCCACCAGGCCACAACAGAACGCACCTGATGTCTGACATCCTGCCCCGGCAGATCAAAACAGATATCCAGCAGGCAGCAGCCGGATAAAATCAGACACAAATACTGAAGCGGACGGATAAACACCGTCAGCATCTGCTTTACTTTGCAGCCGTAGTGATACTTTTTGTGCGACATCCGCGATAATTCCGCAGATTCTGAGATACGATCCATGTGCGCGTCCTCTGTTATTCCCTTGCTGAAAATACATACTACGTAATGCCTGCCCGCAAAAACACTCCGTTATCCTGAGCTGAATACTCTTTTTTTTCTAATATATTCATAACGATAATTGCAATATTTAATTCATTGACGAAACCCATCACCCGTCCTGCAGGGCTGCCGCACAGGCGGGCAGACGGTGCGATGTTAATCAATCTGCACGAAATCCGCGGTAACAGGCCGCGAAGCGGTGGCGGTAAGCGGGATGGCGGTGTATCATTGCGCGTTTATCATTGTAATCCGCCTTTTCGTAGTAAAATTATGGCCAAAGAACAAACGGATCGTACCACGCTGGATTTGTTCGCTGACGAACGCCGGCCCGGACGACCGAAAACAAACCCGCTCTCCCGTGATGAGCAGTTGCGGATTAACAAACGCAATCAGCTGCGGCGTGACAAAGTTAACGGATTACGCCGCGTTGAGCTCAAACTGAATGCGGATATTGTCGATGCCCTGAACCAGCTGGCATACGAAGAAAACGTGAACCGGGGCGAACTTATCGAGCAAATTCTGCTTGATTACCTTCAGCGTTCTGATTTATGCACCAAATTGTGAGACGACACACCACACAAATTTGACAGACTTCAAATACTGTTTTCGTCAGAATGGTATTTATGAAGATGAAATAGTTATAATTTCTGCTTGTTGTCGCTGCGGCGTCCTTTTGCAGGCACAGAGATTTTCGGTTGAGAGGCTTATTTATGGCAATCGCAGGTATATTTTTTGGTAGTGACACCGGTAACACAGAAAATATCGCTAAAATGATTCAGAAATTACTCGGCGATGATGTTGCTGAAGTCCGGGATGTTGCCAAGTGCAGCAAAGAGGACATCGAAGGGTTTGATTTCTTACTGCTGGGTATCCCGACCTGGTATTACGGCGAAGCACAGTGTGACTGGGATGATTTTTTCCCGACACTGGAAGAAATTGATTTTAACGGTAAAATTGTGGCTATCTTCGGTTGTGGTGACCAGGAGGATTACGCAGAGTATTTCTGTGACGCCATGGGCACCATCCGTGACATCATTGAACCGCGCGGCGCGACCATTGTGGGCCACTGGCCGACAGAAGGCTACCACTTTGAAGAGTCAAAAGGCCTGGCGGACGACAGTCACTTTATCGGCCTGGCTATTGATGAAGATCGCCAGCCGGAGCTGACTAACGAACGCGTGGCAAAATGGGTTGAGCAGATCCGCGAAGAAATGAGTCTTGACGAGATTCTGGCAATTTAAGGTTTTCCCTTAAATTGCGAATGATAATTCTGCTTATTTATGTAATGATATTATTTATCCGGTCCGGCATCGGTCAGGCGAATCGCACCTGACACCTTTTGATAGCCGGACATTGTGTTCAGCCGTTGAGCGTTTTCCCGAATGTGCGCTCACCAGCGACAATATAGGACTAAATCCGCATGACCGATAACAATAAAGCATTGAAAAATGCAGGACTGAAAGTCACACTTCCCCGCCTGAAGATTCTGGAAGTGTTGCAGGATCCGGAGTGCCATCACGTCAGTGCGGAAGATCTCTACAAAAAACTGATCGATATCGGTGAAGAGATTGGACTCGCAACTGTCTACCGCGTTCTGAACCAGTTTGATGACGCCGGTATTGTCACCCGTCATAACTTTGAGGGCGGCAAATCCGTTTTCGAACTGACCCAGCAACACCACCACGATCACCTGATCTGCCTGGATTGCGGTAAAGTGATTGAGTTCAGTGATGAATCCATTGAATCACGTCAGAAAAATATCGCGGAACGCCACGGTATTAAACTCACCAACCACAGCCTGTACCTGTACGGCCACTGTGCGGATGGTGACTGCCGTTCTGATGAAGGTATCCACGACGAGAAAAAATAATTCTCGCCGTTAACCATTTTGTATGAAAGGCGCGTATCGCGCCTTTTTTGTTGCCGTTTTTCAGAACACATGCACACAAAAAAAGCCGTTCCTGCGAACGGCTTTTTTATATTAATAACACTGTGTTATCTGTTATTTACTCTCAATTTTCGCCCAGGTATCACGCAGGCCGACAGTCCGGTTAAAGACTAATTTATCCGCTGAGGATAATTTGGCATCAGCACAGAAATACCCCTCACGCTCAAACTGATACGGCTTGCTGCTGTCAGCGGCAACCAGTGACGGCTCCACAAAACCCTGACGGATCACCAGAGAATCCGGGTTAAGCGTCGACAGGAAATCATCTTCTGCGCCCGGGTTCGGTACACTGAACAGACGGTCATACAGACGGATTTCCGCCGGTACCGCGTGCTTCACGCTGACCCAGTGGATAACGCCCTTCACTTTACGTCCGTCAGCCGGATCTTTATTCAGGGTTTCCGGATCATAGGTGCAGTAGATAGTGGTGATATTGCCTTCGCTGTCTTTTTCCGCACGCTCTGCTTTAATCACAAACGCATTACGCAGGCGCACTTCTTTATTCAGCACCAGACGCTTGTACTGTTTGTTCGCTTCTTCACGGAAGTCTGCGCGATCAATCCAGATTTCACGGCTGAACGGCACTTCGCGGCTGCCCATCTCCGGTTTGTTCGGATGATTCGGCATGGTGACCATCACATCACCTTCCGGCATGTTTTCAATCACGACTTTCACCGGATCAATAACAGCCATGGCGCGTGGTGCGCTTTCGTTCAGGTCATCACGGATACAGGATTCCAGTGCCGCCATTTCGACGTTGTTGTCCTGTTTGGTGACACCGATACGGCGGCAGAACTCGCGGATAGAGGCAGCGGTATAACCACGGCGGCGCAGACCGGAAATGGTCAGCATGCGCGGGTCATCCCAGCCTTCAACAAATTTCTCTGTTACCAGCTGATTCAGTTTCCGCTTGGACATCACAGTGTATTCAAGATTCAGGCGGGAGAACTCATACTGACGCGGATGGCAGTCAATAGTGATGTTATCCAGCACCCAGTCATACAGGCGGCGGTTGTCCTGGAATTCCAGTGTACAGAGTGAATGGGTGATCCCTTCCAGCGCATCAGAAATACAGTGGGTGAAATCGTACATCGGGTAGATGCACCATTTGTCACCGGACTGATGGTGAGTCGCAAACTTAATACGGTAAATGACCGGATCACGCATCACCATAAAGGAGGATGCCATATCGATTTTGGCACGCAGACACGCTTTACCTTCCTCAAAGCCGCCGTCACGCATTTTTTCAAACAGCGCGAGGTTCTCTTCCGGAGTACGGTCGCGGTACGGGCTGTTCCGGCCCGGCTCTTTTAAGGTGCCGCGGTATTCACGGATCTCTTCCGGACTTAATTCGCAGACATACGCCAGGCCTTTGTTGATCAGCTCAACGGCGTAGTTGTACAGCGTGTCGAAATAGTCGGAGGAGTAGCATACTTTGCCGCTCCACTGAAAACCGAGCCATTTGACATCGTTTTCAATGGAATTAACGTATTCCACGTCTTCTTTAACCGGGTTGGTGTCATCAAAACGCAGATTGCATTGCCCCTGATAGTCTTGTGCAATGCCGAAATTCAGGCAGATTGATTTCGCATGACCAATATGCAGGTAACCGTTCGGCTCAGGCGGGAAGCGCGTGTGAACCGTGGTATGTTTTCCGGAAGCCAGGTCTTCGTCAATAATCTGACGAATAAAGTTTGTCGGGCGGGCATCAGCCTCGTTCATTGTCATAATTCCTCAATGCAATATGCGCGTTAATAACCTCTTATCATCCGATATGATGCGCTCATATACAACCACCTGAGCACAGAAATATCAGCCGGGCAGATGCCTTCGCGCAAAAAACAGATAAAAAAAACGGGAAGCAGCTGCCTCCCGTTATTATCATAACCGCAATCACTTATTTAATGACATGATACAGCTCAGATTCGTTTGCCTTAACCAGACCTTTGGCAACAATCTCCACGCGATCATAATCATCGATATTACTGATGATTACCGGGCTTATCATGGATTTGGCATGTTCGTTCAGATACGCCAGATCCAGTTTCAGCACCGCATCACCGGCAGCAACCTGTGCGCCTTCTTCAATCAGGCGGGTAAAACCGTTACCGTTCAGATTCACGGTATCAATACCCATGTGGACAATAATTTCCGCACCATTATCGGTTTCCAGGCAGAATGCATGGTTGGTATCGAAAATTTTCACCACAGTACCTGCCGCCGGGGCATATACGGTGTCACTTTCCGGTTTGATGGCAATACCGTCGCCGACAACACGGCCGGCAAATGCTTCATCCGGTACAGCGGATAAATCAACCACTTCACCGTCGAATGGTGCCACCAGCGTCAGTACCACGTTACCATTGCCCTGTGCTTTGGCTTTCACAGCTTCCGGAGCCGCCGCCGCAGCCTGAGCTGCCGCAACCGGGCCTTCTTTCAGCACATCACGCATTGCGTTGGCGATCAGCTCGGCACGGGTGCCGACAATCACCTGCACACTCTCTTTATTCAGACGGATAACGCCGGAAGCACCGATTTGTTTCGCATAAGCATCATTGACCTGCGCGGAGTCTTTTACAGTCAGACGCAGACGGGTGATACAGGCATCAATACCGGTCAGGTTATCTGACCCGCCGATAGCCGCGATATACTGACGTGCTTCGCTGCTGATGGATTTTTTCTCATCTTTTTTGTTATCAGTGCTGACATTCTCACTGTAACCATCAACGGTATCGTTGGTTGCCATCGCCGCTTCACGGCCCGGGGTTAACAGGTTGAATTTGGTGATAACAAAGCGGAATACCACATAGTACAGCGCGAAGAAGACCAGGCCCTGCAGGATCAGCATATACCAGTTGGTTGCCAGCGGGTTGCGTGAAGACAACGCCATATCCACCAGCCCCGCACTGAAGCCGAAACCGGAAATCCACTGCATGGTTGCAGCGATAAACAGGGAGATACCGGTCAGGAAGGCGTGGATGACATACAGCACCGGTGCCACAAACATAAAGGAGAATTCAATCGGCTCGGTGATACCGGTGAAGAACGCGGCAAATGCACCGGCGATCATAATACCGGCAACTTTTGCTTTGTTTTCCGGTTTGGCGCAGTGATAAATCGCCAGCGCGGCACCCGGGATACCAAACATCATGATCGGGAAGAAACCGGCCTGATAGCGCCCTGTGATACCCGGAATCGCCGTACCGGCATCAATGGATTGCTGACCGGCCAGGAAGTTAGGAATATCGTTGATATCCGCCACGTTGAACCAGAACACGGAGTTCAGTGCGTGGTGCAGACCGACAGGAATTAACAGACGGTTAAAGAAGCCGTAAATCCCCGCGCCCCACGCGCCCAGGTCTTTAATGCTCTTACCGAAGGAAACCAGTGCATCATAAATGACCGGCCAGACATACATCAGCACCGCAGCCACCAGGATCATCACGAATGATGCCAGGATAGGTACCAGACGGCGGCCACTGAAGAATGACAATGCCATCGGCAGCTCAACACCGCTGTAACGGTTATACAGTTCGGCGGAAATAACACCGACCAGAATACCGATAAACTGGTTGTTGATCTTACCGAACGCCGCCGGAACGGCTTCCGGAGGGATCCCCTGAATCATACCGACCGTCGCGGTGGAACACAGAGTGGTCACCACCATAAAGCTGACAAAACCGGTCAGTGCTGCCGCACCGTCTTTGTCTTTTGACATCCCGTAAGCGATACCGATAGCAAACAGCATTGACATGTTATCAATGATAGCCGCACCGGATTTAATCAGGAACGCGGCAACCACGTTGTCCGCACCCCAGCCCGTCGGGTCGATCCAGTAGCCGACCCCCATCAGAATTGCCGCAGCCGGCAATGTGGCGACAGGCACCATCAGTGCCCGGCCAATCCGCTGCAGATAGTTCAGTATACCCACTCACTCCCCCTTGCCGCCCTGACGAACGGCCTTTTTGTTTTACAGCATTATTATCACAGCCATGATTGGCTGCCTTATTGTGTACAACTGAATTTGTAACAACCGGTCTGATCACTCACCGGATTGCGTAACACTTATTTTACTGCCAACTATACGTATCAGTCTAAAAAGTTTATTTCGCTTCGCAAATTAAATAGCTGTGATTTGTGATTATTGTCACCAATATTCGTCACCGGCTGGTTAAAATGCTGGCAGTCACACAAAACTTATTTTAAGATAAAAAATATCTTTTCCGGCGGCTGTATTCTCTCCCGTGACTAATAAATTCCGGGTATTCATGCTATAGATGAGACAGGAAGGATCTTCCTGAGACAGCACAGCAGATACCGGGCCGATAACCCGGTATAACTTAACGAGGTAGAATCGATATGCGTTTAATCCCTCTTGCGAAAGCGCAGGATGTCGGTCAGTGGTCCGCACAGTACATCGCTGACAAAATCAATGCGTTCCGCCCGACGGCAGAACGACCGTTTGTTCTGGGACTGCCGACCGGCGGCACCCCGCTGGCCACCTACAAGGCGCTGATCGCCCTGCATCAGGCCGGAAAAGTCAGTTTCCGTCATGTGGTGACTTTTAATATGGATGAGTATATCGGCCTGCCGGAATCCCATCCGCAGAGCTATCACTCATTTATGCATGAGAATTTCTTTAATCACATTGATATCCCGGCAGAAAACATCAACCTGCTCAATGGTAATGCCCCGGATACCGATGCGGAATGTGAACGCTACGAAGCGAAGATGAAAGCTTACGGCGGCGTGCAGCTGTTTATGGGCGGCGTCGGTAATGACGGTCACATTGCCTTTAACGAACCGGGCTCATCACTGACTTCACGCACCCGTGTCAAAACGCTGACACCGGAAACCCGTATCGCCAACTCCCGTTTCTTTGATAATGACATCAATAAAGTGCCGAAATATGCGCTCACTGTAGGTGTCGGCACACTGATGGATGCCAAAGAACTGCTGATCCTCGCCACCGGCCATAACAAGGCGATGGCGGTACAGCAGGCGGTTGAAGGCTCGGTGAATCATATGTGGACGATTACCTGTGTGCAGATCCACCCGAAAGCCATTGTGGTGTGTGATGAACCGGCCACACTTGAGCTGAAAGTGAAAACCCTGAAGTATTTCTGTCACCTTGAATCTGACATTATCGAACAATTTGCTGCTGAATAACCGCTGCTGACCGCCCTTTATCCGGGCGGTTTTTGTTGTGTTGTCTTATCTTTAAATAAGTATTCTCTCCCCCAGGAGGCGTTATGTACGCATTAACCAATGCCATTATTTATACCGGTCACGATCGTCTGGAAAACCACGCGGTCATTATTGACGGCGAATTAATCCACAGCGTGTGTCCGGTCAGTGAGTTACCGGACGGAATTGACACCCGGGATCTGGGCGGTGCCATTCTCTCCCCGGGATTTATTGATTTGCAGGTCAACGGCTGCGGCGGCGTACAGTTTAATGACAATGAGGACGATATCACTGTCCGCACCCTGGATATTATGCAGAAAGCCAACGAACGCACCGGCTGCACCAGCTTCCTGCCGACACTGATCACCAGCCCTGATTCGCTGATGAAACTGAGTGTCAGCACCATGCGTGATTATCTGAAAAACCATAAAAATCAGGCGCTGGGACTGCATCTGGAAGGGCCTTACATCAACCCGGTGAAAAAAGGCACACACAATCCGGACTATATCCGCAAACCGGATGCCGCGATGATTGATTTCCTGTGTGATAACGCAGATGTGATAACCAAACTCACCCTGGCGCCGGAAATGGTGGAACCCTCTGTTATCCGCAAACTGACGGATGCCGGAATTGTGGTCTCCTCCGGGCACTCCAATGCGAGTTATGAAGAGTCCCGTGCCGGGTTTGAAAACGGTATCACCCTCTCCACACACCTGTTTAATGCCATGCCGTACATTTCCGGCCGCCAGCCGGGACTGATTGGCGCGATTTATGATACCTCAGAAATATATGCCGGAATTATTGCTGACGGCCTGCATGTTTCCTGGCCTAACATCCGCAACAGTAAAGCCCTCAAGCGCGACAAGCTGATCCTGGTCACCGATGCCACCGCCCCGGCGGGGCTTGATCCGAAAACCAGCGGGCTGGATCATTTTATCTTTGCCGGCAAAACGATATATTATCGTGATGGTTTATGTGTGGACGAAAACGGCACACTGAGTGGTTCCTCACTCACCATGATCCGCGCAGTGGCAAACTGTGTTCAGCATGTCGGTATTCCGCTGGATGAAACCCTGCGCATGGCCACACTCTATCCGGCACGGGCAATTGGTGTTCAGGACAGACTGGGAAGTATTAAATCCGGCAGTATTGCCAACCTGACCGCCTTCACCGCTGATTTTTCTGTCTGTATGACAATCGTTAACGGGAATGTGGTCCATACATCATGAGTAAAAGACGCCGATGGGTAACGGAATTCCGCAGATAGGTAATATTGATTTAGTCAAACAGCTGAACGGGGCGGTGGTTTACCGCCTGATAGACCGTTCCGGCCCGATTTCACGCATTCAGATTGCCGAACAAAGTCAGCTGGCACCCGCCAGCGTGACCAAAATTACCCGTCAGCTTCTTGAGCGCGGCCTGATAAAAGAGGTGGATCAGCAGGCATCCACCGGCGGACGCCGCGCTATCTCCATTATTTCCGAGCACCGCGCCTTCCAGACTATCGGCGTGCGTCTCGGCCGCCATGATGCCACTATCGCACTGTTTGATCTCAGCGGACGGGCGCTCGAAGAAGAGACCTGTCCCCTGGAAGCCACTTCTCAGGCAGATGCGGAAGCTAAACTCATTGCGCTGATCGACAACTTCAGACAGACGCACCAGCGCCGCATCCGCGAGCTTATCGCTATTGCGGTGATACTGCCCGGACTGGTCGATCCGGATCGCGGTATTGTGCGCTATATGCCTCACATTACTGTCAGTGACTGGCCGCTGACTGAAAATCTTCATCACCATTTTAAACTGCCGTGCTATGCCGGCCATGATATCCGCAGCCTCGCGCTGGCCGAACACTATTTCGGCGCCACGCGCGATTGCGCGGATTCCCTGCTGGTGCGTATTCACCGGGGGGCCGGGGCGGGGATCATTATCAACAATCAGATCCTGCTGAACCGGCGTGGTAATCTCGGCGAAATCGGCCATATTCAGATAGATCCGCTCGGCGAACGCTGCCACTGCGGAAACTTCGGCTGTCTGGAAACAGTCGCGTCGGATGCCGCCATTGAAACCCGGGTAAAACACCAGCTGGCTCAGGGATTTGAGAGTGAACTGACGCCGGATAACTGCTCCATCCGCGCCATCTGCCGTGCCGCTAACCGGGGGGATGCTCTCGCGGCAGAAGTGATAAAACAGGTCGGTAATTCCCTCGGAAAAGCCATTGCCATCACAATAAACCTGTTTAACCCGCAAAAAGTGGTGATTGCCGGTGAGATAACTGCCGCTGAAAATGTGCTGCTCCCTGCTCTGCAAAGCTGCATAAATACGCAGTCGCTGAAAAATTTCCGCGAGGATCTGCCGGTGGTGATTTCACAGCTGCCGCCGAACTCCGCTATCGGGGCATTTGCCCTGATAAAACGGGCGATGCTGTACGGTGAACTGCTGCTGCATGTTCTGGAAAATAAACCGGATACGGCGGAATAATCCGCCACCGGATAAATGCGTCAACTCCGTGATTTTATCCTGTTTTTTGTACTGTTTATCTTCAAAGTGATTATTATGCAGGCAAACAAACGGATTTCATCAAAATATCTGCAAAAAGCAGTTGACGCTTTTGGCTGTAATCCGCATAATGCGCCCCGCAACGCCGATGAAGGTCACGCAAAAAAAAGATGGCTACGTAGCTCAGTTGGTTAGAGCACAACACTCATAATGTTGGGGTCACAGGTTCGAATCCCGTCGTAGCCACCATCTTTTTTGCGGGAGTGGCGAAATTGGTAGACGCACCAGATTTAGGTTCTGGCGCCGCAAGGTGTGCGAGTTCAAGTCTCGCCTCCCGCACCATTTCTCGTGACATTCGTTGTTGTTTATTATATTTCCGGATGGGGTATCGCCAAGCGGTAAGGCACCAGGTTTTGATCCTGGCATTCCCAGGTTCGAATCCTGGTACCCCAGCCATCTTCCACTGAGTGGAAAAATGAAGTATGATAAGCCTCGTTTTTCAGGTGGGGTATCGCCAAGCGGTAAGGCACCAGGTTTTGATCCTGGCATGCCCTGGTTCGAATCCAGGTACCCCAGCCATATTCTGAAAAACGGCTTTGTTAAAGCAGTAAAAGATGGCTACGTAGCTCAGTTGGTTAGAGCACAACACTCATAATGTTGGGGTCACAGGTTCGAATCCCGTCGTAGCCACCATCTTTTGCAGCCACTATCTTTTGGGGTATCGCCAAGCGGTAAGGCACTGGATTCTGATTCCAGCATTCCCAGGTTCGAATCCTGGTACCCCAGCCAAATTCTGAAAGCCCGTCTCTGACGGGCTTTTTGCTTTTCTGAATCCGGATAAATATTTCATTGTACTCAATGTGCAACGCGCGACAGCAGGCAAAATCAACGAAAAGCATGCGCGTCAGGGATGACGCGCCTGAGCGCACACGGATGTGTTTACAGCGGCTTTTCGTTTTTGCCTGCTGTCCGCCATCCCCGGAAGCAGAAGAGAATCACCTGCCCTGCCTGAATCCGTAATCAGACTCCCAGCGCATATTTCAGTGCCAGTTTTTTCAGCGGTGTTGCACGTTGTGCCACCGTCAGTGCCAGGTTACGCAACGGCTGTAATCCCGGCAGGGTATTACTGAAAGTGAGATAAAACGCATCCATCCCGGCCTGCATCAGCAGATTATCGGGACGGCGGCGGCGCTCATAACGTCTGAGAACAGATTCACTGCCCCAGTCCTCACAGCACTCCCGCGCCGAAATCAGGGTATTCAGCAGGGTATCCGCATCACGGTAACCGAGGTTTACCCCCTGTCCGGCCAGCGGATTGATGGTATGCGCCGCATCGCCGATCAGCGCCAGACCGTCCTGTACATAACAGGCGGCATGATGCCGCACCAGCGGGAAAGAGCCGCAGGCCAGCGGCGTGACATCTCCGAGACGCTCAGGGAATGATGCGCGGATTTCCGCCTGCAGTTGCGGCAGCGGCAGTTTACTGAGCTGGCGGATCCGCGCTGGTGAGTCATACCAGACCAGCGAGGCATAAGAATCAAACAGCGGCAGAAACGCACGCGGGCCGGACGGGAAAAACTGCTGCCAGGTGATATCCTGCTGCTCACGTCCGGTATCAACGGTGATCAACATACAGGACTGACGATACTGCCAGCCGCGGCTGCCGATACCGGCCAGCGTTCTGACCTGTGATTTCGCACCGTCCGCGCCGATAACCAGACGGGAACTGATTACGTCGCCGTTATCAAATGTAAGCAACCATTCACCGGATTGCTTTGTCATACTCTGCAACCGTGCCGGGCACAGACAGGTGATCAGCTCATGAGCGGTGATCATCTCCCACAATGCCCGCTGCAGTACCGGGTTTTCCACCATATACCCCAGCTCAGGTAACCCCAGGCTCTCTGCGGTAAAGGTTACTTCCGACCCTGGTTCCTCATAAGTTTCCAGAGTGCGGTACGGCACACAACGCATGGCACGGACACGCTCCCATACCCCGAGACTCTCCAGTAACTCAGCTGACGCGCGGCTGATGGCGGAAATCCGCACGTCAGGGCGGCTCTGAGCATCGAACGGTGCCGGTGCCTGTAACTCAGCCACAGTGACACCAAAACCGGCCTGAGCCAGTCCCAGGGCTGTGGCGGCACCAATCATTCCCCCGCCGATAACGGTGACTTCAGAATGTGTTAACGGGTTATCCATGACATACCTATTCTAATACGTTGATTTTTTGTTCAATTGCCGTAAATTCACCGGGAAAGGTGAAGATCCGTGCTGCCGGGTCTGGTCACTGGTGTGTCAAATGACTACAATATCGACCATTGGTTACATCAAAACCTGATTGAATACACACAATGCTTTTCAGTGTTGCGGGTATTGTTTCACTGAAAACAGCGGATTGAGAAAATGTCGACGAGTAAAAAACTGTACATAAAAACCTGGGGCTGTCAGATGAATGAGTACGATTCATCCAAAATGGCTGACCTGCTGGAAAGCACCCACGGCTATACTTTAACAGACAATGCCGATGAAGCCGATATTCTCCTGCTTAATACCTGTTCTATCCGTGAGAAAGCGCAGGAAAAAGTGTTCCACCAGCTCGGCCGCTGGAAAAACCTCAAGGATGTGAATCCGGACATTATTATCGGTGTCGGAGGCTGTGTGGCCTCCCAGGAAGGAGATTTTATCCGCCGCCGCGCCCCGGCTGTGGACATTGTCTTCGGCCCGCAGACACTGCACCGCCTGCCGGAGATGATCAACAAACTCAGAGGCGACCGCAGCCCGATTGTGGACATCAGCTTCCCGGAAATCGAAAAATTTGACCGCCTGCCGGAACCGCGCGCCGAAGGCCCGTCCGCCTTTGTTTCTATCATGGAAGGCTGTAATAAATACTGCACCTTCTGCGTGGTGCCTTACACCCGTGGTGAAGAAGTCAGCCGTCCGTGTGATGATGTGCTGTTTGAAATCGCACAGTTAGCCGCTCAGGGCGTGCGTGAAGTGAACCTGCTGGGTCAGAACGTGAATGCTTACCGTGGCCCGGCGTTTGACGGCAGTATCTGCAGTTTTGCCGAACTGATCCGTCTGGTGGCCGCCATTGACGGTATCGACCGCATCCGCTTTACCACCAGCCATCCGATTGAATTCACGGATGATATTATCGCTGTGTATGAAGATACCCCGGAACTGGTCAGCTTCCTGCATCTGCCGGTACAGAGCGGCTCAGACCGTATTCTGACCCAGATGAAACGCGCCCATACCGCGCTGGAATACAAATCCATCATCCGCAAACTGCGCAAAGCACGTCCGGATATCCTGATAAGCTCTGACTTTATCGTCGGCTTCCCTGGAGAAACTAATGACGACTTCGAAAAAACCATGCAGCTTATTGCAGACGTGAATTTCGATATGAGCTTCAGTTTCATCTACTCCCCGCGTCCGGGTACCCCGGCGGCTGATCTGCCGGATGACGTGACCGAAGAAGAGAAAAAACAGCGTCTGTACCTGTTACAGCAGCGGATTAACCAGCAGGCGATGAGCTACAGCCGCCAGATGCTCGGCACCACACAGCGTATCCTGGTGGAAGGCCCGTCCCGTAAAGACGTCATGGAATTATCCGGACGCACCGAAAACAACCGCGTGGTGAACTTTGAAGGCACCCCGGACATGATCGGCAAATTTGTGGATGTCGAAATTACCGATGTCTATACCAACTCACTGCGCGGCCGCGTGATCCGGACAGAAGATCAGATGAACCTGCGTGTTCACGAAACCCCGGAATCCGTGATTGCCCGCACCCGTAAAGAAGACGAACTGGGTGTCGGCATCTATCAGCCATCCGTACACTAACTAACGATCACGCGCAGAATGACCTGCGCGTGAGAATACACAGAGAGATTCAGTGACAGAGACCTATATATCACCTTCACAGGTAGCAACACAGGAAATTTTCCTCGAACCCGCCGAAAATCAGCGTCTGCAAAGCCTCTGCGGTCCCTTCGATGATAACATCAAACTGCTTGAGCGCCGTCTCGGCACCGAAATCAGCCGCCGCGACAACCGCTTCCGGCTGACCGGCAAACCGCACTGCGTCAAAGCCGCTGCGGCTATCCTGCGCCAGCTCTATGTGGAAACTGCCCCGGTGCGCGGTGTGATCCACGATATCGACCCGGAGCAGGTTCACCTGGCCGTGGCAGAAAGCCGTGTACTGGAACAGAGTGACGAACATGTGCCGGACTACGGCAAATCCGTCAATATCAAAACCAAACGCGGTGTGGTTAAACCACGTACGCCAAACCAGGCACAGTATATCGCCCATATTCTCGACCACGATATCACCTTCGGTATCGGCCCTGCCGGAACCGGGAAAACCTATCTGGCGGTCGCCGCAGCTGTGGATGCTCTTGAGCGTCAGGAAATCCGCCGCATCCTGCTGACTCGTCCTGCCGTTGAGGCCGGTGAAAAACTCGGCTTCCTGCCCGGAGATCTCAGCCAGAAAGTCGATCCGTATCTGCGCCCGCTGTACGATGCGCTGTTTGAAATGCTCGGCTTTGAGAAAGTGGAAAAGCTGATTGAGCGCAACGTGATTGAAGTCGCGCCGCTGGCCTATATGCGCGGCCGGACCCTGAACGATGCCTTTATTATTCTCGATGAAAGCCAGAACACCACCATCGAACAGATGAAAATGTTCCTGACCCGTATCGGCTTTAACTCCAAAGCGGTTATCACCGGGGATATCACCCAGATTGACCTGCCGAACGGCAATAAATCCGGTCTGCGTCACGCCATTGAAGTGCTGGCGGATGTACCGGAACTGAGCTTTAACTTCTTCCACAGTGAAGACGTGGTGCGTCATCCTATCGTGGCAAAAGTGGTTATTGCCTATGAAGCGTGGGAAGCCGCAGAACAGAAACGCAAACAGATGCTGAAACAGCAGCGTGATGCCGAACGCGCGCAGGCGCAGCAGGAACAATCTCATGAGTAATCCGGTTCTTGATTTACAAATCGCCTGTGAAAACACAGACAACCTGCCCTCTGAAGCTCAGTTTCAGCGCTGGATTGACGGCGTGCTGCCGATGTTTCAGGAAGAGAGTGAAGTTACCATCCGCCTGGTGGATGAAGCGGAAAGCCACGAGCTGAACCTGACTTACCGCGGCATGGATAAACCGACCAACGTGCTCTCCTTCCCGTTTGAAGTGCCGCCGGAAATTGAACTGCCGCTGCTGGGGGATTTGATTATCTGCCGTCAGGTGGTGGAGCGCGAAGCCGCCGAACAGGAAAAAACCGAAGAAGAACACTGGGCGCATATGGTCATCCACGGCTGCCTGCATCTGCTGGGTTATGACCACATCGAAGACGATGAAGCAGAAGAGATGGAAGGCCTGGAAACGGAAATCTTAAAAAAATTAGGCTATTCTGATCCGTATATCACAGAAAAAGCGTAGTCAGCGATGCCGTTTTTATGCTACATAATACGGCATCTTTCATTAAATCGGGGAATGTAAAAAAACCGCCATGAGCGACGACCATCCATCGGGTAGTGATACACCGAACCAGAAAAAGGGTTTCTTTTCTCTGCTGCGCCAGCAACTGTTCCACGGCGAGCCCAAAAGCCGTGAAGACCTCGTTGAGGTCATCCGTGATTCCGAACAAAATGCACTGATCGATCCTGACACCCGCGACATGCTCGAAGGGGTAATGGATATTTCTGATCAGCGTGTCCGCGATATCATGATCCCGCGTTCACAAATTGTGACTCTCAAGCGCAATCAGACACTCGACGAGTGCCTGGATGTCATTATTGATTCTGCCCACTCCCGCTTTCCGGTGATCAGTGAAGACAAAGATCACATTGAAGGCCTGCTGATGGCAAAAGATTTGCTGCCGTTTATGCGCAGTGATTCCGAAGAATTCAGTATTGATAAAGTGCTGCGCCAGGCGGTTGTTGTGCCGGAAAGTAAGCGTGTTGACCGTCTGCTTAAGGAGTTCCGCTCCCAGCGCTATCATATGGCGATTGTGATCGATGAATTCGGCGGAGTCTCCGGACTTGTCACTATCGAGGATATTCTGGAGTTAATTGTCGGCGAAATTGAGGATGAATACGATGATGAGGATGACGTGGATATCCGTCAGCTCAGTCTGCATTCTTATTCTGTCCGCGCCCTCACCCAGATAGAAGATTTTAACGACGCATTCGGCACCCGCTTCAGTGATGAAGAGGTCGATACCGTCGGCGGGCTGGTGATGCAGGCCTTCGGCCATCTGCCGACCCGTGGTGAAACCATTGAGATTGACAACTACCAGTTCAAAGTTGCGATGGCAGACAGTCGTAAAATTATCCAGTTACATGTTAAGATTCCGGACGATGCTCCAATCCCGTCTTTAGATGAAGATAATCTGACATGATAAAATCACCTCATGGTTTACGCCAGTGGCCGCGTCTGCTGCTGGCACTGATTTTCGGGGCCGGCGGAACGCTGGCCTTTTCGCCTTTTGATCTCTGGTATTTCTCACTGCCCGCACTGGCCGCCCTGCTGCTGCTGACTCTCAACCGGACAGGTAAACAGGCCTGTGCTATCGGTTTCGCCTGGGGGCTGGGTTTATTCGGCAGCGGCGTAAACTGGGTGTATGTCAGTATCGCGGATTTCGGTGGTATGCCGGAAATTGCCAACCTGTTCCTTGTTGTCCTGCTGGCTGCCTATCTGGCGCTCTATCCGATGCTGTTTGCCGGCCTGCTGGCCAAATGCTTCCCGCACGCCACAGTCTGGCGTCTGGTGATTGCCGCCCCGGCACTCTGGCAGCTCACTGAATTTTTACGCGGCTGGGTGCTGACCGGCTTCCCGTGGCTGGAATTCGGCTATACCCAGATTGACGGCCCGATGCGTGCACTGGCGCCAATCCTGGGTGTGAATGCCATCACCTTCCTGCTGATGGTGATAAGCGGGCTGATTGCTCTTTCACTCTCACAGCGCCGTATCCGTCCGCTGATCCCGGCGCTGGTACTGCTGTTCGCGCCGTGGCTCGCCCGCAACTACCAGTGGTATCAGATGAACAACGACCCGACTCAGGTCGCGCTGGTTCAGGGAAATATCGCCCAGTCCCTGAAATGGGAACAGGGTATGCTGGATAAAACGCTGGGTATCTATCTCAAAGAGAGCCGCCCCTACTTCCGGCCTGATACCCTGATTATCTGGCCGGAATCCGCTATTCCGGATTTTGCCGCCAGTCAGTCTGCGTTTCTGGATCAGCTCAACGGCCTGCTGACACTCAGCGGCGCACAGCTGATCACCGGTGTGGTTGATGCAGTTCCGAAAGCAGACGGTAAAGAGTACGATGTTTACAACACCCTGATTGTGCTGGGTAATAAAAGTGAATACGACAGCCGGGATAAAAACCGCTATTACAAACATCACTTAGTGCCGTTCGGGGAGTTTGTGCCGCTGGAAGATTTACTGCGTCCGCTGGCGCCGTTCTTTAATCTGCCGATGTCTGCTTTCAGCCGCGGGGGTTACATCCAGCCGCCGCTGACCGCCGGAAAAATGACACTCACCGCCGAGATTTGCTATGAAGTGATCCTCGGGGAGCAGGTGCGCCGCAATATGACCGATAAAACCGGCGTGCTGCTGACTGCCTCCAATGATGCCTGGTTCGGCCGCTCCATCGGCCCGTGGCAGCATTTCCAGATGGCACGGATGCGTGCGCTGGAGCTGGGTCGTCCGCTGCTGCGTGCCACCAATAACGGTATTACCGCTATTATTGCGCCGGACGGCTCTGTCACCGCTCAGTTGCCGCAGTTCACACAGGCCACCCTGAGTGCCACTGTAACCTCAGCGTCCGGCTTCACACCGTATTACCGTATGGGCACCTGGCCGGTCTGGGGTGCCACCGTTGTCTTCCTGGGTCTGGCACTGATAAAACGCAGAAAGAGCACAGAACGCGGTCTGCATTTTCGCTGATACGAAAAGTTTCCGCAGATAAAAAAATCCCGCCGTGATTGCTCACCGCGGGATTTTTCATTTCAGACTGATTACTTCGCCAGCCACAACCGTGCCATCATCCCCAACTGACTGGTCCAGCCGCTGGTGTAACTGACTATCTCCCCTTTGTGATAAATCACAAAAGTCGGCGTGACATTCACACCCCAGAGCTGAGAGATACGGCCATCCGGATCATTAATCACCGGAAAATAGTAACCTTTCGCTGCCATCCCTTTCGCCAGCCGGTCATCTTCACCGGAGCGGATAGCAACCGTCACCACATTGTAGCCAGACTCAGACAGTTCGCTGACTGACGGCGAGGTCAGTTTGCAGATCCCGCACCAGGATGCCCAGAAGTAGACCAACAGCGGTTTTTCCGCACTCATCTGCGCAATGGACACCGGTGTGCCATCTGTCAGTGTCAGCGAAGGCACCGTGTTTAAATCCGGTGCCTGCGGTTTGCGCCAGTAGTCCATCGCCTGTGACGCAATAAATAAAATCACCAGCAGCAGGAGAAATTCCTTTCCCCATCTGCGCAGTAACCGCATTATTTAACCTTAGCCAGCTGTTCCTTAATGATGGCATCCAGCTGTGCTTCATCCACGGCACCCGGCAGCATCACATCACCAATCAGCGTTGCAGGGGTTCCCTGAACACCTAACTGCTCTGCCAGCATCATATTCATACGCATGGTATTCATACTGTTATCAGTGACTTTCACATCACCGGCTTTGGCGGTTTTCAGTGCGCTGTTGATGTCATCCTGAGTCAGTGCGGTTTTCTTCTGCATCAGTCGGTTATGCAGCGGTGCAAATGCTTCCGGCTTGCTTTCCCATACAGAAAGTGCGGCACGGCTGGCATTCAGGGAACTTTCCCCTTTGAACGGCAGCAGTTTGAAGACAACTGCCACGTCAGGGTATTTTTTCACCATCGCTTCCAGCTGCGGATCAAAACGTTTGCAGTACGGGCAGTTGTAATCGGTGAAAGACACGATGGTCAGTTTCGGTGATTTTGAACCGATACGCGGTGTGTACTTATCATTAAACAGCGCGTCAGCATTGGCTTTAACGGCATCTTTCATCTGTGCGGTCTGTTTTTCGGTCTGTTTCTGCTGAAGCGCCATAATCGCTTCTTCCAGAATTTCCGGGTTTTTGACCAGCGTGTCACGAACCAATTCACGCACCTGCGCTTCCTGGTCAGCGGTAAAAGCGGCCGCATGAGCTGTGGCGGTAAAGATAAGCGGAGCAATCATTAAAGCCGCGAGTGTTTTTTTCATGGTTCAATTCCTTGTGACTGATTTAACAGATGTAAGAGTGTTTCTTTATCCAGCAATGGTGACAAGATTTCACCATCAGGTAAAGCGGGGCCGTAAATCTGATTAAACGGTACTGCCAGATGCCCGCGCTTTTGTAAAAATGCATTAATATCCGGTGACGGTTTTGTCCAGTCCCCGCGCAGTGCGACAACATCCGGTTCACGGAGTGCGTCCTGAACATCATCGCGTAATAATACATTGTATTTGTTTGCTTTGCAGGTCACGCACCATTCGGCGGTCACATCCACAAAAACCCGTTTACCCTGAGAAAGCGCGGTGTTCACCGCCTCTTCCGTCAGCGGCTGCCAGTCCACCTGATCACTGACCAGGCTCTGCTGCCGGTCATCCGTCATATTGATAGCGGCCCAGATACCACCAGCCACCAGCAGTGCCACCAGTGCCGCAGATCCGCGCTTAATACCGGTACGGCGGAAAGCCAGCAGCGCAAGTACCAGCAGCACAACTGCCACCATCACCACAGCGGTTTCCGGCCCGGTGTGCGGGATCAGCAGACTGATCAGCCACAGTGCCGTAATAAACATCATGCCACCCAGTACCAGACGCAGACCGTTCATCCAGCGGCCCGGTTTCGGCAGCGCCCGGGCAATTCCCGGAAACGCGGCGATCAGCAGCCACGGCAGGCTCATCCCCAGCCCCAGCGCGGTAAAAATCATCCACAGCTGTGAATACGGAGCCACCAGCGCAAACGCAACGGCGGTACCGAGGAACGGCGCGGTACAGGGGGTCGCCAGCAGCGTGGCAAACATACCTTCCATAAAGTGGCCGCGCATCCCTTTGCCGCCCGCTGTCGCCAGTTTTGTGGTTGCATTACTGCTCAGGCGGATAGAAAAAACACCGAACAGATTGGCACTGAACAGTAAAGTTACCACCACCATAAAGCCGAGGAACCACGGGTTCTGGAACTGAATACCCCAGCCGACCGCACTTTGTGTCAGGCGTAATACCGACACCAGCGCCGCGAGGATCCAGAAGGAGACCATAATACCGGAGGAGGAGACCAGGAACTGGGTGCGGATCATCCGCCGCTCACGGTTTTCCACATACAGCACAGCGCCGAGTTTCATCGCCAGCACCGGCAGAACACACGGCATAACGTTGAGGATCAGCCCGCCCAGCAATGCAAACAGCAGCAACATAATAAAGGAGGTATCACTGCCGGATTCGGCCGCAATATCCGGTCCGCTGCCGATCACCGTGGTGAGCGCCTGCGCTGCCGGGCCGTCTGTCACAACGACCGACAGCGGTTTTCCGTTCAGATCTGACGGTATTTCCCCCCAGTCATCCGTTACTTTAACGGTGGCGGTGAGATTATCCCCGGAAATCGTAAATGACGGTGCGGCAAAAATGGTTTCTTTATCCGCATTAAAAAACAGCTGCGGATCCTGCCAGCCGCCCGGGCGGTGCAGTGCCATCGTCAGCGTCCCGCCGTTCACCCGGCTGCCGCCGGTGGTGATATCACCGCCGGTCTGCGGCACCTGCTGCATGGCCATCGCATACTGACGGTCAAAATCGTCCGGCGCGGGTTCTGAGGTATCCAGTGAGACCGGATAATCGGTCAGGATACAGACATTACTGCATGTGGATAAGGTCAGTGTCCCGCTGAGCACCGGCAGCGCCTGAGCCGCCGTGACTTCCAGCGGGAACACCACACTGCCGCCGTAGCCCTGGGTGGAGAGCCCTGCGACATCAAAACGCTGAGGTGCGGGCCAGAACCACTGTGTGTCAGCGGAGGCCTTCTGCCATGTCAGTTCAGGGGCAACGCCCCCCTCGCCCGGTGACTGCCAGTAAGTTTTCCAGCCGGGTTGTAATTCAACCGCCAGCAGCAGACGCAGTTTTCCGTCTTTCCACTGATCTGATGTGACTCTGACACGGGCGTGATCATTGTGCGGCATTTCGGTCCAGCCGGTATCAGCCGCATGCACAGTGGTCAGCGTGAACAAAAACAGCACAAACGCTGTTAATACAGAACGCATAATTTTTTTCATCTCCGAATTAAGCAAAAAACCCGACAATACACAGATTGCCGGTTGCTAATCCCTCATCACACAGAAATGGAGATGCCTGCGCAGCCGCATCGGCGGGATATGCTGACGCCACGAGCGCGAACGGTAACGGACAGGAACAATCACCGCGGTCATGACGAAGAAAAGAAGGGCAAAAAAGAGAGGTTCTGCCGGGAACTGCGGCACGGTACTCAGCGATTTGGCGCTGATATCACAGGTGCCGCCGGGATTGGCACTGCCGGTTTCCGTATCACTGAGCAGCACCGGGGTGGTGAAATCCGCAGACGGGCTCAGACTGATGCGCGGCGCACCAGACATCCGTTGTGTCAGACACAACAGGATAAAGAATAATGTGAAAAACAGCAGCAGATAACCCTGCCTGCGTTGCTTCAGCATAGCCCGCTCCCCGATAGTTACCGCCTATCTTACACAGCCTGCGATTTCAGACAACCGGATAACCATAACTTTACACATTTAACCGCAATGTGATGTTACCGCCGTACCGCAGAATTGTTACAACAGCGGATTATGACACAATAGCACTTCCCGGCCATAAAAGCACCGCACCAAGCAGTAAAAAACACCATTAAAAGGTTAATAAACACACCAAAACCAGCATATAAAACCAAACCAATTCAAAATACCATAATTTAATGTGAGTGTACGTTCTGTGTGTAACTTGCACATCTTTATCTGACAGAGTGAGAGGGATCTCCCGATTTAAAACAAATTAACTTCCATTAATTAACAATTATGTTCTATTTTTAACAATACAAACACAAGAGCAATACACGTCCTTATACCGTTTCCCGAAAAGGAGTTGTTTATGCGCAAGTTAGTTTTGTCTGTACTGGTCACCGGAGCCGCGCTTGCCAGTGCGGCGGTTTCTGCTGAAGAGCTGACCGGTACACTGAAAAAAATCAATGACAGCGGCGTGATTGTTGTCGGTCACCGCGAATCCTCTGTTCCTTTCTCTTATTATGATAACCAGCAAAAGGTGGTCGGCTATTCCCAGGATTACTCCAACCATATTGTTGATGCAGTGAAAAAGACCCTGAATAAGCCGGATTTACAGGTCAAACTAATTCCGGTGACCTCTCAGAACCGTATCCCGCTGTTACAGAACGGCACATTCGATTTTGAGTGCGGCTCCACCACCAACAACCTGGCCCGCCAGCAGCAGGCCGCCTTCTCCAATACTATTTTTGTGGTCGGTACCCGTCTGCTGACCGGTAAAGATTCCGGTATCAAAGACTTTGCCGATCTCGCCGGGAAAAACGTGGTGGTCACATCCGGTACCACATCTGAAATGCTGCTCAACAAACTCAATGATGAGAAGCAGATGAAGATGCGCATTATCAGCGCCAAAGATCACGGGGATGCCTTCCGCACCCTGGAATCCGGTCGGGCGGTCGCCTTTATGATGGATGATGCCCTGCTGGCCGGTGAGCGCGCCAAAGCGAAAAAACCGGATAACTGGGTGATTGTCGGCACGCCGCAGTCCGAAGAAGCCTACGGCTGTATGCTGCGCAAAGATGATCCGCAGTTCAAAGCCCTGATCGATAAAACCGTTTCTGATGCACAAACCTCCGGTGAGGCTGAGAAATCCTATACCCGCTGGTTCAAACAGCCGATTCCGCCTAAGAACCTCAACCTGAATTTTGAATTATCCGATGAAATGAAAGGGCTGTTCAAAGCGCCGAATGACAAGGCCTTTGAATAACCACCACGGCGGCTGACAGCCTGACCGGCTGCGCCGTCCGGACTGAGGATATAACTAAGACCGCCGCGCCCGCGTTCACAACTGACGCGGGCGCGGACGATAAACCACAGTCCGTTGCATGCAAACACACTGTCTGTCCGGTAACCACTGGTTATCCGTCTTATACAGGGAGTTCGTTCTTTTACCGGGAGCCGCGCTATGTCAGCTAACTGGGACTGGGGCATCTTTTTTCAGCCCGCCCCCTTCGGCAACACCACTTACCTCGGCTGGATCCTGTCCGGCCTGAAGGTCACTGTGCTGCTGTCAATCTGTGCCTGGATTATCGCCTTTCTGGTGGGATCCCTGTTCGGTATTCTCCGTACGGTACCGAATAAGTTTCTCTCCTCGCTCGGCACCATTTATGTGGAAATTTTCCGTAATGTGCCGCTGATCGTCCAGTTCTTCACCTGGTATCTGGTGATCCCGGAGTTCCTGCCGTCGTCCCTGCGCGACTGGTTTAAAATGGATCTCGACCCGAATATCCAGTTCTTTATTTCCTCCACCCTCTGTCTGGGGCTGTTTACCGCCGCCCGTATGACCGAACAGGTACGTGCCGCCATTCAGTCACTGCCGCGCGGCCAGAAAGCCGCAGGGCTGGCGATGGGACTGACACTGCCGCAGACTTACCGCTATGTGCTGCTGCCGAATGCCTACCGCGTGATTATTCCGCCGATGACATCGGAAATGCTCAATCTGGTGAAAAACTCCGCCATCGCCTCCACTATCGGGCTGGTCGATATGGCCGCACAGGCCGGGAAGTTACTGGATTACTCCGCCAGAGCCTATGAGTCCTTTACTGCGATCACCCTCGCCTATGTCGGCATCAACGTTATTATTATGCTGGCCATGCATTTACTGGAAAAACGGGTGCGTCTGCCCGGGACAGGAGGCCACTGATGTACGAATTTGACTGGAGTTCGGTGATGCCGGGTATGCCGTTCCTGTTACAGGGGCTGGTTATTACGGCGAAAATCACAGTTACAGCGATTGTTATCGGCATCCTGTGGGGCACGATACTGGCTATGATGCGCCTGTCATCCATAAAGATTGTAAGCTGGCTGGCTGCTCTCTATGTGAACGCCTTCCGCTCCGTTCCGCTGGTAATGGTGCTGTTATGGTTCTATCTGATTGTGCCTAACTTAGTCCAAAATGTTCTTGGCATATCACCAAAAACAGATATCCGTCTGATCTCAGCTATGGTAGCGTTTTCCCTGTTTGAAGCTGCGTATTATGCTGAAATTATCCGCGCCGGGATTCAGAGTGTGTCACGGGGACAAACATCCGCCTCACTCGCCCTCGGTATGACCAAAATGCAGACCATGCGCCTGGTGGTTCTGCCGCAGGCATTCCGCGCGATGATCCCGCTGCTGCTGACCCAGGGAATCGTCCTGTTCCAGGATACCTCGCTGGTGTATGTGCTCAGCCTGACCGATTTCTTCCGCACCGCCAGCAATATCGGCGAGCGTGACGGAACACAAATCGAAATGGTGCTGTTTGCGGGTGCGGTTTATTTTGTTATCAGCTTTGGTGCGTCAATGCTGGTTAATTATCTCAAGAGAAGGACTGTGTCATGATCTCCCTGAAAAATATCTCCAAATGGTACGGTCAGTTCCGTGTCTTAACCGACTGCTCGACCGAAGTCAAAAAAGGGGAAGTGGTTGTGGTGTGCGGCCCGTCCGGCTCCGGTAAATCCACGCTGATAAAAACCGTTAACGGCCTTGAGCCGGTGCAGCAGGGTGAAATTTTCGTCAATGATATTCAGGTGAATGACAAACGCACCAACCTGGCGAAACTGCGCTCCAAAGTCGGCATGGTATTCCAGCACTTTGAGCTGTTCCCGCACCTCTCCATTGTGGAAAACCTGACCCTGGCACAGGTAAAAGTGCTGGGACGCGATAAAGCGGCAGCAAAAGAAAAAGGACTGAAACTGCTGGAGCGCGTCGGTCTGTCTGCCCATGCGGATAAATTCCCGTCCCAGTTGTCCGGCGGGCAGCAGCAGCGTGTGGCTATCGCCCGCGCCCTGTGTATGGATCCTGTCGCCATGCTGTTTGATGAGCCGACATCCGCCCTCGACCCGGAAATGATCAACGAAGTACTGGACGTTATGGTTGAACTGGCGCACGAAGGCATGACAATGATGGTGGTCACCCACGAAATGGGCTTTGCCCGTAAAGTGGCGGACCGTGTAATTTTTATGGATGAGGGCAAAATCGTCGAGGACAGCAGAAAAGACGATTTCTTTGCCAACCCGAAATCCGAGCGTGCCAAAGATTTTCTTGCCAAGATTCTGCACTGATGTTCTGACCGGCCGGTCACAGACCGGCCTTTCTTCTTCTCTTTATCATTCCCCTGCTTTTTTCATCCCTTTACGCCCTTAACTGTTGTTCCCTCAGGGGCATATCGGCTATGCTAACGGGTCAGAAATTAACGAAACCCAATATTTTCATGCTGTCCGCCCGGTCTGGTCGTCAGTCCGTGTCCGGCAGTTCATCACCACAGGAATACCGGTGCCATGCAAGAACAATATCGTCCCGAAGACATAGAGCAACAAGTCCAGAGTCACTGGCAGGAAAAACAAACATTTAAAGTGACTGAAGATAACAGTAAAGAAAAATACTACTGCCTGTCTATGCTGCCATACCCTTCAGGACGACTACACATGGGCCACGTGCGTAACTACACCCTGGGTGATGTGATGTCACGTTACCAGCGCATGCTGGGTAAAAACGTCTTACAGCCAATCGGCTGGGATGCGTTCGGTCTGCCTGCGGAAGGTGCTGCGGTAAAAAATAACACTGCACCGGCACCGTGGACCTATGCCAATATCGAATACATGAAACAGCAGCTGAAAAAGCTGGGTTTCGCCTACGACTGGGATCGCGAAGTCACCACCTGTACGCCGGAATATTACCGCTGGGAACAGTGGTTCTTCACCAAGCTGTATGAAAAAGGTCTGGCGTATAAGAAGACTTCCGCCGTGAACTGGTGTCCGCATGACCTGACGGTGCTTGCCAACGAGCAGGTTATCGACGGCTGCTGCTGGCGTTGTGATACCCCGGTTGAGCGCAAAGAGATCCCGCAGTGGTTTATCAAAATCACCGCTTATGCCGAAGAACTCCTCAATGATCTGGATACGCTGGAAGACTGGCCGGAGCAGGTCAAAACCATGCAGCGCAACTGGATCGGCCGTTCCGAAGGTGTGGAAATCACCTTTGATGTCGCGGACAGCACCGAAAAACTGAGTGTCTACACCACCCGTCCGGATACCTTTATGGGTGTCACTTATCTGGCGGTAGCGGCGGGTCATCCGCTGGCACAGCAGGCTGCACAGAACAATCCTGAACTGAAAACCTTTATCGATGAGTGCCGTAATACCAAAGTGGCCGAAGCTGAAATGGCCACGATGGAGAAAAAAGGCATGGCAACCGGTATGTTTGCCATTCACCCGCTGACCGGTGAAAAAGTCGCGGTCTGGGTCGCCAACTTTGTCCTGATGGAATACGGTACCGGCGCCGTTATGGCCGTTCCGGCGCACGATCAGCGCGACTGGGAATTCGCCACCAAATACGGTTTACCAATCAAGCCGGTCATCTTGGGCGAAGACGGTAACGCACCGGATATCAGTGAAGCAGCAATGACCGGCAAAAACACCCTGTTCAATTCAGGTGAGTTCGATGGTCTGGATTACACCGCCGGTTTTAACGCAATTGCGGACAAACTGGTGGCACTCGGCGTCGGCGAGCGCAAAGTCAACTACCGTCTGCGTGACTGGGGGGTTTCCCGTCAGCGTTACTGGGGCGCACCAATCCCGATGGCAACCCTGGAAGATGGCACCGTGGTTCCGGTTCCTGAAGATCAGTTACCGGTTATTCTGCCGGAAGATGTGGTTATGGACGGCATCACCAGCCCGATTAAAGCCGATCCTGAGTGGGCAAAAACCACCATCAACGGTCAGCCTGCGCTGCGTGAAACCGATACCTTCGATACCTTTATGGAATCCTCCTGGTATTACGCCCGTTACTGCTGCCCGGACTATGACAAAGGCATGCTGGATCCGGCTGCGGCCAACTACTGGCTGCCGGTCGATCAGTATATCGGCGGTATCGAACACGCGATTATGCACCTGATGTATTTCCGCTTCTTCCACAAACTGATGCGCGATGCCGGTCTGGTTAACTCAAATGAGCCGGCGAAAAACCTGCTGTGTCAGGGCATGGTACTGGCTGATTCCTTCTATTACACCGACACTGACGGCCACCGCGTATGGGTGTCTCCGGAAGATGCCATTCTTGAGCGTGATGATAAAAACCGTATCATCAAGGCAACAGATAAAGAAGGCCGCGAGCTGGTTCACACCGGCATGAGCAAAATGTCAAAATCGAAGAACAACGGCGTTGATCCGCAGATTATGGTGGAAAAATACGGCGCGGATACCGTTCGTCTGTTTATGATGTTTGCGGCACCACCGGAACTGACCCTGGAGTGGCAGGAATCCGGCGTGGAAGGCGCGAACCGCTTTATCCGCCGTGTATGGCGTCTGGTGTATGAGCATGTTCAGAAAGGCAAAACCGCGCCGCTGGATATCAGCAGCCTGACACCGGAACAGAAAGATCTGCGCCGCTCACTGCACAAAACCATTGCCAAAGTCAGCGATGACGCCGGCCGCCGTAAGCAGTTCAACACCGCCATCGCGGCGATTATGGAACTGCTCAATGAACTGCAGCGCGCACCTCAGGAAACAGAGCAGGATCGCGCACTGATGCAGGAAGCGCTGGATGCGGTTATCCGTATGCTGTCGCCGATTATCCCGCACGCCGGTTTTACCCTGTGGAAAGCACTGGGTCACGAAACGGATGTGGATGATGCACAGTGGCCGGTCGCCAGCGAAGAAGCGATGATTGACGATACCAAACTGATTGTTATCCAGATCAACGGTAAAGTCCGCGGCCGTATCACCGTTGCCGCCGATGCGGAGCAGGATGCGGTCATGGCGCTGGCCTCGCAGGAAGCTAATGTGGCGAAATACCTCGAAGGTGTGAGTGTTCGCAAAGTCATTTATGTGCCGGGTAAATTACTGAACCTGGTCGTGGGTTAATTTAAGGAGATATCGTGCGACATCGCATTATCACGCTGTTGCTCGGGCTTGCGGTGCTGGTCACCGCAGGCTGCGGCTTCCATCTGCGCGGCACCACGCAAATCCCGCCTGAACTGCAGAAACTGCAAATCAGCACCGGTGATCCGTATGGCGAACAAACCCGTGCTATCCGCCAGCAACTGCTGCTGAATAACGTTCAGATTATTGAAGGTGGTGATGCCACCATCCCGGTTCTGAAGATCACCAGTTCTTCCGAAGGTTCGGAAGAGACAGTATCGATTTTCCAGGACGGTAAAGCCGCTGAGAAAGAGCTGGTTTATTACCTGAATGCCCAGGTCATTATGCCGAACGGGTCGGTTTATCCGATCAATGTCCGCGTTGACCGTTCATTCTTCGATAACCCGCTGGAAGCACTCGCAAAAGATGCGGAAAAAGATATGATCCGCCAGGAAATGCGTGAGCAGGCAGCCGCCCGTCTGGTTCGTAAACTGCTGATTATCCAGCCGTCCGAACAACAGAAACAGGCTGAAAATGCTGAAGCGGCTGAGATTGTCGCACCGAAGGCATGATAAAAGTTTCACCTGAGCAACTCATCACGCAGCTCCGTTCGGGGCTGCGTGAACGTTACCTCCTCTGGGGGAACGAACCGTTACTGCTCCAGGAATCCCGGGATGCTATCCGCCATGCGGCGCAGGAACAGGGATTTGACGAGCACTTCACCTTTTCTCTTGAACAACATACTGACTGGGATGCGATTTTTTCTGTCTGCCGGTCACTCAGTCTGTTTGCCGGACGGCAGACACTCACCCTGTATCTGCCGGAAAACGGCCCCAATGCCGCAATGGGCGAACAGCTTCTCCGGCTGGCCGGGCAGTTACATCCGGATCTGCTGCTGATACTGCGCGGCCATAAACTGACCAAAGCCCAGGAAAACAGCGCCTGGTTTAAAGCGCTGGCACAGGATGGCGTCTATATCGCCTGCATGACCCCGGAACTGAACCGGCTGCCGCAGTGGGTCACCGCGCGGGCAGCTCTGTTACAACTGCAACCGGATGAACAGGCTGTCCGCCTGCTCTGCTATTGCTACGAAGGCAATCTGCTGGCGCTGTCACAGGCTCTCTCCCGGCTGGCGCTGATCTATCCCGACGGCAAACTCACACTGCCCCGTGTGGAAGCAGCAGTGAATGATGCGGCACACTTTACCCCGTATCACTGGGTGGATGCCCTGCTGGCCGGAAAAAGCAAACGTGCCTGTCATATCCTGACTCAGCTGCTGGCGGAAGATAACGAGCCGGTGATACTGCTGCGCACCGTCCAGCGGGAAGTGATGCAGTTACTGACATTACAGCGCGAAAGCCGAAACCAGCCGCTGCGCACACTGTTTGACAAGCACCGTATCTGGCAGAACCGCCGCGGTATGATAACCGAAGCCCTGGATCGCCTTGATGCGCATACCCTGCAGGTGGCGATATCCCTGATCACCCGTATTGAAATCCGCCTCAAGCAGGATTACGGACAATCCGTAAGTGATGACTTACTGACACTGACACTGCTCCTGAGCGGTAAAGCACAGACAGGACAGATCCTCTATGACGAACAACGCGGATAACCGGATTCTGGCGCTGTACGGCGGCACATTTGACCCGATCCACCAGGCACACATTAATACCGTGAAAGCCATGGCATCGGAAGCCGGTCTGGAACAGGTGATTTTACTGCCGAACAATGTCCCGCCGCACCGTCCGCAGCCGAAAGCGGATGCAAAACAGCGGCTGATGATGGCACAACTGGCCGTCAGCGGAGACCCGCTGTTTCTGGTGGACGACCGCGAACTGCGCCGCGATGCCCTCTCCTATACGGTGGAAACACTGCGTCAGTACCGGGCTGAGATTGGTTCACGGCGGCCGCTGGCTTTTATCATTGGTCAGGATTCCCTGCTCACGATTGATACCTGGCATGAATGGGACAAGATTCTGACCCTGTGCCATATTCTGGTCTGCAAACGGCCGGGATATTCACTCGATTTTCCGTCCGAACGGCTGGCTGACTGGTTTGTGCAGCATCTGGTCACTACGCCGGAAAGCCTGCACAAACGACCGTGCGGTTATATTTTCCTGGCTGATACCCCTCTGTTTCCGATTTCCGCCACCAATATCCGCGAACGGCTGAAAAACGGCGAGGACTGCAGCGATCAGCTGGCCCCCGCCGTTCAGGACTACATTCTGGCACAGGGACTGTACCGCTGACTCACCCGGCCTGCCGGGTTTTGGCAATTACAATCTCACGGATGCACACATCCTGCGGTTGCTGATAAGCAAACTGAATACAATCCGCGATTTTTTCCGGATCCAGACCTGACTGAATCTCTTTTTTCCAGGTCTGGTAATTCTGCTTAATTTCCTCATTGGTGGTATGACTTAATAACGGCGTTTCCACCACACCTGGCGCAATGGTAATTAAACGGACATTTGACGGTGCCACTTCTTCACGGATATTTTCCGTTATCGCATGAACGGCAAATTTGGTTCCGCAATAGACGGAATGGCTCGGGAATGTTTTTCGTCCGGCAATTGAACTGATATTAATAATGGTTCCTTCCTGACGCGCAACCATATCGTGCAATACAATATTAATCCCGGTCAGAACACCGTTAATATTCACATCCACCATTTGCTGCCATTCTGCATAATCCTGATCATACGGATTATCCAGCAGCATAACGCCCGCACAGTTAATTAATAAATCTGTTTTACCGTACAGGCTTTCTGCTTCTGCGATGGCAGCTTTCATTGCCGCAAGATCCGTCACATCCACGCTGCGGCACAGGCTGTCCGGCAGATGAAACCCTTCGGTAATCTGACTGCGGCGGGCCAGTAATAAGACCGGATGTCCGGCCTGACTCATCCGTTTTGCCACAGATTCACCGATACCGGAACTGGCGCCGGTAATAACCACTAATTTTTTCATTGCATTTACCTTGAGAATATAAATAAAGTTGCATGATTTTATGCCTTGCTTTACATATATCAAGAAGGCAGATTTATTTCACAAAGTAACCTGAAGGTAACTAATGGACGATAAAATAAAGAAAATTGTAGTGGTCAGTGAAATAGAAGTTACGCTGTCAGTTATCGGCGGAAAATATAAACCGTTAATATTAAATTTATTATCTGAAAAAACCGTTCAGCGTTTCGGGGAAATACGGGCTTATATTGTCAATATTTCACAAAAAACATTAACCAATCAATTACGCGAGATGGAAGCGGACGTCCTGCTGACCCGGACGGTCTTTGCCGAAGTGCCGCCCCGCGTGGAATATACTATTACAGACAAAGGCCGTTCCCTGATCCCGATTCTGCTGCTGATGTGTGACTGGGGTTATGAGAATATGGGCGACCGCTACACACTGCTGCGCCCGGAGTGTGACTGAGCCGCTGTTACCGGCTGCAGGATTGCCTGATCACACAGATAATCTGTCTGATAGTGGCGGGCAGTGGTGAGTAACAGATGTTTCACCGCTTCCGCAGAGCCGGTCCCGGTACGATATTCCTCAATCGCCGCACTCATCTGCTGCTTTTCTGCCGGGCTCAGTAAACGTTTGAAATAGCCCTGCATATGCATCAGTGCATTGGTCATATTGGCGCGGGTCGCAGGCTGTGAAAATGCGGTAAGCAGCGCCTGCTGCCAGACCGCCGCCGTTTCCGCCAGTTCCGCCGGGGAAAGTTTTCCTGCCTGTGACAACAGCCGTCCGCTGCTTTTATATAACTGTGGTGAATATGCCATCAGCGCATATTTGTAACGACTGTGCAGACGGATCAGCCCGCCCGCACTGAGCGGCGGATTCAGTGCCTGAATCAGTTCCTGCCGCGCCCTCTGCCGCCACAGTGCATCCTCATCGCTACTTTCCGGTTGTCGCTGATATGTCATATTTTCCGCCTTTTTATCTGTTACGGAGTGACTATAGTACAAATCGCACTGTTTCTGTTTTCCCTGTCCGCACATTTCCTGATATTTCTTTAATCTTTACTGCTTTGTATTCCCCCTGTTCGCTGTTATTCTTGCGGTGCCGGCGGCAACGCAGGGTGAGCCTCGCAAAATTGCCCTCTGTAACGTAAAATAGCGATTATCCCCCGGCACACAGCAACCCCGCGCCGGAACTGCCACGGCGGTACGACTGACGGGGATGTGTTCTGTTATCTATTTATCCGGAATATAAGGTGAACCTTTTGCAAGGCACAGAATTACTTGAGTTTATTATTGATAAACTCGAAGACTCCAAAGCACAGGACATTATTACTATTGATGTACGCGGTAAATCCAGCATTACCGACCACATGATTATCTGTACCGGCACATCCAGCCGCCATCTGGCGTCTGTGGCCGATAACCTTGTCACTGACTGCCGTCAGGCCGGTATGATGCCGCTCGGCGTGGAAGGTCAGGGCATTTCCGACTGGATTGTTGTCGATCTCGGTGAAGCTATCGTGCATGTGATGCAGGATGAAAGCCGCCGTATGTATGAATTAGAGAAACTCTGGAGCTGAGTGTTGAAGTTACAGCTCATTGCCGTCGGCACCAAAATGCCTGACTGGGTCGAAACCGGATTTCAGGATTATCTCCATCGTTTTCCGAAAGATATGCCGTTTGAACTGACCGAAATCCCGGCCGGAAAGCGGGGAAAAAACGCGGACATCAAACGGATCCTGGAAAAAGAAGGTGAGTTAATGCTGGCGGCGGCGGGCAAAGGCAACCGGATTGTCACACTGGATATTCCCGGCGCACGCTGGGATACCCCGCAGCTGGCCGGGCAACTGGAACGCTGGAAGCAGGACGGACGCAACATCAGCCTGCTTATCGGCGGCCCGGAAGGTCTTTCGCCTGCCTGTAAATCAGCCGCAGAACAGAGCTGGTCTCTCTCCCCGCTGACCCTGCCGCACCCGCTGGTGCGTGTGCTGGTCGCGGAGAGTCTGTACCGTGCCTGGAGTATTACTGCCAATCATCCGTATCACAGGGAATAACCGCAGTGCCCGGTCTGAACGCGCCTGACGGCGATAAGAAAAAACACAAGCAACGGATGGACTTCCGCGATTACAGCGCGGAATCCGCCCTGTTTATCCGCCGTGCGGTGGTTGCATTTATCGGTATTGTTATTTTATCTGCCGTACTGGTGGTGAATCTCTATCATCTCCAGATTAACCGCCATGAAGATTATCAGACCCGTTCCAATGATAACCGGATCAAACTGGTTCCTATTCCGCCGAGCCGTGGTCTGATTTATGACCGCAAAGGTACCCTGCTGGCGGAAAACAGAACCATTTATCAGCTCGAAATCGTGCCGGAAAAGGTCACTGACCTGCCGGACGTACTGAATGAGCTGCGCGAGATTGTCGATCTGACCGATGAAGACATCGCGAATTATGAAAAAGAACGCCGCCGTTCGCGCCGCTTTACCTCAATTCCGCTGAAAACTCCGCTCAACCAGATACAGGTGGCGCGGTTTTCGGTAAATCAGTACCGCTTCCCGGGACTGGAAATCAAAGGCTATCAGCGCCGTTTCTACCCTTACGGCTCCGCCCTGACCCATGTTATTGGTTATGTGGCGAAAATTAACGACAAAGATGTCGAGCGCCTGGATAAAGACGGTCTGTTGCCGAACTACGCCGCCACTCATGACATCGGAAAGCTGGGTATTGAGCGCTATTATGAATCCGTTCTGCACGGCAAAACCGGCTATGAGGAAGTGGAAGTCAACAGCCGCGGCCGCGTGATCCGCCAGTTACACGAGCAGGCACCGCAGGCCGGGAAAGATATCTATCTGACGATTGATCTTGAATTGCAGATGTATATCGAAAAACTGCTGACCACCAGCCGTGCGGCTGTCGTGGTCAGTGATCCGCGCAACGGCGAAATTCTGGCACTGGTGTCCAACCCGAGTTATGACCCGAACCTGTTTGTGAACGGCATTTCCGGCCCGGATTACCGGGGCCTGCTCAATAACCCGGATCGGCCGCTGATCAACCGCACCACCCAAGGGCTCTATCCGCCGGCATCCACTGTGAAACCGTTTATTTCAGTGGCGGCACTCAGCGAAAAAGTGATCACCCGTAACACCACGATTTTTGATCCCGGCTGGTGGCAGTTGCCCGGCTCAGAAAAACGTTACCGCGACTGGAAACGCTATGGTCACGGCAACCTGAACGTAGTGAAATCGATTATTGAATCAGCGGATACCTTCTTCTATCAGGTGGCGTATGACATGGGGATCGACCGTCTGTCCGCCTGGATGACCCGCTTCGGTTACGGCGAATATTCCGGTATCGATCTGATGGAAGAGTACAACGGTGTGATGCCGACCCGTGAATGGAAACAGCGGCGCTATAAGAAACAGTGGTATCAGGGCGATACCATCCCGGTCGGGATCGGCCAGGGATACTGGACATCAACACCGATCCAGATGTCAAAAGCCCTTAATACCCTGATAAATGATGGTGTGGTGAAAACACCGCACCTGCTGCTCGGCACCAAAGAAGGTAGCGGTATGCTGCCGTATGAGCAGAAAGAATATATTGCTATCGGTGATATTCATTCCGGATACTGGGAGCTGGCCAAATCCGGGATGTTCGGCGTGGCCAACGCACCGAACGGTACCGGCCGCAAATTCTTTGCCGGTACGCCGTACAAAGCGGCCGCTAAATCCGGTACAGCACAGGTGTTCAGCTACGAAACCTATAACGCCAGCAAACTGGCGGAACGCCTGCGCGACCATAAATTAATGATTGCTTACGCACCGTACGATAACCCGAAAGTGGCGGTGACCATTATTCTGGAAAACGGCGGTGCAGGCCCGGCAGTCGGTACTCTGGTCCGCCAGATCCTTGACCACGTCCTGCTGGGTGATAACAACACGGTACTGCCGGATGCTCCGCCATCACCGCCCGGCAGTGAAACAGAGTGATGCCCATGACTGATAATCCGCGCAAAGTATCCCTGATGACCCGCATGCACATCGACTTCCCGTTGCTGGTGCTGCTGCTGATCCTGCTGGTTTACAGTGCATTTGTGCTGTGGAGTGCCAGCGGGCTGGATCCGGAAATGATGGAGCGCCGCCTCGGGCAGATTTTCTCCGGTATCATCATTATGCTGGTTCTGGCGCAGATCCCGCCCCGCGTGTATGAGACCTGGGCACCGCACCTCTATATTGTCTGTGTCATCCTGCTGGTCTTTGTGGATGTCTTCGGGCAGATCAGTAAAGGCGCGCAGCGCTGGCTGGATCTGGGGATTGTCCGTTTCCAGCCGTCCGAGATTGCCAAAATTGCCGTTCCGCTGATGGTGGCGCGGTTTATGAACCGCGACCAGTGTCCGCCGACCCTGAAAAATACCGCCATCGCCCTGCTGCTGGTGGTGGTGCCGACCCTGCTGGTCGCCGCACAGCCTGACCTCGGGACATCCATTCTGGTTGCCGCCTCCGGTATTTTTGTACTGTTCCTGGCCGGAATGAGCTGGCGCCTTATCGGGATAGCCCTGCTGCTGCTCGCCGCCTTTATTCCGCTGCTCTGGTTTTTCCTGATGCACGATTACCAGCGCGGCCGCGTGATGATGCTGCTCGATCCGGAAACCGACCCGCTCGGTGCCGGTTATCATATTATTCAGTCAAAAATTGCCATCGGCTCCGGCGGACTGGCCGGAAAAGGCTGGATGCTGGGCACACAATCCCAGCTGGAATTCCTGCCGGAACGTCATACTGACTTTATCTTTGCCGTCCTCGCGGAAGAGCTGGGGCTGGTCGGGGTGATCTTCCTGCTGGTACTCTATCTGCTGATCATTATGCGCGGGCTGATGATTGCCGCCCAAGCCCAAAATACCTTCGGACGGGTGATGGTGGGCGGTCTGATGCTCATCTTCTTTGTCTATGTGTTTGTGAATATCGGCATGGTCAGCGGGATCCTGCCGGTGGTCGGTGTGCCGCTGCCGATGATGAGTTACGGCGGCTCCGCCCTGATTGTATTAATGGCAGGGTTTGGTATTGTCATGTCAATTCATACACACCGTAAGATGCTGTCAAAAAGCTTATAATACATTACGAGGTTTTCATGCGTTTACAATGGATTGCGGTCACAGCGATGGCCGCGTTGCTGGCAGGTTGCCCGTCAGTGCAGCCGCCGGTCAAACAGACACCGCCGCCGGGCCCGGCAAAAGAGATTCTCGGCGCCGTACCGGCCTACGAGCCGCTGCATCCGGGCGCGAATAATGATTACGTCCGTAATGGTCAGCAGTATCAGATTGTCCGTGATCCGGAAAACTTCAGTCAGCAGGGATATGCCTGGATTTATGGTCAGGCCCAGAACGGTAACCGGACCGCTACCGGCGAAATCGTCAACAGCGCCGAACTGACCGCATCCCACCCGACGCTGCCAATCCCCGGCTATGCGCGGATCACCAATATGGCGAATAACCGCATGATGGTGGTGCGGATTAACGATCGCGGCCCGTATATGCCGGGCAAACAGATCGGGCTTTCCCGCGCTGTCGCAGATCGCCTGAACCTGCTGCCGAATACCAAAATTAAAATTGACCCGATTGTGGTTGCGGAAGACGGCTCGCTGAGCGGCTCCGGGACTGTCGGTACCGTGGTCGCCAAACAGAGCTATGCCCTGCCGGGCCGCCCTGAACTGGGCAAAACCAGTGCTCTCGGTACGCCGGTGACCAATACCACCCCGGTGGTACCGATCAACAGCCGTCCTGTTATGGCACAGCCGCAGCCGGAATCCGCACTGATCCCGACCGTGAAACAGCCCGCAGCACCGGCAGAAGCCCAAACTGAAAACACCGCCGCACCCGCACCGCAGCAGGCCGCTGTCAGCGGTTACCGCGTCCAGGTGGGTGCTGTGGCAAGTGCGGAACGCGCAACACAGTGGCAGAAAGAGCTCAGCGATAAACTGGGTGTGCCCGGTATGACAGAATCCTCCGGTGATATGTTCCGTGTCCAGCTGGGGCCGTTTACCAGCCGTGAACGGGCCGCCGAAGTACAGGGACGCCTTCAGCAGCAGCTGAATATGAATTCATTTATCCTTGCACCTTAAAAACAGGCAGTGATAACACTACGCGCTGTCATAGCAGTTTTGCTATGATAGCGTTTCTTTTTCACCGGCATCATCAATGTTGTTTTAACACTCATGAAATACGCAACGACTTATCAACACCGCGCCGGGCGCCTGGCCGCTTTCGGTCTGACCCTGGCACTGAGCGCCGCAGCTTCTGCCGCTGATGTTCCGAATCTGAATACCACCATCCCGCCTGTTCCGGATATTGAAGCGGAATCCTATATTCTGATGGATTACCACTCCGGCAAAGTGCTGGCGGAGAAAAATGCCGATGTCCGCCGTGATCCGGCCAGTCTGACCAAAATGATGACCAGCTATGTCATCGGCCAGGCAATGAACACCGGTAAATTTACGCCGGACACCATGGTCACTATCGGGGAAAACGCCTGGGCAACCGGTAACCCGGTATTCCGCGGCTCCTCGCTGATGTTCCTCAAACCGGGCGAGCGCGTCAGCGTGGCGGATCTCACACGCGGTATCAACCTGCAGTCCGGTAATGATGCCTGTGTGGCGATGGCCGAGTTTGTTGCCGGTGATCAGGACACATTTGTCGGCCAGATGAACCAGTATGTGGCGCAGCTTGGTCTGAAAAATACCCACTTTAAAACCGTTCACGGTCTCGATGCCGACGGCCAGTACAGCAGTGCGCGGGATATGGCGCTGATTGGTCAGGCGATGATCCGCGACGTACCGAATGAATATGCTATCTATAAAGAGCGCTCATTCACCTATAATAATATTACTCAGCAAAACCGTAACGACCTGCTGGGTGATAAAAGCCTGAATGCTGACGGAATTAAAACCGGCCACACCAACGGCGCTGGCTATAACCTGGTCGCTTCCGCCACCGAAGGGGATATGCGTCTGATCTCCGTGGTGATGGGCACCAAATCTGCCAAAGCCCGTAATGCGGAAAGCAAGAAACTGCTCACCTGGGGCTTCCGTTTCTTTGAAACGGTCAGACCGATGCAGAAAGACAACCCGCTGGCATCTGAAATCGTCTGGTTCGGTGATAAAGACAAAGTGCAGTTAGGAGTGGAAAATGATGTTTATATCACCATTCCGCGCGGCCGCCTGAAAGATCTGAAAGCCGGTTTTGTCCTGACCGATCCGGAGCTGCATGCGCCGCTGGCGAAAAACCAGGTGGTCGGTACCATTAATTTCCAGCTCGACAACCAGATCATTGAAACACGGCCGCTTGTCGTGACGGAAGCGGTACCGGAAGGGAACTTCTTCAGCCGTCTGATCGACTACATCCGCCTGCTGTTTCACCGCTGGTTCGGCTGAGACTTGAAATCAGATGAACTATCCCCATATTTAGTTCATCTGACGTTTTGCTTTATTAAGGAGCACCCATGAAAACCAAACTCAATGAACTGTTAGAGTTCCCCTGCTCATTTACCTACAAAGTGATGGGTGCCGCTGAACCGGAATTAGTGAATGATGTTCTGGAAGTGATTCAGCGCCACGCGCCGGGTGACTACAGTCCGTCAATCAAACCAAGCAGCAAAGGAACCTATCATTCCGTTTCTGTCACCATTGATGCGACACACATTGAGCAGATCGAGAATCTGTACGAAGAATTAGGCGCGTTAGAGCGCGTCAGAATGGTGTTGTAACACCGTCATTTCTTCATCATTTCAGGCCGCCTTTCCGGGCGGCTTTTTTTTTATCCCTCTGAACATTTTATGCGCATCACTGGTACGCATTTGCCGTGCGCGTTATACTGCTGGCCCGGCATACCGAACTGAAGATACCATTTTGCAAAATAACACCATTATTTTACGTCAGCTGGGCCTGCGGCCTTATCATCCTGTCTCTGAAGCCATGCACCAATTTACCGAACAGCGTACGGCGGAAACCGGTAACGAGATCTGGCTGGTCGAGCATGAGCGCGTTTTTACCCAGGGCCAGGCAGGGAAAGCCGAACATGTTATCTCCCCCGGTGATATCCCGGTGATCCAGTCTGATCGCGGCGGCCAGGTGACCTACCACGGCCCGGGACAGCAGGTCATGTATGTGATGATTGATCTCAAACGCGACAAAATCGGTGTGCGCGAACTGGTAACCGCGCTGGAAAATTCAGTGGTTGAGACCCTGAAACAGTGGAATATTGACGCTTACCCGCGCCCGGATGCGCCCGGTGTTTATGTGGCGGGTAACAAAATCTGTTCACTCGGTCTGCGGATCCGCAACGGCCGCTCATTCCACGGCCTGGCGCTCAATATCAATATGGATCTCGAGCCTTTTCACCGTATTAATCCGTGTGGCTATGCCGGTCTCGCCATGACACAAATGGCTGATTTTGTTCCCGGTATTACCCTTGCGGATGTTCAGCCCGTGCTGACCGCACAATTCTGCCGGCAATTAGGATTCCAACTTGCCGCAGAATAGTGATATAATTTTTTTAACATTTTTAAAAAGATTTTTAAAAGATTGATGACTTCGTTACATTCAGCAGACAGGCCGTCACCACGGCACTCATCAATCACTATCCGATGAATCTAACCGGAAATGACATAAACATGAGTAAACCAATTCAGATGGAACGCGGTATCAAATACCGTGATGCCGATAAAATGGCGCTTATCCCGGTCAAAAACCTGGTATCAGAGACGACCGAACGATTACGCAAACCAAGCTGGATGAAAATCAAACTTCCGGCTGATTCCCATAAAATCAAAGGGATCAAAGATGCAATGCGCCGTAACGGCCTGCATTCTGTCTGTGAGGAAGCCTCCTGCCCGAACCTGAGCGAATGCTTTAACCACGGTACCGCCACGTTTATGATCCTCGGGGCTATCTGCACCCGCCGCTGCCCGTTCTGTGACGTTGCCCACGGCCGTCCGAATGCACCGGATGCCAACGAACCACAGAAACTCGGTCAGACCATCAAAGATATGGGACTGCGTTATGTGGTGATCACCTCTGTTGACCGTGATGACCTGCGTGACGGCGGCGCACAGCACTTTGCTGACTGTATCACCGCTATCCGCGACCACAGCCCGGCGATTAAAATTGAAACCCTGGTGCCGGACTTCCGCGGCCGTATGGATAAAGCACTGGAAATCCTGACCGCCACTCCGCCGGATGTCTTCAACCACAACCTGGAAAACGTACCGCGTATTTACCGTCAGGTGCGCCCGGGCGCTAACTATGAGTGGTCACTGAAACTGCTGGAACGCTTTAAAGAAGCCCATCCGGAGATCCCGACCAAATCCGGCCTGATGGTCGGCTTAGGCGAAACCAATGAAGAGATCCTCGATGTGATGCGCGACCTGCGCCGTCACGGCGTGACCATGCTGACCCTGGGGCAGTATCTCCAGCCGAGCCGTCACCATCTGCCGGTTCAGCGTTATGTCAGCCCGGAAGAGTTTGAGGAAATGAAAGCCGAAGCAATGGCGATGGGCTTCACTCACGCCGCCTGCGGCCCGTTTGTCCGCTCTTCTTACCATGCTGATTTGCAGGCCAAAGGCGAAGAAGTTAAGTAATTTCCCGCCATTCTGTGAATACCTGAAACCGCCGCTGAAAAACGGCGGTTTTTTTATGCCGATCCGGTGATAACGCTGGTAACGGGCAAAACGAAAAGTCGCTGTAAACACATCCTTGTGCGCTCGGATCGCGCCATCCATGGCGCTTACGCTTTTCGTTCGCCTGCCCGTTACCGGCGTTTTATCTGACCGGAAAAAAAACCAATGATATATGTCTTTTGTGCTCTGCCCCGCTGCCGCTATTCCCACTGCAACTGATGCGGATTATGATGCGTTCCATATCACATTATTAATGAGTAAATTATGAAACGTAGTGGCGTTTTATGTCTGACAGCACTCGCTCCCGCCGTCTGGGGCAGTACCTATCTGGTGACCACCGAAATGCTGCCCGCTGGTTATCCGATGACTGTTGCCATGCTGCGTGCCTTACCCGCCGGTCTGCTGCTGATGCTGTTTATCCGCCAGTTACCTAAAGGGATCTGGTGGGGGCGGATTTTCGTGCTCGGGGCACTGAACTTCGCGGTGTTCTGGTGGCTGCTGTTTGTCTCGGCCTATCGTCTGCCGGGTGGCGTGGCTGCGACCGTCGGCGCTATTCAGCCGCTGATTGTGCTGCTGCTCTCCCGCATGGTGCTGGGCAATGTACTGAAGCCGCTGGCAGTGCTCGGCGCACTGTGCGGGATAGGCGGGGTGGCACTGCTGTTACTGACACCGCAGGCAAAACTCGACACCATCGGTATTATTGCCGGGTTAGCAGGTGCGTTCTCCATGGCCGCCGGTACCGTGCTGAGCCGCCGCTGGCAGCCGGATGTCTCACCGCTGACCTTTACCACCTGGCAGCTCACCGCAGGCGGATTACTGCTGCTGCCGGTCTCTCTGCTGCTTGAACCGGCACTGCCGCCGCTGACGCTGCTCAATATCAGCGGATTATTGTATCTGGGGCTGATTGGCGCGGCGCTGACCTATCTGTTCTGGTTTCGCGGACTGGCAATCCTCGGGCCGAATTCCGTGGCATCGCTCGGTTTTCTCAGTCCGCTGACGGCGGTACTGCTGGGCTGGTTTGTGCTGGATCAGCAACTGAGCCTGTTACAGTGTGCGGGGGTTATCGTGGTGATCGGCAGTGTCTGGCTCAGCCAGGTCGCCAACCGGCGCTGATATAAAAAAACCCGTTACTATGGTGAGTAACGGGTTTTCGTCACGATAATGTCGAATTAAAATAACAGCTACGGTATAGCGTGTTACAACTTAAATCGAGACAACGTTTGCAGCAGACGGGCCTTTAGCGCCATCAACGATTTCAAATTCCACTTTCTGGCCTTCTGCCAGTGTTTTGAAACCGTCGTTCAGAATTGCAGAGAAGTGAACAAACACATCTTTGCTGCCGTCTTCCGGAGTGATAAAACCGAAACCTTTTGCTTCGTTAAACCACTTCACGTTACCTTTGCGCTTTGACATTCAAAAAAACCCTTTAACAAGTGATAGTACTTCATCAGTACCCAGCCAGTCGTTTTCAGACTGTATTGATCCTGCCGGGCAATCTGGTTCGATACTAAACTACCCGCCGGATAACGTCATTGTGAGAGATATTCCGCTGATATACCAGAGGATTTGTCCTGGTTATTTCAACGGTCAGCAACATTTGCCACCTTTTTACTCAGATAATGCCCTCATGGCGCAACAGCCACTGCTTAATATCCAGCCCGCTGCTGTATCCGCCCATTGAACCGTCGTGTGCAATCACCCGGTGGCACGGAATAATCAGACAAACAGGGTTACGCCCGTTTGCCATACCAACCGCGCGGCAGTAATTGGCAGAGCCCAGCTTCAGCGCCAGATCTTTATAAGACCAGGTGATCGCAAACGGAATAGTTGATAACTGCGCCCACACCCGGGTCTGGAATTCCGTACCGTGCGGATTGAGTTTCACACTGAAATCCTGCCGTTTCCCGGCGAAATATTCATCCAGCTCATGAATACACTGTCTGATATGCGGGTTATCACTGTCTGTCTGCGCCGGCGCAGTATCATCAAATCCCAGTTCAGTGATCCCCTGCTCATCCGCGCTGATAATGATATAACGGCGGGGAAATCCGGCCGGAGCCTTTATATAAGTCGTTGCCATACGTCTGCCCTTTGTGCTGGTTTTGCTATAGCAAAACCTAATTATGATAAAGAGACAAACATCATTTACGTCATTCATCTCACAACAGAGAAAATAACGAGGCAAATGAATTCATGCAAGTCAGTTCACCGGAAAATGATACCCCGGTGAACAGCTTTGTGACGAATGATGAGACGGCGGATTATTTCAGCCAGTCAGCGACGGCTTCATAGGTGCCGCGAAAGAGGATGCGGTCGGTTTTTTTGCTCAGCTGATAGCGGTACATCGGGTCGTAATATTCTTCCAGCAGCGGACACAGCCACGAGAAGTGAGCTTCGGTATTGCCGCTGCGCCACTGCTCGGCAAGTGCACTGTCGAGCAGCGCGGTCAGTTCCGCCGCCCGCTGCGTGCCGAGCCGCCGCCGGATAGCTGACAGCCCGTGATGCAGATACTCACTGTATGCCTCACGCCCCTTTTCCTCACCGTATGCGGCGGTGAAATCATGAGTCATGCGGTCAAAATATTCTTCTTTCAGCCGTTCCAGACGGCGCTCAAACGGATCTTCCACCACCACCAGCGAAGCCTGTGCCATTTGCACCCGCAACGGCTCCGGCAGGCCGTTGGCACCGATGGCGCGGCCTTCATCCTCCAGCACCCAGCGGGTCCCGGCGTTTTCTTTTTTTATCATGGCGGCAGCGAGATGGTTTTCAAATGTCGCCTGGGCAAACTGCGCCTCCAGCGTGCGCCCGAAAGACGATCCGCGGTGATGCGCCAGTCCTTCCAGGTCGATACCGTCCGCCAGTTCGCCCACCAGCGTGGTTTTACCGCTGCCGGTACAGCCGCCGATCAGAATCACCGGACGCGCCACCAGCTCTTCCGTCACCTGAATCACCGCCTGACGCAGTGCTTTGTAACCGCCGGTGATCAGCGGGTATTCCGTTCCCGCATCCCGCAGCCACTGCTGCACGATATGTGAACGCTGGCCGCCCCGGGCACAGCAGAGGTAGCCCTGCGGATAATCCGCACAGGCCGCCAGCCAGGTTGCTATCCGCTGCTCACGGCGTTCACCGCTGACCAGCTGATACCCCAGCGCCAGCGCCTTTTCAGCGCCCTGCTGCTTATAACAGGTACCGACAGCGGCCCGCTCCTCATCATTCATCAGCGGCAGATTGTGTGAGGCAGGCATGGCTCCCTGGCTGAATTCAACCGGCGCGCGGACATCAATCAGCGGGGTATCAGAAGCAAGGAGTGTGCGGATAGTTCGGGAAGACGGAGCTAATTCCATAATAAATGTGTGATTTCAGTTCAGATGCCAATAAATTCAGCTGTCTGCAAAAGACAGTTCAGATTTTTTTATTGTACGCCTGACGGGGACATTTGTCGCTGCGGATTTTCCCCCTCCGCATATTCACCGTGCAGACAGTTCATCATGCATTTACTCACATCCGGATTAATAATAGTGATAATCATTCAAAGTGCAAAAACACCATATATAGTGTGGTTGATATATTTAATATCTACATATAGTATTCAAAACACAGTTAACCCACGATATCTGCTCATAACGGGCAGCGATAACCACGGGAAACCGCCATGACAGTGACTATCTACAGCAAACCCGATTGTGTGCAGTGCAATGCCACCTACCAGATGCTGACACGGAAAAATATTCCGTTCAGTGTCATTGATATCACTCAGGATGAGCAGGCGTATCAGCATGTCCGCACACTGGGATATCAGCAGGTGCCGGTGGTGATCGCCGGTCAGGATCACTGGGCCGGGTTCCGTCCCGACAAACTTGCCGCCCTCTGAACCGCACACGCCGGAGGCACCATGACCACGCAGGCACTGATTTATTTCTCCACCCGTTCAGAAACCTGTCACCGTTTCACGGAAAAACTGGGGATCCCGGCCACACGGCTGCCGGAAGATGGTGACCTTACCGCCACTCAGCCCTTTGTGCTGCTGGTGCCGACCTACGGCGGCGGCCATCACAGCGGCGCGGTGCCGCGTCCGGTGATCCGCTTTCTCAACCGGCCTGAGAACCGGGCACTGCTGCGTGGTGTGATTGCCGCCGGAAATACCAACTTTGGCCGCGCTTATGCCATCGCCGGTGACATTATCGCCGCCAAATGTCAGGTGCCGTTTTTATACCGTTTTGAACTGCTCGGCACACAGGCGGATGTCGATAACGTCCGCCGCGGCTTACACCAATTCTGGCAGCAGCAGGCCGCTGAGACCGCCTGCTGAGTGCTGCTTACCTGATTCCGGGATAACACGATGACCACTGAATACACGGATTACCACGCCCTGAATGCCATGCTCAACCTGTATGATGCAGAGGGCAGGATCCAGTTTGATAAAGATGTCACGGCGGCGCACCACTACTTCCGCCAGCATGTGAATCAGAACACCGTGTTTTTCCACAATCTGCGGGAAAAGCTCGATTTTCTGATTAATGAAAACTATTACGAAGCTGACGTCATCGGACAATATGATTTTGAATTTATTAAAAATCTGTTCCGGCTGGCGTACAGCAAAAAATTCCGCTTTGCGACCTTCCTCGGTGCCCTGAAATATTACACCGGCTATACCCTGAAAACCTTTGACGGCCAGCGCTATCTGGAGCGGTTTGAAGATCGCGTCTGTATGGTGGCGCTGACACTGGCGCGGGGAGATACGCAACTGGCAGAGCATCTGCTGGAGGAAATCATCAGCGGACGTTTCCAGCCCGCCACCCCGACCTTCCTCAACTGCGGCAAAAAGCAGCGCGGGGAGTTTGTCTCCTGCTTCCTGCTGCGTATTGAAGACAATATGGAATCCATCGGACGCAGTGTGAACTCGGCCCTGCAACTCTCCAAACGCGGCGGCGGTGTGGCATTTTTGCTGACTAACCTGCGTGAGTCCGGTGCGCCGATCAAACTGATTGAAAACCAGTCCAGCGGCGTGGTGCCGGTGATGAAGATGCTGGAAGATGCCTTTTCCTATGCCAATCAGCTGGGCGCGCGCCAGGGAGCCGGGGCGGTATATCTGCATGCACACCATCCGGATATCCTCACGTTTCTCGATACCAAACGGGAAAATGCGGATGAAAAAATCCGTATCAAGACCCTGTCTCTCGGCGTGGTGATCCCGGATATCACCTTTGAGCTGGCCAAAAATAACGAGCCGATGTACCTCTTCTCCCCGTACGATGTGGCGCGGATTTACGGCAAACCGATGTCAGAACTGAGCATCACAGAGCACTATGCGGACATGGTGAATAACAAGGCCATCCGCAAACGCAAAATCAATGCCCGTGAGTTTTTCCGCATCCTGGCGGAGATCCAGTTTGAATCCGGTTATCCCTATATTATGTTTGAGGATAATGTGAACCGTGCAAACCCGGTCGCCGGTTACATTAATATGAGCAACCTCTGCTCGGAGATCCTCCAGGTCAACAGTGCCAGCGAATACAACGACGACCTCAGTTACCGCCATACCGGGCGTGATATCAGCTGTAACCTCGGCTCGCTGAACATCGCGAAAATGATGGATTCCCCGGATTTCGCCCGCTCCGTTGAAATCGCTGTACGCGGGCTGACCTCGGTGTCAGATATGAGTCAGATCCGCAGTGTGCCGTCCATCGATCACGGCAACCGGGGCTCTCATGCTATCGGGCTCGGGCAGATGAATCTGCACGGTTATCTGGCGCGGGAGCATATTCATTATGGTTCAGAAGAAGGTATTGATTTCACCAATATCTATTTTTTAACCATCGCCTATTATGCCCTGAAAGCCTCCAACCAGCTGGCAATTGAGCGGCAGCAGACCTTCCGCAATTTTGAGCAGTCTGCCTATGCCAGCGGGGAGTATTTCAGTAAATACATCACACAGAAATGGGAACCGGCGACAGAAAAAGTCCGCGCCCTGTTTGCTGATGCCGGAATTGCCGTTCCGTCACAGGCGGACTGGCAGCAGCTGAAAGAGAGTGTGATGGCGCACGGGCTGTACAACCAGAATTTACAGGCAGTCGCACCGACCGGATCGATTTCCTATATCAATCACGCGACCTCCTCCATTCACCCGATTGTGGCCCGTATTGAGATCCGTAAAGAAGGCAAGCTCGGCCGTGTCTATTACCCGGCCGCCTTTATGACTAACGATAACCTTGAGTATTACCGGGATGCCTACGAAATCGGGCCGGAAAAGATTATCGATACTTACGCCGCCGCCACGCAGCATGTTGATCAGGGCTTATCCCTCACCCTCTTTTTCAGTGATGAGGCGTCCACCCGCGATATCAACCGCGCACAGATTTATGCCTGGCGCAAAGGGATAAAAACCCTCTATTACGTGCGTCTGCGTCAGTCTGCGCTGGAAGGCACCGAAGTGGCGGGCTGTGTTTCCTGCGCCGTATAAACCGTTTTATATCAGGATATTATCATGACCACATTAAGCCGCATTTCCGCGATTAACTGGAACCGGATTGAGGATGACAAAGATCTCGAGGTCTGGAACCGCCTGACCAGCAACTTCTGGCTGCCGGAAAAAGTGCCGCTCTCCAATGACATTCCGTCGTGGCAGACACTGACCCCGGCAGAGAAACAGCTGACCATCCGCGTGTTCACCGGGCTGACCCTGCTGGACACCATTCAGAACACGGTCGGCGCACCGGCGCTTATCCCGGATGCCCTGACACCGCACGAGGAAGCGGTACTCTCCAACATCAGCTTTATGGAAGCGGTGCATGCCCGCTCTTACAGCTCGGTTTTCTCCACGCTCTGCTCCACACAGGAGATTGATGACGCCTACCGCTGGAGTGAAGAGGAACCGCCCCTGCAAAATAAAGCGGCGATTATCCTCGGCTATTACCGTGACCCGCACCCGCTGAAAAAGAAAGTCGCCAGTGTGTTTCTGGAATCCTTCTTATTCTATTCCGGATTTTATTTACCGATGTACTGGTCAAGCCGCGCCAAGCTGACGAATACCGCCGATCTTATCCGCCTGATTATCCGGGATGAAGCAGTTCACGGCTATTATATCGGCTATAAATTCCAGCGCTCATTACAGAATTATGATGAACAAACCCGCAAAGAAATAAAGGAATTTACCTTCAGTCTGTTATTTGATTTATACGAGAATGAAGTCAGTTATACGCGGAAATTATATGACGGTGCCGGATGGTCTGAGGATGTGATTAAATTCCTGCATTATAATGCCAATAAAGCACTGATGAACTTAGGCTATGAAGCACTGTTTCCGGAGAGTGTGACGGATGTCAGTCCGGCAATATTATCGGCGCTGTCACCGGATGCCAACGAGAATCACGATTTCTTTTCCGGATCCGGCTCTTCTTATGTGATAGGTAAAGCAGTGAACACAGAAGATGAAGACTGGGATTTTTAAATCAATCACTTCCGTTTAAGTATCGTACTATAAACACCGGTTTTATTAATGCACTGATATTGCAGCATATTTATATCAGTGCATTTTTAGCTCACAAAACAACCTGAATCATCAATTTTTACGGGGGTATTTTCCGGTTATCAGGATGTTTTTATCGAGTTATTTCCAGACTTAAGCGAAATATCTGTTATTGCACCAATAATTACACATCATTATTAATAAATATATTTAATGTGGTGCAATTTTTTTTCCCTGTTTTCGCGATGAATCTCACAACTTACTGACGCCGGGATTATCCGGCAAAATATCATCATATTCCCTTTTCAGGCATTCCGGATAAAAAGCGGTTAAAACAAGTGCCTGGTTAACTTTCCGGTACTTTTCCTTTCTTATTTTCCGCAGATTATTCATATATTAATGAAATAAGATATTCAGCGGATCCCGGTGATTTTACACCAAAAATATATCCGTTCTTTTTGATTAATTCTCATAAACAAGGGGTTGTCAGCATTATCTCGTATGCTAGGGTAAATAACGTTTTTTTTCAGGGAGAGGATCCACATTTACCCATTTCACATCCACGTTATTCTGAATGGATATACTGCATGGCAATAAAACTCGAAGTTAAAAATCTTTATAAAATATTCGGTGAGCACCCGAAACAGGCATTTGAATTATTAGAACAGGGCCTGGACAAAGAACATATCTTTGAAAAGACCGGTGCTACCGTCGGCGTACAGGACGCCAATCTGGCCATTGAAGAAGGCGAAATATTCGTCATCATGGGACTGAGCGGTTCAGGGAAATCTACCTTAGTTCGTCTTCTCAATCGCCTGATAGAACCGACCCGTGGCCAGGTGCTGATCGACGGCGAAGATATCGCTGTGATTTCCGATCAGGCACTGCGCGAGGTACGGCGTAAAAAAATCAGCATGGTGTTTCAGTCCTTTGCTCTGATGCCGCATATGTCGGTGATCGATAATACCGCATTCGGCCTGGAACTGGCCGGGATGAGCAAAGCGGAACGCCATGAGCGCGCACTGGATGCGCTGAAACAGGTCAACCTGGAGCAGTGGGCGAATTCCTATCCGGATGAGCTGTCCGGCGGGATGCGTCAGCGGATCGGGCTTGCCCGCGCGCTGGCGAATGACCCGGATATCCTGCTGATGGATGAGGCGTTCTCCGCCCTTGATCCGCTGATCCGCACCGAAATGCAGGATGAGCTGCTGAGCCTCCAGGGCGATAAACAGCGTACCATCGTGTTTATTTCCCATGACCTCGACGAGGCCATGCGTATCGGCGACCGTATTGCCATTATGCAGGGCGGCGTTGTGGTGCAGGTCGGCACCCCGGATGAGATCCTCAATAATCCGGCTAATGATTATGTCCGTACCTTCTTCCGTGGTGTGGATATCAGTCATGTGTTCAGCGCCAAAGATATTGCCCGCCGCCGTGCGGATGCGCTGCTGCATGTTGCGCCGGGCTTCGGCCCGCGTTCGGCACTGAAAGTTCTCAATGATGATGACCGCGAGTACGGTTACCTGATTGAACGCGGACAAAAATTTGCCGGTATTGTTTCTGTTGCCTCACTGGAGGCGGCACTGAAAGCGAAAAAACCTATCACAGACGCCATTCTGAGCGAGCCGCAGGCGGTCAGTGCTGACACACCGCTCAATGAGCTGCTGACCGTTGTCGCGCAGTCACCGTGTGCTGTTCCGGTGGTCGGCAACAACAACCGCTATGCCGGGGTTATCTCAAAAGGGATGCTACTGCAGGCTTTAGATAAGGAGACGCCGAATGAGCCGGAATAATCAACAGGATACAGAACTGGATCCGTGGGCGGCAACATCAGAGCCGGATCCTTCATCAGTACAAACAGCCCCTGACGCCGCAGACAGCAGTGATCCGTGGGGAAGTGCCGCCGATACCGGCGGTGCGGATGCCGACCCGTGGGGTGGCGCGGCGGACAGCGGCAGTGACTGGCTGGATGCCGCACCGGCAGATACCGGCCCCGCGTTTGACTGGGCAAATCCGTTTGACCACTCGCTGATCCCGTTTGACAACTGGGTGACCGATGCCATCAACTGGATTGTGCTGCACTTCCGTCCGGTCTTTCAGGGCATCCGTGTGCCGATCGACTTTGTGCTCACGACCTTTGAACAGGGACTGACCGCCATTCCGGCGCCGATCGCCATTCTTATCTTTGCCCTGCTCGCCTGGCAGATGAGCGGCAAAGGGCTGGGACTTGCCACCGTGGTATCACTGACCTTTATCGGTGCCATCGGGGCATGGAATGAAGCAATGGTGACTCTGTCACTGGTTCTGACCGCCCTGATATTCTGTATTATCATCGGGTTACCGACCGGTATTGCCCTGGCGCGCCATGAACGCGCCGCGAAATTTATCCGTCCGCTGCTTGATGCCATGCAGACAACACCGGCTTTCGTCTATCTGGTGCCGATTGTCATGCTGTTCGGTATCGGTAACGTGCCGGGTGTGGTGGTGACCATTATCTTCGCCCTGCCGCCAGTGATCCGCCTGACTATCCTCGGGATCCGTCAGGTGCCCGCTGACCTGGTCGAAGCCGCAGAATCCTTTGGTGCCAATCCGCGTCAGATGCTGTTTAAAGTCCAGCTGCCGCTGGCAATGCCGACCATCATGGCCGGGATCAACCAGACGCTGATGCTGGCGCTGTCAATGGTGGTTATCGCCTCCATGATCGCCGTCGGCGGTCTGGGACAGATGGTACTGCGCGGTATCGGCCGCCTCGACATGGGGCTGGCGTCTGTCGGCGGTGCGGGGATTGTCATTCTCGCCATTATTCTTGACCGTCTGACACAATCACTCGGGAAAGATTCCCGCAGCAAAGCCGGCCGCCGCTGGTATCACACCGGTCCAGCCGGGCTTATCACCCGTCCGTTCCGCCGCGCGCCGTAACACACGGCAGGGGGCTTCCGCTCCCGCTCATTATCACCCTGCCGCTGTTATCGCGGCGGCAGGCACAACAAGAGGGAAAACGATGCGTAAGACAGCAATCGCAGCAATCGCCTTATCGGCACTCATTGGTACTCAGGCTTTCGCGGACACCGCGCAGCCGGGCAAAGGGGTCAAAGTGCTGCCTGTACAAAGCACCATTACTGAAGAAACCTTTCAGACCCTTATCGTCAACAAAGCACTGGAAGAACTCGGCTATGACGTGCAGCCGATTCAGGAAGTGGATTACAACGTAGCCTATGCGTCAATCGCCAACGGTGATGCCACCTTTATGGCAGTAAGCTGGGTGCCGCTGCACAATTCCCAGTACAAAGCGGCCGGAGGTGACGATAAATTCTACCGCAAAGGGGATTATGTCGTGAACGCCGCTCAGGGGTATCTGATTGACAAGAAAACCGCTGAGAAATACCACATCACCAATATTGAACAACTGAAAGACCCGGAAATCGCCAAACTGTTTGACAGCAACGGCAACGGTAAAGCGGATCTGACCGGCTGTAACCCTGGCTGGGGCTGTGAGGCCGCCATCAACAACCATCTGAACGCCTATAAGCTGACAGACACCGTTGAGCACAACCAGGGGAACTACGCTGCGATGATGGCAGACACCATCACCCGTTACAAAGAAGGCAAACCGGTGCTTTACTATACCTGGACGCCGTACTGGATCAGTGATGTGCTGAAACCGGGACGCGATGTGGTCTGGCTGGAAGTACCGTTCTCCTCCATGCCGGACGGCGAAAAAATTGACACCAAACTGCCGAACGGCAAAAACTACGGCTTCCCGCCGAGCACCATGCATATCGCAGCCAACAAAGCCTGGGCTGAACAAAACCCGGCAGCCGCAGAGCTGTTCGCTGTCATGAAACTGCCGGTCTCGGCCATCAACGCCCAGAACCTGCGCATGCATAACGGCGAAAACTCGCAGGCGGATATTGAACGCCACGCCAATGCCTGGATTAAAGCCAATCAGGCAAAATTCGACGGCTGGATTGAACAGGCACGCAAAGCCGCTGATAAATAACCGGATCTGAAAAAGCCTCCCGGCGGCCATAGTCATATGGCCGCTTTTTTTTACCCTCAACGAAACGTGATCAACCTCACAAAATCGATACCCTTTCCGGTCTGCTTTCTATATAGTAGCGCTCCGTAGTACCCGTAATCATTTCATACTCAATCAATCTTATAATAATCATGAAAAAGAAAACTATTGATGCGGTTCTGACACCTCAGCTTATCTGCCTGATGGCAATGGCAACCGGGTTGTTAGTCGCAAGTAACTATTATGCACAGCCTTTACTGGAGACGATTGCCGCACAATTCGGCGTTACCGCCGGTATGGCCGGATTTATCGTCACCACCGCCCAGCTCAGTTATGCTGCCGGCCTGATGTTTCTGGTGCCGCTCGGGGACAAATTCGAGCGCCGTAACCTGATTGTCACCATGACACTGCTGTCAGCTATCGGGCTGGTGATTTCTGCTCTGTCACAGACCCTCTGGCAATTGCTGCTGGGCACCGCACTGGCCGGGATGTTTTCCGTGGTGGCGCAGATTCTTATTCCGCTGGCGGCGACTATCGCCAAACCGCAGCACCGCGGCAAGGCGGTCGGGATTATTATGAGCGGCCTGCTGCTCGGTATCCTGCTGGCACGGACCGTCGCCGGTGTGCTGGCGGAATTCGGCGGCTGGCGGACAGTCTACTGGGCTGCATCCGGGCTGCTGGTTCTGCTGGCGCTGATCCTGTATCTGCACCTGCCGCAGTATAAGCAGGTGTCTGAACTGAAATACGGTCAGTTGCTGGCCTCCATTGTGGTGCTGTTTGTCCGCACCCCGGTTCTGCGTGTCCGGGCGGCACTCGGTGCCATTGTGTTTGCCGCGTTCGGCCTGCTCTGGACGTCTATGGCCTTCCTGCTGGCATCGGATCCGTTTAATTATTCCGAGAGCACTATCGGGCTGTTCGGCCTCGCCGGTGCCGCCGGTGCCCTGATGGCAGGCCCGGCCGGGCGTTTTGCCGATAAAGGCAAAGGCCGCCTGACCACCAGCGCCGGTCTGCTGCTGCTTCTGCTCTCGTGGATCCCGCTGGCGCTGAGCGGTTATTCTGTCGCAGCCTTTGTGGCCGGGGTGGTGGTACTGGATCTGGCGGTACAGGCGGTGCATGTCACCAATCAGAGTACCCTCTACCGGATGATGCCGGAGGCACGCAGCCGTCTGACCGCCGGTTATATGACCTGCTATTTCTGCGGCGGCGCATTCGGTTCACTGCTGTCCGGCTATGCCTACAGCCACTATGGCTGGGATGGCGTCTGTTACAGCGGCGCGGCAGTCAGTGCCCTGGGACTGGTGATCTGGCTTGCCGGGAAGAAGTATGATGTACCGCAGTCTGATGAAACGCCTACCCGTCAGCAGCCATCACACACCTGATTCCTCCGGAAAAAGCACCTTCGGGTGCTTTTTCCACTCAAAAATCCAACAAACATCGCATAATAATCTACCACCTGTGGATTATTCCTTCGTTAAAAGTTACAAATAACACTGTTAATCAAAGAAAATAATTTTTGACCACGTAAAATAGATACCACAGCGATAATCACTGCCATAACGGCAATGAAGGTCATTTGATATTCTTCATTATCATGGTTCACTAATAAAAATTGACGTAATTTATGAAGCAAAAATTACGCATAATCAGAGTCAGCCGCCCGGTAATGAAAATGTAAGTGATTTGCTAAATAATAAGTGATATTTGTGACTAACATTCATAAAATTTATGAATCAGGTGGCATTATCAAAAGAAATGTAGTGATATTAACCTGCTATAATTGTTAAATTAATCTTTTGGCCGGTCATTTCACCGGGTCATAGCCGGGTTAACATACCAACAGAAACTAATAAGGTATCTCAATAATGGAAAGTTCATTTACACCGACAGAAGAATTGCTTAACAGCCGGATCTCACAACAGAAGAATCTGGGTGCCGATCTGCCGTATCAGGAAATTTTACTGACCCGGCTTTCAATGCACGTTCAGAGTAAATTATTAGAAAAACGCAACAATATGCTGAAATCTCAGGGTATCAATGAGACATTATTCATGGCTCTGATGATTCTGGATACTAAAGAATCTCACAGCATTCAGCCTTCAGAACTCAGCGCCGCGCTCGGATCTTCCCGCACCAATGCGACCCGCATCGCGGATGAACTCGAGAAAAACGGCTGGATTGAGCGCAAAGAGAGCCACAATGACCGCCGCTGTCTGCATCTGCACCTGACAGAAAAAGGCTCAGATTTTCTGCACAGTCTGCTGCCGCCTCAGCATGATGCATTACGTCATATCTGGTCAGCACTGGCCGAAGATGAACAGAAAAACCTGGAAAAGCTGATGCGCAAACTGCTTATTCAGCTCGATAAGAGCGACAACTAAATAACCTTTTATTGTTTAAGGTTAATGAATAAGAGCTTTTCTCAATAAGCAGGTGTAAAAAAACCTTTTCTGTTGGCCCGGATCCTTTATCCTTCACAGGCTGACATTTCTGCCATCAATTGATGTGCTGACCATCCGGGCTTGCGGTTGTCGTTTATCACAGTGACGACAATAGCAAGCCTGTCTTTGTTGCGGTTATGTCATGCAACACCTTAAAAAAAGAACAATATCCGGAGATAACTGATGAGTGTCAGTGAGGAAACTCAGGCTGTCCAGCCCCCAGTCCGTAACAAAAAAACGACAACGCCGTAATGCGCTGATGTTACTGACATTACTGTTTGTATTACTGGGTGCGGCTTACACCGTTTACTGGTTTATGGTGCTCCGCCACCATGAATCGACCGATAACGCCTATGTCACCGGCAACCAGGTGATTGTGATGTCACAGGTTCCCGGCAGTGTCACCACTGTCAGTGTGGATAATACCGATTATGTGACCGCCGGAACGCTGCTGGTGCAGCTCGATAAACGCGATGCCGGACTGGCGCTGGAAAAAGCACAGGTTGCGCTGGCAAACAGTGTCCGCCAGACACATCAGCAGATGATCAACAGCCGTCAGTTGCTGGCCGGTATTGAAGTCCGCCGTTCAGAACTGACCCGCCTGCAGAATGACCTGCGCCGTCGTGAAGTACTGGGCGCACAGAATGTGATCGGCAAAGAAGAACTTCAGCACGCCCGTGAAGCCGTGGTGAGCGCCAAAGCGCAGCTGGATGTTGCCACCGAGCAGTTTAATGCCAACAAAGCCGTGATCCTCGATACCCCGCTGAGCGAACAGCCGGCAGTGAAACAGGCGGCCACCGAAGTACGTAACGCCTGGCTGGCACTGGAGCGGACCGATATCCGCAGTCCGGTGGACGGTTATGTCTCCCGGCGCAGTGTGCAGGTCGGTGCACAAATCACTCCTGCTACCCCGCTGATGGCCGTGGTTCCGGCCACCGGTATGTGGATTGACGCCAACTTTAAAGAAACCCAGCTGAGCGCCATGCGTATCGGGCAGCCGGCCAAAGTGGTTACTGATTTCTACGGCGACAAAGTGGTCTTCACCGGTACCGTTACCGGGCTGGATATGGGCACCGGCAGCGCCTTTTCCCTGCTGCCTGCGCAGAATGCCAGCGGTAACTGGATCAAAGTGGTGCAGCGTCTGCCGGTGCGTATCGCGCTGGATCCGGCACAGCTGGAGAAATACCCGCTGCGTATCGGTCTTTCCGGTGATGTCACGGTGGACACACAGAATACTGACGGCCCGGTGCTGTCGAAAAGCGTGCGCACCGATCCGGCCTATCATACCAGTGCCCTGAGCATTGATATGCAACCGGCGGATCAGATGATCGCTGAGATTATCAGCCGCAATGCCGGTCAGTAAGGGGTCAGGGTTATGCAGGCGCCACTGACCGGAGCAAGACTGGCCTGGATGACTATCGCCCTGTCACTGGCGACTTTCATGCAGGTGCTCGACTCCACTATCGCCAACGTGGCGATCCCGACGATCGCCGGTAACCTGGGTTCTTCTAACTCTCAGGGAACCTGGGTGATTACCTCATTCGGGGTGGCGAATGCCATCTCCATCCCGATCACCGGCTGGCTGGCCAAGCGGATCGGCGAAGTGCGTCTGTTTATGTGGTCAACAGCGCTGTTTGCCATCTCCTCCTGGTTATGCGGTATTTCCAACAGCCTGGGCATGCTGATTTTCTTCCGCGTGATCCAGGGTCTGGTGGCCGGGCCGCTGATCCCGCTGTCACAGAGTCTGCTGCTCAATAACTATCCTCCCGCAAAACGCACTATGGCGCTGGCACTCTGGTCAGTCACCATTGTTATCGCGCCGATCTGCGGGCCTATCCTCGGCGGCTATATCAGTGACAACTATCACTGGGGCTGGATTTTCTTCATCAACGTGCCGTTCGGGATTGTGATCATGATGCTGACCGCAAAAACCCTGGAGGGCCGGGAAACCAAAACGGAAATCCGTCCGATTGATACTGTCGGGCTGATCCTGCTGGTGGTGGGGGTTGGTTGTCTGCAGATTATGCTCGACCAGGGCAAAGAGCTGGACTGGTTTAACTCGACGGAGATTATTGTCCTGACCGTGATAGCTGTGGTTGCCATCGCCTTCCTGATCGTCTGGGAGCTGACGGATGATCACCCCGTGGTGGACCTGTCTCTGTTTAAGAGTAGGAACTTCACAATAGGTTGCCTCAGCCTCAGTCTGGCTTATATGCTCTATTTCGGCACCATTGTTCTGCTGCCGCAGCTGTTGCAGGGGGTATTCGGCTACACTGCCACCTGGGCGGGACTGGCTTCCGCGCCGGTCGGTATTCTGCCGCTGCTGATCACACCGCTTATCGGCAAATATGCCCATAAAGTGGATTACCGGATCATTGTGACATTCAGCTTCATTATGTATACCGTCTGTTTCTACTGGCGGGCCTATACGTTTGAGCCGGGAATGGACTTTGCCGCCGCAGCCTGGCCGCAGTTTGTACAGGGGCTGGCAATCGCCTGTTTCTTTATGCCGCTGACCACCATTACGCTTTCCGGCCTGCCGCCGGAGAAAATGGCGTCGGCATCCAGCCTGTCAAACTTTACGCGGACACTGGCCGGCGCTATCGGAACATCGATCACCACCACGATGTGGACACAGCGGGAGTCCATGCATCACGCCAATTTTGCCGAGCATATCAACCCGTTCAGCCCGGATACACAGCAGATGTATCACACGCTGGGTGAAATGGGGATGTCGCAGCAGCAATCATCGGCCTATATCGCAAAAGTGATCACCGACCAGGGGCTGATTATCTCTGCGAACGAGATTTTCTGGCTCTCTGCCGGTGTCTTCCTGGTGCTGATGCTGCTGGTCTGGTTTGCCAAACCACCGTTTACTGCCGGTGGCGGCGGCGGTGCACATTAAATAAGAAATTAAGGGCACTGCGGTGCCTTTATTTTTATTGATGTGCTTAATATAAAAATAAAATATATTTATCTACAAATTAATTAAACAATAATAAAACAAAAACTTATTAACAGAATAATCACTTGCTATTAAAATCATTAAATTGCTATTCTTATTTCACCGCAGGAAAATACACTTTCCGGTAGCGGAATTAATATCACGGATGATTATCAATATTATATTCACAAAGGAGTGTGAGCATGATTTAGCATTATTAATGCTGTTTGCCATAATTTTTATTTTTAATGCACATTTTTGCACCATGCTCCGGCATGGTTTTTTTATAATATCTGACATTAACAGCATCTATCCCCGTACAGCCGTTATGACTGGCGTGCTGACAGACAGGTGAATATAACGGGAGATATTTATTTCAGAAAAAACATTCATGAACATCATTAATTAAAAACCCGGCAAACGCCGGGTTTTATTAATCATAATCAGCCGGTATCAGCTGACTTTATTCTGCTGCCACCAGCGTGCCAGGATAATCCCGGTCGCAACGGACACGTTCAGGCTTTCGACATTACCGGTACCGCCGACTGACAGGCGCATATCCCCGCCTTCCCAGACCGCGTCACTCAGGCCGTCACTCTCTTCACCCAGAACCAGTACCATTTTTGCAGGCAGTGTGGCTTTCGCCAGATCGGTGCTGCCTTTGTGGCTGGAGGTGGTGACGATGGCGTACCCTTTTTTGCGGAATAAATCCAGCGTATCCGTCAGACCATCGGCATCAATCCCGACCAGATGCTCGGCACCGCCTTCCGCTGTGCGGACAGCCGCACCGGATTCCAGCACAGAGGCATCCTGAAGGATCACACCGTTGACACCGAAGTGAGCACAGCTGCGCATAATACCGCCGAGGTTATGCGGGTTACCGACGTTTTCCAGCGCCAGCACGCAATCCTGCTCACCGGCGGTTTCCAGATAGGTTTCCGCACTCACACCGCCGCGCTTTTTAATCAGGAAGCAGACACCGCCGTGGTGTTCGGTACCGGATGCTTTGGCCAGCTCTTCCTCATCCACCACATGATAGGCTTTGCGGTTCGCTGCCAGCCATTTCAGGGCATCGCGGAAACGCGGTGTCACTGACTGAACAAACCAGGCGCGCACAATGCGCTCCGGACGGCTGCGGAACATGGCCTGACAGGCATTTTCCCCGTAAATACGGGTTTCTTCCTGACGCTGACGGCGCAGCTGTGCCGGGTCGATCTGGCTTTTGCCGCTGATACCGCCGTGATCCGGGATCAGCCCCTCTCCGTCTTCTGACGGCTGACGGGATACGGTTTTCCACGGTGAACGACTGTCATAGGAATAACTTCCCTGACCTCTGCGTTCTCCGCGATTGCTGCGTTCATTGCGATCCCCGCGCGGGCCGCGGCTGTTGCGGTCGCCGCGATCTGATCCCCGGCCACCGCGTCTGTCTGATTTTTTCTGATCGTCCTGTTTGTCCTCACTGCGGACATACATTACTTTCACTTTGCCGTTTTTACCATTTAAAGAGTCGTTCATGTGTTTCTCCCACGCCATTTCCGGGGGCGAAGATTACCCGATATCGTCCGGACCTGCCGGTTATGATCACCGGCCGCCCCCGCCGGAGGCACTGAACTCAGGCGCCCCCGCGAAAAATCATGCTATTGTGCAGCGTTAACAGTACAATGCATACTGTTTTTTGTGAAACCAGCCGATAAAAATGAAGACCAATTCTGTTTACCAGTTACGCCAGCGGCGTCTGGCACAATCCACCCGTGTTTTCCGTGCCCGGGGATGTCGTGTAGTCCGTTGTAATTACTGCTTATTACCCGAAAAAAACTGTCTGTGTGACACCATACAGACCCGGGATGCACGCAGTCAGTTCTGCCTGCTGATGTATGATACCGAACCGCTCAAACCCAGCAATACCGGGAAGCTTATCGCCGATGTCCTGCCGAACACACAGGCTTTTCTGTGGTCGCGTACCGAACCGGACGAGGCTCTGCTCGCGCTCCTGAAAGATGACACCCGCCAGCCGTACCTGATTTTCCCTCAGGCGTATGCCACTCCGCCGCGTCAGGTGTTCAGTGATGTGCCGGAAAATACAAAGCCGCCGCTGTTTATTCTGCTCGACGGTACCTGGCCGGAAGCACGCAAAATGTTCCGTAAAAGCCCGTATCTCGATAACATTCCGCTGCTCTCCATCAACGATCTGGCGCAGAAAGATTATCTGCTGCGGGTTGCGGCACGGGAAGATCAGCACTGTACCGCCGAAGTGGCCGCTGCGGCACTGATGATGGCAGGTGATACCGCGGCCGGAAAACAGCTTCTGGATCACTTCACCTGCTTCCGCCGTCAGTATTTGAAGGGTAAGTCACATCTTCCGGTGGCACAAATCAGAGCAGAGGAACTGCTTTTAGGCTAAATTAAAGCACACGGGAATCCGGTCTGAGGAGAACACCATGAGTCAGCGCGGCCTTGAAGCATTACTCCGGCCTCAATCCATTGCGGTTATCGGTGCATCCGAAAAGCCCAACCGGGCGGGTTCCCGGATGATGAGCAATCTGCTCAGCGGCGGTTTTGCCGGACCGGTTCTGCCGGTCACGCCGTCACGCCGCTCAGTGCAAGGGGTACTGGCATATCCGTCTGTCGCGGATCTGCCGCTGGTGCCGGATCTGGCCATTATCTGCACCCACCCCAAACGTAATATTGCCCTGCTGAATGAACTCGGTGAACTCGGCTGCCGTGCGGTGATTATTCTCTCCGCCACGGCATCACAGACTACTGAGCTGAAACAGACCTGTCAGCACTATAATATCCGCCTGCTCGGCCCGAACAGCCTGGGGTTGCTTGCGCCCTGGCAGGGTCTGAATGCCAGTTTTTCCCCGGTACCGGTGCTCAAAGGCAAACTGGCGTTTATTTCCCAGTCCGCCGCCGTTTCCAATACCATTCTGGACTGGGCACAACAGCGGGAAACCGGTTTTTCCTACTTTATCGCACTCGGCAGCAGCGCGGATATTGATATCGACGATATGCTCGATTTCCTGGCCCGCGACAGCAAAACCAGCGCCATTCTGCTCTATCTCGAACATATTCATGATGCGCGGCGCTTTATGTCCGCCGCCCGCAGTGCTTCCCGCAATAAACCGATCCTGGTGGTCAAAAGCGGTCGCACGCAGCGCACACAATTACTGGTCGGTGAAACGCCGAGCCTGGATATCGCCTATGATGCGGCAATCCAGCGCGCCGGTCTGCTGCGGGTTCAGGATACCCACGAGATGTTTTCCGCCGTGGAAACCCTGACCTTTATGAAGCCGCTGCGCGGTGAACGTCTCGCCATTATGAGCAACGGCGCGGCACCGGCAGCAATGGCGCTGGACGAACTGTTCCGCCGCCGGGGGAAAATTGCCGGTCTCAGTGATGAGAGCAGCGCCGCACTCGCGGCGGTATTGCCGGATGATTTTGTGATCAATAATCCGCTGGATCTGCGCGATGATGCCACGGTGGATCGCTACATCGCCACCCTGAATATTCTGCTCGACAGCCACGATCATGATGCCCTGCTGATCCTCCACTCCCCGAGTGCGATTGCGCCGGGCAAAGAAACCGCCGCCCGGATTATTGCCGCGATCGCGCAGCATCCGCGCAGCCGCTGGCTGACAATTTTCACCAACTGGAGCGGGGAATACTCCTCACAGGAAGCCCGCCGCCTTTTCGGCGAGGCGGGGATCCCCACTTACCGCACACCGGAAGGTGCTGTGACCGCTTTTATGCATATGGTGGAATTCCGCCGCAACCAGAAACAGCTGGCGGAAACTCCCGCTCTGTCCGAGGGACTGACCGCCAACCGGCAGCAGGCACATCACTGCATAGACAGCGCTCTGCGCCGTCAGCACACCGTGCTGGATACCTATGAGGTTGAGCCGGTGCTGGATGCTTACGGGCTGAACATTCTTCCGACCTGGATTGCCCATTCTGCGGATGATGCCGTTACCATTGCCGGAACACTGGGTTACCCGGTGGCACTGAAACTGCGCTCACCGGATATCGCACATAAATCCGATGTGCAGGGCGTGATGCTTTATCTGCGGGATAAACAGGAAGTCGCCACCTCAGCAGCAGCGATTATTGACCGGGTGACACAAAACTTCCCCGATGCGCAGATAGACGGGCTGATTGTGCAGTCGATGGCGAACCGCGCCGGAGCACAGGAACTGCGGATTGCAGTGACCCAGGATGCGGTTTTCGGCCCGGTGATTATGCTGGGGGATGCCAGCCGCCCGTGGGATGATGAATCCCCTGCCGCCGTTGCCCTGCCGCCGCTCAATATGGCGCTTGCCCGTTATCTGGTGATTCACGCCATTAAGAATAACAAACTGGCAGCCGGCAGTGCCCTGAATCCGCTGGATATTGCGGGTCTGAGCCGGGTGCTGGTACAGGTGTCCAACCTGATAATTGACTGCCCGCAGGTGGTGACACTCGATTTGCACCCGCTGCTCGCCTCCGGTACGGAGTTTACTATCCTGGATGCCACGATGACTCTGGTACCGGCAGCCGGTGACGGCCGTCAGCGTCTGGCTATCCGCCCGTATCCGGCAGAACTGGAGGAGAATTTTCAGTTAAAAGACGGCGCGGTTGTGCATGTCCGCCCTATCCTGCCGGAAGACGAACCCCTGCTGAAAGCCTTTATTGACCGCGTGACCAAAGAAGATCTTTATTACCGTTATTTCAGTGAGATCAGTGAATTTACCCATGACGACCTGGCAAAAATGACCCAGATTGATTATGACCGCGAAATGGCCTTTGTGGCGGTGGACAGCGGCGGTCAGATTATCGGGGTTGCCCGTGCGATGTCGGATCCGGATAACCGGGAAGCGGAATTTGCAGTGCTGGTGCGGTCAGATATGAAAGGCAATACTCTGGGTTATCAGCTGATGTGCAAATTGCTCGCCTACACAAAGTCACGCGGTATCCTCCTGCTGACCGCCATCACCATGCCGGAGAACCGTAATATGATCCAACTGGCGAAAAAGCTCGGGTTTACCGTCGAAACACAGTTTGAGGATGGCATCGTCAACCTGACACTTCACCTGAATTCCGAAATTGCGGCAGTGCAATAGTCAAAAACGGACAACGTGATATATGACACAGACTTAACCGTCACTTAAGCAGAAAGTGAATTGCTGCGCACAATCAGACAAACTGGTGATATAATCCTTTGATCTGTTCATCTTTTCATTACCGGCCCGGTACCTGTTTATTCCGTAACCGCCGCCTATAACTAAAGAGATAATTCGCACTGTGATGTTGTCAAAATTCAAATCCGCGAAACACCAACAGCACCTTGCACAACTGCCGAAGTTAGCACAGTCTGCGGATGATGTTGAAACGCTGTTCCATACCCGCGACTTTAAAGGCCGTCTGCTGGCAGAAATCGCCGGTGCAAAGAAAACCGTTTATATTTCTGCGTTATATATTGAGCACGATGATGCGGGCCGGGATTTCCTTGACGCGCTGTATGCCGCCAAAAAAGCCAATCCGGAACTGGATATCAAAGTCTTTGTTGACTGGCACCGCGCACAGCGCGGGCGTATCGGTGCAGAAGCGAATGCCACCAATGCCGACTGGTATCACTCCGTCGCGGCATCTCACCCTGACCTGCTTATCCCTATCTTCGGTGTGCCGGTAAATACCCGCGAAGCGCTGGGTGTTCTGCATCTGAAAGGTTTTATTATTGACGATACCGTTATTTACAGCGGTGCCAGCGTCAATAATGTCTATCTGTATCAGCATGATAAATACCGTTATGACCGCTACCACTTCCTGCGTAATCCGGAACTGGCGGCGGCAATGAAACTGTTTATTGATGAAATGCTGCTGCCGGAACCGGCGGTACAGAAACTCGATACCGAAACCCGCGTGAAAACGCCGGAGATCAAAAACCTGATCCGCGATTTCCGCCTGAAACTGCGCCATGCCGCATACCACTTCACCCCGCAGGCACTGCCTGATGATCAGCTGGCCGTGACGCCGCTGATTGGTCTCGGGAAAAAGAACATGCTCAATAACACCATTGAGCACCTGATGTGTTCCGCACAGGAAAAAGTGGTTATCTGCACGCCGTATTTCAATCTGCCGTCAACACTGGTGCGCATTATCAGCCGCCTGCTGCGGGACGGGAAACAGGTGGAAATCATTATCGGCGATAAAACTGCCAATGATTTCTATATTCCGCCGGAAGAGCCGTTCAAAATTATCGGCGGGCTGCCTTATCTGTATGAAATCAATCTGCGCCGCTTTATGCAGCGTCTGCAGCGGTTCTCCGACAGTGAGCAACTGACCATCCGCCTGTGGAAAGATGACGACAACACCTATCACCTGAAAGGGATGTGGGTGGACAATCAGTGGCAGCTGATCACCGGTAATAACCTGAACCCGCGCGCCTGGGGCCTGGATCTGGAAAATGCGATCCTTATCCGTGACCCGAAACAGGAGCTGCACGCACAGCGTCAGGAAGAGCTGGCCAATATCCGCACCAACACAACCATTATCCGCAGCTATACTGAGCTGGATAATATCCGTGACTATCCGGTCAAGATCAAAAAACTGCTGCGCCGTCTGCGCCGCGTCCGTCTTGATCGCCTGATAAGCCGGATCCTCTGATATAAACCTCCCGGCACCCGCCGGGATTTTTTTTATCTGTTTCCCGGAGAATGAGTATGCCCGTTACATTACGTACCTGCATGACAGTGTCTTTCTGCCTGCTGCTGAGTTCCGGCTGTTCGATGCACCTTGCTAATGACAGCTGGACCGGACGGGATAAAGCCCAGCATTTCGCCTTTTCAGCTGCAACCGCAATTGCCGCTAATGCTTATGGCGATCACCAGAACTGGCAGCACCGGCACAGTGCACAATTCGGTATCGGTTTTTCTGTTGCGCTGGGAGCCGCGAAAGAGTTTTATGACAGCCGCCCGGGCGGTACCGGCTGGAGTGTGAAAGATTTCGTCTGGGATATCGCCGGCGCCGTTGCCGGTTACAGTGTGTACCAATCGCTGAAATAAAAATCCGGTGACCGGGCAGTGTAAATTTTGTGAGCAACATCACATGCAAAAAATGATTCATTCCGGTTAATTTTCCGCAATGGCATCAGACCCGGCAATTTAAATATTTAATAACCTTTCGATTTAAATAGTGCTATTTCTCCTTATTCCTTATTTAAACAACATAGCTTAAAATTAATATTACGTAAAATAAACCGGAATGAAAATGGCATTTTCATTATTAATTTGATAATAACTACAACCCAAAATCCGGATAAGTAAGGATGAAAATAATATGTCTAAGTGCAAATACCCATAGTAAAAATAAAATAAGAACATATTCATACCATTAGATACCCGCAATAGGACCCCTCTTATTTCCTGCGTAGTAAACACCCTATAATTACCTGATAACAATAGGTATTAGGATCTTTTCCCATTCACCTTTATTCCGAACACAGGCCACTATTATGAAATATTCGGTGATAATACAAACCACAAACAAGCTGAAATCACGCTGAGTACATCCAATGGTACATACAGCGATAACTCAGAACAGGTTCTGGATGGCTCCACGATGGACAAAACAGAACTCGTTGGTGCTGCGACAATTACCACCAGAGGAACACTGGTTGATGACAGCCGTCTGGATCCGGCGGATCACGGTGAATATTTGGTGTCTGAAGGCGATACCTTCACAGGTAATGCCACCCAGACTGTTAATGACAAATCACTGTCCCGCAACGGCACATTTACCGGCGCCAGCCAGCAGTATCTGAACGGTGACAATGACTCCCGCAAAGCCATTGCACTTGATTCCACCTTTACCGGTGATAAAACGACAGGTCAGAGAGCCGGACAAACTGTCAATAATCACGGCCTGGCCATTGATTCCAAATTTGACTACGCCGATCAGACTATCAACACCGGTGGTGTTGCCAAAGGTAACACAATCAAAGATGGTGATCAGGTTGTCAAAGGTACGGCAGAAAAAACCAATATCACTAATGGTAATCAGACCATTGGTGCCGGCGGCAAAGCCACCACAAACAGTATCGATAATACCACCGGCACACACGGCCTTCAGTTAGTCAGCGGCACAGCAACTGACAACACACTGAAAAATGCCGATCAGATCATTGAAAAAACCGGTGTTGCCGTTAAAAACGTTATCGATAATGCCGGTGCTGAACACGGTATCCAGGTTGTACGCGGTAAAGCGGAAGATAACACCCTGAGCAACACTGATCCGCGTGTTGAAAAAGACGGTATCTCATCCGTTAAAAATGACATTACTGACGGCAGCCAGTTTGTGGATGGTTTTGCAGAAAATAATACCATCACTAACAAAGCCACTAACCGCGGTAAGCAGGTTGTCGGCAAAAACGGTACTGCCGGTATTAAAAATGACATTACCAACGGCAGTCAGTATGTGGATGGTCTTGCAGAAAACAATACCATCACCAATAAAGCTGATAAACGTGGTGAGCAGGTTACCAGCGGTACCGCCAACAATAACAAACTGACCAATACCAATCAGATTGTTAAGAAAGGCGGCCTGGCCACCGATAACACCCAGACCGGCAATTCTCACTTAAGCGTTGAAAATGGCGGTGAAGCGAAAAATAACACCCTCAACGGTGATATCGATATGATTGTTGAGGCCAATGGTAAAGCGACCGGCAAAACTACTTTTAACGGCAAAAACCATCTGCATCTGTATGCGGCCACCACCAATGGTGCGTATGTGGAAGATCTTGCTCTGAGCCAGACCAAAGGCAAAAGCTCCGTCACCGTTTATGAAGGCACTCAGGAACACGATGCCGTCACTATCGGTACCTTAAACGGTAAAGCAGCGGTGAATTTTGACCACCGGACCAATCCGGCAGGCCATACTCAGATGAATATCAATAATCTGGGTAACAATGATCCGGCGCAGTATGATAACACCACGTTAGATTTCACCATGAACAGCAATATCCTCAATGGTAATTCTGACTTTATCAATACTGATAATGCTTATGGTCAGCACTATGTCACCATCATTGAGCGGGGCACCGGTAAAGAAGCCGTTCTGAATCGCCCTCAGTCTGCTGATTTCGCATATGTGAAAAACGTGGCCGGTGACAGCAATGTGGTCTTTGGTATGAAGGATGCGGACGGCAAAATCCTCAACCTGATGGATGCCGGTACTTACATTCATAATATTCAGACCCGTACCGGTGCCGATAATGACACCACATGGTCATTCACTGCAACCGATCGCCTGACACCAAGTGCCCGTGCGGTACTCGCACTGTCCAGTGCGCCGCAGCTGATGTACAACAACGAAGTTGATCATCTGCGTGCACGTCTGCATATGCTGCGTACCAGCGACAGTATTGAGAACGGTCTCTGGATGCAGGGTATCGGCAGCAATACCAAAGTGGATAAGGATCAGATTCAGTACAAACTCAGACACGCCGGTCTGGAACTGGGTGCGGATTATCAGTTAGCGTTAAACAGTGACAGCAAACTGGTTCTGGGTGGTTTCACCTGATTTGATAAAGGTGATGTCAAAAATGACCGGGCAGGTACCAGTGATATCGACAGCTATACCTTCGGTGCCTATGCCACTTATCTGAACAGCAACGGCTGGTATGCGGATGCATTACTGAAATATAACCACTTTGATAATAAACTGAAGACAACATTCACTAACGGTTATGATGTCAGCAGCGACAATTACCCCACCTCTGTCTGGGGGATGGCGCTGGAAACCGGTTATACCTTTACCTTCAGTAATCAGATCTTTATCACACCTTACGGACAGTTAGCGTATAACCGTATGGGCAGTAAAGATATCACCTTACGCGTCAGTCCGCAGTAACACTACCCGATCAGATATGGTGACGTGACGTATATCCGGACAACTGACTGCCCATCAAAGAGCCGGAAATATTACCGGAATCTTTCGTACTGGCAACAGAAGGTGGCAGAACAGTGAGGTTAATCATTCAGGAGCGGGTGAAAGAACTATAGAAAAGGGTTTCATGATAAACATGAAACCCTTTCTGTTCCGGCCATCGGGTCTTTAAATGGCCTGAATTAACTGTAACGCAGATTTTTAGCCTCTGATCATGGATCAGAAGTTATAACGGATACCAATCTGTCCGTTGATTGGTGAATAAACTGCATCACCGGCAATGTGCTGTAATTTCATGAACATATTCACGTTGTTGTAGCGGGCATTGAAACCGGCACCGAATTTACCGGTACTGCCGGATAAATCCAGGTTAATGGTGTTGTAACGGTTAAATTCAACTTCGTTACCGTCTTCATACTGATGATTCCACGCCGCTTTCACATACGGAGAGAACACCAGGCCGTTATCAAAGCTGAAGTCTTTACCGGCATTGACACCCAGTTCGCTGGTAAATGAAGTCTGGCTCTTGATTGCTGCATCCATACCATTATTCAGGGTGATGTCTGTCACCCGGTCATCTTCATCCGAAGTCTCTTTCCATGACTGATGTTATGCAGTTCCTGTACCTGACTGCGTAATATAGCCCGTCAGCCATCCGACTTGTCAGGACCGTTTTTCCGGTATTTGCAACTGCAGCGATGAGCCCCGACCCCGGCAAAGTGTGACCACAGGATAATGCGTTCTGAGTTTCCCGGTTACCCGGAATTGTTCAGAAAGTCTGCATCAGGCACGCAGTGGCTTTTTTAATATTTCATTTTTGTCGCACAGTGCCCTAAAGAAGCAAAATCAGCCTGTCTTATAGCTTAAAAAAGCACGTAGCTCGTGTCCGGAAAGGAGAGAATTTAGATTGTATTCGAGGGATTCGGAACATTTCAGGAGAATGACAGCGATATATATAAGGTGTGATTTCTCACCATTGACTCATTATGATCTATTCAGGTGCAGAGTATTACCTGTAGTTAAACCCGAAATTACCGACTGTTAATTTTTCATCCGGTAAATGACCACACATTTCGCCATTTTTCTTTTCGCCCAAACGCAAAAAAGCCACCCAAAGGGTGGCTTCTTCACTTAATAATAACCTGGCGGTTCCCTACTCTCACATGGGGAGACCCCACACTACCATCGGCGCTACGGCGTTTCACTTCTGAGTTCGGCATGGGGTCAGGTGGGACCACCGCGCTACGGCCGCCAGGCAAATTCATTTCAATCCAAAACAAGCTTTCACAGTGAATGACTTCTGCCTCTTCACTGTGCTGAAAAATCTCTCTAATCGTCTCTCAACTCAAAACACCTTCGGTGTTGTCAGGTTAAGCCTCCCGGTTCATTAGTACTGGTCAGCTCAACGCATCGCTGCGCTTACACACCCAGCCTATCAACGTCTTAGTCTCAAACGTTCCTTCAGGACCCTTAAAGGGTCAGGGAAGACTCATCTCGAGGCAAGTTTCCCGCTTAGATGCTTTCAGCGGTTATCTCTTCCGCACTTAGCTACCGGGCAATGCAATTGGCATCACAACCCGTACACCAGTGGTGCGTTCACTCCGGTCCTCTCGTACTAGGAGCAACCCCTCTCAATCTTCCAGCCGCCCACGGCAGATAAGGGACCGAACTGTCTCACGACGTTCTAAACCCAGCTCGCGTACCACTTTAAATGGCGAACAGCCATACCCTTGGGACCTACTTCAGCCCCAGGATGTGATGAGCCGACATCGAGGTGCCAAACACCGCCGTCGATATGAACTCTTGGGCGGTATCAGCCTGTTATCCCCGGAGTACCTTTTATCCGTTGAGCGATGGCCCTTCCATTCAGAACCACCGGATCACTAAGACCTACTTTCGTACCTGCTCGAGCCGTCACTCTCGCAGTCAAGCTGGCTTATGCCTTTGCACTAACCGCATGATGTCCGACCATGCTTAGCCAACCTTCGTGCTCCTCCGTTACTCTTTGGGAGGAGACCGCCCCAGTCAAACTACCCACCAGACACGGTCCCCGATCCAGATTATGGACCCGGGTTAGAACATCAAACGTTAAAGGGTGGTATTTCAAGGATGGCTCCGTGCAGACTGGCGTCCACACTTCGTTGCCTCCCACCTATCCTACACATCAAGGCTCAATGTTCAGTGTCAAGCTATAGTAAAGGTTCACGGGGTCTTTCCGTCTTGCCGCGGGTACACTGCATCTTCACAGCGAGTTCAATTTCACTGAGTCTCGGGTGGAGACAGCCTGGCCATCATTACGCCATTCGTGCAGGTCGGAACTTACCCGACAAGGAATTTCGCTACCTTAGGACCGTTATAGTTACGGCCGCCGTTTACCGGGGCTTCGATCAGAAGCTTCGCCTTGCGGCTGACCTCATCAATTAACCTTCCGGCACCGGGCAGGCGTCACACCGTATACGTCCACTTTCGTGTTTGCACAGTGCTGTGTTTTTAATAAACAGTTGCAGCCAGCTGGTATCTGCGGCTGGCTTCAGCTCCATGAGTAAATCACTTCACCTAATGCCAGCGTGCCTTCTCCCGAAGTTACGGCACCATTTTGCCTAGTTCCTTCACCCGAGTTCTCTCAAGCGCCTGAGTATTCTCTACCTGACCACCTGTGTCGGTTTGGGGTACGATTAATGGTAACCTGGAGCTTAGAGGCTTTTCCCGGAAGCAGAGCATCAATCACTTCACCACCGTAGTGGCTCGTCGTCACGCCTCAGTGTTAACAACCGACCGGATTTGCCTGGTCAGTCCACCTGCACGCTTAAACCGGGACAACCGTCGCCCGGATGATTTAGCTTTCTCCGTCCCCCCTTCGCAGTTACCACCAGTACGGGAATATTAACCCGTTGCCCATCGACTACGCTTTTCAGCCTCGCCTTAGGGGTCGACTCACCCTGCCCCGATTAACGTTGGACAGGAACCCTTGGTCTTCCGGCGTGCGGGTTTTTCACCCGCATTATCGTTACTTATGTCAGCATTCGCACTTCTGATACCTCCAGCATGCCTCACAGCACACCTTCACAGGCTTACAGAACGCTCCCCTACCCAACAATATTTACATATCGCTGCCGCGGCTTCGGTGCATAATTTAGCCCCGTTACATCTTCCGCGCAGGCCGACTCGACCAGTGAGCTATTACGCTTTCTTTAAATGATGGCTGCTTCTAAGCCAACATCCTGGCTGTCTGAGCCTTCCCACTTCGTTTCCCACTTAATTATGACTTTGGGACCTTAGCCGGCGGTCTGGGTTGTTTCCCTCTTCACGACGAACGTTAGCACCCGCCGTGTGTCTCCCGTGATAACATTCTCCGGTATTCGCAGTTTGCATCGGGTTGGTAAGTCGGGATGACCCCCTAGCCGAAACAGTGCTCTACCCCAGAGATCAGTTCACGAGGCGCTACCTAAATAGCTTTTGGGGAGAACCAGCTATCTCCCGGTTTGATTGGCCTTTCACCCCCAGCCACAAGTCATCCGCTAATTTTTCAACATTAGTCGGTTCGGTCCTCCAGTTAGTGTTACCCAACCTTCAACCTGCCCATGGCTGAATCACCGGGTTTCGGGTCTGTACCTGCAACTAATTCGCCCAGTTAAGACTCGGTTTCCCTGCGGCTCCCCTATCCGGTTAACCTTGCTACAGAATATAAGTCGCTGACCCATTATACAAAAGGTACGCAGTCACACCATAAAGGTGCTCCACTGCTTGTACGTACACGGTTTCAGGTTCTTTTTTATCCCCTCGCCGGGGTTCTTTTCGCCTTTCCCTCACGGTACTGGTTCACTATCGGTCAGTCAGGAGTATTTAGCCTTGGAGGATGGTCCCCCTGTATTCAGACAGGATAACACGTGTCCCGCCTTACTCATCGGACTCACAACACCAGTGCTTTCAGATACAGGGCTATCACCTGCTGTGGCCAGCCTTTCCAGACTGTTCTCTTAACACTGATGCTGATTAAGGTCCTGGGCTGCTCCCTGTTCGCTCGCCGCTACTGGGGGAATCTCGTTTGATTTCTTTTCCTCGGGGTACTTAGATGTTTCAGTTCTCCCGGTTCGCTTCATTACCCTATGTATTCAGGTAATGATAGTGCAACGAATTGCACTGGGTTTCCCCATTCGGAAATCGCCGGTTATAACGGTTCATATCACCTTACCGGCGCTTATCGCAGATTAGCACGTCCTTCATCGCCTCTGACTGCCTAGGCATCCACCGTGTACGCTTATTCGCTTAACCTCACAACCCGAAAGTGTCTTTCTGGACGGGTCGCTGCGCGTCATAATTTCTTTGTCGGGCAGTGCTCGCAATGCTCACATACTGATGTATGCTCCGCTTGCTGTGCGCTGGCCTCCGCGAAATTATTTAGCTCGCTTCCCCCTCGAAAGTGAGTACTTTCAAAGTTGTTCGGCTGAGAGACTCATCAATATTACCTCGGTGATAATATTGATTGTTTCAATTTTTCAGCTTGTTCCGGATTGTTAAAGAGCATAATAATTCACAGCATACCGTTTCCGGTAAACTCTGAATTATTTTTCAGATATCAGATAATGGTGGAGCTAAGCGGGATCGAACCGCTGACCTCCTGCGTGCAAGGCAGGCGCTCTCCCAGCTGAGCTATAGCCCCATTATTTGGTTTTCCCGGGCGTGTCTTTTCATCATGAAAAGAGGAAACCGCATTGAGACAAGGCATGGAAAGGCGAAGTTTACTAAGGTAAACGAGTCTTTTCATAACGCAGTATCAATTCGGTTTTGGTAGGCCTGAGTGGACTTGAACCACCGACCTCACCCTTATCAGGGGTGCGCTCTAACCACCTGAGCTACAAGCCTATTCCCGGTATCTGCTTCTTTCTATCAGACAATCTGTGTGAACACTCACATTCTGTATCAACATAGGTAAGGAGGTGATCCAACCGCAGGTTCCCCTACGGTTACCTTGTTACGACTTCACCCCAGTCATGAATCACAAAGTGGTAAGCGCCCTCCCCGAAGGTTAAGCTACCTACTTCTTTTGCAACCCACTCCCATGGTGTGACGGGCGGTGTGTACAAGGCCCGGAACGTATTCACCGTAGCATTCCGATTCTACGATTACTAGCGATTCCGACTTCATGGAGTCGAGTTGCAGACTCCAATCCGGACTACGACGTACTTTATGAGTTCCGCTTGCCCTCGCGGGGTCGCTTCCCTTTGTATACGCCATTGTAGCACGTGTGTAGCCCTACTCGTAAGGGCCATGATGACTTGACGTCATCCCCACCTTCCTCCGGTTTATCACCGGCAGTCTCCTTTTGAGTTCCCGCCATCACGCGCTGGCAACAAAGGATAAGGGTTGCGCTCGTTGCGGGACTTAACCCGACATTTCACAACACGAGCTGACGACAGCCATGCAGCACCTGTCTCGGAGTTCCCGAAGGCACCAAAGCATCTCTGCTAAGTTCTCTGGATGTCAAGAGTAGGTAAGGTTCTTCGCGTTGCATCGAATTAAACCACATGCTCCACCGCTTGTGCGGGCCCCCGTCAATTCATTTGAGTTTTAACCTTGCGGCCGTACTCCCCAGGCGGTCGACTTAACGCGTTAGCTCCGGAAGCCACGCCTCAAGGGCACAACCTCCAAGTCGACATCGTTTACAGCGTGGACTACCAGGGTATCTAATCCTGTTTGCTCCCCACGCTTTCGCACCTGAGCGTCAGTCTTGTCGGGGGGGCCGCCTTCGCCACCGGTATTCCTCCACATCTCTACGCATTTCACCGCTACACATGGAATTCTATCCCCCTCTACAAGACTCTAGGCTGACCAGTATCAGATGCAATTCCCGGTTAAGCCCTGGATTTCACATCTGACTCAATCAACCGCCTGCGTGCGCTTTACGCCCAGTAATTCCGATTAACGCTTGCACCCTCCGTATTACCGCGGCTGCTGGCACGGAGTTAGCCGGTGCTTCTTCTGTCGGTAACGTCAATTGCCAAGGTTATTAACCTTGACACCTTCCTCCCGACTGAAAGTACTTTACAACCCGAAGGCCTTCTTCATACACGCGGCATGGCTGCATCAGGCTTGCGCCCATTGTGCAATATTCCCCACTGCTGCCTCCCGTAGGAGTCTGGGCCGTGTCTCAGTCCCAGTGTGGCTGATCATCCTCTCAGACCAGCTAGGGATCGTCGCCTAGGTAAGCCGTTACCTCACCTACTAGCTAATCCCATATGGGTTCATCTGATGGCGCGAGGCCCGGAGGTCCCCCGCTTTGGTCCGAAGACATTATGCGGTATTAGCTACCGTTTCCAGTAGTTATCCCCCCGCCATCAGGCAGATCCCCATACATTACTCACCCGTCCGCCGCTCGTCAGCGGAGAAGCAAGCTTCTCCCTGTTACCGCCCGACTTGCATGTGTTAGGCCTGCCGCCAGCGTTCAATCTGAGCCATGATCAAACTCTTCAATTAAAAGTGTTTGATGCTCAAAGAATTAAACTGTTTACTGCTGCTTATTACTAAGCTGCTGTATTGGTCACTCTTCAAGACTTCTCAAAAATAATATTTTTTGTGATATGTCCTGCGAGTGCCCACACAGATTGTCTGATAAATTGTTAAAGAGCAGTTACAACCTTCGCTGCCGTTGTCGGCCTTCTGCGTTGTTGCGAGGCTGCGTATATTACGTTTCCAGCCCCTTCGAGTCAAGCGTTGTTTTTCAACTTTTTTTCGCTTTCCTCTACTGTCGGCGCGCTTCTCAGCGTGTTGCTCCGTGTCAGTGAGGGCGCATTATAGACACTCGCTGAGATCACGCAAGTGTTTATTTCAACTTTTTTTCTGTTTGCTCAAAAACCGGGCAAACACATAAGGTATCGCTGATTTCCTGTGCATTATGCACAAAAAAGGGGCGCTTTCGCACCCCTCTGTTTTGCTTTCTTCTGTTATTACTGTTTCGCGGTGATCACACCATCGGTTAAATCCAGAGTGATCATTTTGCCCGGAATCAGTTTGCCGGACAGCATCGCCTGCGCCATCGGGTTTTCGATCTCCTGCTGAATAGCCCGTTTCAGCGGACGTGCCCCGAATACCGGGTCGAATCCGGCTTCTGCCAGTTTATCCAGCGCACTGTCAGTAATCGTGACCTGATAGCCGTGCTCTTCCAGACGTTTGTACAGGCGTTTGAGCTGAATTTTCGCAATCGCGTGGATCTGCTCTTTCGCCAGCGGATGGAATACCACCACTTCATCAATACGGTTGATGAATTCCGGTCTGAAGTGATGAGAAACCACTTCCATGACCGCGCCTTTCATTGCATCGTAATTCAGTTCACCAAAGTGTTCCTGAATCCGGTCAGACCCCAGGTTAGAGGTCATAATCACGACCGTGTTACGGAAGTCCACAGTGCGCCCCTGCCCGTCAGTCAGCCGTCCGTCATCCAGCACCTGTAATAAGATGTTGAAGACATCCGGATGCGCTTTTTCCACTTCATCCAGCAGAATGACGGAATAAGGACGACGGCGGACCGCTTCGGTCAGATAACCGCCCTCTTCATACCCGACATATCCCGGAGGTGCCCCGATAAGCCGTGCCACAGAGTGTTTTTCCATAAACTCGGACATATCGATACGCACCATCGCGTCATCGCTGTCGAACAGGAAATCAGCCAGCGCTTTACACAGCTCGGTTTTACCCACCCCGGTCGGTCCGAGGAACAGGAACGAACCAATCGGACGGTTCGGATCCGATAACCCGGCACGGCTGCGGCGGATAGCATTGGCTACCGCGTCAACTGCTTCATCCTGGCCGATCACACGGCTGTGCATCACCTGCTCCATGCGCAGCAGTTTTTCACGCTCGCCTTCCAGCATGCGGGATACCGGAATACCGGTCCAGCGCGCCAGGATCTCAGCGATTTCCACATCAGTGACTTTATTACGCAGCAGTTTCATCTCTTTATCTTCTGCCGCATTGGCTGCTGCCAGCTGTTTTTCCAGCTCCGGAATTTTACCGTACTGTAATTCTGACATTTTGGTCAGATCACCGGTACGGCGTGCCTGCTCCAGTGCCGTTTTTGCCTGCTCCAGTTCTGCTTTGATGTGCTGGGTACCGGACAGCGTTGCTTTCTCCGCTTTCCACTCTTCTTCCAGAGACGCATACTCGCGCTCTTTCTCGGTCAGTTCCTGCTCCAGCATATTAAGCCGTTTTTTACTGGCATCATCAGACTCTTTTTTCAGTGCCTGCTGTTCCAGTTTTAACTGAATGATACGGCGATCCAGTCTGTCGAGGGATTCCGGTTTGGAATCCATCTGCATACGCAGACTTGCACCTGCTTCATCAATCAGGTCAATCGCTTTATCCGGTAACATACGATCCGTGATATAGCGGTGAGATAACGTTGCCGCCGCGACAATCGCCGGGTCGGTTATCTGCACATGGTGATGCAGTTCATACCGCTCTTTCAGACCACGCAGAATCGCAATGGTGTCTTCCACTGTCGGCTCTGCCACATAGACTTTCTGGAAACGGCGCTCTAATGCCGCATCTTTCTCTATATACTGGCGGTATTCATCCAGTGTGGTTGCGCCCACACAGTGCAGTTCACCACGGGCCAGTGCCGGTTTCAGCATGTTCCCGGCGTCCATTGCGCCATCCGCTTTACCTGCGCCGACCATGGTATGCAGCTCATCAATAAAGAGGATGACACTGCCTTCTTCTTTGGATAATTCATTCAGAACGGCTTTCAGACGCTCCTCGAAATCACCGCGGTATTTGGCACCAGCCAGCAGCGCACCGAGATCCAGAGACAGCACGCGTTTATTTTTCAGTCCTTCCGGGACTTCGCCGTTGACGATACGCTGCGCCAGTCCTTCCACGATGGCGGTTTTACCCACCCCGGGCTCCCCGATCAGTACCGGGTTGTTTTTGGTTCTGCGCTGTAAGACCTGGATAGTCCGGCGGATCTCTTCATCACGGCCGATAACCGGGTCGAGTTTGCCGGATTCGGCGCGCTCAGTTAAATCAATCGTATATTTCTTCAGGGCCTGGCGTTGATCTTCCGCGCCCTGGTCATTCACATTCTCACCACCACGCATAATGTCTATAGCCTTCTTAAGTGTTTGTTTATTAATTCCGGCTGCTTTTAATACATCTGCTAATGAGCTGTTGCTCTCTAATACAGCCAGAACAAAAATTTCGGATGCGATGTAAGCATCATTTTGTTTTTGTGCAATCTGGTCACATATATTCAGGTGACGGATTAAATCCTGAGAGGGTTGCACATCCCCGGCGGAACCTTCCACCTGCGGTAAACGACTGATGGTGTCATCAATCTTCTGATTAAGCTGCGCAATATCCGCCCCGGCTGATGCCAGTAACGGACGCACCGACCCGCCTTCCTGATGCAGAAATGCTGACAGTAAATGCACGGGTTCAATAAACTGATTGCTGTGCCCGACTGCAAGAGACTGGGCGTCGGCGAGCGCTTGCTGGAATTTATTCGTGAAACGATCCAAACGCATAACACCTCCAAAAAATGGCTTTGAATTTTAGCTAAGTACTAAATGAGGACTTTTGTCAAATATTCAAGCCAGATTTTGAAAAAATATTAAATATTATGCGTAATCCTGAAGGTTATGACTTTTGCGGCGGGGTGATCCAGATAAATGACGCCATCCGTCCGGTACGGGCATCACGGCGGTAAGAAAAGAAGCGGGCAGAATCTGTCACGGTGCATTCGGTGCCGCCGGAAACAGCGGTCACACCGGCTGCTGCCAGCCGCTGACGGGCCAGCTGATAAATATCCGCCAGATATTTATCACCATGCGGAATAAATGCTGAAGCTGCTTCTGCCGCGTGCGCCATAAACGCCTCCCGCACTTCAGCGCCGACCTCAAATTTCTGCGGGCCGATGGCCGGCCCCAGCCAGGCAATAATGTCTGACGGCGCAGCCGTAAAGCAGGAGACCGTATTTTCCAGCACGCCACCACATAAACTGCGCCAGCCGGCGTGAGCACCGGCCACTTCGCGCCCGTCACGGGAACAGAACAGTACCGGCAGGCAATCCGCCGTCATGATCGCACAGACCTTCCCCGGGGTGCGGGTATACACCGCATCGGCCTGCGGGCCGCGCGGTGTGTTGTCATCCAGAATGGCAACATCCGTTCCGTGTACCTGATTCAGCCACAGCGGCGTGTCCGGAAACCCGGCCGCCTCTGCCAGAATCGCCCGGTTACGGGCGACATCCTCCGGGGAATCACCGGTATGCAGCCCCAGATTGAGGCTGTCAAACGGCGGCTGACTGACACCGCCTGTACGTAATGAACTGCAGGCTCTCACACCTGCGGGCAGCGGCCATTGCGGGGTAATCAGTGCGGTCATGGTGACTCCTTACCAGTCCATATCATCCTGATGCTCTTGTGCATCAGCTTTGAGAACTTCAATCAGTTTCACCATATCATCCGGAATCGGCGCGTGCCACTCCATCTGAATCCCGGTGATCGGATGGTAAAGACGCAGCATGGTGGCATGCAGAGCCTGGCGGTCAAATTCACGCAGTGCATCGCGGAATTCATCACTTGCCCCTTTCAGCGGGCGCGGACGACCGCCGTAGAGCTGATCACCCACCAACGGATGATTGATATGTGCCATATGCACACGGATCTGGTGAGTACGGCCGGTTTCCAGACGCAGACGCAGACGGGTGTGAGCACGGAAATGCTCCATCACACGGTAATGTGTCACCGCCGGTTTACCCATCGGGTTAACGGCCATATGAGTACGTTTGGTCGGGTGGCGGGAAATCGGTTCTTCCACTTTGCCGCCCGCTGTCATACGGCCATTGGCCACCGCTTCATATTCACGGGTGATTTCGCGCAGTTGCAGTGATTCCACCAGCCGTGTCTGGGCAGGTACAGTTTTCGCCACCACCATCAGCCCGGTGGTATCTTTATCCAGGCGGTGAACGATACCCGCACGCGGCACATCGGCAATATCAGGATAATGATACAGCAGCGCGTTCAGGACAGTACCGTCCGGATTACCTGCTCCCGGGTGCACCACAAAATCACGCGGTTTATTAATCACCAGGATATCATCATCTTCATAAACGATATTGAGCGGCAGGTTTTGCGGTTCAAAACGCATGTCCTCATCAATCAGTGCATCAATACTGATCTGTTCCCCGCCCAGCATTTTTTCTTTTGGTTTGTTGACAAGACGGCCGTTAACCTGAACCCTGTCATCTAAGATCCACTCTTTTATACGTGATCGTGAATAATCAGGGAACAATTCCGCCAAAGCCTGATCTAAACGCTGACCGAGCTGTGATTCATTAATAGTTGCGGTAAGTTGTATTTCTTGAGCCATGTTTGTCTCTGTTTCAGAAAGTTATATTTTGAACGGTAACACCGTTTCATTTAAACTATGTGGTATTGTATCGTGATCGCCAGCGGGAGCTGTACGGAGTGCTCCCTAAAAAATATTCAGAGGATAATCAACACGTGATGATACGTATGAAATATCTCGTGGCCGCCGCCACGCTAAGCCTCATGTTGTCCGGCTGTTCCGGAAACAAGGAAATTCTCCCGGATGCCTCACCGTCAGAGCTGTATACTGTCGGCCAGGAAAAATTACAGGACGGTAACTATAAAGGGGCCATCACGCAGCTTGAGACCCTCGATAACCGTTTTCCTTTCGGCCCGTATTCGCAGCAGGTTCAGCTGGATCTGATTTACGCCTACTATAAAGCAGGTGATTTACAGATGGCACTGGCCTCAATCGACCGTTTCATGCGTCTGAACCCGACACATCCGAACATCGATTACGTCCTGTACATGCGCGGTCTGACCGCTCAGGCGCTCGATGATAACATGCTGCAGAGTTTCTTTGGTATCGATCGTGCAGACCGTGACCCGCAAAACGCGCGTGTGGCGTTCCAGGATTTCAGCCAGTTACTGCGTTATTATCCGACCAGTATCTATGCAACAGACTCCGCAAAACGTCTGGTATTCCTCAAAGATCGCCTTGCGGCCTTTGAACTGGCCGTTGCGAAATTCTACACGAAACGCGGGGCATATGTCGCGGTGATTAATCGTGTTGAATTAATGCTGCGTGATTATCCGGACACACTGGCGACACGTCAGGCGCTGCCGCTGATGGAAAATGCCTATAATGAACTGGGATTAACGGCGGAAGCCGGAAAAGTGGCACAGCTGATTGCCGCCAACCCGCGCGACTGAGTTCCGTTTTACTCATCTGATTGAAAAGGCCATCTCCGGATGGCTTTTTTATTGTCTTATCATTATGTTACTACATAAAAAATGGCCGACAGCCTTCTCGTCTCTGAGAATATGCGGTCAGCCAACTTATCGATAATGCACGATTCAGTCCCTTCCCGCAAGTTGTATCATCTGTATTCTCAGCCTGAGTCACAAAATTATAACCTTTTGAAAAAACTAAAAAATATTAGTGACGGCGATCAATTTTTTCTTGCCGCCATCAACGTATTCTGAGTATCAACAAGACGGATGTAACAAAGAGAGGTCACTATGAATGTGAATATCACCAGTAAGCAAATGGAGATCACCCCGGCAATCCGGGAGCATGTTGAAAACCGTCTCGATAAGCTGAGTAAGTGGCAGGTTCCTTTAATTAACCCGCACATTATCCTCGCGAAAGATCCGCAGGGATTTGTGGTTGATGCCACCATCAGCACACCGAATGGAAATTTAGTTGCCAGCGCCAAACACGCTGATATGTACGCCGCCATCAATGAATTACTGGCGAAACTGGAACGGCAGCTGAATAAAGCACAGCACAAAGGTGAAGCGCGCCGCGCGGATAACAGTGTTAAAGAAGCCAACCTTGTGTCTGATGAAGAATCCGCAGAATAAAAAATATAATAAATTGAGTTTTGTCTCTGCGCGCCCTCCGGGCGCGTTTTTTTTTGGTTGACACAACGGGTTGCATCAGGTCTATTAACTATCATCTGATGACACAACGGACAACGCACTGACCATGTATCCCCGTATCCGCTTCTTCTTTTTCTTTTTTCGCTTCTGTTAATGAGGCTTTTTGTCGTGTGAGAAAGAAAACGAAGACGCACAGAAAAGCCTCCCGCTGCGGAGGCTTTTTTTTATCGCCGGGAAACAGGGTCTGAGGACAACATATGAACGATCTTTTAGCTATACGGGAACAAATCAGCCAGCTGGATGCACAATTGCTGGATCTGCTGGCAAAGCGGCGGCAGCTCGCCGTGGCTGTCGCACAGACAAAATTACAGGATAACCGCCCCATCCGCGATAAGAACCGCGAGCGTGAACTGCTGGATGTGCTGATAAACAAAGGCAAGCCGCACGGACTGGACGGATTTTATATCACCCGCCTGTTCCAGCTGATTATTGAAGATTCCGTCCTGACCCAGCAGGCGATTCTGCAAAAACACCTGAACCAGACACCGGATAACAGTGCACGGATAGCCTTCCTCGGCCCGAGAGGGTCTTATTCACATGTGGCCGCCCGCCAGTATTCCGCCCGTCATTTCGATCATATGACCGAGTTCAGCTGCAGTAAATTCCGCGATATTTTTGAGCTGGTTGAAAACGGTCAGGCCGATTACGGGATGCTGCCGCTGGAAAATACCAGTTCCGGCGCCATCAATGATGTCTATGATTTACTGCAGACCACCCCGCTTTCCATTGTCGGCGAGTTGCGCCTGCCGGTGAATCACTGTCTGCTGACCATTCCGGGCGCGGATATTGCCGGGATCACCACCCTTTACAGCCATCCGCAGCCGTTTGAGCAGTGCAGCCAGTATCTCAGCCAATTCCCAGATCGCAAAATTGAATACTGCGAAAGTACCGCGGCGGCGATGGAAAAAGTTGCCTCCCTCAACCGGACAGATGTTGCAGCTCTCGGCAGCGAGGCCGGCGGCGCACTGTACGGGTTACAGGCGATCGCACAGAATCTTGCCAATCAGCAGACCAATATGACGCGCTTTATTGTCATTGCCCGCCAGCCGATTGATGTGTCAGAGCAGGTACCGGCGAAAACCACGCTGCTGATGGCGACCGGGCAACAGGCCGGTGCGCTGGTCGATGCCCTGATTATCCTGAAAGAGCATGACATTGTAATGAGCAAACTGGAATCCCGCCCTATTCACGGCACGCCGTGGGAAGAGATGTTTTATATTGATGTGCATGCCAATCTGCGCTCAGTACCGATGCAGCAGGCGCTCAAAGCGTTACAGGCAATCGCCCGTTCAGTGAAGGTGCTCGGCAGTTATCCGGGGGAACATATCCCGCCTGCCTTAATCGGCTGATTATACCTGCCGGGGGTGCTGCCGCACCCCGCCACCGCACAATACGTCTGTCAGGCGCCCGGTTTTACACGTAGCATGTTCTGCATATCTGTTTGTCACCATCAGAGGTTGCGGGTAAACTGCACCCTTTATTTTTATTCGGAGTTCTTACGGCATGAGTGATATTGCGGGCTGGCAGCCGACTGCCCCGATAGCCAATCTATTAAAACGCGCAAAAATTGTTAATGAAATCAGACATTTTTTTGCAGACAGAGGTGTATTAGAAGTCGAAACGCCGACCATGAGTCAGGCGACCGTCACCGATGTCCATCTGCGCGCCTTTGAAACTCGGTTTACCGGCCCCGGAGCCGCACAGGGAATAACGCTTTATCTGATGACCAGTCCGGAATACCACATGAAACGGTTACTGGCAGCGGGCAGCGGCCCTATTTATCAGATGGGCCGCAGTTATCGTAACGAGGAAGCCGGACGCTATCATAATCCGGAGTTCACCATGCTCGAATGGTATCGTCCTCACTATGATATGTACCGTCTGATAAATGAGGTTGATGATTTATTACAGCAAACCTTAGAGTGTGAAAGTGCAGAATCGTTATCCTATCAGCAGGCTTTCCTGCGCTACCTGGATATTGATCCGCTGACCGCCGAGAAAGACAAACTGCGTGAAGTTGCGGCCAAACTGGATGTCAGCAATATTGCCGATACTGAGGAAGATCGCGATACTATTTTGCAGTTGCTGTTTATGGTGGGTGTGGAGCCGCATATTGGGCTGGAAAAACCGACCTTTATTTATCACTTCCCGGCAAGCCAGGCCTCACTGGCGGAGATCAGCTCTGAAGATCACCGCGTGGCCGAGCGCTTTGAAGTGTATTACAAAGGGGTTGAACTGGCAAACGGCTTCCGTGAACTGACTGATGCCGCAGAGCAGCGTCAGCGCTTTGAACGGGATAACCGCAAACGGGCAAGTATGGGTCTGCCGGAGCAGCCGATTGATGAAAATCTGCTGGCAGCACTTGAACACGGATTCCCGGAATGTGCCGGTGTGGCACTGGGGATTGACCGCCTGATTATGCTCGCACTGGGTGCAGAGCGGATCAGTGATGTGATCGCCTTCCCGGTTGATCGCGCATAATACCTCCTTCAGCCATCTGTTATGCAGATGGCTGCTTCTCTTTTCTTCATCTCATCTTTATTTTACCCGGCATAGCTAGTCAGCTCATTATTTGAAAGTGATCTGCATGGTCTGGTGCTATTTTTCGCTGAACATATATTAACGATATAAATCAGCGGAAAATAAGTTATGCACATATCATCAGAAATCTTATCAGCTAAATTTCATGCGTTTGAATCATCTGTAAAATCAGCAGTTAAAAACCTGTTTGCTTCATTACATTCTGTTTCTGATATTAAAATGACCAGCCATAAACCAGCTGAACCCACATTTAAGCAGGTTAACCTATGTCTTGATGAGGATGTGAATCAGGATCAAAGCATCACGTTCCGGGGTTACTGCAATAACTTCCGTGGCAATAAAGAAGATGCCATTCTGCTGCATGGACACTGGAAAGACGGACTCATACAGGTTGGTGGTAAGGCTGCCGCCGTTATAGAAAATAACAGGCTGGTTAAAATAAACGGGCAAGTTCAGCTAAAAACGGATCTGAGTGAAGCACAATGTCTGAATGCACAAGAACTGGTGGCTTACATAAATAAAAAATCCGGAGGCTCAGTTGATCTACTCAGGAATAACGGTCCTATCCATTTAGTTAGTTGTTTTGCAAAACGTCAGGCTGCGCAAGACCTTGCTGATGTGACAGGTCGTCCGGTCATTGCTTACTCCAATCAGCAAACAATTACTGCCGGTTATAACTATATTCATAACAAAGAATTTAATATTGAATCCAAACTCAAACATGCATGGGATCCGCGAGCTGTCATTATGAAAAAGGTATCTCATCAGGCAGTACCAAAAACCTTCTACCCTTCGGGAAATGGTGTGAAATAACCGGCAATGTATGAAGGTGCTGAAAATATCAGCACCTTCATATTTATCAGCGGCGGCTGTCGCTAGCCTGTTGCAGTAATCCCTGACTCTCTTTCATAAAGCGCTGTGCGTGCTCACCAAACCAGTCACTGACGGCGGAGAACTGCGAAATAAACTCTGCTTTATCTCGGCTTTCCAGCAGTGACATGGCTTCACCGAACTCACGGTGATAATCCTCTATCACATCCAGGTTATCTTCCGAAGCCATAATGATATCGGCATAAAGCTGCGGATCCTGGGCAAACAGACGACCAATCATGACCAGTTCCAGCCGGTAAATCGGTGAGGACAATGACAGCAGCTGCGCGAGATCGACATTTTCTTTTGCCAGATACCGCCCGTAAGCAAAGGTAGTGAAGTGACGCAGCGCCTGAATGTAGCGCATATTGCGATCATGCTCCTGCGCCTTAATACCCTGTAAATGCGCGCCCCAGACTGTAATTTGCTCCAGGAACCACTGATACCGCTCCGGGAAACGTCCGTCACAAAAGGCCACCACCTGCTTGGCAAAACTGCCGACATCCGGCCCGAACATCGGGTGCAACCCGAGCACCGGCCCGTTGTGTACTGCCAGCATCGCCTGTAACGGCCCCGCTTTAACCGACGCAAGATCTGCCAGAATGCAATCTTCCGGCAGCGGCGGTAATTGTTTAATAACCTGTTCGGTCAGGTGGATAGGCACACTGACAATCACCATGCCCGCATCTGCCAGCAGTTCCGGGGCATCCGCCCAGTCGCCGCTGTCCAGAATACGCACGGTATAACCGGACAGTGTCAGCATTCGCCGGAACAACTGCCCCATTTTGCCGTCACCACCGACAATCACTATCGGCCGGGCCTGCTCATTGAGCTTTTTAAACCCTTTATCATTCTCACGGGAATAGGACTCCCGCATGATACGGCGCAGCACATCCTCTATCAGATCCGGCGGAACCCCGAGGGATTCCGCCTCCTGCCGCCGTGATGCCAGCATTGCGGCTTCGCGATCCGGCGCATAGACCGGCAGGCCGTGCTGGCTTTTCACTTCCCCGACTTCCGCCACTAGCTGCAGGCGTTTTGCCAGCAGTGACAGCAGCGATTTATCCACTTCATCAATTTGATCACGTAAATGTGTTAATGCACCGGACATACACCCTGCCTGTTTTTATTATCCTGCCTGCTGTAACTGAACCACACGCTCTGCCAGCGCCGGTGAGATCTGCTGATGCAGCTGACGCAGAACTGCTTCAGTGGTTTCCCAACTGATGCAGGCGTCTGTCACTGACACGCCGTACTGCATGGCACTGCGCGGCTGTTCTGATGACTGATTGCCTTCATTAATATGGCTTTCCAGCATAATACCGGTAATTGAGGTATTTCCGGCACAAATTTGTTCTGCCACGGCATCCACCACCAGCGGCTGACGACGGAAATCTTTATCCGAGTTGCCGTGACTGCAGTCTACCATCAGTGAAGGGGTGAGACCGGCTTTCTTCATTTGTGCCTCGCATTCCGTAATATCTTCCGCACTGTAGTTCGGGCGTTTTCCGCCGCGCAGGATCACATGGCCGTTCGGGTTACCCTGTGTCTGTAACAGACATACCTGACCGGACTGGTTGATCCCCATAAAACGGTGCGGCATGGACGCAGCTTTCATGGCGTTGATGGCAGTGCTCAGGCTGCCGTCAGTCCCGTTTTTAAAGCCGACCGGCATGGACAGACCGGATGCCATTTCACGGTGTGTCTGTGATTCAGTGGTACGTGCACCGATAGCAGACCAGCTGAACAGATCCCCGAGGTACTGCGGGTTATTCGGATCCAGCGCTTCACCGGCCAGCGGCAGGCCGAGCTGAACCAGATCCACCATCAGTTTGCGGGCGATGTGCAGACCTTTTTCCATCTCGAAAGATCCATCCATAAACGGATCACTGATAAGTCCTTTCCAGCCCACGGTTGTCCGCGGTTTTTCAAAATAGACACGCATCACGATATACAGACTGTCACTCAACTCAGCAGATAATTCTTTCAGACGACGGGCATACTCCAGCGCTGCATCCGTGTCATGAACGGAACACGGGCCACAGACAACCAGTAAACGCGGGTCGCGGTGATGAACAATATCCGCAATCGTCTTACGTGCACCGGCGATGGCATGCTGGTCGTTGCGACTCAATGGGTACTTTTGTTTCAGTTCTTCCGGTGAGATTAAAACAATTTCATCACTGATGTGAACGTTATTGAGTGCGTCTTTTTGCATGATCATAGTGTTTTCCTGCTGAGTTTTACAAAAAATGGATTACGTGTTGAGTGTCTGAGAAAACACCATAACATCCTTCGTAAATAATTCAATCCAAAATCGTAAAATATTTATATTTTCGTACATTTTAAATTACAAAATAAAAATAAGATGTTCTGCACAGATAACACCCATCAGCTAAACCTCTTATAAATAAATGATAATTTATTGAAAATACAGTTAATTGATCGGATTAAGATTATGGTGTGTAAGATAGTGACAGAAAGAAAGGTAGTTTATAAGGTAGGCATAATGTAAATAAATATTTACGGCATAAAATGATGTCATATAAACAATACAGAGAATCGAACGGAAAACAGGCGGGAAAGGAAAATAAAATAGCGTATAAAAAAGGCCAGCACGAGGCTGGCCTTTTATTATCATATCGGATGCTTGCGCATTATTTTGCGTTCAAACGCTCTTTAATACGAGCTGCCTTACCTGAACGCTCACGCAGGTAGTACAGTTTAGCACGACGAACGGCACCACGGCGTTTAACGCTGATGCTGTCAACAACAGGTGAGTGAGTCTGGAATACACGCTCAACACCTTCGCCGTTAGAAATCTTGCGAACAGTGAATGCAGAGTGCAGACCGCGGTTACGGATAGCGATAACCACGCCCTCGAATGCCTGCAGACGTTTTTTAGAACCTTCAACGACCCATACCTTAACTTCCACGGTGTCACCCGGACGGAATGAAGGTACGTCTTGTTTCATCTGCTCTTGTTCAAGTTGTTTAATAATGTTGCTCATAATAAATCTCTTACCCTAGGTAAACTGATATTTCAAAAGATATCCCGCAGGATACCTGGATTAACTTGTTGCTCCGGACTGATATTCCCGCTGGAATTCAGCCAGCAACATCCTTTGCTCGTCAGTCAGAGCTAGGCTTTCCAGAAGTTCAGGTCTTCTGAGCCAGGTGCGACCGAGTGACTGTTTCATACGCCAGCGATCAATTTCTGCATGGTTGCCCGACAGTAAAACCGGCGGAACACACATGCCATCCAACACTTCAGGGCGGGTATAGTGCGGGTGATCAAGTAAACCGTCAGCAAAGGAATCTTCTTTTGCTGATGCCTGATGTCCGAGGACACCCGGGACAAAACGCGATACCGCATCAATCAGTACCATCGCCGGTAATTCACCACCACTGAGCACGTAATCCCCGACTGACCATTCTTCATCAATCTCAGTCTGGATAACGCGTTCATCTACTCCCTCATACCGGCCGCACACCAGAATTAACTTCTCGTTGGCGGCCAGCTCACAAACTCCCTGTTGATCGAGTTTGCGGCCCTGCGGCGAAAGATAAATCACTTTCGCATTGTCACCTGCGGCAGCTTTTGCTGCATGGATAGCTTTGCGCAGAGGCTCCACCATCATCAGCATGCCGGGACCGCCCCCGTAGGGCCGATCGTCCACAGTGTGGTGCCGGTCATACGTGAAATCACGCGGGTTCCAGCAATCTACACTGATCAGGCCGTTTTTTACTGCCCGTCCGGTTACACCATGCCCGGTTATTGAGAGGAACATTTCAGGAAACAGGCTGATAACCCCAATCCACATTTTCGTGTCCCACTTAATGACAAAACCATCACCGGAGGTTTAAAAACCGGGATCCCACTCAACTTCAATCAGTTTTTCAGTGAGATCAACTTTCCTGATAACCTGCCCGTCAAGAAACGGTACTAACCGCTCTTTCATGCCGAAGGCATCTTTCAGATTTGCTTTAATCACCAGAACATCATTCGACCCGGTTTCCATTAAATCGGTTACGGTGCCGAGATCATATCCGCCGGTGGTCACTACACGGCAGCCCATCAGGTCTTTCCAGTAGTAATCATCGCCGTCTAATTCCGGTAACTGCGAACTGTCTACCACGATTTCCGCGTTAGTCAGTACGTTTGCCGCATCTCTGTCGTCAACCCCTTTGAGTTTGACGATCATATCCTGATTGTGGGATTTCCAGTCTTCCGGTTCGATGTGTTGCCACACCCCGTTACGCTGGATAAACCACGGCTGATAATCAAAAATACTTTCAGTATTTTCGGTGGAAGAAAACACTCTGAGCCACCCTTTAATACCGTAAGATGACCCCAGTTTGCCGAGTACAATCGGATCAGAAGGGGCTTGCGGATTAGTGTGCTTGCTCATTGTTACCACCGTGACAGATTAAGCTGCTTTTTTTGCGTCTTTGATCAGTACAGCAACACGATCAGAGACAGTTGCACCCAGACCAACCCAGTGTTCAACACGGTCCAGATCTAAGCGCAGAGTTTCAGCCTTACCGGCAGCGATAGGGTTGAAGAAACCAATACGTTCGATGAAACGACCGTCACGTGCATTACGACTGTCGGTTACGACGATTTGGTAGAACGGACGCTTTTTTGCGCCGCCACGAGCTAAACGAATTGTTACCATAACATCCTCATTGAATTGACAAACAACCAGACCCCATCGAGGAATGGCGTCCGGTTGTCATAGAAAAAGCCCGAAAAGTTTACTCACTTTGGCGAAAAAATCAATCCAAAGTGATTATTCTTTGTGACTTTCTTTGTTTTACCGCCCCATCATACCCGGCGGCATCATACCTTTCATGCCCCGCATCATCTTCGCGAGGCCCCCTTTCTTCATCTTTTTCATCATGCGCTGCATATCATCGAACTGCTTGAGCAGCCGGTTGACATCCTGCACCTGAGTCCCGGAACCCGCTGCGATACGGCGTTTGCGGGAACCTTTAATAATTTCCGGTTTGACGCGCTCTTTTTTGGTCATGGAATTGATCATCGCTTCCATTTTGGTCAGCACGCTGTCATCCATCTGCGATTTCACCGCGTCCGGCACCTGAGACATGCCCGGCAGTTTGGTCAGCATCCCGGCCATGCCGCCCATATTGCGCATCTGCTTAAGCTGTTCCAGGAAGTCGTTGAGGTCAAATCCGTCACCTTTTTTCAGCTTGGAAGCCAGTTTCTCCGCCTGATCGCGGTCAACTTTGCTCTCAATCTCTTCAATCAGTGACAGCACATCGCCCATGCCCAGAATACGGGAGGCAACACGATCCGGATGGAACGGCTCCAGTGCTTCGGTTTTTTCCCCGACACCCAGGAATTTAATCGGTTTACCGGTGATATGACGGATAGAAAGCGCCGCACCGCCGCGCGCATCACCATCAACTTTAGTCAGCACCACACCGGTCAGCGGCAGGGCTTCGTTAAAGGCTTTGGCGGTGTTTGCCGCATCCTGACCGGTCATGGCATCCACGACGAACAGGGTTTCCACCGGGTTAATGGCCGCATGCAGGTCTTTGATTTCGCCCATCATGCCTTCATCGACATGCAGACGGCCTGCGGTATCCACCAGCAGGACATCAAAGAATTGCAGCTGCGCATGTTTCAGCGCTTTTTTAGCGATATCAATCGGTTTTTCTGACACATCAGACGGGAAAAATTCAATTCCCACTGTCTCTGCCAGTGTCTGTAACTGTTTAATCGCCGCCGGACGGTAAACGTCAGCAGAGACCACCAGTACCTTTTTCTTGTGTTTTTCTTTCAGCAGTTTACCGAGCTTCGCCACACTGGTGGTTTTACCCGCACCCTGCAGACCGGCCATCAGCACCACAGCCGGCGGCTGGGCGGAGAGATCCAGGGCGTTGTTTTCCTCGCCCATCGCCGCAACCAGTTCGCCCTGAACGATTTTGACGAACTCCTGCCCCGGCGTCAGGCTTTTATTCACCTCATGGCCGACAGCACGCTCTTTGACGCGGTTGATGAAATCCCGTACCACCGGCAGGGCAACATCGGCTTCCAGAAGCGCCATGCGCACTTCGCGCAGCGTTTCTTTAATATTGTCTTCCGTCAGTCGTCCGCGACCACTGATATTGCGCAAGGTGCGCGAAAGTCTGTCAGTTAAATTATCAAACATGTCATCGACTCTGCCAAAACTGAGCTAAAAATAGAAAAGATACCCGGGATTATAACACGCACCGCAGCAAATCAGCGAACCGATTTACGTAAAGTATCGTGTAATCATTGGAGTGATCTGCGGGCTGCGGTATACTGGCGTATGAATTTTGTTTCATCTTACTGACTGAATAATCACAAAACCATGCCTGAAATCTCTGTTGTTGCAATTAGCGCATATCTGTTAAGCCTGGTACTTCTGATGCCGGGCGTGCTCCGCTATCAGCGCGGCTACCGGAAACTGGCGCTTATCTTCGCCGTTATCGCTCTGGTGTGTCACGGCGTGGCGATTAAATCACAGATTTTTCAGGGCGCTGGTCAGAACCTGACACTGCTGAACCTCGGTTCGGTGGTCAGCCTGCTGGTCTCCGTCATTATGACGATTGTCGCGTTTCAGGGCCGGGCGTGGTTCCTTATCCCGATTGTTTACAGCTTCTCGATGGTCAACCTGATTCTTGCCACCCTGATGCCGGGCGAGTTTATCACCCACCTGCAGGCCAGTGTGCCGCTGTTTGTGCATATCGGACTGGCGCTGCTCAGCTTCGCGACACTGATTATTGCGGCACTGTATGCTATGCAGCTCGGCTGGATGGATCATCAGCTGAAAAACAAACGTCTTAAGTTTACGCCGGATATGCCGCCGTTAATGGTTATCGAGCGTAAAATGTTTCATATCACGCAGGTCGGCGTGATTCTGCTGACACTGACACTCGCCACCGGCATTGTGTTTATGGATAACATCTTTGATAAAGATAATATTCATAAATCATTGCTGTCGATGGTTGCCTGGTGTGTCTACATCGTGCTGCTGTGGGGGCACTATCATGAAGGCTGGCGCGGCAAACGGGTTATCTGGTTTAACTTCGCCGGTGCCTTTATTCTCACACTGGCATTTTTCGGGCACCGTCTGTTTCAGGAACTGATGCTGTATGCATAACAGCCGGTCTCTGTAACGCCCTTTTCCGCTCATCACAAAAGAAAGGAACACCGCTGTGGAGCACGTCTCAACAAGTACGCTGATTATTATTCTTATTTTATTAGTGATAATTTCAGCGTACTTTTCCGCATCCGAAACCGGGATGATGACAATCAACCGCTACCGGCTGCGCCATCAGGCCAAGCAGGGAAACCGGGCGGCCCGCCGTGTCGAGCGGTTGCTGGAGAAACCGGATCGTCTGCTGAGCCTCATTCTTATCGGTAATAACCTGGTGAATATTGTCGCCTCCGCACTGGGGACGATTGTCGGTATGCGCCTGTACGGTAACGCCGGTGTGGCTATCGCCACCGGGGTGCTGACCTTTGTCATCCTCGTGTTTGCCGAAGTGATGCCGAAAACCATTGCCGCACTCTATCCGCAGCAGGTCGCCTTTCCGAGCAGTTTTCTGCTGCGTCCGCTGGCAAAAATCTGTCTGCCGCTGGTCTGGGCATTTAACGCAATAACCCTGATTCTGATGCGCTGCATCGGTATCCGCGGCACCGTGATCCGCAGTGATGCAGTATCAAAAGAAGAACTGAAAACCATCGTTAATGAGTCCAAAGGTAAACTGTCCCGCCGCAACCAGGACATGCTGATCTCCATCCTCGATCTGGATAAAGTCAGTGTGGATGAGATTATGGTGCCGCGCACTGAGATCATCGGGATTGATATCAATGATGAATGGAAATCCATTCTGCGCCAGCTTACGCACTCACCGCACGGCCGGATAGTGCTCTACCGCGACTCGCTGGATGATGCCATCGGTATGCTGCGTGTCCGTGAAGCTTACCGGCTGATGATTGAGAAGCAGGAATTCACCAAGCAAATGCTTATCAAGGCCGCTGATAAAGTTTACTTTGTGCCGGACAGCACACCACTGAACTTACAGTTGGTCAATTTCCAGCGCAATAATGAAAAAGTCGGATTAGTTGTCGATGAGTACGGCGATATTCAGGGGCTTATCTCCGTGGAAGACATCCTGGAAGAAATTGTCGGTGATTTTACCACCTCAATGTCACCATCGCTGGCCGAGGAAGTCACCCGTCAGCCTGACGGCACGCTGCTGATTGAAGGTTCTGCCAATATCCGCGAAATCAATAAAGCCCTGAACCTCTCCCTGCCGGAAGAAGGCGCCCGAACCATTAACGGTCTTCTGCTGGAAGAGCTCGGTGATATCCCGACACTCAATACCCTTGTCGCTGTCGGGAACTATCAGTTTGAAGTGGTTGCCATCGGTGAGAATGTGATTAAAACGGTAAAACTGTCGCCGCTGAAACCGGCCGGTGCCGATATCGCTGCTGATATCTGAAAAAGATAAAAGACATAAAAAAACCTGCGGCAGCAATGCGCGCAGGTTTTTTTGTATCCGGGGCTGAAAAATTACGGATGCAGTTTTTCCAGCTCATCATCAGATAACAGCAGTTCATCATTTTTGTTGACGCGAACATCGCGCTCAATGATGTTTTTTGCAATCTGATGTGCTTCTTCCAGTGAATGCATTTTATACGTCCCGCACTGATACAGGTTCAGCTCAGGGATCTTCGCCTGATCTTTGACAGTCAGAATATCCGCCATAGCGTCTTTCCAGGCCTGTGCAACACGGGTTTCTGACGGCGCACCAATCAGGCTCATATAGAACCCGGTACGGCAGCCCATCGGCGAGATATCAATGATTTCAACACCATTGCCGTTTAAATGGTTACGCATAAAACCGGCAAACAGGTGTTCCAGTGTATGCGTTCCTCTTTCCGGCAGAATCTCTTCATTAGGAACACAAAAACGCAGATCGAAAACAGTGATGGTATCACCACCCGGGGTGGTCATGGTTTTCGCTACGCGTACCGCAGGTGCCGCCATGCGTGTGTGGTCAACTAAAAAACTATCCAGCAAAGGCATAATTCCCGCTCCTCTTTTTTTTGTAAAAAATGCCGAACGAATGAAACTTTTTCTGAATACGCTGGTCTGATGTATTGAAAGACGCGCAAATTGTTATCATCCCTATTCTCTGAGAGATTTATTTTGGCCACATTGATTGTGGCCATTTTCTTATCTGTCAGAAATCAGCGACCGCCATTCAGCGCCAGATACTCATCAAAACTTATCGTATCACTCTCTTCCATCGCTTTTTGTTTATCGACAGAAGCCTGCCATTGTTCAGCAAAGTCTGCTTCACTGATCACTTCATACGGCTCGTGAGTCAGTTCTTCATGATACCGATCTGCCAGGGCCAGCCCGTAACTTCCGATACCCGCTTCTTTTATCAGTGCCAGCATCCGCCCCGAGAACGTCAGTTCCGGGTCATCAAACTGTACTTTCAGTGCTTCGCACACTTCGCGATACTGTGTGCCTGAGCAGGTATCTAACACATCGGCAACACGCAGGAGATCATTAAACAGTGCGTGACCCACTTTTTGCAAGGGTTGTTTTTCACGGCCGCAGCCGATACCGATTTCCTGTCCCGGTTTGCGCCCTTCAAGAATCACACGATTCCAGTTATGGCGGGCACACGCCAGCTCATCCGCACTCATTTCCGGCGCATCCGCCAGCACACACCAGATAAGGAACAGGTCGAGGAAACGAATTTGTGTTTCATCGACACCGGTAGCAGAGAACGGGTTGATATCCAGGGCACGGACTTCGATATACTCCACCCCGCCGCGCTGTAAGGCGTCAGACGGTGACTCATCACCTTTCTGCACACGCTTCGGCCGGATAGGGGCATAGAACTCGTTTTCGATCTGCAGGACGTTGGCGTTAATCTGAAGGTGTTTTCCGTCTTTGGTTAATCCCAGTGCGGCAAACTCTTCAGACGGGATCTGAATGGCATTCTTCAGCCCGGCGACATACGTGTCCAGATGGTTGAAGGTGATGTTCAGATCACTTTGTGACTTGTTGGTATAACCGAGGTCACTTAAACGCAGTGACGTGGCATACGGCAGATATAACGCCCCTTTCGGCAGCGTTTCAAACGGCAGATTGGTTTTGCGGCCACGCAGGAACGAGCTGCAAATCGCCGGTGATGCACCGAACAGATACGGGATCACCCAGCCGAAACGGTAATAGTTGCGGATCAGGCGGAAGTAGCCGTCGGAGATTTTATCCTTGCCGCTCTGTGCATCACTGATACCGCTCCACGCCTGCCAGAATTCCATCGGCAGAGAGAAGTTATAGTGGACACCGGAAATGGTCTGCATCAGCGCACCATAGCGGTTTTTAAGTCCTTCACGGTACAGTGTCTTGAAACGGCCGGCATTGGATGTGCCGAACTGCGCCAGTTCGATATGCTCTTCAGAATCAATGAAGCATGGCATGCTCAGCGGCCACATCCGTTCATTGTTCAGATGACGCGCAGTGTAGCGGTGCACATCACGCAGAAATTTCACGGTGTAATCAATGCGCGAATCCACCGGGGTAATAAACTCCAGCAGTGACTCGGCAAAGTCCGTGGTGATCCACTTATGGGTTAATGATTTTCCCAGCCCTTCCGGGTGACCGGTACGTGCCAGGGCACCATCCGGCGTGATACGCAGTGTTTCGCGCTCAATGCCGCGGTTGATGCCTTTTAAAATCCGGGGGTGCGTCTCTAACCATGAGAGCGCTTTGGATACATCCGGGATCAAATCGACCTCCCGTCCTGATAATGGATATTATTCATAAGAGGGATACTTTATCGCAAAGCCGGGTTATTGTCGCTGTGATTCAACCCTGCCCCACACAAACGGAACAGCAGAAACCACTGCCGCGACAATACATTATCCCTCTTACACGTCATTGTTATTAAGATCAGTTTCAGAAGCATCTGTACTTCAGATAACGAGTATGACGTAAAAACGGATTCGATTCAGTGACGGGAAAAACGGAAAAAGAAACCCCGCTCAAAGAGCGGGGTTTTTATATGGTGCACCCGAGAGGATTCGAACCTCTGACCGCCCGGTTCGTAGCCGGGTACTCTATCCAGCTGAGCTACGGGTGCTGAATATGGGATAAGAGAGGAAGATGGTGCACCCGAGAGGATTCGAACCTCTGACCGCCCGGTTCGTAGCCGGGTACTCTATCCAGCTGAGCTACGGGTGCATCGCATACTAATTCTGTTACCGGAAATCAGTTTTGAAATAAGGTGATAAGATGGTGCACCCGAGAGGATTCGAACCTCTGACCGCCCGGTTCGTAGCCGGGTACTCTATCCAGCTGAGCTACGGGTGCGTACCTTAAAACATCTTTTCAGAACTGATTTTTTATCTTAGCATTTTCTTTTGCCAAAATAAAAACCCCATGACAGTATCGTGGGGTTCAAATGGTGCACCCGAGAGGATTCGAACCTCTGACCGCCCGGTTCGTAGCCGGGTACTCTATCCAGCTGAGCTACGGGTGCAATCTGAATGGCGGTGAGAGAGGGATTCGAACCCTCGATGCAGCTTTTGACCGCATACTCCCTTAGCAGGGGAGCGCCTTCAGCCTCTCGGCCATCTCACCATTGTTCCAGACCACACAACGATGATTTCCGTTTCCGTCATCTCGTCGTCGTGTGGCGCACATATTACTTTCCCCCACTGAGAAGTCAAACAATTTTTCCCAACTTTTTAAGATCTCACGATCGTTTGCACAATTACCGCGCACTATGTTGATTTTCACAACGATACGTGTGTTTTTACGGCAACAGGATCCACGTCAGCATAACGCGGCGGTGAGGAAAAAATCCGGCAGTGAGCAGAGAAAGTAACAGAATGACGGGCGATTTTTGCAGGAAAAAAAGTGAGGAGCCGGGATAATAGCGGCAGGAAGAAAAGAAGAAGGCGCCCGTCGCGGTAACGAGCGCGCCTCACAACTTAATAGTTATTGTTATTGGGTTGAGATTTTTCAGCCTGGATCCGCTGGTAAATTTCTTCACGGTGAACAGAAACCTCTTTGGGGGCGTTGACACCAATTCGTACCTGGTTTCCTTTAACACCCAGTACAGTCACTGTTACCTCATCGCCTATCATGAGTGTTTCACCAACTCGACGAGTCAGAATAAGCATTCTTTGCTCCTTGAAATATTAAAAGAGTCGGGCCTCTGAGTTTACCCGCCATTATCCATCCAACACCGTGAAAGCGTATAGCAATGATTATTTGTAAACTATATGTAGTTTTAGACACATTGCAATATTTAGTGTAGTTAAAAATTGCGACCTAACGTTAGTGATACAAAGACCTTATCACCAATATCAGGAGCACGCCGGAGCGCGCTCCTGTTCAGATTTACTCAGACTACAGGTGAGATGCCACCCAGCTTTCAACGCTTGCCATAGCAGCAGGTAAAGCAGCGGTATCTGTCCCGCCGGCTTGGGCCATATCCGGGCGACCGCCCCCTTTACCGCCGATTTGTTCAGCAATAAAGGCAACCAGTTCGCCGGCTTTGACTTTGCCGGTCAGATCTTTCGTTACACCTGCAATGAGGCTAACTTTATCATCACTGATAGTTGAAAGCACAATAATTCCAGAGCTTAATTGATTTTTTAGATCATCAACCATCGTGCGTAACATTTTAGGTTCAGCGTTAGTCAGTTGTTTCACCAGGAGTTTAACACCGTTCACTGAAACGGCATCTTTGGTCATGGAGGAACTTTCCTGCGCAGCCTGCTGTTCTTTGAGTTGCTGTAACTCTTTTTCCAGGGTGCGGATTTTATCCAGCGCAGCTTTGACTTTTTCGCTCACACCGGCTTCATCACTTTTCACCAGCTGAGCCACCGCAGAGAGTGCATCAGACTGCTGATTCACGCTTTCCAGTGCGCCGCTACCGGTGACCGCTTCAATACGGCGGATACCGGCCGCTGTGGCGGATTCACTGATAATACGGAACAGACCGATATCACCGGTGCGTGCCGCGTGAGTACCGCCGCACAGCTCGGTTGAGAAGTCGCCCATGCTCAGTACACGGACACGTTCATCGTATTTTTCACCGAACAGTGCCATTGCACCTTTGGCTTTCGCTTCTTCCAGATCCATCAGCTCGGTCACGACCGGCTCATTTTTGCGGATTTCGGCGTTGACCAGAGCTTCCACTTCACGGATTTGTGCCGGTGTCATGGCTTCAAAGTGAGAGAAGTCAAAACGCAGGTATTTATCGTTTACCAGTGAGCCTTTCTGTGACACATGCTCACCCAGAACCTGACGCAGCGCGGCATGCATCAGGTGTGTTGCCGAGTGGTTTAGGCGGATAGCATTACGGCGCTCTTCGTCGATTTTCGCGGTGATTTTGTGGTTCACCGTCAGTTTGCCGCTGTCCACACGACCGGCATGGCCGATAGCCTGACCGTATTTCTGTGTGTCCAGAACGCTGAACTGCGCATCGTTGCTCGACAGCACACCGGTATCACCGACCTGGCCACCGGATTCCGCATAAAACGCGGTTTTATCCAGGATCACCAGACCTTCATCACCGGCATTCAGCTCAGTAACCGGCTGACCTTCTTTGTACAGTGCAACAATGGTTGCCGCCTGTTCATTGTGGTCATAACCGGAGAAGTCACTGCGCTTGTCCACTTTGATGAGACTGTTGTAGTCCGCACCAAAACCGCTGTTTTCACGGGCACGGCGGCGCTGTTCTTCCATTGCCGCTTCAAAACCGGCTTCATCCACTTTCAGGTTGCGCTCACGGCAGACGTCAGCGGTCAGATCCAGCGGGAAACCATAGGTGTCGTAAAGACGGAATGCCGCTTCACCGCTCAGGGTATCCCCGGTCAGTGAGGCTAATTCGTCATCCAGCAGTTGCAGGCCGCGTTCCAGCGTACGGGCAAACTGCTCTTCTTCTGACTTCAGTACTTTCTCCACCATCACACGCTGGCGGGCCAGTTCTTCACCGGCAGAGCCCATCACGTCGATCAGCGGCGCAACCAGTTTGTAGAAGAAGGTGTCTTTCGCGCCCAGCATGTAGCCATGACGGACAGCGCGGCGGATGATACGGCGCAGCACATAACCGCGGCCTTCGTTGGACGGAATAACGCCGTCGCAAATCAGGAAGGCACAGGAGCGGATATGGTCGGCGATCACGCGCAGTGATTTGCTGGTCAGATCGTCAGCACCGGTCACTTTCGCCACATCGGCAATCAGTTTGCGGAACAGGTCGATATCATAGTTAGAGTTTACATGCTGCAGAACAGCGGTAATACGCTCCAGACCCATACCGGTATCAACGGATGGTTTCGGCAGCGGCTCTAATGTGCCGTCAGACTGACGGTTGAATTGCATAAAGACGATGTTCCAGATCTCGATGTAACGGTCGCCGTCTTCTTCCGGTGATCCCGGAGGGCCGCCCCAGATGTGGTCGCCGTGATCAAAGAAAATCTCAGTACACGGACCGCAAGGGCCGGTATCGCCCATCTGCCAGAAGTTGTCAGAGGCGTATTGGGCACCTTTGTTATCACCGATGCGGATAATGCGCTCAGCCGGAACACCGACTTCATCTTTCCAAATGTTGTACGCTTCGTCATCCGTTGCATAAACAGTAACCCACAGCTTTTCTTTCGGCAGGTTAAACCATTCTTTGCCGGTCAGCAGTTCCCAGGCGAAATTGATGGCATCGTGCTTGAAGTAATCGCCGAAGCTGAAGTTACCCAGCATTTCGAAGAAAGTGTGGTGACGTGCAGTGTAGCCGACGTTTTCCAGGTCGTTGTGCTTACCGCCGGCACGGACACAGCGCTGTGCTGTGGTGGCACGGGTGTAAGGACGCTTATCCAGACCGAGGAAAACATCTTTGAATTGGTTCATCCCTGCGTTAGTAAAAAGCAGCGTTGGGTCGTTGTTCGGAACCAGCGAACTGCTCTGGACAATCTGATGTCCTTTTGTATGGAAAAAGTCGAGAAACGCTTGACGGATCTCAGCGGTGCTTTTGCTCATATTTATCCCGAAATCAAGCTGAAATAATAAGATTTATGAATTGCGAAACAGACTGTGAAGCCGCTCCGATTCAACCTTCGGATCAATCAAGGCGGAGAGAAATTTAAGGGTTTCCCTTGAACATTAATTCCCAGATAAATCCATTCGCTGTACCCATTGTAAAGCGAATAAACTTTTTCTGAAAGTCTGTTCGTACAAACGGCGTTCATCCGGCCGGGAGAGGGGTTTTTGTATAAAGAACACGGTATGAAGGACAGAGACAGGTGGTTGTCCGCAGATAAAAAGAAAGCCGTACCCGTCACGGATACAGCTTTCAGAATAACTCAATGATTTTATTACTTTAAATCTTAAAATCAGTGTGGTTTTACGAATTAAAACTCTTCGTTGCCCGCATCTTCAGTTTCACTTTCTTCGTTGAAACTTTCTGCTGCGGTACTGAATTCACCACTGTGATTCAGTAATAACTCACGTAATTTTTTATCCAGTTCATCCGCCATTTCCGGATGTTCTTTCAGGTAAATTGTGGCGTTTGCCTTACCCTGACCGATTTTTTCACCGTTGTAGCTGTACCATGCACCGGCTTTCTCAACCAGTTTATGTTTCACACCCAGGTCGATCAGTTCGCCCATGGTGTTGATACCTTCGCCGTACATGATCTGGAATTCAGCCTGTTTGAACGGTGCAGCCACTTTGTTTTTCACCACTTTCACGCGGGTTTCGCTGCCGACCACTTCATCACCGTTTTTCACCGCGCCGATACGGCGGATATCCAGACGGACAGAGGCATAGAACTTCAGTGCGTTACCACCGGTGGTGGTTTCCGGGTTACCGAACATCACACCAATCTTCATACGGATCTGGTTGATGAAAATCAGCAGTGTGTTGGAGTTTTTCAGGTTACCGGCCAGCTTACGCATCGCCTGGCTCATCATACGGGCAGCCAGACCCATGTGTGAATCACCAATTTCACCTTCGATTTCAGCTTTTGGTGTCAGTGCTGCCACGGAGTCAACAATGATGACATCAACAGCACCGGAGCGGGTTAAAGCATCACAGATTTCCAGTGCCTGCTCGCCGGTGTCCGGCTGGGAGCACAGCAGGTTATCAATATCCACGCCCAGTTTCTTGGCATAGACCGGATCCAGTGCGTGTTCCGCATCGATAAACGCACACACACGGCCCTGACGCTGTGCAGCGGCAATAACCTGTAATGTCAGCGTGGTTTTACCGGAAGATTCAGGCCCGTAGATTTCAACAATACGTCCCAGCGGCAGACCACCTGCACCCAGTGCAACGTCCAGTGCCAGAGAGCCGGTTGAGATAGTTTCCACATCCATGGAACGGTCTTCACCCAGACGCATGATCGAACCTTTACCGAACTGCTTCTCGATCTGACCTAAGGCTGCTGCCAGTGCTTTCTGTTTGTTCTCATCAATAGCCATGTAAACTCCCTTCTCAACCCCTGAGACACCGCCAGGGTTATTAAAATGGTTTCAACTGAATCTGTTGAACTGATTATACTGTATAGTCATACAGTATCAAGTGATTTTTTCGTCAGAATTGCAATTAATCCGTCGAGCCCTTTCAGCACCGCCTGACAGCGCACCGCATTGCGATCGCCCGGAAAACACCATCTGCGGGCAGCGGTTTTTATTCCTGTTTCTTCCCGCCATGCCCAGCCGAACCAGACTGTGCCGACCGGCTTTTCATCACTGCCGCCGTCCGGCCCGGCAATGCCGCTGACAGAGACGGCTAAGTCCGCACCCGCGGTGTCCAGCGCCCCGGCGGCCATTTCGCGGACCACCGCCTCACTGACCGCACCAAAAGCGGACAGTGACTGTTCTGATACGCCGATCATACTGTGTTTGGCATCATTACTGTAGGTGACAAACCCGCGCTGAAAATACGCCGAACTCCCGGCGATATCTGTGATCACCTTGGCAATCCACCCGCCGGTGCAGGATTCTGCCGTTGTGACACTCAGACCGGCCTCAAGGAGATAAGATCCCAGTTCCGTACTGCGCCGGGTCAGAGCCTGTTCATCATGCATCGGTCACTCCTGTTGTGAAATCTGTTTTTTGCGGCGGATATCCCAGAGCCATAATCCGCCGATGGCGAGGGCAAACAGGCTGCCGAACGCCGCACCGATCACCACTACCGGCACACCCGCTTTAACGGCCAGGGAGTAGAGCCCCAGCATCAGCAGCATCGCGCCGTTTTCCCCCATATTCTGTACCGCAATAGCGTTCCCAGCCCCGACAGTCTCTTTACCGCGCTTTTGCAGCAGGGCATTGAGCGGCACCACAAACAGGCCGCCGAACACACCGAGCATAATCAGCGTGATATTGGTCGGTACCACCGAGGTCTGGAAGGTGAAAATAATGACCATCACCCCGATCAGGATCCCGGCCGGCATACAGCGGCACACGGTTTCCAGGGTGATAAAGCGGGCAGCCAGCCCCGCCCCCGCCACAATCCCAATAGCAACCATGGCGTTAAGCAGTGTCGGCATGGTCTGGCCGGTAATACCCAGCGCCGCCGGAACCCACAATACCAGCATCAGCCGCAGTGTCACGCCCGCGCCCCAGAACAGACTGGTACCGGTCAGGGAAAAACGGCTTTCCTGGTTTTTCCACAGTGATACTACAGCGCGGAAGAAAGTGACCACCATCGTGCGCGGATTACGGCTCAGGCCGGTTTTCGCAGGCGGCAGACGCGGAATATAGATATTGGTCACGGCCGCCAGTGCGTACATCACCGTACATAAAATCAGAGCCATTGTAATATGGTAATCAGACAGGAAGCCGCCGGTTACCGACCCCAGCAGAATAGCCACAATAGTTGAGGCTTCAATCAGCCCGTTGGCTTTCACCAGCTGTTCTCCGGTAGTCAGCTCACCGAGGATCCCGTATTTTGCCGGAGAATAGGCCGCCGCCCCGACCCCGATCAGCCCGTATCCCAGGAACGGATCCGCACCGAAGCAGATCACCACCGCGCCGAAAAGCTTGCAGCCGTTCGACAGCAGCATCACCCGCCCTTTCGGGAAGCTGTCGGCAATCTGTCCGACAAACGGCGCCAGCACAATAAAGGTCAGCACAAAGACCATCTGCAGCATCGGCTGGCTCCATTCGGGATAGTGCCGGGCGCTGAGCTGTGCAAGGATGGCGAACAGAATCGCGTTATCCGCAAATGCCGTAATAAACTGGGAAACCAGTACCGCTTTCATGCCTTTGTTCAGTAACGGGGCGGATGCTGTCATACCTGCGGCTCCTGTAATGCCTGTTGTTTCAGTGTGACAAAATCCGGTTTACCGCTGCCGAGTACCGGCAGTTGTCTGATATAACGGATATCACGCGGAACCGCCAGTTCCGGCAGCCCTTTCGCTTTCGCTTCTGTCAGCAGTTGTGTGCGATCCAGTTCACTGTCAGTGGTAAACATCACCAGTGCTTCGCCGCGTTTTGCATCCGGCTTCGTCACCACGGCATGCAGTTTATCCGGCGAAACACTCAGTGCCAGCTGCTCAACACTCTCCAGCGAGATCATCTCACCGGCCAGTTTGGCAAAGCGTTTGACCCGTCCGCGGATAGTGATAAACCCGGCTGCATCCTGTGTGACGATATCGCCGGTGTCATACCAGCCGATCTGAACCTCGCCCTGTATATTCTCCGCTGACGGCGGTTCAATCTGCCCCGGTTTTTCCACCCGCAGATACCCTTTCATCACATTCGGGCCGCGCACCTGCAGCAACCCGCCATTTTCAATACCGGCAACCGGCAGCAGCCGCGCTTCCATTCCCGGCACCAGCCGTCCGACTGTACCGGTACGGGCGGCCATCGGCACGTTAATGGAGATCACCGGCGCACACTCTGTCACCCCGTAACCTTCCAGGATGCGCAGGCCGAATTTATCCTGCCAGACCTGTTTGGTGCCTTCCGCCAGCTTCTCCGCCCCGGCCACAGCATAGCGGACACGGGCAAAATCATACGGATGAGCAAAACGGGCATAATTGGCAAGGAAGGTGGATGTCCCGAAAATAACGGTACAGTTCTGATCGTACGTCAGCTCCGGCACCATGCGGTAATGCAGCGGGCTCGGATAGAGGAAAATCCGGCTGCCGCACAGCAGCGGCGTGATAAGCCCGGCAGTCAGACCAAAGGCGTGAAACAGCGGCAGTGCGGACATAAAACGGTCTTTCGGCGTGAAATCCGCCACCGTTTTAATCTGCTCAACGTTCGCCAGCAGAGAGTCGTGGCTGTGTACCACGCCTTTCGGTGTCCCTTCCGAGCCGGAGGTAAAGAGAATAATCGCATCATCTTCCGGCTTCTGCGGCAGCAGTGCCGCCTGCGGCGTGACCAGGTGACGCATCACCCACAGTTTGTCTTTCAGGGTAACAGATGCTTTTGCCTCTTCCAGATAGACCCAGTTGGCTTCTGTCAGCTGTTCCGGCAAATGTGTCATTTTGCCTTTTTCCAGAAACTGGCGCGAGGTGATGATGGTAGTGATCCCCGCCGCCTTCATGGCATTCCGCAGCCCGGCGACACCCGCTGTGTAGTTAAGCAGTGCCGGAATACGGCGGCGCATGGAAGCGCCGAGGATCGCCGCCCCCATCACGGTGGCATTCGGCAGCAGGAAGCCGGTGCGCTCCCCCTCTTTGGTGTAGTGGCTGATAATGCAGCTCAGTCCGAGGGATTTTTTCAGCAGCCCCTGATAACTGTCCTCGCTGAAATTGATGTCATCAATGATCCGCTGGAAACGGCCGTAACGTTTTACCGCGCCGAGAAATGCCTGCGGCAGTGTCAGTGACGGGCGGCACGTCATGCGTGCATCCATCATAATGTCGCGCAGATGTTCCCCCGCCAGACGGCGGCGCTCTGCGGCACGCGGTGCCTCCGGCATCGGAATGGTCTCCGGCGGCAGAACATGAATGGTGATGGCCGGGAAAAAGTGACTTTTGATCACTTTCCGCATCCGGCTGAAATATGTCAGTTCCGCGCCGTCAATCCGCACCGGGATCACTTTCGCGCCGGTTTTGGCGGCAATAAAGGCAGCGCCGTCGTAAATTTTCATCAGGGAATCAGTGATCGTCACCCGCCCTTCCGGGAAGATCACTATCTGACGCCCTTTTTCAACTTCGCGGATCAGATGCCGCAATGCCAGCGGATTACGCGGATCCACCGGAATAATATCGGCAATGGGTTTTAAACAGCGGATGAAAAATGGCGTGGCATAATTGGTGTACATCGCGAACACCGGCCGGGTCGGCAGGAATAACCCCAGCAGAACACCATCGATAAAAGAGGCGTGGTTCGGGGTGATAACACTTCGCGGTTGATTAAGATTACTCAGGTCACCTGTAACACGAATGCGGAATAATCCGCGGAGTAGTGCACGTAACACATTCATCAACATACTGAATTCCCTGTGTATTTATTATTCCGCCAATCAGTTCGGCGGGCAGACGCTTTAATAATAACACAGCGGATTGATTAACCAACTGACAGAGCGGTACGGAATTACCTTTAATTCGATTTGTGTCACTGTTCACAATAATACAGTAGCAGGCACTATACTGCAGTGTGGATACGGGTGCAGATCTGACTGATGAGTTCCGGTACCGGACAGGTGGCATCCACCACGATATCCGCGCATTCCAGATAGAGCGGCTCGCGCTTGCTCAGCACTTCCGCCATCTCCTCCACAATGCACTTGCCGGTCAGGCTCGGGCGCTGATGTGCCTGAGGGGTGTGTGACAGCCTTTCCGCCAGGGTTTCGGCACTGGCGCGCAGATATACCACTTTGCCGGAGGATTGCATAAACGCCCGGTTTTCCGGTGCCATCACAATACCGCCGCCGGTGGAGACCAGACGGTGTGGTTTACTGACCTGACGCAGCACATCACTTTCCAGCTCACGAAAACTGCGCCAGCCCGATTGTTCCACCAGTTGGGAGATAGACATCCGGCACTGTTCTGTCACACAGGCATCAGTGTCAATAAAATCGTACAGTAATGCCTGCGCCAGTGGTTTACCCACCGTGGTTTTGCCAGCCCCGCGGGCGCCGATAAGATAAATAATCGGTTTTTCATCCTGATGATTCATACTATCCGCTTTCTCCGCAGGTGTTCATAATATTTTACATAAGTGTAAATTAAGATGACCTATCATAGCGTACTCAGATAAAAAGCTAAAGCGCGATCCGCAGAACGTGGCTGTCATCTGACAAAAAAACGTCCTGCGGATGCATAACGGCCTGTTTATGAACGGATCGTGTGGTCACCGACCCCGATCCACTTATAGGTGGTCAGTGCCGCCAGCCCCATCGGGCCGCGGGCATGCAGTTTCTGGGTGCTGACCGCGACTTCCGCGCCCAGTCCGAACTGACCGCCGTCAGTGAAACGGGTGCTGGCGTTAACATAAACTGCTGATGAATCAATATTTGAGACGAAATAATCAGCCTGAGACATGGATTGTGTCAGAATCGATTCCGAGTGCTGAGTGCCGTAATGACGGATATGCTCAATCGCCCCGTCAATGTCCTTCACAATCACCACATTCAGATCAAGTGACAGCCATTCATCTGACAGCTGTGCTTCTGTTACTGCTTCCGTCTTCGCCGGGCCGTTTTTCAGCAGCGCCAGCGCGGCAGGATCCGCATGCAGGGTAACATTATCCGCCGCCATGTGATCACTCAGCAGCGGCAGGAATTCTGCAGCCACTTTTTCATGCACCAGCAGCGTTTCCACCGCATTACAGACACTCGGACGCTGCACTTTGGCATTGCGGATGACCGGCAGCGCTTTATGCAGATCCGCCGTCTCATCGATAAAAATATGACACACGCCGATACCGCCGGTGATCACCGGGATCGTGGACTGCTCACGACACAGACGATGCAGACCGGCACCGCCGCGCGGAATAAGAATATCCACATAGCGATCCATCTTCAGCAATTCATTGACCAGCGCACGATCCGGGGTATCAATCGCCTGGATCGCCGCCTGCGGCAGGCCACACTCACTGAGCGCCTGCTGAATAACACTGACCATCGCCACATTGGTATTGTGTGTCTCTTTGCCGCCGCGCAGGATCACCGCATTACCGGTTTTCAGGCACAGCGAGGCAACATCCACCGTCACATTCGGGCGTGCTTCATAAATCACACCGACCACACCGAGCGGCACACGGCGGCGCTCAAGGCGCAAACCACTTTCCAGCACACCGCCGTCGATCACTTCCCCGACAGGATCCGCCAGCTGACAGACCTTACGCACGTCCGCAGCAATACTTTCCAGGCGTGCCTGCGTCAGCAGCAGGCGATCAAGCATCGCCTCTGAGGTACCCTGCTCACGGGCTTTGGCAATATCAAGTTCATTGGCAGCAAGGATCGGCGCACTGTTCTGTTCCAGCAGATCGGCGATGCGGGTCAGAGCCTGATTTTTCTGTTTTCCGGAAAGCTGAGCCAGTGCCCAGGAGGCGGCTTTGGCCGCTTTACCCATTTGTTCTAACATATGCTGATATCCTTAACTGACAATCATATCGTCGCGGTGAACAGCCACTGCGCCGTATTCATAACCTAAAATCGTGCTGATTTCCTGTGACTGCCGTCCGGCAATCAGGCGCAGTGCATCGCTGTTATACCGGCAGACACCGTGTGCCAGATCCCGCCCGTTCAGCGCGCGGATGCGGACAACCTCACCACGGGAGAAATTGCCGTTCACAGTACGGATCCCGCTCGGCAACAGGGAACTGCCCTTATCTTTCAGCGCTTTCTCCGCACCGTCATCCACAATGATCTCGCCGGCAGGCGGTGCCCCGAAGATCCACTGCTTACGCGCTTCCATCGGCGCTTTTTTCCCGAAGAACCGGGTGCCGACCGGAATATCATCAATCACATCACAAATCACCCCGGCGCGATCGCCGGCAGCAATAATGACATCAATTCCCGCGCGTCCTGCGACCGTCGCGGCCTGGAGCTTGGTGGCCATTCCACCGGTGCCCAGCCCGGAGACACTGTCGCCTGCAACACTGCGCAGTTCATCGCTGATGTCATGCACTTCAGAAATCAGGGTGGCGTCCGGGTTGCTGCGCGGATCGGCAGTATACAGCCCTTCAATATCGGTCAGCAGCAGGAGCTTATCCGCCCCGCCGAGGATCGCTGCCAGCGCGGAGAGGTTATCGTTATCTCCGACTTTAATTTCTGCTGTGGCAACCGCATCATTTTCATTGATGACCGGCACAATGCCGTTATCCAGCAGTGCGGTCAGCGTGTCACGGGCATTCAGGAAACGCTCGCGATCTTCCATATCCGCGCGGGTCAGCAGCATCTGGCCGATATGGATACCGTAAATCGAGAACAGGCGCTCCCATAACTGGATCAGGCGGCTCTGACCAACGGCCGCCAGCAGCTGTTTGGACGCAATGGTGGCGGGGAGTTCCGGGTAACCGAGGTGTTCACGACCGGCGGCAATCGCCCCGGAAGTCACAATAATAATACGGTGCCCTTTTGCATACTGCTGCGCACACTGCCGGACCAGTTCAACAATCCTGGCCTGATTTAAATGTCGTGATCCGCCGGTCAGCACACTTGTGCCCAGTTTGACAACCAGCGTTTGGCTGCTATTCATTGCGTTCTACCATTCATTTTGCGGGATAAGAAAAGATGACCTGTTTTAACAGGTGATGCGCGCCATGCCAACAGGCACAACGCAAAACCGGACATTAATCCGGCTGCTTTCCGGGGGGCGGTGATACCGGTGACGGGGTCAGGGACAGATCCAGTTCCTGAAGAACGGCCTGTAAGCGGGGATAAAAATCAGTCAGGGTTTTGCTGACCGCATCACGGATCTCTTTGTCAGACAGGGATTTTTCCTGCCAGAGCCCTTTTTTATCAAATACCCCGGTATGGTATTCTGAGACAAACCCGGTTTCCTGCGGGATCAGTGTCAGCCACCAGCCAAAAAACTCACGTTTTTCCGGCGCGACCCCCGCATTCACACACACCGCCAGGCAGTCAAAAAAATAGTGCCCCTCCTGACACTGCGGCTCACGGATATACGGACCCAATGCAGTGAAACATCGCAGCAACCTGCCGCGTGTGTAATCTGAAACCAGTGCCATCATTAAGCCTCCTTTCAGCGAAGGCTTAGTTGTAGCAAACAGACAGGAATTATCAATGATTATTATGCTGTTCAGGATAAAATTCTGGTGAGCCAGCGGGTGGCCTCATCCAGCGATTTGTGGAAAGTGTCAAAAACCGGCGTATGGCCGAATTCCACCAGCTTACCGTCAGCGCTGGAGCGGACAATCAGCTCCGATTCACTTTTCGGGCTGAACACATCCTCTTTCCAGCACATGCTCAGCACCGGCAGTGAACAGCGGCGGCCGAGCAGTCCCTGATTTTTCAGAGATAAGCAACCGAGCCGGGTGCGGACAGTATCAAGGTCAGTACAGCGCGCCGCCGCACGGCTGGCCAGCACATCCATATACATGCCGGGAATTTTATCCTGCCGCTCCGGGCTGACAAACAGATCATGCACCACCGGCCCGAACAGCACGGCCCCCCGCAGCTGATGTGCGGACAGGTATGCCATACGCATCGCCACATTGGCACCGAAACGCAGCCCCATCACCGCCACACGGGTGTGGTCAATCCACGGCACATTGCGCAACTGATCCAGCACCTGCTGGTGCATCAGGCTGCTTTCCTGGCCTAAAGTCTGTTTTGAGGAATAACCGATTGACGGCATATCCAGCGTCAGCAGTGCAATGCCCTGCGGTGCCAGATAGTCACGGAAGTAGCGGCAGTAATCACTTTGCAGATTATCCAGACTGCCGCACATCATCACCACCGGAAACGCACTGCCTTTCCCCGGCGGGAGGTGCAGGAAAGCGCAGATGTTTCCGCCGCTCTCCATTTTGAATTCAATTTTTTTCAGTTCATATGCGGCAAACCGGGCGGAGTTTTCATACGCCTGATTTGCCAGAACGGTAGCCTGATCCGCCAGCTCATCCCCTTTTAAATGGGGATATCCCGCAATACTGTACAGATTTGCGGCAAGCAGCCAGGCTTCACAGGCTTTTTCGCCGGATTCAAATTCCAGCGCTTTGCGCTGCCACAACATCGCCTGCTGAGACCATTCATAAGCCCAGTTACCGCGGCGGTAGCCGATCACCGTATCCAGCAGTGCATCATCACTGCGGGGGGCATCAGATGCCGCTATCCGGCTGAGAACTTCTTCGGTTTCCAGCGGCGGGATCCCCCGCCAGGCCCACATTAAGCGGTTAATCATGCGATACCAGCCCGGATGTGTACATCCGCTCAGGACGCTGCCCCTGACTTCCTTCATCCCGGAACGGGTAAAGTTCACCAGTGCGGATGTCTCAGGGTGCTTGATTTTCGGCTTAAACAGTTTCTCTGACAGGTTCTGTTGTGTCATGGCATTCGCTTACTGATCGCAGATTGGTTTAACAAAACTGACGGTCATATCCCACGGCTGTTCGATCCAGGTATCCTGCGGGATATCAACCACATAATCGTCAACCAGCGGACGTCCGGCCGGTTTGGCAAAAATAGTGACGAAATGCGCTTTCGGATACATATCGCGGATCATCTGAGCAGTACCGCCGGTGTCCACCAGATCATCAACAATGATAAATCCTTCGCCGTCACCTTCGGCTTTTTTCAGGACTTTCATATCGCGCTGATGGTCATGATCATAGCTGGAAATGCAGACAGTATCCACATGACGGATACCCAGTTCACGAGCGAGTAAGGCACCCGGCACCAGACCACCGCGGCTTACGGCGATGATGCCTTTCCATTGTTCGGTTGGCATTAAACGCTGTGCCAGTTTACGGGCATGCATTTGCAACATATCCCACGTTACGACGTATTTTTCGCTCATATCAGATTGATCCCGGCTTGATGATTTACAGAAAAGAGTCTTTTTTGCGGAAAAAAGGTTGCGCGAGATTATAGTGACTTGAGCCGCCAAAGACCAGAGTATCTGACAAATTCATCATAATTCCCTGTTATGACACACGCACTTTGCGTAAGAATTTGCTATTCTCCGGACATCGGATATTCGCGACCGCTCATTTTAAACAGCGTTACCGGCCGCCTTCGGGTATCCTCCCCCTAATAATGAAAAATGCAGTAACAGGAGATCGAACGTGTCTGAACTATCACAATTATTTCCGCAGCCGCTGTGGGATATTTTTGCCAAAATCTGCTCTATTCCTCATCCGTCCTACCACGAAGAGCAACTGGCTGCACATATTATTGAATGGGCAAAAGAAAAGGAATTCCACGTTGAACGCGACAGCGTCGGTAATATCCTGATCCGCAAACCGGCCAGCAAAGGCCTGGAAAACCGCAAAGCGGTCGTTCTGCAGGCGCACCTGGATATGGTACCGCAGAAAAATAATGATACAGCACACGATTTCGAAAAAGATCCGATTCAGCCGTACATCGACGGCGACTGGGTAACCGCGAAAGGCACCACATTAGGTGCGGATAACGGCATCGGTATGGCCTCCGCGCTGGCAGTACTGGCTGACGATTCAGTCAAACACGGGCCGCTGGAAGTTCTGCTGACCATGACAGAAGAAGCCGGGATGGACGGCGCATTCGGTCTTCAGCCGGGCTGGTTACAGGCTGATATCCTGATCAACACCGACTCGGAAGAAGAAGGTGAAATTTACATGGGTTGTGCAGGCGGTATTGACGTCACCACAACACTTGCGCTGAGCCGTGAAGCCGTTCCGGCCGGTTACAGCACCTTCACCCTGACCCTCAAAGGTCTCAAAGGCGGCCACTCCGGCGGCGATATTCATCTGGGCCTCGGCAATGCCAACAAATTACTGGCCCGTTTCCTGGCCGGTCACGCCACAGAACTCGGCGCGCGTCTGGTTGATTTTCAGGGCGGCACACTGCGCAACGCGATTCCGCGCGAAGGCCACATCACTCTGGCAGTACCGGCAGATAAAGCCGCACAGCTGAAATCGCTGGCACAGACCTTTGAAGCGCTGCTCAGAGAAGAGCTTGCGCAGAAAGAGAAAAACCTGGTTGTCACCCTGGAAGCTGCAACCGCTGCTCAGGGCGCTCTGACCGCTGATGTGCAGTCCCGCTTTATCAATATGCTCAATGTGATGCCGAACGGCGTGATCCGCATGAGTGACGTGGTTCCGGGCGTGGTCGAAACCTCACTGAACGTGGGTGTGGTGAAAATGAGTGACGACCGTGTGCAGATTATCTGTCTGGTACGTTCCCTGATTGAATCCGGCAAATCTTCTGTGGTCAGCATGCTGACCTCGCTGGCGGCACTGTCCGGTGCGGATATTGTTGCCGAAGGCGGCTATCCGGGCTGGCAGCCGGATGCAGACTCTCCGGTCATGCATCTGGTCAGCGAAACCTATCAGCAGCTGTTTGACAAAACCCCGAACATCATGGTGATCCACGCCGGTCTTGAGTGCGGTTTATTCAAAAAACCGTATCCGGACATGGACATGGTCTCCATCGGGCCGACCATCACCGGAGCGCACTCCCCTGATGAACAAGTACATATCAAGAGTGTCGGGCAGTACTGGCAGTTACTGACCGCTATCTTAAAAGCGATCCCTGAAAAAGCGTAATCGCCTTATTCAGCTCAGCGGCGGGATAATTATCCCGCCGTTTTTATATGTGATTCAGAACCCGAGCAGCAACTGCCGCTCAAGCTGCGGATCCCGCAGTGTTACATGCAGCCCCACCAGCCGTACGCCGCGCCCTTCCCGGCGGCTCTCCCAGGCCAGTTCCGCCGTTTTCAGCAAATCCGCTTTATCCAGCACCTGATGGACATGTTCCTGTGTGGTCTGCTGAAAGTCCGCAAACTTCAGTTTAATGCCCTGACGGGCGATCCGCAGATCCGGTGACACCTTTGTCAGACGACGCTCCAGCTCCGGAAACAGCTCATCAATAATCGTCTGACACTCATCCCACGAGGCAATATCTTCCGCCAGTGTCCGCTCGACACCGACAGATTTCCGTTCCCTGTCCGGACAAACCGGCCGCTCATCGCTACCGTGACTGCGCTGCCAGATGATCTGCCCGAACTTTCCGAACTGTTTCAGCAGCGATATCTGATCATAATTCTGCACATCCCGGCAGGTCTCCAGACCGAGATCAGCCAGTCGCTTTGCTGTCACCTTTCCCACACCGGGAATTTTACGCAGTGGCAGTGACAACACAAAATCCGTCACCTGCTCCGGCGTGATAATGTACTGCCCGTCGGGTTTATTCAGATCAGACGCAATTTTGGCAAGGAATTTCACCGGTGCCACACCGGCAGATGCGGTCAGCCCCAGCTCGGTAAAAATGGTTTTGCGGATCTCTTCCGCCATCAGTGTGGCTGAACCCCGGCACTGCGGGCTGTCCGTCACATCAAGATAAGCTTCATCCAGTGACAGCGGCTCAATCAGTGAAGTATAACGGGCGAAAATCGCATGCAGGTGGCGGGAGGTGGTTTTATACAGCTCCATCCGCCCAGGGATCACTTTCAGATGCGGACACAGCAGCAGTGCTTTTGCCGTTGACATCGCGCTGTGCACCCCGAAGCGCCGCGCCGGATAATTGGCGGTCGCAATCACACCGCGCCGGTCGGAACTGCCGCCGATAGCCAGCGGGATATCGCGCAGACGGGGATCGTCACGCATTTCAATCGCCGCATAAAAGCAATCCATATCAATATGAATTATTTTACGCATCCGCCTCTCCTGCTCACCAACAATACTGTTTAAATATACAGTTAAAATCAATGCAATTCAAATCGGTTAATTTGCTTATTATTCACCAAATCAATCAGTGGGCTGAAATTTGCAGGTTTGTACTTTTTTTCTGTGATTACATCCGGTTGTCATGTTACTCCGCTACAACAGCGTGACATCACACCTGGTCTCATTCTTTCTGACGGACGGATTATGAAAAAAATACTATCAGCCCTTTTCCTGAGTGGCATTGTTATGACAACCCATGCAGCACCGCAGATTATTGCCCATCGCGCCGCCACGGCGGACGCCCCTGAAAATACCCTTTATGCCATCGATAAGGCGCTGAGTAACAAAGCCGATGCCATCTGGATCACCCTTCAGCTCTCAAAGGACAACCAGGTAGTGTTATACCGCCCGTCTGATCTGAAATCCCTGACCGACAAAACCGGTCCGGTTTCCGGTTACAGCGCCGCAGAACTGGCACAAACCGATGCAGCCCGGGATTATAATCAGAAAAATAAAACCCATATCAAGGCTTCTGTTCCGGCACTGGATGCCGTCCTGAGCCGTTACCCGGATACTTTTTTCTACCTCGATATCAAATCTCCGGACGCCTCACCGGCGGTTTTTGCACAACAGCTGGATTCAGTACTGACCCGTCATAACGCCAAAAACCGTGTCCGCGTCTATTCAACCGGTCAGGATTATCTGGCTGCCCTGCCGCCGTCAATCCCCGTTTTTGAAAGCCGTGATACCACCCGTAATGCACTGGCCGGCAGCCTGATCACACACACCTGTGACCTGGCAGATAATCCGCAGCCGCGCTGGTATGGCTTTGAACTGCACCGTAACGTGGATGTGGTTGAAACCTTCACATTGGGTGAAGCACGCTCTCCGGTTGTGCTGACCTGGGATAAAACCGCAATGGATTGTTTTCGTAAAAATAATCAAAACCATGTTGTTCTGTTCGGTATAAAAACACCCGCCGATTTACAACTGGCGACAGAATTGGGTGCAGATGGCGTGATGGTCGATTCGCTGCTCAATATGAAAATAAAATAATTAATCAAGGTATTATTACTTGGTAATTTTACCCGCCTGAAAAATAAGAGTGAGATTTAACAGATGATGAATATCACTCTTATTTAATACATTCTGTCTCTTCCTGCCATTTACTCTGTAATCCTTACATAATATTTTATAATCTCAGCAAACCTAATTAATTATAGTAATTTATTTATCAGGCCACTTTTGTTATAACTATAAGAAACATCCGGGAGGCTATGCGGTGATAAGTAACCTGTTCTTCGATTTAAATTCACCCCCAAAATCCCTCTTTGTTTTTACGGGATTATTTTTTCTGTTATTCAGTGTTTATTCTTATGCAGACTGCGATTTGTATTCAGATGAAACACGCAGCAGTAACTTTATTATTCTGGGTGCCGGTATGATCAACGGCCCGGTAAAATCCGTCATCACAACAGCACATTCCCCGGACAACAAAAACAGCAATATTATGATTAACGGGCAATATGACCTGACGCCGTGTGGTGAACTGAGTTACTTTTCGCTGGAAGTTACCGAGCACTACCCGGGGTTGCAAAACCGGATGTATTCCGAAGGAAAGAAGACGGAACAGGGATATACCTTATTATTCACGTCACAACTGCATGGCAGCGGAAAAGCACCCGTCACGCTGATTCATGCCCGAAGCCGCCTTTTCTATAATAATCAGAAGCAAATCGTCCGTGCCGAATCTGAAAGTAACAGTGGCGGCAATACCCAAAAATCGCATATGGAAACCGATTTTTTTTATGAAAACGGTTTAATCTCACATGCGGTATCCACAGGGGATTCCGCGGACACCGGTGGTGAAATCCGCTACGACTGGCGTCAGGATCGGCAGATAAATGCGATTATGTCCCAAAGTAACGGGCTTCCTCAGCTGAACTATGAATTTGCGTATAATGATGATGGTCAGGTTATCCGGCAGACACAGACACAACATACGCCGCTGGGCCGGGTAAAAGCTATTTATATCTGCCAGCAGACAGATACTTACGGGAATTGTGAAAAAGCACTCTGGCAGAGTATCTCTGAAGGGAATCAGGCCAATAATATTATTGTGATAAATACCACTATTGTGACATCAGACTATCGTTATTACTGATTCCGTATTGTTGTCCTGCCATTAATAAACAAAGGCGCTTTAAGGCGCCTTTGTTATATCTTCCGAATCTATACAATCCGGTTTTTATTCAGTTTCTCTTCGCGGGCAGCTTCACGTGCCATTCGTTTTTTCCGGGCATCACACGGTTCAGGACAGTCACAGACTTTCTCGACACCAATGCTGCTCAGCCCGCCGCAGCTTCCCTGAATGCTCTTGCGCTTAATAATATACCCGAGAGACATTCCCAGAAACGCGACCAGAAACAGGATAAAGGTTGCGATAAATACTTTTATCATCATATCAGCCACCTCCTTTTATTTTTGCTGCAAATAGGGCTTAAATGCCTCACTGTAGCGTTCTTCAAATCCCTTCTCTGTTTTGACAATCATAAAAACAGGGATATTTTGCGCATTCGCCACTTCAAGCCCGCGCTCCGGCCCGAGCACATTCAGTCCGGTAGAAAAGCCATCCGCACTCATGCAATTATCAGCAATCACCGTAATCGATACCAGATTATGGTTAATCGGACGTGCTGTTTTCGGATCAATGGTATGTGAATAACGGACATTATTCTCTTCAAAATAATTCCGGTAATCCCCGGATGTCGCCACAGAGGCATTCCCCGGCTCAATGATTTCCTGTGCAGACTGGCTCAACCCCTGTGACGACGGTTTTTCAATCGCAATACGCCACGGTTTGCCTTTGCCGTTAATGCCCTGTGTCCGGACTTCGCCGCCCACATCCACCATATAATTACGGATATTCTGTGATTCCAGGTATTCTGCCACCGCATCCACCCCGTAGCCTTTGGCAATCGAGGACAGATCCACATACAGTTCCGGCACTGTCTTAATCAGATTATTACCTTCAACCTTCAGTTTATCAATTCCGGTCCACTGACGGCGGGTTTCGATATCCTGCTCTGTCGGCACATGGGTCACGCGCCCTTCCGGACCAAATCCCCATAAATTGACCAGCGGGCCGACGGTGACATCCAGTGCGCCGTCTGTCAGCTGATTAATACGGATAGCCTCACGAACCACTTTTGCAGTCGCGGCAGAGACCGGAAACGGCGTATTCACCTCACGGCTCTGATTAAAACGGCTGAGTTCAGAATCCGGCCGGTAGGTGGACATCTGGTCATTGACCTCTTCCAGCACCACATCAATGCCTTTCTGCAGTGATTCCGCCGACGGGCCTTTCGGGTCAGCGACATATTTTATCGCGTAATAGGTGCCCATCGTTTTGCCGTTCAGGGTTACCTGCTGTGTTTCCGGAGTGTTATCACCGCACGCGCTCAGTAACAATGCCATCAGTGCCAGCGGCAGGAAAGCCCGTTTTATTTTTACCATATACAATCCAGTCTGATTTCAGATCATCTGCGCCCACAGGTGTGGGCGCAGTTTCGTTATGACAGGGGCGGAAATCAGCCGCCGAAGTCATCCAGCATAATGTTCTCGTCTTCCACACCCAGATCTTTGAGCATCTTGATCACGGCGGCGTTCATCATCGGCGGCCCGCACATGTAGAACTCACAATCTTCCGGTGCCGGGTGATTTTTCAGGTAATGCTCATAGAGAACATTATGAATAAACCCGGTGTATCCGTCCCAGTTATCTTCCGGCAGGGCATCAGACAACGCCACGTTCCAAGTGAAGTTTTCATTCTCAGCCTGAAGCTGGTCAAAATCTTCCTCATAGAACATTTCACGTTTTGAACGCGCACCATACCAGAAAGACATCTTACGTTTGGAGTGCAGACGCTTGAGCTGATCGAAGATATGCGAACGCATCGGCGCCATCCCCGCACCACCACCAATAAAGATCATTTCCGCGTCGGTATCTTTCGCGAAGAACTCCCCGAACGGCCCGGAAATTGTCACTTTATCACCCGGTTTCAGTGACCAGATGTAAGAGGACATAATCCCCGGAGGCGCATCCGGCACACGCGGAGGCGGTGTGGCGATACGCACGTTCAGCATGATAATGCCGTGCTCTTCCGGATAGTTCGCCATAGAGTAAGCACGCACTGTCGGCTCTTTCACATCAGACACATAGCGGAACAGGTTGAACTTGTCCCAGTCCTCGCGGTATTCCTGCGGCACATCAAACTCATCATAGCGGACCACATGCGGCGGACATTCAATCTGAATATAACCACCGGCACGGAACGGCACACTTTCGCCATCAGGAATTTTCAGTTTCAGCTCTTTAATGAAAGTCGCTTTGTTATCATTGGAGATAACTTCGCACTCCCATTTTTTCACCCCGAAGATCTCTTCCGGCAGCTCAATTTTCAGATCCTGCTTCACATTCACCTGGCACGCCAGACGGCAGCCTTCACGGGCTTCGCGTTTATTAATGTGAGACATTTCTGTCGGTAGAATATCACCGCCGCCTTCTTTGATCTTCACGCGGCACTGGCCGCAGGTTCCGCCGCCGCCGCAGGCCGAGGAGACAAAAATCCCCTGACCGGACAGCACATTCAGTAACTTGTCACCGGCCGGTGCGTCGAAGCTTTTCTCCGCATCGCCGTTGATTTCAATCTTAACGTCCCCTGTGTTCACCAGTTTTGATTTTGCAAACAAAATCAACGCGGTCAGCGCCAGAACAATCAGGGTAAACATTGCCACGCCTAAAATAACGATATCCATAATTGCGTTTCACCCTTATAACTGTACGCCGGAGAAGGACATAAAGCCCAGAGCCATCAGTCCGGTGGTCACGAATGTGATCCCCAGCCCTTTCAGGCCGGCCGGTACGTCAGAGTATTTCATCTTCTCGCGGATAGCGGCCATCAGCACGATCGCCAGCAGCCAGCCGATACCGGAAGCGAACCCGTAAACCACAGACTCCGTAAAGTTGTAGTCGCGCTGCGCCATAAAGGACACACCACCGAAAATCGCACAGTTTACGGTGATTAACGGCAGGAAGATCCCCAGCGCGTTATACAGTGCCGGGAAGTAGCGATCCAGAATCATCTCCAGAATCTGTACCAGCGCCGCAATGACCCCGATAAAGGTAATGAAATTCAGGAAGCTTAAATCCACACCTTCCATCAGTGCGCCGTCGCGCAGCAGCAGGTTGTACACCAGGTTGTTTGCCGGAACCGAAATCCCCAGCACCACGGTAACCGCCACGCCGAGACCAAACGCCGTTTTGACGTTTTTCGACACCGCCAGGAACGTACACATCCCGAGGAAGAAGGCCAGTGCCATGTTTTCAATAAACACAGCCCGCACAAAGAGACTGATATAATGTTCCATATCTTAATCCTCCTCGACTTGTGACGGTTTCAGGGTACGGATCCCCCAGATAAGCATCCCGATGATAAAGAATGCACTTGGTGCCAGCAGGAACAGTCCGTTCGGCAGATACCAGCCGCCGTTCTGTACCGTTTCCAGTACCGTCACGCCAAAGAGTTTGCCGGAGCCGATCAGTTCACGGAAGAAGCCCACCAGCAGCAGGATCACACCGTAACCCAGGCCGTTACCGATACCGTCCATAAAGCTTTCAAGCGGCGGCGCTTTCATGGCATACGCTTCCGCACGACCCATCACAATACAGTTGGTAATGATCAGACCGACGAACACGGAAAGCTGTTTGGAGATACCGTAGGCATAGGCCCGCAGGATCTGGTCAACAAGAATAACCAGCGAGGCGATAATTGCCATCTGAACGATAATCCGCACACTACCCGGGATAAAATTACGGATCATCGAGATAAACATGCTGGAGAATGCCGTCACCAGGGTTACCGCGATGGTCATAACCAGTGCAGTTTCCAGTTTGGTGGTCACCGCCAGCGCCGAACACACCCCCAGTACCTGGAGGGCAATCGGGTTGTTATCTAATAACGGTCCGAGAAGAACGCGTTTAATTTCTTTACTATCAGCCATGATTCAACGCTCCTTCGCGTACTGTTTTCAGGAACGGGCCAAAACCGTTGTCGCCCAGCCAGAAATCAAACATATGCTGGATGCCGTTTGAGGTCAGTGTCGCACCGGATAAACCATCAATGCCGTACGGGCTGTCAGTGGCGCCGCTGCGGACGATTTTGATAGCCGGCATACCTTCTTCATTAAACAGCTTTTTACCAATCCACTGTTTACGCCATTGCGGGTTATCCACCTCACCGCCCAGCCCCGGCGTTTCACCGTGCTGGTAGTAAGTGATCCCCTCGGAGGTGATACCGTCGACATCAATCGCGATAAAGGCATACATCACCGACCACAGACCGGAGCCGTAAACCGGCAGAACAATCTTGCTGGTTTCACCCTGCTCATTCTGTACCAGATAGATTTCCGCGCTGTTGGCACGGCGGCGGATTTTCGCCAGATCTTCTTCCGGTGACAGGGCAATACTGCTCTCATCACTGCGCAGTTCATCGTTGAGATCGTACTTGCCGGTGCTGTCGCTCATCTGACCGGTTTTTAAATCCACCATTTTTGCTCTGATGAATTTTTTATAGACAGCATCGATTTCGTCTGCCGGCATGGATGGCGTCAGTAACCCGGCCACATCCAGAATGTTACGCTGCTTATCCAGCATAATCTGGTTCTGCTGCGTGGACTTCAGCCCCACAGCAGAACCGGCCACGACTATTGAACACACAAGGCAAAGGACGAAGACAACGATAAACGTTCTTGCGACACTGTCCTTGTTTTTCGTTTTTTCATTAGCCACGTGCTTTTCTCCGTTTAATGTTTGCCTGAACCACCAGATAATCAAATAACGGGGCGAATAAGTTGGCGAACAGGATAGCCAGCATCATCCCTTCCGGATATGCCGGGTTTGCCACACGGATCAGGACACACATCACCCCGATCAGGATCCCGTAAGCCCATTTCCCTTTGTCGGTAAATGAGGCTGAAACCGGGTCCGTCGCCATGAAAATCATACCGAAGGCAAAACCGCCCAGGACCAGATGCCAGTACCACGGCATAGCAAACAGCGGGTTGGTGTCCGAACCAATCATATTAAAGACGGCGGACATTGCGATCATCCCGACCATCACACCGGCCACAATACGCAAAGACGCAATACGGGCAAACAGAATGACTGCACCACCGATCAGAATCATCAGCGTGGAGACTTCACCAATCGAGCCCGGCACGTTACCGATAAAGGCATCCATCCAGGAGATCGGCTGATTGGTCATGGTATTAACGAGCTGATGCTCGCCACCGACCGCCCACTGTGACAGCGGGGTTGCGCCGGAGAAGCCGTCAGCGGCAGTCCAGACGGTATCACCGGAAATCTGAGCCGGATAAGCAAAGAACAGGAAAGCACGGCCGGCCAGTGCCGGGTTCAGGAAGTTGCGTCCTGTACCACCGAAAATTTCCTTTGCGACCACCACACCGAAGGTGACAGCCAGCGCGGCCTGCCATAACGGCAGCGTCGGCGGAACAATCAGTGCCAGCAGAATGGAGGTGATAAAGAAACCTTCGTTGATTTCATGCCCGCGGATCATCGCAAACAGAACTTCCCAGAAGCCGCCGACGATAAAAATCACCCCGTAGATCGGCAGGAAATAGACGGCACCGAACAGCATTTTGCTGACCCAGCCCGCATCCTGAGTGAAGGACACCCCGATAAGCTCCGCCAGACGATAATGCCAGTCACCGGCAATCACCTGCTGAAGCTCCGCACCGCTGTACATATCCAGCAGTACCGGCATTGCCTGGTTACCGACGTTATACATCCCCCAGAACATGGCCGGGAAAACGGATAACCAGACCAGGATCATCAGACGTTTAAGGTCGATGGAGTCACGGACATGTGAACGCCCGCGGGTAACTGTCCCCGGGGTATAGAAGATGGTGGCGGCTGCTTCATACAGTGCATACCACCTCTGTAATTTGCCGCCCGGTTCAAAATGCGGCTCAATTTTTTCGAGAAATTTTTTCAGACCCATGATTATCCTTCCTGCTCAATCCTGGTCAGTACGTCACGCAGCACCGGGCCGTACTCATATTTACTCTGACAGACATAGGTACACAGCCCCAGATCTTCCTCATCCAGCTCCAGCGCACCCAGTGCCTGGGCACTGTCAGTATCACCCGCCAGCAGATCGCGCAGGAAATGTGTCGCCATAATGTCGAGCGGCATCACACGTTCATAACTGCCGATTGGCACCATAGAACGTTCGCCACCATTCATTGATGTGGTGAATGAGAACAGTTTTTTCTTAAAGAAATGACCCAGTGTGGTGCGGGTAACCGTGTATTTGTCTGTGCCCGGCATAATCCAGCCGAACAGCTCTTTCTCCCGGCCTTCTTCCAGAACAGAGACCTGATTGGTAAAACGGCCCAGATAGTGATGAGCATCATCACTGGCCACGCCCCACAGGACCGAACCGGAAATAATGCGGTTTTCACCGGCTTTCAGCTGCCCTTCGGTCAGTTCATACAGATCTGCGCCGAGGCGGGTTTTCAGCAGACGCGGATTTTCCACCTGCGGGCCACCGAGCGCCACAATACGGTCGGTATATAAAAAGCCGGTCGTGAACAGTTTACCGATGGCGATGACATCCTGGTAATTCAGAGACCAGACGGTTTTCGTTGCGCTGACCGGTTCCAGGAAGTGGATGTGCGTACCGGCAAGGCCTGCCGGATGCGGCCCGGTAAACTGCGTGTAACTAACACGATTGTTATCGGTAACTTTTGCGAAGTCATCTGTACCGTGACAAACATGAACCTTCCCTTCCGTCAGGCAGCTCAGTACCTGTAAGCCGTCATCAAATGACGCCTGTTCCTGACGGATAATCACCAGCGGATCAGCCGCCAGCGGATTGGTGTCCATAGCAGTGACAAAAATAGCAGCCGGCACAGAGCCTAATTTTGGGGTATGACTGAACGGACGTGTCCGCAGCGCGGTCCATAATCCGGAGGCCACCAGGTTTTTCTCTGCCTGTTCACGGGTCAGTGACGGCAGCTCCCGGCGGTCATAACTGTCAAATGTTAATTGCTCGTCTCCCTGTATCTCAATCACCACAGATTGTAATACACGACGCTCACCACGATTGATGGCTTTTACCACTCCGCAGGCGGGGCTGGTAAAAATCACACCGGGGTTCTTTTTGTCTTCAAAAAGAGCCTGTCCTTTCTTCACTGATTCACCTTCCTGAACCAGCATCGACGGACGCATCCCGATGTATTCCTCACCCAGCAATGCTGCGTGGCGGACTGAAGGGCCATCTTCTGTGACTTGAGCAGGTGCTCCTGCGATCGGCAGGTCGAGTCCTTTTTTAATTTTAATCATAAAATTTGCACAAGTTTTTGTTAAACCCACGTCATCACTGCCGCAGCAGCGTATGACAACTCAACAATAAAAACACTCCGGGCCGTTATTGTCGCCCCGGGCTGTTTTCTCTGATGTATGTCACGATTTTGCGTAAATCAGATCCGCATTATTTTACCACTTCACAACAATTCTGTCCGGCGAAACGAGTGACCTGGTTCAAGCAAATGGGATTATTGTGATCAGAAAAAGCCTAATAACTCGCCTTTACCGAGTAGTTAAGTCATCTTTACCGATTGCTGTTTATTTTTTAACCACAACAATATTTGTAACAACCGATTTTATTCTCACAGGAAACCATTCACAAATTATCTGCATCATGGCAATCTGTTGTTACTTTTTTCACCAACCTATTGCCACCCTGAATATTAAGAATGCGACATATCATTTTTATGATGATCGGCCTGCTGTTTTTTGCGGGACAATCATCAGCAAACACGGAAAAATCCGCGTCATTATGGCTCACAGCGCCGGTGAGTGATGTCCGGAACAGCCAGGTATTCATACAGATATTTAAAGAAGAAAAAGAGCTGGAGCTTTATAAGCGGGAAAATAACGGACGTTTTAAACTGGTAAAACGCTACCCGGTTTGTCAGTTTTCCGGCGGCCTCGGACCAAAGCAACTGACCGGTGATTTAAAAAGCCCGGAAGGATTTTACCGCATCAGTCTGTCACAGCTTAACCCGAACAGTCGGTTTTACCGAGCTATCAACCTTGGTTTTCCCAATGAATTCGACCGTGCGCACGGCTATACCGGGGATTATCTGATGGTTCACGGTGACTGCAAATCCGTCGGCTGCTACGCCATGACAGATGCTTATATTGATGAGATTTACCGCTATGTGGAAAGCGCCCTGCTGAGCGGACAGACAGATCTGAATATCGCGATTTACCCTTTCCGGATGACGCCTGAGAACCTGAACCGCCACCGGAACTCCGCACATCTGGCGTTCTGGCAGCAGTTGCAGCCTGCTTATCAGTATTTCGCTGAAAATCAGATACCGGCAGTCGTTGCGGTTGTTAACGGCCGTTATGTAACCGCTGCACATTCAGCTTTACCGGCACCGGCAGCGGATACCGGTTTGCTGACTCAGAACACGGACTCATCCCGTTCGCCGTAATAAAAGAGAACGGCTTCGCCGGGCCCGATTTTCTGCCACTGTTCATTGCCGGTCAGCGGTTGCGTGGCAATCACAGACACCACATCATCCGGCCGGGTATGCTGTGAGAAATCAATCTCCACATCACTGTCCACCAACCGCGCCTTACCAAAAGGTGCGCGGCGGGTGATCCAGTGCAGATTCGTTGAACAGTACGCCAGCACATAGCTGCCGTCTGACAGCAGCATATTAAAGACACCAAACTGCCGCAGCACATCCGCCAGCCGTTTAATTTCACGGAATACTGTCTGCAGATCCTGCGGCGGCTGTGGGTATTTTTCTTTCAGCTGATTCAGCAGCCAGCAGAATGCATGCTCGCTGTCAGTCTGGCCGACCGGGGTAAAAAAACCGGTCGGCAGATGCTCATAGCCGCTGAGCTGCCCGTTATGGGCATATGTCCAGTTCCGCCCCCACAGTTCGCGGGTAAAAGGGTGGGTATTTTCCAGTGATACCACCCCTCTGTTTGCCTGGCGGATATGGGCGATCACCGCTTCGGATTTGACAGGATAGTCACGGACAAAACGGGCAACGGGGGAGTTGCAGCAGGCACGGGCGTCTTTGAATGTCCGGCAGCCCATTCCTTCATAAAACGTAATTCCCCACCCGTCTTTATGCGGCCCGGTTTTGCCGCCGCGCGGGATCAGGCCACTGAGACTGAAATGAATATCAGTCGGGACATTCGCACTCATCCCCAGCAATTCACACATCGCCTTTCTCCCTTACCCGTTTTTGTGATGACTGAGGACTATTGTTACCCGCAATCTGATAGTTTCACAATCGCGAAAATATCATTCTTTTAGATGATTTAGTTATATGTAAGGTGATTTATGCTTATGGTGAATAAGACAGGCATTACGCCATAAAAAAGCACTCAACCGGCGGCAGAGTGCTTTTTCAGGATCCGGCTTATATCCGGTTATTTGGCCATTTCTTTTTCGATCAGCATGATCAGAATATGAATAACCTTAATATGGATTTCCTGAATGCGATCCGCATAACCAAAGTGCGGAACACGGATTTCAATATCCGCGCTGCCTGCCATCTTACCGCCGTCTTTGCCGGTCAGCGTGATCACTTTCATGCCTTTGGCGCGGGCTGCTTCAATGGCTTTAATAATGTTGCCTGAATTACCGGATGTGGAGATACCGAGTAACACATCCCCTTCACGGCCGACAGATTCCACAAAACGGGAGAAAACATATTCATAGCCAAAATCATTGCTGACGCAGGATAAGTGGCTGACATCTGAAATGGCAATCGCCGGATAGCCCGGACGGTTTTCACGGTAGCGCCCGGTCAGTTCTTCCGCAAAATGCATCGCATCGCAGTGTGAACCGCCGTTGCCGCATGACATCACTTTGCCGCCCGCTTTAAAAGAATCAGCCAGCATGACAGCAGCCCGGCGGATAGCATCGATATTATTCTCATCTTTCAAAAAGTTATCGAGGGTTGCCGCTGCTTCGGTCAGTTCACCGCGGATAAGTTCCTGGTACATAGAGATAGGCTCCTGAAAATGAATCGGATTTGTCTGTCCTGAGTGTAACGGATCTGCCGGGGTGAAAGAAGTCACAATCCGTGGTATCTGCAAATAAGACACATTGAGATTGCTGACAAAGAAGGATAAAACGTGGTTTTTCCTGGTTTATTTTTACAACCTCTGTCGGTCGTCGCCAACCCCTGCGGGTTTGTCAATGGCCGGATTTTATTTTGCTAATTTTGTGAGCTGAGTTGTAAATAAAATGTGAAATCATTGAAGTTATTCCGCCGTTGCGCTAAATCTGAACACAACAGGTCAGACCTCTGATGACATCATATTGTGCTGACACGAATATCCGCCTACGGAGGTTCATCATGTTACTAATCAGCATTATTCTGTTTATCGCCGTCACCGGGTTGCTCTCATTTCACCGGGTCAGCCTGAAGTACAGTGTAATGACACTGGTACTGTTCAGTATCGTCATGAATATCTTCCGTTTATGGCCGTTTACTGTCACCGTTTTACTGGTGCTGGTTACCCTGCCGTTTGTTATCACCCCCGTCCGTCAGGCATTGTTCAGCAGCCGTCTGATGCAGCTGTTCCGCAAAGTAATGCCGCCGATGTCACAGACAGAAAAAGAAGCAATCGATGCGGGTACCACCTGGTGGGAAGGTGATTTATTCCGCGGGCAGCCGGACTGGCAGAAACTGCACAGCTATCCTGCCCCGCAACTGACAGCAGAAGAACAGGCTTTCCTCGACGGCCCGGCAGAAGAAGCCTGCCGGATGGCCAATGATTTTGAAATTACCCACGAACTGGCGGATCTGCCGCCTGAATTATGGCAATTCCTGCGCGAGCATAAATTCTTCGCCATGATCATCCGCAAAGAATACGGCGGCCTGGCGTTCTCCGCCTATGCCCAGGCGCGGGTCCTGCAAAAACTCGCCGGGGTTTCCGGTATTCTGGCCATTACTGTCGGCGTGCCCAATTCGCTGGGGCCGGGCGAGCTGTTACAGCACTATGGTACTGATGAACAGAAAAAGCGCTGGCTGCCGGGACTGGCCTCCGGGGAAGAGATCCCCTGCTTTGCCCTGACCAGCCCGGAAGCCGGTTCAGATGCCGGTGCCATTCCGGATACCGGGATTATCTGCACCGGCGAATGGCAGGGTGAACAGGTTCTCGGCATGCGCCTGAACTGGAATAAACGCTATATCACCCTGGCACCGGTCGCCACCGTGCTGGGTCTCGCCTTTAAACTGTATGATCCGGATAAACTGCTCGGTGAAAAAACCTCGCTCGGGATCACCTGCGCACTCATCCCGGTAAATACCCCGGGGGTTGAAACCGGCACCCGTCATTTCCCGCTCAACGTCCCGTTCCAGAACGGCCCGACACGCGGTAAAGATGTCTTTGTGCCGCTGGATTATATTATCGGCGGCCCGGCAATGGCCGGACAGGGCTGGCGCATGCTGGTGGAGTGTCTGTCGGTCGGGCGTGGTATCACTCTGCCGTCCAATGCCACCGGCGGGCTGAAAAGTGCGGCCATGGCAATTGGCGCTTATTCCTACATCCGTCGTCAGTTCCGGATGCCGATCGGCAAAATGGAAGGGATTGAGGAGCCGCTGGCGCGGATTGCCGGAAATGCCTATCTGATGGATGCCGCCGCCACGCTGATCACCACCGGTATTATGCTGGGAGAAAAACCGGCGGTTCTGTCCGCGATTGTGAAATACCACTGTACCCACCGGGGACAGCGCGCCATTATTGATGCCATGGATATTGCGGGGGGTAAAGGTATCTGCCTCGGGCCGTCCAACTTCCTGGCCCGCAACTATCAGGGGGCGCCTATCGCGATTACTGTCGAAGGTGCCAATATTCTGACCCGCAGTATGATTATCTTCGGTCAGGGCGCTATCCGCTGTCACCCGTATGTACTGACTGAAATGGCCGCAGCGGCGGATAATCAGCTGAATGACTTCGATAACGCACTGTTTTCTCATGTCGGCCATATGTTAACCGCCGCCACCCGCAGTTTCTGGCTCGGATTATCTCGCGGGCATTTCAGCCCGTCACCGTTCCGGGATGCCACCCGCCGCTATTATCAGCATCTCAACCGGCTGAGCGCCAACCTGGCACTGTTATCTGATATCGCCATGGCGACACTCGGCGGCAGTTTAAAACGCCGTGAGCGGATTTCCGCCAGACTCGGCGATATACTCAGCCAGCTTTACCTGGCATCCGCCACCTTAAAACGCTTTGATGAAGATGGCCGTCCGCAGGCAGATTTACCGCTGGTGCACTGGGCAGTACAGGATTGCCTGTATGAAGCCGAAAAAGCCATGGATGAACTGCTGACCAACTTCCCTGACCGCAGAGTCGCCGCCCTGCTGCGCCTGACTGTCTTCCCGACGGGCCGCCATCACCGTCCGCCGTCAGACAAACTGGACAGCAAACTCGCCCGTCTGCTGCAGGAACCGTCAGAGACCCGCGACAGAATCGGACGCGGGCAATATCTGACACCTGAGCCCAACAACCCGCACGGGCTGCTCAATGCCGCCCTCAGTGATATTCTCGCCGCTGAGCCGCTGGTGGATCGCCTGAGCCGCATGGCTGAAAAACACATTGATTTCACCCGGCTGGATAAACTGGCAGATATTGCCCTGGAAGACGGAAAAGTCACACCGGAAGAGGCTGATATTCTGCGTAAAGCGGAAGCCAGCCGTCTGCGCTCGATTAATGTGGATGAGTTTGCACCGGAGATTATCGGCTTAAAATCACACGCTAATTCTCACCGTTACCGCAAAGGTGAAAATCCCGGCGCATAAATAACACGGCGGAGCAGTTCTCTGCTCCGCCATTACTGTGCTCTGTATTACCGTCCTGTGCTGCTGTTGCCGGTCATATTGGCATCCAGGCTGAGGATCTCCCGCATTTGTGCGTCTGTCAGATCGGTATCAAAGAACTGCTTAAAGAACTGACGGATATCCTGCTGTATTGCCGCATCATCTGCCGGTTTACGCTTAACCCGCGCTTCAATCCATTTCATCATCAGCGGCGTTTCTATCCCCGGTGCATCCCAGCGGTAAATACCGATAGGCGCTTTATAGACACGTTTATTCTTCACGGCTGAAATCGTTTCTGTCCCCTGCCAGCCGACCGTATTCCGGTACACATCTTCCGGCACGAATGAATCAAACTGGCTCAGAATAATAATTTCCGGATCCAGGTTAATCACCTGCTCTGCCGACACCGTGATCCAGTTTGGTTTAACCGGCATATCATCTGTCAGGTTAATACCCCCGGCCCGGTTGATCATCAGGCTGTTTACCGAGGTCTTTCCGGCCACCGTCAGGTTTTTATCTCTGACATACAAAATGCCCGGCTTTCCGTACGGCATCTCGCGAATGGTCACCGGGGTTGAGTCTCTTGTCACCGTGTTCACTGACTCAATCTGATGATCAAAAAAAGCCAGTAAATCTGCGGCCCGCTTTTCTTTGCCCAGAATATCGCCCAGCAGCCTGATCCCGTTTTTCACATCATCCAAATCACCGTATCTGATTGCCACTGCCGGGATGCCGAGTTTATCCAGTTTCTCTTTTTCTTCTTTCTGGTAATCCCAGATAATCACCAGATCCGGATTTAACCTGACCAGCTCTTCGCCGTTAATCGTGAAATCTTTATTCACAAAGGTGCTGTTTACCTTCTCAATACCGGGAGCCAGTGTTTTTAAAATACTGTTGCGGTAAGCCTCTTTTGCTGACGGATGCATCCCCGCAATTTTTGCATCTGAACCATCCACCACATAAATCATCGACATCCACGGAATAGGCACAACCGCAATCCGCTGTACCTTATCCGGAATAGTGACCCGGTTCCCGGCGAGATCGGTGATTTCTTTTGCCCCGGCACAATTGAAAAACAGCAGTAATACACCGGCACTGAAAATACGTTTTAAGGCTGATATTGCCATGTTATCTTCCTGTCATTGTATTTACTGTTATCAGCGAAATGCCCGGATATACGGACGGGGAATTAATTTACGATCATATTTCAGTAAATATTCCAGATACCAGTTAGGATTGCGTAATAACCCGCGGCCGACAGCAATTAAATCCGCATACTGATGTTCTAATATATCATCGGCCAGTTGGTGATCACGAATACCCCCGACAACAATAACCGGTTTTTCACAGCCTTTTTTTACCCCTTTGGTATCTTCCAGCTGATAAGCAACACCTTTGTTTGTTCCGTGCATCTGACTGCCGCCATTAGATATATGTACAATATCGATAAGCGGATTAATATTACGCAGAATTTTTTGTGTAAATGAAATACTGTCTTCTTCGCAGTAACGGGTGCCGATACGTAAAATAATCGCTTTATCTTCCGGCCAGGATTTTCGGATTGCGGTCAGTAATTCAGTCAGGAAAATAACCGGATCGGCATATTTATCGCTGCGCTGATTTGTCCGCCGGTCAATAAACTGAGAAATTAAAAACTCATGGGATGCCATAATTTCCAGGGCATCAAAACCAGCTTTATCTGCCCGTGCCGCCGCGCGCGTATAACAGTCAAATAATGCCGTAATATCTTCTGTTGTTAATGCATTAATATCCTGAATAATATTGCCGGATTCCAGCCGTGACTTGCTGCCTGCATGATTAAGCTGAATTGCCACTTTACTGCCTTCATTTTGCAGCATTGCCACAATCTGCGCCAGCATCGCAACATGCCCGTCCTCATATAAACCCAGGGCACCACTGCCCAGGCGGCCGTCAGCGGTAACCGCGCACTCTTCCATAATAATCAGCCCGACCTGGCCGACAGCAAAAGACATATAATGCGCCAGATGAAAGTAATCCGCGTAGCCGTCAGTGGCACGTTTTATTCTGACCGGCGGATAAACTAATTTATTTTTAAGTGTTAATTTCTCTGATACAAATGGCTGCATTAAATTCATAATACACACGTCCCCGGAAAAAGCTGACCGGCACTGTTATATAAAAACTGTACCGGTGATAAATAATAAAGTAACTGAAGAGATAATAGAGGTAACAGTGCGGGGACTCTATGACAGGCCATCTGTTTTATAACGTCTGTCACACTCTGCCGGGATACCGCCTCCGGATGCAGTTATTGCGTTAATAATCATCATTATATTGTTATCTTTATGTGATAAAAAATAACAATAATATACTCCTGGGGAGTATAAAAATAAAATCCCCGGGATGTTATTTCCGGGGATTTTAAATATCAGATAAAAACGATAACGGATAATATATTATTCCGTAATTTCCAGCGCCATCAGTTCATCAATGGTCTGACGACGGCGGATCAGTTTTGCCTTTCCGTCAGTAAATAAGATTTCCGGTAATAACGGACGGCTGTTGTAATTCGATGACATCGACGCACCGTATGCCCCGGTATCGTGAAAGACCAGAAAATCATTCACACCGGCTTCCGGTAATGCACGCGGCACCACCATTCCGCCTTCCAGCTGGGTAAACACATCCCCGGATTCACATAACGGCCCGGCCACAATCGTTTCCCGCACTGTGCTGTTTTGCAGCTCTCCCGCTGCCGGTAACACAGAAATATGGTGATAACTGCCGTACATGGCCGGACGCATCAGGTCATTAAAACCACTGTCCACCAGCACATAGTGACGGCTCCCCATACCTTTGACCGCCCGCACCTGTGCCAGCAGAATACCGGATTCCGCCACCAGATAACGACCCGGTTCAATTTCCAGGGTGATCTCACGGCCGAGATGGCGGGCAATACGTGCCCGGGCGGCATCCCAGAGTGAAAAATAATTATCGATATCAATAATTTCATCCCCTTCACGGTAAGGGGTCGATAATCCGCCGCCGGCAGAAATCGCGCTGATATCCAGATTATTAGTGATCACCAGTTCGGCCATGGCATCACAGACCGTAGCCAGGTGCTCATAATCCACACCGGAACCGATATGCATATGGATGCCGGTTAATGTCAGCTGATAATGGCTGATCTCCGCCAGTGCTTCACCGAGATCCGCAAACCAGATCCCGTGTTTGCTGTTCTCGCCACCGGTATTGGTTTTCTGGCTGTGGCCGTGACCAAACCCCGGATTAATGCGCAGCCACACCGGATGTCCCGGACGACGGGCACCAATCTGGCGCAGCATATCCACCGAGCCGGTATTCACCGCAATGCCGAGTTCCAGCACACGATCCAGCGTTTCTTCTGTGATCATATCGGCGGTAAAAACTATCTCATCCGGACGGTAACCGGCTTTCAGTGCCCGTTCAATTTCCCCGGCAGATACAGAATCCACTTTTACACCATGCTCATGCATCAGGCGCAGAATATGAATATTGGAATTGGCTTTCTGCGCAAAACGGATCACATCAAAGTGGTTCAGCCGTGCAATACGGCTGACAATCACCTCACTGTCATACAGCCACAGCGGGGTACCGTACTGCTGAGCCAGGCTGCGCAGGGCATCCGGGGTAAACGGGGCGCGGAGTGTTTTGGTTGCGATGGTCATGATGTTGTGCTCTTTTTGATCGTGATCTCATTTTTTTTCCATCGTGACAAAAATTCTGCGCGATTTAAAATATCTGATTTGCTAAGATCTATTCATTACTGATATGGACTTGATGAATAATGGAACACTACTCCTGGCGTCACATTGATATTTTCCACGCGGTTATGACAACAAAAAGTCTGACGGATGCCGCGCAACTGCTGCATACCTCACAGCCGACGGTCAGCCGGGAGCTTGCCCGTTTCGAAAAAATCCTCGGGTTCCGTGTTTTCGACCGCATCAAAGGCCGCCTGCACCCGACAGAACAGGGGCTGCGGTTATTTGAGGAAGTGGAGCGATCGTATTACGGGCTTGAGCGCATCAGCCGGGCAGCGGAGAGCATCCGCCAGTTTCAGCATGCCCAGCTGGCAATCACCTGTCTGCCCGCCTTTGCTCAGTCATTACTGCCCGCGGTCTGCCGCACATTTCATGCGCAGTATCCGGATGTGAATTTTGAAATCGCCCCGCAGGAATCACCGCTTCTTGAAGAGTGGCTCTCCGCCCAGCGTTATGACCTCGGGATCACCGAACATCAGCTGACACCACCCGGCACCCTGCAGGAAACCCTGCTCACGCTCAGTGAAGTCTGTGTGCTGCCGGAGTCGCATCCGCTGTGCAGCAAATCAGTACTGACCCCTGCTGATTTTGCGCAGCAGAATTTTATCAGTCTGTCCGTTGCGGACAGTTACCGGCAGAAAATCGATACATTGTTCAGTGAAAAGCAGATCCCGCGCCGGATGATCATGGAAACACACAGTGCGGCCTCGGTATGTGCCATGGTCAGGGAGGGGCTGGGGGTGTCTGTCGTTAACCCGCTGACTGCCATGGATTGCAGCGGAATTTGTGTCCGCCCGTTCAGTGAGGATATTCCGTTCACCGTGAGCCTGATCCGCCCGCTGCACAGGCCGCATTCTGTACTGACAGATATTTTTATCACCCATCTCCGCCAGCATATGCAGGCCGTTCTGCGGCAGTTAAAGCGGGTTACCGGTTAGTTTTTTCATCCAGCAGATACGGCAGCCAGTCCGGCGAATGCGCAAACCACTCCGCCAGAAAATCCAGCAGCAGGCGCAGCGGCCGCGCCATATGCTCGCGGCTGGTATAAATGCCATAAATGCCGAGCGCAGGCAGCCGGTATTCAGGAAACAGACGTACCAGTCGCCCGGTTTTCAGATGTTCATACACCGAACAGTAAGGCTGCAATGCAATACCTTCCCCGTTCAGCGTTGCTTCCAGCAGAAAAGTGGATTCATTGGCACTGAGCGCCCCGCTTACCGGGACAGAAATCACCTGTTCATCCCGTTCAAACAGCCACAGACTGCGGCCGTAAAAATTATAGGTCAGACAGGTCAGTTCACTGAGTGCTTCGGGTGACGGCGGGTACCCGTGTTTTTCCAGATAGGCCGGTGATGCACAGACCACAGAATCACAACGGGAAAGCGGCTTCGCGATCAGGTTTGGTTCGAGATTGTTGGTGATGCGGATCCCCAGATCAATGCGCTCCTCCACCAGGCTGATCGCCTTGTTTGTGACCTGCACATCGACAGCAACAGCCGGATAGCGGGCCCGGAACTGCACAAGCGCCTTTGACAGTGCCACCATCGCCAGTGACTGGGCACAGGTGACACGCACCAGGCCGCTGACCGCCTCATCTTCCGTCACCACCGGACGGGCAATCGCCGTTGCCAGTGACAGCAATTCCCGGCTTTGCGTCAGCACCGCTTCACCGGCGGAGGTCAGCGTCAGACTGCGGGTTGTCCGGTTCAGCAACCGCACACCGGCCCAGTTTTCCATTTCGGCCAGATAGCGCGTGACCATCGCGCGGGACATTCCCAGCATATCCGCAGCTTTGCTCATGCTGCGCTGTTCGGTAATGGCAATAAAAACCTGAGCGGCAGTGATCCTGTCCATTTTATTTGTCCGGTTTATGCAACAATGAAGACCGGATTATGGGGTTTTTCCGGCGGATTATGCAACTTATTATAGCGTCATCTTAACGATTCACCTGCAAAAAGGATAACACCATGACTTCTGCAATCCGTACCTCACTGGTATTCAGCGCCCTGATGGGGGCTTCTTTTGTTACTGCCGCCGCACCGCTGTCGCTGGAAGTGTATAACCCCGGCGAAAAAAGTATCTTCCCGGTTTCCTCGGAAATCATCAGCGGCAAAAATGAGGTGGTTCTGATTGATGCCCAGTTTCAGAAAGATGATGCTCAGGTACTGGCGGATAAAATTCGTGCGACCGGCAAAACGCTGACCACCATTTATATCAGCCATTCTGATCCGGATTTCTATTTCGGTCTGGATGAACTGAAAAAAGCCTTCCCGCAGGCTAAGATTGTCGCCACTCCGCAGACCGTCGCACTGATTAAAGAGAGCAAAGACGGCAAACTGGCTTACTGGGGACCGGTTCTGAAAGAGAATGCCCCGCAGAGTATCATTGTGCCGGAACCGTTAGAAGGCAACCGCATTATGCTGGAAGGGGAAAGTATTCTGATTGAGGGACTGAACAGCCCGGCGCCGGAGCGCAGTTATGTATGGGTGCCGTCACTGTCCGCAGTGATGGGCGGCGTGCTGGTTTCAGAGAATATCCATGTCTGGCTGGCGGATACGCAAACCCCGGAATCCCGTCAGTACTGGCAGCAGTCGCTGAAAAGTATGCAGGACAAACATCCGGCCACCGTGGTGCCCGGCCATTATGTCGGTAACAGCCATTTTTCACCGGCTGCCATTACCTTTACCGCAGATTATCTGACCCGTGCGGAAACCGCTCTGAAAGAGAGTAAGGACTCACAGCAGATGATCAGCACACTGAAAGCCGCTTACCCGGCCCTGGCGGATGAGTCAAGCCTCGAACTGAGTGCCAAAGTGCTCAAAGGCGAAATGCGCTGGCCGCAGTAATCTGATTTAAGGAAAACAGAATGTCAGTAAAAACGCTGCACTATATTTATGATCCGCTCTGCGGCTGGTGTTATGGTATCGCGCCGTTTATTCAGGCAGCACATAAGCAGGGCGTGACGATCGCCCTGCACGGCGGCGGAATGATCACCGGTTCACAGCGCCGCCCGGCAGATGACAGCATGCGGGAGATGATCCGCAACCACAATCAGCGCATCACTCAGCTGACCGGACAACCGTTTACCGATGCCTTTTACACCCTGCTGAAAAATCAGGAGTGGGTGATGGATTCCGTGCCGCCGATTGCCGCTATTCTCAGTGCACAGGCGCAGTCCGGTAAAGGCATTGACATGCTGGAAGCCTGCCAGAAAGCCTATTATCAGGACGGGCTGCCGCTTAACCGCGATACTTTGCGCAGACTGGCGGATAAACTTGGTATCAGTGATATTCAGTCTGATAATACTGAGCAGCATATTCATGAGAGCCGTCAGTTATTTGTGCATAACCCGACCGGCGGCTTCCCGACCCTGCTGCTGGAAGAGGACGGCGCATTTCAGCACATCCCGAACCAGGCTGTACTCGGTGCGGAATCACACTGGGAAAGGCTGATCCCGTTACTGAAAACGACTGCCTGATATCATTCCCATCACCATAATCATCCCCGCAATTAAATGCGGCCCGAAGGCAATAATGCGCGGGCCGCATCGCGGGTGATGATGACAGCGGTGACGTAAATATTGCAGCCCGGACACCACCAGCGCGGACACACAGGCCAGCATCAGCAACAGCGCGAGCTGTTCCGCCCCCACCCAGGCACCGGAGGCAGAAAACAGTTTGATATCCCCGCCGCCCAGGCCGCTTTTTTTCCGGCACCAGGCATAGCCTTCCGCCACACTCCAGAGCAGAAAAAAACCGCCGATCACCCCGTACAACGCGGAAGAGATCGTCACCAGCCGGACCTCATTCTGAAACAGCAATCCGGCCCACAGCACCGGAAACACCAGTTTATCCGGCAGATAAAATACCGAGTTATCAATATGAAACAGCATCACCAAGCACAAAAACAGCAGTGTCAGAAACAGGACATACACACCCTGCCCGTCTGACCAGAACACTATCAGCACGCCGGATAACAGGCAGTGCAGATACAGCCACCCGCCCGGTAACCGCTGCGGATACTGATAGTAATGGCGCAGAATATATTCCGTCCCGGCTTTCAGCGGCGGCGGCAAAAATACTCCCCAGATAATCATAATCAGCCAGTCCATGTTTCCCCCGCGCCTTTCTCTGTTGCGATATCCGCAGCCTGCCTGACCGTCCCGGGAAAGACACGTTTTTTTCCCTGATTACAGCCGAATTACATTTTTTTCGATCCATCACGCAATATTGACAGTTACCCCGGCATGTAATGATCCCGGCTGATGCTTGCAGTGAGGATCCCCCCTCTATTATCATGGGGCAATGTGTATCAACCGGCAGCGTGCCGGCAGAACGTAAAGGATATTTTCATGCGGATCCCGCGCATTTATCACCCCGCCACTTTAACCCCCGGCATGGTGACAGAACTGACAGATGACGGCACCAACCATGTTGCCCGTGTGCTCCGGATGAAAACCGGCTATTCCCTGATCCTGTTTAACGGCACCAACCGGATTTTTAATGCCGAAATTACGGATATCAGCAAAAAAAGTGTGTCCGTCCGTGTAACAGATGAGCAGGACGACAACCGCGAATCCCCGCTGTTCATCCATCTCGGACAAGTGATGTCACGCGGCGAAAAAATGGAATTCACCATTCAGAAATCCGTTGAACTGGGTGTTCAGATTATTACCCCCCTGATCTCTGAACGCTGTGGTGTTAAACTGGACGGTGAACGGCTGGACAAAAAACAGCAGCAGTGGCAGAAAATTGCCATCGCCGCCTGCGAGCAGTGCGGCCGCAACGTGATTCCGGAGATCCGCCCGGTGCAGAGTCTGGAAGCATGGTGTGCGGAAAATGATGATGCCCTGAAGATAAATTTACATCCGCGTGCATCACAAAGTATCAATACACTGCCCGCAGAAACCGCTAAAGTGCGATTGCTGATTGGCCCGGAAGGCGGGCTGTCGGCAGAGGAAATCGCGATGACCGCCGGTCATCAGTTTACCGACATATTATTAGGGCCGCGTGTATTACGCACAGAAACCACCGCGCTCACTGCAATCACCGCATTGCAGGTGCGTTTCGGCGATCTGGGTTAAGGAGAAAAAATGATCAAGCTCGGTATTGTGATGGATCCTATCGATTCCATCAAAATCAAAAAAGACACCAGTTTCGCGATGCTGCTCGAAGCACAGCGCCGTGGTTATGAAATCCATTATATGGAGATGAATGACCTTTATCTGCATCAGGGCGTTGCCCGTGCCCGTACCCGCACTCTGACGGTGAAAGAAGACCCGGCAGGCTGGTATCAGTTCGGCAGTGAGCAGGATATCGCGCTGGGTACACTGAATGTCATTCTGATGCGCAAAGATCCGCCGTTTGATACTGAATTCATTTACGCCACCTATATCCTGGAGCGTGCGGAAAGTGCCGGTTCCCTGATCGTCAACAAACCGCAGAGCCTGCGCGACTGTAACGAAAAACTGTTCACCGCCTGGTTTGCCGATCTGACCCCGGACACCCTGGTCACCCGCAGTGCACAGCGTCTGCGTGAGTTCCACAAAAAACACGGTGATGTGATTTTCAAACCGCTCGACGGCATGGGTGGTGCGTCTATTTTCCGTCTGAAACAGGATGACCCTAACGTCGGTGTGATTATCGAAACCCTGACAAATCACGGTCATACTTTCTGCATGGCGCAAAACTTCCTGCCTGCCATCAAAGACGGTGACAAACGTATCCTGGTGGTGGACGGCGAGCCGGTTCCTTACTGCCTGGCGCGCATTCCGGCCAAAGGCGAAACGCGCGGTAACCTCGCTGCCGGTGGTCACGGTGAAGTGCGTCCGCTGAGTGAGAGCGATTGGGCCATTGCCCGCAGCGTGGCACCGGTCCTCAAAGAAAAAGGTCTGATTTTTGTCGGCCTCGATGTAATCGGCGACCGCCTGACTGAAATCAACGTAACCAGCCCGACCTGTGCCCGCGAAATTGAAGCCGCACAACCGGATGTTTCTGTCACCGGCATGCTGATGGATGCCATTGAAAAACGTCTCGGCCGGTAACAGCCGGCGCTGTGTCTGTACATTCACACCCGCAGGCTGTTTTTTCCGGTCTGCGGGCAGACTGAAAAGAAGGTTATGAACTTACAACATCATATTCTCATTGCTATGCCCTCGCTGGATGATCCGTATTTTGCGCGTTCAGTTGTGTATCTGTGTGAACACAATGAAAACGGGGCGATGGGACTGGTGATCAACAAACCGATCGAACAGCTGTCTGTCGGTAAAATTCTGCAGAAGCTGAAAATCTCCCCGGACATCCGTGATGAAAATCAGTCGCTGGAAAAACCGGTTCTGGTCGGCGGTCCCGTTTCCGAAGAGAACGGCTTTGTTCTGCACTCCGGTGATAAAAAGTACGCTGCCAGTACCCGCCTGACCGATGACCTGTTTCTGACCACCTCAAAAGACGTGCTGGAAACGCTGGGAACCGCAGAGCAACCGGAGCACTACCTGATGACGCTCGGTTACTCAAGCTGGACGGCCGGTCAGCTGGAGCGGGAAATCATGGAAAACAGCTGGCTGGTGGCGGATGCCAGCGAGCGCCTGCTGTTCCGTACCCCGATGCCCGACCGCTGGCGCGAAGCTGCCGCCGGTATCGGCGTGAATATTTACACCATCGCACAACAGGCCGGACACGCATAATGAGCAGCAATACTGTGATTGCCTTTGATTTCGGCACCAAAAGCATTGGTGTGGCTGTCGGTCAGACCATCACCGGCACCGCCCGCCCGCTGGCGGCACTGAAAGCCCGTGAGGGAATTCCTGACTGGGAGCTGATCGCCGCTGTGTTCCGTGAATGGCAGCCGGATTATGTGGTTGTCGGCCTGCCGCTCAATATGGACGGCACGCCGCAGCTGGTCACTAATCAGGCGAAAAAATTCGCCAACCGCCTGCACGGGCGTTTCGGGATCCGCGCTGAACTCCATGACGAACGCCTCAGCACAGTGGAAGCCCGCGCCAATCTGTTTGCAGACGGTGGCTACCGCGCCCTCGGCAAAGACAAAGTGGATTCCGCCTCTGCCGTGATTATCCTTGAAAGCTGGTTCGAACAGCTTTACGGCTGATTATCCCGCACCCGGCGCGCGGTACTGTTTACCATACTGGTACCGCGCCCGCCTCCCCGGCTATCTCTCCTCTGCCGCGCCGCCATTGCAGGCACTGCTCCTCCGTCATCATCCCGGACTGTGAGCCTGACTGCTGGTGAGAGGCAATCTGATACGCTTTATTATCACGGATAAGGCTCGCCACCGCCGGGGTATTGATCAGCACATCAAACAGTGCACAGCGTCCGCCCCCCTGTTTAGCCACCAGATGCTGGCTCAGCACGGCCACCAGACTGCCTGCCATCTGGCTGCACACACGGTTTTTCTCCGCACCGCTGAACACATCCGTCAACCGCTCAATCGCCGCAATCGCGCCTCTGGTGTGGAGCGTACTCAGCACCAGATGCCCGGTTTCCGCCGCCGTCAGGGCAAGCCGGATAGCCGCCTCATCCCGCAATTCCCCCAGCATAATCACATCCGGATCCTGTCTCAGCGCGGCTGTCAGCCCCTGCTGATAATCCTCACAATCACGGCCAATTTCCCGCTGGCGGATCAGCGACTGCCTGCTGCGGTGACGGAACTCCACCGGGTCCTCGAGGGTAATCACATGCCGCCGGAAATGCTGATTGATATAACTGAGCAGCGCCGCCAGCGTGCTTGATTTTCCGCTGCCGGTCGCCCCGGTGACCAGAATCAGGCCGCTTTGCGTTTTTGACAGCAGCCCGGCAAACACCGGCGGTGCCAGGATATCCTCCAGAGAAGGAACTGCGGGGCTTATCAGCCGCAGTGCGGCGTTCAGCAATCCCCCCGCCATAAAAATATTCACCCGCAAAGGTTGATCGCGGATAAACAACGCAAGATCCGCCTGCCCTTTTGTCATCAATCTGTGGTAATTTGCCTGGTCGAGGATCGTCTTTACCCAGCCGCGCAGTGCGTCATCGGTTACCGCCGCACAGTGTGTCTGCGAAAAAAGCTCTCCATCCACCCGTAACACCGGCACCTGACCAACACAAAGGTGCAGATCGGATGCATTATGCTTTACACTAAGGGCGATTAAATTATCCATATTCATTAGGTTATCTCCCGGATCATCATGAAACCAATAAAAGACAATCTGACAGAAATCAGAGAACGTATAACCGCTGCGGCGCAAAAATGCGGCCGCGATCCACACACAGTGACCTTACTTGCCGTCAGTAAAACCAAACCTGTGAGCGCGCTCGAAGAAGCGATAGCTGCCGGACAAACCCGCTTTGGTGAAAACTACGTCCAGGAAGGCGTTGAAAAAATTCAGTATTTCTCTGCGAATCAAAATCTGGAATGGCACTTTATCGGCCCGCTGCAGTCTAATAAAAGCCGTCTGGTTGCGGAGCATTTTGACTGGTGTCATACCATCGACCGGCTGAAAATCGCCCAGCGCCTGAGTGACCAGCGTCCGGCAGATAAAGCACCGCTGAATGTACTTATCCAGATCAATATCAGTGATGAGAACAGTAAATCCGGTATCACCCTTGCGGAATTACCGGCGCTGGCGGAGCAGGTTGCCGTACTGCCGAATGTCTGTCTGCGCGGACTGATGGCAATACCTGCACCGGAAACGGATCCTGAGCGCCAGTCTGCGGTTTTCCGTCAGATGGAAACGGCTTTCCGTGAACTGCAGGGGAAATACCCGCAGGCGGATACGTTATCGATGGGCATGACCGACGATATGGATGCTGCAATTACCTGCGGTTCGACCATGGTACGCATCGGCACTGCAATTTTCGGTGCGCGTAACTATTCTGTATCCTGATCATTCGGTATCATGACCTTCCGGTACCTTAGTGCGTTATCACAAACCGGTTAATTTGTTTTCTGTTAAGGATTTCACCGATGCAAACACTGAATTTTGTTGTCACCACGCTCCTGCATGCCTATGCCACGATTTTACTGCTGCGTGTCTGGATGCAATGGGCGCGCGCGGACTTTTATAATCCGTTTGCCCAGTTTGTCGTGAAAGCCACACAGCCGGTTGTCCGTCCGCTGCGCCGTATTATTCCGGCTATCGGCCCGATTGATACGGCTTCTGTGCTGGTGGCCTATGTTGCCGTACTGCTGAAACTGCTCTTTCCGTGGTTTCTGGCCGGTTTTCAGGGACAACTCGGCGGGCTGATGCTGTTAGTCGCTTTCTTTAATCTTCTTTATCTTGCAGGTATGACGGTATTCTGGGTGATCCTCGCCCGCGCGCTGCTGAGCTGGTTCAGCCAGGGCCGCAACCCGGTGGATTATGTACTGATGCAGCTGACCGAGCCGCTGATGTCGCCGTTCCGCCGTATCATTCCGCCGATGGGCGGTATTGATTTCTCTGCAATGATTGTCATTTTTATTCTGTATGCACTGGGCTATCTCTATAACGATATTGTTCAGTGGATATTTATGTAATCAGGCGCTGATATGACCCGCAAAATTGTTTTAGCTACCGGCAATGCCGGAAAAGTCCGCGAAATGGCCTCACTGCTGGCGGATGCCGGTATGGATGTGGTGGCACAGACGGAACTGGGAGTCGGCTCCGTTGAGGAAACCGGCCTGACCTTTGTTGAAAATGCCATTATCAAAGCGCGTCACGCAGCAAAAGTAACCGGTTTACCGGCTATTGCGGATGACTCCGGGATTTCCGTCGATTACCTCGGCGGTGCGCCGGGGATCTACTCCGCCCGCTATGCCGGAACTGACGGCAACGACGGCGCCAATATCGTAAAACTGCTGGCCGCCCTTGACGGCGTACCTGTGGCGCAGCGTCAGGCGCACTTCAACTGTGTACTGGTGTATATGCGTCACGAAAATGACCCGACACCGATCATCTGCCACGGCCGCTGGGCCGGTGTGATTGCAGAGCAGGCGCAGGGCGAAGGCGGTTTCGGTTATGATCCTGTCTTCTGGCTGCCTGAACTGAATAAAACTGCCGCGCAGCTGCGTCCGGAAGAGAAACAGGCTATGTCTCACCGCGGCAAAGCGCTGGCACTACTGTCGGAAGCCCTGCGTAATGGGTAAGCTTCCCCCGCTCAGTCTGTATATTCATATCCCGTGGTGTGTTCAGAAGTGCCCTTACTGTGATTTCAACTCTCACGCGCTGAAAGGTGAAGTGCCGCATGATGATTATGTGGCACATCTGCTGGCGGATCTGGATGCCGATCTGCCGCTGGTTGCCGGTCGCGAAATCAGCACTATCTTTATCGGCGGCGGCACCCCCAGCCTGCTGAGTGCGGAAGCGATGCAGACACTGATGGACGGCGTACGTGCCCGTATTCCTGTCGCAGCAGATGCGGAAGTGACCATGGAAGCCAATCCGGGCACTGTGGAAGCCGATCGTTTCAGCGGCTACCAGAAAGCCGGTATCAACCGCATTTCCATTGGAGTGCAGAGCTTCGGTGATGACAAACTGATCCGCCTCGGGCGTATTCACGATGCCGGAGAAGCCAAACGGGCTGCCCGGCTCGCGGCGACACTCGGACTGCGCAGTTTTAACCTCGACCTGATGCACGGGCTGCCGGAGCAGCATCTCGGCGAAGCGCTCAGTGACCTGCGCCAGGCGATTGAACTCGCCCCGCCGCATCTTTCCTGGTATCAGCTGACGATTGAACCGAACACCAGTTTCGGCTCCCGCCCGCCGGTGCTGCCGGATGACGACCTGCTGTGGGATATTTTCTCACAGGGCCATCAGTTACTGACACAGGCCGGTTATGTGCAGTATGAAACCTCCGCGTATGCAAAACCGGGATTTCAGTGTCAGCATAACCTCAACTACTGGCGTTTCGGGGATTACCTCGGGATCGGCTGTGGTGCGCACGGCAAAATTTCGTTTGCTGACGGACGCATTCTGCGGACAGTCAAAACCAAACATCCGCGCGGTTATATGGAAGGGCGCTATCTTGATCAGCAAAATGAGGTGGCAACGGAAGACCGGCCGTTTGAGTTCTTTATGAACCGGTTCCGCCTGCTGGAAGCGATGCCGCGCCGGGATTTCACCGATTATACCGGACTGCCGGAATCCGTGGTTCGTCCGCAGATTGAAGCGGCACTGAATGCCGGTGAGATTTCTGAAACCGCAACCCACTGGCAGATAACCGAACACGGCAAGTTATTCCTCAATACGTTGCTGGAACGGTTTTTATAAAACAAAAACCCGGCCGCTTTCACGTCCGGATGAGATTGCTGACAAAGCAGGATAAAACGTGGTTTTTCCTGCTTTGTGTTATCAGCCGAAAATCAATAAATTGATTTTCCTGGTTTATTTTTACAACCCCTGGCGGTCGTCGCCAACCCCTGCGGGTTTGTCAACGGCCTGACCCGGCCGTTTTCACGTCCGGGTTTTTATTATTTATCTGAATCAGCGGATTACAGCGCGCTTTCCACGGCCTGCACCTGACGGTTCAGACTGTCCAGCCCGCCGCCGGAGAGATACCAGAGATCCGGCTGTAACACGATAATCTTGTCATTTTTAAAGGCATTGGTCTTTTTCACACCATCGGTTTCAAAAGCCGCTTTATCCCACTGCCCTGCACCAATCGCCGCGCTGCGGTCAATCACCAGAATCACATCCGGATTCAGCTCTGCCACCATTTCCGGAGTCACCAGCGGGCGTTTATCTTTCTCTGCTTTCGGGTCAACCGGAATATCAACAGCAGCCGCTTTCACCACCTGATAGACAACCGGCTGTTTATTCGGGAATAATTTACCGTCATTATGCAGCATCACCAGCACTTTCTTACCGGATTTGGCGGCTTTTTCCTGAGCCTGAGCAACGGTTTTATTCAGTGCGGCCAGTTCTTCTGCGGTTTTCTTCTCAATATCATAAAGCTGACCGATCAGAGTAATATTCGCCTCTGCCGCAGCCAGATAATCATCACCGCCGGTACCGAGGTTCACTGTCGGCGCGATTTTGTTCAGTTCATCAAATGATTTGCCCTGACGGCCGGTGATCACAATCAGATCCGGCTTCAGTTCTGCAATTTTTGCCAGGTCCGGCGTTTTCATTCCGCCTGCATCAGCGACTTTGCTGTCCACCTGACCTTTCAGATATGACGGCAGATTGCCCAGCGGCAGCGCGACAACATTGTCAGCCAGTCCCAGCTTATTCATGGTGTCGTACACACCAAAGTCAAACAGCACCACGCGGGATGGCTTTTGTGCCACTTTCGCAGAGCCCGACTGATGTTCGATGGTCAGCAGCGGGCTTTTATCCGCCACGGCGGCAATATGATTCGGGGTATATTTCGGCGCGGAGTCAGCCAGCGCAGAAGCGGAGGCAAAGCCTAAAAACGGAATTAACACTAACGGAATGATCTTTTTCATGTTCCTGCCTGATTAAATGCGTTTAACGTCGCAGTTCATTCTAGGCAGAAGCCGAAACATGTCAATCAAATAAGAATCATTATCATAACAATTACCATTTATTTGAACCTGATCGGTTAAAAAAGCAGTTACCGGCACAGAATGTACCGGTAACCTTATATTACTTAAGGGAATTTATCAGCTGAATACGCTGTTGTTCCAGGGTAGTGACTTTGCCGCACACCTGTTTGCTGAACTGTTTAAAATCATCTTCCTGTTCACGCACGGCCTGCTGTAAGGATTTCTGTAACCCGTCCAGCCCGCTCAGTGCCGCACCGGCGGCGCTTTTGTCACCGGTCAGCCCGGCAAGCAGCTGTTTGCGGCCGATTTCATTGATAGCATCCTGAAGCATACCGCCGAGGCGCTGCTGGATCTGCGCCCGTCCGTCCTGCTCCACCTGCTTAATCGCCTGATGATGGAAGGCATAACCATCCGGACGGGTTTCAATGATCCGATCAACCTGTTTATTCAGATCCGCTTCCAGGGTTGTCAGATGGCCGCGCAGTTTGCTGTCCTGCCCCATCTCTTTGATCAGCACTTTATCCACAGCCTGACGGGATTTACCGATCCGGTTTACCGCCTGCTGTTTTATCCACGGCACATCCTGACGCACACCTGACTGGTAGCGTTTTGCATCCGCACTCTGTGCGGCGCTGAGTGTCAGGGATTTGCCGTCGCGGGTGATCTGCCCGTCAGGGGTGATCTTCATTTCCCCGCTTTTCCCGATCACCTGCACATAGGCCGGTGTGATAACCAAATCATCCTGCGGGGTGACACTGCACTGATACCCTTCCGCCGATGCCAGTGACGCGGCACCCAGACTCAGAACGGCAATCCATTTACGTAACATAAACACTCCTGATTCTCAGACAGCGGACGCTGAACCCGGCGGGTTCAGAAAATAGAGCGCCCGATTTTTGCGGATAACATTTCTAAGGCAGCGCAACCGGCCAAAGAGTTCCCTGAATCATCCAGTTCCGGAGACCAGACCACCACAGAAAACTCACCCGGCACCACACAGACGATCCCGCCGCCGACCCCGGATTTACCGGGCATGCCTATCCGGTAAGCAAATTCCCCGGAACCGTCATACATCCCGCAGGTCAGCATCAGGGCATTTATCTGCCGTGACTGCAACGGCGTGATCACAGGCTCCTGACCGCCCAGCGGCACACCGCCGTTGGCCAGATAAGCAAAACAGGTTGCCAGTTCAGCACAGTTCATTGAGAGTGCGCAATAGTGAAAATAGTTCTCCAGCACAGTCAGTACATTATTCTCAAAATTGCCGAAGGATTTCATCAGGAAAGCAATAGCCGCATTGCGGCTGCCGTGCTCCAGTTCAGAACGTGCCACCTGCAAATCATAAGTGATATCCTGACTGCCGGTCAGTTTGCGGACAAACTCCAGCATCCGCTGACGCGGCGCACTGAGGCGGGACTGCAGCATATCCGCGATAATAATCGCCCCGGCATTTATAAAGGGATTGCGCGGAATACCCTTTTCCATCTCCAGCAGCACCAGTGAGTTAAACGGCAGACCGGACGGCTCTTTGCCGACCCGCGACCAGATCTCCGATTCCTTATAACGCGTCATCGCAAGTGTCAGACTCAGCACTTTGGAAATGGACTGCACCGAAAAGCGCTGATACGCATCACCGGCGGCAAAAATCTCCCCGTCCACGGTACACACCGCGATCCCCAGCCAGTCAGGTGAGACTTCCGCCAGCGCCGGAATATAATCCGCCACTTTACCGGAGCCAATCAGCGGCCGGACACGGTGTAAGATATCGTCCAGCAGTTCATTACTAAAGTGTGTGGTCAAGGTTGTTACTCCAAAACACGGCACGCCACAACTCCGGAGGCCGGAGAGAGATAAGGGCACCTTTTCAGGTGCCCTTATTAATAATTAGCGTGGTAAGAAATTTATCTCAGTCCCACCAGATATCGAACAGTTCAGACATCTGAATGTTCTGCATCCCTTTGGCTTTCAGCCAGTCACCCACCAGCTTACGGTGCTCATCGGTACATTCACCGATTTTCTGTAAACAGACCATGGCTTCCCAGCTCAGGTAACCGCTGGCATCCAGCGCCAGGCCGTTCGGCTCGATCACTTCCTCAACCAGCTGGTCAACGGTGCGGTCGATAGTGTCGACATCAGTGCCTTCCGGGAAGTCCCATTTGAAGGAAAAACCGAGTTCGCGGAACTCATCGATACGCATTTTTTTCCGTAAACGACGACTACGTTGTGTTGCCATTATTTCATCCTCTCAAACATCAGATCCCAGACGCCATGGCCTAAGCGATGGCCGCGTTTTTCAAACTTCGTGACCGGCCGGGTTTCCGGGCGCGGTACATAATCCTGTGTTGCTGACAGATTGCGGTAACCCGGTGCCTGAGTCATGACCTCAAGCATGTGCTCCGCATACGGCTGCCAGTCTGTCGCCATATGGAAGATACCGCCCTGCGTCAGTTTTGTCCGCACTTTTTCCGCAAACGGCAGCTGAACAATGCGCCGTTTATTGTGACGGGCCTTATGCCACGGATCAGGGAAGAACAGCTGCACCATATGCAGGCTGTTATCCGGGATCATTTTATCCAGCACTTCGATGGCATCATGGCACATCACCCGCAGGTTCGTCACCCCGGCTTCCTGCGCATCCGCCAGACAGGCACCGACACCCGGAGCATGCACTTCAATCCCCAGATAGTTTTTATCCGGATTCTGTTTCGCCATCTCCACCAGAGAGGCGCCCATGCCGAAACCGATCTCCAGTGTGACCGGTGCATCACGCCCGAACAGTGCGGTAAAATCCAGCAGTTCCGGGGTAAAATCCACCCCTGCTGACGGCCACAGGTCTGTCAGGGCATCTTCCTGACGTTTGGTCAGCCGTCCCTGACGGCGCACAAAACTGCGGACACGGCGCAGGGCTCTGCCGTCTTCATTAAATTCCGGCGAAATTACATTGTTGATCATAAGGTTTGCTGTCAGTATCCCGGCAAAAATAAATCATAATGTGTCCGGCACAACGGGCTGCGCTGCGCTGACACACGCAAAGTGCGGCAAGTTTAGCAAGAGACAACCGACTTCGCACCGGTTAATCATCCTCTTTCGCACAATTTCAGGCAAAAGTTGGTTTACAGTCGCAAAACAGTGTGCTGGAATTCCCGTCAATTAAAACTATTCAATTATTATTTTATTCTCATGGAAGCACAGCAATTTTCGCAATCGGTTCTGACGTGGTATCACCGCTACGGCAGAAAAAACCTGCCCTGGCAGCAGGAGAAAACGCCTTACCATGTCTGGCTCTCTGAAGTGATGTTACAGCAGACCCAGGTGGCAACGGTTATTCCTTATTTTAACCGTTTTATTGAACGGTTTCCGGCGGTCACAGACCTGGCTGCCGCCCCACTTGATGAAGTGCTGCATTTATGGACCGGGCTCGGCTATTACGCCCGTGCCCGCAATCTGCATAAAGCCGCGCAGACTATCGCTTCTGAATTCGGCGGACAGTTCCCGGTCACGTTTGAGGATGTGGTTGCCCTGCCCGGTGTCGGGCGCTCAACCGCAGGCGCGATTCTGTCCCTCTCTCAGAATCAGCATTTCCCGATTCTGGACGGCAATGTCAAACGGGTGCTGGCGCGCTGTTACGCCGTCAGCGGCTGGCCCGGTAAAAAAGAGGTGGAAAACCGTCTCTGGGCGATCGCCGAAGATGTGACCCCGGCTGACGGTGTGCAGTATTTTAATCAGGCGATGATGGATCTGGGCGCGATGGTCTGCACACGCAGCAAACCCAAGTGCGAGCTGTGCCCGCTGCAGTCCGGCTGCATTGGGTATGCAGAGCACAACCCGGCGGCGTATCCCGGCAAAAAACCGAAACAATCAATTCCGGAAAAAACAGCTTACTTTCTTATCATTCAGCATGATAATGAGATCTGGCTGGAAAAGCGCCCGGCAAAAGGGATTTGGGGCGGATTATACAGTTTTCCGCAGTTTGCAACGGAAGACGCCATGCACGACTGGCTGGCACAGCGCCGTATCAGCCACTCACCGTTGCAGCAGCTGATTGCCTTCCGCCACACATTCAGCCATTTTCACCTGGATATTGTGCCCGTTGCCGCAAACGTCACCGATCGCACAGCAGTCCATGACGACAGCGACGGGATTTGGTATAACAGCCAAAATCCGCCGGCGATCGGCCTGGCCGCCCCGGTGGAAACCTTGCTTAAGCAGATCGGGTAAAGAACCCCATTTTTGAGGATGTTACATGAGCAGAACAATTTTTTGCACTTTTCTTCAGCGTGAGGCTGACGGCCAGGATTTTCAGCTCTATCCGGGCGAATTAGGTAAACGTATTTTTAATGAGATTTCCAAAGAAGCCTGGCAGCAGTGGATGTCCAAACAGACCATGCTGATCAACGAGAAAAAACTCAGCACCATGAACCCGGATGATCGCAAACTGCTGGAACAGGAGATGGTCAAATTCCTGTTTGAAGGCCACGATATCCACATTGAAGGCTATACACCGCCTGAAAAATAACCCTGTCATCAGAGCCCTTTCCCGGCTCTGATGTTGTATCTGAACCCGGATCACACCGTATTTATACCCATGAAAAAACTTGCTGCACTGATCATTATTGCGCCGCTGCTGGCTTCCTGTACCGGTTCACAGGAACAGACGGATTACCGTCCTGAATATGTTAAGGATACCAACGGATTTGATATTCTGATGGGTCAGTTTGCCCATAACATTGAAAATATCTGGGGTATAAAAGAAGTTCTGATCGCCGGTCCGAAAGATTATGTCAAATACACCGATCAGTACTACACCCGTTCCCATATCAACTTTGATGCCGGTACCGTCACTATTGAGACGCTGGCGGGGGTTGAGCCGGAAGCGCATCTGCGTCAGGCGATTATCAATACCCTGCTGATGGGAGAGGATCCGGGCTCGGTTGACCTCTATTCTGATGCCAACGATGTCACCATCAGTAAAGAGCCGTTCCTGTTCGGCCAGGTGCTGGATCATACCGGACAGCCGATCCGCTGGGAGTGGCGCGCCACCAAATTCGCGGATTATCTGGTGACCAACCGTTTACAGCGCCGCCAGTCCGGCTCACAGATGATCACCTATATCACCCTGAAACTGGTGCCGAACCATCTGGATCAGCGTGCTCACAAATACCTGCCGCTGGTTCGTCAGGCATCCGCCAAATACGGGGTGGAAGAGTCTCTGATCCTTGCGATTATGCAGACGGAATCCAGCTTTAACCCGTATGCGGTCAGCCGCTCTGATGCGCTGGGACTGATGCAGATTATGCCGAACACCGCCGGACGTGATGTGTTTAAATCACAGGGCCGCTCCGGTGTACCGGGCCGCAGCTATCTGTTTGACCCGGCAAGCAACATCGATACCGGTACCGCATATCTGGCGATTCTGCAGAATACCTATCTCGGTGAGATCAGCAACCCGACATCACGGCGCTATGCGGTGATCACTGCCTACAACGGCGGTGCGGGCAGTGTGCTGCGTGTCTTCCACAGTGATAAGAAACAGGCCGCCCGCATTATCAGCGGTATGGAGCCGGGTAAAGTGTATGAAACCCTGACGACAAAACACCCGTCCGGAGAATCCCGCAATTACCTGCGCAAAGTAAACGACCTGCAAAAAGGTTACCGCCGTTAAACTTTCCGGCGGGCAGCATCCGCAGTTGTCCGCCGGTAATTTTACGTGTTATGCCGTAAAAACAGACGTTATTGATTAAAACTTCAGTAAATTGCAGAAAAAACCGGCACTTGATTAAATTTGAAGGAAATAAGATTGACGCCCCGAACGGAATCGGGTTTAATACGCCTCGTTGCCCGGATAGCTCAGTCGGTAGAGCAGGGGATTGAAAATCCCCGTGTCCTTGGTTCGATTCCGAGTCCGGGCACCACTAATTCATGTCAACGGATCTCTACGGAGGTCCGTTTTCGTTTATAAAGCCCGCCAGATATCTACTTCTCCGTAGTTCTTCATTCAACCCAACTCAACCAAATTCTACCCGCATCAAGTCACTTGCGCGGGTACAAATGAGGGTATAGCCTGATTCGACAGGAATTTGTACCCTCTCGTCTTCCGGAGACCCCTTTTATGGCACTTACTGACGCTAAGATTCGGGCTGCAAAACCGCAAGAAAAACCCTATAAACTTGCTGATTCCGGCAACATATTTTTACTTGTTCATCCCAACGGCTCACGTTACTGGCGACTCCGTTACCGCTTTCAGGGAAAAGAAAAAACATCGGCTCTGGGAATTTATCCTGAATTATCCCTTTCTGACGCACGTGATAAAAGAGACAGCGCACGTAAGCAGATTGCTGAGGGTATCGACCCTTGTGAACAGAAACGGATAAAGAAAGTGTAAGTATCCCGGAAAACGAACCATTAACTTTAACAGATATGTCGATTTCAGCTTTTCATTCACACTAGGCTGTCAGGTTGGATTGTATTCTATCGACGAAACCTGTCAGCTTAAGTCTGAGCTGATACAGTCATGCTACGATCTAATGTGTCTGGCAGATGTACATAAAATGATAGGTGCAGCAGTATTCTGCGCTATTTAATGAGTCCTATCCGGAATACGGAAAGAAACCCGGAGCGGTATATTCAACTATGTCGGAATGTTTTATAACAGTAAGCGTTAGCATAGCTTGCGTGTTCTTATATCACCAACGCAATATAAACATCAATATTATCAATTAGTAACCAGTATTTTTATCGCTCACATTAATTCAAAATTAAATTAAGACTGACCTTCAGGTAAGGAAAAAACATAGAGTTTAAAAAGATAACTTGATCATCTTCACATTTTATAAAACCTCAATTTGAAGTTTTACTCCATTTTATGTTTTATGTTGGAATTATATTTTAAATTGAAATCTCACTTATAACCACCACAAGAGTGAATGCATATGAAAATAATAAATAAAATACCTTATCTCTTTTTCACCATAATACTGTCTTCACCAATATTCTCATCGACCAGCTTTGCTGATAAACTCCCTGACCTTCCTGTGGCATTAAAAAATGGAACCGGAGTAATTAGCCAAAACATTATTTACATAGGTTTAGGTAGTACAGGAAACTCATGGTATAAACTTGATCTTAATGAAAATAAAAAATGGGAAAAAATAGCTGATTTCCCGGGTACGCCAAGAGACCAGGCTATAGCAATTAATTTAAATAATGATATTTATATATTTGGCGGAGCGGGAAAAGAAAATATTGAGAGTGAAACAATAAGCTCATTAACAGATGTTTATCGTTATTCACCAAGTGAAGACAAATGGAGAAAAATAAACACCAGCTCACCTTATGGCTTGGTTGGTCATGCAGGAGTTAGTATCAGCACCAATAAAGCCATCATTCTCGGAGGAGTAAACAAGCAAATATTTGATAAATATTTCATTGATTTAAATAATACTAAAAACAATTCACCCATGAAAAATAAAGTTATTAATGATTACTTTAACAAACCTATAGAAAGCTATTTTTTTAATAGAGTAATACTAACTTATAATGCAGATAATAATCAATGGAATTCATTAGGTACTATTCCTTTTAATGGAACTGCGGGTTCTTCATTAGTAAAAGATAACAATACAATAACCTTGATTAATGGCGAATTAAAACCCGGGTTACGTACCAGTGAAATACAAACGGCTCTATTAGAAAATAATCAACTACAGTGGAATACTACTGTACAGAAACTTCCTCCACCATCACCTGAGCAGCAGCAAGATGGCTTAGCTGGTGCATTTGCAGGTTATAGCGCTCATACTTTACTTGTTGCTGGTGGTACTAACTTTCCGGGCTCTCAGGCTAAGTATTCACAGAAACATTATTTTGCACATCAGGATTTAGATAAAAAATGGCACAAAGAAATTTATGGGTTGATTGATGATCAATGGAAAGTAATTGGTGAACTGCCGATCCCTCTTGGTTATGGAATCACTATTGAGCATGATAATTCACTATATTTAATCGGTGGTGAAACTACAAAAGGTGAGGCAGTTAATTCTGTAATCACTTTAACAATAAAAGATAAAGATCTAATTATTAACTAAACCAATCCCATATATAAATTATAATAATCAACCAAGAACTCTATATTAAATTTATGGCATCCTATCCACTCAGGTAAAAATTATGCTTAATAATAAAATATTGCTGGCATGTTGTACTTTTTTTATATCACTTCAATTAAATGCGACTACACTAGACTTTTGTCATGAATATTCAGATTCATCGAGAATAAATAAAGACCGCATTGCGTTTATTCATTCATTTTCAAATGGCATAGGTTTTTATATTGATGCCAGTATAAAATCAGGTGGTGTTGATGGTGAAAAAGATAAAGTATTTAGTGATGTTGTTAATAATGCCATCGAAATGGGGCTGAGTTACAATCATAAGATAAATAATAATATAACGTTACAACCAGGCTTAATATTCGAAACAGTTACGGACACATCAATTTACAAACCTTATTTAAAGGCACAATATAATTTTGATAATGGTTTATATATTGCTGGTCGTTATCGTTTTGATTATGCCAGAAAAACAAAACAAGGTGTTGACGACGAGAAAACAAATCGCTTTGATACTTTTATTGGTTATAAATATAGTAAATACAAAGTTGAATATGACTATACACAAATGTATAGCGATGCTATAAAATATGATAATAAGAAACGTAATTATGAACATAATGTCTTTTTTTCTTACCAATTGAATGACACATTTACTCCTTATATTGAAGTTGGAAATGTTGCAGTGAGACCGACCAGTGACGCCCGTCAAACCCGGTATCGCTTAGGATTACAATTCCACTTTTAAGTCCTCTATAACATAATACCAAACCTTGTAGTGAATAATCACCCCATTATTCACTACATTATTTTATATGTTTATCAACCAATTAAATGCAACACTCTATTATTTGATCTCCTTCACAAATTACACCTTTCTCAATTGAGAAATTACACTCCATAAAATAGTATCAAATGGAGTTACATTTCAAAAAAGAATGGTGAATTCAAAATGGCATTAATTGAAAAAATGACTAAGGATATTCAACAAAAAGGAGGGCTGATCGTTTCTTGTCAGCCTGTCGATAATAGCCCTATGGATAAGCCAGAAATTGTGGCAGCAATGGCCCGGGCTGCTGTAAATGCAGGTGCCGTAGCAGTACGAATTGAGGGGATAGATAATTTAAAAGCAACCCGCCCCCTTATTGATGTACCAATTATCGGTATTGTCAAACGTGATTTACCGGATAGTCCGGTCAGGATCACGCCTTGGTTAAGTGATGCAGAAGCATTAGCGACAGAAGGTGCCGATATTATCGCTTTTGATGGTACGGATCGTGTACGTCCAGTTCCAATTAATGAGTTACTGGCTTGCATACACCACCTTAATAAATTAGCGATGGCAGATTGCTCCACATTTAATGAGGGAATGCATTGCCGGAAATTAGGAGCAGAATTTATTGGTTCAACAATGTCGGGCTACACAGGTGGCGAAATACCGAAATTACCTGATTTACAATTAGTCACTGCATTGGCTGAAAATGGGTGTCGTGTAATAGCCGAAGGCCGTTATAACACCCCAATAATTGCAGCAAGAGCCATACAAGCCGGAGCCTGGGCTGTCACTGTTGGTTCCGCATTAACCCGACTTGAACATGTTTGTGGTTGGTTTACTCATGCGCTCAAGTTACAGCAGGAGTTAGTTAAATGAATATATTAGCAATTGATATTGGAGGAACAAAGATTTCGGCTGCATTAATCAGCCGGGATAATCAACTTACACAGCATACTCAAATTACAACCCCTGCAAGTGCATCACCAACTCAGCTCTATGAAGCGCTGGCCGCGATAACAACACCACTAAAAGCACATGCAGATGGTGTCGCCGTAGCCTCTACAGGGATCATCTGTGATGGTGTATTAACGGCATTAAACCCCGATAATCTGGGGGGATTAAAAAATTTCCCGTTGAAAAAAATACTCTCTGCATTAACGGATCTGCCTTGCTGGTTACTCAATGATGCTCAGGCTGCTGCATGGGCTGAATATGATTACCGCCATGAAAATATCTCTGATATGGCATTTGTTACAGTATCGACAGGTGTTGGTGGCGGCTTGATTCAGCAAGGACAATTACAGGCAGGAAAACGAGGTATTGCAGGCCATCTTGGCCATACCATTGCTGATCCTCATGGCCCTCTTTGCGGCTGTGGTCGTTATGGATGTGTCGAAGCTATCGCTTCCGGCCGTGCCATTGCTTCACAAGCTGTAAATGAACTTGCAGGGAAAGATGCGAAAGCTATTTTTGCTGCCTATCACCAGGGAAGCCTTCAGGCGAAGACAATAATTGAAAACTCAGCAAATACTATAGCTAATTTAGTTGCTGATATTAAAGCAACAATAGATGCCGACTGTGTTGTTCTTGGTGGAAGTATCGGGTTAGCAAACGGATATATTGAGCTCGTTCAAACAGCTATCAGACAACAACCGGAGGCATTACAGGTGCCTATTTTAGCAGCTCACTATCATCATGATGCCGGACTTTGGGGTGCGGCTCTCTGGGCCAGAGTAAACTAAAAAACTGTCGTACTTCTTACCTTTTACCTTACATATGGCAGGACTAAAAAAATGCAACTACATGATTTTGGTTTCGTTAATTATGCAGTGCTGTTTGGTTATTTAGCAGCAATGCTACTCGTTGGTGTTTATTTCTCTAAACGCCAGAAAACAGCAGATGATTATTTTCGTGCCGGGGGACGGGTTCCCGGTTGGGCTGCCGGCGTTTCTGTCTTTGCAACTACATTAAGCTCAATTACCTTTATGTCTATTCCGGCGAAAGCTTATACCTCTGATTGGACTTTTATTATTGGCCAATATTTAGCGATCGCCATTTTGCCATTAGTATTTTATTTCTACATCCCTTTCTTTAGAAAATTAAAAATCACCTCTGCTTATGAATATTTAGAAGCCCGTTTTGATATACGAAGTCGTTTATTCGCCAGCCTGTCATTTATGTTATTTCATATTGGTCGAATTGCAATTATCACTTATTTGACCGTACTCGCATTACGTCCTTTCATAGGGATAGATCCGATTATATTAGTTGTACTGATTAGCCTGTTATGTATTATTTATACATGGATGGGAGGGATTGAAGGTGTTATTTGGACTGATGTCATTCAGGGATTATTACTTTCAGGTGGTGCTGTTTTAATCTTTATCATGATCTGTTTTAAAGTTGATGGAGGAATTAGTGAGATTTTTACCACAACAGCACAAGCTGATAAATTTTTCCCAGAAGCACAGTTACGCTGGAACTGGACTGACAGTACTATTCCTGTATTAATGATTGGTTTTTTATTTGCCAATATTCAACAATTTACTGCAAGCCAAGATGTTGTCCAGCGCTACATTGTGACTGATTCTATCGAACAGACTAAACGTACTTTAATCACAAATGCTAAATTAGTTGCTGTTATTCCTGTTTTCTTTTTTGCCATTGGTTCAGCCCTGTTTGTGTATTACAAACAAAATCCAGGTTTGTTACCTGAAGGTTTTAATACCGGAGGTATCTTACCCTTATTTATTGTTACAGAAATGCCAGTGGGTATTTCCGGGCTAATCATTGCAGCTATCTTTGCCGCTGCTCAATCGAGCATTTCCAGTAGCTTAAACAGTATTTCAAGTTGCTTTAATTCTGATATCTATATTCGCTTAAGTAAAGTTGAACGACGTTCAGAACAAAAAATGAAAGTCGCCAGATTAGTTATAATTATTGCTGGAGTATTCAGTAGCTTAGCAACAATTTGGTTGGTTTTATCTGACGAATCTGAAATATGGGATGCTTTTAACAGCTTAATCGGTTTAATGGGTGGTCCTATGACCGGACTATTTATGTTAGGTATTTTTGTTAAACGTGCTAATGCAGGTAGTGCGGTCGCAGGCATTATAGTAAGTATCATTGCTGTATTAGCAGCCCGTTATGGCAGTGACCTTAACTTTTTCTTCTATGGTGTAATTGGTGCTATGTCAGTAGTTATTGTTGGTACAATTACTGCGCCATTTTTCTCCGCAGCAAAACAAATTTCATTGGATGATAGTGAAATATCCGGGAACTAACAGGAGGTATCTATGTTATTTGGTCATATATCTGACGTGGCAATAATGCCTGAAATGAATTTGGTATTACGTAATATAATTGAAAAGGCACTCGCACTCGATCCATTATCTTTAGAACCCGGAAGCTATCCTATTGATGATAATGATGTATTTATGAACGTAATGTCATTTGAAACACAATCCCGGGAACAAAAATGTGCAGAATTACATCATCGCTACATTGATATACAAATATTACTATCCGGTGAAGAAGTTATAGATTATGGCGTTCGTCATTCAGCTAAAAATGCCACTGTTTATCATAAAGATGATGACTATCAACTCACTGATACTATTGAAAATAGTCAAACATTATCTTTAACCCCCTCTATGTTTGCTGTTTTTATGCCTTACGAGCCCCATAGACCCGGAATAGCTTCAGAACAAGGAAATAGTATCCTAAAAAAAGCCGTGATTAAGGTAAACCCTGCCCTGCTGGAAAATTAATTTTTGCCGATTAAGTTAAACGCTTTATTCTAAAATATCAGAAATTTTCACTTTGATATCAATGGAATAAAGCGTTTTTCCATTATCACATAATTATCAGAGCAAGGCTTTTTTTTAACCCGCCAGAATTGGTACTCTTGTTAGCAGAATTCCACTCCCTTTGAACTTCAGCAAACAAGGATAATTTTCATGACAAAACAGTCAGTTACCAGACTGAAGCCAGGTAAAATACTCGACACACTGGGGGCAGTGAAAAATAGCCTGACGCGAGTATCACAGCGTATTGCTGAATATATCCTGTTTCATCCTGTTGAAGTCACTCAGCTTTCCATCGCACAACTTTCCCGGGCGACTAAAGCTGGCGAAGCAACTGTAGTACGTTTTTGCCGCACTCTGGGCTATAAGGGCTTTCAGGACTTTAAAATGGATTTAGCCATTGAAATGGCGACATCGGATAGTGAAGAATCACCAATCCTTGATGCTGAAGTTAACCATCAGGATGATATCCATACTATAGGTTTAAAATTACAAGCAACCATCAATAATGTGTTATCAGAAACATTAAATTTACTTGATATGACGCAAGTTAAAGGCGCTGTAAATGCGTTGCTATCATCGAATTATGTTTTTATCTGCGGCGTGGGTTCCTCGGGGATCACAGCAGAGGATCTAAAAAATAAACTGATGCGTATTGGATATCGGGTGGATGCTGTTACCAATAACCATTTTATGTATATGCAGGCTTCCTTATTGAAACCGGGTGATATCGCGATCGGTATCAGCCATTCCGGAAATTCACCGGAAACAGTTCATGCACTGAAACTTGCAAAAGAAGCAGGGGCTACCACAATTGTGCTAACGCATAATTTAGGTTCACACATTATGGAATATGCCAATTATTATCTGATTAATGGTAATCGCCAGGGGAAATTACAAGGTGATTCTATTGGTACAAAAACAGCACAACTGTTTGTTTTAGATTTACTATATACCCTACTTGTCCAGGCTCAGCCTGAAATGGTCAAAGAGCAAAAACTGCGTACACTAAATGCATTGAAAAGTACCAATTCAGCATGAGTTTATAATTAGTGTTATGTGGTCTTGAATAAAACCAGCTAAAGATCACACTTTCATTTTTCTCTTTCTTTAACGCTAATTTCATTATTGCGTTCTGAACGATTGAGTCTTAATATAGAGTCAAACTCCATTAAATAATCAATAAAGAAACATGGCTCCAAAAGGAATAATAATGAAAAAACTCTCTGGGTTAATCGCTGCACCTCATACACCTTTTGCTGCCGATGGCAGTGTTAATTATCCTGTCATTGATAAAATTGCAGAACATCTTATTGCAACTGGTGTTACAGGTGCTTACGTATTAGGAACAACAGGAGAAGGTATCCATTGTTCTGTCGAAGAACGCAAAAAAGTCGCTGAATACTGGGCTGCTGCCAGTCAGGGACAATTAGATATAATTGTTCATACAGGTGCTCTCAGTATTGCAGACACTATAGAGCTATCCCGTCATGCTGAAACATTAGATATTCAAGCTACATCAGTGATTGGCCCTTGTTTCTTTAAACCGGGCAATGTAGATGACTTAGTTGAATATTGTCGTTTAGCAGCGATGAACTCGCCTTCTAAAGGCTTTTATTACTACCACTCTACTATGTCGGGACTAAACATTGACATGGAAAAATTTTTACAAGCGGCAGGAAAAACAATTCCGAATTTATCCGGAATGAAATTTAATTCTCCTGATATGTACGAATTTCAACGTTGCTTACGTGTTGATGGCGGTAAATACGACATTCCATTTGGTGTAGATGAATTTATACCGGCAGGGTTAGCGTGTGGGGCGTTAAGCGCTGTAGGAAGCACCTATAACTATGCTGCTCCTTTATATCTTGAAATAATTGATAAATTTAACAATGGTGATTACAAGGGGATCACTGCGTGTATGGATAAAGTAATTGCAATTATTCGTGTGCTGGTAGAATACGGTGGTGTTGCTGCAGGTAAAGTTGCAATGCAATTACATGGCATTGATGTTGGTGACCCCCGCCGTCCACTACGCCCATTAACTGCAGCACAAAAAACGGATGCACTGGCAAAATTTAAAGCAGCTGGTTTCCTATAATTAACCTTACTCTTGTTCAGTATTAACAATACAAGCTTACTTTTTTACATCTCCCCCATTTTATGATGACAGTGGCTTTCGAAGTGAAAGCCACCTTTTATTTCTTAAAATATTCTCCGGTCAGTCATCCGATTAAGCTGAATAACATCATGTATAAAACAAAAAAGAATATATTGTCACCTGTATAAGAAATTTGCTTTTATTACAGATAATTATATTTTACTACACTTTATTTTTTATTTTTAGCAGTGAATAATGCAACCGTACCCTGAATATTAACTGAAACATCTTCAAACAAAGACGAAAGCATAGTTTCAAGTGAATCCGCAGAGTCATAAACGTTGCTAAAAATCCCTTTTTTGTTATAGACTGACATTAGCTTACTTCCAAAACGGTTATGCTTAACCCCCTCTCCAAGAATAGTCGCGCCATATAAAATCCCATCATCTTTAAGTGTTTCAGTGATATTTATTATCGCTTGTTTCTTATCACTCATTTTCCCCGGCAAACAATGTAATAAATAAAATATGGATACTGAATCAAATCCCCCCCTCAACTCATCAGTAAATCTATTGAAGATATCATGACATAAACAAGAATTTAATTTTTCATCAGAAATATATTTTTTAGCACATTCCAAACTATGAACATTAAGATCGGAAAGCGTTATTTTATTAATTTTATCTGCGGATTTCTTTAAATAAAAACCAGTTCCAACACCAATATCCATATGGTTGTTACCAAGATGAAATTTAAAGTGAGGAATTAAAAATTTATCAGTATTACAATGCCATGCATAGTTATTAGATATCTTTAGCACCCACCAGTCATATAGAGACAAAGAGAGAGGTGTATATACTTTAGAACCATCGTTTGTGTTCAATGACATAAAATCCCCAGAATGGAAAACATATATATTATTTTTTTATTATTTGTTTTAATAGTCGAAAATAATGAGTAATAAATCAGGTTATCATATGTTATAAGTGCATGATAATATACCTGATATTATTCAGAATTATTTATATCACATACCATCCCTGGTATGCTTCATCCGTAATAATCATAAATCACATGTTTTTCTAAAAATTTCTCAGAAACCATTTATACAGATACTGAATAAAAACCACGAGGTCACGAAATACAAAATAACCAAACGCAATTATAACGATTAAAATTAACACCATTCACACAAGTAAATTAACAAGTTATATTTTCATTATCTTTTTATTTCTTTCGAAGTATTTTCATTGAGCTAATACTGTGTGGAAAATCATCTGCATTTCCCTTTCCTGAAGAGCGGGTATAATAGTCACCCTGAAAGTTTTTTTCTTTGAAAAACCGCACTGTCCATCCATCCGGAATATCAAACGACATGATCTTGTTATCAAAATTATATGTACTAAAATCATCAATACTTTCATTGACCAGCAAATGCTGACCTGTTTGATCAAATCCATTAAATAATACAATAGCAGAGAGCCCCTGGTGACGACTATCTCCATTACTCAGTATCACCGTTGCTGTAGTACACATGGCATCTTTTGGCGTACAAAAAATACTATTACTACCCTCTTTATTTTGACAAGACTGACTGGCGTTGAATTGTGCTTGTGTTTTTTTCACATCAACACCGGCATACATCTTGTTAAATGGGGTTAATACACATACATATACACTTTCTTTAAACTCCCGATTATCAGGGTAAGAGTACACAGGGGAATTCACCGTCACGTGAATATTATCAGCTATAGCAACCAAAGGTAGTCCTATCAATAAAAACAAACCTATAACTCGTTTTTTCATATTAAATTCCAAATCTATTTTTACCACTGCGGATCAAAAGGGTCTGTATCCGGGCTATACGGAATCAGATGTCTTCCCCATATGCTTTGCAGCTTTCAATTGAAAATCTTCCCTAAAAGACTATCCTGTAAAGATAAATAGCACATATGCCCCGTTGCGGCAAACCAGAACAACACAGGGAAAAGAACGGTCAGATGGTACAAAAAATAAAATCGTAGTATCAACTTCCCGTGCACTATTTATCTCATTTTTTATTTTAAGTATTTCTGATTTTGGTTTTCTCATCATTCTGAATTAATCTGCCATTTTTCAGGTAGTTAATTTTGTCAGCCATCAATTGTGCTTCATCTTCGCTGTGAGTCACTAACAGTGCTGTTTGCCCGGCTTCCCGTAAAATATCTCTCACTTCCAGCCCTAAACGTTTACGGCTATCCGGATCTAAGCTCGACAAAGGCTCATCTAACAACAATACTGCCGGCTGTGTCGCCAATGCACGTGCTAAAGCAATACGTTGCTGTTGCCCACCAGACATTTCATGTGGATAACGCCCGGCAAGTTCTTTTAATTCTACTAAATCCAGCAGTGTTTGAACTCGTGTTTGCTGATATCCTTTCGGTTGTTTTCTCAGACCGAAAGCAATATTTTGCGCTGCGGTTAAATGGGGGAACAGCGCGTAATCCTGAAATACCATTCCCACATTGCGTTGTTCCGGCGGAAGATGAAGGCCCTCTCCTGCAACACAGCGGCCACCAACATGGATGGTTCCCTGCTCTGTACGTTCAAACCCTGCAATAGCACGTAGTGCAGTGCTTTTTCCGCAGCCGGAAGTACCGAGAAGACAGCCGATCTCCCCTGCATTAATGTGCAAAGAAAAGCCTTTCAGAACATGATTACGTTGATGTTTACTCCCGTAAGAGACATGCACATTATCAAGAACTAACGTTGTGTCTGACACCTGATGACGACTCCCTTCTGATTATCGTTGTTTTGGCCCGGATGAAGATAATTGACTACGTGCTAATAGTATTACCGGGAGCGTTCCGGCCAATACAATCAGTAATGCTGCAACAGCCCCCTCCTCATAGGTACCTCTCGCCGCTTCTGCATACAAAGATGTTGCTAATGTTTCAAAGTTAACCGGACGAAGTAATAAAGTAGCCGGTAACTCTTTCATCACATCAGCAAAAACCAGCAAAGCACCTGTCACTAATGCCGGACGCAATAACGGTAAATGTACGCGGAAAAAGGTTCCCGACTCACTTTCACCAAGTAATCTTGAGGCCTGTTCCATGCCCGGCGGAATACGGGTTAACCCGGCATCAATCGCCCCGACTGAAATCGCCATAAAGCGGATAGAACAACAGATAACTAATAAAACCCCCGAAGAGAGCAGCGGTAAACCGCGATAATTGAACAATTCGGCCAGTATATTATCCAACGACATACCCGGTGTTAATAACCCGATGGCCAATACCGTTCCCGGCACCGCATAGCCCAATGAGGCAACTTTCATCAATGTACGTCTGGCCTCCGGAGCCCCCCCCCGAAATCGCACTTGATCTCGCATACCACGCCACAATCAGGCTGACAAAAGTCACCACAAGGGTAACTCCTGCCGCTAATAATAATGAGTTTTGTAATGATTGCAGGAGGCTGGCAGAAATTTCCATACTATCACTAAAACGCCTGATACTTTCCCAACCCAGAAATAGTGCAGGGGCAACAAAGCCCAGTAAAACAGGCAGAGAAGTCAATAAAGTCGCCAGGCATGCGTGAATTCCCGTTAATCGTGCCGGTAAAATCCCCCGCATTTGCCGGCCGGAATTATAACGCTGATTCTTGCGCCCATAATATTCCAGGGCCAGCAACAGAATAATTACCGTCAACATGGAGCACGCAATTTGCGCTGCTGCCGCCAAATCAGAACGCGTCACCCACGTGGTATACACTGTGACTGTCAGAGTATTCACGCCAAGGAATTCGGATGCGCCAATATCATTCAGTGTTTCCAGTAATGCTAAGCTTGTTCCTACCACCAGTGCGGGACGTGCCATTGGCAGCGCCACCCGGAAAAATGAGCCGGTTGAACTTAAACCAAGTGTGCGGGCTGCTTCCAGTAAATGCGCCGGCTGGCTCATAAACATCGCCCGCATGGTGAGATAAACATACGGATATAACACCAGACCCAATAACAAAATCGCGCCGGTCATGGAGCGAAGATCCGGAAGCCTGAACTCACGGGGGTTGCTATAGCCCAACAGGCTGCGAATGACTTCCTGAACCGGCCCGATGGGATGCAGTAAATCAAGCCAGGCAAATGCCACTATGTAGGTTGGCATGGCGAGGGGAAGCAGCAATGCCCAACTAAATAGCCGCTTTCCCGGGAAATCGAATGCAGTGACTAACCAGGCGCAACCCGCACCAATAAGCATGACCAGTACGCCGACACCAAGTAATAAAATCAGGGTATTGAGTATCGCATCAGGCAACACATACTTCAGTAAATGTTCCCAATGACTGACACCTGAGCTTACCGCGAGCCATAACAGGAATAACAAAGGGGTCATTACACCAAGCGTAATGACCACCACAGTAAGACTTAAAGGCGAAAAACCGAAACGCGGCGCTCCTGCGGCGCCACGTAAATCAGATAAGCCTGTTTTATTGATCGAATCCAACTTTATCTACCAACTGGCTGGCTTGTTTACGGTGTTTAACGATTTCAGCCAGTGGAATGTTATCAACATTGATTTCACCAATCGCACTGTTGATCGTCGCATCCAAAGGAACCCCTTTACGGATTGGATATTCGTAGTTAGCTTGCGCATACAGCTGCTGAGCAGGAACTGAAACTAAATACTCCATCAATTTCACAGCTTGTTCTTTATGTGGCGCATTGCGGGCAACTGCAGCACCAGTGATATTGACGTGCGTTCCGCCACTGGTAAAGGTTGGCTGAACGACTTTAATGGCATCCCCCCACTGACGGGCATCAGTGCCTTCTTTCGCATTTTTCATATGACCAACATAGTAGGAGTTCGCTAAGCCAACATCACAGATACCACCGAGGATGTCACGGGCAACATCACGATCGCCACCAGCAGCTTTACGGGCTAAGTTATTTTTCACGCCACGTAACCACGCTTCTGTTTTCGCTTCACCATCATGAGCAATCATTGCGGCTACTAATGCTGTGTTATAGGGGTGTTGTCCCGCACGAATACAGATTTTGCCTTTCCATTGCGGGTCTGCCAGGTTTTCATACGTGATGCTGTTTAATGGTATGGATTTTTCTGCATACAACACACGTGCACGCATTGACAAACCAAACCATTGGTTGTCTTTATCACGTAAAGAAGCCGGAATAACTTCTGTTAATACTTCGGATTGAACAGGTTGAGTTACACCTGCTTCAACTAAATCGATGAGGTTACCTGCATCAACTGTCATTAATAAGTCAGCCGGAGAGTTTTTACCTTCGGCTTTTACTCGTTCTAACATACCATCTTTGATATAGACAGTATTTACATCAATGGCAGTTTCTTTCGTAAAGGCATCGAGAAGAGGCTGAATTAAGCCCGGTTCACGTGTGGTATATAAAGTGAGGGAATCTTTTGCCATCGCTGGTAATGCACAGGTAACCATAAGCGATGATGCCAACGTAATCAAACGAGTCTTATTACATAAAAAAAACATTTTTTTTCAACATGTTGCGATCTTCTCCATAGTGAAGTGATGCTTAATATAATCTATTGAATATCTTGCAGGCTGTAAAAAAGTATATATGATAATAAGTCTCGTTTGCAAATTAGTTTCATTAAAAAATAGTAAAGTTAAGTTATAACTAAAATGAATGCATTCTAAGGTAATCGAAGATCTCTGTTCGGGCCAAACTCCGGCCTTATAAATACGCTTTCTGATGCGCTCTTTTTTCAGTAAAACGATTAGATCAAAGCGTTATCGCGGCAGTTGCCACTCCGGCTGATACTCTGTACCAGGTTGTTGGCCCGGCAGAAGCGCAGCCAGTGCCAGTTTGCGTGAGAGGGTAGGTTCCATAGCCCCCCTCACCCAGGCTGAATTATCTGCTGTGGTGGGGTGTCAGCTCAGAACATAACGGTCAATGTATAAAAAGGGGCATATTGTGGGTCCTGACAAAAAGATATCCTCAACACTACTCCGCCGCAACGAATATTATAGAAATAACGTAGCACTTGTAATGTGCACCATAAAACACCTTACTTCATTCAATATCCGAACCGGAATATTTTTCATTGCCTCTGAAAGTAATTTATTAAAATAGATACAGCCTGATAAACCATCCCGTATTTTTCACCTGTCACTGTTATTCCCTTACTATTCTCAAATTGTTACACATTACCGCCTTATTACAACACAGGTGAGTAGAGACATACGCGTCTGAGTGGTATTTTTCTTATTAACGAGCTGTATATCCGAATTAATTCCGGTAGACGGTATTTACCGGCTGTTTCATTATTTTATCACCTGTTAAAAAATAATATTCCGTTTTATTTCCGGACGATTTTCTTACAGCTCACAGCACCACATTCAATCTGATAAATAATTTTAATTCGCTTTTTAAAGCAAGGATTTGGATATGACATTTAATAATTCAGTGCTGATTGCACTGTTTTCCGCTTCTTTCAGCGCTTATGCCACGGAACCACCACCACCTTATCAGTCAGAAGTTGAAGTTCCTGATATTAATACCATTCTCAGCAGTGCCACTGATGGCTGGCCGACCGCAAAAGATAAGTGGGATAATAAATATCAGTCAATTATCACCGGTAACCAATATATTAATGGTCAGACATTAACCAGAACCTGGTTCCCGGAACAATTTCTTTATGTTGAGAATAATTCTTACAGCCTGAATAACACCATTGATTCCTTCCAGACCACATTCCGGAGCGGTAGTGTCGCTATCGGAAATATAGTCAAAGGCGGAATTACCAATCCGTCCGATCCTTCCAAAGTCTATCGCGGATTTATGTCGATGATGGAAGACTCCGTAGCGTATAACACTATTGTTGAAGATAACGGCAGCCTCAGCCTGGGGAATGACGCCAAAGCGTATAACACCACAGTGAATACCGGCGGCAGAATGGTTGTCGGTACACGGGGCTATGCACAGGCAATTTTGATCGACGGCGGTTATCTGGAGCAATCCGTTACCAGCACCTCAAATACCAAAGATGTGATTGTCGTGAATGGCGGACAGCATATTATCTACGGCGGTACGGCAACCAACAGCCATATCGGCAGCGGCAGCTATCAGATGAGCAGCGGCAACACGATAGATACCGTGCTGTATGACGGTGCAGTTCAGCAGATTTATGCCGGGAAAGATGGTGTGACTGACCGCAATACCATCGTTAACCACGGTGCATTACAGTTTGTGACCCACGGTAATACAGAAGATACCCGTGTTTACGGTACCCAGATTATTACCGGTGTTGACGGGGAATGGGAAAACGGCGAGTGGACATCCGACGATTCTTTCCGGATTGATGATCAGACAGCCAAAAATGCCACCATTTATGCCGGCGGTGTGCAGCGTATTCAGACTGGCGAAGCCATTGATACCCAGGTTTACGGACAGCAGATTGTCAGCGGCAAAAAAGGCGGCTGGAGCGGCGGACAATGGGTTGAGCAGGATGCCTGGATTGGCAAAGATCAGGTTGCCACCGGCTCAGTGATCCACCAGGGCGGTGAACAGATTGTTGAATACTATGCCGATGCGGTTGGTACGCTGGTTAACGGCGGTACACAGCTGGTCAAGGAGTTTGGTCATATTCAGGATACTACCGTTGAGAACGGAGGTTCATCCTTTATCGCTTACGGTGCCTACTCCACCGGTGACCTGAATGTTAATGACGGTTCAGTAACGATGGAAGGCGGTAGTCTTCACAGCTGGACCGGAGCTCTGGACGGCAAAGGCGCTTATGTTACCCGTCTTAATCTGGCCGGTGACAATGCGTTTATGTATCTGAAGCATAATGACACCACCAGCGAATCCGAAGCAACGATTGAAACACTGGCTAACAACGGTACCGTGGTATTCGGCAGCAGCGACGGCACTGACGCCGGTAAATACAGCCGGTTACAGATTTCAGATCTGACCGGTTCCGGCACCTTTGTGATGAACACCAATATTAACGGTGGTACCGGTGATTTCCTGAATATCAGCAACAGTATCAGCGGTGAGTTTAATGTCAGAGTAATGGATTCCGGTCAGGAGCTGAAAAGCCGCGGCGGTGTGAATCCTCATCATCTGATCTTTGCCAACGGCAGTGACAGCAACAGCTTTGTACTGGTGAACGGCAGTGTTGACCTGGGTGCTTATAAATATTACCTGGTACAGGGTGATGAGCAGGACAGCGATAACTGGTATTTATCACCGAAAGCAACCGATCCGGCACCAAATCCGGATCCGGAGCCGGGCCCTGATCCGAAGCCTGAAATCTCCGAAAGCGGGAAAAACGCTATCGCGATGGCCAACGTGACGCCAACTATCTGGAACAGCGAATTATCCACACTGAGAACCCGGCTGGGCGATCTTCGTGATAACCAGACGGCACAGGATGGTGTGTGGGGCAAATATATCGGCAGCCGTAACCGCATCTCAACCGGCAATGTCGGTTACACCCAGGATATGAACGGGCTGATGCTGGGCGGCGACCACGCGATTGCGCTGGAAAACGGCCGCCTTCTGGTCGGGGGAATGTTCTCCTATACCCATTCAGAACTGGATGCCCGCACCAGTGACGGCAAGGTGGACAGCTTAGGTCTTGGTGTCTACACCACCTGGATGCATAACAGCGGTTACTATGTGGATGGCGTGCTGAAAGCCAACCATTTCAGAACCAAAAACAGCGCACAGTTTAATGACGGCAAAACCACCGCCAAAGATAACACCAACGGCATCGGTTTCTCTGTGGAAGGCGGTAAACACATCACCGCAGGCAGTTACTTTATCGAGCCTTATGTACTGGGATCTTACTTCCGCGGCGAAAAAACAGCCTACCGTTTTAGCAGTGACATGAAAGTGAAAGCGGATGCTGCAGAATCTGTTAAAGGTGAAATCGGTACCACCTTCGGTAAGACGTTTGTCACTGAAAGCGGTGGTCTGATTAAACCTTATGCTCGCCTGGCGGTCAGCCACGAGTTCAAAAAGAACAATGATGTGGTGATTAATGACACTGAATCATTCAGCAATGATATGTCCGGAACCGTCGGTAAATACGGCGTGGGTCTGACAGCGCAGATGAATAATCAGTGGTCCGCCTATGCAGAGTTCAACTATGCCAAAGGCAGCCATGTGGAAACCCCTTACAGCGGCAACCTGGGTATCCGTTACAGTTTCTGATAATTCATACAGTACAGAATGACAAAACCGGCCCTTAAGGCCGGTTTTTTTATGCTGTTACCTTATACCACCGCTTTTTCTGCAGCTTTTTCAGTCCGGTGGTCATAACGGAAAGTGAACTGGAAAATAATCGCCAGCACCACAGTATAAGAAGCGAATATCAGCCAGATTGACTGCCAGTCTTTCACGCCGTCCACCGTGAACATATCCACAACCTTACCGCTGACAATCGCACCGGCATAGGCTCCCACACCGTTAACCATCATCATGAACAGTCCCTGCGCACTGGCGCGGATTTTGGAACTGACGGTTTTTTCAATGAAAATCGAGCCGGAGACATTGAAGAAATCAAATGCACAGCCATAAACAATCATCGACAGCACGAGGAAGAAGAAACCGATTGATACCGGCTCACCAAAGGCAAACAAACCAAAACGCAGTGTCCAGGCAATCATACTGATCAGCATCACGGTTTTGATGCCGTAGCGTTTAAGGAAATACGGGATCGCGAGGATAAACACCACTTCAGCCATCTGTGAGACAGAAAGCAGCACAGACGGATACTGCACCACCAGCGTGTCTTTATATTCCGCGATACGGCCGAAATCATGCAGAAACGGGTTACCGAATGTATTGGTGATTTGCAGCACTGCGCCGAGCAGCATGGCAAACAGGAAAAACACCGCCATGACCGGCTGTTTAAACAGCACAAAGGCATCCAGGCCGTAACGCTGTGCCCAGGTGGTCGTACCGGTCTGTTTTACCACCGGAATTGCCGGCAGTGTCAGTGAATACAGTGCGAGCAGCAATGATGCGCCGGCGGCAATATAAAGCTGCATATTGCTCAGCTCGAATTTCATCAGACTGACCGCCCACATCGCCGCGATAAAACCGACAGTACCGAACACCCGGACAGACGGGAAATGCGTAACCGGATCGAGGTTATATTTTTGCAGGCTTGCGTAACTGACGGAGTTTGACAGGGCAATGGTCGGCATAAAGGCCATCGCATTCAGCAGCATCACCCAGAATAGTACATTCACATCGGTGACAGTTGCGGCATAAAAGAGTGCACCGGCGCAGATCAGGTGACACAGGCCGTAAAGCCGGTTCGCCGGAATGAATTTATCGGCAATAATCCCGACCAGGCCCGGCATAATCACCGCCGCCAGCCCTTTGGTGCTGTAGATCCAGCCCACATCAGCCCCGGTAAATTTGAGGGTTGCCATCATATACGAGCCGAGGGTGATTAACCACGCGCCCCAGATGAAATACTGGAGGAACAGCATCGCTTTCAGTCTGACTTTTATATCCATGGGTATCTCCGCTGAGATAAAGAAAAAAAAGGCCGCCGACGTCCCATGATGTCAGGGCGGCCTCTGAACGACGGTTTTCTTAATGTTATACTGAGAAAAAGAAAACCACACTTAGCTGATGATTATCTGATTAAAAACGGGAAATAATACCGGTAACCAGCTTCAGGAAAGTGCTTTTCACCCGCTCAGCGGTTTCAATCACTTCGTCGTGGCTCAGCGGCTGGTCGAGAATACCGCACGCCATATTCGTCAGGCAGGAAATCCCCAGGGTTTCAATCCCGGCGTGGCGCGCCACCAGTGCTTCCGGAACGGTGGACATCCCCACCGCATCCGCGCCCAGTGTGCGGATCATCCGGATTTCCGCCGGTGTTTCATAAACCGGACCGGTCCACCAGGCGTAGACACCTTCGCGCATGGTCACACCCTGCTCTGCGGCTACCGCTTTGGCGATACCGCGCAGATTTTTGCTGTACACTTCACTGACATCCAGAAAGCGCACACCGAGATCCGGATTATTCGGCCCGATCAGCGGATTATTTGCCGTCAGATTGAGGTGGTCCGTGATCAGCATCAGGTCGCCCGGGGCAAAACCGGTATTTACTGCACCACAGGCATTGGTGATGATCAGCTTTTCGATACCCAGCGCTTTCATCAGACGCACCGGGAAGGTAACCTGATCCAGCGACACGCCTTCGTAATAGTGGAAACGGCCTTTCATCGCCACCACGGTTTTGCCGCCCAGCGTGCCGATAACCAGCTCATTGGCATGGCCGACAGCGGAAGAGCTGGCGAAATGCGGAATATCGTTGTACGGAATGCGGACAGCATTCTCCAGGGTATCGGCAAACGGTCCCAGGCCGGAGCCTAAAATGATACCGATAGTCGGTTTAACAGTGATCTGCGCTTCGACGAACGCTTTGCTTTCTGCGATATCAGCGGTGAGATGCATTATTTATCTCCTGAATTTATCCGGGATGTAACAATTGATGAAATGTATGCCGCGATTGTAGATCAGATGTAAACACGGAAACAGGATCTTCTTCTCAATATGAGAAAAAGGATCCGGATACAATGATGAATAACAGACAGTGCCCCGTGATAAAAGGAGATTCGGGCTTATGACGTTATCCGGCATACTCAGTGAATTCCGGTCATCCAAAAACTCCAAAACCCGGAAACTGAAAACCCTCTGGCAGCTGATTCTGAATGACGGGCCTATCCGAGCGGAAACGCTGTCAGAAAAAGCCAACATGAATGGCGCCACCTGTGCGCGGCTGCTGGATGAGCTGAGCAGGCTGGGCCTTATCAGCGCGGCAGAACTGGGGCAATCCACCGGCGGGCGCAAACCGATTCTCTACAGTGTCAATCCGGACAGAGGGCGGCTCGCCGGGATTGAAATCAGCAATATCTATTCCACGATTGTGCTGCAAAACCTGAAGCTGGATGTGCTGGCGACCTGCAAAATCAAAGCTGCCGGACAGGAAACGCCGCAGGTGCTGCTGGAGCGTCTGCTCACCCGGCTGTTATCACTGCTGGAGGAACATCACCTCAGTACGGATGATCTGCTCGGTATCGGCATTGCGGCGGATTACACCCTGCCTCCCGGCAGTGACCGCCGCGCCATGAATGATTATCTGATCCCGTTACTGCGTGAGATGGCGGAAAGCCGTACCGGATGTCAGGTGACTATCGGCAGCGGGGTGAATTTTGCCGCACTGGCAGAATACCGGCTGCGCCACAAAGAGAGCCGCCGCCTGTTTTTCACCACCTGTGACGCGGAGATCCGCAGCAGTACCATTCTCAGCGAGCCTGTCCGCTTTATGCCGCCGGGCTCGGAAAATGCGTTCGGGCATATGACGCTCGATCTCCACGGCCGCACCTGTGAATGCGGCTCGTTTGGTTGTCTTAATCAGTACAGTTCGCTGGAAGCTATCCGCAAAACCGTGATTCAGCATCTGCGGCGCGGCAAACCCTCCGTCATCACCTCGCTGGTCAGTGATGAGCAGGAAATTGATTACCATGTGATTTTTAAAGCCCTTGAGCTGGCTGATCCAATCTGTACCGATGCACTCGAAGAGGCTGCTTATTATTACGGTCTGGCAATCGCCAATACCATTCTCTCCTTCCAGCCGGATGTGGTGGTCTGCGGCGGGACGCTGACCCCGAAACACACTTTCTTCGCCACTGTGCAGAAAACCGTGGCGCAAAAACTGGCCGGATTCCCGCAGATTAACACCCGGATAGTGCCTGCGTTTGATTCCTATGAAGTGGTTTCTCAGGGAGCCGGCGCGATGGTGCTGGAGAGCCTGCTCAGTGATACGCCCTGATAATCCTCTGCCGGGGTTTTCCTGAACAGGTATCCGCATAATAACCTGCGCAGTGTCGCCCTCACTGCGCTATCTTTCCCTGAATCCGCCGTCAGCGTTATATACAGGATTGCCAAGCCGCCGGATGTCCGTATACTGCCGGTATTTTCATCAGAAAATAATAAAAACACCTGTTGTCTTTTAAAGGAAAAACTATGTTTAAAAAAATCGCCCTCGCCCTGATGCTGCTGGCCGGCAGTATGATGCTGACCGCCTGCGGCAGTGATTCCCCGCAGGATGTTGTTAAACAGTTCTACAGTGCTGTTGAGAAAAAAGATGCGGATAAAGCTTATGATCTGCTCGCCATCCCGGAAAAAGATAAACAGAAAAATGAGATGGAAATCAAAGGCAAAGTACAGATGATTGTCGGTGATATGGCGCGCCGCATTGAAGGCAACGGCGGCGTGGAAAGCACAGAAGTGAAATCCGTCGATATTGATGAAAGCAAAAAACGCGCAACCGTCATCCTGACAGTCAATTTCAAAGACGGCAAACAGAAAGATGAGCGTTTCATGCTGACAAAAGATGAAGGCGACTGGAAAATCATCCTGCGCTGATGAGACATACACTCTGCGCCGGGTTTCTGCTCCCGGCGCTGCTGACAGCCGCACTGCCGCTGCAGGCAGCAGTACCGCCGCCCGGCATTCAGAGCGGTGACCTGGTTTTCCGTGACGGCGGCGAAGCCATCAGTGATATTGTCAGAAGTATCGATAACAGCGGTTTCAGCCATGTCGGTATTGTTGATATCACACCGGAAGGGACTTATGTTATCCACGCCACCCCGCAGGAGCACCCGGACGGTATCAGCGGCGTGAACCGCGATCCCCTTGATTTCTTTATTGAACACGCCAAAGACGGACAGGTTGCCTGGTATGCCGTACAGGCAGACAGCGAAAATCACCGCCGCGCCCGAGATAATGCCCTTGCGCAGCTCGGCACGCCTTTCAGCATCAACCCGCAGGACGGGCTGTACTGCACACAACTGGCAGCAGATACCTGGCAGTCGGCCGGGGTCACGATCATCACCGGCAAAACCCGTCTGAGTTTACCGCTGGCGGAAGAACCGTTAATCTTACCGGAAAATATTACCCGCTCGCCGCAACTGCGCCGTATTCCGTAATACCGGCCTCTTCGCGGCGGCAACTGCAATACAGGGAACAACATGGAGTTAATTTTTCTGGGCACCGGTGCCGGTGTTCCGTCAAACAACCGCAACGTCAGCAGCCTGGTGCTGGATCTCAAATCATTACAGCGCGGCCTGTGGATGTTTGACTGCGGCGAAGGCACTCAGCATCAGATCCTGAAAAGTCCGGTCAAAATCCCGAAACTGGAAAAAATCTTTATCACCCACCTGCACGGCGACCATATTTTCGGCCTGCCCGGCCTGTTATGCAGCCGCTCCATGGGCGGATGTGAGGACCCACTTACTCTCTTTGGCCCGCAGGGGCTGGCGCAGTTTGTTGAAACTGCACTGACACTCAGCGGCTCGTATCTGACCTTCCCGCTGGAGATCATTGAGATAGATGAGGAAGGGGTGATTTACGATGACGGACAACTGAAAGTCAGCGCTTACTCACTCGAGCATCCGGTGATCAGCTACGGTTACCGGATTGAAGAACATGACAAACCCGGCGCACTGGATGCACAGCGTCTGAAAGCCGAAGGCGTGACCGGCGGCCCGTGGATGCAGACCCTGAAACAGGGCGGCGAAGTGACACTGGATGATGGCCGGGTGATTTGCGGGGCGGATTATCTCGGCGAACCGCAGCGCGGACGTCATCTGGTGATTTTCGGAGATACCGCGCCGTGTGAAAATGCGCTGAAACTGGCACAGAATGCAGATGTGATTGTGCTGGAAGCCACACTTGACGGCACTATGACAGAAAAAGCCAACAGCCGCGGACACTCCTCCACCGTGCAGACCGCCACTCTGGCGCGTGATGCCGGGGTTGGTACGCTGATCGCCACCCATTTCAGCGGGCGCTACAGCGAAGAAGATTGTGAGCGTTTACTTCGCGGGTGTCAGGCGATTTTCCCGGCCACAGTGTTTGCCTTTGACCACATGGTGTACCCGCTTTAACCTGTCTGTCTCCGGCGTGATTATCACTGTTACACAGATTTTGATATAGTGAATGCTGTTTATTATTTCATTCACTGCCGGAGGTTTTACCATGCTGCCCGCCCACGAGTACGCTAATGATCTGATTTTATTTGCGCTGATTGTGGATTGCGGCTCATTCAGTAAAGCGGCGGAAATGGCCGGTGTCACCGGCTCTGTGCTCAGCAAGCGGGTAGGACGGCTGGAAAAAGCCCTCGGTGCCCGTCTTCTCTACCGCACCAGCCGCAGCCTGTCTGTCACGGAAAACGGCCGCGTACTGTATCAGCATGCCAAATCCCTTACCGGCCAGGTTCACAGCGCATTACAGGCAGTCAGTGCCAACAGTGATGAGCTGACCGGCCTTATCCGTATGTCAGTACCCACTATCTCCGGAGAGCTGGTTCTCAGCGACAGCGTTGCGGAATTCTGTGAAAAATACCCGAATGTGAAAGTGGAAATGCATCTGGAGAACCGGTTTGTTGACCTGGTGAATGAACGGATTGACCTAGCTATCCGCACCGGGATGATGAGTGACTCCAGCCTGATAGCCCGTCCGCTGATTGATTCTCACTGGGTGATCCTCGCCTCCCCCCGCTATCTGGAAAAATACCCCGCGCCGCAGAATCCGGAAGATTTACTGACACACAACTGCCTCACCTACACCTATCAGCAAAGCGGTACCTCAAACTGGCTGATGCGCCGCCCGGATACCGGTGAAATCTATGAATTGCAGGTAAGCGGTAATATCGCTTTCAATAATGCCCGCGCCATCCGCAAAGCACTGCTCAGCGGCCACGGTATCGCCATGGTGCCGCGCTGTATGGTGCATGAGGATCTGGAGGCCGGGTTGCTGACGGAAGTTCTGCCGGGTTACAGCGGCAAAAAACTCGGCGTGTATGCCGTATATCCGTACACCCGCCATCTGCCGGTCAAAATCCGCCTGCTGATCGATCATATTCAGGCGTCATATCAGGCAATCAGTCCTTATTTCGGCTGACAGATTCAGGATTGTTATCTATCTGTGATATTGATTAGTCGATTTTTGGAATTTCTCTATTGACCATTGTGGCCTAATTAATGTGACCCTGTCCTTTTATCATACAAATTAACCCATTAATTTACTGATAAATAACATTTTTTTATTTCCCTTTTTTCACCTGATTTTCTGTGTTTTTCGTCATTTCCCGTCCGCATTCAATTGTTAAAAAAATGCAGCATAGATAATTCTTTTTGGTTGTGATTAAAATAATTACGTAATGAAAATTTAACGAATCCTGCATGCAACATTAATTTTTAAAACAATAATAATGTCAGAGGGCTTTATGGCTATTTTTTTCAGTCTTGCACCGATCGTGATGTTAATCTGGATGATGACAAAACGCCGCAGTATCCCTTCTTACGTCGCATTACCCTTCACGGCCGCCGTGGTGTTCTGTATCCAGCTGTTCTGGTTTAAAACGGATCTCACACTACTGAGTGCCAATATTGTCACCGCCTTTATTTCTGTGCTGACACCGATCACCATCATTGCCGGGGCAATTATGCTCAATAAGCTGATGCAGGTGAGCGGCGCGGAAAACGTGGTGCGCAGCTGGCTGGAAAATATCAGCCCCAATCCGGTGGCACAGCTGATGATTATCGGCTGGGCATTCGCCTTTACCATTGAGGGCGCAAGCGGGTTCGGAACGCCTGCCGCTATCGCCGCACCGATCCTGGTCGGTCTCGGTTTCCCGGCCATGCGGGTTGCCCTGCTGACGCTGGTGATGAACTCCGTGCCGGTTTCGTTCGGCGCCGTCGGTACACCGACCTGGTTTGGTTTTGCCAACCTCGGGCTGAGTGAGGAGAGTGTTTATCAGATAAGCCACTACTCCGCGCTGATCCACTTTGTGGCTGCATTTGTGATCCCGATGCTGGCACTGCGTTTTATTGTCAGCTGGCAGGAGATCCGCCGTAATATCGTGTTTATTCTGATCAGCGTGCTCGCCTGTACCGTGCCGTATCTGCTGCTGGCTCAGGTCAACTATGAGTTCCCGGCGCTGCTCGGCGGGGCGATCGGCCTCGGGATTTCTGTCGTGACCGCCCGTGCCGGTATCGGCCTGACCCGTACTGAACAAAAAACAGAGAAAAAAGTGATCCCGTTCGGGCAGGTTATCAAAGCGATGACCCCGACCCTGCTGCTGATCGGCATTCTGATTGTCACCCGTATCCACCAGCTCGGCCTGAAAGGACTGCTCAACAGCACTAACGTGATTTGGGAAGGTACCCTGGGTTTCCTCGGCCATATCACACTGAGTGATGCACTGATTGTCCGCCTGAGCAACGTATTCGGCACCCCGGCGGCGGCAGATTATAAAACGCTGTATGTCCCGGCGCTGATCCCGTTCTTCCTCGTGGTGTTTATCGGTATTTTCCTGTTCCGCCTGAAACGGACTCAGGTAAAAACCATGTTTGTGCAGACCGCACAGCAGACCAACAAGCCGTTTATTGCCCTGTTCGGTGCACTGATTATGGTAAACCTGATGATGCAGGGCGGCGAAAATGCGCCGGTTTACATTATCGGCCGCTCACTGGCGGGAGCCACCGGTGAGAGCTGGATCTATTTCGCCTCTTATCTCGGCGCACTCGGCTCGTTCTTCTCCGGCTCCAATACCGTGTCCAACCTGACCTTCGGCGGGATCCAGCAATCCATTGCCCAGACCACCGGCCTGAATGTCAATTTAACCCTCGCGCTCCAGTCTGTCGGCGGTGCCATGGGGAACATGGTGTGTCTGAATAATATTATCGCTGTCTGCACCATCCTCGGCATTACCAACGCCGAAGGATCCATTATCAAAAAGACAGTGGTTCCGATGTTTATCTACGGCGTGATTGCCGCCGTGATGGCACTGATACTGACCCTGTAACCGGGCACAGTGCTGAGTTTGTTACATACATATACAGGTACTTAAGATGATTATTTCCGCTTCAACAGACTACCGGGCGGCTGCCGAATCCAGACTGCCACCCTTCCTGTTTCACTATATTGACGGCGGGGCGTATGCCGAGCATACCCTGAAGCGCAATACGGCGGATCTGGCGGATATCGCCCTGCGTCAGCGGGTGCTGCGCGATATGTCGTCTCTCAGTCTGGAAACTGAACTGTTCGGGGAAAAACTGGCGATGCCGGTTGCCCTGGCGCCGGTCGGGCTGACCGGGATGTACGCACGGCGCGGTGAAGTGCAGGCGGCGAAAGCGGCAGCCAATAAAGGCGTTCCGTTTACCCTGTCCACGGTATCCGTGTGTCCGATTGAGGAAGTCGCCCCGGCGATTGAGCGCCCGATGTGGTTCCAGCTCTATGTACTGCGCGATCGCGGTTTTATGAAAAATGCCCTCGAGCGCGCCAAAGCCGCCGGTGTCAAAACCCTGGTCTTTACCGTCGATATGCCGGTGCCGGGAGCGCGTTACCGTGATGCCCATTCCGGGATGAGCGGCCCGAATGCCGCCATGCGCCGTGTGTTACAGGCGATGGTTCACCCGCGCTGGGCGCTGGATGTCGGCGTGCTGGGCAAACCGCATGATCTGGGTAATATCTCGGTCTATCGCGGCGCGCCGACCAAACTGGAAGATTATATCGGCTGGCTGGGGGCAAACTTCGATCCGTCCATTTCCTGGAAAGACCTGGAATGGATCCGCGAGTTCTGGGAAGGTCCGATGATTATCAAAGGGATCCTGGATCCGGAAGATGCGAAAGATGCAGTGCGTTTCGGTGCGGATGGCATTGTGGTCTCCAATCACGGCGGCCGCCAGCTCGACGGTGTGCTCTCCACAGCTCGCGCTCTGCCTGCTATTGCCGATGCGGTGAAATCGGATATCACTATTCTGAGTGATTCCGGGATCCGCAACGGCCTTGATGTGGTGCGGATGCTGGCACTGGGAGCAGATTCTGTCCTGCTCGGCCGTGCTTTTGTCTATGCCCTCGCGGCGCAGGGACAGGCGGGTGTCGAAAATCTGCTGGATCTGATTGATAAAGAGATGCGCGTGGCAATGACGCTGACCGGCGCAAAAACCATCCGCGATATCACCCGCGACTCGCTGGTTAACCTGCCCGGCTGATCCATTTTTTATCTTTATTCTGAAGCCACTCCCCGGAGTGGCTTTTTTGTTTTATGTGGTTTTTCTGTGTTATTGGTACGATTAATTATGATCAAACTCACACAAAACAACATAAAGCAAAATAATTAGCTAATAATTAAACAGCATTAAATAAGACAAAATAACAACAACGCCAGTCAATAACACTGTAAAAATCATATCTACACACTATTTTACCCGAACCGAATCAATTCAGTGATTATTTCATAAACAATACGCCCTATTTTGATGTGTTGATTTACGTTGTTATACCAAGCAATATCAACAAAAAACAACAATAAGTCGTTACTTACCCTGAACCCCCTGAGGTCCGATTATGAAAAAAATTGTCATACTGGGCAGTAGTGGCGGGAACCTGTACAACCTCGGTGGTGCAGATCCTGAAAAACTTCTGAGCGAAATCTACACACAATGTCAGTCCGCCGGTATTTCTGTTGCTGCGGTGCAGTTTATTGCAGCACAGGCGTCGATGGATGTTGCCAAACCCTCTACCGCCGCCGCGGTCTACACCCTGACAGAAGCAGATGCCGTGCCTGCGGTGACGTTCTCCGGCACCCTCGCAGAAGTTAATGACGCCGTGCGCGGCAGTGATGAACAGATTGCCCGGCTGATAGAACAGGGCGATATCGACGGCATCATTATTATGAGCGGTGATCCCCACAACGCCAACCGCCTGGCTCTTCAGGCTGCGGCGGAAAAGAAAGTGCCGATCGCCGGTACCGGCGGCACCTCGATGGCCCATATCGCCGCCGCCGGTGCCAATGTGATTGCCACCTCGGGTACCACCGGCACCACCAGCAGAACCCGGGCTATCTCGTTTATCTCCTCCCTGTGCAAACACTGGGGTATTAAATTCCGTCCGGTACTGGGCAGTGCAGGCAGCACCGGCGGGCCGTCCGATAAGAGTCTGCTTAAGCGGATGAATATCCGCGGCATTATGATCCCGGCTCTGCCCGGCTTTATTGCCATGGCGATTGTACTGGCGCTGAGCCACATCCCGGGGCTGGAAAGCCTGGATGCGATCTTCCAGCTGCTGCTCAAAGGGCTGCCGGTAATTGTGGCGGTAATTGCTGCCAAACAGGTTTCCGAACTGGATGAGGTTTCGATTGTTTCCGGGGTTGTCGCCGGGGTGCTCTCGGTCGAGGGTGGTCTGATCGGCGGGATTGCAGGCGGGATCATGGCAGGTATTTTTGTCCGTTACCTGTTTGCCCTGTGCATCAGCTGGAAGTTCCCGATGACCACCGTCAACATCGTGGCGGGCGGGATTTCCGGTCTGGCCGCCGGTCTTATCATGTTCTATTTCCTCAGTCCGCTGGCGCTGCTGGCCGGTAACCACATCAAACTGGCGCTGGAAAGCACCCTCGCCTTCAGCCCGGTTCTGGCAGGCCTGCTGGCCGGTCTGGTTATCTGGCCTGCGATCCTCGGTGGTGTGTATCACGCGGTGATCCTGCCGCTGGTACTGCTCGAGATGGAAAAAACCGGTGTCAGCTTCCTCGGCGCGGTGGATATGGTCGGGCTGGTGATGGTTGCCGCCGGTATTAACCTGGCAAACGTCATTGCCCCGCGTGAACGCAGTGAGGCGGCGGTCGCCGCCCCGGGACTGCTTATCAATCTGGGATTCGGCACCTTTGTGGAATCGGCGTATCCCTTCATGTTTGCCAACAAAATCGTGTTCGGCGGTGCCATTCTCTCCGCCGGGATCGGCGGCATGATGCTCGGCATGTTTAATGTCAAAGGGGTGGCGTATGTCCCGGCGTTTGCCTCTCCGTTCTTATCCAGTAACGCACTTTACATGGCGCTGACCATGACCGTGATTCTGGTTTTAACCTGCGCCATAACTGTCATCGCCAACCGTTTCAGTGCCGTGACAACCGTGAAAGCCGCAGGCTGATGCAAAGACGACACAGCAAAGAATAAGTGTGAAAAATATCACACGCCAACACCAGGGCTTTATAAAAACGGCACCTCCGGGTGCCGTCATACAAAAACACAAAAAAAGTAATAAGAGGTTGATATGTTTATAGGTGATATGAATAAAAAAACGTGAACAGGCCATGGCGAAAGTCAGAAATGCTATTGCGCTGCACAACGGGCAGACTCTGCTCAGCACAGGTATCACCGGTGATGACGCGCGACTGGCGAAAGCAGTGTGTGATGCCGGGGTCAAAATGCTGGAGCCGAACCATCCGGCGCTGGCGCTGGCACGCGGACACAGGGGCGTGAATAACATGCACGCTGCCGAACAGATCCGCCATGAGATCTCCACCGCGCAGATGGCGGAAGCCGTCAACGGTATCCGCAATGTGATCCCGGATGATGTCTTTATTACGGTCGGGATCGCCGGCGGATTCACCGAAACCATCCCGGTGCCGGTGACAGAAGAGGATATTTTACAGATCGCCCGTGCCGGAGCTGACGGCCTGCACACCCATAAATCCACTTTTGAGGATCTGGCAGATATTGTCAGTCTTGCGCACCGCTTCGGCCTGACCGTGGATGCCTACATCGGCCACCCGGACGATCTGCATACCTTTGGTATCCCGGCGGAAACCCCGGAAGAAGTCGCGGAAGTGGCGAAGAAAATGGAAGCCATCGGCGTGGATATGATCGGCCTGATGACCGGTATGAGCTACGAGGGCGTGGCTGCCGGTGAAATTCCGGAACAGATTAAAGCCCGGCTGAAAGCGCTGGTCGGCGCAGTCAGTGTCCCGACGCTGGCGGAAGGCGGTATTAACGTCGCCAATGCCAAAGCGTTTAAAGAAACCGGGGTGAATATTTTAGTGGTCGGCACCGCAATTGATAACGTGGTGTGTCAGGCGGCTGCACAGGTTACTCAATCCTTTATTCATCACAACTGACTGAATTTCCAATGCGGGGGCACCGCTCCCGCTGAGGCTCTTTATGACCACACTGGCTATCGATCTCGACGGCACGCTTTTACATCCGGATAACCGTATTTCAGAGGGCAACCGCCGGGCACTGCTGGCGCTGCCGCCGGAAACGGATATTGTGATCTGCTCTGCCCGCCCGCTGCGGGCAATTTTGTCTCTGACGGACAGCGCCGGGCTGCTTCCGGTGATCCGCGCTATCGGCGCCTGTAACGGTGCGGTGATTTATGACTGCCGTACACAATCCGTTCTGAGCCGGGCAACCCTGTCTCCGGTAATGTTATCCGCACTGCAAAACCTGCTCACCACCGGCTGGCATGCTTTCGGTGAGGATGCTCTGCTCTGTCCGCCGGGGGAAATATCAGAATACACCATTCATGAAGCTGAATTATTCGGCCTGCCAATACAAACGCTCGCGGCAGACGATATTTTCAGCCGGACAGATATCATTAAAATCACCCTGTGCGGAGAAGCAGAAGCCCTGCGGCAACGGGCTGAAATCCTTCGTCCGCTGTTACCGGCAAAGGTCAGCGCATTCTTTACCGACCAGCACTATTTTGAACTGGTTCCGGCATCCGTGAGCAAAGGCAGTACCCTGCAAATACTGGCGGAGCGCGGTATTCTGCGGCCGGGAACCATCATGGCCATCGGGGATCAGGAAAACGATCTCTCTTTATTTGCCGCATCGGATCTGCGCGTGGCAATGGGCAATGCCGTACCGGCACTGAAGCAGGCCGCCGGGTATATTACGGCTGACTGCCGGGAGGATGGCGTTGCTGCCGCACTTCATCATTACAGAGCGGCATTCCGCAACGACACATAATGCGCTAATATTGTTCATGTTTACGAGTGTGATGAGAACGGTCATGAATCCGATAAAAAGAAAGGAATACATCCTCGATCTGCTGAATCAGCAGGGGGAAGTCAGTGTGCAGGATCTTGCTGATACACTGAATGTCACCTCTGAGACGATCCGCCGTGATCTCTCCATTCTGGAGAAAGAAGGCGAGATCATCAAAATTCACGGCGGGGCGATGAAGAAAAAGAGTGTCAGCGAAGGCAGCTTTGAACAGCGGCTGGAACTGAACCGCGAGGAAAAAATGACCCTCGCGCGCTATGCTGCCGGGCTGATTTCCGAGCACGACACACTGTATATCGATTCCTGTTCGACAACGCTGCTGTTTTCCGCGCAGTTACCGGCAATTGCATTTACCGTTTTCACCAATTCTGCCCTTATTGCGGATAAAATTGCCTCACAAAACCCGCTGGCAAAAGTGTATGTGCTGGGTGGTGAATACAACCATGAATTCCGGGCCAATCTCGGTGCGAAAACCCTGCATGAAATTGATCATATTTATGCGGACTTCGCCTTTGTCGGCGCAGGCGGTGTGCGTGATGAAGGTATTCTGGTCAAAAGCGTTGAAGAAGGCATGATTGCGCGGAAAATGCTGGAAAAAAGTAAGCAGAAAATTATTCTGGCCGACTCCAGCAAATTCGGCCAGCAGGGGATTTTAAAGATCGCGGAGATTGCCGTTATCGATAAAATTATCTGTGACGATAAATGGCAGAAAGCACACGAATTCCGTGAAAAATATCCGGAAAAAGTCGTTATCGTGCCATAAGGGAAAAAACCTTACAGCTGTGACGGCTCGCTGTGATGGCCGGTCATCCGCCCGTCCTTCATCACCACATTGAGGCTGCCGTTATAAAATTCCGCCAGGAAAACGCTCTCAGGGTCGTCAATTCCCTGCTGTTTCAGGCGCTCTGCCAGCCACGCCTCATCATGACCAATCTGCTCCAGCTCATGTTTGCGCGGCACGCCGTCTTTCATCACAATAACTGACGGCATCTGTGACTGGTCACAAATCACCGTCAGCTGGCCGTCCGGCTCTATCTGCGCATAATACACATCGCGGTATGAATAGATCCCCTGTGCATGCATGCGGGAGGTGATATTCAGAATATCGATCTTATTGCGCTTCTCATGAATGCTATCCATGATAAATACCCCGTTTTTAATAATGGGGATCGGGTTACCGATAGTCACCGCGCGCAGTACACTGATATGTTTGCTGACCCAATTGATTATGCTGATAAAACTCACCCCCATCAGCAGAATAATAATATATTGCGTCAGCGGAATAGTATCACTGTAAATAACACCGCCGATAATGCCGCCCAGTACAAAGTTTCCAATAAAATCAACCGGTGTCATTTGTGATAATTGGGTTTTCCCGGAGATATTCATGTGCGTTAACACAATAACAAAGCCGATGATAAATTTAACGATAACCAGCAGATAATATGTCATGGTATTTCCTTACACTGACAAACAACGCTAACCAACTGAAATAAAACATGTTACTATGTTGCGCTTATAAGACTGCATTCTGTATTGATATTACCGGATATTTTTATGCAGCGGGATATTATTTTATGCCGTTACTGATAAATCCCCCTCAGCACTATACAACCGGCGCTTCATTTTCTATGCTGAAAGGGATAACCCTGACAGAAAATTATATCTGTCAGCAGACTGCCTGATTTTATTATATAATCAATAATCGCGGACACGATGTTATCCGGTTATTTTACTCAGTATTGCTGAAGAGGAGTTAATCATGAAAAAAGCATTATTAAGTTCACTCATCCTTGCGGGGGTATTTGCACTGGCCACCGGGTGTGACGACAGCAGCAAAACGGATCCCGCCGCACAGAAAGCACAGGAAGGTGCCGCGCAGATTAAGGAAGCCGCAGAGCAGAAAGCGGATGAAATAAAGCAGGATGCCAAAGAGGCAGCGGATAAAACAGAGCAGAAAGCCGCTGAACTGAAACAGAATGCAACTGAAGCCGCCGGTGATGCCAAAGAAAAAGCCGGCGCGGTGATGGCTGACGCCAAAGAGAAAGCTGCCGAAATCCGTGACAGTGCCGATGCCAAAGCGGATGAACTGAAAAAAGAGGCTGATGCCCTGCTGGCTGATGCCAAAGATAAAGGTGAAGATGCCAAAAAAGCCGCGGAAGAAAAAGCCGCAGAGCTGAAACAGAAAGCGGATGAAGCCAAAGCCGCCGCTGATAAAAAAATTGATGAGCTGAAACAGGATGTCAGCGGAAAACCCGCAGATGCTCAGTAAACCTGAACAGGTAATATCCCGTATCAATCCGTAAAACAGCCGTCAGCCGGAAACAATGACTGTTTCCGGCTTTTTTATTGTGTTATTTCAGGCAATTTGTCAATTACCGCAAATAAAATTCACAGATAAAAATATCTCTTTTTCCCTCAAAAATACCCCATGACTTGCCGCAGAGTGACATTTTTGGCACTATAATCCTCTTTTTTTCACCAACCGGGGGAATAAAATCTAATATCACCGCTTTTTTTTCCGCAGGTTTAGCCTGTATTTATCTCCGTTTTTTCTGATCTCCCGCTGATACTATTTTGCCGGGGTTTCTATTTACCGCTGCGCAGCCGCGTACCGTTTTCAGAAGGAAAATCTGACGCTTTGATGCAGTTCTCCCCTTTTTACTGCCGGCGTTATCTGCAACTGATAAAAGGAATAATTCATGAGTCATCAGGACACTGAACAATCCGCAAAAAAAATGAAGATTAACCCGCCGGTTTTTTATATTTCGGCCCTGGTTATTCTTCTGATTGTCGGCTTTGCCGCCCTGTTTCCCCAGACGGCGGACATACACCTCAAAGCCCTTCAGACCAGCCTGTTTAAAAATGCCAGCTGGTTCTATATCCTCGCCGTCGCCCTGATTTTACTGAGCGTCACCTTTATGGGGTTGTCCCGTTTCGGTGATATTAAACTCGGCCCTGATCACGCCCGTCCGGCATACAGTTATATTTCCTGGTTCGCCATGCTGTTCTCCGCAGGGATGGGGATCGGGCTGATGTTCTTCGGCGTCGCCGAGCCGGTGATGCATTATCTTTCCCCGCCTGTCGGCACACCGGAAACGGTTGAAGCGGCAAAAGAGGCCATGCGCCTGACCTTCTTCCACTGGGGGTTACACGCCTGGGCTATTTACGCGGTTGTGGCGCTGATCCTTGCGTTTTTCAGCTACCGCCACGGCCTGCCGCTGACACTGCGTTCCGCACTCTACCCGATTATCGGTGACCGTATTTACGGCGCAGCCGGTCACGCGGTGGATATTTTCGCTGTGGTCGGTACGGTATTCGGGGTCGCGACCTCCCTCGGCTTCGGCGTGTTACAGGTGAATGCCGGGCTGAATCATCTGTTCGGCCTGCCGCAGACAGAAACTGTTCAGGTGGTGCTGATTGTGGTGATCACCTCACTGGCCACGCTGTCGGTTGTGTCCGGTCTGGATAAAGGCATCCGTTTTCTGTCAGAGCTGAACCTCGGCCTGGCGGTTCTGCTGCTGATTATGGTCGGTGTATTAGGCCCGACCGTGCTGCTGCTGAAATCCTTTGTTGAGAACACCGGCGGCTATCTTTCTGAAATCGTCAGTAATACCTTTAATCTCTTTGCCTATGAGCCGAAGTCAGACGACTGGCTGGGCGGCTGGACCCTGCTTTACTGGGGCTGGTGGCTGTCGTGGTCGCCGTTTGTCGGGATGTTTATCGCGCGGATTTCACGCGGGCGCACCATCCGTGAATTTGTTTTCGGCGTGTTGTTTGTCCCGGCGGGCTTTACCCTGCTGTGGATGACCTTCTTCGGTAATACCGCCATTGATCTGATCAAAAATCAGGGTGCAACCGCCCTCGCCGCGGTGGTGAAAGAGGATGTGTCACTGGCACTGTTCCAGTTCCTCGAGTATTTCCCGTTCTCCACGGTGCTCTCTTTCTTTGCCATGCTGATGGTGATTGTCTTCTTCGTCACTTCCGCTGACTCCGGCGCGATGGTGGTGGATACCCTGGCCTCCGGCGGGGATACCCACACGCCGGTCTGGCAGCGGATCTTCTGGGCCGGACTGATGGGCGTGGTGGCGATCACTCTGCTGCTGGCCGGGGGATTATCCGCCCTGCAGACCGTAACTATCGCCAGCGCCCTGCCGTTTGCGGTTGTGCTGCTGTTCTCGATTTACGGACTGATCAAAGCCCTGCGGATTGATGTGCATAAACGCGACAGTCAGCAACTGGCGACCATTGCACCGACCGCCAGCCGCAACCCGATCCCGTGGCAGCGCCGTCTGCGTAATATCGGCTATTTCCCGAAACGTTCGCTGGTCAAACGCTTTATTGATGAAGTGGTGTCAGAGGCGATGGACATGGTGTCTCAGGAGCTGGAAAAACAGAGCACACCGAGCCATATCGACCGCAGCCGCGACGACCGGATCACCTTTGAGGTCGATCTGGGGGATGATATGAACTTTATCTATGAAACCCGGCTGCGCTATTACAATCAGCCGTCCTTTGCCCTTTCCGGTATGACCGACGAGGAAAAAGATGAGGAACACCGCTATTACCGCGCGGAAATCCATCTGAAAGAGGGCGGACAGGATTATGACATTATGGGCTGGAACAAGGAGCAGATTATTCATGACATCCTTGACCAGTACGAAAAACATATTCACTTCCTGCATCTGCTCGGCAAGAAGTAAGCCTGTCACTGTAAAAATGCCGCTCATCTGAGCGGCCTTTTTTTATTCTTCTTCGTTGTCGCGCTGCGGCAGTGCAACCAGCTCATCCAGCAGTGCATAGAGCTGGCGTACCTTCTCCGGTGTGAACTGTAATTCCAGCGCCTGATAGCCGGTCTCCACTTCCGCCTGCACACGGTGATACAGTGCCATGCCTTCGTCAGTCAGGGAGAGGTAGAGTTTGCGCTGATCACTGAGGGGCTTGAGGCGGTGGATAATGCCCGCTTTTTCCATCCGCGTCAGAATACCGGTCAGGCTGGGACGCAGAATACAGCTTTTCTGTGCCAGAAGATGAAAATCGAGCGACGGGGTCTTAGCCAGTATGCGAATGATCCGCCACTGCTGCTCCGTCAGTTGGTGTGCTTTCAGGGTCGGGCGAAAGTAGCCGAGGACCACTTCACGGGCCTGCAAAAGGGCGATAAGTAATGATTCATGCATAATGGGTAATTTCTCCGCGATGTACTCACATCATAAACATCGACGTTATCAAAAAAAGGCGCAATTTTATCGGGAAAATGCGCAATCAGACATCCTCTGTTAGAATAAAAAGCATATCAGTCACGAAGACCCAAAGGACTCTCCTTTTATTAACGCCATATTAACAATAAATCAATGGTCTTCTGCTGATATCTCAGTGCCCTCATCACTTTTTTGAGAAAACGCAACGGAGCTCTCTATGTTCACCTCATCGTTAACCAATCCTTCCTTTTCCCTGCTGCGCACCGGCGGCTATATCAATGGTCAGTGGACCGATGCACAGGATAAGGCCACGTTTGATGTGACCAACCCGGCCACCGGCGGACTGATCACCCGCGTCAGCGACCTCGGCGCACACGAAACCCGGCTTGCCATTGCCGCCGCTGAAAATGCCCTGCCGGGCTGGCGCGCCCTGACCGCCAAAGCCCGTGCGCAGATCCTGCGCCGCTGGTTTTTTCTTGTCATGGAGAATCAGGAGGAACTGGCACAACTCCTGAGCCTGGAGCAGGGCAAACCGCTGGCAGAATCACGCGGGGAAATAGCCTACGGTGCCAGCTTTATTGAATGGTTTGCCGAAGAAGGCAAGCGCGTGTACGGCGAAACCATTCCGGCCACACAGAGCGGACAGCGGATCGCCACCATACGCCAGCCGATCGGGGTGGTCGGTGCTATTACACCGTGGAACTTCCCGAATGCAATGATCACCCGCAAAGCCGCTCCGGCACTGGCGGCAGGCTGTACCATGGTGCTGAAACCGGCAGCGGAAACCCCGCTTTCCGCTCTGGCGCTGGCAGCACTCGCGGAACAGGCCGGTATTCCGGCCGGAGTGCTCAATGTTGTCACCGGGCTTGATGCGGCGGCTATCGGCGGCGAACTGACCACCAGCCCGGTCGTGCGCAAAATCTCCTTTACCGGCTCCACCCGTGTCGGCAAGCTGTTGATGGCGCAGAGTGCGGAGACGGTTAAAAAGCTCTCTCTCGAACTGGGCGGTAACGCGCCGTTTATTGTGTTTGATGATGCCGATCTCGATGCGGCGGTTGCCGGTGCCATGGCCGCCAAATTCCGTAACAGCGGGCAAACCTGTGTCTGCGCCAACCGTCTCTATGTGCAGGAAGGCGTGTATGATGCCTTTGCCGCGAAACTGGCGAAGGCTGTCAGTGCCCTGCATGTTGCGCCGTACACCGACGAAAAAGCACAACAGGGGCCGCTGATTAATGAGGCCGCTATCCGCAAAGTCAGTGAGCATATCGCCGATGCGGTCAGCAAAGGTGCGACTGTTGTCAGCGGCGGGAAACCGGCAGCACAGGGCGGATTATTTTTTGAGCCGACAGTCCTGACCGGTGTGACTTCAGACATGCTGGTGACCCGTGAGGAGACGTTTGGCCCGCTGGCACCGCTGGTGCGTTTCCGCGATGAGGAAGAAGCCATCCGCGCGGCAAATAACAGTGAGTTCGGTCTTGCCGCTTATTTCTATTCCCGCGATATCGGCCGGGTCTACCGCGTGGCTGAAGCCCTGGAAGCCGGAATGGTCGGTATTAATGAAGGGATTATTTCCACGGAAGTGGCACCGTTCGGCGGTATCAAGCAATCCGGCCTCGGCCGTGAAGGCTCCCGCCACGGTATTGATGACTATCTGGAAATCAAATACCTCTGCTTCGGCGGGATCCGTTAATCCCCGCTGACCACCGCCTGCGGCTGTCCTTCCGGCAGCCGCATTTTCTGACTCTCCCTTGTATTTTTCCCCGGCTATCATTAGACTGCGTATCATTCGCAAATAAGCAACAATTGCGTCACATTTTTTATCCCACCGGGAGTTGGTATGTCTTTGGATAATTCACAGCGTCTGTTGTTCCGCGACGCAATGGCGACACTCTCCGCTGCCGTCAATATCGTCACCACCGACGGCGACGCCGGGCGCGGCGGGCTGACCGCCACTGCGGTCTGCTCTGTCACGGATACGCCGCCGACCCTGCTGGTATGCATCAACCGCAGCAGTGCGCTCAGTGAGGTGTTCAGAGCCAACGGACGTTTGTGTGTCAATGTGCTCACCCATGAACATCAGGCACTGGCGTGTGATTTTGCCGGGATGACCGGCCTGAGTATGGACGCGCGTTTTGCCGGTGATCACTGGCAGCCGGGAGCGCTGGGACAACCTTGTCTGCACGGCTCGCTGGCCTGTCTGGAAGGCGTGGTGACGCAGGTGCAGGAAATCGGCACACACAATATCTTTATGGCAGAAATCCGCAATATTGATGTCCGCGACGAAGGTCACGGCCTGATTTACTTCCGCCGCGATTTCCGCACTGTCGAAACCGCTGATATCCCCGCTGCTGCTGTTGCCTGACCCTCTTTCATTATTGTCATAATATTCGTTAACACATCATGTGTTAACGAATCATTATTCATCAGAAAAATACCTGTTACAGTTTGTCATATTTGATTCCGCCGCCCTCCTGACAACAGAATAAATAACCGCCAATCTGCTCAATTCACCATCAACAAAACCATTGCAGACTAATTATTGATGTCAATCTAATGAATTTTATTTCAATTATGATATTAATTATTGCAGTAAGTGTGATCTGTCTTTGAGATGCTCAGGCGGCAATATATTAGTCTGAGCCCTTTGGCAAATACCCTGACAAATACGCAAACACTCAACCTTACGCAAGAGTTTATCTTTTAGCTTTGCCTCCGCGATGCCGGGAAGGCTTTTGCGTGATGAATAATTATTAATAAGAGGCATTAAACCATGAGTAAACCCGCGCAGGTTGGTTTGTTTAACCAACCCAAGCCATTCTTCATGATTTTTATCGTGGAGCTGTGGGAACGCTTCGGCTATTACGGTGTGCAAGGCATCCTGGCCGTCTACTTTGTTCAGAAACTGGGATTCAGTCAGGAACAGGCATTCATCACCTTCGGGGCATTCGCCGCGCTGGTATACGGTCTGATCTCCATCGGTGGTTACGTCGGTGACCACGTCCTCGGGACCAAACGGACCATCATCTTAGGGGCCATCGTGATGGCTGTCGGTTATTTTATGACCGGCCTGTCTATCATGCACCCGGATCTGATTTTCTACGCACTGGGTACCATTGCTGTCGGTAACGGCTTATTCAAAGCCAACCCGGCCAGTCTGCTGGCAAAATGCTATCCGCCGAAAGACCCGCGTCTGGACGGGGCATTCACCCTGTTCTATATGTCGATCAACATCGGCTCTCTGATTTCCCTGTCACTGGCACCGGTTATCGCGGACAAATACAGCTATACCGTTACTTATAACATCTGTGGTATCGGCCTGCTGATCGCCCTGGCGGTCTTCCTGTTCTGTCAGAAAATGGTGCGTAATATCGGTTCCGAGCCGGATCACAAACCAATAAAATTCGGCAGCCTGCTGGTCGTCATCGCCGGTAGTGTGGCAACTGTTTTCCTGTGTGCATGGTTACTGCACAACGTCATTATTGCCAACTATGTGTTACTCGGCGTCACCGCTGTGGTTATCTTCTTCTTCTTCCGCGAAGCTTTCAAACTGAAAGGTGTTGAGCGGAACAAGATGTATGTGGCGTTTGTTCTGATGCTGGAAGCGGTTATCTTCTATGTGCTGTATGCCCAGATGCCGACTTCACTGAACTTCTTCGCTATCTATAACGTACATCACACCATTATGGGTATTGATGTGCATCCGGTCAGCTTCCAGGCACTGAACCCGTTCTGGATCATCGTACTGAGCCCGGTTCTGGCTTACTTCTACAGCAAGATGGGCGCACGCGGCAAAGACTTCTCCATGCCGGGTAAATTCACCATCGGTATGTTCTGCTGCTCCGCCGGTTTCCTGACAGCCGCTGCTTCCGGTATGTGGTTTGCCGATGCGTCCGGTCTGACATCTCCGTGGTTTATCGTTCTGGTTTACTTCTTCCAGGCAGTTGGTGAGCTGATGATCAGTGCGCTGGGTCTGGCGATGGTGGCTGCGTTCGTTCCGCAGTACCTGATGGGCTTTATTCTCGGGATGTGGTTCCTGACCCAGGCAATGGCAACACTGCTGGGCGGCTACGTGGCGACCTTTACCGCACCACCGGAAGGCGTGACTGATCCGCTTCAGACTCTCGGTATCTACACCGATGTGTTTGGTAAAATCGGTATCGCAACGGCAGTTGCCGGCCTGATTATGTGGGCTATCGTACCGAAACTGAACAAAATCATGAAAGAAGAAAAAACAGCCTGATTGTGTTAACCGGTGCGGCGGCACCGGTTTTCCGTCTCGTTTGCGTAATGACACGCTGTTCTGCATAACCCGGGCTATCCGGGTTTTTTATTATCTCCCCGTCCTGCTTTTCTGCCCGGTTTCACATTTTCCCGCACGCCATTTCTCAAATATTGCTATCCCTGCTATACGTTAATTAACTATTAATTAACAAATAGTCAATCAATCCCTCATACAAAACCCTGCACGATCAACGGAGATAATAATGATAACCCCATGGCGAACACCTGTTCTTCTGCTCTCTCTGCTGCTTTCCCCGCAATTGTATGCCGCTTCCGAACCCGCCGCTGAAGCCCGCAACGGGATGGTGGTCTCTTCCCAGCATCTGGCGTCACAGGCCGGGGCTGATATTCTGAAAGCCGGCGGTAACGCGGTGGATGCTGCAGTGGCTGTCGGCTACGCTCAGGCGGTGGTGAATCCCTGCTGCGGTAATATCGGCGGCGGCGGCTTTATGACCCTGCATCTGGCAGACGGAAAAAATATTTTCATCAATTTCCGCGAAACAGCCCCGGCGTCCGCTTCTGCGGATATGTATCTCGATAAAGACGGCAATCTGATCAAAGATGCCAGCCTGTACGGCTATCTCGCCGCCGGGGTGCCGGGTACGGTAAAAGGGCTTGATTATGCCCTGGAAAAATACGGTACCATGAAACGGGAGCAGGTGATGGCTCCGGCGATCAAACTGGCCCGTGACGGTTTTATCCTGACCCGCGCAGATACCGATGTGCTGGACACCACCACCGCCCGCTTTAAGCAGGATCCGGAAGCAGCGCGGATTTTCCTTAAACCTGACGGCTCCGCATTCCAGCCCGGCGACCGGCTGATTCAGACCGATCTGGCCAATACCCTGGAGCGCATCGCCAAAGAAGGCCCTCCCGCCTTTTATGAAGGGGAAACCCCGCAAATCGTGGAAAAAGCCTCTCAGGCAGGCGGCGGTAAGCTGACAGCCAAAGATTTTGCGGATTACACTATTTCTGAGGTTGCGCCGGTCACCTGTACCTATCGCGGCTATGAATTTATATCTGCCCCGCCGCCGAGCTCCGGTGGTGTGACTATCTGCCAGACCCTGAATATTCTGGAAGGTTATGATCTGAAAGCAATGGGCTTTAACTCGGCGGATTATATCCATACTCTGACAGAGGCGATGCGCCATTCTTATATGGATCGCAACACCTTCCTCGGTGACCCGGCGTTTGTGAAAAACCCGACCGAAAAACTGACCAGCAAAGCCTATGCAGAAGAGCTGCGCAAAGAAATCATTCCGGGTAAAGCCACACCTTCCGCTCAGGTGCAGCCGGGTACAGGCCCGCATGAAAAACCGGAAACCACACACTATTCCGTGGTGGATAACAAAGGCAATGCGGTTTCCACCACCTATACCATCAACGGCCGTTTCGGTGCGGTGGTGATCCCGCCGGGCACCGGTTTCTTCCTCAATGATGAAATGGATGATTTCACCACCAAAATCGGCGAGAAGAATATGTATGGCCTGGTTCAGGGCGAGCGCAACGCGATTGCCCCGGGCAAACGTCCGCTTTCTTCCATGAGCCCGACCATTGTCACCAAAGACGGTAAGATTTTCCTGGTGCTCGGTTCGCCGGGCGGCTCACGGATCATCTCTATCACCTTACAAACCGCACTGAATATTATCGATCACGGTATGGCACCGCAGGAGGCCGTGAATGCACCGCGTATCCACCATCAGTGGCTGCCGGATGAGGTGTATTACGAGCAGCGCGGTGTGTCAAAAGACTCACTGAATCTGCTGGATAAAATGGGTTATAAGATGGTTGAGCAGACACCGTGGGGTGCCGCCGAGCTGATTATGGTGGGGTTACCGGGTGCCGCCGGAGTCAGTGCGGACTCTTCCGGCAATGATGCCGCCGTGTCCGGTAAGGTGCGGGAAGGCTATTTATACGGTGCCAACGATGTGCGCCGTCCGGCCGGGGAGGCAGCAGGAGTCGAGTAATCTCCCGGCCGGATTTGTAACGCAGTATGCCCTGTCCGTCACGGACAGGGCATTTTTTACGGCAACCAGCTGATATCAATAATTAAATATTAACACCGTGCTGAGACGCTAATGCAGACAGACCACCGGCGAAGCCCTGGCCGACTGCTTTGAATTTCCACTCTGTACCGTGACGGTACAACTCACCGAAGACCATCGCGGTTTCTGTTGATGCATCTTCAGACAGGTCGAAACGGGCAATTTCACTGCCGTTATCATTGTTACAGATACGGATGAAGCTGTTGCTGACCATACCGAAGTTCTGTTTACGTGCTTCCGCATCATAAATCGTGACGGAGAAGACCAGTTTTTTCACATCTGCCGGAAGGGTGTTCAGGCTGATTTTAACCTGCTCATCATCACCGTCGCCTTCACCGGTGCGGTTGTCGCCCTGGTGCTCCACCGCGCCGCACGGGCTGGTTTTGTTATTAAAGAAGATGAAATGGCTGTCGGATAATACTTTTCCGTCGTCACCCACCATAAATACAGATGCGTCGAGGTCAAAATCCTGACCATCAGTCACACGCGCATCCCAGCCCAGACCAACCATCGCCACGCTCATTGACGGGGCTTCTTTGGTCAGGGAGACGTTACCACCTTTTGTAAGAGAAACTGCCATTTTCGGACTCCTGCTGCGGATTATAAAGAGGGCTGGTTATCAGCCCGCTGAAAAAAAATACTCAGGACGCGTTGATACCGTACTGTGCACAGACTGATGACAGACCACCGGCATAACCCTGGCCGACGGCACGGAATTTCCACTCGGCTCCGTGACGATAGAGTTCACCGAACAGCATCGCGGTTTCAGTGGAGGCATCCTCAGTCAGGTCATAACGGGCGATTTCGGTATTGGTATCATCATTGACCAGGCGGATAAATGCGCCGGATACCTGGCCGAAACTCTGACGGCGGGTCTGCGCGTCATGGATAGTGACCACGAAGACGATTTTGTCGATCTCCGCCGGAATCATATCCAGTTTGATGATCAGAGATTCATCATCACCATCGCCCTGGCCGGTGCGGTTGTCGCCGGTATGGGTGACTGAACCGTCAGATGAACGCAGGTTGTTATAGAAAATAAAGTCTGCATCGCCACGCACTTTACCGGCGGCGGTCAGCAGAAAGGCAGAGGCATCAAGGTCGAAATCCTGACCATCTGTGGAACGAACATCCCAGCCTAAGCCAATCAGGACGTTTTTCATTGAAGGGGCTGTTTTGCTCAGCGACACGTTACCACCTTTAGAAAGAGAAACGCTCATTTCACTTACTCCTTAGTTAAATCAGTGACGGGTGGCGGATAATTACTTATCCGCACTTTCCGTTTTTTCCGGGAAAACAAAGCTGGCGATAATACCCAGTGCCAGGACCCCGAGCACCACGAACAGGCTGCTGGTGGCCGAAATATGTAATCCGTGACCCCAGAGGCTGTCTGTCGCATTCAGACCCAGTTTCACCGCGATAAAGAACAGTAACGCAATAACCGCTTTTTCCAGGTGAACCAGATACTGCTTCAGTGCTTCCAGGACAAAGTACAGGGTACGCAGGCCGAGGATCGCGAACATCATGGCGCTGTAAACAATCAGTGGCTCACGGCTCACCGCGATAATCGCCGGTACGGAGTCAAACGCAAACATCACATCGGACAGTTCCACCACGGCCACACACAGCATCAGCGGTGTGGCATACAGAGCGGCTTTTTTACCGCGTCCGATAGTGACGTCCTTGTTCTCCGGTTTTGCCAGCTCGGCATCCACTTCTTTCTGGGTCAGCAGGAAGGCGTGTCCGCTCAGTTTCGGCCAGATCGGGAACAGTTTTTTCACCATCCGGTAAGCAATGTGCTGCGAGTAATCTTCAATCTCTTCCTTCTCTTCGCGGTTACGCAGCATCATGACAGCGGTCCAGGCGACGATCAGGGCGAAAATCACTTCCACATACGGCCCCAGGCTCAGCAGACCGGTACCTATCGCCACGAAAATCCCGCGGAAAACGATAGCCCCGATAATGCCCCAGTACAGCACCCGGTGGCGGAAACGATCCGGAACCGAGAACCAGGAGAAAATCGCCATCATCACAAACAGGTTGTCGACCGACAGCACTTTCTCAAGCGCATAGCCGGTGACGAACAGGCTCGCAACTTCCGAACCGTGGTGGATATAGAGAAACCCGGCAAAACCCATTGCCACAGCCACCCAGAAAACAGACCAGATTGCCGCATTTTTCAGTGAAACCGGCTTATCGCCCCGGTGCATAAACAAATCAATAAAAATCGCACCGATTGCGAGGATGACGAAAACGGTGACTGTTTCCATCGGAAAACCGATATGTGTTGATTCCATAATTAACCCTTAGGTATAAAAATCAGAGACCGAACTCTGCCGGGTCAAACCCCAGAGCAGCGGCGATCTCTTTTACTGCTTTCTGCTCATCCTGATCGAAGTTACCGTCACTCTTCGCGACTGCAATCCCGACACGCACCGCTAACTGCGCTGCTTCCGGCTGATCCTTCAGCGCCAGGATATATTTCATGGTTTCACCTTTGCCGATTTCCATGTCGAAATCGAAACTGGTGACCAATTTGTTGAAAAATGTAATGACTTCTTCGGTTTCAAATACTTTCAGTTCTTCAGAGGATTTCAGAAAACCGATCATTTTCTGTTTTTCTTCCGCACTGACCCCGTCACTGGAAACCGCAATGCGGGCACAGACAGCGATTGTACCTTCCATAAACTTACGGTTTCTGAAACGGCTGACCTGTTTTGTCAGCTCTTCGCGGCCTGAATTAAACGCACTTTTGACCCGGTTAAGTATACTCATTGCTGTATCCTCACTTAAATTATTTCGAGCCGGCTTTCCAGCGGAAACCCCACCCGAATGCTTCATCCATATCGCTTTGATTTTTAAAGAAACGGTTAAGACGTTCGACTTTTATCGCCCCGTTTTCATTGACCAGGCGGGCAATCGCGCACATGGTGCGGCGGTCGTCCCCTTCTGTCAGCCGGGTTTCCACCGGCGGCTGTTCCGGTACAAAGACCGTCACCACGCCATCTGTTTTGTCCCAGCTCGGTACGCCCTGATAAATAAAGGCGTAGATGAGAATTTGGCGGATGTGTTTCCACTCGCCGCCGTTGATATGCAGCCACTCACCTTCTGAAACCGCGCCGGTACGATCATCGCCCTGCAGCTGAATAAAGGGTTCACGCCGGTAATCACCAAATGCATTACCCAGCGCCTGAATCACCGATTTCTGACCATTCTGTAACTCAACGAATGCGCCCAGATCCAGGTCAATCCCCTTGTTGCCGCCACCGAACACATTGCTGAGGAAGCCCCCGGAGTTGCTGCTCTGAGTGTCCCGGTGCCAGTTCAGATTAATGCGGATTTCACCGAAGTTATCCCGCTTGCTCAGACTGATTGACGGCTTTTCTTTGCTCAGCGATATCTTGCTTAAACTGATTTTACTTTCTGCCGGTTTTGGTGCAGGCGCTGCTGCCGGTGCGGACTCTGCCGCCACATCCACCCCGAAGTGCTCCGCCAGCGGTTTCAGTCCGCCGTTGAAGCCCTGGGCAACAAAGCGGAATTTCCACTCATTATTACGGCGGTACAGTTCACCGAGGATCAGTGCCGCTTCCTGACGACCGGCGGTGTCCACAATGCCGCTGAGCAGTTTTTCATGATCCGCCTCAACCTGAACTTCCAGGCTGCGCAGACCGGCAACAGTCTGCCCGCCGTCACAGGTGACCACAAACGCAACTTTCTGCACATCCTGACGCAGACGGCTGACATCCGCCGTAAAGACGGTATTGTTGCCGTTCTGCTGCCAGCTGATGGTGTTGTCATCATTCTGCGGCTGGCCGTAGAAGACCATGTCCGGATCGCCCTGCACTTTGCCGTCAGCATACAGACGGAACGCAGAGGCATCCGCCGCCGCACCGGACAGCACCGTAATCCGCAGTGTTTTCAGCGGTACGGGCGCATTCGCCCCGGGCGTCATGTTCATCAGCGCACCACCGTACTGACTATGTCGGAAGACATGTCGTCAATCGTGCGGCCGCGGCATGCAGCACCGTGGGCGGTAAAGTTCCACTCACCGCCGCTGCGGCACAGAGAGGCGATCACGATACCGGTGTGTGAGCCCTGTTCATTCAGCTGATAACGCACCAGCTCTTTACCGCTCTGATCCAGCACACGGCAGAAAGCATTTTCCACATCGTTAAATGTCTGACCACGGAAGCTGTTCACCGTAAAGGCCAGATATTCGGTATTCTGCGGCAGACGGTTCAGATCCACACGGATCACTTCATCATCGCCGTCACCCTCACCGGTCAGGTTATCCCCTTCGTGGATCACGGATTTACAGTCTGATTTCAGTTTGCGGAACCAGATGGTGTCGAGAATACGGCCGTTTTTATCCAGCAGAATGCAGCTGGCATCCAGATCAATGGAGTCGTTACCGCCGCCGAACAGCGAACCGAGAAAACCTTTCTTTTTCTGAACAGGATCCCAGCCGAGACCGAAATGCAGCTGATTTAATGCGGCAGATGCCTTGCTGAGAGATACCGTCTGATTCTTCGTCAATGAAACCATATTTTCATTCCTTAAACGGGAGATAAAACCCGGCAACAGGTGCTGGTGATAATGAATTTTAAAAAATCATATCATGACGGAGTTCTTTGGCAAGATATATTTAAAATTAAATTAATAATGCAGATTAAACATATAGTTAATATAGAAATAATGACATTCACAGTTATAACCAATGTCAGGTTTCGTCAGCGGATTGTCAATTTAAACATAATCATAATATGATTGACATGTAAATTAATCCTAAATAAACTCGATCTCAATCTATCGGATAAAACAGAACAGGAATAAACAATAATGGCGCATGCGATCTGGCTGACGGAAGGGCTCTCTTCCCAGCGTGATTTGATCCGGAATATCAGGCTGTTCGCGCAGACATTACAGGTTGATCTCACGATTTATGCCTCTCACCGGCAGCCCCGCCATGAGATCCTGTCAGAGGCGGATTTTTCCCTGACTGAACCGGCTGATGAAAATGAGCGGCTGGCGTTTATCCTGTCTGTTACGGAGAAATACGGTATTCAGGTAATCCACGCCGGGCGGAATATCCCGTGGTTTGAAACGCACAGAAACACTATCACGGCTTCCGGCCCCCGGCTGATAACCGGTGTCGCCTCTCTGTCTGATTACGCCGTGGCGGATGATAAAGTCCGCTTTGCTGCTGAGATGGCATCACACGGCCTGCCGGTTGTGCCTTCTGTGCAGATTACCTCTGCGGCGCAATTGCGTGATGCACTCGCTCATTCCCCGTTTCCGGGGCTGCCGCTGTGTATTAAACCGGTTCAGGGTATTTACGGTTCCGGTTTCTGGCAGTTTGATGACAACGCACAGCCGATGGCCATGTTCACAAACCCTGAACGGCGGATCACCACACCGCAGCAGTATTTGTCCGCCCTTGAAAGCGCTGACAAATGCCCCGCGCAGGTACTGATGCCTTATTTGCCCGGCCCGGAGTATTCCGTGGATATTCTGGCGGATAACGGTGAGGTGCTGGCTGCTGTTGCACGGCGCAAAGAAGGCTCCCTGCAATACCTTGAACATGACGGTGCTGCATTTGAGCTGGCCTGCGCCTGTGCGCGGGTGATGAAAGCCGACGGACTGGTGAATGTGCAGACCCGCCATGACCATCACGGGCAGCCGCTGCTGCTGGAAATCAATATGCGGCCGTCCGGTGGTATCGGTTATACCGCGCTGAGCAGGGTGAATCTGCCGGGCCTGTTTGCCCTGTACAGTACCGGGCTGCTCAGTGCGGATGAGGTCAGAGAATATAACCGCACTGCATTCCGTCCGGCAATTGTCCGCCCGCTGACCGAAGCCGTCAGCTACCCGTCTTCCCTGAACAATGCAATACACTGAGGTCACTATGCCCGGTTTTTCCCGTCCCGGTCACCACCGGTTCACCCTGACCACCGGCACGCTGGAAGTCCGCAGCGACGCCAGCCCGGAAACCCTGAACGCCCTGTTCGGGATTGCGGAGCGGCGTAACCCGAAACGGGCATTTCTGTTTGTCAGCAAAGTGCTGGGCCGTCATATCCCGGTCGAGCCGGAAATCATGCGCGGTGTTTACCGCCGCCTCAGTGAGCAGTTTCCGCAGGATCTGCCGCAGCCGCTGCTGGTTATCGGTATGGCGGAAACCGCTGTCGGTCTGGGAGCCGGCGTATACAGCGAAATCCGCCGTCAGTACCCGGAATCCCTGTATCTCTCTTCCACCCGCCATCCGGCGGACGGTGAACTGCTGTGTGAATTTAAAGAAAATCACAGCCACGCCACGGATCATCTGCTCTATTTCCCGGCCGATCCGCAGCTGAAAACCCGGCTGCAACAGGCAAAAACCCTGGTGCTGGCAGATGATGAAGCGACCACCGGCAATACGTTTACCAATTTGCTGACTGCATTGCATGAAAGCGGTCAGCTGCCTGATTTACAACAGGTTGTGACTGTCACACTGACGGACTGGCGTGAGGATCCGGCCACTGTTCAGCACGGGCTGCCGTTGCGGCATGTCTCTCTGATCAGCGGCAGCTGGCGCTGGGAAGCTGATCCGGATGCGGCCCTGCCGGAGATGCCGGATGTGAATGTCAGCGCTGCGGGAGCCGTGCCAATCCGCCGTCCGCTGACGCGGGTACGGCTCGGCCTGCATGATCCGCACACCGGTTTTGGCAGTACGGTGACGACCGCACCCGGTGAGCGGCTCCTGGTGCTCGGCTCCGGGGAGTTTGTCTGGCAGCCGTTCCTGCTGGCCGAACGGCTGGCAGAGGCCGGAGCGGATGTAAAATTCAGCGCCCTGACCCGCTCCCCGATAGCCCCGGGCGGTGCCATTGAATCCGTTATTTCCTTCACGGATAACTACGGGCTGGGGATCCCCAATTATCTCTACAATGTGGCACATCAGTCATTTGACCGCATTCTGCTGTGCACAGAAACGGATCCGGCGGCGTTTGATCCGCAGTTATTACAGGCGCTGGCCCGCTGTGCGCCGCTGACGGAGGTGATTTATGACGACTAAACCGGTGATCCTGAGCGACCTGGATGACACCCTGTTCCAGACAAAACGCAAAATGACACAGGAGCAGGCACTTACGCCGTTTCGCGCCGGTGCGGTTGACCGCACATTACAACCGCGCAGTTTTATGACGGAAGAACAGGCCATGCTGACAGACTGGCTGCTGGCGCATGCCGATCTCATTCCGGTTACGGCACGCGGTACGGAGGAACTCCGCCGCGTCACTATCCCGTTCCGCTCTTATGCGATAACCACGCACGGCGCGGTGATCCTGCGACCGGACGGTTCGCCGGAACCCGGCTGGCAGTCTGAAATGCTGACTGCCCTCGGCCCTTACTGTGAACGGCTGTTGTCACTTCAGCAGTTTTGTACTGAGCGGATGACAGAGCGCGGTATTGATGCATGGGCGCGCATTAATTATGAATACGATGATGTGCCGGTCTATCTGGTGATGAAACACACTGACAGTACCCGCACAGCGGAACTCTATGCCGTTGCCGCAGAGATTGAACAACAGTTTCCGGCAGACGGATTTTACATCCACCGCAACGGCAACAATATCGCCTGGCTGCCGGATCCGGTAGAAAAAGGCCATGCTGTTACGTACCTGCTGACGTTATTACGGGCAGAGCGCGGCACCTTTCCGGTTATCGGCCTCGGCGACAGCCTGAGTGATTACCGCTTTATGAAACACTGTACCTGGTTCGGGATGCCGTCCCGCAGTCAGTTTGCGGAGGCAGTCGCCGCCCGGATTTTCAGTGAGGTATCCGATGTATAATTTCCTGCCGTTCTCAGGCAGTTATCTGCCGGATGATGTGCAGTTTCTGCTTCGGCCGGTCACCATTGATATGACCCCGGTGGAACTGAAAGAGCAGCTTATTCAGTCCGGACAGAAACACTATTCCGATATGCTCAGCCAGGAGCCCGCTCCCACAGACTGGCATCTTGATCTGTTTAACCGCGCACTGAAAAAAGGTGCACCGCGTCTGGCGCGGGATGTGAGCGCCCTCGCCCGTACACTGGGTGACTATTTTGCAGATCAGCCGGTTGTGCTGGTCAGCCTGGTCCGCGCCGGTGTGCCGTTAGGGGTGATGCTGCATCAGGCGCTGCGTGATGCGGGAAAAATCTCACACCATTACGGCATCAGTATTATCCGCGATCGCGGTATTGATACGGCGGCGCTGGAGTGGATCGAACACCATCACGGCACCGCCGGTATTGTGTTTGTTGACGGCTGGACAGGTAAAGGCGCCATCACCGGTGAACTGATCCGCTCCCTGAAAGACAGACCCGGCTACCCGGCCGATCCGCGCCTGGTGGTGCTGGCCGATCCTGCCGGATGCGCCTGGCTTTCCGCTGCTGATGATGACTGGCTGATCCCCTCCGGGATTATGGGGGCGCCGGTTTCCGGGCTGATCTCCCGCTCTGTCTGGTCAGATACCGGTCCGCACGGCTGTGTGCATTGTGAGCATTTACAACCTTATGAGTGCAGCCGGACACTCACCGATACTGTTGCCGCGCTGCGCCGTCAGGAAACCGCGGCTCCGGCTGCGGCCTTCCCGGAGCCGGACACCAAAACAGCACTGCGGAAAAAAAGCCGTGCGGTGATCACTGCACTGGCTGAACGCTGTGGTGTCAACGATCTGAACAGAATCAAACCCGGTATTGCCGAAGCCACCCGTGCTGTCCTGCGCCGGGTGCCGGATCACGTCTTTGTGCGCGACTGCACAGAGCCGGATGTGGAATTGCTGCTTTATCTCGCCCGTCAGAAAGGGATCACTATCACGGAAGCCGGCGATGCCCTCGGGCAGTACCGCGCCGTCACTATTATCAGGAAGGTATCACCATGACCCGACGTCTCTCCCCGTGGAATTTAGGGGCTTCACTCTATATGCCCGCCACCCGCACCGATATCACGGATGCGATTATCAGTAATAAAATCAGCGGACTGCGTTCACTGATTATTTGTCTGGAAGATGCGGTCAGTGAGGCGGATATCCCGCAGGCACTGGAGAATTTACAGGGCATCCTGGCCGCGCTGACAGCGGAAAAACAGCGTGCCGGAAACCAGAACTGGCCGCTGGTGTTTATCCGTCCGCGTCACCCGGAAATGGGATTGTGGCTGCGCGAGCACTGCGATCTCAGTGCCGTTGACGGGCTGGTGCTGCCTAAGTTCACACAGAAAACGCTGCCGGTCTGGTGGCTGGTGGTGAAAAACACCCCGCTGTGTATGATGCCGACCCTGGAAACAGAAGAAGTCTGTGATGTGGTGCAGATGCGGGAACTGGCGCAGGTACTTAAATCCCATCCCTGCCATGACAAAATCATCGCACTGCGTATCGGCGGCAATGATCTGATGAATGTGATTTCCCTGCGCCGCCCGCGTCATCTCACCCTGTATGACGGCCCGATGGGTTATGTGATTAAAATGCTGGTCTCTGTTTTCGCCCCGCACGATTTCGCCATGACCGCACCGGTCTGCGAGCATATTGATGATCACGATGTCATGACACGGGAACTGGCGCTGGATATCGCTCACGGACTGGTGGGTAAAACTGCTATCCACCCGAATCAGGTGGCAGTGATTGAGCAGGCGCTGCGGGTCTCCGCTGATGAGCACGCGGATGCACTGCGGATCCTCAACTCCACACAGGCGGTATTCAAGTCACTGGGAGCTATGTGCGAACCGGCGACACACCGGCGCTGGGCATCTGCCATTCTGGCCCGTGCACGGGTGTACGGGATCGCACAGCGGAAAACAGACGGACAGCCGTTTAAAACACAAAACGGGTGAAACTGAGGACAGAAATATCATCAGACTGAATATCCTGCACTATTATATCTGAATGCCTTGATATATCCTGATCAGCTGATTAAATAGAACTGTTATGCGGAACAGCCGTTTCCGGCATAACTGCGGCTTTGTCTCTTTGTTTTTATACAGGTGTCCCCAGACTATGCAATTAAGCACACGACAGGTTCGTTTATTCACCCTGGCAACCCTGCTCGGTACCGGAAAACCGGTTCCGTCAGATGAAATCCTGGCGACACTCCGCTGCTCAGAGGCAACTCTGACCCGTACTTTCAAAGAGTTACGTGATACCTGGTCAGCGGAAATCCGCTACCGCAAAGCCTCACATACCTATGAAATGACTGACTCCGGCACACTGGATCGCAAAACACTGAAAAAGATGAACGAAGAGCTGGAAAACCATAACGGTCAGAAATCGGTGTATTACAGCGGGAAAGTGTCACTGGATAAAGAGAAGAAGAAGGCGGTTTCGCTGTCACTGACCGGCACAACCGTCCGGAAAATAGCGCATTTATCTATGCTCTCCGGCAAAACCCGCAGTGACGCGGTAGAGATGCTGGTCAATCTTCATATCGATGAGTTAATTGAATCGATAATCCGGCGGAATGAAAGCCAGCAGAAAAAATAATCCGTAAAAAAAATCGCCCGGCAATACCGGGCGATTTTATTATTCACGCAACAAATTACAGAACGTTAACGCAGTTCAGTTCTTTGAATGCTTTTTCCAGACGTTCGATCATTGTCTGCTGACCGGCACGTAACCATGCACGCGGGTCATAGTATTTTTTGTTCGGCTTGTCTTCGCCTTCCGGGTTGCCCAGCTGGCCCTGCAGATAACCTTCATTTTTCTGGTAGTAGTGCAGGATACCTTCCCAGGTCGCCCACTGAGTATCGGTATCGATATTCATTTTCACCACACCGTAACCCACTGCTTCTTTGATTTCTTCCGCAGTAGAGCCGGAACCGCCGTGGAAAACGAAATCCAGGCTGTTGTGCGGCAGGTTATATTTCTCAGAGACGTAGTCCTGAGAGTTACGCAGAATTTTTGGTGTTAACTGCACGTTACCCGGCTTGTATACACCGTGTACGTTACCGAATGACGCCGCGATAGTGAAACGCGGGCTGATGGCATTCAGTTTTTCATAGGCATACGCCACATCTTCCGGCTGGGTGTACAGCGCGGAGTTATCGAGGTGGGAGTTATCCACGCCGTCTTCCTCACCGCCGGTGCAGCCCAGTTCGATTTCCAGGGTCATACCGATTTTCGCCATACGGGTCAGGTACTTGCTGCAAATCTCAATGTTTTCTTCCAGTGACTCTTCTGACAGATCGATCATGTGAGAAGAGAACAGTGGTTTACCGGTTGCGGCAAAATGTTTTTCACCGGCATCCAGCAGGCCGTCTAACCACGGCAGTAATTTCTTCGCACAGTGGTCAGTATGCAGAATGACCGGCACGCCGTAATATTCTGCCATCTGATGCACATGATGCGCACCGGAAATAGCACCCAGAACAGCGGACTGCTGGCCTTCGCCTTTGAAACCTTTACCGGCGATAAATGCGGCACCGCCGTTTGAGAACTGAACAATAACAGGCGCACGGACTTTGGCCGCTGCTTCCAATACGGCGTTGATCGAGTCTGTCCCGACGCAGTTTACCGCTGGCAGTGCAAAATTATTCTCTTTGGCTACCGCAAAGATTTTCTGAACATCATCGCCAGTGACGACACCGGGTTTTACAAAATCAAAAACTTTAGACATGTCAAATTTCCTGTATTGGTCTTTCGGAAGTTGTCACGGGCAGCTCGCACCGCCCGTTGTTGTCATCTGATTATGACTGTTACTGTTTTGCACGTTCTTCGAGCATGACAACGGCTGGCAGTTTTTTGCCTTCGACGAATTCCAGGAATGCGCCGCCGCCGGTAGAGATGTAAGAGATTTTGTCAGCAATGCCGAATAAATCGATAGCAGCCAGGGTATCACCGCCGCCTGCGATAGAGAATGCGTCGCTGTCAGCAATGGCGTTAGCCACGATTTCAGTCCCTTTACGGAAGTTCGGGAACTCAAATACGCCGACCGGGCCATTCCACAGAATGGTTTTGGCATTTTTCAGGATTTCAGCCAGGTGCAGTGCGGATTCATCACCGATATCCAGTACCTGCTCGTCATCTTTGATGTCATTGGCTGATTTCAGCACCGCTTCTGCGGTTTCTGAGAACTCAGTCGCCACACGGACATCAACCGGTACCGGGATATCACAGCTGCTGAGTAATTTTTTCGCTTCCGGAATCAGGTCATCTTCATACAGTGAACGGCCGACATTGTGCCCTTCCGCTGCGATAAAGGTGTTGGCGATACCACCGCCGACGATGATCTGATCCGCGATTTTGGACAGAGAATCCAGTACGGTCAGTTTGGTGGAGACTTTAGAACCGCCGACAATCGCCACCATCGGGCGCGCCGGATTATCCAGCGCTTTGCCGAGTGCATCCAGTTCCGCCCATAACAGCGGACCCGCACAGGCAACAGGGGCAAATTTTGCCACGCCGTGAGTCGATGCCTGGGCGCGGTGTGCAGTCCCGAATGCATCCATCACGAAAATATCACACAGTGATGCATACTGTTTTGACAGGGTTTCGTCGTCTTTTTTCTCGCCTTTGTTAAAGCGGACGTTTTCCAGCACCACCAGCTCACCGGCGTTCAGTTCCAGACCATTGAGGTAATCTTTTTCCAGGCGCACCGGGCAGCTCAGTTTATCTGCCAGATAATCAACAACCGGTTTCAGTGAAAACTCTTCGTTGTATTCCCCTTCAACCGGACGGCCGAGGTGAGAGGTCACCATGACTTTGGCACCCTGTTTCAGTGCGGCTTCGATTGTCGGGAGCGAGGCACGGATACGTGCATCAGAGGTAACTTTGCCATCTTTGACAGGAACGTTCAGGTCAGCACGGATAAAAATACGTTTACCCGCCAGATCCAGATCGGTCATCTTAATTACGGACATGGTGAATCCTCTTGTTGATTCTCTTATCAGTTAAATTGTGTTCAATTTTCTGCCGGGGCACGCCGTCCCTCAGTGAAAACCAGCCTCAGCCATTGCCAGAGTGGTATCCAGCATACGGTTCGCAAAGCCCCATTCGTTATCGCACCAGACCAGCATTTTTATCAGATGCTGTCCGCTGACGCGGGTCTGGGTGCCGTCAACGATAGCACTGTGCGGATCATGGTTAAAATCCGCCGAGACTAACGGTAACTCTGTGTAGTCCACTATACCACGAAATGCCCCCGTCGCTGCGTTTTGCAGAAGGCGGTTTACATCCTGCGTGGTGACATTACTTTTTACGGTGACGCTCAAATCAATCGCCGTCACATTAATTGTAGGCACCCGGACTGAAATCGCCTCAAAATGATCTTCAAATTTCGGGAAAATCCGCCGGATCCCCGCAGCCAGTTTGGTATCCACCGGAATGATGGAGTGCCCGGCCGCCCGCGTGCGCCGCAAATCACTGTGATATGCATCAATCACCGGCTGGTCATTCATCGCCGCGTGAATGGTGGTCACTGTACCGGACTCGATGCCGAATCCCTCATCCAGTAATTTTATCACCGGAATGATGCAGTTGGTGGTACAGGACGCATTCGATACAATTTTATCCTGCGCCGTCAGTGTGTCATGGTTAACGCCGTAGACAATGGTGGCATCCAGGTCGTTACCGCCGGGATGGGAAAACAGCACTTTTTTCGCGCCGCCGGCGATATGTGCCAGCCCGTCATCACGGGAGCCGTACACGCCGCTGCAGTCCAGCACCACATCCACACCGAGTTCCGCCCAGGGCAGCTGGTGAATATCCGCTTCATGCAGGATGCGGATAGTGTCATCACCGACTTTCAGCACATTTTTTTCTTTCAGTTGTACCGGTTTAAAAAAGCGTCCGTGGCTTGTGTCATATTGAAGTAAGTGTGCAATACCTTCGGAATCCGCCAGCTCATTAATAGCAACAACGGTAATCTGCGTGTTACGCCCGGTTTCATACAACGCCCGCAGCACACTCCGCCCGATTCGCCCAAACCCGTTGATTGCAATTTTTATTGTCATAGTATCCTCAGAAATAGCCAAATTATCAGCGGACTAAGAATAACGGACTCACGGGTTTTTGTACGGGGTATTTATCATAGAAACCGCAATCTTTTTTATCCTCTGCGGTACATTCAGCACACCCCCAAAACTGAAACGGTTCAGCTCAATAAAGACAGGTTATGCTAAATGAAAAAAAGATCGCAAGACAGTCAGAGAAGCAGATATAAAAAAAGCGCATTCGGTCAAAAAAACCGGAATGCGCTTTCAGAATCTGTATCAGCAGATTATTTCAGCAGAGCTTTTGCCTGAGAAACCACGTTTTCAACAGTGAAACCAAATTCACTGAACAGCTGACCGGCTGGTGCAGATTCACCGAATGAATGCATGCCGACGATGGCACCCTGCATACCGGTGTATTTGAACCAGTAATCCGCAATACCCGCTTCAACAGCAACACGCGCGGTCACGGCTGACGGCAGAACAGATTCACGGTAAGCAGCATCCTGTTTGTCGAATGCATCGGTGGACGGCATGGAAACCACACGCGCTTTACGGCCTTCGGCTGTCAGCTGCTCGTATGCTTTCACGGCCAGTTCCACTTCAGAACCGGTGGCAATCAGGATCACTTCCGGCTGACCTGCGCAATCTTTCAGGATATACGCCCCTTTTTCGATATCTGCCAGCTGCTGCGCGGTACGCGGCTGCTGTGCCAGATTCTGACGGGAGAAGATCAGGGATGTCGGGCCGTTTTTACGCTCAATCGCGTATTTCCAGGCTACCGCAGATTCCACCTGGTCACACGGACGCCATGTGCTCATGTTTGGTGTCACGCGCAGGCTGGCGATTTGCTCAACCGGCTGGTGAGTCGGGCCGTCTTCACCCAGACCGATAGAGTCGTGAGTGTAAACGAAGATGCTGCGGATCTTCATCAGTGCCGCCATACGCACCGCGTTACGGGCATATTCAACGAACATCAGGAAGGTCGCGCCGTAAGGAATGAAACCGCCGTGCAGGGCGATACCGTTCATGATGGCAGACATGCCGAACTCGCGCACGCCGTAGTGAATGTAGTTACCCGCTTTGTCTTCATTGATTGGCGCTGAGCCGGACCACATGGTCAGGTTACTCGGTGCCAGGTCAGCGGAACCGCCCATAAATTCAGGCAGTACTTTACCGAACGCTTCCAGTGCATTTTGTGATGCTTTACGGCTGGCAATGCTGGCCGGGTTGTCCTGGAGGTTCTGAATGAAGGCATTTGCATCCGCTTCCCACTGCGCAGGCAGCTCACCGTTTACACGGCGGCGGTATTCACGGGCCAGTTCAGGGAAGGCTTTTTCGTAGTGAGCGAATTTCACATCCCACTCAGACTCAGCAGCGGCACCGGTTTTCTTCGCATCCCACTCAGTATAGATTTCCTGCGGGATTTCGAACGGCGCATACGGCCAGTTCAGTGCTTCGCGGGTAGCGGCGATTTCCGCATCACCTAACGGAGAACCGTGTGCATCCGCAGTACCGGCTTTCTTCGGTGAACCGAAACCGATAACGGTTTTGCACATCAGCAGGGATGGTTTGTCAGTAACCGCTTTGGCTTCTTCAACGGCTGCTTTGATCTGGTCAGGGTTGTGACCGTCAATGCCGCGCACGACGTGCCAGCCGTAAGCTTCAAAGCGTTTGGCGGTATCGTCAGTGAACCAGCCCTGAACATTACCGTCGATAGAAATGCCGTTGTCATCATAGAAGGCAACCAGTTTACCCAGTTTCAGGGTACCGGCCAGAGAACAGGCCTCGTGGGAGATCCCTTCCATCATACAGCCGTCGCCCATAAAGACGTAGGTGTGATGATCAACAATATCGTGCCCCGGACGGTTGAACTGCGCCGCCAGTGTCTGTTCCGCAACAGCAAAACCGACTGCGTTTGCGATACCCTGGCCTAACGGGCCGGTGGTGGTTTCCACACCCGGTGTGTAGCCGTATTCAGGGTGACCCGGGGTTTTGGAATGCAGCTGACGGAAGGCTTTTAAGTCATCCACCGATACATCATAGCCGGTGAGGTGCAGCAGGCTGTAAATCAGCATTGAGCCGTGGCCGTTTGACAGCACAAAGCGGTCACGATCACTCCAGTGCGGATTGGCCGGGTTGTGCTTCAGATAGTCGCGCCACAGTACTTCCGCGATATCAGCCATGCCCATTGGTGCGCCGGGGTGTCCGGAATTTGCCTTTTGCACCGCGTCCATGCTCAGGAAACGAATCGCATTAGCAAGAGTTTTACGAGAGGTCATTGTCTACTCCAGGTTCGGATAAAAAGCAGATACAGGCTATTTTCGCAGTGCCGCGCACGGATGGCAATCCTTATCACCGGTCAGAGGCAAAGGGTCGGGGCTGAAAAGGCAACAATGAGACGTCAGGCGAGGCGTGTCTGAGGACAGAAACAATACTTCGCACAGGCGGCATTTTCGCTGACTAAATCGTTTTAGCACCAGGTATTGCGCAACAGCGGAAGTGACCTATTAAACCCGATTACCACAATGAATAGCAAGCGGAAATACCGCATTCTGTGCGCTTATCCGGCGGATGGCGGGAGTTTCCTGCCGGCAGCAGAAAAATTCCGCTTACCGGCAGACGAAGATATTACGGTTTCGCTTTTTTACCGACGACACTGTCAAAATTGAATAAAAGATTCAGCACGATAGCCAGAACAAAGGTCACTATCACGCCCTGGGAAAGAATAATCCGCAGCATTTCCGGCAGCTGAGAAAGGGCTTCCCCCTGACCGTTAAACATCAGCCCGACACTGACTGAAATCCCGACCACCATCATATTGCCCATTTTGGTCATATCGACAGATTTTGTCAGTGTGTCTATCCCCGCCACCGTAATAAAGGCAAAAATCACCAGGGTCGCACCACCGAAAACCGAAGCGGGGATCATGGTCGCAATTGCGGAGAATTTGGGAATAATGCTGAGGATAATCAGGATCACGCCGCTGCACGCGGTTACATAACGGCTGCGCACACCGGAAATAATAATCACCCCCGCATTGTTAATAAAAGAGGTCAGCGGCGTACAGTTAAACAGCCCGGAAATGGTCACCGCCACCCCTTCCCCGCGCATCGGAGAGTTCAGGGCATTACCTTCCATAGAGCGGTTACACAGGCGGCCGACAGTGGAGAAAGTACCGACAGAATCCAGAGTGGCCATAAAGGTACCGAGGAACATCAGAATAATGGCGGTCAGATCAAACTGAATGCCGTAATGGGCGGGACGAACAAACGAAAACCACCCGGCACTGCTCACAGGGCCGAAATTGACCATATCCATCACCACCGCGACCAAAGTGGCCACGATCAGGCCGATCAGAATCGACATTTCCCGCAACGCGCCTTTACCGAAGCGGTTTAACAGCACAATTACCGCGATAGTCAGCACACCGAGAAAAATACCGGCCGGGTCGCCGTAGGAGGCATCCCCCGGATAGCCGACAATGCCGGAAAACGAAACCGGCAGCAGGGAAACACCGAGCATTATAAGATAACAGCCGATGACTATCGGTTTGAATAAGAAAGCGATTTTTCCGTACAGCGGCGCGAGGAAGAACAGCAGCACCCCGGAGACCAGGGTTCCGCCGAAGACATAAGGCAGCGATTCAAGCCCCCCGCCGAACCGCGAGGCGATAATAAAAACCGGCGGCATCGCCACAAACGAGGTGCCGAGGATCAGCGGCAGACTGACGCCGACGTATTTGGTGATACTCAGTGACTGGATAAGTGTCCCCACGCCGGAGACAAAAATCGCGGCGGCAATCAGCAGTGTGGTATCTTCCTGCGACAGTTTCAGAACCTGGGAAATCACTATCGGCACAGCAATAGTGCCGGTAAACATGGCAAAAATATGCTGAACAGCATACGGAAACAGTTTCCGCATCGGCATCATTTCATTGACTTCATCACTCCCGGTGTTTGTTTTCATAAATACAACCTCTGGATTGGTTTTATTGTTTTTACCGGCACAGCGGCGACGGCCGCGCAACCGGTTACGGAAAACAAACAGCAAGATATGTGCCAGCACCTGAACATTATTTATTCACATAAAGTATGAGTGTGGTCACAACGCATTATCAAAATGATAAGAGAGGTAATACCGGGGGATGATAATGATACAGAGCGATTGTGCAGCGTAAAAACAGAAAAGCCCTGACATTACTGTCAGGGCTTCTGTAATCTGGCGGAACGGACGGGACTCGAACCCGCGACCCCCTGCGTGACAGGCAGGTATTCTAACCAACTGAACTACCGCTCCGTGTGTTCCTTTTCGGGAACGGTGCGGATAATACGATGCCGGTTCCCGTTCGTCAATACCTGATTTGTGTAAATCCATGCAATTGCACAGTTTTTCACCTGAATATACTGTTTTATACGGGGCACCGCACACGACACACGATTTCCCGCAACGCGCTCATCCGGTTTCAGGGCGCGGTTTGTTTTTCCAGATCAAGCAGATAAATCATGGCCTCATCCCGGCTCTCCCCGCACATTTCCCGCGAGGGCTGTAACCCGGCACAGACTGATGGACGCAGCGGTGAGCCGAAAATCAGGCACAAATTCTGCTCAGATAACTGCACGCAGCGCGTGTTGGCGGGTTTACCGTCCGGCATTCCCGGGATCGGGGATGAGATGGACGGCGCGGTGCAGCAGGCTCCGCAGTCACTGCGGCAGGCAGTCAGCTCCGCCAGATGCACGGGTTCGCCCCTTTTTTCTCCGCCAGATCCAGACGCGCCTCGTGCGCGGCAATTTCCTCATCCGTGGCATATACCACCCGCAGACCGCTCTGCGGGCGGGTAACGCGCTGAATAGTCTGAACGTTCTCTTCGCCGCTGCTCTCATTATCCGCTGAAAAAGCCAGTGATGTCTGGCCGCCGGTCATTGCCAGATAAACATCCGACAGAATCTCGGCATCGAGTAACGCGCCGTGCAGCAGACGTTTTGAGTTATCTATCTGATAGCGGTCACATAAGGCATCGAGGTTATTACGCTTGCCGGGGAACAGCTGTCTGGCGAGCGTTAAGCTGTCAGTGATGGTACAGAATTCCGCGGTCGGCGGGATCCCCCGGTTCAGCTTGCGGAATTCATAATCCATAAAGCCGATATCGAAGGGCGCGTTATGAATAACCAGTTCTGCGCCACGGATAAATTCAATAAATTCATCCGCAATGTCAGCAAAAACCGGTTTGTCCATCAGGAATTCATCACTGATCCCGTGCACACCAAAGGCTTCCGGGTCCACCAGCCGGTCAGGCCGGATATAGAGATGGAAGTTACGGCCGGTCAGGCGCCGGTTGATCACTTCAACCGCACCGATCTCAATAATATTGTGCCCCTCGTAGTGGGCACCCAGTTTGTTCATACCGGTGGTTTCGGTATCGAGAACAATTTGTCGTGTAATATCAGTGCTCATAATGGCGTTTTGTGTCAGACTCAGGTAATTGCCAATCAATCAGAGGAAGAGTCTACCAGAGATGAGTGACAAGGTAGAAATTTTCACCGACGGCTCCTGCCTCGGAAATCCGGGCCCCGGCGGCTACGGCGCGCTGCTGCGTTATAAAGGCCATGAGAAAGCACTCAGTGAGGGCTTTTTTCTTACCACCAATAACCGGATGGAGCTGCTGGCCGCTATTGTGGCGCTGGAAACCCTGAAACGTCCGTGTAATATCGTGCTGACCACCGACAGCCAATATGTCCGTCAGGGCATCACGCAGTGGATCCATAACTGGAAGCGGCGCGGCTGGCGCAAAGCGGATAAATCTCCGGTGGTGAATGTCGATTTGTGGCAGCGCCTGGATTCCGCCATCACCCGCCATCAGATTGACTGGCAGTGGGTGAAAGGCCACGCAGGGCACCCGGAAAACGAGCGCTGTGATGAACTCGCCCGTGCAGCGGCAGAATCTCCGTCACAGGACGATACCGGTTATCAGCCGGCAGCGGAATAATCCTCAGCGCCGTTTCAGACAGCGCGGCGGCGTCTGCTGGCGTGTCGCGCCCACCACATTGTTCAGTTTCGGCCGCAGCAGGCGCAGCTTCTGCGGTGTGAACGTCAGCGGCACCGTGCGTTTACGGGCCACAATCACCCCCAGACAGCCGAAAATCCGCGCATGCCGGTTGCCGAAACTTGCCGGATCACACCAGGGGATCGGCGTGGTCAGCCGGTGATACATAATTTCGTAATTGAGCAGGCTGAGCCAGTCGAGCATACGGAACTGTGAAAACATCCGGCTGCACTGCGGCTCCCGGTTCAGACGCCACGGGATCAGTTTACGCGCCCCCAGCAGGCTCAGCGGGTTAAATCCGCTGATAATCAGCCAGCCGTCCTCAATCAGGACACGGTCAGCCTCCCGCAGCAACCGGTGCGGATCACTGCTGTAGCCCAGATTATGTGCCAGCACACAGACATCCGCGGATTTGTCCAGAAACGGCAATTGCGCCGCCTCCCCGAATACCTGTAAGGTGTTACCCTGCGGTGCCACATTCACCTGATGCGGGATCATGCAGCTGCTGCTGTCAATTTCACAGCTCAGCGCGCCGATCTTAATCAGATGAAAACCAAACATTTTCGGCCACCAGGGCGCCAGCTGTGCTTCCAGCGATTGCCGGAAGCGGCGTCCGCAGGGAATATCGCACCACGAGTCCGGCATCGTCAGAGTTTTTGTCGCTCGTGCAGAAAACATGGCTTTATCCTTGGTTCACACTCAGAAAGGTGAGGTATCTATGGAGCTTATCAGAATTTCCGCGTTATCAGATAACTACATTTGGCTATTACGGGATAATGCGCACACCTGTGTCATCGTTGATCCCGGCGTCAGTGAGCCGGTACTGAATACACTGCGGGAGCGGGGACTGACCCCTTCAGCCATCCTGCTGACACACCACCATGCGGATCACACCGGCGGCACGGCGGAGATTGTGTCACATTATCCCGGCCTGCCGGTTTACGGTCCCGCCGAAACCCTGCCGAAAGGCGCAAATCACTGCGTGCAGGATAATGACACGATTACCTGCGGCGGGCTGACATTTCAGGTCATGGCAGTGCCGGGGCATACACTCGGTCATGTGGCTTATTATTGCGAACCTTATCTGTTTTGCGGCGATACGCTCTTCTCCGGTGGCTGCGGCCGTATTTTTGAGGGCACACCGGCACAGATGTTCCGTTCGGTCAGCCGCCTTGCAGCGCTGCCGGATGAGACGCTGGTCTGCTGTGCGCATGAATATACACAGTCTAACCTCGCCTTTGCGCACGCTGTCTGGCCGGAAAACAACGATATTCAGGCATATCAGCAATATATTTCTGAATTACGTCAGAATCATGAAGCTACACTGCCCGTCACACTGAAAACAGAAAGGAAAATTAATGTTTTTCTTAACTGTGATAATATTGATCTGCAACATAATTTATCAGTAAGTAAACATACGGCGACGGCTGAGGAAACTTTTACGTCTTTACGCGCAAAAAAAGATCAATTTTAGCCGTAATCGTTGTCAGGGCGGAATAACACCAGTATGATTGCAAAACCTACAGACTGAAGAATAATAATGCTGATTCCGCCAACATGAAAATCAAAGCTACACTCCTTGCCGCCGCAATTTTGCTGGCGGGGTGTCAGACTGCGCCGCAGAAAACTGCACAGGACCCTCATTATCCTTCCGGTAACGGTTTTTTACTGACTGCCCGGCAGATGAACGCAGCAAAGGCATCCTCCGTCAGTCCCGAAGATGATATCTGGGGTTATATCCGCGATGAAATGAAAATGAACATCCCGGACAATGACCGCATACGCGCCGAAGAACTTTCTTACCTCGCCAAAAAGAGCTATCTCCACGATGTGACACTGCGCGCAGAACCTTACATGTACTGGATCATCGGTAAAATCGATGAACGTAACATGCCGATGGAACTGGTTCTGCTGCCCATAGTGGAGAGTGCTTTTAATCCGCATGCCACCTCACCGGCCCAGGCTGCCGGGTTATGGCAGATTATCCCGAGTACCGGCAAAGCAAGCGGGCTGAACCAGAACCAGTGGGTTGATGACCGCCGTGATGTGGCTGCCTCCACCACTGCCGCGCTGGATTTACTGGAGCGCCTGAATAATATGTTCGGCGGAGACTGGGCACTGACCCTGGCCGCGTATAACAGCGGCGAAGGCCGCGTGCTGCGCGCGATGGAAGCCAATGCTGCCGCCGGAAAACCAACAGATTACTGGTCATTATCCCTGCCAAAAGAGACCATGGATTATGTGCCGCGTATTTTTGCCCTGAGCAATGTTATCCGCAACAGTGACCGTAACGGTGTGAATTTACCGGTACCGGATGCAGAGCGCGCCCTGGCACGGGTGAATATCGGTCAGCAGATTTCCCTGGATGTCGCGGCACAACTGCTGGATATGCCGGTTTCCAGACTGAAAGATTACAACCCGAGCCTGAAACGCGGTGTAACCTCACCGGCCGGTCCTCACTATCTGATGCTGCCGAAAACCAAAGTCGACCAGCTGATGAGCGCATTATCTGATGACGCGGTACTTAATGATATCCGCACAGCGGTCGCGAGAAACAATCAGCGTACTGAACAGCTGAGTTCACCGGCAGGCCGTGCGCAGGCCGCGAAGTACAAAGTGAAAAGTGGCGATTCATTCTACGCCATTGCCAACCGCCATAAGATGACCGTCGCTGAACTGAAAAAGCTGAACGGACTGAAAAGCGCTGCGGTTCTGAAACCGGGACAAACGTTGCAGGTGAAAGGCAGCCCGGTGGTGAAACCATCTAAAGCCGCCACCAAAAATGCTATGCGTCTGGCGAAGTATAAAGTGCGTCAGGGTGATTCTTACTACAGTATTGCGCAGCGCCATGGTGTGACACTGAAAGAGCTGATGTCCTGGAACAGTAAAGTCAAAATGAAGGACTTGCATCCGGGTATTGAGCTAACGGTTTATGTTGCCAATAAACGCGGCTGATAATCACTGAATCACCACGCTTTATCTGAAGCCCTGCATGACGCAGGGCTTTTTCATATCCGGTGATACCTGAATGTCTTTCCGGCTGCTCTTCTTCTTTCCCGCACTTCTGCGATATCAGTACATCCGCACCGATATTCTTTGTTGCCGGTATAAAAAAACCCGCTGATAAATCAGCAGGTTTTCTGTGTTGAACTTTGCTTTCGTGTTTATTATCAGCTGTGCTGTTATACCCAGAACAACCAGGCAAAGGCTGAGATAACAATGATACAGGCGATATTCAGCACACCACCGACCCGCACCATCTCAGACTGTTTGATAAACCCGGTCCCGAACACTATCGCATTCGGCGGCGTCGCCACCGGCAGCATAAAGGCACAGGATGCACCGATACCGATAATCATGGTCAGTGCCATCACCGGCATTCCCAGACCATCTGCCACACCGGCAAAGATAGGTACCAGCAGTGCAGCACTCGCGGTGTTACTGGTGAACTCCGTCAGCACAATAATAAAGGTGGTGACAGCGATAATAATCACCAGCCAGCTGCTGTTACCAAAGGAGGTTTTCATCCAGTCCGCCATCACTTCACTGGCACCGGAATCTTTCAGGATCATACTCAGTGTCAGACCGCCGCCGAACAAGAACAGAACGCCCCACTCGGTGTTGTTCTGAATCTGTGACCAGCTGGCCACCCCGGTAATACCAATCAGCGCAGCGGCACTCAGGGCGATAATAGTATCGAAATCTTTGATTTTACCCAGCAGATCACTCAGCGGTGCACTGCCGATCCAGCAGATAACGGTCAGACCGAAAATCGCCAGTGTCAGCAGACGTTTTGGTGTCCACTGAACCTGCTCCACTTCAATTTCAAAGCGGGCACCGAGCTTCGGACGTAACATCAGGTACATAATACCGAACATAATCGGCATCAGGATCAGCACCATCGGAATGCCGTATTTCATCCAGGTGAAGAAGTCCATTCCCAGCTGGTTTGCGGCAATAATGTTCGGCGGGCTGCCGACCATCGTTCCCAGGCCGCCGATACTGGCGCTGTAGGCCACGCCCAGCAGCATAAATACGAACGTGTTACGGTCGTGACGGATATCGAGGTTCCCCAGAATACCCAGCACCAGCGGTAACATCATCGCGGCGGTAGCGGTGTTACTGATCCACATGGACAGCGCGCCGGTCACACTGAACAGCAGAATCACTGCCGCCCATAAACGACCGCGGGCAATCAGCAGCAGGCGGTTAGCAATCAGGCGATCCAGCCCCTGAATATGCAGCGCCGTCGCCAGTGCAAAACCGCCGAAGAACAGGAAAATGGTCGGACTGGCAAAAGACTGTAATGCCTTACCTGCGCCCAGTAATCCGAGAAATACAGCCAGAATCGGGATCAGTAACGCGGTCAGCGTGACATGAATCGCCTCAGTCAGCCATAAAACAGCGACGAACACCATCAGCGCCAGCCCGGCATTCTCTTTGTCGCTGTAGGGCAGATATTTCAGCAGCAGTATCAGCAGCACAATGTCCAGAGCCAGTATGATGAGTCCCTTTGTATTAAAAGAACCCAGCCCGGTGGATTGGGTGAGCGTTTCTGAAGCGTCCATGATAATTCCCTCAGTAGGATGAAAAAGTATTCACGAAACCGATTGCTGTCATAGTTTAATAACCGGCATTTTTGCGTGAATGCTAAAAATGTTAAACAATTTATCTTCATGTGAAATATAAAAAGTATTAATAACAAAATACATCACAAATCGTCCGTTTTGCGATCTGAGGCAACAGAATAAGTAAAAAAACTTGTCATAGCATGGTAAACAACCAGTTTTAGTCATTGAGGGAACGGATAAAAAGCGGGGAAATATTCGTAAGATAAGATAACGCGGACATAAAAAAAGGTGTGTCCGCCGGACACACCTTTTTTAACATTTACAGTAACAATTACTGACCTTTGATCTCTTTGCGGCCGTGGAACGGAGCACGTTCGCCCAGCGCTTCTTCGATACGGATCAGCTGGTTGTACTTGGCAACACGATCAGAACGGCTCATAGAACCGGTTTTGATCTGGCCTGCTGCGGTACCGACAGCCAGGTCGGCAATTGTGGCATCTTCGGTTTCACCGGAACGGTGAGAGATAACGGCAGTGTAACCGGCGTCTTTTGCCATTTTGATAGCAGCCAGTGTTTCGGTCAGTGAACCGATCTGGTTGAATTTAATCAGAATGGAGTTAACGATACCTTTTTCGATACCTTCTTTCAGGATCTTGGTATTGGTCACGAACAGGTCATCACCGACCAGCTGGATTTTATCGCCCATGACTTTAGTCTGATACGCGAAACCATCCCAGTCAGATTCATCCAGACCATCTTCGATAGAGACGATCGGATACTCTTTGGTCAGCTCTTCCAGGTAGTGAGTGAATTCCTGAGAGGTAAAGGTACGGCCTTCGCCTTTCAGTTCATACATACCGGTTTCTTTGTTGTAGAACTCAGATGCTGCACAGTCCATCGCCAGGGTAACGTCTTTGCCTAACTCGTAGCCTGCTGCTTTAACGGCTTCTTTGATGTCAGCCAGCGCTTCTGCGTTAGAACCCAGGTTTGGTGCATAACCACCTTCATCACCCACAGCGGTGTTCATGCCTTTAGCTTTCAGCACTTTTGCCAGGTGATGGAAGATTTCAGAACCCATGCGGACAGCTTCTTTCAGAGAAGGCGCGCCGACAGGCTGGATCATGAATTCCTGGATGTCCACGTTGTTATCAGCGTGCTCACCACCGTTCAGGATGTTCATCATCGGCAGCGGCATAGAGTATTTGCCCGGAGTGCCGTTCAGTTCTGCGATGTGTGCGTACAGAGGTAAACCTTTTGATGCGGCAGCAGCTTTGGCGTTTGCCAGAGACACAGCCAGAATCGCGTTTGCACCGAAGTTGGATTTGTTTTCAGTGCCATCCAGGTCGATCATGATCTGGTCAACTTTTGCCTGATCTTTGGCATCCTGACCCAGCAGCGCCTGTGCGATCGGACCATTTACCGCGCCGACTGCCTTCAGAACACCTTTACCCAGGAAACGTGATTTATCACCGTCACGCAGTTCCAGCGCTTCACGGGAACCGGTAGATGCGCCTGACGGAGCAGCCGCCATACCCACAAAACCGCCTTCCAGGTGTACTTCAGCTTCTACAGTAGGGTTACCGCGGGAGTCGATGATTTCACGGCCGATCACTTTAACGATTTTGGACATTAGGTTTTCCTCAGTACAAGTTAAATTTTCAGATAAGTAACCGGCACTTACAGCCGGTCACTCACCTCACATCTTATTTTAGCAGACCTTTCTGGTTATCAGAGGCTGCCTTGACAAAACCTGCAAACAGCGGATGACCATCACGCGGGGTAGAGGTGAACTCCGGATGGAACTGACAGGCCACAAACCACGGATGGTTCGGGTTCTCGATGATTTCCACCAGTTTGTTGTCCACTGAGCGGCCCGCAACCAGCAGACCCGCATCTTCAAGACGCTTCAGTAACATGTTGTTCACTTCATAACGATGACGGTGACGTTCAGTAATCGCATCTTTGCCGTACAACCGGCGAACCAGGGAATTGTTCGTCAGGTGGCATAACTGACCGCCGACACGCATTGTACCGCCGAGATCACTCTCTTCGCTGCGGACTTCAATATTGCCGTCTTCGTCGCGCCATTCGGTGATAAGCGCAACGACCGGGTACTTACAATCAGCATCAAATTCCGTGGAGTTCGCGTCATCCATACCGGCCAGGTTACGGGCAAAGTCAATCAGTGCCACCTGCATTCCCAGGCAAATTCCCAGATACGGAATGTTGTTCTCGCGGGCATAGCGGGCAGTCATAATCTTACCTTCCACACCACGGGAACCAAAACCGCCCGGCACCAGAATCGCATCCAGACCCTGTAACAGTTCTGTACCGCGGGTTTCCACATCCTGAGAATCAATCAGTTTGATGTTCACAGTGACGCGGTTTTTCAGGCCGCCGTGTTTCAGTGCTTCGATAACGGATTTATAGGCATCCGGCAGTTCAACATATTTGCCGACCATCCCGATGGTGACTTCACCTGACGGATTGGCTTCCTCATAAATCACCTGCTCCCATTCGGAGAGATCTGCCTCAGGAGCATTAATGCTGAATCGTTTACAGATATAATCATCTAATCCCTGGGATTTCAAGAGGCCGGGGATTTTATAAATGGAATCTACGTCTTTCAGACTGATCACTGCTTTTTCAGGAACGTTACAGAAAAGCGCGATTTTGGCGCGTTCGTTAGCAGGAATCACTCTATCTGAACGGCAAATCAGCACATCCGGCTGAATACCGATGGATAATAATTCTTTCACTGAGTGCTGAGTCGGCTTGGTTTTTACTTCACCGGCAGCCGCCAGATACGGAACCAAAGTCAAATGCAGATATAAGGTGTGTTCACGGCCGACTTCCGCCGCCATCTGACGGATAGCTTCCAGGAACGGCAGTGATTCGATATCACCGACAGTCCCGCCGACTTCCACCAGCACCACGTCATGACCTTCACCGCCACGGATGATACGATCTTTGATTTCGTTGGTGATGTGCGGGATAACCTGAATGGTGGCACCGAGATAGTCGCCGCGGCGCTCTTTGCGCAGAACTTCAGAGTAAACACGTCCGGTGGTGAAGTTATTGCGGCGGGTCATTTTGGTGCGGATGAAGCGCTCGTAGTGACCTAAGTCGAGATCAGTTTCAGCGCCGTCGTTGGTGACGAAAACTTCCCCGTGTTGGGTCGGGCTCATGGTTCCCGGATCGACGTTGATGTACGGATCCAGTTTCATCATGGTGACATTGAGTCCACGGGCTTCGAGTATAGCCGCTAAAGAGGCTGCGGCAATGCCTTTACCCAGAGAGGATACGACCCCGCCGGTCACAAAAATATAATTAGTTTTCATGCTGAACCTGAAAGTTTAGGTGTAATAGATGATGGATATAACAGGACGGGAAAATAGTATACCCTAACCTTATTTTGGCGACAAATAATCTCGTCACCTCTTTTCGGTTATCCGTCGCTCCCGGGGCGGTAAAAACCGCCTTTTTACACTAACTAATCAACGTCTTACATTTTATAAAAAACTTTTCATTCTCCGGTAAAATCATTAGCTGAAAGCATTAAGCTTACCCCTCACGGGATTTAACATCCTGCCAACTTTTCTCCATTTCATCAAGTGTTGCTGATTCCATGGTCAGTCCGCGGGCGGCAATATCGCTCTCCACCTGACGAAAACGGTTCTCAAACTTACGGCAGGCTTTTTGTAACACCATTTCCGGTTTATGTCCCAGATGACGGGAAAAATTCACCACTGCGAACAGCAAATCACCCAGCTCTTCAGCCACGCGCTCATCATTCACCTGCGGCTGATTCACTTCCTCCATCACCTCATCCAGTTCCTCATACACCTTGCCGAGCACCGGCGGAAGTGTGTCCCAGTCAAATCCGGCAGACGCACAGCGTTTCTGGATTTTATAGGCCCGCATCAGGGCAGGCAGTGTTGCCGGGATATCATCCAGCAGGGAATACTGTGATTTTTCAGCGCGTTCGGCACTTTTTCGCTGCTCCCAGCCGGAAATGGCCGCTTCCGCGCCGATCCCCTGCTCACGGGCAAAAATATGCGGGTGGCGGCGGGTCAGTTTGTCACTGACGGCGGCGGCGATATCCTCAAAATCAAAACGCCCTTCTTCTTTCGTCATCTGCGCGTAAAACACCACCTGGAATAATAAGTCACCTAACTCACCTTTCAGATCGTCAAAATCCGCCCGCTCAATAGCGTCCAGAACCTCATAGGTCTCTTCCAGGGTGTAAGGGGCGATAGTGGCATAGGTTTGCGCTTTGTCCCACGGACAGCCGTTTTCCGGGTCGCGTAACTGCGACATGATCGCCAGCAGGCGCTCAACTGATACAGACATGTGATTAATTCCTGAATATGATTTCCGGGAGTGATAAAAAAAGCAGACCGGAGTCTGCTTTTCAGTGTAACCGATTTCCGGCCGTTTTACTGAGTGTGACGTTTTGCCTCAATCACATCCGGCAGCTGGTTCAGTTTTGCCAGCACACGGCTGAGGGTCTGGATATTGTAGATTTCCATATCCATATCGATGGTGGCAATCTGCTGTTTTACATCACTGTGGCTGCGCACCCCGAGAACATTCACTTTCTCGTTGGCCAGAATGGTGGTGATATCGCGCAGCAGGCCGCTGCGGTCATTTGCCACCACCCGCACCACCAGGGAATAGCCGCTGGAGTAACTCGCACTCCAGACCGCTTCCACCAGACGTTCCGGTGCCTGCTCCTGCAATTCCGCCAGCTGTTCGCAATCCGCGCGGTGGATAGAAATTCCCCGGCCTTTGGTGATAAAGCCGACGATATCATCCCCGGGAATCGGCTGGCAGCAGCGGGCGATGTGATGCATCAGGTTACCGACGCCCTCAACCACAATACGGCCGCTGCTCTGGTGAGCCGGTGCCGGTTTGGCCGGCGGGGCTTTTTCCAGGGTTTTCAGCGCTTCACGATCGGCTTCTTCCGCAGTCGGCTTGTTCAGTTTGCTTTGCAGGTAGTTCGACAGCTGGTTAATGCGGATATCACCCACACCAATACCGGCCAGAACTTCATCCAGCGAGTGAACGTTATAACGGGCGATCAGCAGTTTTTCCGCCTCTTTCAGGCTGATATCCTGCGCGGCCAGTTCGTTGTCCAGCATCTGCCGGCCGGCGATAATATTTTTATCGCGATCCTGCTTGCGGAACCAGTTATGGATCTTGGCGCGGCCCCGGCTGGTGGTGACATACCCCAGGTTCGGGTTCAGCCAGTCACGGCTCGGGTTCGGCTGTTTCTGGGTGATCACTTCAATCTGATCGCCCATCTGCAACTGATAACTGAACGGCACAATACGGCCGCCGATTTTCGCGCCGATGCAGCGGTGCCCCACATCGCTGTGGATATGGTAGGCGAAATCGAGCGGCGTGGAGCCTGCCGGTAAATCCACCACATCCCCTTTCGGGGTAAAAACGTAAACGCGGTCATCAAATACCTGACTGCGCACTTCATCCAGCATTTCGCCGGAATCGGCCATCTCTTCCTGCCACGCGATCAGTTTACGCAGCCAGGCGATACGGTTCTCGTAACTGCCGGTTTTGCCGCCGCCTGCGGTACCTTCTTTGTATTTCCAGTGCGCGGCAACGCCGAGTTCCGCATCCTCATGCATCTGCCGGGTGCGGATCTGAATCTCCAGGGTTTTACCCGCCGGCCCCAGTACCACGGTATGAATCGACTGATAGCCGTTCGGTTTCGGGTTCGCCACATAGTCATCGAACTCATCCGGCAGATGACGGAAATGGGTATGAACAATCCCCAGCGCGGCGTAGCAGTCCTGAAGACGCTCCACCACAATCCGCACGGCACGGACATCAAACAGCTCATCAAAGGAGAGCGATTTTTTCTGCATCTTGCGCCAGATACTGTAGATATGCTTCGGCCGTCCGTAGATCTCGGCCTGAATGCCCTCTTCTTTCATGTCGTTGCGCAGGGTCGTGACAAAGTTATCAATATACTCTTCGCGGTCAAGACGGCGCTCATGCAGCAGGCTGGCAATGCGTTTGTAATCATCCGGGTGCAGATAACGGAAGCAGTAATCCTCCAGCTCCCATTTAAGCTGCCCGATCCCGAGGCGGTTCGCCAGCGGGGCATAAATATTGAAACACTCTTTGGCGGCCAGAACGCGCTCATCCTCACCGGCATCTTTCACTTCGCGCAGATGGGCTATCCGCTCTGCCAGTTTGATAACCACGCAGCGGAAATCTTCCACCATGGAGAGCAGCATACGGCGGATGTTATCCACCTGCACCGAACTGGTTTCGTCGTTATGTGTGGCTTTCAGCTGACGAATAGCATCCATATCCATCACACCTTTGACCAGCAGCCAGATAGCGGAACCAAAGGCTTCGCTTATCTCTTCCTCTCCGAGGATCTCCGCTTCGGCCAGCGGAAAAAGCAACGCTGCGCGCAGACTGTCAAGATCCATACTGAGGGTGGATAAAATCTCCACCATCTCAATACCGCGCCCGAGCAACAGCGCCGCATCCTGATGTCCATCAACCTTCTGATGACAGTAATGCCAGACCTCTTCCAGTTTTTCACCCGTCACCGGGTTATGCAGCCCGAGGCTGTTAATCCAGTGTGCCGGGTCAAACTCACCGGCCGGTGTTAAATGCGCACTTCTTACCGCGACCATACATTCTCCCTACTGACTGACCGGTGGTGTCTTTGTGAAAAGCACCATCGACTCCAAATGGCCGGTTTGCGGAAACATATCCAGCATACGGACAGCATTCCGGTGATACCCGGCACCATGCAGAACCTGACTATCCCTTGCAAGTGTTGTGGGATTACAGGAAACATAAACGATGCGCTCAGGGGAAAGCGCAACAATATGCGGCATAATCTCAGCCGCCCCGGCACGCGCCGGATCCAGTAATACTTTGTTAAACCCGGAAGCCGCCCACGGCTCCCCGGTAATATCCTGCGACAAATCCGCGTGATAAAATGCGGCATTCGCCAGATTATTGAGACGGGCATTCTCCCGTGCCGTGCGGACCAGCGCATCCACGCCTTCCACCCCGACAACCTCACCGGCGCGTTCCGCCACCGGCAGCGTAAAATTACCCATCCCGCAGAAGAGATCTAACACGCGATCGTGTTTTGTCAGCTCCAACCAGTTCAGCGCCTGTGCCACCATCAGCTCATTCAGGGCACCGTTCACCTGGATAAAATCCTGCGGACTGAACTGTAATTTTAACCCGGCTACCGCGTAATGCGGAGGATACGGCGCACAAACTGCCACAGGCGGTGCACCGGCACTGCCCTGCAGATAAAGCGCGGTATTGTGTTCAGCACAAAACGCCGTCAGTGCGGACAAATCCGCATCACTGAGCGGTGCCAGATGACGCAGTACCAGCAGCGGTCCGCTTTCGGTATCTGCCAGTTCCGCGTGACCGAGTTCCGGTGCGGCGGCCAGAGACGACAGACAGCGCTGTAAGGGTACCAGTAATGCCTCCAGACGCGGAACCAGCACCGGACACTGTGTGACAGCAACCGTTGATTTGCTCTGCGCCTGACGGAATCCCATGGTCAGCTGTTTTGTTTTCGGGGAATACACCAGCGCCAGCCGCGCCCGGCGGCGGTAGCCGTACTCTTCCCCGCTCAGAACAGGGATCTCCCCGCACGCCTCACCTGTTTCGCGGGTCAGCAGATACGCGAGATACGCCGCTTTGGTTTCCCGCTGCATGGCAACCGGAATATGCTGCTGCTGGCAGCCGCCGCACTGTCCGTAATGACGGCAGGCTGGTTTGCGGCGCGCCGGGTTATCAGACAGGCGTTTCACCACACTGCCTTTGGCATAGTGGCGCTTTTCTTCCGTCAGCCTGACCTGTGCGGACTCACCCGGCATCAGATCCGGGATAAAAACAGTTTTTCCCTGAAGGCGGGCAATGCCCTGCCCGAGGGCATCGAGAGAGTCAGCGGTGACTGTGACAGTCCGGGACTGCCGCGGGGTCTGACGGGGCTGAGAATAAAATTGCGCCATAATGATAAAAAAACGTTGTCTGTGAGGCCGGTGATTTTCCCATAAAGCAGCGTATTGACCAACGGATTCTTCGGATACACTGCAAATAACACGTCATGGACCGGTAAAAAATGCATGGCGCTGATTATACCATACTGCCGGATAGTGCCTCAGCACTATTTGTTAAAAGGATAAATGATATTTATCGTTACACATCAGTGCTGCCGGTTTCATTATTTATAATGCCTGATACCGCACCACCCGCTGAATAATACGCAATATCAGCCACTGATAAATAATAAATTTACATGAACTTACCGGTGCTGATTTTTTTGGCACAAAAAAAACCGTTATTTAAAAAATAACGGTTTATTGTTACCGGCAATAAAAATGTATCCTGATATGACAGAGTTATGCATCCTGCTCCGGCCACAATCCGCCGAAATGCATTAACTCCCCGCTGACCAGGAAACGGGTGATCATTTCATCCGCCGGGGTCATTCTGTTTGCCAGACGTTCACTGAGTAACTGCAGCCGCGCCGCTTCATTCAGCAGGCCATGCTGCTCCAGCGCGCGCCGGGCGGCGATAAGCAGTGTCTCAACCACCGTGGAAACAGTCAGGTCGGCAAACGGCTCGCGGGCAATCGCATTAAAGCGGGCGTCCGGCTGCACGCTGTAATTAAAGGAAATGGTGTCATCCAGCACCAGCCCGAGGATCCACGCACAGAATGCGCCCATCAGCGCCGGGTCCGGAACCGCATCGAACGCTTTGAATTCAATCCGACCGTGCTCACCCTCGTTACGTGCCGGATAAATAAAGTCATGCGGATACACCGCCGAGTTGGTCAGGAACCCTTTACAGGTCGGACGGTGACAACTGCGCAGTGCGGTACGGCGGGATAAACCGCCCCATAACTGCCCGTTTTCCAGCGGACCGTTCAGCGAAAGCGCCACCAGGTACGGTGCAAAGAACGTCAGTTTTTCAACCGCGTGCACAACACGGGCGTCACTCATTTCCGGCACGGAAATATTGATATCCGGCCCGCAGGTCTGCATTACCAGATCCGCGTGGCGGAAAGCAGCGTGCTCCTCACGGAACGCTTTTTCCCATGCATTCAGCGGCGGATTAAACTGATAGCGCGGCGAAACCGGATGATAAGCACTGATTGCCAGCCCCAGCCCGCACGCTTTCAGACGTTCACTCAGCTGCGCTTCAATAATCTGCAGGGAATCCAGTGCCGCTGTCACCGACTTTGCCGGTGGCGTGCGGATTTCTATCCCTTTGATAACCTGGGCAATGAGTTTGCCTTCCGGTGAAAACCGCTCATCGCCCTCAACATACCAGTAACCGGCTTTAATCCCCGCATCACCCTTATGCAGCGAGGCATCATCCATCCCCGGGCGGTTATTCAGTGCAGGCGCCAGCTCTGACAGGGTAATATTGTCAAAGGATTTAATACCGGCGGCACTTTTATTCCGGTACTGTGTCAGCCAATATTCAAATTCAATCCCGACCCGATACTCTTTTTGCATACGTGATGTAATCCCGGTTAATACTTTTGGTGCGACGGTATAGCCCCTGAAACGAATTCAGGCTGCGACAATATGATGAACAGATCCGCCGCCGAATACAGTGAATCTATTTCAGCAACACCTGCGGATTAATCGTAGCAACAATTCCGGTAATATTGAACCGGAATTGTCATGTCATTTGTGCGAAAGTGCTGTCATTAATCAGCAGCTTACTGACAAACGGAGAAACGCCGGAATTCTTCATAAGCGTAATGGTCGGTCATACCGCTGATATAATCCTGAATCAGCCTGGCGCGGTAATAAAATTCCAGGATGGTCTGCTCTTCCTGCGGTTTATCTGCCAGTGCGGCAACAGCTTCCCCGTAAGCCGCCCGCTGCTTGCGTGACAGCTTATGTAACAGCCGCGTTTCGATAAAATAGTGTTTGTGAAAGTTTTCACGGACCAGATCGGCGAAATCCGCCTGCGGCATCATTAACAGCGGCCGGTAAAAATCCAGCAGGCCGTTGATGATCCGGAATCCCTGTAATTCCAGCTCTTCCACTTCGTGATGGGTAAACACATATTTAAACGCGACCCGTTTCAGGGTTTTCAGCAGACGGTGCTCTTCACTTTTATCTTCCAGCAGCGCCTGATTGTAAGTACCCGCAAACACGGCGGGCAGATTATCGATAAAGCGCTGCGCGGTATACGGCACCAGTTTATTGGTGATATAGACCCGCAGATACATAAAAAACTGATCCTGCGGGCTGCGGTGCTGACTGCGGGTAAGCGACTGATACGCCTGCTCAACGGTATCGCGGAACAGCGCGGAATCCGCAGAGCCTTCCAGCGCCTGCCACTCCTGGCGCAGATAGGTCACCAGGGTATCCGGGGTCAGAATACCTTTCTCCACCGCATCATCCAGGTCAGCAATGCAATACGAGATATCATCCGCCGCTTCCATAATATAACTAAGCGGAAAACGGCAGAACTCACCGAGCTGTAATTCATCACGCAGCCGCTGAATCAGGGTATTTTCAGACCAGTAATAGCCCGGTTTTTTGGTGAGATAATCGAACTCCTCCGGCACCGGCTCTAACTGCCAGGCAGGACGGGTATATTTCAGCACACTGCCTATCTGGGCAAATGTCAGATTCAGTTTCAGCAGATGGTGTGCCATCCGCATTCCCTGGGCATTGCCCTCAAACAGGCACAAATCACGACGCAACTGACGGCGCAGATGATCCGATTGCGGTGAGCCGGTCAGGCGCAGTGCGGCAATCTGACAGTTATCCTCATCTCCGGTCTGCGGCTCGCCGAGCAGATTACTGAACCATTTCTGAATCGCCGCCTCCCCGAAATGCCCGAACGGCGGGTTGCCGATGTCATGCATCAGACACGCCATTTCAACCACACTTTCAAAGGCATCCGTACGCTCATCCAGGCCGTATTCTTCCAGTTTTTGTGATTGTTTCAGCTGACTGAGGATCGTTTTGGCGATATAGCGCCCGACCTGCTGCACTTCCAGGGAGTGTGTGAGACGGCTGCGGACAGCGGAATTCTGCTCCAGCGGAAACACCTGAGTTTTCTGTTGCAGACGACGGACAGCGGCAGAATTGATAATACGGCCGCGATCACTTTCAAATGCCTGATTCACCAGAAACTCTTGTGCAGATTCCTCCGCAGAAGCACCAAACTGGCGGTGAAAATTCAGCTTCTTTTTAAAATCAATAACCGGCACGTCGCCTCCGTCTTCTTATCCGCACGGGAAAAGACACCACCCGCCGGGATTCGGTGATAAACTGTTGCTAATCCGTTAATATGCAGTTCAATTTCTATTCAGGGAGTATGACATAATGAAAGTCGGTATCATAGGTGCGATGGAGCAGGAAGTAACCCTGCTGCGTGATCAGATTACCAACATGCAGACCCTCCGCCACGGCGGCTGCGAAATCTATACCGGTCAGATTAACGGTGTTGATGTTGCATTGCTCAAATCCGGTATCGGCAAAGTCGCCGCAGCGATCGGTACCACTCTGCTGCTGGAGCTGTGCAAACCGGACGTGGTGATTAATACCGGTTCTGCCGGTGGCCTCGCCCCGCATCTGAATGTCGGCGATATTGTTGTCTCCTCGGAAGTCCGTTATCACGATGCTGATGTTACTGCCTTCGGTTATGAACCGGGCCAGATGGCACAATGCCCGCCGGCCTTTATTGCTGATGCCGGTCTTATCGCACTGACTGAAAAATGCATTCAGACCCTCGGACTGAACGCCGTGCGCGGCCTGATTTGCAGCGGTGATGCCTTTATCAACGGCGCAGAGCCGCTGGCGCGTATCCGTACCACCTTCCCGTCAGTAATAGCCGTGGAAATGGAATGTGCGGCTGTCGGCCATGTGTGCCATCAGTATCAGGTACCGTTTGTGGTGGTCCGCGCTATCTCTGACGTGGCGGATAAAGCCTCGCACCTCAGCTTTGATGAGTTTCTGCCGCTGGCAGCAAAGCAATCATCTCTGATGGTGGCGGAAATCCTCGCCAATATTGATTCACTGAAATGATAAAATCGTCATTGCGCCTCGCCGGACTACTGCTTCTGCTGGCAGCCTGCGGGGCTCAGGCCGCGGCACAGCGGGTGATCGCACTCTCCCCGTCACTGGCGGAGATGGCGTATGCCGCCGGTCTGGGGGAGAACCTGGTCGGTGTCAGCGCCAATGCGGATTACCCGCCGGAAGCGAAAAACATCGGGCAGGTGTCCAGTTGGCAGGGACTGAACCTTGAGCGCATTATTGCCCTGAAACCGGATCTGATCATGGCCTGGCGCGGCGGCAACCCGCAGCGCCCGCTGAGCCAGCTGGAGCATCTCGGGATCAAAGTCGAGTATTTCGATCCGCGCAATCTTGATGAAATTGCGGATGATCTGGATCGCCTCGCGCCTTACAGCCCGCAACCGGCACTGGCGGAAAAAGCGGCTGCCGATATGCGCAGCGGGATTGACGCCCTGAAAACCCGCTACAGCGATAAACCGGAGAAACTGATTTTTCTCCAGTTTGGTCAGAACCCGATTTTCACCGCGTCCGGCACCACCCTGCAAAGTGAAGTGGTGACCCTGTGCCGGGGTAAAAACGTGTTTGCCGACAGCCCGGTGCCCTGGCCGCAGGTCAACCGTGAGCAGGTACTGACCCGCAGACCGGACATGATCCTTATCTCCGGGGATAACCGCGAAGTGGAGAATGTAAAGCGCTTCTGGTCTCCGCAGCTTGATGTGCCGGTGATTACGATTAATGCCGACTGGTTCCAGCGCGGCACGCCCCGGCTGTTAAAAGCTGCGGAAGAATTATGTGAGAAAATAAATAACACCTGATATGAATATATCATGTTAATAATATGCCGCTTATTATGTGGCATATTCTTTTTTTTATTTTTCTGTATTTAATTCAGCTTTATTTTTCCTGTTATTATTACTTATTTCCCCGCGACTATTATTATTCCGTAAACCCGAGAAGATTCCGATACCCGTCAGCGCCGGAGCAGGCGACAATGTTACAGACTGAATAAAGAAACGGACTGTAACGATGATTAAATACCTCAAAGGTGATTTACTGAGATCTGATGCTCAGGCGCTGGTAAATGCCGTTAATTGTCAGGGCGTTATGGGAAAAGGAATTGCCTATCAGTTCAGACTGGATTATCCGGTAAATGCGCGCGCCTATGAAGCTTTATGCAAAGAAAATAGGTGCCGGCCAGTTATCAGTGACTGATGAACACGGCCATAAAATTATTAATTTCCCGACCCGGAATAAATGGGATTCACCTTCCGGTTATGAATTTATCGAAAGTGGTCTGCGTGAACTGAAAGCTCTGATTAAAAAACAGGGGCTGAAATCCGTGGCAATTCCGGCACTCGGCTGCGGCAGCGGCGGACTGGAGTGGCGTCAGGTGGATAATCTGATCCAGACGCACCTCGGTGAATTAAGTGATACAGAAATAATGATCTATCCGCCGGTCAAATATATTGATGACAGCATCAGCCCGCATCATGTGCTGGTCTGGTGGATTGATAACTGTCTGCTGATCCCGTCACGCTACAATCTTTATATTGCCATTTATATTCTGCAACGCCTGAACGACATGAATCTGTTTAATTTCAGCGGCACCATCAGTACCCTCTATTCCGATGATGTCGATCGCTATGTTAATGATCTGCGCGACCGGATTGCTCATTACGGTATTGATTTTAATACCGTGATCGACGTGCAGATTAAACTGAACCGCGAACACCCGGAAAACCCGCTGCCGGTCTTTGATCACTATCTCAACCGGGTTATGGGATCGCTCAATCCGCTGACCTACAGTGACCAGTCGCTGCTGCCGGCGATGATGATTGACGGATTACTGCAGGGTAAGGCGATCAAAGAGATCACCACCATTCTGCGTGAGCGCTATCAGGCGCGGGATATTGATTTTGTGCTGTTCCGGGCGAAAAACGGCGGCCTGCTGAAAGACAATATCTTAGGGGATGTGATTCTGACCCGCTGATAAAAAATCCGGACGCTCTCACGTCCGGATTTTCTGTTTCATACTGCGTGTTATGCGCCGAGTGAGAAGAACACCACACGACCAACCGCTTCACCGGCAAATACACAGATGGCCGCCAGAGCCATCATCAGTGTACCGTTAGTGACCTGTTCGTTTTTCTGACACAGCAGACGACCGGCAAAGAACATCCCCAGCCCGATCAGCACCACGCGGATGATATTCAGGTTCAGCAGCCCTTCCGGCATGGTACGCGGTGTCATCCCGGCGTAAATCGGCTCACCGATATTACCGAGCAGTGACAATGCGCCCAGCAGCATCAGAAGCAGTCCGGCCACACCGGCAGCGAGGGAAATCTTCACCACACGCTGAATCAGCACATCCTCACGGGCAAAGCCCAGCGCTGTCACCAGCAGCAGACCTGCGATCATCCCGCCGGTCAGCAGCACTGTGCCGAAGAATCCGGCATAGGTAAACAGCCCGCCCCACAGGTTAAACAGGGTATTCGCATACAGTGCGGACATCGCATACATATATACCAGCCCCGCCGCCGCACTTAACAGCAGCAGGAAACCGTTCACCTTCTGTTTTAACAGCAGCAACGCGACACTGAAGAACAGCAGCGCCATATAAATGGCGGTCGCCCAGACTTCACGGCTCATCCACGAGGTCGAGACGTGCAGCATGGTGTAAAACATATGGAACGGATTCCCCATATGGAACAGGGAGCCGAGTAACCCGACACAGCCCAGCAGGAAAGAAGCAACCAGCGGAACACGCACCCATTTCATCCCGGTGCGGGCATCCGTGCAGCCGAACAGACGGAAATAACAAAGCAGCGTGATCACCAGGCAGCCGACCGAAGCCTGCATAAATAAGGTGAATATAACAAGAGGCAGTTCATGCATGATAATTCTCCTTATCCTTTGGTGCCGACAACCAGGTTCGGCCGGGTAATGGATGAGCTCGGCAGACCGCCGATATCGGCATTGGTGCCGTATTTTTTGCGCAGTTCGCTGATAAGGCCGAACTCAATGGCGCGCATCGGACAAGAATCCACACACATCGGATTACCGCCCTGCTCCCGCAGATCCAGACAGGTATCACACTTGGTCATCATACCGATCGCCGGATCAAACTGCGGTGCTTCATACGGACAGGCCCAGGTACAGTAACGGCAGCCCACACACTTATCATGATCCACCAGCACCACTCCGTCTTCTTCCCGCTTATGCATCGCGGTTGTCGGGCAATGACTGACGCACTGCGGATCGTCACAATGGTTACAGGCAATGGAGAGATGCCAGCGGCGCGGGCGCGGATATTCCCCGGCCTCGATATCATACACACGGCGGAAATTACGCCCGACTTCGAGATCGTTCTTATCCTTGCACGCCACAACACAGGTTTTGCACCCGATGCAGGCGGCGACATTTATATAAAATCCAACTTGGTTATCCATGTCTGTGCCCCTTATCCGATAATCCGCTGCGGCAGACGCGCATCGTCAGTTAATTGCTCACCGTGCCATTTTTCGATGTTACACAGCATCGTGTTCCACCCGGAGGTACCCAGTCCGGTCGGTACCTGAATGGTCAGGGTGTTATCCGCCCCGGCCATATCAATCCCGGTGGTTTCATCCACATTGGTCCAACTGCCGTGCGGCAGTGCAACCACACCCGGTTTCATCGTCTGGGTCACCAGCGCCGGACGCAGAATTTTACCCTGCGGGCTGGTCACCAGAACGGTTTCGCCCTGTTTAATATCCAGACGTTTCGCATCAGAGGTATTAATGTAGATCGGGCTCGGCCACTGTTCGCGCAGCCACGGCACGTTATCCAGGGTACTGTGTGAACGGCGCAGATAGTGCGGGTTATAAACCTGGAACGGATAATCCCCTTTCTCTTTTTTGCTGAAATCTTTAAAGCTGGCTTCATAGCCGCTCGCTGACGGGATGTATTCGGCGATCGGCGGTAATTCTGTCCAGCCGCACTCTTTCGCTTTCTCCACCAGGGTTTCGCAGTAGATTTCAAACTTACCGCTTGGCGTCGGACGCGGATTCGCCGCCGGATCGCGGATAAAGTCCTCATACGCGATATAGCCGTAATTATCATCCGGCGTGCGCTCCACCTGATACTTCCCTTTGGTCAGGAATTCATTCAGCGTGATGCGCCCTTCCTGCGGCGTACCGGTCACCTGCCACTCATCAATATCCGCCTGAGTGATGGTAAACAGCGGCGCTTTGGTGACACCATCCTCAGTAATGATGGTTGCACCGTTGAGTTTATTGAAGAACTGCTGTTTTTCGGAGATCGGGAAGATCTCATCCACATTGACACCCAGACGTTTACCCAGCTCTTTGGCGATCCACTGGTCGCTTTTCGCTTCATACAGCGGCTGAGTCACATTCACCGCAGCAATGATGACTTCACGGTTACTCGGGTTAAGAATGGTTCCCTCGCGCTCCCATTCGGTTGTCACCGGCAGGATCACATCGGAATATTTCGCGCAGGTATGCGGGACATACGCTGCGGTCGCGATAAATTCCACGCCGCTGCGGTAAGCCTCGATTCCCTGCATAATGTTGGCGCGGGTCTGTAAGGTGGCGTTAAACGGGTGGAAAATCATCTGAATATTGGCATCCACATCCCCCACGCCACGCTGACGGAATTTTTTCTCCAGCAGGGCACGGTTCAGTTCGTTGTGGTTGATTTTCAGAGTGACCGGGTTTTTCACTGCCGGTAAGCCATTCGCACCGGCCATCACCAGACGGGTACCATTGTTCCCGGCGGCATAGTGACAACACGCGCCGGTCATGCGGCCCGGACGGCCCATATGCCCGGTCATAAATCCGAGTGTTGAGAATGCCTGAACCCATCCCTCCCCGTTATGAATACGTGCCGGTGCCCAGCCGGTTAACAGCGCCACACGCTGTGTGCCGCCGATCTGACGCGCCAGCGAGCGGATCTCCGATGCAGAAATACCGCAGATGTCCGCCGCCCATTTCGGCGTGGTTGGCTTGCCGGTGTAGGTGCCGAGCAGATAATCCTTAAAGTTTTTCTTCGGATCCGCCCCTGCCGGCATATTGCTCTCATCAAAACCGACAGTGCAGCGTCGCAGGAATTCCCAGTCGATCAGCGGATTCTCCGGGCTGTCCATCTCCAGCAGTGCATGCATAATCCCCAGCGCCAGCGCGTGGTCTGTACCCGGGTTGATCGGATACCAGTCCGCATCCATCAGCTCTGCGGTGGCGGTATAACTCGGGTCAATACTGATAAAACGTGCCCCGGCTTTTTTCGCCTGATAATAGTTATAAGTCGGGCTGCCCGGGCTGGACCACGCCGGGTTTGCGCCCCACATCACAATCAGTTGTGAGTTGCGCATATCAAAACGGTCATTGGTGCCGAAGGTGTAGAACCCTTCCAGGAGGCCCAGATGGGCCGGGGTTTCAAACCATGCGCCCCAGGAGGTGGTGCCCCAGTCACCGGTAAAGCCCCCGGCGGCGGAGAACACACTCTGGAAATCCGTACCGTTACCGCCGGTAACCCAGAGGGATTCATTGCCGTATTGTCCGGTGATGCGTTTGGTTTCGGAGGCCACAATATCCAGTGCCTCATCCCAGCTGATACGCACCCACTGGTCACGTCCGCGCAGGGTTTTGTCCCCGCCGCCCGGCGCCCAGTTTTTGCGTTTCATCGGGTATTTCAGGCGGTCGGCCCCGAACACCTGTTTACGCTGGGAACGCCCGCGCAGACACCCGCGCTGCTGCGGGAAGTCAGGGGAATCCGCCACCACATCATCAGTTTTTTGTCTGACCACCACACCATCGGCCACCAATGCTTTGTTAACACAGCGCCCGCCGCAGTTATGCCAGCAGGCGACAGGTTTCCACTGCCCTTTGGCGGCAGGTGCCGCCGCCGGGGTGGTCTGTGCCGGTGCCGGGGTGGCCGCGTGAAGTTGTCTGCTTAACGGCAGTGCCGCCATGGCGGATGCCGCCGACGTCCATTTCAGAAATGAACGGCGGGTTACGCCGGTTTTCTGTCTGTCTGACATTGCTCTTACCTCATCATCAGGTTTTTAAATTATTATTGTAAGTTTATTAATTCATTGATTTTCTTATAATCACTCCGGACAAAGACTTCCAGAAGTGTGCTGAGCTGACGATAAAACGCGGTCTCCGCGTGATTATTCAGTTCACGGCAAAACGGCGTGATAAACGCCAGCAGATGTGCCTGCATAAAGTCAGAGGAAACGGCCAGCGGCGCAGTAATGCGCTCACACATCGCCTGTTCCCGGTCGAGCTCCTGTGACGCCTGTTCACTCAGTTTCCAGAGGAAATCAAGCTCATAGCCGATATGATCCGCCGCCTCATACTCCTTTTCCGGCAGATGAAAACCGTTCTGCTGATAAAAGGTTTTCACATTCAGGGTACTTTCCTGAAACAGCAGTTTGTCGCGGGAGACATAAACTGACTCCCACGGCGGTGCAGGCGGCGATTCCGGCCCGATAAACAGGCGTGTGAAATCCCAGTGCAGCGCCTCAAAATCGGCGGCACCGCGTTTAAGCATGCGGGTATTCAGATCATCCTGCATGGCATCGAGCGCACTCTGCATGGCGGGCAGTGCGTCATCTGCCGGAAACAGTGACAGCCCCTCATCACGCAGATAAACCAGCAGTTCCGCTGTCGGTTCGTCCGTCAGCAGACGGCGCAGGACGTCATAAGCAAACTGACGCGCATACAGATAATCCGGATCCCGGTTATCACTGTTCACACATACCTCCGTGGATATCGTCGGGCGAAAATTCAGCGGGTGTGGTGAATTCCACCCGCACTTCTTTAATCAGGGGATTGCCCTGTTCATCGGCTTCCGCAATGTGGGATGTCAGCAGAACAGGCAGTTCAGGGATGTCTGTCAGGCGCATAATCGATTCAGGACTGAATTGTAAAAAACCGTGCAGGAGATCCTCACGGAACGGGACACCCGCCTTACGCAATGCTGCCGCGACGGCAGCACAGTCCTCACCGAACACCTTGGCGCTTTTGAAAAAGTAATCACGGGAAGAAAACAGGTAATACGGCTCCGCGCTGATAAATGCATTACTCTGATACACCTGGCCGGTGTGTTTGTTCTCCAGCGAGCAGTAATGCACACCAACGGAAAGCTGATTTCCGAGGGCAAATTTCAGCACCCGCAGACAGGCCAGTTCACTGTCTGCCACCGCCAGACCGCCTGCGTACCAGTAGTTGTAATAGACTTCATAAGGGGGATTTTTCAGGGCAAAGCCCCGTTCCTGATAGGCAGGGCTGTTGGTCAGCGGGAAACAGAATTCCAGCAGATTGATGCCGTCCACGCCGATAGCATCCAGCTTCAGCAGCAGGTCATACATCTGCTCCTCGCTACCCGGGATCACCGGCATTTCCACCATCACATCCGGGAAAATCTCCCGTGCCAGCGCTATCCGGCTGAGAACCTTTTCAATTTTCTCCGGCGGATCATCAATTTTGATACTGAAACGCACCTCTTTCAGACCGGCTTTCGCCAGTGCCAGCGCAGTATTGCGATCCAGCGGATCACCGGCGGTGTACAGCCGGGTATGAACGCCGGGCAGTTTCGCCTGCACTGTTTCAAAAAAGCGGATACTCTCCTGACGAAACAACAACGGCTCGCCGCCGGTCAGGGCAATATGGGTGAGCGGATACCCTTCTGCGGCAATCGCATTCACCTCACCAATGGCATCCCGCATCTCATTCTGAAAACCGTCGTAATTTTCCTGATTCGGATTGAAGCAGAAATAGCAGTCACGGTGACATTTCAGGGATAAAAACGTGGTGTAACTGCCCTCGCCGGTGCGGCACTGCACACAGGCGGATGACAGCCAGCGGCTGTGGATGCTTTTACCGTTGTTGGCAAAAACCGCACCCAGTGCTTTCACCTCAAGGCGCAGCGCGTCCGTTTCGGCCTGACGCCGGTACGGCGATTCAAAAGACAATCCGTACTGTGCGATGGCCTGCTGTGTCTGTTTTTCAATATCGGCATAACGCCGGACATACCGCTGCAACGCCGCATTATGCTGTAAAACCGGGGTCTGTTCTGTCAGCGGGTAAATCATAGAAGATTCCTTAACGTACGCTGCCGGAAACTCTCCGGCGGGTATCACTGGCTGAGATAAAATAGTCCGGTATATTCCTGCATTTATTTCTCATATTTCAGGTGTGACCGATGTGAACAGGTAATATTTTTACATGTTCAGTGTAAATGAGTGAAATACCGGCATATTGAGCGGGATCAAGATGAAATCAACTTGCCGCTATATATATAAATATGCAGCGATAATATAATCAGACAATGATGAATATAATGGAGCTGACCGAATAAATAAAAATCATTACAAATCAAAGAAATAAACCAACCTCAGCACTATGTTAAAATGCCGTAAATGCGATTGATATTTAATAAATAATTAAATTAAAAACTATATGACAATAAAAAATCTGGATTAAAAATATTAAATAATATATTTTTGTTTCATTTTATTAACTCATCAGTTTATCTGACAAATAATATTAGTATTACACCGTTATATAATATAGTCCGCCGTATTTATATGCTCCTGTTTCAGCCGGAGATCCTGGTTTTTGCAGTGCAGCGGAATAAAATCATCCTGAATGACCGATTTTCTCTATCTGAGGCCGGATATACACAATTATCCTCTTTTATTGTATGTGATACAGGTTGCAGAAAATAACCCTTCTTTCTTTAATGATACTTATCGGCATAAAAACAAAACGGGCGCAAAAGCGCCCGTTTTTTGTCTGCGGATAAATCAGATACTGAAAGAAGAACCACAGCCACAGGTTGTTTTGGCATTCGGGTTGGTGACGATAAACCGCGAGCCTTCCAGCCCTTCGGTATAATCCACACAACCGCCGACCAGATATTGCAGGCTCATCGGATCAACCACCAGCGCCACGCCTTCTTTTTCGATGGTCATGTCGCCGTCATTGATGGCATCATCAAACGTGAAGCCATACTGGAAACCGCTGCAACCGCCGCCGGTGATATACACACGCAGACGCAGGTTCGGATTTTCTTCATCCGCAATTAAGATTTTTACTTTTTTAGCTGCCGCATCAGTAAATTGCAGGGGCATTGCTGAATCATCGCTCATTTATTACTCCAGACTGGCCGCGACCAGTAAACACACGCAGAAGCTGACCGCTTCCGGACACTACTGCTGATTATCCACCACCTCCGGCAATCGTTCAAGTTTCGCCACACAGAAAGCACAGTGTCCACACTATTAATAAGGATATAGTTATCATGAGGATAATGCGATAAGTTGGATTCACCGCCGCTCTCCTTTACAATAGCCGCAATTTCCCGCTCACCGACTGACAGGAGTCCTGCATGAGCCGTTCTGAAAATCTCTATACTGAAGCACAACATTTTATCCCGGGTGGTGTGAACTCACCGGTTCGTGCCTTTAACGGTGTCGGCGGTACGCCGCTGTTTATCGAGCGCGCCAACGGGGCCTATATTTATGATGTCGACGGCAAAGCCTATATCGACTATGTCGGCTCCTGGGGACCGATGGTGCTGGGGCATAATCACCCGGCCATCCGCACCGCCGTCATCAAAGCGGTGGAAAAAGGGCTGAGTTTCGGCGCACCGACTGCCGACGAAGTGGAAATGGCGAAATTTGTCACCGAACTGGTGCCGTCCATGGATATGGTGCGTATGGTGAACTCCGGTACCGAAGCCACCATGAGTGCCATTCGTCTGGCACGCGGCTATACCGCCCGCGATAAAATCATCAAATTTGAAGGCTGCTATCACGGACACGCAGACTGCCTGCTGGTCAAAGCCGGTTCCGGCGCACTGACCATCGGCCAGCCGAATTCACCGGGTGTGCCGGCAGATTTTGCCAGACACACACTGACCTGCACCTACAATGACCTGAGCTCTGTCCGTGAGGCGTTTGAAAAACATCCGCACGATATCGCCTGTATCATTGTCGAGCCGGTCGCCGGGAATATGAACTGTATACCGCCGTCAGCGGATTTCCTGCCGGGCCTGCGCGCTCTGTGTGATGAGTTCGGTGCGCTGCTGATTATCGATGAAGTGATGACCGGCTTCCGTGTCGCTCTCGGCGGTGCTCAGGCACATTATGATGTTGAGCCGGACCTGACCTGCCTGGGTAAAATTATCGGTGGCGGAATGCCGGTAGGTGCCTTCGGCGGCCGTAGTGAAATCATGGAAAAACTCGCTCCGACCGGCCCGGTTTATCAGGCAGGAACGCTGTCCGGTAACCCGATCGCGATGGCGGCGGGTCTTGCCTGCTTACATGAAATCGCCCAGCCGGGTGTGCATCAGCGCCTGACCGAACTGACGGATATGCTGGCAGACGGTCTGTGCGAAAAAGCCCGTGAAGCGGGTATTCCGTTTGTAGTTAACCATGTCGGCGGGATGTTCGGCCTGTTCTTTACCGATGCCCCGGCGGTCACCTGCTATCAGGATGTGATGAACTGCGACGTTGAGCGCTTTAAGAAATTCTTCCACCTGATGCTGCAACAGGGTATTTACCTGGCGCCATCCGCCTTTGAGGCCGGATTTATGTCTGTCGCGCACAGCGACGAAGATATCCGCAAAACCATTGATGCGGCCGCTTACGCTTTCTCTGAGCTGTAATGCCCGCATAACCAGTCACGCCCGGCATCGGTCCGGGCGTTTTTGTTTATGACGGCCTCAGAATTCCCGCTGCTCTGTCAGCCAGCCGTTAAAGTGCACCGAGCACTCATCTTTGTCAGCCAGTCCGGAGGCGATAAAGATATTCTTCTTATTATCTTTATTCACATACGTGATCCGCAAAACCAGGTTATACGGCGGATTAACAGAAAACAGTTTTTTATAGGATTCCGGTGAGCTTTTGGATTTATCTGTCAGGGAATCATAGGTTTCCTGCGCAAGCTGAGAAATCAGCAATTCCCCGGCCGGTGGATGCAGAAAGAAATACGTAATACAACAGATAAAAAAATACGCCTCCGGAGAAAGAGGCGTATAAGATACGGGCAATGTAATCAAACCTTATAACTGTGAATATTATGCTTTTATAAATGATTGCACGGTGGTCAGCGCCAGCCGGGTCAGCGCGGAATAAAACGGACTGTGTCCGTGTGTATCCAGACGCTGCGCATAACGCGGCAGCCAGTTCATCAGATGCTGACTGAGCAGTGTGTTAACCGCCGCGCTCCGCATTTCAGATGCCAGTACCGCCGCCTGGAATAAAATCAGCCCGATATGATCAGCCGGTTCCGGATACGGCGTCTTCAGTTTCAGCCGCTCCTGTTTTAAGAATGCGCTCAGTGCAAGGGTCGAATCCCCCTGCAGTAATCCCTCCGCATCCAGATACACTGAGCCCCAGGGCGGAGCCGGTAACGCTCCCGGCCCGGCAAACAGAGACTGCCATGCGGATTTCAGTACCTCTGTGCCCTCCGCAGCCGTGCGGCTCAGCTGTGAACACAGTGTATTGTCCACCTCACACGGCCACTGCTGTGCAAATCCCGGCAGGGTAAACAGGCGCATAGCGGCCCGGTTGCTGTCATCATCCGGCGGGAACAGATAGCAGATCCCCAGTACGTTAAACGCGGCCGCATAGTGAGCTGTTTTACTCATTACATCCCCCGTCAGATATGAATGTAATAGAACACATAACGCAGCATAAACTCTGCCGCGATGGTCAGCAGACAGCCGCTGATAAACCCGGCGCAGACCGGTAAACCGCTGCGTGCTTTTTTCTGTGCCCGCACCAGAGAGATACCGCAGAGTGCCACACCAATCACCGCCGCACCCCAGACACCAATCCGCAGCCCGGCAATACTGTCATACGCTTCAATGGGTGACAGCGGGAATGTGATTGATTTGTGTGTCAGCTGTGTACGGGTCAAGTAATGCGCATAAAACGGCTGATACAGCAGGCGCCCGATCAGACTTACCGCCATCACTCCCCACAGCAGCCACAGCTGTGATAATGATAATGTGTCTGCGGGCAGTGTAATCCCGGCCCGGTGTCCGGCTTTCCGGATCACCATCACCACCGGCACAAACAGGACGGCACCGAGTGTCAGTGTTGTGCCGTAAAACATCAGATAGGTGTTGATGTCATTCCAGGTCAGAATCGAGGTGTAACGGTAAATCGATGCCATACAAAAAATATCAGCCAGCCCGACAGCCATGGCGCCACCGTATAACAGAAAAGAGAATTTTCCTGTCTTCCACAGCCAGAGAAAACTGACACCGAGCGCACCGACAAACGCGGCCGTTACCACCACTTCACGGCTGAGCCAGGCACTGAACACATTATTAACGGCATTCGGCGCATTAAGCGGCACGCCGAGGTGGGTAATTGATGCGACCGAGCCAGCCCCCGCAATGGTGCAGATAATAAAAATCGTCAGCATCATAAAGCGTTTGAAACTGTCCGCCGGGAGGCAGCGGCTGAGATGCACGGCAAACACCCCGCTCATAACGCACAGCCCCGCCGCCGCATTCATCATGTAAGTGAAAATTAAAAGTGACCACTCATTCATTTTTCTTTTCTCTCACTGTTCATGTCATCAAAATTTGCGCCCTGATGCGGATTGATCACCAGATTCGGATGCGTGATTGACGGATCCGGCAAACCTGTCACGTAATCGAGTGAGCCGTATTTCGCCCGCAGTTCCTCAATTGGTCCGAACTGAATCGCCCCGAGGGGACAGGTGCTGACACATACCGGCTGCTCACCTTTCTGCTGAAGATCAATACAGAAATCGCATTTCGACATCTGTTTCGTTTCCGGATTCATCTGCGGTGCGCCGTACGGACACGACCACGCACAGGCACCGCAGCCGACACATTTATCGGTATTGACCATCACAATGCCGTCCCCTTCGCGCTTATGCATTGCGGTTGTCGGGCAGTTGCGCACGCAGATCGGATCTTTGCAGTGGTTACAGGAGATGGAGAGTGTGCAGGCGAACACGTTATTAATCAGCGCACCGTTTTTATTGCGGCTGTAGCCGCCGCCGGTCATTTCATACACGCGACGGAAACGGCGGCCGACATCAAGATTATTTTTGTCCTTGCACGCCACCTGACACGCCTTGCAGCCGGAGCAGCGGGCGGAATCAATATAGAAACCTAACTGTTTGTCACTGACTGCCGGATAAACAATGAATTTACTCATGCTTTTTCCACCTCAACTAATAGTGTCTGGTGCGCGTTGCCGTGGGCGAGCGCGGTACTGCGTGACGAGGTGAGCACGTTGGCACATCCACCCTGATCAATGCCGTTGCTGTCCGGCTGCCACCAGGCGCCGGCCTGTAATGCCACCACGCCCGGCATAATGCGCGGTGTGATTTTCACCGGGATCATGGTGATACCGCGATCGTTATGCACTTTCACTTTCTCACCGTCACTGACGCCGCGATCAGCCGCATCCGCCGGGTTGATCCACAACTCCTGGCGCTGCACTTCCTGTAACCACGGGTTGGCAAACTGCGTGGAGTTCGCGCGGTTGCGCCCTTTCCAGGTGATCAGCTGTAACGGATATTTCGCGGTCAGACTGTCTTCCGGTCCTTCTGTTGCCGGAACATAGTGAGACAGCGCCGGGATCTCCGGATTGTGCATGTCATACAGGCGTTTGGAGAAAATCTCGATTTTGCCGGACGGGGTCGGGAACGGGTTGTTTTCCGGATCCTGAATATTCTGCTCAAACGCGACATTCTGCGTATGCGGACGATGCGTTAATAAATGGCGGCGTTTGACCAGCAGCTCATCAAAGGTTGGAATGTTATCTTCCGGGCGCTTCTGTGCCGCGTCATTGACGAGAAACTCTATCCAGTCGCGATCTGTTTCATGGCCTTCGGTGAAAGCATCACGGACACCCAGTTTCTCTGCCACTTCGCACAGCCAGTCATAATCAGTACGGCGTTCAAACTCCGGCTCAATGGCTTTTTCAGACAGGATCAGATAATCGCCGTAACTCCAGGTGCCGCCGATATTCCAGCGTTCCAGAAAACTGGTTTCCGGCAGCAGCAGGTCAGCATATTTCGCACTCGGAGTGAGATAGAGGTCACTGCAGACGATAAATTCGACTTTCGATTCATCCTCCAGCACGCTTGCGGCATGAAGAATATCGGTGTTCTGGTTGGTCATGTAGTTACCCGCCATCGAGAAAATCATTTTGATTTCGGTGTCGAGTTTGTCTGCATTTTTCAGTCCGTTATCCGGCGTCACCAGGTTTTTGTCTTCGCACGCCTGCACCTGGTTGGTGATGTTGATTTTGGCTTTGACCGGGTTATCAAACAGCACCGGTCCGGCGATGGTTTTACGCAATTCCGGATTCAGCGCCATGCCGTAACCCGCTGCCCAGCCGCCACGCACACCGACATTACCGGTAATCGTTGCCAGCAGCGTGGCCCCGCGCGCACTGCGCTCACCGCAGATATGACGCTGCGGCCCCCAGCCCTGCATCAGCACCGCCGGTTTGGTTGTGGCATATTCACGCGCCAGCTGACGGATAGTGTCCGCCGGGACTTTGGTGATTTTCTCTGCCCATTCCGGGGTTTTGGCCATGCCGTCTTTGCGGCCGGTCAGATACGCCACCAGCGATTCATTATCCGCCACGCTTTCCGGCATCTGATCTTCACTGAAACCCAGGGTGTATTTATCAATAAATGCCTGATCGTGCAGATTTTCTGTCACGATGACATACATCATCGCATCCATCATCGCGTTGTCGGTGGTCGGCAGCAGCGGGATCCACTGATCCGCCAGCGAAGAGGCGGTATCGGAATAGCGCGGATCAACGACAATAAATTTGGTGCCGTTTTTTTTCATCTTCTGGAAATAGTGGTTACTGTGCCCGAAAATCGTTTCGTTCGGATTATGTCCCCACAGGATCACCAGCGGCGTATTTTCCAGGGTATCGAGTGTGCTGCCGCTGGCCGCCGTACCGTAGGTATAGGGCGTGGCCGCCATGGTGTTGCCGTTACTGACGGAATGATAGTTTTCCAGAAAGCCGCCGGTCAGGTTAAACAGGCGGCGCAGCATATTCGCGCCGGAAAAAATCCCGCCGGTCACGCCGGTACTCAGGCTGACAAAGCGCGACGCCGGGCCGTATTTGTCACTGATGCGCTGCCATTCGGCGGCAATCAGGCTGGTGGCTTCTTCCCAGCTGATGCGTTCAAAACGTCCCTCACCGCGCTTACCGACCCGCTTCATCGGATATTTCAGGCGATCAGGATGATAAATAAATTTCCGGTAGCCGCGTCCGCGCACACAGGCCCGCATGATCGGCATCTCTTCATTCAGTTCCGCATCCGGCCGGGTTGTGATGCGGATAGCTTTTCCGTCTTTGATATGAGCGCGGATATCACATTTCCCGCCGCAGTCAAAACTACTGCAGGTCGGTACAATGCGCACGCCGTCATCCGTCTGATGAACCGGAATATGTGCCGGATCGGCCGGCGCTGATGCAATACTTTCGGATGCCAGAAACGGCACTGCAGATAATACAGAACTGACCTGTATAAAGCGGCGGCGGCTTATTTCGCCGGGAGCGCCGGATTTTTCATTATCGTGGCCGGATTGATGACTCATAATGGATTTACCCCGGGTGAGAAACAAAGTGCGGTATTTAAAACATCAGGAAATAATAAATATTATTTAATTTTAAATGACCGGAAATAACTTCACGCCACCGGTAATCGCTTAATAACCGGAAATAATTAAAATCTGTATAAACAGAATGGCGGCAGCAAAATAGTAATGGATTAATATATTGCCGCCATGCGCAAATCAGACAACGACATTTGAATTCCGGCCTGTTTCCGGTTACTGTTAACTGAACGTTTTATGTTTGTTACCGTAATAATACAGATGTGGCATCCGCGTCTGTTATTGTCACAAAAGCCCTGTTTTGCGGTGGCGGGATCTGATATAACACCCGCCGGTTTTTACTTTCAGTCAGATACGGAGCACAGCACTCATGAGAAATATTCCGTTAAAAAGCGTGGATAATATCGCGCGGGATGTCATTGCGCTCGGCACCGATTATCTGCCCGATACCCTGCTGGAATACCACGCTCACCGCCGGGCACAGTTTTTATATCCGGCCACCGGGCTGATTGAAGTCAGTACCGCAGACGGCGAGTGGGTGATCCCGCCGTCCTGTGGTGTGTGGATCCCGGAACAGGTCGCTCATGAAACCCGGATGCTGAATGTCAGCACGCGCAGTCTGTATATCGAACCGGCAGCAAAGCCGCGTCACGCCGTCAGTTGTGAAGTTGTGAGTGTCTCCCCGCTGCTGCGCCAGCTGCTGCTGGAGGCGGTGGATAGCCCGGCGGAATATGATATTCAGGGGCGTGACGGTGTGCTTATGCAGCTGATCCTCTGCGAGCTGGCGCGTATGCCCCCGCTGCCGTTTTTCGCGCCGATCCCGCGTGATGAGAAGCTCGGTCGTCTGTGCCGTGAGTTTATGCGCAAACCGGTTATCACCTCACAACCGGGGGAATGGGCGGAACAGCTGCACAAAAGCGAGCGCTCTTTCAGCCGTTTTTTCCGCACCCAGACCGGGATGTCATTTTCAGAATGGCGGCAGCAGGCGTGTCTTCTGAACTCGCTGTCTCATATTCTGTCCGGAAAATCGATTACCGAAGTGGCGTATGAGCTGGGTTACAACAGTGCGGGGGCATTCTCAATTATGTTTAAAAAACAGATGGGGCAATCCCCTTCCCATTTTAAAAATGATGATTCGGATATCCGCCATTTTTAAATTGTTTTTTAACAAATATAATCTTATTATGTGCCGCCGGTGAAATTTGACTTATTTTTCTTTTTTCTCCGGACGCTTATTTTTTTAATTGATCTGAATCAATATTCTTAATTTTCTCTACCACTTTGTGATTATTTACAAAACACTAAAAACCCCAATTGATAATTATTAAACATCAAAGTTCACTTTCATTGATTTCAGGCAATATAAATTCAACCTTTGCTGATATTCTCCTCACGATTTTTTACAAATAAATAAAAAAGAGGATGCGATGAATTTCAGCCGCAGACAGTTCTTTAAGGTTTGTGCCGGCGGTCTCGCCGGAACAACTGCCGCCGCTTTAGGCTTTATGCCGTCAGTAGCAATGTCTAATGTCCGGGAATACAAATTACTCCGTTCAAAAGAGACCCGTAACACCTGTACCTATTGCTCCGTCGGATGCGGATTACTGATTTACAGCATGGGTGATGGTGCCATGAATGCCAAATCAGCGATTTTCCACGTCGAGGGCGACCCTGATCACCCGGTCAACCGCGGGGCGTTATGCCCGAAAGGTGCCGGTCTGCTTGATTATATTCACAGTGAAAGCCGTCTGCGTTATCCGCAGTACCGCGCGCCGGGCTCGGATAAATGGCAGCGCATCAGCTGGGATGACGCTTTTGAGCGTATCGCCCGTCTGATGAAAGCCGACCGTGATGCCAACTTCATTGAGAAAAACAGCGAAGGCACCACGGTAAACCGCTGGCTGACCACCGGGATGCTCTGCGCCTCTGCCGCCAGCAACGAAACCGGGATGTTAACCCAGAAATTTACCCGTTCCCTCGGGATGCTGGCAGTCGATAACCAGGCGCGTGTCTGACACGGACCAACGGTAGCAAGTCTTGCTCCGACATTTGGTCGCGGTGCCATGACCAACCACTGGGTTGATATCAAAAACGCCAACGTCGTTGTGGTGATGGGCGGGAATGCTGCGGAAGCACATCCTGTCGGTTTCCGCTGGGCGATGGAAGCGAAAAACAACAATGATGCCACACTGATCGTTATCGATCCGCGCTTTACGCGGACCGCTTCCGTGGCGGATCACTACATCCCTATCCGTTCCGGGACCGACATTACGTTCCTTTCCGGCGTGATCCTGTACCTGATGGAAAACGGAAAATTCCACGACGAGTACGTGCGCCATTACACCAATGCACCGTTACTGGTGCGTGAGGATTACACATTCAAAGACGGTTTATTCAGCGGCTACGATGCTGAAAAACGCCGTTACGACAAAACCACCTGGAATTACCAGTTCGGTGAAGATGGCTATGCGCTGCGTGACGACACCCTGCAGAACCCGCAGTGTGTGTGGAATAAGCTGAAAGAACACGTCAGCCGTTATACGCCGGAGATGGTGGAAAAAATCTGCGGCACGCCACAGGCGGATTTCCTCAAAGTCTGTGAGATTCTGGCCTCCACCAGCCCGGCCAACCGTGCGGCAACCTTCCTGTATGCCCTCGGCTGGACGCAGCATACCGTCGGCGCGCAGAACATCCGTACCATGGCAATGATCCAGCTGCTGCTCGGTAACATGGGTGTGGCAGGCGGCGGCGTGAACGCCCTGCGCGGTCACTCCAACATTCAGGGTCTGACAGACCTGGGCCTGCTCTCCACCAGTCTGCCGGGTTATCTGACCCTGCCGTCTGAGAAACAGACTGATATCGACAGCTATCTGAAAGCCAATACGCCGAAAGCCACGCTGCCGGGCCAGGTCAACTACTGGAGCAACTATCCGAAGTTCTTCGTCAGCCTGATGAAATCCTTCTACGGCGATGAAGCAACCAAAGAGAACCAGTGGGGCTATGACTGGCTGCCGAAATGGGATCAGGCTTATGACGTGCTGAAGTATTTCGACATGATGAACAAAGGCGAAATCAACGGTTATATCTGTCAGGGCTTTAACCCAGTCGCGTCCTTCCCGGACAAAAACAAAGTGGTCAGTTGCCTGAGCAAACTGAAATACCTGGTAACCGTTGATCCGCTGAGCACTGAAACCGCAAGTTTCTGGCAGAACCACGGTGATATGAATGATGTGGATCCGGCATCCATTCAGACCGAAGTGTTCCGTCTGCCGTCCACCTGTTTCGCGGAAGAAGACGGCTCGATTGCCAACTCCGGCCGCTGGTTACAGTGGCACTGGAAAGCAGCGGATGCCCCGGGGGAAGCCCGTACCGATGGTCAGATCCTTGCCGGTATTCTGTGGAAAATGCGCGAACTGTATCAGCAGGAAGGCGGTCAGGGTGTTGACCAGCTGATGAAAATGTCCTGGGATTACAAGCAGCCGTTCAATCCGGAATCCGATGAAGTCGCCAAAGAGAACAACGGCGTGGCCCTTGAAGATCTGTATGACGCCAACGGCAATTTACAGGCCAAAAAAGGCGAGCTGCTCAGCTCCTTTGCGCTGCTGCGTGATGACGGTTCAACTGCGTCCTCCTGCTGGATCTACACCGGCTGCTGGACGGAACAGGGCAACCAGATGGCGAAACGGGATAACAGTGACCCGTCCGGCATCGGTAACACCCTCGGCTGGGCATGGGCATGGCCGCTGAACCGCCGTGTTATTTATAACCGCGCCTCAGCCGATCCGCAGGGTAAACCGTGGGATAAAAACCGCGTGCTTATCGAGTGGAACGGCAAGAAGTGGGTCGGTAACGATATCCCTGACTTCAACGCCTCTGCGCCGGAAGCCGGTACCGGGCCGTTTATCATGCAGCCGGAAGGTTTAGGCCGTCTGTTTGCCATCGATAAAATGGCGGAAGGACCGTTCCCGGAACACTATGAGCCGTTTGAAACGCCGATTGGTACTAACCCGCTGCATCCGGAGGTGATATCCAACCCGGCCGCCCGTATCTTTGAGGACGACAAAAACCGTCTGGGCAGTCACACGGAATTCCCGTATGTGGGCACAACCTATCGCCTGACCGAGCATTTCCATACCTGGACCAAACATGCGCGGCTCAATGCTATCGCACAACCGGAACAGTTTGTGGAAATCAGTGAAACCCTGGGCGCAGCCAAAGGGATACGCAGCGGCGATAAAGTAAAAGTCAGCAGTAAACGCGGCTTTATCCGCGCGGTTGCGGTAGTGACACCGCGCCTTCAGACACTGATGGTGGACGGTAAACCGGTCGAAACGGTCGGGCTCCCGATCCACTGGGGTTTTGAAGGTGCTGCCCAAAAAGGCTTTATCACCAACACACTGACGCCGGGAGTCGGTGACGCCAACTCGCAAACGCCTGAATTCAAAGCGTTCTTAGTCAACATCGAGAAGGCGTAAGGAGGAATTATGTCCATGCAATCTCAAGACATTATCAAACGTTCTGCGACCAACAGCATAACGCCGCCTCCTCAGGCCCGTGACGACAAGTTTGAAGTCGCCAAGCTGATCGATGTGTCCACCTGTATCGGCTGTAAAGCCTGTCAGGTCGCCTGTTCCGAATGGAATGACATCCGTGATGAGGTCGGGTTCTGTACCGGGGTTTATGATAACCCGACTGATCTCAGCGCCAAATCCTGGACTGTCATGCGGTTCAGCGAGACCAAAGAGAACGGCAAACTGGAGTGGCTGATCCGCAAGGACGGCTGCATGCACTGTTCGGATCCGGGCTGCCTGAAAGCCTGTCCGTCTGCCGGTGCGATTATTCAGTATGCCAACGGTATCGTTGATTTCCAGTCAGAACACTGCATCGGCTGCGGCTACTGTATTGCGGGTTGCCCGTTCAATATTCCGCGTCTGAATCCGAAAGATAACCGGGTGTACAAATGCACACTCTGTGTTGACCGGGTCAGCGTGGGCCAGGAGCCTGCCTGTGTGAAAACCTGTCCGACCGGTGCTATCCATTTCGGCACCAAAAAAGACATGCTGGAAGTGGCGGACGAGCGCGTACAGAAGCTGAAAAAACGCGGCTTTGCCAATGCCGGAGTCTACAATCCGGACGGTGTCGGCGGCACACACGTGATGTATGTGCTGCAGCACGCGGATAATCCGGAGCTCTATCACGGGCTGCCGAAAGATCCGCAGATTGATACACCGATTGATCTCTGGAAAGGGGTACTGAAACCGCTGTCAGCTATCGGGTTCATCGCTACCTTTGCCGGACTGGTATTCCACTATGTGGGGATCGGCCCGAACAAAGAGACGGACGATGAGGAAGAGGAGGAAACTCACCATGAGTAAGAAAAGCAAAATGATCGTCCGCACGAAGTTTATTGATCGTGCCTGTCACTGGACAGTGGTGATCTGCTTTTTCCTGGTCTCCTTATCCGGTATTGCGCTGTTCTTCCCGACACTGCAATGGCTGACGGAAACTTTCGGGACGCCGGCAATGGGGCGTATTCTGCACCCGTTCTTTGGTGTGCTGATTTTCGTCGTGCTGATGTTTATGTTTTTCCGCTTCGTTAAGCACAACATCCCGGACAGAGAAGATCTGCCTTGGATTAAAAACATTATCGAAGTGCTGAAAGGCAATGAGCATCATGTGGCGCGTGTCGGTAAATACAACGCCGGACAGAAAATGATGTTCTGGAGCATTATGAGCATGATCTTCGTCCTGCTTGCCACCGGGATCATCATCTGGCGTCCGTACTTTGCACACTACTTCCCGATGTGGATGATCCGCTGGAGTCTGCTGATCCACGCAACGGCGGCTATCGTCCTGATCCACGCCATCCTGATCCATATGTATATGGCCTTCTGGGTGAAAGGATCCATCAAAGGCATGGTGGAAGGTAAAGTCAGCCGCCGCTGGGCGAAGAAACATCACCCGCGCTGGTATGAAGAAGTGGAAGCCGAAGAAGCTGCTGAGGAAACGAAGCAGAAGAAGTAATTTTCTCCGGCTTTTAACTGTGAACTGCGCCGCAAACGTTCAATGCAACGAATGCGGCGCAGTTTTTTTATGGTTTAATTTTTGTCCGGGATGGTGACGGGGTTTGCTGGTTGAGAATAATTATTGGTCTGGTGAAGTCTGTACCAGCGTTAAGGAGATGCTATGGGTATTGAATTTCACATAACGAGAGCTGAATTTTGGGCAGAAAATGAGGATGCGCAAATAACCGCTGATGAATGGCTTAACTACATTAATAACGATAATGAATTAAGAAGATGCATCATCAATGGTGATTACCACGCCTTGTGGTCAGGTCACCCGTTGTACGACGATTCATGGCTTGACTGGAGCGAAGGTAATATTTATACCAAATGGCCAGATACATACCTGTACAGAAAGATGTTGCAGATTGCAAAGCACCTTAATGCCTGGGTGATGGATGATGAAGGTACGATTTACAGTGACGAATCACAGTGGGAGTATGATCCGTCAACTTATGCTTAACGCCTGCTATGAGCGAGGAGCGGAAGTTGGTTTGCCGGAAGATACTTAAAAGTAAATGGTCCGGTTAAGCTGACTGTTTACAACTGAGCTGTATAGAATTTTTCAATCCGCATTGATTTCACTGAAAAAATTTTTATATTTCCCTTCACTACTTTTATCTAGGATAATAAGATTCTCAATAGATCGCGTGATCGATGTATAGATAATCTCAGGAGTATCCTTGTCATCCATAATATAAAACACGGTTTTAGACTCCAGACCTTTAAAACTATGTATTGTGGATAGTTTGATTAATCCACTATTCGGATAAAAATGATTTTTTTTTGTCCTTCTTACCCGCTCAATATCAGACTTAATACCAGTATGTTGCTTAATAAAATCTCGCAGTTCATCTTTTGTGAGCAATTTTAATTTATTGATATCGTAACACTCCTTTCTTTCCGGTAGGAGTTCAATTAGTTCTTCATATGTTTCAAACATACAGGTAGTATTTTCAAATTTATTCAACCTTTCATTCAATCGACGAACAAGAAAAATATTAGACGATAGAATAACAATATCATTTGGATTGAAATTATAATTTTTGATGTAACTTTGAATTTTTTCAAAGCATTTATTTTCCCAGTCGGATGGAAAGAAATGATATTTTATAATATCAAAATTCATTCCTGGCTGGATATTTTGTTGTTCAAATAAATCTATATCTGCATGTTTTTCGACCAGATACTTCAATTGATATTCTTTAAAAATTCGATTCAAAGACGAGTCACTGCTTGTACGATAGGAACGATTTAATTTCTTCCACTCACCAAATCCCTGTGCGATAACGGCAGCTCTTTTGCTATTTCTTTCATAAATATTTTGTGATTCGTCACCAAACAGAATCATTTCACCCTCGTGATTGAGGAAATTGTCACGAATAATTTTAACCCATTCATTTTCAAAGTCCTGAATTTCATCAATCAAAATTGTCCGATACTTATTAACAGAAAAACCACTGAATAAATCACGGTTAAATAATTTATCAAATCCGTATTTTTCAATTAATTCACTGACATCTTGCTCTGTCTCAATCAATTGAGACATGAAAAACTGATGATAATTTGTCACTGCGAAATGTTGATCATCTCGATAACCAAGAGCATCGCTGATTCGGTCTTTAATGAGGTTTTTTAGTGTAATATTGAAAGTCAGAATCAATACAATATCATCATGTCGATGAAATGCATTTACCGCTCGATTTGCAATGATAGTAGTTTTTCCACAGCCTGCTACACCTTTAATTTTTTCTTTTCCAGACACGCTTACCGCCAACTTACTTTGGCGCTTATCTAAGAAGATTTTTTTTCCCTGTTTTAAAATATGGTCGCTTGGCATCAAGCGTCTTTTAAAATCGTCATACACACGATCGTCAAACAGGACATGTGGCTTAAAGCTTTTAATTTTATTAACGAGTTCTTTTATTCGATCTGCGCTGTAAGCCATGGACTTATCTCTAGCTAACTTTCTTTTTAGCTGCGAGATTTTTTCTGCTTGTTGATTGTATTTTTCTATAGGAATTTCTTTATTCCTGTATTGCGCATCAATATACCTAGATCGCTCCATCAATTCACTCTGGGCGTGAGAATATAACAAATCTATATTGGCTTTTTTACCTTTGTGTAAGTAAACAAACGGCTGGACAATGTTAAAAAAAATTGCGATTTTTTAGATAAGACAGACCTAATACTGGTAAATGTAGATTATATAAATTTGACTTGTACCTGAAAGCTTGTGATTGAGGTGATGAAATCTTCGACACCCCTTTTTCAGAACTAACTTGCCATTTATTAAAAGCATCGACACTATAATTAACTAGGTTATAGTCCTTCACTTCAACAATAAAAATTGCCGTGTGTTTTTTAAGAATGATAAAATCAGGGCGATCCCCATCAATAAATGGATTAAAGAAAATTTCGTAGCTATCATCCAAGTTCTCCGTAAGGTGGTTTAACAAGTGAAGTTCACCAGGAGTGGGAGCAACCTTTAAACGGAGTATGTTTTCCAAAGTTGGATGAAGGATAGACACGCTAACACTCCCCTTATAGTGAATAGTGAATTGAATAACCATCTATAATTTACTACGTGCTCTATAAGAAACAAGTATGGCATAACAGATTTTTAAATTTACACAAATAACAATATTAGCTACTTCCGCTCCTGGCACAAAGCAGTCCATCAGATTAGATTCACGTCACAATTGTATCAAACCGAATTTGAACTAATACAACCGACAGAAGCAATTGCAGTGGTGCAGACTGGCTTTATTCTGATTCATCCGTTTCGTGAAGGATTAACTATTCACTATCAGACATTATCAGCATCTGTTGTGTTTTCTTACTGTTTTTCATCGTCCGACACTATGGGTCACTTTATGGTCGACCAGTATTATTTCTTTTCAAATTCAGGTGATTCCGTACGTTCATCCGACAGCTCATTAAGCCATACATCTTCTTCAGAATCGCCGTACAGCGTGATCCCCGAAATATCGACTTCCTTTTCCAGGCGGTGCAAATCATAGTTTGCCTGTAAGCGCAGCCAGAATGCCGGGTTACTGCCTAATGCTGCTGCTATCCGGATAGCCAGGGCAGGTGTCAGAGCTGTTTTCCCCGACAAGAACCGGGAAACCGTTGCCGGTGTTACCCCGATATTTGCGGCAAACTGACGGACTCCCACCCCCAGATCAGCCAGTATATTGGCTACGATTTTACCAGGATGTGAAACAATAGCTTGTTTCATCAGTGATAATTCCCAAATTTAAACGCGTCTGTTGCATAAAACAAAACCCGCCTTGCGGCGGGTTACGATTACTGTTCAAACATCTCTTTCAGCCAGCCGGGGGCTTCTTCTCCCTGCTGCTGAGCCGGGGCCTGCTGGCCGCACAGTGCCTGTGCGTCCGTTGTCCAGACCGGTAATGTCCGGGTGACACCCACGCCGTTGCAGACAAAATTGCCATCCGCATTGACCGACATCTCTGCGATATCTTCCGGCGGTGTGAGGTTCAGTGCCAGCGGCGGCTGATTGTCCAGATAACGGCCATAGAGCACCAGGGCACCGGAGCCGCCGTACAGGCCGGACGGGCTGTTATCATCCAGTCCCATCCAGGAGACGGTGACTTCTTTGCCGTCGATTCCGACAAACCAGCTGTCGCGCATCAGGTTGGTGGTCCCGGTCTTCCCGGCCAGATGGTATTTACCGAATTTAGATCCCAGACGACGGGCCGCGGTACCGCGTTCCACCACCTGCTGCATGCCGTACAGCGTCATATAGGCCGCCTGCGGGGCAACAGCGCGCTGTGCCTGCGGGAAGCTCTGATAAATCACCGTGCCGTCTTCCGCAATCACCGAGCGCAGTGCGGACAGTGTCGCGCGGTTACCGCCGCTGCCGATGGTCTGGAACAGCTGAGAGACCTGCAATGGTGTCAGGTTTACCGCACCGAGCAGCATCGCCGGGACTTTCTGGATATTTTTCGCCGGCGCACCGAGACGGACAAAGGTATCCGCCACCGCATCCAGACCAACCGCCATACCGAGGTTAACCGTCGGTACGTTGATAGAGCGCGCCAGCGCATCCACCAGCATCACACGGCCGCTGAAGGTTTTGCTGTCGTTACGTGGTGACCAGGTACCGCCGCCGCCCGGAACATTAATGGTCAGCGGCTGGTCGTCCAGCCAGGTGTTCAGACGATAAGTGTCCGGAATACCAAGCGCGGTGAGATAAGTCATCGGTTTTGCCAGCGAGCCGATAGAGCGTTCCGCTGCCATAGCGCGGTTAAACCCGGCAAACTGTGGCTGGGAGCCGCCGACCATCGCGCGGACTTCGCCGCTGATGCGGTCAACCACCACCATCGCCCCTTCCAGCTCCGGTTTTTTACGCTCTGCACGGATGGCTTTCACGCCTTCCTCAACGGCATTTTCAGCCGCATCCTGGGAAACCGGATCCAGTGTGGTGAAGATTTTCACGCCAGACAGATCATCCACTTTATCGCCGAGCTTCTCGCGCAGTTCCTGACGGACCAGCTGCATAAATGCAGGCTGCGGCGTGATCACACCACTTTTCTCTTTCACACCCAGCGGACGTGCGCTCAGGACATCATACATTTCCTGGTCGATCACCCCGCCCTGAGTTTGCAGAAGTTTCAGCACCACGTTACGGCGCTCAAGGGCATTTTGCGGGTTACGCCACGGGTTGTAGACCGATGCCCCTTTCACCATTCCCACCAGCAGTGCTATCTGGTCAAGACTGAGTTCATTCACCGGACGGCCGAAGTAATAGAGGCTCGCCAGCGGGAAGCCGCGGATTTGCTCATCCCCGCTCTGCCCCAGATACACTTCGTTGAGATACAGTTCCAGAATGCGGTCTTTATCGTAGCGGTAATCCATAATGAGCGCCATATAGGCTTCATTGGCTTTACGCACCAGTGTCCGTTCATTGGATAAGAACAGGTTTTTCACCAGCTGCTGTGTCAGGGTACTGCCGCCCTGAACCGCACGTCCCGCCGTCAGGTTTGCCAGAAGAGCACGCCCGATGGAGGTGATGCTGATACCGTCATGCTCATAGAAATTGCGGTCCTCGGTCACCAGCAGGGCTTTGACCAGCTCATCCGGGAAGCCGCTGCGGGCCAGGAACAGGCGCTGCTCACCATTTGCGGATTGCAGCATAGTGATCAGTTTCGGATCGAGGCGGAAGAAACCGAATTCACGGCCGTTATCCACGTTTTCAATTTTTTCCAGTCCGCTGCTGCCGAAAGTCAGCCGGGCGTTAATCTGCCCTTCTTTACTGTCCGGGAAATCAAACGGGCGGCGCAGCATCTGAATAGTATTACCGGTCACGGAAAATTCACCGGCTCGGGTGATTTTGGTAACTTTGCGGTACTGCATACCTTCAAGCAGTTTCACCATCTCATTCAGGCTGTAATCCATGCCCGGTTCGAGGTTTACGGTACGTCCGTAGACCGCAGCAGGCAGATCCCAGACTTTACCGTCTAGGCGGTCACTGATTTTTCCGGCCAGATAAACGCCGTAAATCCCCAGCAGGATAGCCATCACAATGCCGAGTTTGACCAGGAACCAGAACCAGCGCCAGCGCCGTTTGGGCGGCTTGTTTTTGCGCCCTTTTTTACTCATGCGCGGACTTTCCTCTTCATCGTCATAATCATCATCATCCGGCTCGTCATCACCGAATTCATCATCGTATTCAATATCATCGTCATAATCCTCATCCCGGCGGCGACGGCGGTCTGAGCGCCCTCTTTTTTTACCGGCAGAAGCCTTGCTGCCCCTGCGGCCGGTGGGTTCACGATCAAAATCAGACATGGTCTCTCCCGTCAGTCTGTCTGCCGCACAATCATGTGCCGGGCGGGACAGGCGGTTATTTCATCAGTTGCTATTGTCGCCGATTCCGGCAACAGACACAGTAAAAATCCGTTAAACAAAGACTATCTTTGCATTTACATAAACTTTTTTACACGCTTTGTCGGCTGTGCATTTGCCGGATCGTCCGGCCAGAAATGTTTGGGATAGCGCCCTTTCATCTCTTTCTGCACCTCCCGGTAGCTCCCGCCCCAGAAGGCTTTCAGGTCGGCGGTCACCTGTATCGGGCGGTGTGCGGGCGATAACAGGCTGACCGTCACCGGCAGCCGTCCCTGCGCCACCACCGGCGTTTCACGCACACCATACATCTCCTGAATGCGGACTGCCATCACCGGCGGTTTACCCGCCGCATATTCTACAGGGATCCGGGTGCCGGTGGGTACTTCAAAATGACGCGGGAATTGTGCATCAAGCCATTGCTGCTGCGACCAGTCCATCCGCTGACGCAGCGCGCCGTATAAATCCAGCTTTGCCAGCTGCTGCTGATTGCGCACACCGGTCAGATACGGCGACAGCCAGGATCCCAGCCCGGCAAGCAGTGTATCATTATCCGCCGCCGGCAGCGGCTGTTCCGGAAACAGATCATTTGCCAGCTGCTGGCGGATAAGTAACTGCTCACAGGCTTCATTGAATGGCAGAACAGAGAGACCCTGTTCGCGGATCCAACTGAGCAGCGCATCGCGGACAACCTCATCAGACGGTGCCGCCAGCGGTTTCCGCTCAATAATCAGCTGCCCGCAGGTGACCGCCTGCCACGCCTGCCAGCTGCCTTTGTTTTCATCACGGGTCAGGCGGTTTTCTGTTTTCAGCAGGTGCGGTGCTATTTCTGTCAGTTGTGATAACTCAAACGGCACCGCTTTCAGGATCCGTGCATTGGCCTGCTGATCATTTTGCAGGATCAGCGGGGCGATAAGTCCGGGCTCATTACCCAGCGGACTACTTTCATCCGTAACCGCGCCGGTGCCGTTTGCCAGCAGAAACGCACCGGAGCGCCCGCGATTACCGGCGATTCTGTCCGGAAAGCCCTGTAATAAGGTGCGGCACAGCCAGCCGCTGTCCGGATCATGAGACGGTTTTCTGACCGGCAGACCGGCGGCCTGCAACAGCTGGTGCGCCCGCTTATCCCACCGGGCGGACGGATGTGTCAGATCATGCAGCAGATTGCCGTTACCCTCACGGGAAGGCTCTTCCAGCGCGGCAATCAACCGGGCGGCATAGTATATCTGTGCCGGTTCTTTATTAAGGGTATAAAGCCACAACGCAGAGAGGCGCGGCTCTGTCCCGGAGGCGGCCATTGCCTCACCTTTGGCGGTCAGTCCGCCGTCAGGCAAAAGACAACCCATTTCTGTCAGTAGTTTTTTCGCCACCTGTACCGCCACGGCAGGCGGGGTATCAAGCCAGGCAAGCTGTGAGACCTCTCGGCAGCCCCACTGCGCCAGGTTCAGCACCAGCCCGGCGAGATCACTGTGACAGATTTCAGGCTCACTGTGAGCCGCAGCGCGTTCGGCTTCCGCCTGTCCGCACAAATGCAGACAGATCCCCGGCGCCAGACGTCCGGCGCGACCGGCACGCTGTGTCATCGATGAGCGGCTGATGCGGCTGCGCACCAGGCGGGTCAGTCCGCTGCGCGGATCAAACTGCGCGGTTTTCTCCAGACAGCTGTCCACCACCAGAGTCACGCCTTCAATCGTCAGGCTGGTTTCGGCAATATTGGTCGCCAGCACGATTTTGCGCATACCGGGTGGCGGCGGTTCAATCGCCTGCTGCTGTTCTTTCAGGGAAAGTGCGCCGTACAGCGGGCAGATAAGGGTATCCGCATCCGTTTTACCGGTCAGTTGTTCCTGTAACCGGCAGATTTCCGCCTGTCCCGGCAGAAACACCAGCACAGAGCCTTCCTCCTGCTGATACAGCTGTAACACCGCCCGGGTTACCTCACTGATAAAAGGCTGATGCGCACTGAGCGGCTGATACCGCCTCTCCACCGGGAAAGCGCGCCCCTCCGCCGTGATCACCTCCGCCTGCGGCAGCAGGGACAGTAGTTGTTCATTATCTAAGGTCGCGGACATCACCAGCAGACGCAAATCATCACGCAGTGAGGACTGGACATCCAGCAACAGCGCAAGGGCGAGATCGGCCTGTAAATTCCGTTCGTGGAATTCATCCAGAATAATGATGCTTACTTCGGATAATTCCGGATCCTGCTGTAACATTCTGACCAGAATTCCCTCTGTAACAACCTCAAACCGGGTAGCTGCACTGACCCGGGTTTCACCGCGCATCCGGTAACCCACGGTTTCCCCCGGACGCTCCCCGAGCTGCGATGCCAGCCGGTGCGCCACGCTGCGGGCCGCGATACGGCGGGGCTCCAGCATGATAATCCGTCCGGTGACAGAAGCGTCTTTCAGCATCAGCAACGGCAGAATAGTGGATTTCCCGCTGCCGGTCGGAGCCTGTAACAACACCTGCGGAGCACTTTTCAGTGCCGTACTGAGTGCCGGATAAATGTTACAAACGGGGGAATATGTCACAAAAACCTCATCATTATCTGCTTAACTTTCGACGCACAACATTGTAGCATTGCCGCCCCCTGAAAAGTGCAGTCACATTGACAGGAGTTACGATGGAATTTCATCCCCCGTTACAGGCGGGCACACTGGTGCAGCGTTACAAACGTTTTCTGGCGGATATTATCACGCAGGACGGGCGCACCATCACCATTCATTGTGCCAATACCGGCGCGATGACAGGCTGTGCCACGCCGGGTGATACCGTCTGGTATTCCGAATCCGCCAATGCAAAGCGCAAGTATCCGCACAGCTGGGAACTGACGCAGACACAGGCCGGACATCTGATTTGTGTGAATACGATGCAGGCGAACCGGGTGGTAGCTGAGGCGATTGCGCAGAACCGGATCCCGGAACTTGCCGGGTACCAGACGCTGGCACAGGAAGTAAGATACGGCAGTGAAAACAGCCGGGTTGATTTTTTACTGACGGATCCGCAGAAAAAGCCCTGCTATGTTGAGGTGAAATCCGTCACGCTGCTGGAAAACGGACACGGTTATTTTCCCGACACCGTAACTTTACGTGGACAAAAACACTTACGTGAGTTACAAGCAATTGCTGAAGCGGGAAATCGTGCTGTTCTGTTTTTTGCTGTACTGCATTCAGGGATTGAGGCCGTATCGGACGCAGCGCACATTGATAAAAAATATTCATCACTTTTGCAGCAGGCATCACAGTCCGGAACTGAAGTAATTTGTTACAGAATGCGGATGACACCGGATGGCATCACTGCCGGAGAAAAGATACCCTTTGTATTCATGGGGTGAATATCAATTTTTTTAATAATAAATAGGATGTTTTGTGAGTTGCGGGGTGAATAAACACGCTGTTCTTCACACCTTACAAAACTAATGAAAGCAAGGGTTGCATTATCCATAATCATCTGCTATCTATAGCGGCCTATTTTTCCCCTCTAAGGGATATTGTCAGACATGCGTGTGTAGGAGAAGCATTATGCAAGAAGGGCAAAAACGTAAAACCTCGTCCCTGAGCATTCTTGCCATTGCCGGCGTGGAGCCGTATCACGAGAAGGCAGGCGAAGAATACATGAACGAAGCCCAGTTGGCCCATTTCAAGCTGATACTTGAAGCATGGCGCAACCAACTCAGGGATGAAGTAAACCGCACTGTCACGCACATGCAGGATGAAGCAGCTAACTTCCCGGACCCGGTTGACCGTGCCGCTCAGGAAGAAGAATTCAGCCTGGAACTGCGCAACCGTGACCGCGAACGCAAACTGATCAAAAAGATCGAAAAAACCCTCAAAAAGGTTGAGGACGACGATTTTGGTTTTTGTGAGTCCTGCGGGGTTGAAATCGGTATCCGCCGTTTAGAGGCGCGTCCGACCGCAGATTTATGTATCGACTGTAAGACGCTGGCTGAAATCCGCGAAAAGCAGATGGCGGGCTGACAGATTCACCACAGACGGCGCTTTGACAGCGCCGTCCGTTTTTATGCCACTACAGATGACGGAATATTCTGCCGGCTCAGCGCCCGGTTATACCGGCCGCTTCGCACCCTCACCTTCCGGTGCGCTTCATTTCGGCTCTCTGGTGACCGCACTGGGGAGTTATCTTCAGGCCCGTCACCTCGGCGGACGCTGGCTTCTCCGTATTGATGATATCGACCCGCCCCGTGAAGTACCGGGTGCTGCGGATGCCATTCTGCGTATTCTTGACCATTACGGCCTGCACTGGGACGGCGATGTGCTGTATCAGTCGCGCCGCCATGATGCTTACCGTGACGTGATTGAACAGCTGAAAGCCACCGGGCTGTGCTATTACTGCACCTGCACACGGCATGATGTACATGACAGCGGCGGCCATTACCCCGGCACCTGCCGTCAGCGCGGCCTGCCGCCGGATAACGCCGCGCTGCGGCTTATCAGGACGCATCCGGTGTACCATTTTACCGATGGCCTGCGGGGCGATGTGTTTACGGATAACGCCACAGCAGAGGAAGATATCATTATCTTCCGCAAAGATAAGCTCTTTGCCTATAACCTGGTGGTGGTGCTCGATGATGATTATCAGGGTGTGACAGAGGTGGTCAGAGGCGCGGATTTACTGTATCCCACCTCACATCAGCTCTCATTATACCGCCAGCTCAGGCTGCCGGAGCCGCATTATCTGCATTTGCCGTTGATGCTGGGCCCGGCGGCGCGTAAACTCTCCAAGCAAAATCATGCCACCCCGGTGCCGCTCAGTGATCCGCGCCCGCTGTTATGGCAGGCGTTGCAGGTACTCCGGCAGCCGCTGCCGGAAACGGATCCGCTGTCGCTTTCCCTGACTGAACTGCTGGCATACAGTGTGCGGAACTGGGATATTGCTGCCGTACCGCGTGATGATGTGGTGACGGACAGGGAATAATTCCGCAATATCCGGGCTAAAGCATTCTCAAAAAACCAAGTGTACGATATTATTAGTCGCTTATTTTTTAGTTCATTTAATTGTTATACAGAGGTGTACCATTTTAAACCGAGTCGCAAAGTTCTGTCGCAGTCTGATTTCCCGCGAGAATAAGGCAGATTGCACAGAGGCTGCCAGTGAAAGGCCGGCCCCGAATGCTGACCATACGCCGCAGAATCCGTCACCCCGTGAGGCTTCCCCCGCGCGTCCTGCCGCTAAACGCAAAAAACCGGCAAAAAATATGGATAACAGCGGGACAGTCAGCGCAACGGTAATTCCCCGCAACAGTCATTCTATTTCCCGTCAGGACATCAGCGAGAATGCGCTGAAGGTTCTGTACCGCCTGAATAAATCAGGTTTTGACGCCTATCTGGTCGGCGGCGGTGTCCGTGATCTGCTGCTGGAGCGCAAACCCAAAGATTTCGATATCGCGACCAATGCCACGCCGGACGAAGTGAGAAAACTGTTCCGCAACTGCCGTCTGGTCGGCCGCCGTTTCCGTCTGGCTCACATTATGTTCGGCCCGGATATTATCGAAGTCGCGACCTTCCGTGGTCCGCATGACAATAACGAACCAGCTGATGACGGCAAAGCCCGCTCTCAGCAGGGCAAAAACGGCATGCTGCTGCGCGATAATATTTTCGGCACCATTGAAGAAGATGCCGTCCGCCGCGATTTCACCATTAACAGCCTTTATTACAGCGTGGCTGATTTTACCGTCCGTGATTATGTCGGCGGACTGGCAGATTTACAGCAGCGCATTATCCGTCTGATCGGCGATCCGGAAACCCGTTACCGGGAAGACCCGGTGCGTATGCTGCGCGCCATCCGTTTTGCCGCCAAACTGGATATGACCATCGAACCGGAGACCGCCGCGCCTATCCGCACGCTGAGCACACTGCTGCGTGATATCCCGCCTGCGCGTCTTTTCGAGGAAGTACTCAAGTTATTACAGGCCGGTGACGGACACCGTACGTTTGAATTATTACGTGAATACGATCTGCTGGATATGCTGTTCCCGCTGGTTGCCGGGCCGCTGAAAGAGAACCCGGACACCCCGCTGTCCCGTATCGTGGATCAGGTACTGAAAAATACTGACTACCGTATTCATAATGATCAGCGCGTCAATCCGGCCTTCCTGTTTGCCGTGATGCTGTGGTATCCGCTGTGCGAACATGCAGAAAAACTGGCTCAGGAGAGCGGGCTGGCCTATTACGAAGCCTTCGCGATTGCCATTAATGACATCCTGGATGAACAGTGCCGCGCGATTGCTATTCCGAAACGCCTGACCACCACTATGCGTGATATCTGGCAGTTACAGTTACGTCTGCCGCGCCGTCAGGGCAAACGCGCGATCCGTCTGATGGAAAATCAGAAATTCCGCGCCGCCTTTGACCTGCTCGAACTGCGTGCGAATGTGGAAGGCCGTCATGAGTTACAGGAACTGGCTCACTGGTGGGCAGATTTCCAGCAGGCGAATGCCCCGCAGCAGCGCTCTATGGTGACTGAACTGGGCAGTGATCCGGTCAAACGCCGTCCGCGCCCGCGCCGCCGCCATCCGCGTGCCCGTCAGGGTAACGGAAACAGTGAATCATGATTCCGGTCTATATTGCGATCGGCAGTAATCTTGCCGATCCGCTTGACCAGGTCAACCGGGCGATTGCCGCGCTGAGTGCTGTCCCGCAAAGCCGCCTGGTGCGCCACTCCGCTTTTTACCGCACCGCGCCGATGGGCCCCGCCGGACAGCCTGATTATCTTAATGCGGCTGTTTTGCTGGAAACTGACCTGACACCGCACCAGCTGCTCGATGCCACCCAGGCTATCGAACTGGCTCACGGCCGTGTCCGTAAGGATGAGCGCTGGGGTCCCCGCACATTAGACTTAGATATCATGCTGTTTGGTGATATGGTCATCAGTGATGCGCGGCTGACCGTGCCGCATTACGGCCTGAAAGTGCGTGAATTTATGCTGTACCCGCTCGCCGAAATCGCCCCCGGGCTGATTCTGCCGGACGGCGAGTCACTTGCGGCGGTTGTTGCCCGCACCCCGGAAAACGGGCTTGGCCTCTGGTCATCATCAGAGCCGGTACGCTGAACTTTCTGCTCAACAGACAGACAAGGAGACACTGATGCGGATTATTGAAACTGCGCTGATCCTGCGCAAAGAGATTGCCCGTCTGCGGACTGACGGCAAACGTGTTGCGTTTATCCCGACAATGGGAAACCTGCATGACGGCCACCTGGCACTGATAAAAGAAGCCCGTAACCAGGCGGATATTGTCGTGGTGTCTGTCTTTGTGAATCCGCTCCAGTTCCCCCGCGAAGATGATTTGCAGCGCTACCCGCGCACTCTCCAGGCAGACTGCGAAAAACTGAGCAAAGCGCAGGTGGATCTGGTGTATGCCCCGGCGGTCAGTGATGTCTATCCGCACGGGTTGGCTCACCAGACTCAGGTGGTTGTACCGCCGCTGCTCAGTCAGTGTGATGAGCCGCATCAGCGCACCCGTCTGCGCGGTATCGCCACCGTGATGTGCAAGCTGTTCAATCTGGTACAACCGGATATCGTTTTCTTCGGTACCAACGACCATCCGCGTTTCCTGACTATCCGCCGTCTGATCCGTGACCTGAATTATGATATCGCACTGGCCACCATTCCGACCGTCCGGGAAAAAACCGGGCTGGCACTCAGCTCCTGCAATACCCTGCTGAATAAAGAGGAAAAAGAGGCGGCACCGCATCTGTATCAGGTTATGCAGACCCTCGCGGATATGATCCGTGAACGCCCGAGTGCCATTGCCGAAAGTCTGGATAATGCCCGTGATGATTTAAGCCGTGCCGGATTCCGCGATATCAGCCTGGAAATCTGTGATGCCGATGACCTGGAAGCTGTGCGCGTCAACAGCGAGAAGGCCGTGATTCTGGCCTCCGCCTGGCTGGGAAATATCCGCCTGATCGACTGCCTGCATGTTAACATGCCGAACCCGGCGGTCAGTGAGACGGTCTCTCCGTCACTGTAAAATAGTCCTCAATCTGCCTGAAAAGCCCGGTTTCCGGCGCGCTGCTGTAATGACGCAGCCGGAACCAGGCCAGAAGCCCGTCATAGCGGGCTTTTATCAGCTCCTGCTCCGCCTGATAATACTGTTCCCGGGCATGTGCCACCTCCGGCTGACTGTTCTGCCCCGCCGCATACCCTTTTTCCGCCGCCGTTACCTGTAACCGCGCAGCCGCTGCGGCCTGCTCCAGCGCCGCCAGCTGTATGCCGCTGTGGCGGAACACCTGATACTGACGTGCCAGGTCACGCCGGAGTGTCTGTATCAGTGCATCCTGTTCATACTGCGCCTGCTGAATCTGAGCAGATACCTTACGCATCCCCGCCAGATCTTTTCCGCCGCTGAACAGCGGAACGGAAATGTGAATCCCGGCACTGAGATTACGGTAGCGCTGACCGACAGTATCATTGCTGTCCGATTGGGTATCCGACCAGGCGGTAAAGAGCTGTGCTGATGGCATAAATGCCCCGCGCTGTACCTCTGCCGCCGCTTTTGCCAGCGCGGTTTCCTGCTGTGCCGCTTTGATTTCCGGATGCACCGCCAGCATCTGCTGTTCCTGATCCGCATAGTCGCCGTCATTCAGGTACGGCAGCCGGAAATCCCCCGCTTTCAGTGCCGGAAGATCCTGCATCCGCAACTGCGCCAGGCCGGTAAGATCAGACAATATCAGCAACGCATTCAGACTTTCCGCTTCTGTTTCCGCGATCTGCGCCTGACGCTGCCGCAGACGGGCACGGGCGGATTCAACCTCTGTCACAGTGCCCTCCCCGAGCTGCAAAAGGCGCTGTGCAGCCCCCAGCTGAGCAGTATTCAGTGCCAGCCGGAGCCGGTCTGTTTTCTGTAGTTCCAGAGCACAGGCTAGGTTCAGATACGCAGAGACCAGCCGGTTGATAAGCTCTGCCTGTTGTATCTGCAAGCGGCTCTCTGCGGCAGTACCGCGTATCTGTGCTGCCCGGTACTGATGGTATGCTGTGTAATCAAACAGCGGCTGTGTCACCACCAGGTTGAGGGAATGGCTGCTGTAATGCCGCTGAGAGGTCACCGGTGCCCGCTGTGTCAGCCGGTTATACGACGTGTTCTGATAACTCAGCCCGACGGACGGCAGCAGGTGCGATTTCCCGGCGGCAACCTCCGCCTGTTCCGCCTCATAAGCCTTTCCCGCAGCACGGAATGGCAGATCATTGTTCAGCGCGGACTGACCGAGTTCAGATAATGTCACCGCCTGCACACCGGCGGACAACAGACACAGCAGTGCCGCAAAAAGGCGTTTTGCAGAATGCATACAGATCACTCCTCGGTCAGTGCGAAAAAGAGCCGGTCAGTCACAGGCTTAAACAGATAACTGAGCAGAGACCGTTCACCGGTACGGATAAAAATCTCAGCAGGCATACCGGGTTTGATCACCTGAGCCGCCGCCATTTCCGGCACCACGATCTGGATCTGATAGTAAGGTTCCCCGTTTGCCGGATTTATCAGACGATCGGCGGAGATCATTGTCAGTTCGCCGCGCAGTTTTGGGGTCAGGTTCTGATTGAAGGCGGTAAACAGCAGATCCGCAGACTGACCGGGGGCGACTTTATCTATCCACTGCGGTGATAATTTGCCTTCAATAATCAGCGTCTGCTGTTCCGGCACCACCGACATCAGTTTTTCCCCGGCTTGCACCACACCGCCTGCGGTAAACACGGACACATCCATAACAGTGCCGGTCACCGGCGCGGTGATAACATGCTGTTCCAGCCGATCGTTTTCGATAATCTGTTGTTTTTTCAGCTCACTGCGCTGAACTGACAGGCGCGATAACTCCTCGCGGATCCCGCTGTGAAAAGCTGCCCGCCGCTGTGTGATCTGCTCTGTCTGCGCGGCTTTTTCTTCCTCTGCACGGCTTATCTGTAACCGGGTGTCATCCGCCTGATTGCGCAGTGCCGCACTTTCCCGGCGAATTTCCTGATAGCGATGGCGCGGCAGATACCCCTCATCCGCCAGCGATTTAAGATTTGCCGCCTGTGCCGTCAGGCTGTCCGCCTGTTGCGCAGTGCTGCGGGCAATCTCCCGCAGAGTGATAAGCCGCTGCGTCAGGCCGTCGACCGTGACCCGGCGGGCCTGAATCTCACTCTCCAGTTCAAGCCGCCGGTCTGTAAGCAGTGCATTCTGCGCCTGTAACTGTGCCCGGCCATACACGGGCGGCGCATAAAAGACATCATCCGCCGCCGGGGTAAATGCCGCTTCACCACGCAGCTCTGCCTCCAGCCGCCGCTGTATCAGCAGTGTGCTGTCGAGCTGCTCTGCCAGCGATACTGCCTGAGCCTGAGACTGCACCGGACGCAGCCGTACCAGCACCTGATCTTTTTCCGCCCGCTGGCCGTTTTGCACATAAATCTCAGAAATCACGCCATCCGCCGGAGACTGCACCTGCTTGATATTACCGGCAATCACAACCGTTCCTGATGCGGCAACGCCCTGATCAAGCGGTGCAAATCCCGCCCACAACAAAAAACCGGCAAGGCCCAGGACAACCCCATATTTCCCCGCGCGCTGATACCCGCCGGTATCGGTTTTTACCCCCGGCGCCGCAGACAACCATTTAGTGATCATTATTTTTACCCGCCTGATTATTAAGTGTTTCAATGACCTTCTCCGCCGGGCCAAAAAGCTGCATCCGTCCGCCTGTAAGCAGCAACAGCTTGTCCGTCACGGACAGCAGCGGTTTATGGTGAGTAATAAGCACAATGGTTTTTCCCTGTTTTTTCAGCGTATCCATGGCAGCTAACAGCGCACTGAGCCCGGCATCATCCAGCGCGGCATTGGGTTCATCCAGAATGATCAGTGCCGGTGAGCCGTACAGTGCCCGCGCCAGGGCGATCCGCTGCCGCTGACCGCCGGAAAGGCCGGTACCGTCTGCCCCGGTCAGGGTTTCATAGCCCTGCGGCAGTTGCAGGATCAATTCATGTACCTGTGCCAGTTGCGCCGCACGGATGATATTTTCCGGATCAGCATCAGGATCGAAACGGGCGATATTATCGGCGATTGTGCCGGGAAAAAGTGCAATTTCCTGGGGAAGATAACCGATATATTTGCCGGACACCGCTTTGTCCTGCTGACAGAGATCGGCCCTGTCCAGCCGGACAGCCCCGCGTGTTGCAGGCCATAACCCGGCGAGCAGTTTTGCCAGTGCCGATTTTCCGGCACCTGACGGACCGATGATCCCCAGCACCTCCCCCGGTACAAGGCTGAAATGCAAATTGTGCAGCTGCGGTGTGTCAGCGCCGGGATAACCCGCCTGCATCACGGAGACGGACAAATTACCCTGCGGAACCGGCAGTGCCAGCTTCTGCGGTGGTTGCGGGTGAGCCGCCAGCAACGCAGTAATCCGCTGATACGCCAGCCTGCTCTCTTTGGCACTTTTCCATACGCCTGTGACCTGTTCGACCGGTGACAGCGCGCGTCCCAGCAGAATCGACCCGGCAATCATCATGCCCGGCGAGATGGTATTATCCAGCGCCAGCCAGCCGCCCAGCCCCAGCATCAGGGATTGCAGGATCAGGCGGATGGTTTTGGTGATTGTCATGATTTTTGCTGAATAATCACTGGCCTGTGTCTGTTTCTTCAGGCTGTCGCAGTGCCGGTTCAGCCAGCGCTGACGCAAATACTGCTGCATTCCCATCGCCTCTGCGGGTTCAGTATGGGCAAAATGGCTGCCCTGCATGCCCTGTGCGGCGGCGGAAGAGCGGTTTGCAGCGGTCAGCGGCGGCCCGGAAAGCCGTTCATTGAGCAGCGCAAGCGCGATCAGCACGACGGCACCGCCACAGGCAAACAATCCCAGCCACGGATTAAACAGGGCGATCACCAGCAGATAAAGCGGGAACCAGGGCAGATCGAGAAAAGCAAAAATACCGTTGCCGGTGATAAAACGGCGCAGGATCATCAGATCGGTCTGTGCCTGTAACGGCAGATGCCCCGGCGTACGGTGCAGTTTTGCCTGAAACGCCGCGTCATAAACACGGGTATTCAGCGCCAGATCAAACTGGTTACTCATGCGGATCACCAGCATATTGCGCAAATAATCGAGGCCGCCGGTCAGTGCCAGTAATCCGGCCATTATCAGCGTCAGCATCAGCAGCGTCATTTCATTGCCGGAGGGCAGAACGCGGTCGTACACCTGCAGCATATACACAGACGGCACCAGCATCAGCAGATTAATCAGTCCGCTGAATAATGCCAGTGAGGTAAACAGGGACTTGCGGGCGGCAATAAATGCCGTAATGTCATTTCTGGTTTTCCCGGAAAGCATATACAGGGACTCCGCCCGGCATGTCTGCCGGGATTGATAATATTGTTCACCAGGTAAAAAAGAGAGGTAATTACTCTTTCAGAAGACAGGCGCCATTTTCATGCCAGATTTCCGCGCGGTAACGGCCGGGGGCTTCGGCGGAAAAGAAATAACGTGTGGTGCCGTCTGCAGTAAGAAACGCAATGCCGTCCGGCGCCGGACGCCAGGCCGTTATCTGCGGCTGTGCCGTGAAATGCAGCTGAAACCCGTCTGTTGTGCTGTCGGGAACCGCCGTGAGTCCGACCGGCAGCGTCTGCCCGTCCTCCGTAAACTGCCAGGGCCCCTGAAGCGCTTCTGCAGCGGGAATTTTCTGGCTGATTGCCGCGCTCTGCCCAGATAGCAACAACGAAAACAATAATGGCCGGGATATTTGCATAGTGAATTCCTGAATACTGCGGACGCCGCACCGGCCGCGCCCGCCTGCTGTGTTAAACGATAAAGTCAGTGTGAACGTTCACCTGGCCGGTGATATCCACTCTGAAATCATAGTTGTAAGGATCTCCGCTGATATTAATCAGCAACTCTGTCAGGTTCAGCCCTTCATTGTACCGGAGCTCGGCCGCACCGGCCGCACCGGTAAATTCATCGGTGAAATAAATGAATTTTTCCCCGGCGCTGTTCTGATTCAGTCCCTGTAAATCAATACTGTCCAGGCCGGTTGAAAAATCCCGGATATGATCCGGATGGTCATACAGGGAATCCGTCACCGCCGAGAACACGAAAATATCGTTCCCGGTACCGCCCCACAACTGATCCTGCCCGGCACCACCGTACAGCACATCATCCCCGGCATTGCCTTTCAGAATATTGTCCGCATCATTGCCGATGATCACATCATTTCCGCACCCGCCGAAGGCATTTTCAATCACCACACCGTGTGCAATTGACACATTTCCGCTCAGGCCGCCGACATCCGAGAAATCCCCTTCGCGCAGGGAAATTTTCTGATCCTGCTTATAACGGGAGAAATTCAGGGTGTCATTGCCACCGCCGTCCCAGACGGTGAAAATAAGCTTGTCTGTGATACTCTTTGCGGTGTAATAATCGTGCCCGGTATTGGAACCAAACCCATAAACAGTGTCATCAGTGCGGATGTTATAATTTGCACCGTACAGTTTCTGAATCGCCGTAATGTCATCCAGCAGCGGCGCGGAAGCGTAGTAGCCTTTGTGGTCTGCACCGGTGATTTTCTCACTCCAGTAACTCATCACGCTGTACTGACGGGTATCTTCGGCATAATCCGCATCTTTATAGGAAGGACGCCCCTGACCGGCGTTATAGTTGCCCGGATGATTTAACCCGAGGGTATGACCGATTTCATGGGTAAATGTCAGGCGGCCATAGTTTCCGGTCACCGGTGTCACATTCAGCGCCCCGGGTTCTGAGCTGTACCAGGACTGGCCGGAGACATCAAAACCCCGCGAATCAGTCACCACATCACCCGAATAATCTTTGGTGTGCGGCAGCCAGGCATAGGCCTGAGTGTATTTATCATTGATATAACCAAAGGTGATATTGGTATAGATTTCCCCCCGGCCGGCATCCACTTCCTTAAAGGTAATATTTGCCACATCAGCCCATGACTGCAGTGATAAACGGGCCTGATCTTTCTGATAGTCATTAAAACCCTTCAGGCCGGTGTTTCCTGCGCCGTTATAATACATTCCCTCCCATGTCGGGAATGAATAGGTTACTTCCGCGGGCTGCCCGAGCACACCCGCGCCATTCCAGCCGGTATTGGCTCTGACAATCTGACTGCCCGCATCAAAGGCATCATATGAAATTTTATTATTAATCCAGCGTCCGTTACCCCGTCCCGGGCTGCTTAACACATCATCGATAAACGACCATCCGTCTTCCCTGTCGTATGTAGCGATACCCATAAAAATATCTCCGAATGTAATAATGAAACAGAATGAAATTTATCCTTAAACATCAGTACACAGCCGGTTTTTACCAGCCCATACACGATAAACACATTAATTTAATTAATCTATGCAGCAGGAGATAAACGCATACTAATTCTGTGATTTAACTTTGGCAGTGGCGGGAACGGGAGAAGGTCTGTATTAATCGGAGATAAACCGAGGAAAAATAATTACATAGCGCAGGAAAATAATCAGGACAGATACAAAAAGCCCGGCAACCATGTGCCGGGCGGATGATCAGAAAGCAGGGTCAGGTTCTCAGACCGCGCCCTTTCTCAATCAGGCGCCAGGTGAGCAGATAAAACACCGCAATAAACAAGCTCAGTACCCCGAGGGTGGTGGTCAGAGAGACATCACTGATACCGAGGAAACCATAACGGAAGCCGCTGATCATATAGACAATCGGGTTCAGTTTGGACACCGCCTGCCAGAACGCCGGTAACAGCGTCAGGGAGTAAAACACCCCGCCCAGGTAGGTCAGCGGCGTCAGGACGAACGTCGGGATAATGCTGATATCATCAAAGCTTTTCGCAAACAGCGCATTAAGCAGCCCCGCCAGCGAGAACAGAATGGAAGTCATCAGCAGCGTGGCAATGATCATAAACCAGGAGTGGATCTGTAACGGCACAAAGAACAGAGATACTAATGTGACCAGGATCCCGACCAGCACACCGCGCGCCACACCACCGCCGACAAACCCGGCGATAATGACGTGGGTCGGCACCGGCGCCACCAGCAGTTCCTCAATACTTTTCTGGAATTTTGCCCCGAAAAAAGAAGAGGATACGTTGGCATAGGAGTTCGTAATCACTGACATCATAATCAGGCCGGGCACGATAAACTGCATGTAACCGACACCGCCCATTTCACCGATCCGGTTACCGATAAGATTACCGAAAATAATAAAATAGAGTGACATGGTGATCACCGGCGGGATCAGCGTCTGGATCCAAATCCGCATAAAACGGGTGATTTCTTTGCGCCAGATTGTTTTCAGCGCCACCCAGTACAGCGACATCATTTTGCAGCCTCCAAATCATGATTCACCAGATGCACAAATAATTCCTCCAGCCGGTTCGCTTTGTTGCGCATGCTTAACACATCAATGCCCTGCGCATTCAGCTGGGCAAAAACGCCGTTCAGCCCCTGTTCACGGCGGACATCCACCTCCAGCGTTGAGGTATCAGTCAGCCGGAACGTGTAGCCCTCAAGCTGCGGCAGCGGGTTTTTTGAGCCCAGATCGAGGATAAAGGTTTCCGATTCCAGCTTACCGAGCAGCGCTTTCATACTGGTGTTTTCCACCAGTTCGCCGTGCTGGATAATCCCGATATTGCGGCACAGCATTTCCGCTTCCTCGAGATAGTGCGTGGTGAGAATGATCGTGGTGCCCTGTGCATTCAGGGTCTTGAGGAACCCCCACATGGAGCGGCGCAGTTCGATATCCACCCCGGCGGTCGGTTCGTCGAGGATCAGCAGTTTCGGCTGATGCATCAGTGCGCGGGCAATCATCAGGCGGCGCTTCATCCCGCCGGACAGACGCATCGCGCGCTCATCACGTTTCTCCCACAAATCCAGCTGCGTTAAGTAGGTTTTCGCCCGCTCCTGCGCCAGTTTGTGCGGCACCCCGTAATAGCCCGCCTGCTGTAAGACAATCTGCAGTACGGTCTCAAACGGGTTGAAGTTAAACTCCTGCGGTACCAGGCCGAGCTGACGTTTGGCCAGAACCAGATCGGTATCGATGTCATAACCGAACACGGAGACTTTGCCGCCGGTTTTATTCACCAGTGAACTGATGATCCCGATGGTGGTGGATTTTCCCGCGCCGTTCGGACCCAGCAGGGCGTAGAAATCGCCGGCACTGACTTTCAGGTCAATTCCCCGTAAAGCCTGCACGCCTCCCGCATACTGCTTGGTTAATTGTGATATTTCCAGTGCATAGGTCATAACAGAAAAATACCTTTTTAATTTAGAAATTTGGGTGCAATATAAACCGAAATAATACCTGCGAACCGGAATCGGTTCTTGACAATTTGTCTTCTTTGCTGAAATTATTTAATAACAATTTATTAAAATTTAAATTTTTTATACAAAAGATTCTAGCTAAAGGATCTGCAACAGGCTATCCGTCATGATGAAAAAAATCGAAGAACTGTTTGCCAATAACAAACAGTGGTCCGAATCTGTAAACGAAAAAGATCCGGAATTTTTCAAAGAGTTAGCACAGGCTCAAAAGCCGCGTTTTCTCTGGATCGGCTGCTCCGACAGCCGTGTTCCCGCCGAAAAACTGATCGAAGCAGCACCGGGCGATCTGTTTGTTCACCGTAATGTGGCAAACCTTGTCATCCATACCGACCTGAACTGCCTGTCCGTCATCCAGTATGCCGTGGATGTGCTCCAGGTTGAACATATTATCGTCTGCGGTCACTACAACTGCGGCGGTATTCAGGCCGCAATTGAGGGCACCGAGCTGGGGCTTATCAACAACTGGTTACTGCATATCCGTGATATCTGGTATCAGCACAGCTCCCTGCTGGGCGAACTCGCACCACAGGACCGCATCAACCGTCTGTGTGAACTGAACGTGGTGGAACAGGTGTATAACCTGGGGCACTCCACCATTATGCAGGCAGCGTGGAAACGCGGCCAGCGTGTGATGATCCACGGCTGGATCTACGGGATTAACAACGGCCTGCTGCATGATCTGGATATCAGCTCTGACAGCCGCGAAAAAATGGAACTGGCTTACCGCCAGGCCGTGGCCAAACTTTCAAATATGCCGTCGTCCTGATCACCGTAAAAGCAAACGGCACCTTCGGGTGCCGTTTTTATATTCACAACCGGACACATTACTCTTCCAGCAGTGTCACATGGCCGATATACGGCAGGTGGCGGTAGCTCTGGGCGTAGTCGATGCCGTAGCCGACCACAAATTTGTCTTCGATTGCGTAACCGACCCAGTCAACCGGCACATCCACCTCACGGCGGGACGGTTTATCCAGCAGGGTGCAGATAGCCACGGAGTTCGGGCCGCGCAGAGACAGAATGTCGCGCACACGGTGCAGTGTATTTCCGGAATCAATGATATCTTCCACGATCAGCACGTCTTTGCCGCGGATATCTTCGTCCAGGTCTTTGACAATTTTCACATCACGGGTGGACGAGGTGCCGCTGCCGTAACTGGATACCGTCATAAAATCGACTTCATGCGGAACATCAATTTTACGGCACAGATCGGCCATAAAAATAAAAGATCCTTTCAGTAACCCGACTAAGACCAGCTCTTTGTTGCTGTGACGATAGTGTGCGGAAATTTCGCTGCCGAGATCGGCAACGCGCTGCTGAATCTCAGCTTCGGAGATCATTGTATCTAAGGTGTGTTTCTTCATGATTTTTTTGTCGTCAACGGTACGCTGTTTCAGTGGTTCGGCATTAAACCCGGTTTAATACCGGTCAGAAAGCGCGTTAGTTTAGCATACCACGGACAGATAAACAGTATCCGCGCCATGACTGACGCGGATTGTCGCCGGTTAATTTTATATTCAGGCCGTGACAGTAAAGCCGGTCATCATACCGGTATCTTCATGTTCCAGCAGGTGACAGTGCGCCATAAACGGATGCGCATTGGTGGCCGGATGGTCGAATTTCACCAGCACTTCGCTGACATTGCCTTCGATCCGCACCATATCTTTCCAGCCCTGCCGGTGGGCCGCAGGTGTGCGTCCGCCCTCGCTGAGAATACGGAAACGGGTACCGTGAATATGGAACGGGTGCAGCATCATGTCGCCGACACCGGAGATAATCCAGCGCTCCGCCTGCCCCTGTTTCACATCAAAGGCACTTTCGGTCATGGAGAACGGGATGCCGTTGATGCTGTTGGCATTCATCAGATCAACCTCACCGGAGCCGCAGTGGCCGCCGCGCATACCGCGCCCCATACCATTATTATTCATTCCGCCCATGTGTCCGCCGCTCATATGGCCGCCCATGCCGCCGTGCATGCCCATCCCGGCCATCGCCTGCGGGCCGTATTTGTCGGTCAGCATCATCATGCCCTGCATGTCGAGGCGCATATCCATCATCAGACGGAACTCACGCACCGGCAGATGGGAGGTGTCGATCAGGGCAGGCATGGCGGCCAGCACATCCGGCAGCTTACCACGCGCGGCATCGAGAGTCGGGCGGATGGACAGCACCGGCAGCGGGCCGTCAAACGGTGCCAGGGTCATCCCCATCTGACGAACCGGCAAGGTGACAATATCAAAGAATTTTCCGTCCGATGTATCCACCAGCACTTCAAACCGTTCCCCCGGCAGCATCGGCAGCTCCTGCACTTTTACCGGTTCGGCCAGCAGGCCGCCGTCACTGCCGACCACATACAGCGGACGCCCGTCACCGGCTGCCATCTGCAGACTGCGGGCGTTACAGCCGTTGAGCAGCCGCAGACGCAACCAGCCGCGCGGGGCCATATGCTGCGGGTAAACCGCACCGTTGGTGAGCATAGTGTCACCAAACCAGCCGACCGCCGCTGACATCACATCCAGCTGATAATCAATTTCGCCGTCTGCAGTCAGACGCTTATCCTGCAATACCACCGGGATATCATCAATGCCCCACTCACCCGGCAAGCCGGTTGAAGCGGTATTGTCATCCTCAATCAGCACCAGCCCGGCCAGTCCCATCGCGACCTGATGGCCGGTTTTGCCGTGGGTGTGCGGGTGGAACCAGCAGGTGGCTTCCGGCTGATCCGGCGTGAAACTGACCGTGCGGGTGCCGCCCGGGGCGATAATGGCCTGCGGCCCGCCATCCTGCTCTCCGCTGATCTCCAGACCGTGCCAGTGAACCGTGGTCGCTTCCGGCAGTTTATTGACGATATCCACCGTCACCGGTTTACCGCGCCGCAGTTTCAGTGCCGGGCCCAGTAAATCACCGTTATATCCCCAGGTTTGGGTGGTTTTGCCGGGAATAAACGCCATTTTCCCCTGCTGAATATTCAGGGTGATTTTTTGGGCATTATCCGCTGTTAACAGGGGCGGAATACCGAGAGCCGGGCGTTCCTGTGCCGCAAAAGCAAACCGGCTCCATGCCGGCAGCATCGTGGCAGCACCTAGGAATGCGCTATATTTCAAAAAATCGCGTCGTTGCATGATATGCTTCCTTTATCATCAGTGGTGATATGCTATGACAAAATGATTGGGTTCTGTTATAGCGCAGGCTAAACCCTGCCCTAAGGGCAAAGTCAATGTATTCCCTTCTCCGGAATAAGGGCTTTACACCACTTTAGTCAGCGGATGACATTCGCGACAAAACTATTAAAATCTTCACATAAACTGACAGGCGCCACCGGTAAACTACTTACTATGAAAATATTCATTCACGCTTTATTCAGCTGTGCCCTGCTGCTTTCCCTGCCCGCGAAAGCGCTGACGCCGTCACAGGCTGAAGACCTCGCCGGACTGACTGCGGTTTTTATTTATCTGAAAAATGATTGCGGCTACGGGGATTTACCGAATGCCCGTATCGAAAAAGCGATCTTACTGTTTGCCAAAAGTAACCGCTGGGATATGAGCAATTATGATACCCGGCAGATGGCGGAAATGAATAAAGATAACTATTTCGACATCAAACATATAAAGCTGCCGGAAAACTACAAATGCACCGCACTGGCCCGTGATTCACTGCCGTTGCTTGCCTATGTGAAATAATTTACCTGCAACCGAATCGGTTAAGCGGTAAAAAAACAGCCGGGGAGCGGATTTCTGTATGAATATCCTCGATTATCACCCGCTATATTGATATAACCTCTGTCAATAATTGATCCCTTTCTGCTGATAATACGCTGTCCGGACATGATAAAAATAGCGCTCATCGATGACCATGTAGTTGTGCGATCCGGTTTCGCCCAGCTCCTGACACTGGAGCCGGATATTACCATCGCCGGACAATATGCCAGTGCGGCGGAAGCCTGGCCCGCACTGACCCGTCCGGATATTGATGTGGTGATCATGGATATTTCCATGCCGGATGAAAACGGATTACAGCTGCTCGCCCGCCTGCGGGAGCGCAAAACCGCCTTCCGAACCATCATTCTCAGTATTTATGATACCCCGGCCTTTGTGCAGAGTGCGCTGGACGCCGGTGCCAGTGCGTATCTCACCAAACGCTGCGGCCCGGAAGAGCTGGTTCAGGCGGTGCGTTCCGTGCATCAGGGTGGCTGCTATCTGTGTGCGGATGCCATGCGCGCGCTGCGTCAGTCACCACCGGAAAACCGGGCGCTGGAAGAGCTGACCCCGCGTGAACGTGAGGTGTTTGATCTGCTGGTGGCCGGGATGAGTGTGAGGGCGATTGCGGATAAACTCGAACTCAGCCATAAAACTGTGCATGTCCACCGCGCCAATGTGCTGGGCAAACTGCAGTGCGACAGCACGATCGATCTGGTTCATTTTGCCCTGGCGCACCACCTTATCGCGGGACAATAGGCCATGAGGCGCGGCGCTCGTCTGCTGTTACAGTCGGTATTTCTGCTGTTTACCTATTCCCTGACCTGGATTGGTCTGTGGATCATCGGTTTTTACCTCAGTCAGAACAGTGTGCTGTCAGCGTTTTTTCTGCCGGAAGGATTGCGGCTGGCGCTGATGATCCTGCTGTGGCGGCGCTTCTGGCCGACCCTGCTGCTGGCGGAGCTGCTGCTGAATATCTGGCTGGCACAGGAACAATTGCTGTCACAGCCGGTGATCCTGCTGTCGCCGCTGCTGAGTCTTATCACCGCCTTTATTATCCAGACCACCTGGTGGCGCTACACCCTTTACTGGCAGCGCCTGTTACTGCTGATCGCCGGTGTCGGTATCAACAGCCTGCTGCATACCCTGGTGTTCAGCCTGCTGACGCCGCTGAGTGTGACCCAGATTTTCCTCACCACGCTGACCGGCGGTATTCTGCTGACACCGTTTGTCTATCTGATCTATGAATATCTCCATGAACAGCATTTCCGCCTGATCCTGGATTACGGCACGCCGGATCCGCAGCTGCGCACGTCGCTGCTGATGTGGTGTTTTCTGTTCTGCCTGGCCGGGCTCAGCGCCCAGCTCTTTTTTACCCCGGAAATTGAACGCCTGCTGGTGCTGCTGGTATTTATCCCCAATGTCTTTATGGCCTACCGCTACGGCTGGCAGGGCGGCGTACTCTCTGCCCTGCTCGGCAGTCTGATTATCACCTTTGCCCGCCAGTTTAACGGCGCATTTGCCGATTTACAGGAATTGCAGATGTTTATGAGCACCCAGGCGCTGATTGGTATCGGCCTCGGGATTGCCATCAGCCGTCAGCAGCAACTGTCACGTAATTTACAGCGCTACCGCGAACGGCTGGAGCAGGAGTTACAGGCGCGGCGGGATCTGATGCAGCAGTTGGTGCATACGGAAGAGGATGTCAAAAAAGCGATTGCCCGCGAGCTGCATGATGAAATCGGCCAGAACATCACGGCAATTCAGATCCAGTCGATGCTGGTCAGAAAAACCGCGCCGGATCCGCAAAGCAGCCGTGCGGCAGCACAAATCAATGAACTGGCACAGAAAATTCATCAGTCCACCCGCCAGCTTTTACGGGAACTGCGTCCGCCGGTGCTGAGTGAAATGTCTCTTGAAAATGCACTGCGCCATCTGATTACGGAATTTGCGTTCGGGGAAAACGGCATTCAGTGCGAGTTTCATTATGAACTGAAACAGCCGCCGGAAAATGAAACTGTGCTGTTCACGCTTTACCGGCTTGTACAGGAATTGTTAAATAATATCAGTAAGCATGCCGGAGCCACCCACATCCTCATCATACTGAGACAGCAACGTGACACGATACAGCTCCATGTCTCTGATAACGGTATCGGTATCCCGGAGAGCAAACGCCGCGGCGGCTTTGGTCTGCGCGGTATTGAGGAACGGGTCAGGGCACTCGGCGGCGACTGGACACTGACCACCACCGGCGGGACCCGGATTATTGTTAACCTGCCCACATTTTCTGATGAAAATCACGAAAACTAAGACTTATTCCTAGTCATCTACTACCTTCTCTCATCCTTTTTATTGACAGATTGATTACATTTGCAGCCTGAACGGGACATAACGTAATGGCCGGAAAACAGACCAAAACCATGGATAAAACCTATCGATTCTGGCGCAATAAACTGATGTTATCGATGATAATCGGTTACGCCACGTTTTATCTGACCCGCAAGAGCTTTAACTTTGTGATGCCGGTGATGCAGACAGAACTGCATCTCGATAAAAGCGATATCGGCCTGATAGCGACCGCATTTTACCTGAGTTACGGCATCTCAAAATTTGTATCGGGGATTTTCCACGATATCACCGGTTACCGCTGGTTTATGGGCGCCGGGCTGTTTATGACCGGCGTGCTGAATATTGTCTTTGCCTGGTGCCTGTCATTTCCTGCCCTGCTGATTGTCTGGACACTGAACGGGTTTTTCCAGGGCTGGGGCTGGCCGCCGTGCGCGCGCATCCTGACACACTGGTATTCGCGCAATGAACGCGGCTTCTGGTGGGGATTGTGGAATATCTCCATCAGCCTCGGCGGCATTACCCTGCCGCTGCTGACCGCCTGGCTGGCAACCCGTTACAGCTGGCAGACCGCCCTGATAGTGCCGGGCATTATCGGGATGGTGACCGGCCTGTGGCTGTGCAGCCGGTTACACGGCACGCCACAGGAGGAAGGATTACCGACTGTCGGACAATGGCGGCATGACCCGTCAGAACTGCGTCAGGAGCAGTTATCCCCGCCGCTGCCGATGCGGGTGATCCTGAAAGAGACAATTTTATGTAACCGGATGATCTGGTTACTCGGTTTCTCCTACATTCTCGTTTATCTCATCCGGATGGCGATCAATGACTGGGGAAACCTGTGGTTATCCGAAACACACGGCAGCAATCTGCTCAGTGCCAATGCCACATTGTCACTGTTTGAACTGGGCGGTTTGCTGGGTGCGGTCTGTGCGGGCTGGGGGTCGGATATTTTATTCCGTGGTCAGCGCGCCCCGATGATTCTGCTGTTTTCCCTCGGCCTGTTTATTGCTGTCAGCGCCCTGTGGTTAATACCGATTCATCACTACGGACTGCTGGCGGCGTGTTTCTTCAGTACCGGCTTTTTTGTATTCGGGCCGCAAATGTTAATCGGACTGGCGGCGACAGAATATTGCCATAAAAAAGCCGCCGGTACGGTAACGGGTTACCTTGGTCTTTACGCCTACTTAGGGGCGGCAATGGCCGGGTGGCCGCTCGCGCAGGTCATGGCACATTACGGCTGGCAGGGCATGTTTACCCTGCTGACCAGTGCCGCGGCACTGACGGGATTACTGCTGATGCCGCTGCTGATAGCTAATGTCAGCAAGCGGGAACATCTGGCAGGCTCTGTTTCACTCTCCGATGACAGAACCCTATAATAAGGAATGAACTGATAATGAAACTCAAGACCCTCTCTGCTCTCGCTGCCGCCGGTTTATCACTGGCTGCTGTTACCACATCCGCTAATGCCGCCGGTCGTCTGGTGGTTTACTGCAGCGCGACCAACGCCATGTGTGAAGCTGAAACACAGGCTTTCGCCAAAAAATACGATGTGAAAACCACATTTGTCCGTAACGGTTCCGGCAGCACCCTGGCCAAGATCGAAGCGGAAAAACGTAACCCGCAGGCTGACGTCTGGTACGGCGGTACATTAGATCCGCATTCACAGGCGGGTGAGATGGATCTGCTGGAGGCGTACAAATCCCCGAATTTAGATCAGATCATGCCGCAGTTCCGTGATCCGGCCAAACGCAAAGGCAACTACTCTTCTGCGGTTTATGTCGGCATCTTAGGTTTCGGTGTGAACAAAGATCGTCTGAAAGAGAAAGGCCTGCCAATCCCGACCTGCTGGAAAGATCTGACCAAGCCGGAATACAAAGGTGAAATCCAGATTGCTGACCCGCAGAGCTCCGGTACGGCTTACACTGCGCTGGCGACATTTGACCAGCTGTGGGGCACCGATCAGGCATTCGATTACCTGAAAAAACTCAACAGCAATATCTCCCAGTACACCAAATCCGGTATTGCCCCTGCGCGTAACGCCGCCCGTGGTGAATCCGCTATCGGTATCGGCTTCCTGCACGACTATTCCCTGGAAGTGGAAAACGGTGCACCGCTGGAGTTAATTTCCCCGTGTGAAGGAACCGGTTATGAAATCGGTGGTATCAGTATCCTGAAAAATGCCCGTAACATGGACAACGCCAAACTGTTCGTGGATTTCGTGCTGTCCAAAGAAGCCCAGGAAATCAGCTGGAAAGAGGGTAAATCTTACCAGATCCTGACCAATACCACGGCTGAATCCTCACCAATGTCACTGAAACTCTCTGATCTGAAACTGATCAACTACGATATGGATAAATACGGTGATGCTGAAACCCGTAAGAATCTGATCAACAAGTGGGTCACCGAAGTCAAAATGAGTAAGTAATGTTGTCTGCCGCGCGGTGTTCTGCCGCGCGGTCTTGTTTTTATTATAATAATTATATTGTCTTGTCTCATTCTCCTGAATGAAGACGGGCAAGGGAGATTCTTTAATGTCTGAAACCCTGACTCTGCCTTCAAAACAGGGACGGGATTCCATCTTCTTATGGCTGCTGATCGCGTGGCTGGGCTTTGCCCTGCTGCCGTCCTGGAGCCTGGATTATGGTTTAACCGACTCCACATCAGATGAAATTCTTGCCGCTTACGGCTGGCACGGGCTGAATGTCAGCTGGCTCTGGTATCTGCTGCCGTCAGTACTGTTTTTCCGCTCACTGACACCGGCTTCCCGCGACCAGCGCGGACGTCACTATACCGATATTGCGATCGCCGTTCTGACGGCAGTGGTGGCGGTTGTCAGCGCCGTATGGGAAGGGAAAGGTCTCGGCTATTCCGCCATTGTGCTGTTTATCTCGCTCGGCATGATTATGACCCTCGCCCTCAAACGCCTGGAGTGGCTGGGCGGCGACCAGTTTGTTATCGGCTCACTGATTGCGGTGGTCGGGCTGATTGCGCTGTTTATTGTATTCCCGAGTATCGCGATTTTTATCCCGATGTTCACCGACAATAACGGGGATTTCGCGCCGTTCGCATTTGTATCGATTCTCACACAGTCCCATATTGTGCAGGTCATCTGGAACTCCGTGATACTCTCACTGGCAGTCGGTGCGGGCTGTACCTTCTTCGGTCTGATTCTGGCGATTTATACCAGCCGTATCGCAAAACGTTCGGCAATTATCGGCCGTGTGTTCTCCATCCTGCCGATTGTCACCCCGCCGTTTATTGTCGGCCTGGGTGTCACCCTGATGATGGGACGTTCCGGTTATGTGACCGAATTCCTCGCCACGTATGCGGGGCTGGAAAACACCAACTGGCTGTACGGCTTTACCGGGATCTGGCTGGCCCAGGTGCTCGCCTTTACGCCGATGTCCTTTATGATCCTCGACGGTGCCATCAAAACCATTCACCCGTCGCTGGAAGAAGCGTCTTACACCCTGCGCGCCAACCGTTTCCAGACGTTCTTCAACGTCTTTATGCCGCTGCTGAAACCGGCGCTGGCTAACGCCTTCCTGATTGTGATTGTACAGTCACTGGCAGACTTCAGTAACCCGCTGGTCCTCGGCGGTAACTTTGACGTGCTTGCCACCCAGATTTACTTCTATATCACCGGCTCCCAGCTCGATTATCAGGCGGCCAGTACCCTCGGCGCCTCCCTGCTGGTCTTCTCGCTGCTGGTCTTCTGTGTGCAGTATATGTGGATCGGCAAACGTTCTTATGTCACGGTGTCCGGTAAATCTTACCGCGGTGATGTACAGCCGCTGCCTGCCGCGCTGGTTGCGTTTGTCACCACCTTCCTCACCATCTGGGTTGTCTTCAACCTGGTACTGTACGGCAGCATCTTCTACGGCAGCTTTACCGTGAACTGGGGCGTGGATTACACCTTAACCCTGGATAACTTTATCAAGCTGTTCGGTCAGGGCATGAATGACGGCGCATGGCCTTCACTGCTCGATACCCTGCTCTACGCCGGGATTGCCGCACCAATCACCGCCGTGCTCGGCCTGCTGATCGCCTACATTGTGGTGCGCCAGGAATTCCGCGGCAAAAAGACCATCGAATTTACCACGATGCTCTGCTTCGCGGTGCCGGGAACCGTGGCGGGTGTGTCTTACATCCTCGCCTTTAACGATTCTCCGTTCTATTTAACCGGGACGGCGGCAATCGTGATTATCTCCATGACGATGCGAAATGTGCCGGTCGGGATCCGCGCCGGTATCGCCGGTCTGGGGCAAATCGACAAATCCCTGGACGAGGCGTCACTCAGCCTGCGTGCCGGTTCGATGCGGACAATCTTCCACATCCTGCTGCCGCTGCTGCGTCCGGCAATTCTGTCGGCACTGATTTACAGCTTTGTCCGCGCCATCACCACGGTCAGTGCCATTGTGTTCCTCGTGACACCAGACACCCGTGTGGCAACCGCCTATATTCTGAACCGCGTGGAAGACGGCGAGTACGGCGTGGCCATTGCCTATGGCTCAATCCTGATCGTCGTGATGCTGGCGATTATTTTCCTGTTCGACTTTTTGATTGGCGAAGCCCGTGTTTCACGTTCCAAAGCCAAAAATGCACAGTAATCATGGAGTAACCGACATGACACAACAAAGTTTTGTTGAATTAAAAAATGTGACTAAACGCTTTGGCACCAACACGGTCATCGACGATTTAAGTCTTTCTATTCCGGCGGGCAGCATGGTCACCCTGCTCGGCCCGTCCGGCTGCGGAAAAACCACCGTGCTGCGTCTGGTGGCGGGGCTGGAAAAACCGACCGAAGGTAAGATGTTCATTGACGGCGAAGATGTCACAGACCGTTCCATCCAGCAGCGTGATATCTGTATGGTGTTCCAGTCTTACGCGCTGTTCCCGCATATGTCCCTCGGCGATAACGTCGGTTACGGGCTGAAAATGCTGGGCCGCCCGAAAGCGGAAGTGAAAGAGCGGGTGGAGGAAGCACTGGAGCTGGTGGATCTGGCCGGATTCGCGGATCGCTTTGTCGATCAGATCTCCGGTGGTCAGCAGCAGCGTGTTGCACTGGCCCGTGCCCTGATCCTCAAACCGAAAGTGCTGTTATTTGATGAGCCACTGAGTAACCTCGATGCCAACCTGCGCCGCAGCATGCGGGAAAAAATCCGTGAATTGCAGCAGCAGTTTAATATCACCTCTCTGTATGTGACCCACGACCAGAGCGAGGCCTTTGCGGTCTCGGATATGGTACTGGTGATGAACAAAGGGAAAATTATGCAGCTGGGATCGCCGCAGGAGCTGTATCGTCAGCCTGCCTCGAAGTTTATGGCGAGCTTTATGGGTGATGCCAATATCTTCCCGGCGACACTGACCGGTGATGCCGTTGAGATTTTCAGCTACCGTCTGCCGCGTCCGCCGCAGTTCGTCACGGACAAAAGCAGCGTTACTGTCGGTGTCCGTCCGGAGGCCATTACCCTGAGTTTGCTGGGTGATGAGAGCCAGCGCTGCACCGTGTCTCATGTGGCCTATATGGGGCCGCAGTATGAAGTGACCGTCGACTGGCACGGCCAGTCCATGCTGCTGCAGATTAATGCCACACAATTGCAGCCGTCTGTCGGCGACAGTCTGTTCCTGCAAATCCACCCTTACGGTATGTTTATTCTGCCGGAAGAGCAGTAATTTTCCCCTGAAATACAAAACCGCTTCCTCACGGAAGCGGTTTTTTGTGTTGCTCACACTGCCCGGTCAATTATTTTTTATAGCTGTAACCGGCTGAGAAATTCTCACGCGCCTGCTCCTGAGCGGCATCGAAGAAGGTTGCCACCTCTTCTGCTGTCTGTTTCGGCAGCTTTTTCGCCGCTTTCTGAATACGGCGCAGTGCTTCTGTCGCATCAGAACGGATTTTGTCGGTATTCTGCTGTGTCAGCTTACCAAAGCGTTTTTTCACATCGCCGTTGATAATCACCGTATCCACACCGGATGATGTGGTCTGCAGAACCACTGAGCCCGCCGGATAACTGGACGGTACGAAGGCTTCTTTCTGGGAAACGATAATAATATCCGCTTTTTTACCTTTGGTAATCGAGCCGATCTCTTTCTCCATCCCCATCGCTTCCGCACTGCCGTGTGTTGCCCAGGTCAGCGCATCGCGCACACTCAGGTCAATTTTGGTGGTGGTTTTGCCGGTGCGGTTTGCTTCTGCTTCGCTGTCCATACAACGCTGGAACTGAAGACCCAGACGCATCTGCGAGAACAGGTCACCGGAGCCGACACAGACAATATCGCTGCTCAGGCCGGGTTTAAAACCGTGGTCAAGACTGGCGCGGAACGGCGGACGCCCCATCCCCATCTGCATTTCAGTTTCCGGCGCGATAGAGACTTTACCGCCGGTCTCTTTCAGGATTTTCCACTCGCTGTTATCCAGCGAAGTACAGTGAATGTGGAGATGGCCGGGCTTCAGCAGATTATTGTGTTTCAGCTCATGTAACCCTTTCAGCAGAATGGATTTTTCTGCCGCACCGGTATGAGATGCCACAAAGATACCCAGGTCATTGGCCAGCTCAATCTCTTTCGCGGTATGCGCAAACGGAATGGTACCGAAATCACTCAGCAGCACACCCATCTGGTTCAGGGTTTTATTACCGGAACCATAATATTGCTGATGAATATTTTTCATCACATCCAGGCGCTGCTGATGGCTGCGGAACCGGTTACTGCCTTTATAATCATAGGCCTGCATACCATAAGCATAGATACTGCGGATCCCGGAGGCACGCAGGGATTCAATCGCCGCCGGCGCATGATCCGGTGAGTTAACACAGTCACAGCAGTCAAGAATGGTGGTTACCCCGGCATTCAGTGCCTCAACCGATCCCACCAGTGCCGCCATGCGGATATCTTCCGGCTCCATGACTGAACCGATGCCGTAGAAAGTAGAGCCGAGGAAACCGGCCAGTGACATATCCGCGGAGATCCCGCGCAGCAGTGACATCCAGGTATGACGGTGGCTGTCGATAATCCCCGGCAGGATAATACCGCCGTCCGCATCAATCAGCTCCGCATCAACCCCGGCAAATTTGGACACCGGGCCGACATCGACGATTTTATCGCCGTCAACCAGCACCGCACCGTCTTCAATATCACCATACTGCTCATCCATAGTGATAAGATAGCCGTTATAAATCAGCTTCTTACGCTTATCTGTTTTGATATAACTTTTATTTTTATCATCTGCCCCTGTCAGCACGGCATTGCCGCCTGCTAATGCAGAATGGCTGCCGAGCGCACCGGCCGCCAGCCCCATTGTGCCGAGACCGGCATTTTTCAGGAAAGATCGTCTTGAAGGATCCTGCGCTTTTTCTGTCATTTGATTATTACTCCTCACACGGTTAACAGACACCATAAGTGTACTAATTAGTACGGTTTTTAAAGTCTAACAAGACTCATTTGTATTAACCAGTACATATTGTGTGATTTCCTGAATTGACAGATACCGGGCACAGTTTTTGTTGTGATCTTTTTTTATACTGGCAAACTTATTTTTTGCATGAATATCAGGGAAGAAACCATAATGCGCCTGTCTCATTCATTTCTCAGGGGAACCGTTGTACTGCTGCTGTGCGGGATGTTAAGCGGCTGCGGGGTGTTTTATGGTGCCATGTGCGGCGGTATGGCTATATTTACGCCGTCAGAATCGGTGACCAAAATCCCGGCACCGGATGCGGTGACCGGTCAGCCGTATGAGCAAACGATTGAAATCACCCGGCACGCAGGAATGATCCCGTTTTATGTCAGTGAGAAACCGGACTGGATGACGGTCACACTGATGTCAAAAAATGAGGCCGGGGAATGGATACCGCTTATCACCGGTGAGGAGTGGCAGACACGGGTGATGAAAGCCGATCAGCGCCCGCTGATCGCTGCCCGTTTGCAGGGAACACCGGCGGAGCGCGGGAAAGTCAGGGTAAATATCAAAGGAATGTCTTACCGCAACATGTGCGGAAACTCAGACCCGGTCTATTCTGTGCGGCTGACAGTGAAAAAAGCGGAGTAATTACTTACTCCTCCGTTCCTGAATATACAGCACCACTGACGGCACGCTCTGAATAATCAGCATGCGGAGAATATGGTTAAGCATGACAAAACCCGCATCTATCCCCATCGCAATTGCGGCGAATGTCATGGCTTCCATGCTGCCGGGCGCCCAGGAGAGCAGCAGCATCGGGAAGGAAAAACCGGTCAGGTGAGACGCCCCGAATGCAATCAGTGCAGTCAGCACAATATTGATCAGCACCACCTGAGCGGACGTCACCATATTGCGCAGCAGTGATCTCAGCGGAAACAGAACAAAATAGCTCCCGATATACATGCCGATCAGCGTCATACTGATATCATTCAGCAGCAGCGGGAAAACAATGTAAGTACTCACCATGCTCTGCACCGCAATCGCCGTGCCCAGTGATGTCAGCATAAACGGTGCCGGGACATTGATTTTTTCCAGCGCTTTGCCGGACAGATACCCGCACACCACAATCACCAGCAGCCACAGCACGGACACCAGACTCTGCGGCGGAATATCCGCAGGCGGCGGGACAGGATGATCACTGCCGACCACCACACCCGCCAGCATAATCAGAATAATCAGGCGGATAGTATGAGAAATCACTACCTTCTGCGGCGGTGTACCGGTGTGATCCATCAGCGCCAGAATTGCCGCCATTGCCCCCGGCACCGCTCCCAGCAGAGATTCCTGAACTGACCACCCCACCCGTTTGCGGAACCAGAGAAAACTGACGGTAAACTGCACCGCCAGACACGACACCATGATGAGCATAATCAGCAGAAGATGATCAAACTGACTGAGATCGACACGGGTAAACATCAGCCCGACGGATGTTCCGAGCACCATCTGAACAAAGGTTAATGTTCCCTTAGGAATAGTGAGCGAAACATTGAAACGGTGCGCAATAATAATCAGAATGATGGGGCCGAACATCAGCGCCATCGGCACGTTCAGGTATGCCAGCAATAATCCGGCCGCAAAACAGGCCGAAATCCCTGCTGCAGTTTTGATAATATTCATATTGTTATAATGTCAGCCGGTTGCCGGAACAGAAAATCAGTCTATCACCGGAATCAATTAATTACAGGGGATATAATTATGCGCGTAACTTTCTCACCGTCAGAGGCGGAAATCAGTGTGGTGCACGGAAGATAAGAGAACAGCCGTGATTACGGCTGCTCATCCTGTTGTGCCCGGCTGTCCGCCATGGCCTGATTCAGAATCGCTTTTGCCATCCACTGGGTAATATCGATGACTTCACCGTCATTCATCTTCCAGATATCTTTCATCACCAGGAACACTTCCGAACCGTACACCAGCGAGAATGCACGGATCACTTTATCCAGTGTTTCCTGATCGACATGCGCCTTCAGCGGCTCGGTGACATTAGCCAGAATCGCCTTGCGGTGCCCTCTGACCAGTTTTTTCTCATCATTAGTCTGGGATTTGGCCGAAGCCGAGCGATCCTGCGCCCACTGCTGCAACGACACATACAATGCCGCACGCAGTGCACCTTCGTGGCGGAACATCTGCGGATAAGCGAAAGCCAGCAATTGCTCCATCCGGTCGCGGGTTTCCGGGCTGTCGGAGCGCCAGGTCAGAATCGGGCCGAGGCTCGCATCCACGGTGGCGGCGATTAAATCACTTTGTGCCGGAAAATAGCGGTAAGCCGTTGCCCGTGACACACCGGCTTCCGCTGCCAGTTCAGAGACTGACGGCATCGCGCCCTGTTCAAACAGTGCCAGCGCGGTATTAACCAGCAGATTAAATGTCCGCTTCCGTGTGCCGGAGTAAGGTGCCCCATCATCAGTACAGGCCATAACTGATTTTCCTTTAACAATTTTCTGTGAATTTTGCGCGGCTATCTTACACAACATCCCCGCCGGCAACACCCTTATGGTGTTTTTTTTTATCAAAAAACTGATTTAAAGATAGACAAATTGAGATGCATGTCTCAAAATCAGCCAAACAAAATGATACTACAGTCTCATTCTGGTTATGATGCGTTATCAGACATCCGATATCCCTTTGAGGTTAACCATGAACAGCAATAAAGGCGCTGTCTATATCGCCACAACGCTCGATACCAAAAGTGATGAGATTTTTTATGTCAGTGAGCTGATCCAGCGCACCGGCCTGGCTGTAAAGACTGTGGATTTAACCACAAAACCCGGTCAGCTGACCCGGGAAGCGGATGTCTGCGCCCGCGACGTCGCCGCCTGTCACCCTGACGGCGAAAGCGCGGTTTTCTGCGGCGACCGCGGCCGTGCTATCGCGGCAATGGCTGTCGCCTTTGAACGTTTCCTTGCAAAACAAAATGATATTGCAGCACTTCTCGGTTTGGGCGGATCCGGTGGAACGGCACTGATTACACCAGCAATGCAATCCCTGCCTGTCGGCATCCCTAAACTCATGGTTTCCACCATGGCCTCCGGTGATATTTCCGGCTATATCGGCGCAAGCGATATTGCCATGCTCTACTCTGTCACTGATGTCTCCGGCCTGAACCGAATTTCACGTAAAGTTCTCCGTAATGCGGCTAATCAGATTGCCGGGGCGGTTTATTTCTGTCAGGAAGAGCAGGTTACTGATAAACCCGCCATTGCCCTGACTATGTTCGGCGTCACCACACCGTGTATCCAGCAAATCAGCAAAGAACTGGAAGCGGATTACGATTGTCTGGTCTTTCATGCGACCGGCAGCGGCGGTAAAGCGATGGAAAAACTGGCGGATGACCATCTGTTCGACAGTATCCTTGACCTGACCACCACGGAAGTGTGTGACTATCTTTTCGGCGGCGTTCTGGCCTGTGATGAAGACCGTTTCGGCGCCATTGCCCGTTCGCAGACGCCGTATATCGGCTCCTGCGGCGCACTGGATATGGTCAATTTCGGCCGCCCGTCCACCGTACCGGAAAAATACGCCGATCGTCAGTTCTATCACCACAACGCCCAGGTCACCCTGATGCGTACCACCCCGGAAGAAAATGCACAGATGGGGCGCTGGATTGCGGAAAAACTCAACCAGTGTCACGGCGATGTCATTTTTATCATTCCGGAAGGCGGTTTCTCCGCCCTGGATGCTGAAGGTATGCCTTTCTGGTCGCCGGATGCAGACCGCGCCTTTATTGAGGCGTTCGAAACTCATTATAAACAAACAGAAAAACGTATTTTACGCAAATGCCCGTATCACATTAATGACCCGGAATTTACCCGTTTTGTCATTGATCAACACCAGCAATTACGGGCGAAATAAGGAGACACAAGATGCCACTTTCCCGTGACGCATTACTGAAAAAATTCAATGACATGATTTCACGCGGCGAGCCGATTATCGGCGGCGGTGCCGGTACCGGTCTGTCAGCAAAATGTGAGGAAGCCGGCGGTATCGATCTCATCGTTATCTATAACTCCGGCCGTTACCGCATGGCAGGACGCGGCTCACTGGCCGGTCTGCTGGCTTACGGTAATGCCAACGAAATCGTCATGGATATGGCAAAAGAAGTGCTGCCGGTCGTGAAACATACGCCGGTTCTGGCGGGTGTCAACGGCACGGATCCGTTCTGTCAGTTTGATAAATTCCTGGACGATATCAAAGCCACCGGGTTTTCCGGCGTGCAGAACTTCCCGACAGTCGGCCTGATCGACGGTAAATTCCGCGCCAATCTGGAAGAAACCGGCATGGGTTATGCGCTGGAAGTGGAGATGATCCGCAAGGCACATGAAAAAGATCTGCTGACCACACCGTATGTCTTCAGTCGTGAAGATGCCATTGCCATGACCGAAGCCGGTGCGGATATTCTTGTGCCGCATATGGGTCTGACCACCGGCGGTAATATCGGGGCGGAAACCGCCACCACGCTGGATGACTGTGTTGAGATGATCAATGACTGGGCGAAAGCGGCCAAAGCTGTCCGTCCGGATATTATTGTATTGTGTCACGGCGGCCCTATCGCGACCCCGGAAGATGCACAATACATTTTAGATCGCTGCCCGGACTGCCACGGTTTTTACGGTGCCAGTTCCATGGAGCGTTTACCGACAGAAGTGGCATTAAAAGCCACCACAGAAGCGTTTAAAAATATAACAAGATAATTAAATTATTTATTTTTTAAGTCAACACCGGGTGCCTGCAATATATATTGCAGGCATTTTTTATATCAAAAATCCGCCCTCATGAGTCAGCGGACAGGATCATTAATCTCAACAATCCTGCCGCTTAAGTAATGGCTTACCGGTAAACCGGCAACAGGCTGAAACTCGACAAAATATGTACCACCGCGTTCAGTATCCCGAAGCCCAGGATCAGCCAGATCATAGGCTCACCACCCCAGACCCGGAACTGCGGGCTGCCGAAGCGTTTACGGGATGCGCGGGCCAGCAGAGCCGGGACAATCGCCGCCCAGACCGTCGCCGCCAGACCGGCAAAACCGATGGCGTAAATAAAGCCGTTCGGATAGATCAATCCGCCCAGCATCGGCGGGATAAAGGTGACACCGGCGGTTTTCAGGCGGCCAATTTTACTGTCATCAAATTTGAATAAATCCGCCAGATAATCAAACAGCCCCAGCGTCACCCCGAGGAACGAACTGGCCACCGCAAAGTTTGAGAACACAATCAGCAGCAGCTCCAGTCCCCGGCTGTGCAGCACGCCGCTCAGCGCCTGAACCAGCACATCAATATTGCCGCCCTTCTCCGCAATCGGAATAAAGTCCGGACGCGGAATATTCCCCATCGTGCCGAGCATCCAGATGATATAGAGCACCAGCGCCATCAGTGTGCCGATTGTCAGACAGCGGCGGATTTTGCCGGGTTCTTTGCCGTAATATTTCATCAGGCTCGGCACATTACCGTGGAACCCGAAAGAGGCCAGACAAAACGGCAGGGTAAACAATACATAAGGCAGATAAGAAGCGTCCGGCTGTGCCACGTTCAGTAATACCGCCGGTTTCACATTCCACAGCAGACCGCCGAATGTCATAAAGAATGTCAGGATTTTGGCACCGAGCACAATCGTCGTCATCCGGCTGACCGCTTTGGTACTCAGCCAGACAATAAAGGCGACCGCCAGGGCAAACAGAAATCCGCCCAGCCGTGCCGGAAGCGTGATCCCCGCCTGTGCAAAGGTGTGGCTCAGCACCGATCCGCTGGCGGAAATATAGGCATAAGTCAGAATATACAGGACGAACGCAATGGTCAGGCCGTTAATAATATTCCAGCCGTTTCCCAGCAGATCGCGGGTGATCGTGTCAAAACTGGAACCAATCCGGTAATTCAGGTTAGCTTCGAGGATCATTAATCCTGAGTGCAGCATACAAAACCAGGTGAATACCAGTGCTGCAATCGACCAGAAAAACCATGCACCGGACATTACCACCGGCAGGGAAAACATCCCCGCACCAATGATAGTTCCGCCGATAATCATTGCTCCGCCGAATACGGACGGCGAAACAGAGGACGCAGGAACAGTAGCCATAAGAGTACCTCTGGTGGCTTAGTATTATCATTATGTTTGAAATCAGGAGGATGCAGCGCATCCTCCTGTAAGACGACAGGGTTACATGACAGGTTTCAGGCGGGCGACAAAGTGACGCAGAACCGGTGGCTCATAGGTGAATGTCAGCCCTTTGATATCCGCCGCTTTCTCTTTCAGCCGGATAAAGGCATCCGCGATATAATCCATATGGTCATTGGTATAGACACGGCGCGGAATTGTCAGGCGCAGCAGCTCCATCGGTGACGGCTTCTGAATACCGGTTTCCGGGTCACGCCCCAGCAGCAGTGAGCCGATTTCCACCCCGCGGATGCCGGATTCCAGGAACAGCTCATTGTTCAAGGCATGCGCCGGGAACTGATCCCCCGGGATATGCGGCAGCATTTTCTTCGCATCGACAAAGACCGCATGGCCGCCGACCGGATACTGAATCGGGATCCCCGCTTCGCGCAGGCGCTCACCCAGATATTCCACCTGAGTGATACGGTAGCGGAGATAATCCTCATCCATCCCCTCTTCCAGCCCGATAGCCAGCGCCTCCATATCACGTCCGGCGAGACCACCGTAGGTGACAAAGCCTTCCATCGGCACACAGCGGGTGCGCACTTCGTTAAACAGATCTTCGTCATCACGGAAACAGCACAGACCGCCGATATTCACCAGTGAGTCCTTTTTCGCCGACATTGTCAGCATATCGCCGTATTTATACATTTCTTTGACGATCTCTTTCACCGACTTATCCGCATACCCTTTTTCGCGCTGTTTGATAAACCAGGCGTTTTCACAGAAGCGTGCGGAGTCAATCACCACCGGGATATCATGCTTTTTGGCAATGTCATACACGGCTTTCATATTTGCCAGTGATATCGGCTGACCGCCGGAGCTGTTACAGGTCACGGTGGTGACAATTGCGGCCACATTTTTTGCGCCGTGCTCTGCGATTGCCGCATTGAGCAGATCTAAATCAAAATCCCCTTTCCAGTCATAATAGGTTGTTGTATCAAAGGCTTTCGGTGTGACCACGTTGATCGCTTTCGCGCCGTTTAACTCCACATGGGCGGCAGTGGTATCAAAGTGGAAGTTAGAAATAAAGACCGGTTTATCCGCCCCGGCTTTACGGCGGCGGGCGATCAGTGACGGGAACAGGATTTGCTCGGCACCGCGCCCCTGGTGTGTCGGGATAGTGAACGGGTAGCCAATCAGTTTTTTCACCTGATCACAGAGATGATAATAGTTACGGGAACCGGCATACGCCTCATCCCCCATCATCAGCCCGGCCCACTGGCGGTCACTCATGGCACCGGTACCGGAATCGGTCAGCAGGTCAATAAAGACCACATCGCCCGGTAATAAAAACGGGTTATATCCGGCTTCTTTCAGGGCAACTTCCCGCTCATTACGGGTTGTCATACGGATATTTTCAACCATTTTAATACGGAACGGTTCTGGAATACGTTTCATTATTTTATTCTCCGGTTTCGGGCTGCCGGATATATTTATCCGCTGCATTTTTTTGAAAAGAAAATACAGGAATGCAGCCACGTTATATCAGCGTGTTTTTAATTAGTTTTCGTGGTAAATACGCAGACGGAGAATCACTCAGGGAAGAAATTGGAAATACGATGATCAATATTAAACCATGCCTGCACAAAGCAGACACCGGCAAGACGACTTGGGATGGATAAGAAATTCATACACAAAGCCCTCTGGGTGGATAAGTAATGCACAAAATTACATTGAATAATCCTTTTGTCTATGATGAACATCTCAAAATTGCCACATTAAACTATTAAATAATTACGATGATTTCATAAAAAAAATCAAAATACATTAAGCGCAGCTAATCAATTGCTTCGGTAATTAATTACGCGTTCTTTTTTTATCTTCGCACGGCATGGAGAAAAATAAGAATAACATCAGAAAGCGTCCGGCTTGTTTGCTTTTTATGTATTCACAGAAAAAATAAACAACAATAACATTACGTATATAACAGTTAATTTAATTATCGGTTTTGCAGACAATAAAAAAGGGATTTTCATCCCTTTTTTATTACTGTTTTGTGACTGAAATATCACTACACCAGTTTGCTGATCCAGCTGTTGATATCCCCGGCCAGGAAGTTTACCGGCGGGATTTCGATCACACTGTATGCACCCGGCTGCTGACGGCAGGCCGCCCGTGCCGAAGACACCATGAACTGGGAGGTCAGTGCCGGGTTATTGATGTGCATGCTGTATTCAAACAGCTGGTTATGGGTCTTACCGGACACGCCTTTGTGCGTCATGGAAACACCGTGTCCCACATCTTTCAGGGCGTCCACACTGTCCACCTGACGGACGTGCGTCTCATCAGAGGCAAAATAGCTGTCGGCTTTCAGCGCGGCGGTCACGGTATCAATATCATGCCCCGGCTCCAGCTCAACATAGACCATACGGCGGTGAACACCGGTGCCCAGCGGGATTGTCATGGAAAGTGCATCCTTCACACCGGGAATCGCTTTGGCGGCAACACTGTGCCCCATGCTCATCCCAGGCCCGAAGTTGGTGTACGTCAGCCCTTTCGGCGCCATTGCCTGCATCAGCGTGCGGATAATGGAATCCGACCCCGGATCCCAGCCTGCGGAGATGATCGCCGTACACTCACCGGTGCGGGCAATCGGGTCAAGGTGCTCTTTCAGCGCGACAATTTCACTGTGAACATCAAAACTGTCCACGGTATTAATCCCCAGCGCGAGGATCTCTGAAGCAACCGCACGGATGGCGCGGGTCGGCGAGCACAGCAGTGCCACATCCACCTTGCCCAGTTCACGGATATCCGCCACCACCGGATACACGGAATCTGTATCAGCTGCAGACGGGTTGCGGCGCACAATCCCTGCAATCTCAAAATCAGCGGCAGCTTCCAGCGCCTCAATCGCATACTGTCCGATATTGCCGTAACCAACGACGGCGGCTCGTATTTTTTTCACGGAATTCTCTCTGTCATCATTGATTAGTCTGATAAGGAAATCATACTTATTTATGAAAGGAAACATTGATTTCTTAATTAGTTATGAAAAAAATGTTTTATTTTTCACCTTTCGCTATTCTCAGTAATATTATCCTGGTAGAATCCGGCTCCCTGTATCCGTCCCGGAACAAAAATCACACTCTTTACAGAAGGTCGTCATGCATCAGTCTGATGTGACAGAGCGCGGGCTCTTTTCCTTAAGCTGGCCGATTTTTATCGACCTGTTATTACACTTTTCCACCTTCCTGATTAATACCTGGATGGTCAGCCATGTGTCGTCAAAATATCTGGCGGCAATGGCGGTCGGCAATCAGGCGTTTGACCTGTTTATCACTATTTTCAACTTTATCAGTGTCGGGTGCAGTGTGGTGATCGCCCAGTATATCGGAGCGGGCAGACGGGATAAGGCCAGTCAGGCTATTCATATTTCCATCGCGTTTAACCTGCTGCTGGGATTATTGTCCGCCGGGTTTACCATTATTTTCGGCTATAAAATTCTGGAACTGATGAATACGCCGGAACATCTGATGGAAGATGCCTTTAATTATCTGCATATTCTGGGGATCTGTTTAATTCCGGAAGCAGTAACCATCATCCTAGCGGCCTGTCTGCGGGTTTACGGCAGAGCCAAACCGGCGATGTATGTCACGCTGGTCGCCAACGTGGTGACTGTCGTCGGTAACTGCATTGTGCTGTACGGCCTGTTCGGTCTGCCGCAGTACGGGCTGGTCGGTGTCGCCTGGTCCACGGTGGCAGGGCGTCTGATTGCCGTGGCGCTGCTGTGCGGCCTGCTCTTTTACGGTCTGCGGATTAAATTTGTGCCGCGCATGCTGTTTCACTGGTCCAAAAATATGCTGAAGCAGATCCTGCATGTCGGTCTGCCGTCTGCCGGGGAAAACCTGGTCTGGATGCTGCATTATATGGTCGCTATCGCCTTTATCGGACTGATGGGCGAGACCGCACTGGCGGCGCAGACCATCTACTTCCAGTTATCACTGTTTATTATGTTGTTCGGAATAACCATCAGTATCGGGAATGAAATCCTGGTCGGGCATCTGGTCGGGGCAAAACGTTTTGAGGATGCCTATCAGCGCGGCATGAAAAGCCTGAAAACCGGCTTTTTCAGCACCATCCCGATTGTCTTTCTGTTCTGGCTGTTCCGCGACCACCTCGCTTACGGGCTGAGTGACGATCAGGCGGTGATAAAACTGCTGCTGCCGCTGTTCCTGCTGTCAGTCTTCCTCGAACCGGGCCGGACCCTGAATATTGTGATGGTGAACGCCCTGCGTGCCGCCGGCGACGCCCGTTTCCCGCTCTGTACCGCCCTGTTCTTTATGTGGTGTGTGGCGCTGCCGGTCGGCTATGTGCTGGGGATCAAACTTGAGATGGGGATACTGGGGATCTGGATTGGTTTTCTGTGTGATGAGTGGCTGCGCGGGCTCGTCAACACCTGGCGCTGGCGTTCGAAAAAATGGCAGTCAAAACGGCTGGATATTGAGGGCTGATCCTCCGGCAGAATTCCTGCTGCGGCCGCGCAGCGGGAATTACCTGATAAACCAGCTGATAACACCACAACCAGGCAAATAAGAGAAAAAATACAGAGTTATGCTCTGATAAACAGCCATTAACGCAGTTTTTCGTGACTGCTGTCACGGGGTCTCATCACACTTTTTTATTTATGCATAACATAATGCATACAAATCATATTCAATACTTTATTTAAATCAAATAGTTAGATAAGTATTTTTGTCTCTTTCCACCGCCGGACAATTTCTTGCTTTTTTCCCCCCTATCCGCCCTATTTTTTATTTCCGGGAGAAAGTTTTTCTCCGGATTCTGCAAATACCCCTGAATTGTGAAAGGATTTTTCTGCTTCCCTTTCGGTACACTGAGCCGCATAACGGATTCGCGTATTTAAGGCTGAAAAATGGCAACACATCACACCCCTGCTCAATGGAACAATTTTGTCGCGGCACTGCGTCAGTCAGTCAAACCGGCGACAGGCTGCACCGAGCCGATTTCTCTGGCACTGGCCGCCGCGAAAGCCGCCGCCTGCCTCAGCGGTGCACCGACTAAAATCCGCTGCTATGTTTCCCCGAACCTGATGAAAAACGGCCTTGGCGTGACTGTTCCGGGAACAGGTATGACCGGCCTGCCGGTCGCTGCGGCACTCGGCGCTATCGGCGGACAGCCGGATGCCGGCCTGAATGTCCTGTGCGGGGTGACTGCGGACGATATCGCCGCCGGGAAAGCATTTCTTGCCTCCGGTGCGGTGTCTGTGGAAATCAAAGAGCCGTGCAGCCAGGTACTTTACTCTGAAGCCACCGTATACAGCGGTGACGAGCAGGCCACCGTCACTATCTGCGGCGATCATACCCATGTGACGGAAATCAGCCACAACGGCACGATTATTTATCAGGATGATGCGGTCACACATCAGAGCGGCAGCGATAACCCGTTCGCGGATGCCTGCGCCCGTGATATTTATGATTTTGCCACTCAGGCACCGGTTTCGATGATCAATTTTATGCGTCAGGCCGCTGATCTGAATGATGCCCTGGCCCGCGAAGGTATGTCCAACCCGTACGGATTACAAATCGGCCGTTCGCTGGAAAAACAGCGTGAGCGCGGATTGCTGTCAAAAGACCTGCTGTCCGACATTATGATCCGCACCTCATCAGCCTCGGATGCCCGTATGGGCGGCGCACAGCTGCCTGCCATGAGCAACTCCGGCTCCGGTAACCAGGGGATCGCCGCTACCCAGCCGGTGGTGGTGGTCGCGGAATATTTACAGGCGGATGAAGAACAGCTTATCCGTGCCCTGACATTGTCCCACCTGATGGCGATTTATATTCACAGCCAGTTCCCGCCGCTTTCCGCCCTGTGTGCGGCCACGACCGCCTCAATGGGGGCGGCAGCCGGTATCGCATGGTTATTTGAAGGGAAATATGAGCCGGTGGCGATGGCTATCAGCAGCATGATCGGGGATATCACCGGTATTATCTGTGACGGTGCCTCCAACAGCTGCGCGATGAAAGTCTCCAGCGGTGTCAGTGCAGCCTATAAAGCGGTGCTGATGGCGATGAATCAGCAGTGTGTCGGCGGTAACGACGGCATCGTCTGTACCGATGTGGATAAATCCATTGCTAACCTCTGTGCGCTTGCCAGCCTGTCCATGCAGCACACCGACGTGCAGATTATTGAAATCATGGCAAACAAGGCAAAATCAGCCTGATTTTTCCGGGTTTGGCTTTTTAAGGAAGCCCCCTTTCCTTTACCGGCCGCACCGGCCGGTTTTTTCATGCTTTATTTTTACAACGACCTGAGCGGGTGAATACCCGCTGTTATCATGCCGTCAGCGTGGCAAACGCATTACGGATTTCCTGCTCCGGCAGTTGCATGCCGATAAAAATCAGCACACTCTGTTTTACATCATCCTCACGCCATTCGCGGTCAAAATCCGCACTGTAAAGACGCTGAACGCCCTGGAATAACAGGCGGCGCGGCTCATCTTTAATCCAGAGTAACCCTTTGTAACGCAGCATATTATCGGCATAGCTGAGCAGAAGGGTCTCCATCGCGCGGGAAATGGCACTGATTTCCACCGGTTTATCCATGGTGATCACCAGAGACTGAATGTCATTCTGCTGTTTCGGTGCAAAGCGGAACAGCGGCTTGCTGACCTCCACATTATCATCCAGCATAAAACCGCCGACATTAAACAGCAGATTCATGTCGATATCGCCGTTAATCACCTTATACACCGGCGCTTTGGCATTAATCCGCTGTAACCGGGCGAGCAGCGCCTCATTATCCGGCTCAACGTCCGTTTTGGTCAGCAGAATGCGATCCGCGTAACCAATCTGCGCCTGGGCGATAGTGAACTGATCCAGCTGCTGCTGTGCATGTACTGCATCCACCAGCGTGATAATGCCGTCCAGCACATAGCGCTCACACAATTTTTCATTGGAGAAGAAGGTCTGTGTAATCGGGCCGGGATCAGCCATACCGGTGCATTCAATCACCAGGCGGTCAAAATCGATTTTGCCGCTGTCCAGGTTTTCACACAGGTCGAGCAGCGCATCTTCCAGCTCACTTGAGCGGCTGCAGCAGATACACCCGTTGCTCAGGGTTTTTATCTGCGTGGCGCGGTCACCGATAATTTCATCATCGATCGGCACCTCGCCGAATTCATTTTCAATCACAGCAATTTTCTGCCCGTGCTCCTCGTGGAGAATATGGCGCAGCAGTGTGGTTTTACCGGCACCCAGGAAACCGGTCAGGATAGTCACGGAGATAGGTTGCATAATCGGGTCCTTCTTACAGACAGACAGCGGAACAAAGGCTGTCAGAGTAACAAATAACACGGATAATAAAAAAATATCCCCGTACAATGTGACTGACATCATACGGGGGATGAGACTTCAGCGTTACTGCATGCTGTTATCAGTGTGAGGAGGAGACTTTAATTCCCTCTTCCGGAACCGGGATATACGGTGTTTCGTTGTCAGTACGTTCCGGGTTTTTGCTCGCTTTCATCGCAGTACGGATGCCGTAGAAGATGATGCTGTACACAACAACCAGGAAGATAATACTCAGACCGGCGTTGGTGTAGTTGTTCACCACGATGTGCTGCATATTGGCGACCTGCTCAGGCGTTAACGCGACACCTTCAGCAATACGGCGTTTGTACTCATTCGCCAGCCAGAAGAAGCCTTCCAGTTGCGGGTTGTCACTGAACAGTTTCAGACCCAGCGCCCATGTGGTACAAATCAGCAGCCATACCGCAGGAATAGTGGTTACCCAGATATATTTGCTGCGCTTCATCTTAATCAGAACGACGGTGGACAGAACCAGGGCAACAGCCGCCAGCATCTGGTTGGAGATACCGAACAGCGGCCACAGGCTCTTAACGCCGCCCAGCGGATCGACCACGCCCTGATACAGCAGATAACCCCACAGACCCACGCAACCGGCAGTACCGATCACACCGGCAATAAAGGAGTCAGTTTTCTTCAGGAACGGAACGAAGTTACCCAGCAGATCCTGGAGCATAAAGCGGCCGGAACGGGTACCCGCATCCAGTGCAGTCAGAATAAACAGTGCTTCAAACAGGATCCCGAAGTGATACCAGAAGCCCATATCCGCCGCAGGAATGATTTTGTGGAACACATGCGCGATACCTACCGCCAGTGTCGGTGCACCACCCGCACGGTTCAGAACAGACGGCTCACCGATATCTTTGGCGGTCTGTAAAATCTCTTCCGGCGAAATCACAAAGCCCCAGGAACTGACCGTCGCGGCCGCCTGAGCGGTCACATCTTTCAGCTGTGCCATGATCATCGGTGCATCTGCGGTACCGAGGTTATGCAGATCCGGCATGGTGATACCCAGCGCCGCAGGCGGGGTGTTCATCGCAAAATAGAGACCCGGTTCGATAATGGAGGCTGCAACCAGCGCCATAATCGCCACAAAGGATTCCATCAGCATAGCGCCGTAACCGATATAACGGGCATCGGTTTCACAGGCCAGCAGTTTCGGTGTGGTACCGGAAGCAATCAGGGCGTGGAAGCCGGAAACCGCACCACAGGCAATAGTAATAAACAGGAACGGGAACAGAGCACCTTTCCAGACCGGACCGGTTCCGTCAACGAACTGTGTCATGGCCGGCATTTTCAGATCCGGGTTGAGGATAACGATACCCACAGCCAGACCGACGATAACACCGATTTTCAGGAAGGTTGCCAGATAGTCACGCGGAGCCAGAATCAGCCACACCGGCAGCAGAGCGGAAACAAACGCATAGCCGATCAGTGCATAAGTGATAGTGGTATCTTTAAAGGTCAGCGCAGGGCCCCAGTACGGGTCATGTGCAATCACACCACCGAACCAGATAGCCGCTACCAGCAGCACAATACCGATGACAGACACTTCACCGACACGTCCCGGCCGGAGATAGCGCATGTAGATCCCCATAAACAGGGCAATCGGCACAGTGGATACGACGGTGAACACCCCCCACGGACTTTCTGCCAGCGCTTTCACCACAATCAGTGCCAGCACGGCGAGGATGATGATCATAATCAGGAAGCAGCCGAAGAGCGCGATAGTGCCCGGCACGGTTCCCATCTCTTCTTTAACAATCTCACCCAGAGAGGCACCGTTACGGCGCGAGGAGATAAACAGCACCATAAAGTCCTGTACCGCCCCCGCCAGCACCACACCGGCCAGCAGCCAGAGTGTGCCCGGCAGATACCCCATCTGCGCGGCAAGTACCGGCCCGACTAACGGACCCGCACCGGCGATCGCGGCAAAGTGGTGACCGAACAGAACGTTACGGTTAGTCGGAACATAGTTCAGACCATCATTATTAATCACCGCCGGTGTTGACCGGGTCGGATCCAGTTTCATAACCTTTGTTGCGATATACAGGCTGTAGTAGCGGTACGCCACCAGATAGACTGATACCGATGCAACAATGATCCATAATGCACTGACATGCTCGCCGCGGCGTAATGCGACAACGCCGAGACAGAAAGCACCTATAATCCCCAGGATAAACCAGGGAATGTGCTTAAATAAGCGATTAGAGTTCATAACGCACCTTAAATGTGACTGTGATAATCAAAAGGATCCGTATCCGTACGGAAAAAGTGTTTCAGCCGAATAAAATAGAAACTTCCTGCAAGTGTGTTTTATGATAGAAAAATCAAGGCGGGAAACGGGGATTATCCCGTAAGCGGTTGTATAGCAGATTAAGCGGTCACTTTTTACAGCCGGGCGGTTTTATCCGCCTCCCGGGACGGTAAAATTTGTGATCGGGTTAACGTTATGTTTTTTAAATTTTTTCGTGCTTTTTGTTAATTTTTTATGAAAGCGTGCTTTTATCCGCTTTTCTCCGTGATTTATGACCTGAAACCGACAGAAGACAGTAACCGATATGACTAAAAAACCCGGCACACCTCCCGGCAATTTCCGTGCTTATACTGATAAGCAGACACAACGCAACATGCTGTTTCAGCGGGTTCTCCGCCTGCTGACCTTCAGTGTGGTTTTCCTCGCCGGGTTTATGATTTATCAGACCTGGCAGACACAACAGAATGATGTCTATGCTGACGGGCAGATAACCGGTTATCTGCGGACAGAAATGCGTGATACCCGCTCAGGGCAGCAACTGGTCGGCTGGCCGGTGGTGAAATTCGTGACAGCGGATAATAAAATCGTGACCTTTACCTCAACAGATCAGTTACTGTGTCAGTCACAGTGTGAAAACGGTCCGGTGGGTGTTTATTATCAGAAGGATAATCCGGGCAAAGCACAGATAGCGGACTTCGGTGCCCGCTATGGTGAAATGATTGTCTGGGGAGTGGTCGCCTTTATTCTGCTGGTGACCTATATTCTGCACAGCTGGCGCCTGCGGATTCTGGCCCGCCGCCGTTATGGCGCGGCATCATAAGCGGCTGTCCGGCGGTGGTGTCCGGCCGAATCCGGTGATAAGGCCGTAAGGTGAAATACGGAACCAGTGACCGCCGATCCACCAGGAGTGTTCGCCGTCGGTTTCCTCTTCACACCCCACGCCGACTTCGGCGGTACCGTTAGCGAAACCGTACGTGCAGTCATAAATAGCGGGGATCACCACCCGCCCGGTGACACTGTCCGCATAACCGATTTTATTGCCGGAGCGGATACGGTAACGCCCGTCTTCCGGTTCATCCGGCGCACTGTCGAAATAGTACGGCTGATACGGCTCCTGCAGATTACGGTCGACGAAATGGCTGCCGAAAGTGTCTTTATCCCGGTACAGACAGAGCTCAAAGGGATTATCCGGCCTGAAGCAGTTATCCGCCACTGACGGTTCATCCGCGCGGGCCCGTATCCATTCACGGGCTTTTTCTGCCTGCACATCCGTACCGGCAAATGCGGTCAGCGGCAGCAACATCACAAATACGATTCCCGGTATTCTGCATCTCATCGGTTATTCCTCTGCCTGACCACGGTCTGTGATACCTTCCTCTTTATATATACGGGAAGGCTATCACTGATATTACCCCGGTCAGCCGGTGACGACTACTGATGCCGCAGCCTGTTTTGCCGCGTCCACCGCTTCCTGAACAGAAGGTGCCAGCGCCAGGGCAACGCCCATGCGCCGGGAGCCGTCAATCTCCGGTTTGGCAAACAGACGCAGTTGCACAGTCCCGGTCAGAGCGTGCTCCAGCCCGCTGTAACGGACATCACCGCTGCGCAGTGACGGCAGGATCACGGCTGAGGCAGCCGGACGGTACTGCACTATCTCTCCGGCCGGTAATCCGAGAAACGCCCGCACGTGCAGGGCAAATTCAGAGATATTCTGTGAAATCAGGGTGACCAGCCCGGTATCGTGAGGACGCGGAGAAACTTCATTAAAAATAATATCCTCACCACGGACAAACAGCTCAACACCGAACAGGCCATAGCCGCCCAGCCCGTTAACGATAGTCTCCGCCACCTGTTGTGCCCGTGCCAGAACAGCATCCGGCATGGCCTGCGGCTGCCAGGATTCACGGTAATCCCCGCGCTCCTGACGGTGTCCGACCGGCGCACAGAAATGCACACCATCTGCCGCACGGACAGTCAGCAGCGTGATTTCATAATCAAAATCAATCATCCGCTCAACAATCACCCGCCCTTTTCCGGCACGTCCTGCTTCCTGAGAGGCCAGCCAGGCATCGTGCAATGTGTTCTCATCGCGGATAATGCTCTGCCCTTTACCCGATGAACTCATCACCGGCTTGATAATGCAGGGAAATCCAATCTCACCGGCGGCACGGATAAAAGACGCCTCGTCATCCGCAAAGCGGTATTCTGATGTCATCAGCCCCAGCTCTTCCGCAGCCAGGCGGCGGATCCCTTCGCGGTTCATGGTCAGTTTTACCGCATTGGCACAGGGCACGACATGAAAGCCCTCCTGCTCCAGCCGGTATAATGTGTCTGTCGCAATCGCTTCAATTTCCGGCACAATATGGTCAGGCTGCTCTTTCCGGATCACGGCTTCCAGCTCCGCACCGTCCAGCATATTGATCACATAACGGCGGTGCGCAATATGCATAGCCGGTGCATTGTCATAACGATCAACGGCAATCACTTCAATGCCGAGCCGCTGGCACTCAATCGCCACTTCTTTGCCTAATTCACCTGCGCCCAGCAGCATCACCTTTGTGGCACCCGGGCGTAATGCCGTACCTAATGTTGTCATCACTGTCACCTGTTCAGAAATACCGGAAAATTGCGCGCCATTATATACGCAATCGTTTGCTTTAGTCACGAAATAAGCAAATCACCGGCTGTCACAGCGCTCAGCGGGGTTTTATGCCCAGACCGGCTTTTGCTGTATTTTTCCGGTAATGGCGGATAAGAGACAGGATACAGAACAGCAATCCCAGCCAGATCAATGAGAAACTGACGCCTTTGACAGCATCAAAATGCTCATTAAAGAGGAATACCGCCAGCAGGAACTGAATGGTCGGCTCGAGATACTGTGCCAGCCCGATAGTGGTCAGTGTGGTGGAACGCACCGCAGCCGTGAAGAACAGCAGCGGCAGCAGCGTGACAGGCGCGGTCAGTATAAAACAGATTCGGGTAAAGGTATCTGCAGTGCTGAATGTGCCCGCTCCGCTGTTTTCAAGCCAGAAATACAACACAATAGCCACCGGCAGCAGCCAGAGACTCTCAATCAGCAGTGAGGTCGTCAGGTCATAACGGATAAATTTGCGGATAAAGCCGTACAGTGCAAACGCAGAGCCCATCATCAGCGCCAGTTTCGGCAGGCTGCCGTACTGATAAAGCTGATAACCCACCCCGGCACAGACAAAAATCAGCGCGGTTTTCTCTGCCGGTTTCAGGCGTTCATGCAGGAAGATGACACCCAGTAAAATAGAAAACAAGGGGGTGATGAAATATCCCATGCTGGCTTCCAGCACCAAATCATGGGTCATTGAATAGGTAAAGGTGCACCAGGATATTGCCATCACACTGGTACTGAGCAGACAAAGCAGCAGCGAGCGTTTATCAGCCCATACCGCTTTTACCCGGGTACGGTTTTTTAAAAAGAAACGGACAAATAATAACAGCGGAATTGACCAGAGGACGCGCTGGGATAATAACTCCAGCGGCTGCACCCCCGGCAGCAAGCGGTAAAAAAGCGGTGTGATCCCCCAGAGAAAATAAGAAAAAATTGCCAGCATCGCGCCGGATCGCAAAAACATGGTTCAGCCAATCCTGTTTATCATTATGTTATGACTATCATACCCCCCTGCATTAAAAATCCCATGCGCCTGCTCAATTTATTTCCCGTCGCCGGTCTCTCCCGTGCACATCATATTATGTTCACTGAAACCACGCTGTTTACTACGCAGATATAACTATAAAATATCAGTTTCGCTTGATCTTTACATTGATAACGTTAACATAGCAATTATCATTAACACATCATTTTTGGGTATAATTCCTAATATCTGATGTTAACGTTAACTTTGAGTAGTTATAGCTAGATAGATCCCCTGATTTTTTATACTCTGTAAATCACAGTCACTCGCAATACATTGATGATAAAAGATAAATAATCATTTAATGTTCATTACCGCGATAAACAGAGTAACACGTTGGACATTTCCCTCCGGAGATTGAAAAATCTTTCGTGCGGTAGCTTTGTCTCTGAAAAATATCGTCACCTTTTTTTAATTAACTATTTTAACGTTAATATTGAAAGATAAGTAATAATAAATACCACTACGAACCCAAAATCAAAGAAATAACATTAAAATACAACATTGAAAGTTTTGTGTTTAGCTAAAGCGAAATTAACGCTTAATGTTGCACTCAAAACGACAGATAAATCCGTAATTACAAAAATAACGCTGCGCTGATTTTTTATCCGGCTGCCTGCCTTTGGTTAATTAAAAAAATTAACCAAACGTGAACGGATAAAAATCAGAAAAAAAGAGAAAGGATTGTGTGACTGCCGGGGGATCAGAGTGACTTTCTGCTGAGCATCCGGCAAGGGATATAAGTCCGCCCTGACGAAACCCGTACTTCAATAAGATGCAGTGCCGCTGTTTCACCCAGCAGGCGATACGGAGAGCGGATAGTGGTCAGCGGGGGATAAAAAAGTTCTCCGGTACCGGTCATATTTTCACAGCCGAGAATACCGGCCTGCTCCGGAACAGAAATACCGCGGGTTAATAAAACCTGATACACAACAAAGGCTATCTGATCATTACCGCAGATAATACAGTCAAATAACGGTGAATTACCGTCAATGTATTGATCTATCAGTGTCACAACGTCCCGGTAATAAATATCAGATAATGTGATGTTGTGCTGATTCAGCTGACCGGCTGACAATCCCGCATTCAGCCACGCATTCTGAACCGCATCACGGCGCAGACCGGATGAAAGGCACTCCGCCGGCGGCCAGATACAAAGCGGACGACGATACCCCCGCTGAATAAGATATTCTGTTGCATCATACTGAGCGTGGTAATCATCCGGAATATAAGACGGTAACGCTGTATTTCCGGGATCATAGCAGTTTGTTAATACCAGGTTTCTGTCGCGGAGTAACTCAGGAATGTTTATCTCACGCAATTCTGCACTGGTAATAATAATACCGTCAGGACGGCGGGATAAAATCTGGCGGACAGCCGGAACCGGGTCATCTCCGGATGAAATATTAACAACAAAGTGGTCCCAGCCATATTTTCCTGCACACTGCTCAATAGCCAGCAGTATTTCAACAGAAAACGGGGCTGAGGCGGTATCAATTGCTAATACCCCCATGCACGACAGATTTGTATTTTTACCTCTGATTTTCCGGGCTGATAAATCCGGTACATAATTCAGAACATCAATAGCATGCTGAACCTGTCTCAACGTCTCAGGCTTCAGCAATTCCGGATTATTTATTGCCCTTGACACAGTCATCAGTGAGACTGATGCCAGCCGGGCAACATCTTTCAGTGATGCCATATTATTATCAGTAGAAAATAAGTGTTGGTTCTGTCGCGTGAAAAAGAAAAAATGTGAGCTGACATTTATAACATACTGTGTCTGTAACCCCAAGAGCAAATGTAAATGTTTATTTCATAAAAAACCCCTTACTCCATAAATTAAACAAACTTTAAACAATAGCAACATATTGTTTTATAAAAATAAAAATAAAAAACATCCACATTATTTTGCTTTTATTAAAAAACACACACCGATTCCGAAATGAAATTTACTTATCCATTTAAACATTTCCTCGACGTTATCTTATCTACAATACATAAAATTTGCGTAGATAAACCTAAGTAATTATGCCCTTATTTTTATCCGTTAATATCGGTTTGTTTTGTGTCCTATTTTAATTGAGGAGTAACTTATGGATGCCGTTATTCATTTAATTAACTGTGCTGATTTACCAGGCAACAATATCAATTTCATGCTTGATAATATGAATTGTGAAGTAAAATCTTATTCATCTGAGCAGGATTTTCTGAAATATTATGTTAATACGCCAAAAGAGCATGCCCGTGAATGTATTATTCTGGAAGTGGGAGAATCATCTGCTGAGGCATTCTATCTTATCGATGAACTCAAACGCCTGAAAAGCATTATTCCTGTGATTGTTATCACCGCTTATCCGTCTTTTGAGACCTGCCGTCGTGCATTTAAAGCGGGTATTCTGGAATTCTTCAAGAAACCGATTAATTCAGAGCTGTTAGTTAATGCGATTCATGACGCATTTAATCAATATGAAAATAGCCTCACTAAGTACCATAGATATCAACGCTTTAAAGATAAATTCAGCAAGTTATCTGCCCGTGAGAAAGAGGTCATGGATATGATTCTGGAAGGAAATAGCAGTAAAGAAGCTGCACAAAAATTATCATTGTCGCCGCGCACTGTTGAAGTACACCGTTCTAATATGTATACCAAGCTGCGTATTAAATCATTACCACAGCTGGTGCAGGAATATGATTTTTATAAAAACTATTCAGATTCAATCTGAGTATTTCCGGCTTTATAATACACTTTATATTCCTGTCTTGTAGTTAATAAATATACCGATGATTTTACCTGCTTTTACTTTCTTATTTAACTACTTCTGATGCTTCACTGTTAATACAGATTGTCTTTCTTATCATATTCCGGATTGCGCCAGTGTTACTGCTGGTGACAAATTGTAATACAATGATAATACACCAGAGTCTTACTCAGATATTAACGATACATACCGGCAGTCATATGTTCCGGAAAATCTGACATAATGAGACCTGACACTCCGCAATACAGATATAAAACTTCATTAATAGTATTTGATACCTATTACTCATTTTAATATCTTGTTACGAATGAGAAAATACACTTTACTCCTTTGTCGGGTGAGCCGGAGTTGTTTGCGCCCTGAAAATCCCCCTCTCTTTATACCACTCTTTCCCTGCGTGTTTTCATGCTGATACTGACAATCAGCAATAATGACATGCCCCGCTGTTATCCCCTGAAGTTCGCTGTATTCCTGTAATAATACGCCATAAAAAAGCATCCGTTACAGGATGCTTTCAGTATCAACATAATCACCGGATTATTCTATTTTCAGCACGTTCAGTTTGATCATAGACATTGAGTTCGGTGGTATCTGCCCTTCGATACCGGCAACACCATAACCGCCTTCCGGTTTGATATACACATCAACCGCACCGCCTGCGCCGGCAAGTGAAACGAATTTAGCCAGGTCACCCGGTAATTCATTGAACGGAATAACCGCCGGTGCATTTACCGGATATGACACGGTTACTTTACCGTCAGTTAGTTTCTCATGCATCGCAAATGTGACTGTTTTTCCTTTCAGCGCTTTATATTTCTGTCCCTGTTTGGTGATACGGTAATAAACGTCCGGCGTCATTTTGGAATAATTCTGGCGCTCCAGGCGGGCGATCAGCTCCTGGTTTTTCCGTTTATTCAGCTCACCAACCTGCTGGAAAGTATAAGCCGTCACGGCTTTATTTTTTTCTTCTGCTTTCGCAATTTGCGTATTCAGCGTGGTATTTTCAGTCCGCTGTGCACTGACAACCGCCTTTTGCTTATCCATTTCTTTCTGCAATGCGGTATATTTTGCCGTGAGATCAGCATTTTCTTTCAGCTTAGCCGCCGCTTTGGCAAGTTCTGCATCTTTATCTGCCAGCTGCTTTTTCTGGTTATCAAGCTGAGTATTCAGCTTAATTAATTCCGCATCAGATTTTGCCAGTGCTTCAATCTGCTGTGTTTTCTCTTTTAAGGCTTTATCCAGCTGATCAGCCCGCTGCTGTTCTGCGGCTAATTTTTTATTCAGCTCAGCATTATCCGCCTGAACAGTTCTGCTCTCTTTATCTGCACCGGATACTTTTGCCGACAGCAATTGCTTATCCGCCGTCAGCTGCGCAATTTTTTGTTCCAGTGTGGCTTTATCCACGGTCAGCGCAGCCACCTCTTTTTTCAGATTATCGCTCTGGCGGGTATTATCCGCCTCACGGCTCTGTAACTGAGCAGTCAGCTTAAGTTTATCAGCCTCACGCTGCTGTAATTCTTTTTCCAGTGTCTGCAACTGAGCCGCCATTTTTGCGTTATCGCTATTTTGGGCGTTCAGCTCTGTAATCTGTTTTTCCAGCGCGGTTTTATCGGCGGCCAGAGTGCTGAGTTCTTTTTTCAGCTTGTCACTCTGTGCTGCCGCGTCTTTATTCTGACCGGCCAGCTGTTCGGCAAGCTTCTGTTTTTCTGTTTCGGCGTTTTTCAGCTTCTGCTCAGTATCGCTCAGGTCGCGGGTGACTTTCGCCAGATCGGCGTTTTTGTCATTCAGCAGCGCCGCATTTTTCTCTGACTGTGCTTTATCTGCCGTCAGCTGTGTAATCTGTTTTTCCAGCGCAGTTTTATCCGCAGCCAGAGTGCTGAGTTCTTTTTTCAGCTTGTCACTCTGTGCTGCCGCGTCTTTATTCTGACCGGCCAGCTGTTCGGCAAGCTTCTGTTTTTCTGTTTCGGCGTTTTTCAGCTTCTGCTCAGTATCGCTCAGGTCGCGGGTGACTTTCGCCAGATCGGCGTTTTTGTCATTCAGCAGCGCCGCATTTTTCTCTGACTGCGCTTTCTCTGCCGTCAGCTGTGTAATCTGTTTTTCCAGCGCGGTTTTATCCGCTGCCAGGGCGGCGAGCTCTTTTTTCAGCTGTGCACTCTGTTTGTCACTGTCAGCATTACCGGCCGCAATCTGTGCCGCCAGTGCCTGTTTTTCTGTATCACTCTGTTTCAGTTGCTGTTCCAGCGTATTCAGTTGCTGAACCATTTTTGTCATATCTGCATTTTTACTGTTCAGTTGTGCGATACTTTTTTCAGCCTGTGCCTGCTCTTCGGTCAGCCGGGTGATTTGCCCGGTCAGCGCCGCTTTATCAGCGGCCAGTGCGGTCAGTTCTTTTTGCAGCTGCACATTCTGCTGCTGGTTATCGGTGGTTTTCTGCAGTAATTCAAGCGCGATACGCTGTTTTTCCGCTGTGCTTGCTTTCAGCTGTTTTTCCAGCTCTGCAACCTGCGCGGTGGTTTTCTGCATTTCTGCTGTTTTCGCATTCAGCAGTTCGGTATTTTTGGCTGAGGCGCTGCTTTTGTCTGCGGTCAGTGCAGTGATCTGTTTTTCCAGTGCTGCTTTTTCTGCCGTCAGTCCGTCGAGAGATTTTTTCAGCTCTGCGCTCTGTTTCGCACTTTTACTGCCCTGCTCCGCCAGTTGTGCGGTCAGTGCCAGTTTTTCGGTATCACTTTGTTTCAGCTTACTTTCTGTTGCCGTCAGCTGTTGCGTAAGTTTTGCGAGGTCGGCATTTTTACTGCCGAGCAGCGCGAGGTTCTCGTCAGCCCGGCTCTTCTCTGAATTCAGCTGTGCAACCTGTTTTTCAAGCGCCGATTTATCCGCTGTCAGCGCGGTGATCCTTTTTTCCAGATCGGCTGTCTGTTTACCGTTTTCGGTTTCCTGAGATTGCAATTTTGCTGTCAGGCGCTGTTTTTCCGCATCCTGAGCCTGCAATTGCTTTTCCAGCTCCGTCAGCTTCTGCGTGACTTTTGCCATATCGGCATTTTTATCCTGCAACAGCGCGAGATTTTTCTCTGCCTGAGCATTATCGGATTTCAGCCCGGCTACCTGTTTTTCCAGTGCCGCTTTTTCTGCCGCCAGCGCTGTCAGATCTTTTTTCAGCGCGTCACTCTGTTTGCTGTATTCACCGGTCAGTGCGAGGATTTTGTCATTCAGCTGCTGTTTTTCCGCATCCCGCTGAGCCAGCTGTTTTTCCAGCTCCGTCAGCTTCTGCGTGACTTTTGCCATACCGGCATTTTTATCCTGCAACAGGGCGAGATTTTTTTTCCGCCTGAGCATTATCGGATTTCAGCCCGGTAATCTGTTTTTCCAGTGCCGCTTTTTCTGCCGCCAGTGCTGTCAGGTCTTTTTTCAGCGCATCACTCTGTTTACTGTTTTCACCGGTCAGTGCGAGGATTTTGTCACTCAGTTGCTGTTTTTCCGCATCCCGCTGAGCCAGCTGTTTTTCCAGCTCCGTCAGCTTCTGCGTGACTTTTGCCATATCGGCATTTTTGCTTTCCAGCAGCGCGAGATTTTTATCTGCCAGCGCTTTTTCTTTATTCAGCGCCGCAATCTGTTTTTCCAGGGAGGCTTTTTCGGCTGTCAGGGCCGTGACCTGACCTTCCGCCTGACCAAAACGGGCCAGGTTTTCGCTTATCTGCTGATTGAGTGAATCAATCGTTTTGCGGTTCTGTTCCAGCTCGGCGGACAGTTTGGCGCTGTCGCCTTTTGCCGCAGCCTGTAACTCATTATTTGCCAGAGTCAGATTGCTGAGTTCTGTCTCTTTTTTCGCAATATCTGCGAGCGCCTGTTCATAATTATGCTGAACATTCCGGTACTTTTCGTTCAGTGACGCGAGTTCACGCTTCACGTCCTGTAATTTCAGGCGGGTGAGGCGCAGTTGTTTCTGCGGATCAGACGGCGTAAACCAGGTTTCCGGTTTCAGCACACGGGCAACCGTCAGCGGCAGATCAGAGAAATACGTCATTGAACGGAAAGGTTCACCCAAAATGGCAAACAAGGCTTCCGGTGTGAGAGTCAGTGAGGAGGTCATACGGGAAGGAACCGGCGAAAACACAAATCCCCGGTGATTTCCGCCCCATTTCTGGCTGTCACGGACCAGATAAGCCGGAGACCACTGCGGGTATCCGACCGGAACAGGATTGGTCACAACAACCGGTTCCCTGACCACAATATTTTCGCATTGTGCCGGTACGGAGATCCCCGGGGTTGTTGTGTCAGTTTTCTGTGCGGCAGCTGTTTGTGTCCGGCTTTCCTGTGCGGACGAAACAGTGCGTTTTCCTGTGCGGGCAGCTTTACGTGTGCCCTGACGCTGTGACTGAGTGGCCTTACCCGCCGTATTTACCGGCGGTGTAACCCGGGTTTCGGGAGACCTGCCAGGTTGCTGCACTGATACCGGAAAATTGCCTGATGCTTTTTCAGCCTGAATATAACGGTCAAAATCTTCAATAACCTGATTAAATTCAGATGCAGTTGCCGGTTGCACTGCCGCAAACAATGCGACAGTAATACACAACCTGATGTTCAGTCTCATAACCCGTTAACCTTCTCCAGGGTATTCTCAATAGACAGAACAGAATAATAACGAACCTGGGCACACATCACTTTGGTTTTCGCTTCAATCGACATCTTCAGTAATTTAAGCGTATCCGGGCTGGCGGTTCTTTCGAGCTGACGATACAGTCTGTTGATCTGGCTGATTTCGCTGAAACCGGCGACCATCTGACTGTAATCTTTCGGAGAAATAGTTTTGAGCGAGTCGAGTTCTTTAACACACATACTCAGCTCAGGCGAAATCTGTCCGGAGGGTTGCTGTAATTCAGGTCTTGGCAAAGGTGCAGTCGTTCTCACCGGCTCCTGCTCCGCCGGCTGAACCGGTTGTGCCGCAGGCTTCGGCGCAGAGGGTGTCGTTAATGAACAGCCGGACAGGGTTACAACGCCTCCCAACAGGAGTATCCCCGCCATTTTGTTCAGTGCTGTCTTGGATAACATAGTTTCACCTTAGAGAAATAATTTGGCCACTGCTGCGTTGTGCAAAAATAGGCACCAATTGTATAGCCAGAGCCGTGGAAAATAAACTCTGACGTGTCACAACTCAGGCTTATGTAACATACACTACGTCGCGGGCGAGTCTGAACTATTCGTTTTTTGTTATCCGAACACCTTACTGCAGCCGCACAATCTGAATTCTCACGCTTGTCATCGTCAACGATTTGGCTTCGTTATTATTCTGCTCTGCCGGTCTGTTTCTTACAGGCCGAGAACATAAATTAGTCAGTTTACCTTACAAAACGGTACCGGAATATTTGCCGGACAGTTTGTAACAAGTCTTAAAAATAAGTATCACCCGGTATCTGTCCATCATAAAAAGAATATAAGCACAGTTGTACCTGAGGCGGCATTATATCTTATTCACGAATAAAATCGATTAACCGCCGCAGACAACCATTCTGTAAATATGAAAATAAAACGACAGACACAGAACAAATACATAACCCGCTGTTATCCCGGATGATTCACGGCAGTATAAATGAATAATTCCGTTATGGATTCTCTTTTTTTCAATTATGCGACCGGGATTCCGTTCCTTTTTCCGGGTTGATTATTATCATTATTTTCTTAGTAATCTATTATCTTCTTATAATTTAAAAGCGACAGAATTTATCAGGCTTATTACGCATTATATGATTAGTAACGCTATCAAACTATAAATTATCATTCTGCTTCTGCGGTACTCCGGGATTATCAATACAGACACATTTTTCTCTCAATATGAGAGAAAGCGGGACAGGAAAATCCGCCGTTTCCTGCCGGACACCCTTATTTTTTTTACCTCAGTCACAAATCCCCCGATAAATTGCTGTTTTTCTCCCTGCTGGCGTATTTATTGCTTGTTTTTATGCATGCTTACTTTTTCCTGAAGCCGGAGAAATAATAATGTCTGAAGCAGTCGGAAAACGCGCGCTGGGTACGCCTTACCTGCGCGTTGATGCCCTGAGCAAAACATCAGGGCGGGCGCGCTACACGGATGATCTGCCGATGCCGGGTATGCACTACGCCAAATATGTCCGCAGTACCATTGCCCACGGGATGGTAACATCCGTTGATGCGTCACAGGCGCTCGCCATGCCGGGTGTGGTCGCGGTATTCACCTGTAACGATGTGCCGCAGATCCCGTTCGCCACCGCCGGTCACGCCTGGTCTCTGGAACCGGCCAAACGTGATGTGGCAGACCGCCTGCTGCTGAACCGCCATGTGCGCCACCACGGCGACGGTGTGGCGATTGTGGTTGCCCGTGACGAACTGACTGCCGAAAAAGCGGCGGCACTCGTCAGCGTCACTTATGACGAGCTGCCGGTTATCACCTCACCGGAGGCGGCACTGGCCGCAGATGCCCCGCAAATCCACAGCTGCGGTAACCTGCTGAAACGTACCGCTATCAATGCGGAAAGCGCCAGAGCGACGGTCAGTCAGTCGCCGTTCCGGTTCCGCGGCCATTTTGATACCCCGGTGGTTCAGCATTGCCATATGGAAGGCGTCACCTGCTACGCCTGGCAGGAGGCGGATAATAAGATTTCCGTGGTATCGAGTACCCAGATCCCGCACATTGTGCGCCGTGTGATAGGCCAGGCGCTGGATATGCCGTGGTCGCATATCCGGGTGATTAAGCCGTATATCGGCGGCGGTTTCGGTAATAAACAGGACGTGCTGGAAGAGCCGATGGCCGCCTGGCTGACCCTGAAACTCGGCGGTATTCCGGTGAAAGTGGAGCTGAGCCGCGAAGAGTGTTTCTTTGCCTCGCGCACCCGTCACGCCTTCCATATTGATGCGGAGATGGGACTGACCGCCGACGGCACACTGAACGGTTATCATCTTGATGTTCTGTCCAATACCGGCGGCTATGCCTCTCACGGACACTCCATTGCGGCTGCGGGCGGGAACAAAATCCCGTACCTGTATCCGCGCTGCGATTACGGCTATTCCGCCGCCACCGTCTATACCAACTACCCGTCAGCGGGCGCAATGCGCGGCTACGGAGCACCACAGGTCACGTTCGCCCTCGAATGCCTGATGGATGATGCCGCCGCACAGCTGAATATCGACCCGGTGGATATCCGTCTGCGTAATGCGGCGCGGTCCGGTGACTGTAACCCGGTCAATAAGAAAACGATTTACAGTGCGGGGCTGATTGAGTGCCTGAAACGCGGTAAAGAGCTGTTCGGCTGGGATGAACGCAAAGCAGAGGCGCTGGCAACACGCGGAGACATCCGCCGGGGCGTCGGTGTAGCCTGTTTCAGTTATTCATCCAATACCTATCCGGTCGGCGTGGAAATCGCCAGTGCCCGTCTGCTGATGAACCAGGACGGTAATATCAATGTGCAGGTCGGTGCGACGGAAATCGGCCAGGGCTCGGATACCGTGTTCTCGCAAATGGTGGCGGAAACCCTCGGCGTGCCGGTCAGTACCATTCAGATGATCTCCACCCAGGATACGGATATCACGCCGTTTGACCCGGGCGCATTCGCGTCACGGCAGAGTTATGTCACCGCACCGGCACTGAAAGAAGCGGCGTTGTCACTGCGGCAGAAAATCCTCGAACACGCCTCGCTGATGACACACCAGGCCGCGTTTAATATGACCATTCTCGACGGCAATGTGGTGCTTGAGGCGCAGCCGGACGTGGTTGTCACCACCGTCGCGGAAGTGGCAATGCACAGTTTTTATCATCAGGAGATCGGTGGTCAGCTTTCTGCTGAATCCTCTCATAAAACACAGACCAACCCGCCGGCCTTCGGCTGTACTTTTGTCGATGTCACCGTGGATATTCCGATGTGTCAGGTGACCATTAACCGGATCATCAATATGCACGATTCCGGCCGGATCCTGAACCCGCAGCTGGCGGAAGGCCAGGTCCACGGCGGAATGGGAATGGGGATCGGCTGGGCGCTGTTTGAAGAGATGCTGATCAACGAGAAATCCGGGGTTGTTCATAACCCGAACCTGCTCGACTACAAAATGCCGACCATGGTTGACCTGCCGGATCTGGAGTGCGGGTTTGTCGAAACCTACGAGCCGCAGTCCGCATACGGCCATAAGTCCCTGGGTGAGCCGCCGATTATTGCGCCGGCTGCCGCTATCCGTAACGCCGTGCGTATGGCGACGGGTATTTCTGTCAATACTATCCCGCTGACACCAAAACGGCTGTACCGGGAATTTGTTAATGCCGGGCTTATCAGGGGGTAACTGCCATGTATGATTTTGAAACTTATCACCGTGCAGAGAGTGTCGCACATGCCGTCTCACTGCTGACGACGGATCCGCAGGCCAGATTGCTGGCGGGCGGAACGGATGTGCTGATCCAGCTTCATCACCTCAATGAACGCTTCCGCCGTATTGTGGATATCCATGATTTGCCGGAACTGCGCGGGATCAGCTGTGATGATGCGGGACATATCCGTATCGGCTCCGCGACCACCTTCTCCGAACTGATTGACAGCCCGGTGATCAACAAGTGTCTGCCCGCGCTGAGCGAAGCGGCTGCCACCATTGCCGGACCGCAGATCCGCAACGTTGCCACTTACGGCGGCAATATCTGTAACGGCGCCACCAGCGGCGACTCTGCCTGTCCGTCCCTGGTTTATCAGGCAGAGCTGGAGATAGCCACCCCGGACGGCATCCGCCGCAGACCACTGCGCGGCTTCCATACCGGTCCGGGTAAAGTGGCCTTTGAACCGGGTGAACTGCTGATCGCGTTCCATTTCTCACCGGAGAATTACCGTGGTAAAGGCTCCGCCGCTTATAAATACGCCATGCGCGGCGCGATGGATATCGCCACCATTAACTGCGCGGCTCTGTGTGATATCAGAGAAGGACGTTTTGAGGAACTGCGCCTCGCCTTCGGGGTTGCCGCACCGACACCGGTCCGCTGTGAACACGCGGAAGCGGCTGCGATCGGAAAACCGGTCACCGCAGACACTCTGAAAGCTGTCAGTCAGGCGATTGAACAGGATGTGGCACCGCGCACGTCATGGCGGGCAGAGAAAGAGTTCCGTTTACACCTGATCCGCGTCCTGAGCGAGCGGGTGATCCGCGCGGCGGCTGAACGTCTGGGAGAAAAAATCGCATGAATATCAAAGAATGGAAAACCATCAGCTGCACACTCAACGGACAGGTACGGGAACTGACGGTGTCACCGGCGGCACGGCTGTCCGATGTCCTGCGTGAGCAGGGGCTTATCAGTGTCAAACACGGCTGCTCTGTCGGTGAGTGCGGTGCCTGCACAGTGCTTATCGACGGTATCGCGGTGGATACCTGCCTCTATCTGGCAGTCTGGGCGGACGGTAAGCAGATCCGCACCGCCGAAGGTGAGATGAAACACGGTAAGCCGTCCGCGGTACAACAGGCTTATGCGGACAGCGGCGCGGTACAGTGCGGGTTCTGCACCCCGGGCCTGATTATGATGACCACCGCCCTGCTGGAAAAACACAAAGGGCAGACCCTGACCATCCGTCAGATCCGCCACGGCCTGGCCGGTAACCTGTGCCGCTGCACCGGTTATCAGATGGTTGCCAATGCAGCGGATAAACTCCAGCGTAATCAGTAAACCGCAAAAAACAGACACCGTCTTCAGGACGGCGGTGTCTGTTGCTGCAAAAGTACCGGCAGGGCGTGTTCTTCGCCCCAGCTTTTCAGCATCAGTAAGATCGGTACCAGCGACTGCCCGGCGTCCGTCAGGCTGTATTCCACTTTCGGCGGCACCTCCGCATAGACCTTGCGGTGGACAAGTCCCGCCATCTCAAGCTCCCGTAACTGTTTTGTCAGCATACGCGGAGTAATAAATATCAGCAGCCGTTTCAGCTCGTTAAAGCGTTTGATGCCGCTTATCAGATGGTAAAGGATCATTCCCTTGCCCTTTCCGCCCATCATTTCCAGTGTTGCCTCAACCGGACAGGCTTCATAGGCATACGATTCATAACGCGTCTTTCTGACAGTATCCATTTTGTACCTATATACCAAAAATGTACGTACTTGTTAAAAACATATCATAGTTTATCATTGCGCCGGTTAATGTAAATTACCTTATAAGGACGTCATCATGACCATCACTCAGGCTGTAATGCAGCGTTATTCCACCAAATCCTTTGATCCGGCGAAAAAAATCAGTGATGAGGTGATGAACAGTATCAAAACATTGCTGCGCTACAGCCCGTCCAGCGTCAATATCCAGCCGTGGCATTTTATTATTGCGGCCAGTGAGGAAGGGAAAAACCGGATCGCCAAGTCCACCCGCCCGGGCTTTGAATTTAATACCGCAAAAATCACCGACGCCTCTCATGTTGTGCTGCTGTGCGCAAAAACAGATGTGGATGAAGCCTACATGAACAGCGTGCTGGAACAGGAAGACAAAGACGGCCGTTACGCCACACCGGAACACAAAGCGATGAATAACGGCGGCCGGACTTTCTTTGTTAATCTCCATAAAGAAACACTCGCTGATCTGCCGCACTGGGCGGCAAAACAGGTTTTCCTGAACATGGGGACATTACTGCTGGGTGCTTCCGCGCTGGGTGTGGATGCTGTTCCGATGGAAGGAATGGATTTTAATACCCTGGATACCGAATTTGGTTTATCCGCCAAAGGGCTGGCACCGGTAGCCGTTGTGTCGCTCGGTTACCGCAAAGAGGATGACTTTAACGCCGCGCTGCCGAAATCCCGCCTGCCGGAAGAGCAGATCATGACCGTTATCTGATACGAAAAAGCCGCGCGGACCGGTAACATCCGTGCGGCTTCGGCACACACACATTTTCTTCCGCTTTCTGCTACCCGGCGGATAACTCGTACTTCTTAATCTTCCGGTACAGAGTGGCAATACCGATCCCCAGCTCCTCTGCTGCCTGACGTTTGTTGTCATAGCGCTGCAGTGCTTCGCGGATCATCTGTTTTTCCATCTCTTCCAGCATGGTTTCCCCGTGCAGTGCCGGATCCTCATCCGCTGCTGCCGCAGGTACGCTTCTGACCGGAATGGTAATTTCGCTGCGGTGAATATCCCCGGTATTCTGAACCGGTGCGGCAGTGCCGCTTATCATCTGCGCCGCATGTCTGGCAAAGTTCGGCGGCAGCAGTGAGATATCAATCACCTCACCCGGCGGCACCACGTTCACCAGATATTCCACCAGGTTACTCAGCTCACGCAGGTTACCCGGCCACGGCCATGCATTAATGACCGCCATCACCTCATCCGAAATGCCCGGATACACCAGACCGAGGCGCCTGGTATGCACATTGAGGAAATGGTGCACCAGCAGCTCCACATCGCCGTGACGCTCACGCAACGGCGGCAGGGCAATCGGGATAACATTGAGGCGGTAATAGAGATCCTCGCGGAATTTACCTTCACTGACAAACTGTTCCAGATTCTGGTTGGTTGCGGACACAATCCGGATATCGACCGGAATAGTCCGGCTTGAGCCAATCGGCTGCACTTCGCGTGATTCTATCGCACGTAATAATTTCGCCTGAACAATCAGCGGCATATCGCCGATTTCATCCAGGAACAGCGTGCCTTTATCTGCCGCCTGAATCAGACCCTGTTTTCCGTTGGCGGACGCGCCGGTAAACGCGCCTTTCACATAACCGAATAATTCACTTTCCAGTAACTGCTCCGGTATCGCCGCACAGTTGATAGCGATAAACGGTTTTTCACTGCGGTTACTCAGCTTATGGATAGCCCGCGCCACCACTTCTTTACCGGTGCCGCTCTCGCCGGTGACAAGAATACTCGACGGGCTCGGTGCCACACGGGAAATCAGGTGTTTCAGCTGACGGATAGGTTCGGATTCCCCGACCAGGTGTTCAATCAGCAATCCGTTTTCATCACGGCGCACTTCATTCATATCAATCGCCGCATGAGACTGATGGAACGCCATCAGGAACATCTGACAGCCGTTAACCACATGAAGCTGCCCGATAATAATATTGCTCTCCCCTTCCCAGGAGACAATATGCTGTAAATGCCCGCGGTTCAGACTCTTGAAATAGGTCAGCGGACGGATGGCAATGGTTTTGCCGGAAATCTTTTCATGCGGGACATTGAGGATCTTCAGAGCATGCGGATTGGCAAATTTCAGATGATTTGCCTCATCCAGGATCAGAACGCCCTGATCCATAAACTCTATCAGGCTCAGTAATACCTTCTGCGCGGCATTACGTCCTTCCTGTTCATCCAGCAGCTTAGCCACAAAAATATTGGAAATATGCTGCACATAATCCGAGAAGTCATGGATGTTATCCCGGATCCGCTCCTGCTGTTCAGAGGTGACGGCCACCAGGCTGATAACCCCGATACAGCGATCCTGGAAGATGATCGGTGTACCGATAAACGCTTTCTCCTTACAGTTATCTTTATCCGCGCAATTGAGGCAGAGCGGATCAAAACAGGAGTGCGTGACTATCTTTTCTTTTTTGGTATCCAGCACATAGCGGAGCAGCTGGGAATTATTGGTCAGACGATGTCCGAGGTGCTGGTTAAACAGCCCTGTTCCGGCAATCCTTGTCAGTTTGTCATCAACGATTTCAACATCAAGCTGTAACACACTGGCGAGCATTTTGCTGAAGTGAACAATCGTCGGCTGTATCTGCATCAGCACAGATGGTGATTTTTCAGTGATCATGCTTACGACTTCCTATGCTCTTAAAACGACATATCGAAAAGAAAGTTCATAACGCGACAAATTAATGATTTTATTATAGTTATTTATCAACGGGCTGAATTATCACCCACCGATAGCACAAGATTGCCAGATCTTTATCACCGAAACTCTAACGTATGTACAAAAATCACACTTTTCTTCAGATTTGATAATGAAACTGGAATCTCCGTCACTCTATTTTATCAATATGATAAATCCGCCGGGGTGTTTATCATTCTGGCCCCGCTTCCGGCGGTTCCGCCCTCTCACCGGTCTGATACCGGCGACTTTTCACCCTTGCTGAAAATAACTTTTATTCGCATTTGTCACACATAACCCAGCCATCAGCCCCTGATAATTGTGATCACTCTCCCGAATCCGCCCTGCATTTCACCCCCGGAAGATCATTCCGGCTGATTTGGCATGCTTATTGTTAATAGTCACAGTACACATGCAGAAATGCCTTCTTCTCACTGCATATTCAATTGTCACCGGCCATTTCACATAGGATTTAAAGATGAAAAACGTTAATGAATTATTGAAAGATATCGCCAGACTGAAATCTAATCTTCATCAAAAGGATTTTTTGCTTACCTGGGAACAGAGTCAGGATGAACTGACGATGGTGCTTGATATTGCAGCTGCACTGAAAGGGCTGCGTGCCGATAACATCGCAACCAACGTATTCACAAATGGCCTTGGCATCTCTGTTTTCCGTGACAACTCCACCCGTACCCGTTTCTCTTATGCTTCTGCACTGAATATGCTCGGCCTGGCCCAGCAGGACCTCGACGAAGGTAAGTCTCAGATTGCTCACGGCGAAACCGTACGTGAAACGGCCAACATGATTTCATTCTGTGCGGATGCCATCGGTATCCGTGACGATATGTACCTCGGTGCCGGTAACGCCTATATGCGTGAAGTGGGTGCGGCTCTGGATGAAGGTTTTGAGGAAGGCGTTCTGCCGCAGCGTCCTGCGCTGGTTAACCTGCAGTGTGATATCGACCACCCGACACAGTCTATGGCTGACCTGGCCTGGTTACGTGAGCACTTCGGTTCACTGGAAAACCTGAAAGGCAAGAAAATCGCCATGACCTGGGCGTATTCACCAAGCTACGGTAAACCACTCTCTGTACCGCAGGGCATCATCGGTCTGATGACCCGCTACGGTATGGATGTGACGCTGGCGCATCCGGAAGGTTATGACCTGATCCCTGACGTTATTGATGTGGCGAAAAACAACGCCAAACAATCCGGCGGCAGCTTTAAGCAGGTTACATCGATGGAAGAAGCGTTCAAAGATGCGGATATCGTGTATCCGAAATCCTGGGCACCTTACAAAGTCATGGAACAGCGTACCGAACTGCTGCGTGCCAATGACCATGACGGCCTGAAAGCCCTTGAGCAGCGCTGCCTGGCACAGAACGCCAACCATAAAGACTGGCATTGTACTGAAGAGATGATGAAGCTGACCAAAGACGGCGAAGCGCTGTACATGCACTGTCTGCCTGCGGATATCACCGGTGTTTCCTGTAAGGAAGGGGAAGTGGAAGAAGCTGTATTCGAGAAATACCGTATCGCCACTTACAAAGAAGCCAGCTGGAAGCCGTATATCATCTCCGCCATGATTCTGGCCCGCAAATTCCCGCAGCCTGCCCTGGTTCTTGAGCAACTGCTGAAAAACGCACGTAAACGTATTTTATAAATCCGGATCCCGGCCGTCACCGGCCGGGTTCTTTTCCCGATGATATGAGGTGAGGCTCTATGTCTGTCTTCTCACTGAAGTTAGATATTTCAGATAACCGTTATTTCAACGGTAAACACTCCCCGCTTTTTTCCCGTGAAGAAGCACATAAGGCGCTGAAGTTTCATGAGAAAATTACGGGTTACCATCCGACACCACTGTATGACATGAAAGATCTCGCCGCGCTGTTCGGCGTGCGTAATATCCTGGTGAAAGATGAGTCACAGCGTTTTGATCTGAATGCATTCAAAATTCTGGGCGGCTCTTATGCTATCGCCCACCTGTTGTGCGAAAAGTACAACATGGATATTAACGATTTCTCTTTCGAGAAACTCAAAAGCACTCTGACTGAAAAAATGACGTTCGCCACCACCACTGACGGTAACCACGGCCGCGGTGTGGCCTGGGCGGCACGCGCACTCGGTCAGAAAGCGGTGGTGTACATGCCGAAAGGCTCCGCACAGGAACGTGTGAATCACATTACCGGCCTCGGGGCGGAGTGTATCGTCACAGATATGAACTACGACGATACCGTCCGTCTCACCATGGAAAATGCCAAAAAACACGGCTGGATCGTGGTTCAGGATACCGCCTGCGAAGGATACACCAAGATCCCGACCTGGATTATGCAGGGCTACACCACACTGGCTGCCGAAGCGGTTGCCCAGATGAAAGAGATGAAGATTCAGCGTCCGACCCACGTGCTGTTACAGGCCGGTGTGGGTGCGATGGCCGGCGGTGTGCTGGGCTATCTGGTCGATGAGTTCGGGGCAAAAAATCTGCATTCCATTATTGTCGAGCCGGATCTGGCTGACTGTCTCTACCGTTCCAGCCTGAAAGGCGAAATCGTCAATGTCGGCGGCGATATGGCCACCATCATGGCGGGTCTGGCCTGCGGCGAGCCGAACCCTATCGGCTGGGATCTGATGCGTAACTGCGCGACACAGTTTATCTCCTGTGAAGATGCGGTGGCTGCCCTCGGCATGCGTGTCCTCGGTAACCCGTACGGCAAAGACAGCCGCGTGATTTCCGGTGAATCCGGCGCGGTCGGTCTCGGTGTGCTGGCTGCGGTTAACTATCATCCGGAACGTGCGGAACTGATGGCAAGACTCGGCCTGAACAGTGATTCCGTCATCCTCGTGATCAACACCGAAGGTGACACAGATACCAAACATTACCGTGAAGTTGTCTGGGAAGGTAAAAACCCGGCGCAGAAATATTAACTAATTGGAGTATTGAAATATGGCTAAGCAAATCCCGTTTGATGAAATTGTCAAAAAAGCTGAACACTATAAAAAAGATATGACCCGTTTTCTGCGCGACATGGTGGCAATTCCCAGCGAAAGCTGCGACGAAAAACGCGTGATTCACCGTATCAAAGAAGAGATGGAAAAAGTCGGCTTTGATAAAGTGGATATCGACCCGATGGGTAACATTCTGGGTTATATCGGTCACGGTCCGCACCTGATTGCCATGGATGCGCACATCGATACCGTGGGTATCGGTAACATCAAAAACTGGGAATTCGACCCGTACGAAGGTATGGAAAACGACGAAATCATCGGCGGACGCGGTACCTCTGACCAGGAAGGCGGCATGGCCTCTATGGTCTATGCCGGTAAAATCATCAAAGATTTAGGTCTGGAAGATCAGTATACTCTGCTGGTGACAGGTACCGTACAGGAAGAAGACTGTGACGGTCTGTGCTGGCAGTACATCATCGAGCAGGACAAAATCAGACCGGAATTCGTGGTCAGTACCGAACCGACTGACTGCCAGATTTACCGCGGCCAGCGCGGCCGTATGGAAATCCGCATTGATGTTCCGGGGATCAGCTGCCACGGCTCCGCACCGGAGCGCGGTGACAACGCAATCTTCAAAATGGGTCCGATTCTGGGTGAACTGCAGGAGCTGTCAAAACGTCTGGCCACTGACGATTTCCTCGGCCAGGGCACACTGACTGTTTCTGAAATTTTCTACACCTCACCAAGCCGCTGTGCTGTTGCTGACAGCTGCGCAGTCTCTATCGACCGCCGCCTGACCTGGGGCGAAACCTGGGAAGGCGCACTGGAAGAAATCCGCGCATTACCGGCTGTCAAAGCAGCGAAAGGCGTGGTCTCTATGTACACCTATGAGCGTGCCTCCTGGACCGGTCTGGTCTATCCGACAGAGTGCTACTTCCCGACCTGGAAAGTGGAAGAAGATCACTTCACCGTGAAGACACTGGATCGCGCTTACCGCGGCCTGTTCAACAAAGAGCCGGTTGTTGATAAGTGGACTTTCTCCACCAACGGTGTTTCTATCATGGGTCGTCACGGCATTCCGGTTATCGGTTTTGGTCCGGGCAAAGAGCCTGAAGCTCACGCACCAAACGAAAAAACCTGGAAAGATCACCTGGTTACCTGTGCGGCAATGTATGCGGCCATTCCGTTAAGCTACATGGCTGAACTGAAAAAATAATCTTGTCTTACCGGCCCCGTACTGATGTGCGGGGCTTTTTCAGGAGTACCCCCTATGCGCACACTGATTATCAACGGCACCGTTGTCAATGCGGACGGACAATACCGGCAGGATGTTCTGATTGAAAACGGCCTGATCTCACAGGTTGCACCGGATATTGCACCGGAGACAGATGACCGCGTTATTGATGCACAGGGATGTTATGTTTTTCCGGGCGGTATTGATGTTCATACCCATTTTAATATTGATGTCGGCCTTGCCCGCAGCTGTGATGATTTTTACACCGGCACGCGTGCGGCAGCCTGCGGCGGTACCACCACCATTATCGATCATATGGGATTTGGTCCGGCGGGTTGTTCACTGCACCACCAGCTTGAGAATTATCACCGCTACGCCAAAGGACGCGCCGTTATCGATTACAGTTTTCACGGCGTGATCCAGCATATCAACGACGATATTTTAAATGAAATTCCGCTGATGGTGGCGGACGGGATCAGCAGCTTCAAACTCTATCTGACTTATCAGTACAAGCTCGATGATCCGGATATTTTACGTGCCCTGCAACAGCTTAACCACGCCGGGGCGCTGACCACCGTGCATCCGGAAAATGATGCGGTGATAGCACAGCGCAAAGCGGAGTTTGTGAAGAAAGGACAAACCTCACCGATTTTCCATGCCCTGAGCCGTCCGGCAGAATGTGAGGCGGAAGCAATCGGCAGGATGATTAATCTGGCGCATATCTGCGGCAATGCGCCGCTCTATATCGTCCACCTTTCCAACGGATTGGGTCTCGATTACCTGAAGATGGCGAAAGCCCGCCACCAGCCGGTCTGGATAGAAACCTGTCCGCAGTATCTGTTCCTTGATGAACGCTGTTATGAGCGCGATGACGGCCTGAAATTTATTCTCAGCCCGCCGCTGCGTAACCGCCGGGAAGCCGATGCCCTGTGGCTGGGTATTGATGACGGCGCGATTGATGTGGTCGCCACCGATCACTGCACCTTCCCGTATCAGCAGCGTCTGGCGCTGTCCGGCGGGAATTTCACCCGCTGTCCGAACGGCCTGCCGGGTGTTGAGAACCGTATGTTACTGCTGTTTTCTGCAGGCGTGATGCAGGGACGGATTTCACCGGAACACTTTGTTTCCCTGACCAGTGCAATGCCGGCAAAACTGTTTGGTATCTGGCCGGAGAAAGGCGTGATCCGCCCGGGCGCAGACGGTGATATCACCATTATCGACCCGGCGCAGGAAACCACTATCCGCCATGCGGATCTGCATGATAACGCGGACTACAGCCCGTACGAAGGCATGACGGTACAGGGCGCAGTCCGCTGCACACTGTCGCGCGGTGATATTGTTTACCGTGACGGCGAATTTACTGCTGAACCCGGCCGCGGCCGTTTCCTGAAACGCCGTCCGTTTAAGGCTCCGCACCGGTGTTATTAATTTTTTCCGATTATCGTTTCAACTAATTCATTACGGGTAAAAAAGGATGAAAAAAACAATCGTATTAGCACTGGGCGGCAACGCACTGGGAAATGATCTTCCGGGACAGATGGCTGCCGTCAAAACCACCTCTGTCGTGATTGCCGACCTGATTGCTCAGGGATACCGCGTTGTGGTCACACACGGTAACGGCCCGCAGGTGGGGATGATAACCGGCGCATTTGAGGCTGCCAGCAAAACCGAAGCCAAATCACCGGTTCTGCCGATGTCAGTCTGTGTGGCACTGAGCCAGGGATATATCGGTTACGATTTGCAGAACGCACTGCGTGAAGAGCTGCTGAACCGGGGTATCAATAAGCCGGTTGCCACTATCGTGACACAGGTGGAAGTGGATGCGGCGGATCCGTCATTTAAAAACCCGGCCAAACCTATCGGCGCGTTCTACAGCAAAGAAGAAGCGGAAGCCCTGAGCAGGAAAGGGTTTGAGATGCGCGAAGATGCGGGCCGTGGTTACCGCCGCGTGGTCTCATCACCGAAACCGGTTGATATTATTGAAAAAGAAACCGTCAAAGCCATGCTGGATGCTGATCAGCTGGTGATCACTGTCGGCGGCGGCGGTATTCCGGTGATCCGCGACGGCAACACCCTGCGCGGGGCCAATGCGGTTATCGACAAAGACTGGGCGAGCGCCAAACTGGCAGAGATGATCGATGCGGATATGCTGATTATCCTGACCGCCGTGGAAAAAATTGCCATCAACTTCGGCAAACCAAACGAGCAGTGGCTGGATAAACTGACATCTGCGGATGCACAGCGTTATATCGATGAGAAACATTTTGCACCGGGATCTATGTTACCGAAAGTGGAAGCCGCGCTCTCCTTCAGCCGCAGTAAAAAAGGCCGCAAGGCACTGATTACTCTGCTGAATAAAGCCAAAGACGGTATTGAGGGTAAAACCGGTACTATTATCGGCGATTAATCTTCCTTTTGTTAATATAACGGCCGGGTTTCCCGGCCGTTTTTCTGCTGCAATAATTATAAACCACTGATTGGTTTTTCTTTCGGATATTTCAGTGTGTAACTCAGCGGCAGTTCCATTACCTGCTGCGGCTTCAGCTCCACTTTCCATTCCACTTCACCGGTCTGTTTATTAACGGTCCCTTCTCCGGTTTTAACATCTTTCACCAGGATATTGGTATCCTGACTGACCGGGATCTGATCAAACACCGTTACCACCAGCGGCGCTTTGGCGAAAGATGACAGGGTAATCATATAACCTTCGCTCTGTTCAACCGCAGAGCCCAGAATACCCGGCTGTTTTGTCAGTTTACTGTCCACCTTACGGCTGACCTGAATATCTTTATTCATGCCGAACGGCAGTTCCAGCTCATTGGTGATCAGGCCGGAATCGATATAAGTCTGCCCGATATAACGGTTATCAAAATAGATATTCGCCTTACCGCTGAGCAGACTCAGCGCCGGTGCGTTTTCCACAACCGCCTGTAAATACACATGTTCGTCCATCTTAGGCCGTGTGATATAACGGTATTTTCCGTCCAGCGCCGTCTGTTTGATCGTCAGTGAGCGCGACTCCGCAACGGACGGCAGGGAGTACGGTTTATCAATGCGGTATGTCAGGCTGATACCGTTACTCTCTGCGGTAACAAACGACGAGATCCCGCCGGCAGGGGCTTGTTTCGCTGAGCGGTTGCGGCTGTACTCCTTCTTGTCCTCCGCCATCATAGCCACCGGGGCAGGCGCCATTTCACCCATCACCGCATACTCATTGATCAGTGACAGATACTGCGGATAAAGTTGCGGCGGGGCAATACTCTGTACCGGGTCGGCGGATGACAGCACCAGATCCACCTGATCCCAGTCAATACCGGTGTTCTGGATCACATCCGCTTTGTAGGTCAGCGTCACCGGCTTATCCATACCGGCGCTGCGGATATCATAGGACGGCGCCCAGGCCGCATCCGGCGTGATATAGTCGATATCCAGTTCCGCTGCCACCGCTTTTTTCGCGGACACATTCAGCACCAGCTGCGTGCGGCGCTCCTTAAACTGTGTGACTTTCTCTTCATACTGCGCTTTCAGCAGTGCCAGTGCTTCGGTTTTTTCTTTGATTTGCCGGGAATATTCCAGCTGCTCCGCATAGATTTTTGCCATCTGAGTGCGGATAAAATCCAGCTTCTGCACGGATTGCTCCTGTGTCAGCGGCGCACCGCCGGTGCCGAAGAAATCCTGATCACGCAGCAGACCCAGCTGCTCGTTATTCACTTCCGTCTGCATATTCAGTTGCTGAATCGCCAGATCCTGCTCCTCAATCTGCGCCTTCATAGCATTGATTTCGTCTGAATACACCGGCTTTTCAATTTCGCTGCGCAGATTGACGGACTGAATGATGACATCATCATTATTCAGCATAACGGATAAGCTGCCGGGATTAATATTTCCGGCCACATTAGTCAGGATCACATCACTGTCACCGGCAGGCAGATTCAGTGTTGCGCTGTTACTCAGCTCTGCCCCGCGCAGGAAAATCGTGGCTTTGTTAAGTTTTACATCCTGAACAATTACATTCGGTTTGCCCGCCGCCGCGGCTGTTACCGCCATACCGGCGATCAGCAGGGTACTTTTAACGCCAAAGGTTAATGTCATTACTTAACTCCCTGATTATTATCATCACGATTCCGGCACCGTATACCGGCAGGCCGCTGTGTACACCATAACTCACCATAGTAGAACAGCTGCGGTAACGAAGATAACGGAATAACCCTAAAAGCGCGGCTGCCCGCCGTTTGCCGGGCTTTTTATATGTTACTGTTTCTTTAAAACGGTATTTTATGATTAACATTTGTACGTTTATTGTTTAGTATACTAAACACATTTTCTTCTGACGGATAAAAAAGGTCGCAACCATGACGACACTCCGGACACACACGGCAGCGCCTGCCACTTCACGTAACAAGCTGTTATGGATAGCCGGGATGGGCTGGACATTTGACGCCATGGATGTCGGGCTGCTGGCATTTCTGCTGGCCGCCTTACAGGCAGACTGGGGGCTGAGTGCCGCACAGCTCGGCTGGATCGGCAGTCTTAATGCCGCCGGGATGGCAGTCGGTGCCTTTGTTTTCGGTCTGATGGCAGACCGGAAAGGCCGCAAACCGGTGTTTATTATCACCCTGCTGCTGTTCAGTCTGGGATCCGGACTGACCGCTGTCGCCGGTTCGCTCGCCGTGGTGCTGGTGCTGCGCTTTTTCATCGGTATGGGACTGGGCGGGGAGCTGCCGGTAGCCTCCACGCTGGTCAGTGAGAGCGTAGCCCCTCACGAGCGCGGCCGTGTGGTCGTGCTGCTGGAGAGCTTCTGGGCCGTGGGCTGGCTGATTGCGGCACTGATTGCCTATTATGTTATCCCTGATTACGGCTGGCGTACGGCGATGCTGCTCAGTGCCCTGCCTGCGCTGTATGCCCTCTGGCTGCGGGCAAAGCTGCCGGAGCCGGTATCCCGCTATACCGCACAGGAGCGCCCGAAACTCACCATTGCACAATCGATGGCACTGATCTGGTCGCCGCAGTACCGCCGTGCCACCCTGATGCTGTGGATCCTGTGGTTCTGTGTGGTGTTTTCCTATTACGGTATTTTTCTCTGGCTGCCGGGCGTGGCGATCCTCAAGGGATTCAGTCTGATAAAAAGCTTTCAGTATGTGCTGATCATGACACTCGCCCAGTTGCCCGGCTATTTCAGTGCCGCCTGGCTTATCGAGCGTTACGGCCGCAAATTCGTGCTGGTCACCTATCTCGCCGGAACAGCAATCAGTGCTTACGGGTTCAGTTGCGCGGAAACCGCCACGGCACTGGTCATTTCGGGCATGCTGCTCTCATTCTTTAATCTCGGCGCCTGGGGCGCGCTCTACGCCTACACGCCGGAGCAGTATCCGGACAGTGTCCGCGCCACCGGTGCCGGTACCGCCACCGCAATCGGTCGGATAGGCGGGATCCTCGGCCCTCTTCTGGCCGGTTACCTGATTCAGTATCAATTTGCTGTCAGCACGATTTTCCTGATCTTCAGTGCCGCGGTGGTTATCGCCATTCTCTCCGTCATTTTCCTTGGCGCGGAAACCCGTAACCGCGAGCTCAGTACCATTTAACATCTGTTCTGACGGCGGTTATTCCGCCGTCAGAGCCTGATGCAGCGCATAGTTATCGCTGTCATTCCTCCCCTTTACCGCAACAGGCGCGTATAATTCAGCCATTATGTCACTGCCGGATCGCCGGCGAAAACCGTAAAAAGAAAATGAATCAATACGATAAAATCAGTAAATTTCTGAGTTATGTCCTGCGGCACCAGCCGGACTCCATCGGGATCCGCCTCGACAATGAAGGCTGGACAGATATCACCGTGCTCCTGCGTCAGGCCGCTGCTCACGGCACACCGTTTGACCGTGAAACGCTGGAAAAGGTGGTGGAAACCAATGACAAAAAGCGGTTTACGATCTCATCCGACGGCATGTATATCCGTGCGGCACAGGGGCATTCTGCCGGACAGGTGGCGATCGATTACCCGCCGCAGACACCGCCGGATATTCTGTATCACGGTACCGCTATCCGGTTTATCAGTGATATCTGTGAACTGGGATTAATTGCCGGATCACGGCACTATGTGCACCTCAGCGCGGATGAAGATACCGCACTGACTGTCGGTGCCCGTCACGGCAAACCGGTGGTACTCACCATTGCCGCCGGGGAGATGCATAAAACCGGTTATCCGTTCTATCTGGCGGATAACGGCGTCTGGCTGACGCCGCATGTACCGATCAAATACCTGTCGCAGAAAAAACCCGGCTGACCGGGTTTATGCGTTAAGACGTGCTGCATGCCACGCGATATGATCCGCGATAAAACTCGCAATGAAGTAATAGCTGTGATCATAACCGGCATGCACACGGATGGTGTGCGGGATATTGTGTGTTTCGCAGGCGGATTTCAGTAACCCGGTTTTCAGCTGCTTACTGAAGAAGGTATCGGCAAGCCCCTGATCAACCAGCATATCCGTCACCCGGTGGCCGGATTCAATCAGTTTCACCGCATCATACTGTTCCCACGCCGCTTTATCCTCTCCCAGATAGGCAGAAAACGCTTTTTCGCCCCACGGCACCTGTGACGGTGACACAATCGGCGCAAATGCCGACACGCTGAGAAATGCATCCGGATTACGCAGCGCCAGCACCAGTGCGCCGTGCCCGCCCATCGAGTGCCCGCAGATACCGCGTTTTTCCGATGTGCCGAAATGTCCGCTTACCAGGGTGTGCAGCTCATTCAGAATATAATCATACATCTGATAATGCGCTTTCCACGGCTCCTGTGTGGCATTGACATAAAACCCGGCGCCCTGGCCAAGATCGTACTCTTTATCATCCGCCACCTGACTGCCGCGCGGACTGGTATCCGGCGCGACAATCACCAGACCGAGCTCCGCTGCATAACGCTGCGCCCCGGCTTTGGTGATAAAATTCTGCTCGTTGCAGGTCAGCCCGGAAAGCCAGTACAACACCGGACATTTCTCTGTTTTTGCCTGCGGCGGCAGAAACACGGAAAAGGTCATCGGCGTACCGGTCACCGCAGAATGGTGACGCCAGACTTCCTGGCTGCCGCCGAAACAGGCGTGATGTTCAATCCGTTCCATATTATCTCCCTGAATACGTTATCAGTAATGAATGACGGTGCGGATGGATTTACCGTCGTGCATCAGATCAAAAGCTTCATTGATTTTATCCAGTTCCATGGTGTGCGTGACAAACGGTGCCAGCTCGATTTTGCCGCTCATGGCATCTTCCACCATTCCCGGCAACTGAGTACGCCCTTTCACGCCGCCGAACGCCGTACCTTTCCAGACCCGGCCGGTCACCAGCTGGAACGGACGGGTTGAAATCTCTTTTCCGGCACCCGCCACCCCGATAATCACTGACTGTCCCCAGCCACGGTGCGCACTTTCCAGCGCCGACCGCATCACATTGACATTGCCGATACATTCAAAGGTATGATCCACACCCCATTTGGTCATTTCGACCAGCACCTGCTGAATAGGTTTGTCATAATCATTGGGATTAATGCAGTCTGTGGCGCCGAACTGTTTTGCCAGCTCAAACTTGGACGGATTGGTATCGATAGCAAAGATGCGGCCCGCTTTTGCCTGACGTGCGCCCTGCACCACAGCCAGCCCGATACCGCCGAGGCCGAATACCGCCACAGAATCCCCTTCCTGTACCTTCGCGGTATTGTGTACCGCGCCGATCCCGGTGGTCACGCCGCAGCCGAGCAGACAAACCTGCTCCGCATTGGCCTGCGGATTGATTTTCGCCAGTGATACTTCCGCCACAACGGTATATTCGCTGAATGTTGAGCAGCCCATATAGTGATAGAGCGGCTGACCGTTATACGAGAAACGGCTGGTGCCGTCCGGCATCACGCCTTTGCCCTGGGTTTCGCGGACGGCAACACAGAGGTTGGTTTTACCGGAGGTACAGAAATCACACTCACCGCACTCGGCGGTGTACAGCGGGATCACATGGTCGCCCGGTTTCACACTGGTCACGCCCTCACCGACCTCAACCACCACCCCGGCACCTTCATGGCCGAGCACCACCGGGAACAGACCTTCCGGATCATCACCGGAAAGCGTGTAGGCATCGGTATGGCATACCCCGGTGTGACTGATTTTCACCAGCACTTCACCTTTCTTCGGCGGTGCCACATCAATTTCAACAATTTCAAGGGGTAAACCCGGCCCGAAGGCGACTGCTGCGCGTGATTTCATAACGGTTCCTCTGTGTCTGAGGCTTATCATGGCAGGCGATAAGCACGAATGCCGTCCACCATACCGCACAACAGCGCTGCCTGTATAGCGCCGGTCAGCAGGTGGCCGCCACCACGGAAGCCGCGACCGCGCCGGTGGCACCGGACGAAAACCTGCCGCCGTTATTGCGGGAAGCGCTGCAGATTATGGACAGTGATGATGGTGAACAGGCCTTTCTGCACAGCCCGGAGAGTCTGATTCGGGGGTTTGAGGTGCAGCTTACATCAGCACCGGGGAGTTGCTGATAACGAAAAAAACGAAAACCATTATCGTCCGGCCCGGTAACGCAAATTCGCCAGATCATGACCGGACGGTTGCTGGTAAATATCCAGCCGGAAATATTTTGCCGACGCATTCACATATTCAAATATCTGCGACTGAGTTTCCTCATAATCAACCCAGGTGGTGGAGCGGGTAAAACAGTATATTTCAACCGGCAATCCCTCCGGTGTCGGCGACATGGTTCTGATCACCAGATACATATCCGCCCGCACATCACCGCGCATTTTGATCCAGTTAAGAAGATATTTGCGGAACAGCTGTAAATTAGTGACCCCTTTTGCAGCCATCCACTCTTTTACGTCATCATAACCGGTATTTTCCGCCAGTATTTCATCCAGTGACTGACGAAACGATTCCTGATTCCGCAGCTCCGCTAATAACGTTTCATCAGCAAACGATACTGAGGACTGATCAATATAAAAACTGCGTTTAATACGGCGGCCGCCGGAAGAGAACATCGGCTGCCAGTTAGTGTATTTTTCGGTCAGGAAATCTTTTGTCGGGATCCTTGAGATCGTATTATCCCAGTTGCGGACAGTAATGGTATGCAGCGCAATATCAATCACTTCACCGCTGATATTACTGCCGGGCAATTCTATCCAGTCATACAGTTTCAGCACCTTACCGTTGGAGACCAGAATATTGGCCACAAAGGATAATAAGGTGTGCTGAAAGACAAACATCAGAACAGCTGCAACGGCACCGAAACCGGAAATAATAATCAGCGGCGACTGCGAGGTCATTAACGCAATAATCAGGATAAAGGAAACAATCCACACCCCGATTTTGGCAATTTCAATATACCCCTTTATCGAGCTGTTACGGTACGATGAACGCCCGGTATGGCGCAGGATAAATATATCCAGCCCGTCATTAACCAGTGAAGCCAGATTAATAATCAGGAATGCGCTGCATACGGTATTAAACAGAATATTCATTTCTGCCGAAAAGGTCGGCAGCATTTTATTAATGTACAGCACCAGCGTGACAGCCACGACAGAGGCACTTTTCTTGGCAATACTGTGGATCATGCTGTCGTCAGTCAGGTTAGTAAATAACGACAACAAACGTTTTGCCACGCGCAGAAATATAAGCCGCCCGAGAAACCAGGTGACCAGCAGAATAACCACCAGAATCACCGCTGATAAAACGGCGCTCGCGGTAATAAAATCATATAATTCAGATAATTTTTCCATCATATCTCACAGCATACATCAAAATATCAGCAATAGAGTCTGACACAGGTAAAATGTGTGTGTTTGATTACAGGTGATATCAGGCTGTTACCGGTTATTTCCGGCGGGAAATTCAGGATTTTTCCTGCGGCTCACAGACCATATGCCCCGGTGATTCCGGATTCAGATCACGGGTGCCGAAGCGGCGGACAGAATAATCAGAGCGGATACAGTGATAAACCCGGCCTGATGCGGCAGAGGATACCGTAAAATCAATATTCCGCTTACCGGTAACGGACGGCGGATTTTCTTTAATATTGCTGATGGTGAGATCTGATATATCCCCCACCTGAAAATCGCGGTTAATCGCAGCCTGTGCATGCATTTTCAGGGAATCCGGCGTATAGAGAAGTCCTGTACCCGGTATCATCCGAAATCCGCCGGTACTACGATCGCACAATTGTGATAATCCCGCATCGCGATAAGGAATATAGTGATAATAGTTCTCATTACGATCACGGACGGATTTATCATGCTGAATACACCGCAACTCAGTCTGGCTGAAATCAATAATACCGTGCCGGTTGCCGGGGCAAAATCCGGTTTTCTGCGCAAGCTGTTTGCCTTTTCCGGCCCGGGTGCACTGGTGGCGGTGGGATATATGGATCCCGGAAACTGGATCACCTCGATTCAGGGCGGGGCGCTGTACAGTTATCTGCTGCTGTCGGTAATTTTGCTGTCCAGCCTGATTGCGATGCTGTTACAGGCAATGTGCGCAAAACTCGGGATCGTCACCGGCCAGGATCTGGCGCAGGCTACCCGGGCACGGGTCGGGCCGAAGCTGGCGGCGCTGTTGTGGATCACCACTGAACTGGCGATTATGGCGACCGAGATTGCGGAGGTGATCGGCAGTGCGGTGGCACTGAACCTGCTGTTCGGCATTCCGCTGATGGCCGGTGTGCTGCTGACAGTGCTGGATGTATTTCTGCTGCTGGTGCTGATGAAACTCGGTTTCCGCAAAATTGAAGCCTTTGTGTTTGTCCTGATCTTAACGATTTTCCTGATTTTTGCCTACGAGGTGATGCTGTCGGACCCGGACATGAGTGCAGTATTGCGCGGCTTTATTCCGTCGGAGAAAATCTTCACCGCCACACTGGCCGGGCAGGATTCCGCCCTGCTGATCGGGCTGGGGATTGTCGGGGCAACGGTGATGCCGCATAACCTCTATCTTCACTCTTCTATTGTGCAGAGCCGTCAGTATGACCGCCGCAGTGAGGCCGGGCTGCGCGAGGCGATCCGCTTTGCAACAATTGATTCCAATATCCAGCTCGGGTTTTCATTTATTATCAACTGTCTGCTGCTGGTGCTCGGTGCAGCGCTGTTTTTCGGTAACGATCCGTCTGACCTCGGACGTTTCACCCAGCTGTATGACGCGCTGCAGAATCCGGGTATCGTCGGCGGTATCGCCAGTGCCACGCTCTCCACACTGTTCGCGGTGGCGCTGCTCGCCTCCGGGCAGAACGCCACAATCACCGGTACACTGACCGGGCAGATTGTGATGGAAGGCTTTATTCATCTGCGGCTGCCGATGTGGCTGCGCCGGGTGATCACCCGTGGTCTGGCCGTGATCCCGGTGATTATCTGTATTTACCTGTGGGGGGATCGCGAGGATGTGGTGGAAAGTCTGCTGATTTATACCCAGGTGTTTCTGAGTATCGCCCTGCCGTTCTCCATGATCCCGCTGCTGCTGCTGACCTCGAGCAAAAAAATCATGGGGGTGTTTGTGAACTCGCAGCTGACGATCATACTCGGGACTGTTTCCACTGTAGCACTGGTGATCCTCAATTTACAGTTGATCCGGGAAGTGGCCGGGATGCTGTTCCGTGCCTGAATAATCCGGGTACGGTGCCGTACCCGGAAAATCCGTGATCAGCACTTCGGGGCGCTGTCCATTTTATTCAGCCGTGTCATGATGGCCTCCAGCACGCCGCCGCCGATCGCGCGGGCTTTGTCAGAAACCGAACGGAAGTCCGCCAGTGCACCGCGCGGGTCAACGTCAGCGATTTTAAACCCTTCCGGCACACACAGCCCTTCATTGAGCAGGCCGCGTACCATGCCGTCCATCGGCGAGAGAATTTCTGTGTCACCAATACGGGCAATCACATCCCCCTCGTGTACCAGGTCGCCGATATTCACATGGCGCGTCATCATGCCGCTGTGCGGTGCGCGTAACACGCGTTCGGTGGTTTTGCCGTTGATATTGCCCGGAATACCGGTATTCGGTGCCGCGCTGCCGTGGGTGATCACCCGTCCGAGGTGATGACCGCGCTGAGTTTCAATCACCGCATCACAGTCCACACCGGCCTCAAAGCCCGGTCCGAGGGCAATGGTGCAGGGAGCCATCTTGCGGTGGGTACCGGCAACATTGCGTTTGGCGATAATGGCATCCACCACCACATCCGGGTGCAGCGCCGGTAACAGTTCGCCGTTTTCGTCCGCCAGCACCGGGATAGCGCCTTCTTTCAGGTAGCGGTTTACTTCATCAATATCATGAGCATAACGGGCACAGACGCCTTCCACACAGCTTTCGCCGTCATAGAGCGCCTGGGCGAAAGAGACCGTACAGCGGATCACGGTCGGTTTGCAGACATCCAGCATCACCACTTCAAAACCGCTGTGATACAGGCGTAATGCCACGCCGGTTGCCAGGTCACCCGCGCCGCGGATCACCACACGTTTTGCTCTGCGGACTTCTGCCGGGTTCTGTTTCATTGCCCCGCCCGGGGCATCATTCATAACCTGCAGCAGCTCGGCCAGAATACTGACCGCGATTTCATGGGGCGTTTCCGCGCCGATATCATAGCCAACCGGCGCATGAAGCCGGGAGAGCTGTGCATCAGATACCCCGGATTCGCTTAATTGTTTAGTGAATGTCTGTACTTTACGGCGGCTGCCGAGTAATCCGAGGTATTTTAACGGTTTATCGATAAGGCAGTTGAGGGATTCCAGATCCTGACTGTTGGTGGCGATAATCACATAATCTTCCGGCTGCGGATCCAGCTGATTCACCGCATCGGTAAATGAAGGTACGTGCCACAGGCGGGTTGACGGCGGGAACAGATCCGGCTCAAGGCTGCCGGCATACACATCCGCCACATGAATATCGATATTCAGGAAAGCCGCCAGCTGTGCAATGGCACGGTTGACGTGACCACCGCCGAGCAGGATCAGACGCGGACGCACACCGTGTACCGCGATATACACCGACATCGCGCCGCCGCAGTCAGAGCCGACAGCATGCTGCCCGTTGCGGGCCATCCGGCCGTGGAACATGCGGGAACGCCCTTCGTGCAGCGCTTCCACCGCCTCTTCAATCACTTTGCGCTCCACCATACCACCGCCGATGGTACCGATAGTTTTTCCGTCCCCCAGCACCAGCATTTGTGCGCTGTGACGGGGAGTGCTGCCTGAACATTCAATAATTTCCGCCATGGCAAACGGGCAATTTTTCTCAACCAACTTCGCTGCTTCGGTAAAAATTTTCATAAACAGACCTCAATGGATATCCCTGCATTTATCATTGATATTATTGTCGCTGCAATATGTGTGTAATTGCGGGATCTTCCCTGACGGCACCGAACCATACTGCGTTCAGCGGTGTGCCGCGGAGCCAGTCTGCCAGTATATCCGGCGAAAAATTCTCATTTTGAGAAAAGCGGTTTATCAGCCAGATCCGTAATGCGTCCGGTGGTGCTGATTTCCACATCCCCTGCGGATGCCGGATCAGGCGGCTTATCGCCCCCAAATCCAGCGTATCACCGCTGTTTAAGCCGGTAACGGCAGAGAAATGTGACCACCGGTGAACATTGTCAGGCCCGACGGGAGCCCCCAGAAGCCGGCCATCCGTCACAGCAATAACACAATCACTGTAATCAGGTATGCAAGGTTCATGCTCAGCCGGCGCTTTTATGCCAAAACCGCGAGCTCCGTCAGCTTCGGCTAAAATAACATCAACGGCATTTTGTTCCGCCAGGGCGTTAATATCGGCGGAGGAAAAGCCGCGAACCTTGTTATTCAGCGGGTTCCAGCCGGTATAACAGGCAAATGAGCCTCTGTTTGTGACCGCATCAGGCAGGCGGACCGGGTGACAGGCGAGAATGACCGGGAACCCTTCGCGGGGCAGAAACATATGGGTGGTGGTGGTGATCATCACCTTTTTCCCTAATTGAGAAAAAGCCTGTGCCAGCCAGAACAGACAGCTGGTTTTGCCGCCTGCCCCGACAATACTGATCACCATTGCATGGCCGCCCGGATGTGTATCACATAACCGGCGCAGCGGTTCAGGTATAGTGGCGCAACTTCGGACAGGGATCTGTGTATTGAGGGCCGTTGTCATCGTCATTACCGAATCCTTTGAATATCAGTCACTTTCAATATTTATCAGCGGAGTTTATACCCATTATGCCGTCTCACCCGACCTCAGCCGATACCGCTTTATCTTATTTATCAGTCCGGGAGCCGCTTTGCCCGCAGGAAACGGACTGCATAATGACGGCGGCCGGGCTCTCCTCACGGATGGGTGAGTGGAAAATGATGCTGCCATGGGGCAGCGGCGGTGCCACTCTGCTGGATACCAGTCTGTCGAATGCACTGCGCTTTTGTCACCGGGTTCTGCTGGTGACCGGCTTTCGCGGCGCGGAACTGGCTGCGCGTTATCAGTCCGTAAAACGTATTCAGATTCTGCATAATCAGGACTATGAAACCGGGCTGCTCTCCTCGCAGCACCTGGCCGCACAGGCGGTGACCAGCGAATACTGTTTTCTTACCCACGGTGATGTACCGTTTCTCACCCCGGCTATCTGGCAGACCCTGTGGGCACAGCGCGGTGATGCCGCACTCCTTCCCTGTTACAAGCAAGTTCCGGGCCACCCCGTGCTGCTCTCCCGCGCATGTCTGCTCGCCGCACTATCACAACCGGCGGGCAATACCATGAAAAAACGGCTGCTGGCCGGTCCTCACACCTTCCTGAATATGCAGAGCGATGAGGTTATTACCGACATCGATACACCGGAGGCTTATCAGCAGCATTATCGCGGGTAATCCGGCTGTACACTATTACTTCCGTCTCATTAATAACATTAATTGTTAACGCGGTTTTCCCATTATCAATGTGATACATTTTTTCTTTTTTTGAGAATCTCATTCACATGTTAATCCCATGGTAATAAAGATCTTTTTTATTGATTCATATTCTCATTTAGCGCTGTGCGAGCTGTTTCACACTTTGACATTAAGATTAGATTTGTCTCACATTTTTTTTTTTCTCTGAATACGAAATCCGCAGCCTTAAACAATCCTGGCGTAATTGTTGCAACTGTGAGTGCATACAGTTGCATGTCCGGCACCACCGGCATGCCCCCTCATATTGCAGCAAGGAGAGTTTTATGGGAGATATAATGCGTCCCGTCCCGTTCGGCGAACTTCTGAACCGGATCTTTGAAGAATATAAGGCGAGCCGTTCCATTTTTGGTATCAATGAACGGCAGTTTTACCGCAGAGAACATCAGAATCCTCTGATGTCTGTCTTCGGTGAAACCTGCGAGACGCCGATCGGCCCGGCGGCCGGTCCCCATACTCAGCTTGCTCAGAATATTGTGGTTTCCTGGCTGACCGGCGGCCGTTTTATCGAGGTGAAAACCGTTCAGATCCTCGATGAACTTGAGCTCGAAAAGCCGTGTATCGATGCTCAGGACGAATGTTTCAACACCGAATGGTCCACCGAATTTACCCTGCCGAAAGCCCACGACGAATACCTCAAAGCCTGGTTTGCCCTTCATTTATTAGAAGCGATTTTTGACCCGCGCACCAAAGGCGAGGCGAAATCCTTCATCTTTAATATGAGTGTCGGTTATAACCTGGAAGGGATTAAACAACCGCGCATGCAGCAGTATATCCACGCCATGATGGATTCCTCACAGCTGCCGGTCTTCGCGAAATACCGCGAGGAGATGAAAGCCTTTATTTCCCGTCCGGGCTTCCTGAAAGAGCTGGGTCTGGAAGATCGCAAAGCCGATCTGCTGGCCATGACTGACCGCGTGCCGGGGGATTTATCCAAAGGTGTGACCCTCTCCACCATGCACGGCTGCCCGCCGGATGAGATTGAGGCTATCTGCCGCTACATGCTGGAAGAAAAGCACATCAATACCTATGTGAAGCTGAACCCGACACTGCTCGGCTTCCCGCGTGTCCGTGAAATCCTCGACACCTGCGGCTTTGATTACATCGGGCTGAGTGAGGAATCGTTCTCTCATGACCTGAAACTGGATCGCGCCCTGGAAATGTTACAGCGCCTGATGGATCTGGCGAAGGAAGTGGATCGCGGTTTCGGGGTCAAGCTGACCAACACCCTCGGCACCATCAATAACAAAGGGCGTCTGCCGGGCGGCGAGATGTATATGTCAGGCCGAGCCCTGTTCCCGCTCTCCATCAACGTTGCCGCGCTGCTCTCCCGTCATTTTGACGGCAAACTGCCGATTTCTTACTCCGGCGGTGCCAGTAAGTTCAATATCCGCGATATTTTTGAATCCGGTATCCGCCCTATCACCATGGCGACTGACCTGCTGAAACCGGGCGGTTATATGCGCCAGACCGAGTGCCTGCGTGAGCTGGATAAGTCCGATGCGTGGGGCATGACGCAGATTGATGTGGGTAAACTGAATGCGCTGGCAGAACGTGCCGTCAGCATGGAATATACCCAGAAACACTGGAAATCAGACCAGGAAATCGACGCCGGTGGCCCGCTGCCGCTGACCGACTGTTATGTCGCACCGTGTGTGACTGCCTGTGCCATCAAACAGGACATTCCTGAATATATCCGCCTGCTGGGCGAAGGCCGCTATGCGGATGCACTGGAACTGATTTACCAGCGTAACGCCCTGCCTGCCATCACCGGTCATATCTGTGATCACCAGTGCCAGTACAACTGTACCCGCCTGGATTACGAAAGTGCGCTGAATATCCGCGAACTGAAAAAAGTGGCGGTGGAAAAAGGCTGGAAAGAGTACAAAGCCCGCTGGCACAAACCGGCCGGTTCCGGTGATAAAAACCCGGTCGCGGTGATTGGTGCCGGCCCTGCCGGTCTGGCTGCCGGGTATTTCCTCGCCCGTGCCGGTCATCCGGTGACGGTATTTGAGAAAGAAGCCAATGCCGGTGGTGTGGTGGCGAATATCATCCCGCACTTCCGTATCCCGCGTGAAACTATTGAGCACGATATTCAGTTCGTCGCTGACCACGGCGTGAAATTTGAATACGGCTGTGACCCGCGTCTGACCGTCGATAAACTGCTGGAGCAGGGTTTCACCTATGTGCTGGTCGCGATAGGGACAGACAAAAACAGCGGCGTGAAACTCGCCGGTGACAACCGCAACGTCTATAAATCCCTGCCGTTCCTGCATGATTACAACAACAATGCGCCGCTGAAAATGGGCAAACATGTTGCCGTTATCGGTGCCGGTAACACCGCGATGGACTGCGCCCGTGCCGCCAAACGAATTGCCGGTGTGGAAGATGTGACGGTTATTTACCGCCGTTCTCAGGCAGAAATGCCAGCCTGGCCGGAAGAGTATGAAGAAGCGGTTGAAGATGATGTGAAATTCATGTTCCTGCACAATCCGGAGCAGTTCAATGCTGACGGCACCCTACTGGTCCGCACCATGAAACTGGGTGAGCCGGATGAGTCAGGCCGCCGCCGTCCGGTGGCGACAGAAGAGACTGTCACCCTGAAAATCGACAGCGTGATCACCGCTATCGGCGAACAGCAGGACTGCGAAGTGCTGTCACAAATCGGCGTGCCGATGGGTGAGGACGGCTGGCCGGCGGTGTACCGCAACAGCGGTGAAACCACCCGCGCCAATGTGTTCCTGATTGGTGATGTGCAGAGCGGCCCGTCCTCTATCGTGGCGGCTATCGGTGATGCGGGTCGTGCGACGGATGCCATTCTGGAGCGCGAAAATATCCTCTCTCACTACAGCGACAAATACTGGCTCAATGTGGATCCGCAGGATATCACTGACCGCAAAGGCGCTATCGCCGTGCAGATGGTGGACAGCAACGACCGCGAGGCGTTCGTGAAACAGGAAGCTCAGCGCTGCCTGGAATGTAATTACATCTGTGCGAAATGTGTCGATGTGTGCCCGAACCGCGCCAACATTTCAGTGGCGATTCCGGGCTTCCGTAACCGTTATCAGACCCTGCACCTGGATGCGATGTGTAACGAATGCGGCAACTGTGCCCAGTTCTGCCCGTGGCAGGGCAAGCCGTACAAAGACAAAGTCACTATCTTCAGCCTGCCGGAAGACTTCGAAAACAGCACCAACCCGGGCTTCCTGGCTGACGGCAGCACCTTTACTGTCCGCCTGGACGGCAAAGTCAGCAAATTACAGCTGGGTGCTGACGGGGAATTCAGTCAGGTTCCTCAGGAGCTGGAAGAGATGAGCCGCATCATGAGCCATGTCCATAAACACTATCGTTATCTGTTAGGCCGGGTGGAGAAATAATTATGCTGATTCTGAAAAATGCCACCATCACTGAGTTCGAACCGGCGGGGATCCGCGAAGGGGTCGATATCGCCATAGAGGGTGACAAAATTGCGGCTGTGGGTAACGGGCTTCATTCCCGTTACCCGGGCGCGGAAGTCAAAGAGATGAACGGCAAACTGGTGATGCCGGGGATCGTCTGTTCCCATAACCATTTCTATTCCGGCCTGTCACGCGGCATTATGGCGAATATCGCGCCGAGCCCTGATTTCATCTCCACCCTGAAAAACCTGTGGTGGCGGCTCGACCGCGCGCTGGATGAGGAATCCCTTTATTACAGCGGCCTTATCTGCTCTCTCGAAGCGATTAAGAGCGGCTGTACCTCGGTGATTGACCACCATGCCTCACCAAACTATATCGCCGGTTCCCTGAAAACCCTGCGCGACGGCTTCCTGAAAGCCGGTCTGCGCGGCATGACCTGCTACGAAACCACCGACCGCAACGGCGGCCTGAAAGAGCTGGAAGCCGGGGTGGAAGAGAATATCGCCTTTGCGGAGCTTATCGACAGCGAACGCAAAAGCGGTAAATCCCGCTATCTGGTGGAAGCGCACATCGGGGCACACGCGCCGTTCACCGTGGCGGATGAAGGTCTGAAAATGCTGCGCGAGGCGATTAAGAAAACCGGACGCGGCCTGCATATCCATGCGGCGGAAGACAGTTATGACGTCTCTTTCAGCCATGACAAATACGGCAAGGACCTGCTGATCCGCCTGGGTGAGTTTGATCTGATTGATGAAAAAACCCTGATCGCCCACGGCCTGTATCTTTCTTCCGCAGATATTGAGCTGCTGAATAAAAAAGATGGCTTCCTGGTCCACAACGCCCGCTCCAATATGAACAACCATGTCGGCTACAACCACCGCCTGGGTGACTACAACAACGTGGTACTCGGCACAGACGGTATCGGCTCCGATATGTTAGAAGAAATGAAGTTTGCCTTCTTCAAACACCGCGATGCAGGCGGCGCTATGTGGCCGGACAGCTTCACCCGCTTCCTGTGGAATGGTAACCGCTTACTGGCACGCAACTTCGGCAAACAATTCGGCCGCGTGGAAACCGGGTATCAGGCTGACCTGACCATTTGTGATTACACACCACCAACACCGTTTGTCGGGGATAACCTGCCGGGCCATCTGGCCTTCGGTTTAGGATCCAACAGTGTGAACAGCGTGATGGTGGATGGTGTGATGGTGTATGAAAACCGTCAGTTCCCGTTCGATATCGAACCGCTCTTTGCAGAAGCACGCAAAGCCGCGAAAAAGATGTGGGCCCGGATGGACGCACTGTAATAAAAAACCATGGCCTGCGGCACTGCCGCAGGCCGGAAGAGCAATGTAGGGGTAACCCATGATCGAACAATTTTTCCGCCCTGCCACCTTAACGCAGGCAACTGAGCTGAAACAACGCTTTCAGGAAAACGCTGTCTGGTTTGCAGGCGGCAGTAAACTGAATGCGGTACCGACCAAAACTGACCGCACTGTCGCTATCTCACTGTCACTGCTGCCGCTGAAGTCCATCGAGTGGCAGGACGGTATTCTGCGCATCGGCGCGGTTGTCACGCTGGAAACGCTGCGTGAAAGCCCGCTGATCCCGCGTGCGCTGTATGACGCGCTCGGTTTTGTCTATTCACGCCATATCCGTAACCAGGCCACCATCGGCGGGGAGATCGCCGCCTGTCAGCGCGAACATGCGCTGCTGCCGGTGCTGCTGGTACTGGATGCTCAGGTTCAGCTGGCCAGCAATGATGTGATCCCGCTGGAAAGCTATCTCGCCGCACCGGATGACCGCCTGATCACCCATCTGATTTTACAGGATCCGTTCCGCCGCTGTGCCACCCGTACTGTCCGCGAAACCGCTGACGGCTGGGCTGTGGTCACTGCCGCTGTCGCACTGACCGGTAATAATGAGCAGCGGATCGCCGTTGACGGTGTCGGTTGCGGTATCAGCCGTCTGCCGCAGGTTGAGGCGAAAAATCTCAGCGGGGAAGCGCTGGAGAAAGCCGTCAGTCAGGCCGTGAATCCGAAAGCGGATTTACTGGGCAGCGAAGAATATAAACGCTATATCACCGGAATTTTAGTTTCAGACCTGCTGACAGACTGCCGGCAAATGGGGGAGGAATAAGAAATGAACGTCCATTTTATACTTAACGGCACCCCGCATTCACCCGATTGCATTCCGGGCGAAAACGTCCGTAACATTCTGTTCAGCCTGGGTATGCACTCTGTGCGTAACAGTGATGACGGCTATGGCTTCGCAGGCTCTGACGCCATTTTGTTCAACGGCCGTATTGTCAACGCCTCACTGCTGATCGCCGCCCAGCTGGAAGGCGCAGTGATTGAAACCGCCGAATCTCTCGGCAAATGGAATGAACTGAGTGATGTTCAGCAGGCGATGGTGGATGTGGGTGTGATCCAGTCCGGTTATAACGACCCGGCGGCTGCCCTGATCCTGACTGATCTTATCAAACGTATTCCGGAGCCGGATCGCGACCAGATTGATGATGCCCTTTCCGGACTGTTCAGCCGTGACGCTGGTTATCAGCAATTCTATGAAGTCATTGATCTGCTGGTAAAACGCCGCAAAGATCCGCACTACAAAGCTGACAATGCACCGGCCTTCCGTGATGACCTGACCGTTGTCGGGAAAGTCACGCCGAAAACCGATGCTGCCGTAATGGTGCAGGCAAAACCGTGCTATGTGGAAGACCGCATTCCTGCCAATACCTGTGTCATTAAAATGCTGCGCAGCCCGCACGCTCACGCGCTGATCACCCGCCTGGATGTCAGTAAAGCGGAAGCCCTGCCGGGCGTGGTGCATGTTATCACCCACAAAAACTGTCCGGATGTGTATTACACCCCCGGCGGACAGAGTGCGCCGGAGCCGTCTCCGCTTGACCGCCGCATGTTCGGTAAAAAACTCCGTCACGTCGGTGACCGCGTGGCCGCTGTGGTGGCAGAAAACGAAGCTATCGCACTGAAAGCATTATCGTTAATCGAAGTCGAATATGACGTGCTGAAACCGGTTCTGTCTATCGATGAAGCCAAAGCTGACGGCGCACCGCTGGTGCATGATGAGCCGGTGATTTATGTTAACGGCGCGCCGGCCGACCTGGCAGAGCAGAATAAAAACGCGGCAGATCGCGGCGAGCATTTACAGATTAACTTCCCGATCGGCGCAAAACCGTGCAAAAACATTGCTGCGGGTGTTCACGGCCATATCGGGGATCTGGATAAAGGCTTTGCCGAAGCGGATACCGTTATCGAGCGCACCTATGAATCCCGCCAGGTTCAGCAGTGCCCGACCGAACCGCATATCTGCTACACCTACATGAACGGCGACCGTCTGGTGATCCACGCCTCCACTCAGGTACCGTGGCACTTACGCCGCCAGGTGGCGCGTATTCTCGGCCTGAAACAAAACAAAGTGCATGTGATTAAAGAGCGTGTCGGCGGCGGCTTTGGTTCCAAGCAGGATATCCTGCTGGAAGAAGTCTGCGCGTGGGCAACGTATGTCACCGGCCGTCCGGTCTCATTCCGCTACACCCGTGAAGAAGAGTTTATCGCGAACACCAGCCGCCATGTGGCAAAAGTGAAGATCAAACTGGGCGCGAAAAAAGACGGGAAAATCACCGCCATCAATATGGAATTCCTGGCGAACACCGGCCCTTACGGTAACCACTCACTGACGGTACCGAGTAACGGTCCGGCGCTGTCACTGCCGCTCTATCCGTGTGATAACGTCGATTTTCAGGTGACCACTTACTACTCCAACATCTGCCCGACCGGTGCATATCAGGGTTACGGGGCACCGAAAGGTAACTTCGCCCTGACCATGATCCTGGCCGAACTGGCGAAAGAACTGAATATCGACCTGCTGGATCTGATTGAAACCAACCGCGTGCATGAAGGTCAGGAACTGAAGATCCTCGGTGCTATCGGGGAAGGTAAAATGCCGACCTCGGTACCGACTGCCGCCAGCTGCGCCCTCGGCCCGATCCTGAAAAAAGGCCGCGAACTTATTAACTGGGATTCCCCGCGCAAACAGGACGGCGACTGGAAAACCGGACGCGGCGTGGCCATCATCATGCAGAAATCAGGGATCCCGGATATCGACCAGGCAAACTGTATGGTCAAACTGGAATCTGACGGCACCTTTATCGTCCACTCCGGTGGTGCGGATATCGGTACCGGCCTCGATACCGTGGTCAAAAAACTGACCGCCGAAGTGCTGTGCTGCTGCCCGGATGATGTCCATGTTATCTCAGGGGATACTGACCACGCGCTGTTCGACAAAGGAGCTTATGCCTCCTCCGGCACCTGCTTCTCCGGTAATGCGGCGAAAATGGCGGCAGAGAATCTGCGTAAAAAAATCCTGTTCCACGGTGCCGCGCAAATCGGCGAGCCGGTGGAGGATGTCACCCTGGCGGCACCGGGTGTGGTGCGCGGTAAGAAAGGCGAAATCACATTCGCGGATCTGGCGCATGCAGCCGAAGGCGGTACCGGGTTTGGTGTGCTGGTGGCAAACGCCAGTTATATCACACCGGACTTTGCCTTCCCGTACGGGGCAAACTTTGCCGAAGTGGCCGTGAACACCCGTACCGGTGAAATCCGCCTGGATAAATTCTACGCACTGCTCGACTGCGGTACGCCGGTGAACCCGGATCTGGCCTTAGGTCAGATTTACGGTGCCTCCATGCGTGCCATCGGCCACAGTATGTCAGAAGAGATCCGCTACGACGCCAAAGGTGTACCGCTGACCCGCGACCTGAAAACCTACGGCGCACCGAAGATCGGCGATATTCCGCGTGATTTCCGCGCGTTCCTGGTGCCGAGTGATGACCAGGTCGGCCCGTATGGTGCGAAATCCATCTCGGAAATCGCGGTTAACGGTGCAGCACCGGCTATCGCCACCGCAATTCATGATGCCTGCGGTGTCTGGCTGCGTGAATGGCACTTCACGCCGGAAAAAATTCTGCGCGGCCTGAGCAAAATATAATTAAATCAACCCTGCCCTCGCCGGTTCCGGTGAGGGCTTTTTGTAAGCAGAGGAGTCAGCTATGTCGTCTGAACATACCGTCAAAGCGGTACGCGGGAAGTTCCTGGATATCACCCGCGTAGTGACCTCGATGGACGATCTGCCCGATGCAGTCCGCCTGATTGATGACGGCCTGATGCTAATCCGGCGCGGAAAAATAGAGTGGTTCGGACAGTGGGAAGACGGGAAGCATCTGATCCCGGAAACCGTCCGTGTCCGTGATTACACCGGGAAACTGGTGGTGCCGGGCTTTATTGATACCCACGTTCACTATCCGCAGAGCGAGATGATCGGTGCTCACGGCGAGCAGTTACTCGAATGGCTCAACCGCCATGTGTTCCCGACCGAAAAGCTGTATCAGGATATTGATTACGCCCGTGAAATGTCAGCGTTTTTTATCAAACAACTGCTGCGTAACGGCACCACGACCGCACTGGTCTTCAGTACTGTTCACCCGGAATCGGTCAATGCCCTGTTTGATGCGGCAAGCCAGCTCAATATGCGCCTCATCACCGGTAAAGTGATGATGGACAGAAACGCGCCGGACTACCTCACCGACACACCGGAAAGCAGCTACGAAGAGTGTAAGGCACTGATCGAACGCTGGCATAAGAAAGGGCGTCTGCTCTATGCCATCACCCCGCGTTTTGCACCGACCTCCAGCCCGGAACAACTGGCGGTGTGTCAGCGGCTGCGCGAAGAGTATCCGGACACCTGGGTTCACACTCACCTTGATGAAAACAAAGCAGAAATTGAGTGGGTAAAAGAGCTCTATCCGGACAGTAAAAACTACCTGGATGTCTATCACCACTACGGACTGACCGGCGAACGCAGCGTATTTGCGCACTGTATCCACCTTGAGGAAGAAGAGTGGGACTGCCTGCACGATACCGGCTCGGCGGTGGCATTTTGTCCGACATCAAACCTTTATCTCGGCAGCGGCCTGTTTAATCTGAAAAAGGCGCTGGCGAAAAAAGTGAAAGTCGGGATTGGTACGGATGTCGGTGCCGGAACGACCTTCAATATGCTGCAGACACTGAGTGAAGCTTACAAAGTGATGCAGTTGCAGAAAACCTGTTTAACCGCCTTTGAAGCGTTTTATCTCGCCACTCTCGGCGGCGCGCATTCATTAGGACTGGATAACTGTATCGGTAACTTTGCCGCCGGCAAAGAAGCGGATTTTGTGGTACTTGAACCGACCGCGACCCCGCTCCAGCAGTTGCGTTATGACAACTCACGCACGCTGGCGGAGAAACTGTTTGTGATGATTGCGCTTGGTGATGACCGCACGATTTACCGGACTTACATCGATGGACGCCTGGTCTATGAACGGACCTGACGCACACCAATGCAGTGATTAAAACACATTTTCATTTCATTCTCGGGGTCTGCAATTATGTCTGATAATACAACACCGGATAACTCCGGGGCGGCAGCAAAAGGCGCACTGGACGCGTACTTTAAAATCTCCGCCCGCGGCAGCAGCGTCAAACGGGAGATTCTGGCGGGAGTCACCACCTTCCTCGCCATGGTCTATTCTGTCATCGTCGTCCCTTCCATGCTCGGCAAAGCCGGGTTCCCGCCGGGTGCCATCTTTGTCGCCACCTGTCTGGTCGCCAGTATCGGCTCCATCATGATGGGATTGTGGGCAAACCTGCCGATGGCTATCGGCTGTGCTATATCACTCACCGCCTTTACCGCATTCAGCCTGGTGCTCGGGCAGCAAATCAGTATTCCGGTTGCGCTCGGTGCGGTCTTTCTGATGGGTGTGATTTTTACCCTGATTTCCGTTACCGGGGTGCGAAACTGGATCCTGCGCAACCTGCCGATGGGGATAGCCCACGGCACCGGGATTGGTATCGGCCTGTTCCTGCTGCTGATTGCCGCCAACGGTGTCGGTCTGGTTATCAAGAACCCGCTGGAAGGTCTGCCGGTGGCAATGGGGGCATTTACCTCCTTCCCGGTCGCCATGTCACTGATCGGACTGGCGGTGATTGTCAGTCTGGAAAAAATGCACGTCCCGGGCGGGATCCTGCTGGTGATTATCGGGATTTCAGTTATCGGCCTGATTGTTGACCCGAACGTCACCTATCAGGGGCTGATCGCCATGCCGTCACTGAGTGGTGCGGACGGTAAATCTCTGATCTTCAGTATGGATATTATGGGTGCCCTGCAAACAGCGGTTCTGCCGAGTGTGCTGGCGCTGGTGATGACAGCGGTGTTTGATGCCACCGGCACCATCCGTGCCGTCGCCGGACAAGCCAACCTGCTGGACAAAGACAATCAGATTATCAACGGCGGCAAAGCGCTGACCGTGGACTCCGTCAGCTCCATTATCTCCGGTGCGGTGGGTGCTTCTCCGGCAGCGGTATATATTGAATCCGCTGCGGGGACAGCCGCAGGCGGTAAAACCGGGCTGACTGCCGTAACCGTCGGCGTGCTGTTCCTGCTGATCCTGTTCTTCTCACCACTCTCTTACCTGATCCCGGGGTATGCAACCGCACCAGCACTGATGTATGTCGGCCTGCTGATGCTGAGTAATGTGGCAAAACTGGATTTCGACGACTCTGTCGATGCCATGTCCGGGCTGGTGTGTGCGGTCTTTATCGTACTGACCTGTAATATCGTCACCGGTATTATGCTGGGTTATGTCACCCTGGTCATCGGCCGCCTGGTGGCAAAAGAGTGGCGTAAACTCAACACCGGCACAGTGATTATTGCGGTGGTGTTAGTCGCCTTCTATGCGGGCGGCTGGGCTATCTGATCAATAAACAAACGTGGTTTTATTCCTTACGGGGCACGCTGTGTGCCCCGTTCTGTTATCCGCCGCCCGGCGGTACACTGGTTTGTTATTCATACATCAGCCTTCCCTGTATATCCGCAATACCGATTGTGACAATACATCCTGCATTGAAATGAAGAAAATCGGACTCTATCCCGTCAGAAAAAATAACCCCGTTTTCCGGCATCTGTGATTCAAGCTGTAATGTCATCGTATTATCGACCGCCCCGAAAACCAGTGAGGTTCCGGATGTCCGCCTCGGGAAAGGCTCCCGCACACTGAACTGCAGCCGCTTTTCATCCCAGGCGATCCCGGCGCGCAGCGGATGTGAACTGCCGCCGGTCACGCCCAGCGCACCGGCCAGAACAGACTGTAACCAGCCCGTCGAACCGAGCCCTGTTGAGACAATCACCCCGGAGGAAGACTGCGCCTCCGCCTGCCCGCCGTGACTGAGAATATAGCGGGCCGATGTGTGACTTTTCGGCCCGATAAACAGATCATTGACCGCCAGCATTTTCTGTCCGTCATTGGTGACCGCCTGTGCAAAACTCAGGACTTTCGACGGCATATCCAGGTTCAGTGTCCGCATCACCACCGATGCCAGCTGCGGCAGTTCAAAAGGCAGCAGTATACCGTCCCAGCGTTCCGGATCCGGGTTAACCGCAATCACCGGCTGGCCGTTCAGGTATTTCAGGGTATTCGCCACCAGCCCGTCGCGGCCGATAATCACCACAATATCGCGGTCAGAAAACTGATACCCCGGCAGCAGCGTGCGATCCGGAATCTGTACCTGTCCCGCCTGCAGCAAAATACGTTTCGCCTCTGTCAGCTGCGCCTGGTAGCGATCATGCTCCGCGAGATAATCACTCACGGAGATGCCGTTATGCTCCAGATAAAACTTCGCCTGCGGCCAGGTATTGAAACGGGCGATCAGCTCCTGTAACCGGGTTTTCTGTGTGACCAGGACAAACCGTACCTCATCCCGGCGGCTCATGCTTTGCTCACTTTTTTCATCATCTGACTGAACATATCCGGCGCGATATTCAGCTCACTTATTTTTCCGGCATTCTGTGCCAGTGACTCAAAGGCCATCGCCATCAGCTGCTCCGGCGCCATCCGGCTCAGTGCCAGGGCTTTGAGATTCTCCACCGGCAGCTCACGGTACGCTTTCATTTTGGTTTCAATGGCATACGCATCCGCATCGGACTGAACGCGCTGATTATCGGCACTGAGAGAAACCAGTGTCTGACGCTGCTGCTCCTCACCAATCTCTGCCGCCAGCCGCTCCTGCGCCATTGCCGCCTGTTCACGCAACAGTGTGCGTTCGTTTTCCAGCCGGGATTCCTCTATCTGCTGCTCTTTTTTCTGCACAGAGAGATCGGTCTCCAGCTCAGCTTCTTTGATCGTGCGCTCCTGTTCAACGGAGGATTTACGCCGCGCATAAATCGCATCATCCGCCTCTTTCAGCAGGGATTCCCGGGCTTCCGCCTCAAGTGCGCGGGCCGTTTCAGGTGTCGGGGTAATCGCGGTGACAGAGAAATCCAGAATGGTGATCCCCAGAGCCTCAAGCGCCGCCTGCTGTGACAGACGTGACTGCACCAGTGCCACCAGCGACTGGCTGAGCAATAATGCACGGCGCAGCGGCGTGGACTGGATCTCCGCCTGGATAATGGTTTGTGCCGCGCGGACAATCCGGTCATTCAGTTTCATCGGGTCGTCGGTCGCGTAGGTTTTTCCGTCCCGGTTGAGTACAAAGTTAAGCACTCCGGCCGTTTTTTCCGGCGCACTGACCTGAAAGGAGAGTTGCCCCTGAACGCGGAGGCTCTGGAAATCCGCTGTCTGGAAATTGAAAATAAACGGGGTTTCCTGCGCACTTAAGGGTAGTGCGGCGATCGATGTGGTCGCACTGTTGTACCAGAAGCTCAGCCCTTGTCCCTGACTTTTGACATGACCGTTCACGGAACGGATAACAAATGTGGACGGGTCTGCTTTAAAGAATTTTAAATTAAACATAGTATCACCTCATTAGTGTCGTTATGACAATAACAAAATAGTGACTTATTGACACTATTGATGTCAAGCTGAATTAGTGTCTGAATGACATTTAATTTGCAATCCGGATTTCTCTCCTTACAATAGAATGACTTATCCCGATTTCAGGATGTGACGCAAATGGATGAACAAACTTACCTCGCCGGTTATCAGCGCCGTGATTTTTTGTCGCCCCTGGTGACTGTTGATGCTGTGCTTTTCACTTATCACAATGAAACCCTGCATGTGCTGCTGGCCGAACGTGCGGAACATCCGGAGAAAGGCAAATGGGGATTGCCCGGTGGTTTTGTGGATGAGGCACAGGATAAGACTCTGGAAGATACCGTACTGCGGAAACTGCGGGAAAAAACCGGTGTCACACCGCCGTACATTGAGCAGTTATGTACGGTCGGCAATGGTCAGCGGGACAAACGCGGCTGGTCAGTCACCGTCTGCTATACGGCACTGATTGCCATGCAGGCGTGTGAAAAGCAAATTAACACAGTGAATTCAGTCAGATGGATACCGCTGGATGAAGCAGAGAATATGATATTGGCGTTTGATCACCAGTTACTTATCCGTCAGGCCAGAGCGCGGCTGCGCCAGAAATCCCTCTATTCCGTCGTGCCGGGATTCGCCCTGCCGGAAACCTTTACCCTGCCGGAATTACAGCACGTTCATGAAATTCTGATTGGTCAGCCGATTCAGAAAAAATCATTCCGCCGCCGTCTCGAACAGGCCGATCTGCTGATTGATACCGGTGAAAAACGGGCTGAACGCGGTCGCCCGGCGGCACTGTACCGCCTGAAACCGGCGTCGGCTGATTACCGTTTTATCCGTAATCTGGAAACAGACGAAGAATAAAACCGTGTTCCGCCTGTATTACTTCCTGACGGCTTCTGCTATCGTCAGCAACACATCCGGGCTTTTGACGTTGGGATAAACGCCGCTGAACGGAATAACAATGTAACGTCCGTTTTTGACAGCTTCCAGGTGAGACAGCGCCGGATGATTTGCCAGCCAGGCTTTTTTCTTTTCTGCCGGTGACCAGACCGCATCGGCGAGAATAATATAGTCCGGCTGTTTATCCAGCAGTGTTTCCGGAGAGACGTGAATACCTGCCATCGGCATGTCGATAAACACATTTTCGCCCCCGGCCAGGGTGATAACTTCGGTCATAAACCCTTTCTTTCCCTGTGACATCAGGGTGTCACTCTGGCTGTCGAGGTAAAAAATCACCGGTTTCCGGGGCAGCGGCGGCAGGGATTTTACCTGCGCCAGCGTGGCATCGATACGGGCAACGGCGGCATCCGCCTCTTTTTCCCGCCCGAGGACCCGCCCCAGGCGCTGCAAATCAATTTTAATACTGTCAAATCCGCTGTATGCCTGACGTTCGCAGGAAAATGCCATCAGATAGCTGCCGATACCGGCACGTTGCAGATCATCCTGCCCGCCCATCGAAGCCATAAAGGCAGAGGAAAACCCGGCTACGACAAAATCTGCCCCGGAGGCGATCAGTTTTTCTGTCGCGGGGTATTTGGCCGAAAAAACCGGAATACCGTGATAGCGCCCTGATTTCAGTGCCTCCGCTGAATCATCAATATAACTCACGCCCAGCATCTGCGGCCCGGCATCCAGCGCCAGTACCATATCAGCGGCATGCTGATTCATGGCAATGATATGCTGCGGCGGCGCGGTTTTATCCCACAGCGGATCGCATTTATTTCCTGCCGCAGCCCCTGCAGACAGCAGCAACAGGATCACACTGACAGCATACCGGGTAATCTTCATTTTATTTATGATCCGCCAGCAACGACGGCACCACTCTTCCCTGCTCTATCTGTTCAGAAACAAACAGATGGATCTCTTCCGGCGTGGTCAGCCGGTACCATAAATTATCCGGATAGACCGTTACCAGCGGTCCCTGGTTGCAGGGATACTGACAGTGAGAGCGGGTCAGCAGCACGCCGTTTTCATTTTCAAACAGGTTCCGCACCACAAGCTGATGGCGCAGCTGCATCAGCAGGGATTTGGCTCCCCGGCAGACACAGCGCGGCCCCATACAGAAGAAAAGGTGATAGCGGTACGGCGGTGTTTTTTCCCAGTTCGGGTTGGATTCAGCTTTCGGCTCACGACTGTTTGACTGCTTTTCCAGTTCCGTCATCACGTCACCGGCCTGTTTGGCATCTGCCGCAGAATCCCCCCCCGGTAAGTACACACAAACTCCGGAACACCCGTAACTGCGGGTAATACTCTGCTATCTCCAGCTCCAGCGCCGACGTCAGAGACATCAGTTTTTCGCCGGATTGCGCCGGGTCTGTCAGCACCATCAGCAGGACACAGCGGGTCTCCGGTGTGACCGTTTCCTTCAGCTGATGCAATACCGCCCCGCTGCCCACACAGCAGGCGGTATCACCGGGAAAGCCCTTCTCACTGAGTGACAGCCAGAAATCCGCAGATAAGCACGCCTCATTCTGCAACGTGTTCAGATACAGTGTGACATTCTTTCCCATAGCTCAGTGTCCTCAGAAACGGTAGGTGTAGCGCAGTTCAGCGGTTAACGGACGACCGAGGTTGTCCACTTTTTCCAGGCCGTTGCTGGTCAGACCCGCCGGGTAATCGCGGTCAAACAGGTTTTCCACCAGCAGCGTGAGCTTATGCTGCTGCGCATGATCCACATACAGATATGCGCTGGCATCAAACACGGTGTAATGGCCGTAGGTATCATTGCCGGATTTCAGTTCACCCACATAGCGGGCAGCCAGTTCCGCACCCCACTGTTTCGCCGGGGCGTCATAACCAATGCGGCCGCGGGTAAAGAACTCCGGAATATCGTTGAGTGTCGCGCCGTTTTTGGTATCCAGCCAGTTACGGGTGATATCCCCGGAGACATACCAGGATTCATCAAAGTTCAGTTTGGTCGCCAGTACCACACCTTTGGTACGGATTTCACCATCACCGTTAACCCATTTATCGTATTTACCGACTTTCACTGTCGTGATCAGATCATTGATTTCACGGGCGTAGGCCGTTGCACCGAACTGCCATGCACCGCCGTTTTCCCACTTCGTCAGGTAGTCAAAACCGGCTTCGATGTTTTTACTGGTTTCCGCTTTCAGGTTGGCATCACCGATGGTTTGCTTACTTTCATCTTTGACATATAACTGCTCAGCGTTCGGCAGTTTAAATGCTGTTCCCACCTGGCCGCGTAAATTGAGCTTTTCATTCACCTCATATTTGGTGCTTGCCATCCAGACGGTTGCATCCTGGCCGCCTTCAAAGCGTTCATAACGCACGCCGAGACTTGGTTTCAGCTCCGGTAAGACAGGGATATCCGGCCGCACCTGTAAATACAGGGCATTGGCTTTCGCGGTATCCGTTTCGATCTTCATGACCTCATCTTTACCTTTGTACCACTGGTTATCTGTCCCGACGACAAACTCATTATCCCCGAACAGGTAAGATTTGATCTGTGCCTGAACGCCGTAGTCCCGGAATCCCCAGTAAGAATCATCATTCTGAATATCCACGGAGCCGTCCGCCAGATAGCGGCTGCGGTCATAACGGGTATTCCAGTCATTAAGATGTGCACGGATTGAGTAGCTGGTATCCTGCGTCAGGAAATGCTCAAAGGAAACTGTGGCCAGATGATGGTCACGTTTGTTCATTGCCTGGCGGTGATGGTTCGGGGAAACCATATCCAGGTCGGCCTGTGTGTACTGGTAGAATCCCTGCAATTGTGCGGTATCCGCAATAGTCTGGGTAACCTGGACACCAACAGATGTCACGTCATAGCCACGCTTTTTCTGACCGATCGTGCCGTTGTAATCACTGTCGCGATATGGCTGATAACCGTCAGATTTACTGCGGGTTACCCACGCCATCAGACCGGTTTTGCCGATATCGTTATCAAACGCTTTCTCGACGTAACCCTCTCCGTAACGGCCTTTATCCGTATCCGCGCCGACACTGAATTCACCGGACAGTACCTCTGAGGTCGGTTTTTTGGTGACAATATTAATCACACCGCTGATCGCCTGAGTACCGAAAGAGAGACTCTGCGCCCCCTGCAGCACTTCGATGCGGTCAATCGCAATCAGCGGCAGAGTATCGAGATAGATCCCGCCGAACAGGCGGTTGTTCAGACGGACGCCATCAATCAGAATTAAGGTGTCATCCGGGCGGCCGCCCATAAAGGAATATTTACCGTAGCCGTAAGCCCCTTGTCCCAGAGAGACATATAATCCCGGCACATATTGCTGTAATACCTGGTTTAAATCGGATGACGGCCCGGAACGCTGAATTTCCTCACGGGTAATAACCTGTAATTTATTCCCGTAGTCGGCCAGTTCATTAACGGTGGTGGATTCAATGGTGGAAGATCGGACAATAATCGTGTCGTCATTATTTCCCAGTGTTCCGGCCTGCGCACAGAACGATAACAGCACCATGGCGGATAACGGTGCCAATGCAAACTTAACTGATTTCATACCTTTCTCTTTTATTATTTTGTTGTGATACATGCCGTGAAGACAGAGTCGCTCTGACTCAGAAGCAGACAATATACTGAATGAATTCAATGGGTAAATATGAGAACAGTTCTTTTTCCCGCTTTGTGAATACGGACAGATTCAGCCCCTTTTTTCTTTAAATTCCTGTAGGCAGCTGTGTCTTTTTTGTTTCATTTGTTAATTATCATTAATGACAACTATCACCTTAAACTCATTTATTGTTATGTTATAACATAACAATAAATGCATGAAAACCGATCCGAGAATAAAAAACCGCAGCCCCTTATAAGAGAGACTGCGGTCTGAAAATAATTTAATTAATATTTTTCGAAGAATGACTGAATTTTCTGCGGATCAGTGGTCTGTGTCAGAGCCAGTTGCAGCAATACTCTGGCTTTTTGCGGGTTCAGTCTGCCGGAAGCCACAAAACCGTATACATCATCATCCACTTCCGCGTTACGTGTTGTATAGCCCGTTGGCACCCGGCTGGCGCGGACAACCACCACGCCCTCTTTGGCTGCGGCGGCTAATGCATCAAAAACGCCTTTATACATATTGCCGTTACCCACGCCGGCACTGACAATCCCGGCATTTCCCTCTTCCCGCAGGGCTTTTACCGGCGCATCTGAAGCATTGGCATAATTATAAACAATACCGACTTTCGGCAGTTCGCTGAGTTTACTGATATCAAACACCGCACCGGCCTGCCGTGGCAGCGCTGCCTGATAATAGGTCACTTTGCCGTTATGGATAAATCCGGTATCCCCGGCATTCACCGCTTCAAACGCCTGAACTTCCGTGGTATTCATTTTGACCACATCCCGCCCGCTAATCACCTTGTCATTCATCACCATCAGAACGCCGCGATCGGCCGCCGACTTATCCGTTGCCAAAACTACTGCATTATAGAGATTCAGCGGGCCGTCCGCGCCCAGTGCCGTGGACGGACGCATTGCCCCCACCAGCACAACCGGCTTATGGCACGATACTGTCAGGTCAAGAAAATACGCGGTCTCCTCCAGCGTATCGGTGCCGTGAGTGATGATAAATCCGTCCGTTTTATCACAGGTCCGGTTGATTTCTTTTGCCAGCGTCAGCCACACCTTGTCATTCATATCCTGTGAGCCGATATTCACAATCTGCTCACCACTGAGATCTGCCAGTGCTTTGACTTCCGGTACGGCATCAATCAGCGCATTGACGCCTACTTTTCCGGCCTGATAACCGGACGAAACCGACGATTCCCCGCCCCCGGCAATAGTGCCGCCGGTGGCCAGAACTGTCACAGAAGGAAGTGCAAACGCAGGGGTCATAAAGAGAGATATCAACGCGGACAGCAGAATCTTGTTGCGGTTTTTCATACCTGAATACTCCGTTGCTCAGTAGAATTATAAATAGCCAATTAATAAATATAGAACTAATTAGATATTTAAATTCTCCTTACAGAGAATATTCACAGCAAGATGCTGAAAATGAGATCAGAAGCGGTATTTTAAAACGGTGACTCAGAAGAAGCCATTCTGACCTGCCGGAAAGAAAACACGATGCAGGTCAGAAAGCGGAAGCAGAACAACAATCACATCAGACGGCGGCTCAGTGTCTCCGACGGTTTCTCATTAAACAGGCGCTGATAGTCAGTGGCGAACTGCCCCAGGTGCCAGAACCCCCACTGCATTGCTGCGTCTTTGACGGTAGTCTGTTTTGAATACGGGCTGACCAGCTCACGACGCACAGCATTCAGCCGGATGGTTTTCAGATAAGCATTCGGGCCAATACCCAGTACCTGCTGGAAGGCATTCTGCAGCGTGCGGCGGCTGACATACAGCTCATTACACAATTCCAGCACGGTCACCGGTTCGGTGGCATTTTCAAACAGATATTCACGGGCTTTAGAGACCAGTTTCAGGTAGTTCACACGGTTGGTGTAGTGCTCATCGGCCACGGTGCTGGCATCTTCCAGCAAGCCGAGGAATGCCGTCAGCAGGTTATGACTCAGGACACGGCTGACGGTACGGTTGCGTTCCTGCTCAATTTTGGAGTGCCAGAGGGCATGGCGGATATACTGCCAGATCGCCTCTTTTTTGAAGGGGTTCACCCCCACAGCCGGGTTTTCGCTGAGCAGATTCATCAGCCGCTCCGGGTTTTGCAGCACCACAGAGTGCTTTTTCAGGATATCGTGAGAGATCACCAGTCCCTGAATGTGATAGTCATCCGGCGTGCTCAGTTCAAATTCTTTTCCGCCCGGACGCACGGCTATTTTCTGCCGGCACAGCATCTGATTGCCGATATAGCCGGTATTCTGCTGCTCCCCCGGAATGCCGAACCAGAAGGCATTCGGCCAGACCATACAGGACTGGCGCAGAGACAGATTAGTGTATTCGTGGAATACCTGAAGCCCGTCAAACAGGGTTTCGGTCAGTTCCCCTTCAAACCGGCCCGGCGTCAGCTGATCATAAAGCTGCTGCCAGGCGGTAATAGCACACGCCTGATCATAGGCATCATGCGTATAACGCTGTGTAAAATTCTGCTCGATCACGATAGGGCTGAGATCGCGGTCATGCGGCACTTCATCATTAAGGTGATGTAAATCTGGTGTGATTTTTTTCATCATTATTTTTTCCCCAAAATGAACGGCCGCCATAAATGTTAACCAGCGACCAATTGCTGCCAGAAATCGGGATGAGGATTCGGTACGACCATGCTGTAAACCAGCGCACCTTTATCTGCGGCGACCTGTGATGCGGCTTTTTTGGCGGTTTCGACGTCTGCAACATCGCCGCTCATCACAAAGTAACATTTACCCCCGATACCATACGCCATATGAAGTCGTATTAACGTGACGCCGGCTGCTTTAACAGCAAAATCCGCCGCCTCAATGCAGGTTGCGACACTAAAGGTTTCCACTACCCCGACGGCTTCGCGGGCATTCACATCCGTCACACCACCGATAGCCGGGAGCACATCCGGGTGGATATTACTGAGCAGAAACTCATCCACTACCTGAGCACCGCCTTTTTCCACACCGCAGCGCATTGCCTGCTGTGCGGCGGCAACATCACCGCCGACCATCACCACATATTTGCCGGGACACACGGTTTTGCCCATCAGCAGGGTGACTTCCGCACTTTTGAGCATAAAATCGGTGACTTCCATCCCTTTGGCGATACTGGACAGTTCCACCATCGCAATTGCACTGTGCATAGTTATTCCTTCTCTATCGTGACAGCCGTGCTGTCAATATGGCGAACCACACCGCTGATACTGGCGTGAACCGGCGCACCCAGTGCTTTTTCCGGGACAGCGGCGATCAGCATGCCCGCCGTGACGTTATCCCCTTCGCTGACAACCGGTACCGCCGGGGCACCGATATGCTGACGTAACGGGATAATCACCTGCTGCGGCGCGTAGATCTCATCAGTCATCGGCGCTTTGTGCATGTATTCCGTCAGTTCCAGACGGCGGACAAGGCGTTTGACCGGCAGCATGCGGTGCTGAGCCATCGGATCTTCCGGGCGCAGTTCACCTTCGTAGCGGATCCCTTCTTCGCGCAGCTTCACTTTCAGCATCTGATTCAGGCGCATCGGTGAGATCTCCACCGGGCAGGACCAGGCTTCACAAATCGCACATTCCGAGCAGGTCAGTGCCGCAACAACGGCTGACGGTGCGGAGATCTGCTCATACCCCACCGCGCGGACAATCAGGTGCGGCGGCAGTTCGTGGCCGATCATATGACGCGGGCAGAGCTCGGTACACATGCCGCACTGTTCACATACGGTACGCGCCTGGTTGATCACCGTGCGCTCCGAACGGGTCCGGCGCTGAATTAAAATATGGTCATCCGGCAGGACTAATAAGCCGCCGGTGGTTTTGGTCACAGCATCATCAAGGGATGTCTGTAATTTGCCCATCATCGGCCCGCCGTTGATATACGCCGGGTTGCTGATGGTGGATCCGCCTGCCAGTGCCAGCACTTCACGCAGTGTGGTGCCGACCGGAACGGAAACGGTAACAGGATGATGAACCGCGCCGTTCACCGTCAGGACACGGTGTATCACGGCCTGTTCCTGTTCAACGGCATACGCGACATTGATCAGCGTCTGCACATTACTGACCACCACGCCGACAGACAGCGGCAGTGCCGCAGGCGGGACCCGGCGGCCGGTCGCCAGCCAGATGGTGATCACTTCATCACCGGCCGGATAAACATCCGGCAGGATATGCAGACGGACAGAATCCGGCACGCGGGCATTCAGGATATCAATGGCCGCCTGATGCTTGCCTTTGATGGCAATAATGCCCTCTTTCGCGCCGGTGGCCCGCATCGCATACAGCAAACCGCGGATCATCGCATCCGCCTCAAGGACAGCCAGCTGCTGATCCACCTGCAAAAGCGGCTCACATTCAGCCGCATTCACCAGATAGATTTCCGCCTGTGCCGCCAGTTTGACGTGGGTCGGGAACCCCGCCCCGCCCGCACCGACAACCCCTGCATCCTGCACACGCTGACGAATGATTTCGGGCCCGCACTCATGCAGACCCGGCATCAGATTACTCATCGCGGTTTCCCTCCTGTTTTACCCGGTAGCGGCTGCCGCGTTTGCGCAGTTTGCCCTGTTTAAACAGGTCTTCCAGCACATCACGGCTGTCCTCTATCAGGCAACTGAAATGCATGGCCGCTTCTCCGGCGGTCACGCCGTGGCGGTGTTTGGCTGCAGCGGCAAAGATCATCATAGCATCCGCATCCGGTGCAGCGGCAGAAACAGCTGCCGCCGGAGCCGGTTCAGATACCGGAACCGGTGCCGGAGACTGCGGTTTTACCTTCACCGGTACACCGCTGAAACCGGTGACCAGCCACTCGGTATCACCATCCGGACGGCCGATGACCTTATGGCCGATCACTTTACCGGTACGGTTTGCGGCCGCAATGCCCGCATCCACCGCCGCACGGCACGCCGCCAGATCGCCCTCAACAACAAGCGTCACCATCCCCGGGATCACCATTTCATAGTTAAGGATGCGGACATTGGCCGACTTCAGCATCGCATCCGCCGCATCAATGCCGGACACCAGGCCGTATACCTCAAGTAATCCCAGTGAATCGATCATGACCTTTCTCCTGTGTTAATGACTGAACTGACTATACCCTTATTCATTCAGACCGCAGGTTCGTTGGCTGCATCCTGAATGACATCGGGTATCCCCGGACTCAGGCGCGCTGAATCGGATTGCGCGCGATATCCAGAACGGCTTCGGTAAAGGCATCACATGCTGCTTTACATGCTGCCTGGCTGCCGGTCAGGAAGGCTGCTGAGTAGTTGGTTTCTGACGGAGGCGGCACGTAAGTGGCCAGTTGCACGTCAGCGGCTTTCAGTGCGGCATCGATCCCGAAGGTCGCTTCCAGCGGCGGTGCCACCAGATAGGCAATCGGATCACCGTGTCTGATTTTGTCACCGTCAGACAGGTAAGAACCGGTACGGGAAATCAGATGCGCCAGGAATGCGGTATCTTCTTTGTCGTTCGCCCACTGAAAAGCAGGGCCTGACTCAATCGTTGCCATCATGGAATCCAGACCCGCGCGGACTTCCGCCGGGTTCGGGCCACCGAGGATAATCATCACTTCACCGGAGGTAGGTGATGGTGAATTTGACGCCCCTGCATACAGGGAACGTCCGTAAACCACTTCCACCAGAGCTTGTTTGGTGGCTTCGTCAGCGGCAATGTAAGCAACATCATCGGAGTCTGCGGTGATAAGGCCGAGGCTGCGGATGTGTTTCGGTAATTTCAGTTCACGGCAGAAATCTTCGTGTGCATTAGCGATAAGACGCATCGCTGTCACGCTCGGCCGGATAAGATCTAATGCAGGCATATTCAGTTCCCCGTTAACGGTTCATGTTGATACCGGACGCTTTCTGCTCCAGCATGCGTTTGGCTAAATCGACGATAACAGCGGCGGCTTCCACCGGCGGTGTCCCTGCGCGGTGAATATTCGAGATACAGGTACGGTCTGCTTCCACTGTGCCCGCCACTGTCGGTGAGTACACCGCGTAGCAGGAGAGGCTTTCAGACTGACCCAGCCCCGGACGTTCGCCCACCAGCAGGATAACCACTTTCGCGCCGAGCACTTCACCGGCCTGGTCTTCAATTTTCACGCGGCCGTAACGGACGAAGAACGGCGTACCCACTTTCAGACCGGACTGCTCCAGACCTTTCATCAGCGGCGGCAGAATTTCGTCGTAGTTTGCGGTGATAGCATCGGTGGACAGACCATCAGAGATAATGACCTGCACATCCGGCGCCTGCACACACTTGGTTTTCAGCAGTTCGATGGATTCTTTATTCAAAATACGGCCCATATCCGGACGGGTCAGATACTGGTTTTTGTCTGTTATTTCAGACTGTAACTCCAGCAGGTTCTGTTTTTTCACCCATTCCGCCGGGACTTCTTTCAGTACGGTATCTTTGGAGCGCGAGTGGTCAGCCAGGAAGCGCAGCAGGCTCTGGGTGCGCGGACGCACACCGGCACGGCCGGAGCAGACACGGGAACCGGTGCTGTTACGCAGTTCCTGTAACACTTCTGCACGGTGCGGGTTCTGCACGCCGATCCACTGTTTTGCTTCCGGTGAACCGAGATCCCACTCAACGGACTCAACAGACGTATTACCCTGATTCAGCACAGCCTGCGTTGCCGCAGCAACCGCCTGTACGTTTTCGCCCGTGTGTCCCATCTGAGCCATCACGCTGCGTACGATGTCATTAATTTGTTTTTGATCCATGGTGATTTACCCCGAAAATCAGAAGAACAGTGACGGATCGCCGGCACGATTGGTAAGACGCCCGTTTTCCATCAGACCCATTTTTTCCAGCCAGGCTTCGAATTCCGGCGCAGGGCGCAGGCCGAGTAACTGACGGATAGTTGCGATGTCATGGAACGCAGTGGTCTGGTAGTTGAGCATGATGTCATCACCCAGCGGCATACCGATGATGAAGTTACAGCCCGCAGAGGCCAGCAGGATCATCAGGTTTTCGTTGAGGTTCTGATCCGCATCCGCATGGTTGGTGTAACAGCAGTCACAGCCCATGGAGATACCGCTCAGTTTGCCCATGAAGTGATCTTCAAGACCGGCGCGGATAATCTGGCGGTCGTTATAGAGATATTCAGGTCCGATAAAACCGACAACGGTGTTCACCATGAACGGATCATAGTGACGCGCCAGGCCGTAGTTACGGGCTTCCATAGTCACCTGGTCAGCACCGTAGTGAGCGCCCGCTGACAGTGCAGAGCCCTGTCCTGTTTCAAAGTACAGGCAGTTAGGACCGGCGATACGGTTGTACTGCGCACCGACGTGGCGGGCTTCGTCCAGCATTTCCAGCTCAACACCGAACTCACGCAGACCTTTTTCACTGCCGCAGATGCTCTGGAAAATCAGGCCGCCCGGCGCACCGCGTTTGATGGCTTCCATCTGTGTGGTGACGTGCGCCAGTACACAACCCTGAGTCGGGATATCGTATTTATCGATGATGCCGTAGACAGCATCCAGCACGCGGCTGAGGTTATCCACATCGTCCGTTACCGGGTTGACACCGATAACCGCATCACCGCAGCCGTAAGAGAGACCTTCATAAATCTGTGCCACGATACTCTGCACTTCGTCACGGGTATCGTTCGGCTGTAAACGGCCGCTGAAGTGGCCCGGCAGACCCATGGTGTTATTCGCACGTTTCACGACAGGAATTTTCTTCGCGCCGTAAATCAGGTCTGCGTTGGAGCAGATTTTTGCCACCCCGGCGATGACTTCTGAGGTCAGGCCTTTGCGCAGCAGATTGATGTTATCGAGAGAGGTCGTGTCGCTCAGGACATGCTCACGCAGCTCACCGATAGTCCAGTTTTTGACCCGGTTGTATTCGGTTTCATTGATATCGTCCTGGATCAGACGGGTTACGCAGTCTTCTTCATACGGAACGACAGGGTTGTTGCGGACATCCGCAATCGTCAGTTCAGACAGCACTTGTTTTGCTGCCACACGTTCCTGGGCGTTACTGGCCGCGACACCCGCCAGGATGTCCCCGGAGCGGAGTTCGTTAGCTTTCGCGAGAACGTCTTTCACGTCCCGGAACTGGTAGGTCTGACCAAACAGCGTGGTTTTCAATTTCATATTACGTTCCCTCAGGAAGGAAATGCGAGTGATTTAACAGTAACAGGGACGACAGAGCCGCTGAATAACGGCGTGCCGATGTCGATATAGTCGCCTGTGTGCGTGATAACTTCGTCGATAACAGCCAGTTCGCGGCCGTTCATCAGCGGACGCAGCAGCATGCCCAGTGCCTTACCGAAATCCTGTCCCGCGATCACCAGCAGCGGCATGGTGTTCGGGTATGTTTTGGTAAAGCGTTCCAGAGCATCGATACAGCTTTGTACCGAGGCGTAGTTAGTCGGCAGTGATTCCGGTAAGGCCAGCGCGTACAGATCCTGCTGCGGATTAAGATCCATCTGCGTCAGGGCGCGGCTCCAGGTATTCACCAGATCTTCATCATCCGCGCGGCCCAGCGCCGGATGTACCACCGGAATATTGCGGACCGGCAGCGTGATGCTGTCCAGCCAGATGGTGCTGCCGGACAGGGACAGCGTATGCGCACCGGCGCCGATCACCGTGGCACGGACAGTCTGTGCCGGAGTCTGCATCGGTAAAGCACTGAAATCCGCATTGCGGTGTATCGCCTGTGCCAGCAGCGGCCCGATATCACCGAAACGGAAATCATTACCGCTTTCCGGATTGCTGTAACACTCCCCGACACCGCCGGACAGTGTGACCGCATAAAAAGAACTTTCCGCAGGCAGGCCGTCCGTCATCAGCAGCTCACGCCCGAGCGGGGTGAGATTGCCGCTGATCACTTCATACAGCAGCTCACTCATGCGGTCGGCAATGGTATTCAGCTGTGCCGGTGTCAGGGACATCGGATCGGTCTGCTCACCAAAGCAGTCACGGGCGATAAGACGGCCCGGCGCGTGCACATAAGTGACGCGTCCGCTACTGTCTGTTTCGAACAGACGGCCACCGACGTTCAGGCAGGCGGAACTGATCACATGACCGGCTTCGAACAGCACGTAGTTTGCTGTGCCGCCGCCGATATCGATGTTCAGTACCCGCGCCATCTTCTGCTCAGAAAGTGTCTGGGCACCGGATCCGAAACCGGCAATCACCGATTCCAGATGTGGCCCGGCGGTGGCGACCACGAAATCCCCGAGTTTCTGGGATAACGCCACCACAGCCGGACGCGCATTGCGGGTTTTAGCGGTTTCACCGGTAATGATGATGGCACCGGAGTCAATCGTCGCCGGGTCCATCCCGGCGGCGGCGTACTGATCCAGCACCAGCGCCAGCAGCTCTTCCTCACGCAGGTGGCCGTCTTTATCCACCGGCGTGAACAGAACCGGGCTCTGCCAGATAATTTTGCGATCCACAAACTCATAACGCGGCACCTGTGACACCGCCGCGCGGTTTACCAGAGCGAGACGGGAGAAAATCACCTGTGTAGTGGTGGTGCCCACGTCAATACCGACACTTAAGAGTTCGAGGGTTTTCATGCTTATTTCTCCTCCGCGACGCTTTCAGCAGCAGCTTCAGCGGCCGCAGCGGCATCTTCCTGCTCAATATTTTTCGGCATCATCATGATGGCAACGAAAATCGCAGTGATACCGCCGATAATTTTCCCTGCAATCATCGGGAAGATCATCGGAGCCATGTTAGCGGCCACAAAGCCCAGGTGGTCACCCAGTGCGAAGGCAGCGGACACGGAGAACGCACAGTTGATGATTTTGCCACGGGTATCCATTTTCTTCATCATGCCGAACATCGGGATGTTGTTCGCGAGAGTCGCGATCATACCGCCTGCGGCCATGTTGTTGATTTTCAGCAGGCTGCCGATCTTCATAAAGGATTTTTCAAACCAGCGGGTCAGCAGCAGCACCATCGGGTACGCCCCTAACAGCACCGCAGAGATAGAACCGATAACTTCGATGGCGCGCATCACTTTGCCCGGCACATCACCTTCTGCCATGAAAATCGGATCCAGGCCCGGAATCAGGTTCCAGCCCACAGTGAACTGCGCCACAGCTGCGGCCAGGCCGATAGTAATGATGGCAACAAGGATTTTGGCGAAGATCTGGAAGCCGTTGATCATTTTCTCAGGAATGAATTTCAGACCGAGGCACACCAGCGCCGCCACGATGATCACCGGGATCATATTGACCAGCAGCATGGTCATGCTGAAATCCACGACCTGACCGTCAATTTCCACACCGGAAAATTTCGCCACCAGACCACCGGCAATACAGCCGACCGGAATGGTCACGATACCGGCCAGCACACCGAGTGCCAGGAAACGGCGATCTTTCTTCTCGATAATGCCCAGCGCAACAGGGATAGAGAACACCATGGTCGCACCCATCATGGATGCCAGCAGTACGCCGGAATATAACCACGCTGCCACATCACCGCCGGACAGCTCTTTTGCGAGGAAGAAGCCGCCCATATCGATGGCCAGAATACTGCCCGCAAACACTGACGGGTTCGCACCCAGCATTTCATAGACAGGAATAATCACCGGCCCGAGCAGCATGGCGATCACCGGTGCCAGCGCGGTCATACCGACCATTGCCAGACCCAGTGCACCCATTGCCATAAAGCCTTCTTCAAACTGTTCACCGGAACCGGCAATGCCTTTCCCGACTTTACCCAGGCCGATTTTACCGAGGATTGCCTCTGAGCCACCGAACTGGCTGAAGATACGATCCACGGCTGCTATCAGCATAAAACTCATCATGATGTACATGATGATTTCATTAATGCCCATACCCTTCTCCTTCCGTGCCTGTCGCGCAGGCTGTTCTTATTGATTGACTCAGGCTGACTCGTAAATCGCCGTTATCTGAGCCGCTGTGACCGCGCGCGGATTGGTTTTGATGCAGATATCCTGCAATGCCGCTTTGGCAAAACCATCGAAATCCTCACGTTTTCCGCCCAGGGATGGCAGCGTCTGCGCGAGTTCCACGTCACTGATCAGTTGTTCCACGGCCTCAATGGCCTCCATGTCGGTCATCGGCCGCTGAGTCAGCGCATGACCAATTTCGCTGTACGCCTGTTTGCAGACCAGGCGGTTAAAACGCATTACCTGCGGCAGCATGACGGCGTTCGCCTTGCCGTGCGGAATGTTGTATGCCGCGCCAATCTGATGCGCCATCGCATGGCACAGCCCCAGACCGGCATTGGAGAACGCCATCCCGGCCATATAAGAAGCCAGCATCATGTCCTCACGGGCTTTGATATCATGCCCCTGACCGACAGCGATCGGCAGCGCGTGGCTGATCATGGAGATCGCCCGCAGTGCCAGCGCCTGTGTCAGCGGCGTGACGTTGCTCGCCACATACGCTTCAATCGCATGTGTTAAGGCATCGATACCGGTCATTGCTGTCACATGCGGCGGAACACCGAGTGTCAGACAGGCATCAATAATGGCGAGATCAGGCAGTAACTGGCTGTGTGCCAGCACCAGTTTGATATGATTTTCCGCAGTAATAATCACGGAAACATTGGTCGCTTCAGAGCCGGTACCGGCAGTGGTCGGGATAGCGATAAACGGCAGACGCGGATTGAGCGCCGCACCCGGCATCATATCCGCCAGCGGCAGATCCGGATTGGCAGCCAGCACCGCCACGGCTTTCGCCGCATCCAGCACCGACCCGCCGCCGAGGGCGATAATGCCGTCGCACTGCACGCTCAGCAGATGCTCAACGGTACGGAACACATCTTTATCCATCGGCTCGCCCGGCGGGCACGGCCAGATTTCATATGCAATGCCGCTGCGGCTCAGATTACGCTCCAGCACATCGGTAAGACCGGCCTGTAACAGCATGCCGTCCACCATAATAAAAACGTGCTTAATTCCGCGCTCCGCAAGAACATCCCCGCTGCGGCCGACGGCGCCCGGGCCGATTAATGTGGTCGGCGGGACAGAAAACTCACGCACCTGACGGGCATTCACCAAATCAAGCGCCTGATAGATAGCGGACTGAACCCCAGCCGCGGGTAAACGATTATCCGGCATGACGGTTTTCTCCCTGAGATACACCGCAGACAGCAATCGCCAGCGGCGTCATAAAAATAGAATGCTGTGGCAGTACCACGGTAAGATGCGGGAAACGCGCCTGAAACAGCGGCTGCACACCGGGCTGCATACAGGAGCCGCCCGCCAGCCACAGTTCAGTCACATCCTCACCGCGAATATGATCGTCGACGATATCCGTCATTTTTTCGTATACCGGACGAATAACCGGCCAGATGCTTTCACCGCGCTCACGCTTCATCTGCTCGGCATCTTCCAGTTCAATGCGCTGGTTGCCCGCCAAGGTCAGGGAAATATGATGACCGCCGGTGGCTTCGTCGCCGGAGCGGGTCACTTCGCCCTTCTGCACAATCGCGATCCCGGTGGTACCGCCGCCGATATCCACAACAGCGGCTTTATCCAGCCCCATCATGTCAGCGACCGCAGACGGCTCATCCAGCACTCTGGCGACCACCAGACCGGCAGATTCCAGCACATTCACGGAGATACGCGGATCTGTTCCCGGCGGGAATGACGTTGTCGCCACCTCAAACCGGAAACCGAACTGTTTTTCCAGCGCATCCAGATGTTTATTAACGATTTTTACCGCACCGAAGAAATCCCAGACCACACCGTCGCGCACCACATCTGCCCAGTCCAGGCACACCGCGACCGGCTGACCTTCCGCATTCACCACCATGGACACCACATCACAGGTACCGAGATCGATCCCCAGCCACAACGGCGCATCTTTGTGATCACCCGCCTGCGGCTGATTACAGATTTCCGCTGCCCGCTGTAAGCGCGATGCCAGCCATTCCTGATTGCGTTGAACCATCGGTTCCTCCGGTTTAAAACATAACGTCAGGGTTAACGTGAGTAACTCACACTAACCGGGAAAAAAGCGGTGAAGCCCGCAGGCCCCACCGCAGCGGCTTACACGATGCGGAATGAATCCACCATGGTGCAGCGGCGCAGACGAACGAACGTCCGCGCACAGGTCACACCTTCACCGGTCGGTGTGGTGATCGTCATGGTTGTCCAGCCTTCGCCGCCCAGTCCCAGACCGGCAATACACGGTCCGTTTTTCACGAAAATACTGGTATCGATGGCATTCGCCATGCGGTTCAGGTTGCTGATGTTATTGGAGTGCATCGCTGCGGTATGATGGCAGCCGCCTTCCAGTTTCACCGCCAGGTCAATCGCCTGATCCACATCTTTCACGCGGATGATCGGCAGAACCGGCATCATCAGTTCAGTGACGGCAAACGGATGTTTGCAGTCGGTTTCCGCGATCAGCAGACGGGTATCTGCCGGCACAGTCATACCGATAGCCGCAGCAATTTTCGCTGCATCACGGCCTACCCAGTCGCGGCTGACAGTGCCGTGGCCGGTTTCATCAACATTCTTCAGCAGAACCGGGATCAGCTTCTCGCTCTGTTCGCGGGTCAGTAATACCGCGTGATTACGCTGCATTTCGGTGATCAGTTTGTCTGCAATGCAGTCAACCGCGATCAGCACTTTTTCATCCGCACAAATGATGTTGTTATCGAATGATGCACCGTGAACAATGGCTTTCGCCGCACGTTCGATATCGGCAGTTTCATCCACCACGACCGGCGGGTTACCGGCACCGGCCGCGATCAGACGTTTGTTGGTGTGTTTGCGGGCGGATTCCACCACCGCATCACCCCCGGTCACGACCAGCAGGCCGATCCCCGGATATTTGAATAAACGTTGTGCGGTTTCGATATCCGGTTTGGCGACAGTCACCAGCAGGTTGTTCGGGCCGCCTGCGGCAACAATGGCTTCGTTCAGAATCGTGATGGTGCGCTGTGAGACTTTTTTCGCTGCCGGATGCGGCGCGAAAATCACACTGTTACCCCCGGCGATCATACTGATGGCATTGTTGATTGCCGTCGCCGCCGGGTTAGTGGATGGTGTGACAGAGGCGATAACACCCCATGCCGCATTTTCGATTAAGGTTAAACCGTGGTCGCCGGTTAACACTTCAGGACGCAGACACTCAACACCCGGGGTGCCGTTTGCCTGTGCTAAGTTCTTCGCGAGTTTATCTTCCACGCGGCCCATGCCGGTCTCTTCAACAGCCAGAACCGCCAGTTCGCGGGCATGTTCTGTTGCCGCACGGCGGATTGCGCCGATGCAGAGATTACGCATTTCAACAGTTTTTAATGATTTCTGTGCTTCTTTGGCGGCAAGAACGGCATCATCCAGGGATTCAAACACCCCGAAACCGTTATTCTGTGAGGCTGCCGCCTGCTGTGGTGCCGCTGATGCAGCCGCCGGTTGTGTGCCCGCACTCATGCTGGCCAGAACCGCTTTTACCACATTCTCAATTTCTTTCTGATCCATATTCACCCACGCCTCTTTCTGTGACTCGTTGCGGCGATTTATTTATGAAAAATCACCTGACTTTCCATAACGGCCTCATCCACAATGCCGATGATGCTGAGATCGACCGGTGACGCTTCTTTGCTCTGAGCACGCCGCGCCGAACTTCCGCTGACGATCAGCACCCATTCACCATTACCCGCACCGATACTGTCGGTTGCGACGGCCACCTCACCGTTAGGACGCCCCTGGCGGTCAATCATTTCCACCAGCAGTAACTTGTCGGATTCCAGTCCGGGATGACGCACGGTGCACACGATTTGTCCGATAACGACAGCCAGTTTCATGTTCACCTCTCTTTATATTTCAGCAGCCTGAATACAGCCGGCTACGGATTTCAGGTAAAAAAATCCCCTGCCGTCTGAGTGACAGCAAAAAAACCGGGAGATTAAAATCGCGTGGCGTCAGAAGCACGCCACGCTAACAACGATTAATCGATTGATTTATCGCCGGACATTTTGATAGGAAACACTTCTTCCAGATCGCCATGCGGACGAGGAATAACGTGTACAGAGACCAGTTCACCGATACGCTGAGCTGCTGCCGCACCTGCGTCAGTCGCTGCTTTACATGCTGCAACATCACCGCGCACCATGGCTGTTACCAGACCACCGCCGATTTGTTTAACACCGACTAATTTAACGCGTGCTGCTTTGACCATCGCATCGGATGCTTCGATTAATGCAACCAGACCCTTAGTTTCGATCAGTCCTAATGCTTCCATGATATTTTCCTCTCATTGAGATCCCATCAGGGACCGGTTTAAATAACGCTTTCTGCTTCAGTGCGGCGGACAGGTTGTCCGGCCTGAGCTAACTGTGTTTGTGCTACCAGCACCAGTTCAATAATGTCGCGGGCATTACAGCCGCGTGACAAATCATGCACCGGTGCATTTAATCCCTGAATCAGCGGGCCGAGTGCCCGGTAACCGCCGAGACGCTGGGCAATCTTGTAACCGATATTGCCTGCTTCCAGTGACGGAAAGACCATGACATTTGCCCGCCCCTTTAACTCACTGTTCGGGGCTTTTTGCGCAGCGACACTTGGCACAAATGCCGCGTCGAACTGCAGTTCACCATCCGCCTGTAACTGCGGGGCGCGTGCATGAATAATTTCCACCGCCTGCTGCACCATCGCCACATTAGGATGTTTCGCGCTGCCTGCTGTTGAAAAAGACAACATCGCCACACGCGCGGTTTCACCGGTGATTGCCGTGAAGGTTTCCGCACTGCTCAGCGCAATATCCGCCAGCTGTGCAGAAGTGGGTTGAGGTACGACACTGCAATCAGCGAAACCCAGCACATTGCCTTCCGTTCCCGGCGGCAACATGATGAAAATAGATGATAATGTTTTAACGCCCGGCTTCAGGCCGATCACTTTCAGCCCGGCCCGCAGAACAGCGGCGGTTGACGAGATATTCCCCGCCACACATAAATCCGCTTTTCCGGCGGCAACCATGGCGGCACCGAACCACAGCGGCTGGCGCATGGCCTCATCCGCATCTTCTGGGGCTTTTTCGCCGAGGCGCGCGGTGATGGTATCCGCAAACTCTGCACGCCACTCATCCGCACTGTCCGGATCAATGGTGCTCAGGCCGTCCATAATGACACCGGTACGCAGCGAGAAATCACGCAGCGCAAACGGGTTTGCCAGCAGAACAGGCTCCGCCAGACCATTTTGTTTCAGATAACGGGCGGCGTGGATCACGCGCTCATCCAGCGCATCCGGCAGAACCACCCGCGGCGGGTTCAGTTTTGCCTGCTGACGGCATCGTTCAATGAGCATGTGTTCCCCCTTGCATCAGAGCCTGTTTCAGAGCCTGTGTGGTCATTACGCCGCCTTCGCGCACCACCATCACCATCAGGACATACACCGCACTGGAGAGGCGGTTAAGCGCCTGCATAATGTCAGGGCGGATGACCTGAAAATAACAATCGATATAAATACGTGCCGCACTGACTTCCGTTTCACGGACTTTGGTCCGCAGCAGGTTCAGCGCCGCCGCATCACGGCCGTGACTCACATCCGGAACGATATGGTCATGACCCAGGTATTTCAGCGGATTATGAGACAGCTTGTGCAGCTCATCCGCGTTCAGATCCGCAATACTCTGCTCACCGAGCGGTTCATTGAGCGCATCGGCACGCATAATATTGCCGAGCACAGAGCGGATATCCGCCAGCCAGCCTTTCAGCGGCGTCTGTGCAAATTCAGTCTGTAACCAGACGGCTTCGGCAATGGTGGCATCCAGCGCGGCGCGGAAGGCCAGACGCGGATCATTTTTCGCCACCATGGTGTGACCGTTAAGGTGTGTCAGCGTGTCCGGCTTTTTCGCCACCGGCTGATGGCATAATTCGCAGGCCGCGACATCCGCTTTATCCTTACTGGTTAACCCGTGTACCGCTTTCAGGTCAGGGACAGCCGTTTCGGTTTTACCGGATTCATCCGGCGTTTCCACAAACAGACGACCTTGTTTATCCTGAAATTTCACCTGTAAACGGCGGCTTTCGATCAGCTCACGGGCGGATGGTGTCATCCGGCTGTCAGCAGGCAGATGAATTTCACTGCCTTCGCTCAGCGTAAAGTTATCCCGCAACCAGTCTTCAGTGATAAAGGTCATGGCGATACCCCTCAGCAATCCTGCCAGTTAGCCGGCCAGGCCACATACAGGAAGCGGACAGTGGATGGTGTGCCGAACTCAATCGCGGAGCCTTTCGGAATAAACATCACATCCCCGGCTTTCGCGATCATGGTTTCGCCCTGATGGCGCACATGCAGCTCGCCTTCCAGAACCAGATCCACTTCGTCGTAATTCAGTGTCCACGGGAAGAATGCGTTTTCCCACTGCATAAACCCGGCAGCCATGCTGCTGTTGTCCTGCGCGGTGATCAGATCCGCAATCCCGACACGGTGCGGACCCGCACCATCGAAATTACCGAACTTAACCGAGCTGCTGTCGACCACTTTAATGCCGCCTTTGCCGGTGACACTGCGGTAGCTCTGGGTATTCGGGGTATCAGTGTTCTCTTCCGCCGGTTTGAATGCCGCCACTTTCGCTTTAATCTGCGCGATACGCTCCTGCACCACTTTATCGACCAATTGTGCAATCAGGGTTTCGGTGACATTGCCGTCAGGCAGCTGCGCGATAATGCACTCGCGGATTTTCTGACGCTCTGCGGATGAAATATTGGGTTCTGTTCCGGCGGTTGCGGCCAGCGGTGCGGCGGCCGGTGCGCTGTTCTGTGCGGCATCCACCTCACAAATCACAAAGCCCAATTGTTCAGCCACAACATGGGCTTCCGGCGTGACAATGCTCTCTTTCAGCACCACATCCAGACGGGTTTTGCCCGCTGCGTGTGCTTCCCGGATGTCATTGGCCGTTATTAGTTTCTTCATCGGATATTCCTCTTATTGGCTGTCGGCTGTGGCCAAAAACTGTTTCACTTTCAGGACGTCATCAGGATCAAGGCTGTTGATGGCAAGTAACGGTTCCTCAAACCCCCGCGTGGAGAGCAGCTCGCGCACGGCGGGCACATCCGCATCCGGTGCATCGGCTTTGCTGATAACCGCAAAGCGGCGCATACGGGGATAGATATCGAGTAATCCGGCAGGGATCCGGCACTCCGGGTTATTTGCCGCGTGGACATAAACCAGCACATCACAATCTGCCAGCGTATTAATCAGCGCGTGGTAGAGACGGGGATGGCTGAAATATTCACCCGGAGTATCAACACTGCCTTCATCATTGAACTCAATCGCCTGTGTTTTACGCGCAAGATCAAAATCTCCCTGCAACGCATTGAATAATGTCGTTTTTCCTGCACCCACATCACCCACAAACACAATTCGTTTCATTCAGACGGCATCCTTAACTGCACCCGCTCAGCTGCGGGTGATATCACAAACGGCATAATTGAGGAGCTGGCTTAACCCGCGTACAGTCTGGATCAATGCTTCTTCCACTGCGCCGACAGAGCCGTAAATCACGAGAGCACCGGTGAAACGGTCAAGAAAGCCGATATCCACACCAGCGGCCTTTGTGGCAAGATCACCCGCAATCATTGCGGTTTCGCCGGGTGTCAGCGTCATAATGCCGATGGCTTCAGCACCGGGAACCCCAATTTTTTTCGCCAGATCACTGCCCGGATGCGCAATCAGATGCGCCAGCGTGACCTGTTTGCCGGGAACAAATTCCTGGATGATACGTTCCTTTTCCATCGTGCTTACCTCGTCACTCTCCTCATAAGAATTGATTCAATCCTAGTCACACTCTTAAAAAGGGGATAACAAAAATCGGCAATCACGATTAAATGTTGAAACAGATCACTAATTGGCAGAATTGTTAATTTGGTAACAAACAGCGATCACCCGGGGAAAAGGCACGGAAATTGAATCTGTTATTTGTCACAGGATTGTTTCAGATGCGGTAATAAGCAAAATACGTAGTACTGAAATGCGTAAAATACAGCAATTGCCTTACCCGCGATATTCCGGTAAGGCAATAAGAGAGAAAGCGGGTTCGCGGTGTGATTATTTCTGTGTGTCACGAATAAAGTTTTTATCCGGCGACTGCTTGAGCAGACTGATAAACAGGTCCTCTTCTTCCGGGATGATATCCTCGATAAGACATCCTATCCCTATTGTGTAACTGTTTGTATTTGATAATATATTATTCATCGATCCTCGGTCATGGGTATAGATAACCCGGTCCGGGTCCTCAATCACAATCGCCTCTTCCATAAAAAACATTTCACTGAGAAAATCACTGTTATTCTGTACGTACATCACGGCCGGGTAATTTGCCAGCTCGCGGATATTAATCTTTTTTATACTGTACCAGCGGGTGTGTCCGGCAAATAAAATCAAATAGCCTTTTTTATCAGGATATAGATTTTTCTTATGATACGAACGGGGAAATAAAATAGTTATAAGAACCAGTGAGATAAATATTCATTTTCTGTTATTTTCCCGTCTGATAAAAAATAAAGCAGACAGCCTGCTATTTTTATCAATCCGGAATGAGAAACCGGTCACAACGGGGATTTTCGCCGGATCACCGGCAGAGTGTGAAGTATCCCGCAAATTGACATTTATTTATCACTTCCTCACTTGTACGTACAATAGCACTCACGTAACGCATAAACCAATCTGGTTTAAACCAAAAAAAAGGTCATCCGATGAAAACAACACAAACTGCAGCTGATCTTGCCAGAGAGAAACTCGATGCCATGCTGACCGCCGGCGTTATCGCGCCCGGAGACAAGCTGCCCGCAGAACGTCCGCTGACAGAACAACTCGGTGTCAACCGGATGTCACTGCGCCAGGCACTGCTCAGCCTGGAAAATGACGGAAAGATCTTCCGCAAAAACCGCAGCGGGTGGTTCGCAGCCCTGCCGGTCTTCAATTACAACCCGAAATCCCCGGCAAGTTTTAATCAGGCGGCAAAAGCACAGGGACGGGTACCGTCATGGGAATACACAGACAAACTGACGGTCACTGATGCCCCTGCGGAGATTACCGGTAAATTCGGTCTTGCGGCCGGTGATGCGGTGTATCTCATTACCGGATGGGGGGCACTGGACGGGCATAAAGTGTTCTGGCACCAGACCTATATTAACCCGGCTGCCGGTCCGGACTTTACCGCAAAACTGGATAACCACTCTTTCGCGGCAATCTGGGAAGAAAAATACAATATCACCACCACGACTGCCGGACTGGCATTCAAACCGGCCCGGATGCCGGAAACCGCCAGTAAGGCTATCGGCTGTACAGCGAATTCCCCCGGCATCCGGGTGGAAAAATACCGCTGTGATGCGGAACATAATATCGTTCAAATCGACATTGAGTACTGGCGGTTTGAATCTGTTTATTTTTTTGTTGAGCTTTAGACACAGGAATCTGAATCATGAATACTGATGATGCCCGCCGGATTATTGAACGTGCAGATAAATTACCGTTATATCTGCATGCCTACGCCTATCATCTGAATATGCGTTTTGAAAAAATATTGCCGGGTGACTTACTGGATATCGCAAACGAACATCATTTGCCGGGCGTCAAAATACATGTGCTGGATGGTGAAACACAATCTCTTTCAACCATGACAGACGAACAGCTTGAGGCTTTTGCAGAGAAGGCAAAACGCTATCATCTGGATATTAATATTGAAACCAGCGCCTCCGATAATAAAACCCTGGATGATGCGGTCAGAATCGCACTGAAAACCGGGGCAAGCTCTGTCCGTTTTTATCCGCGCTATGAAGGTGCGCTGTCTGACGTGCTCCGCCGTATTTCCGCAGATATCGGTTATTTAAAAACACACTATCAGCACTCCGGTCTGACATTTGTTCTGGAACAGCATGAAGATTTAAAAAGCCACGAGCTGGTTAAGCTGATAAAAGAAGCTGATTTCCCGGAACTGACGCTGTTATTTGACTTCGGCAATATGATCAATGCCTGTGAATTACCAATGGAAGCCCTGGCAGTCATGCAGGATCATATTACTCAGGTGCATATCAAGGATGCGGTGATTCTGGAAGAAGGTGATGGTTTCGGCCATACCGCCTGCCGTTCCGGGGAAGGTAATCTGCCGTTTAAAGAGATGCTGCGGGCATTAATATGTCTGGGTGAAGAGAAACCACAGGTTATTTCCTACGGGCTGGAAGAAGAAGTGGATTATTACGCACCGGCCTTCCGTTTTAAAAATGAAGGGAATGATCCGTGGATCCCGTGGCGTCAGCTGAGTGAAACACCGTTACCTGAAAATGAAATTGAAGAACGTCTCGCCCGTGAAAAAGAAGATGCCGTCAATCAGCTGATTTATGTCCGTAACGTCATTGATGAAATAAAGACAGAGGCACTCGCCGTTATTCATAAATAAAAAAATATCAGCACTACACACCATTAATTTAAAAACAACACTCAATACTGGCTGAAAATTATTTTTCAGTCGGGAGGCACACTATGCTTGATAAAAAAAGATGGGCTATATTCAGCCTGTTAGTTCTGTGTGGCGGTACTATCTATAAATTACCGTCACTGAAAGACGCCTTTTATGTTCCGATGCAGGAATATTTCCATCTGACAAATGGTCAGATTGGTAATGCCATGTCAGTAAACTCAATTGTGACGACCATTGGTTTCTTTTTATCTATTTATTTTTCTGACAAATTACCGCGCCGTCTGACAATTTCATTCTCATTAATTGCAACCGGCCTGCTGGGTGTGTATTTATCCACAATGCCGGGCTACTGGGGCATTTTATTTGTCTGGGCATTATTTGGTGTCACCTGCGATATGCTTAACTGGCCGGTATTATTAAAATCTGTCAGCCTGCTGGGCAACAGCTCACAGCATGGCCGGATATTCGGCTTCTTTGAAACCGGCCGCGGTGTGGTCGATACCGTGGTGGCCTTCTCCGCTCTTGCGGTCTTTGCCTGGTTCGGCAGTGGTTATCTCGGTTTTAAAATGGGGATCTTATTTTATTCCGGCGTGGCTATTCTGGTCGGTGGTATTATCTTCCTGTTCCTGAAAGATGATAAACACGCCGTCACCGAACCGGTGAATGAATCCGGTGAAAATAAAGAGAAAAAACCCGGCGTCAGCGCGGTATTAAAAGACGGCACTGCCTGTCGCACTGGCCGGTATTTACGGTATTCTGAATCAGTATTGCCTGAAAATGGTCGGCGGCCCTATCGGCGGATTAATCGCGGATAAGATTTTAAAATCACCGACCAAATACCTGTTTTATACCTTTATTATCAGTGTGATTGTCCTGGTCACCTTTATTTTCCTGCCGCACGAAAGTATGCCGGTGTATTTGGGTATGGTCTGCACACTGGGCTTCGGTACTATTGTTTTCACTCAGCGCGCGATTTTCTTTGCGCCGATTGGTGAAGCCAATATCAAAGAGTCCAGTACCGGGGCTGCAATGGCACTGGGCAGCTTTATCGGTTATGCCCCGGCCATGTTCTGCTTCAGCCTCTACGGCCATATTCTCGACAGCTATCCGGGCATGACCGGTTACAAAATCGTGTTCGGCCTGATGGCATTGTTTGCCTGCTGCGGCGCTTTCGCTTCCGGTATTCTGATTATCAGTATTAAAAACCGCAAAGCTCGCGCTGATATGATGGCATCTTCCCGCTAATCATACCGTACGGATAACATCCCCCTGATATACGGTGGTGTTATCCGTTTCTGTTTTCCGGATGACTATTTCAGATATTTACCTTTAGTTAAATATATTTCTTTTAATCCGGAAATTGTGTCATATGTCGTGAAATATATATTTGCCATTAAATGAGTAAAAATAACCGGTTGAAAAACCAATACATCACTACCCCTTAAGGAGTATTGACAAAAATTATTTAAAGCAATGAATTACATAAGCTGAATTGATTAAGCTGCATTTGATATACATCAATGAGAAAAACCGGGATCGCCGTATTTTTAGCCTTAATCCACACAAAATCTGAGGCTGAAATGAGCAACGTCAAGTTAGCAATCATCGGTAACGGTATGGTCGGCCACCGCTTTGCCGAAGAGCTTACCGATAAAGCGGACGCCGGACAGTTCGATATCACCGTATTCTGCGAAGAGCCGCGTGTCGCTTATGACCGCGTGCATCTCTCCTCCTATTTTTCTCATCATACGGCGGAAGAATTATCCCTGGTTAAACCCGGTTTCTATGAAAAACACAATATTTCGGTATTAATCAATGAGCGGGTGATTACCGTTAACCGTCAGGAAAAGGTGCTGCATACCAATACCGGCCGCACTGTGCATTATGACAAACTGGTGATTGCGACCGGCTCTTATCCGTGGATCCCGCCGATCAAAGGCAGTGATACCCGCGACTGTTTTGTTTACCGGACGATTGAAGATCTCAATGCCATTGAAGCCTGCGCCCGCCGCAGCCGCAAAGGTGTGGTGATCGGCGGTGGTCTGCTGGGGCTGGAAGCCGCCGGGGCCCTGAAAAACCTGGGTATTGAAACCCATGTTATTGAATTTTCGCCAGTCCTGATGGCGGAACAGCTCGATGCGCTCGGCGGTGAACAGCTGAAGCAGAAAATTGAACGGATGGGTGTAACGGTACATACCGGCAAAAACACCACGGAAATTACCGCATCCGGCAGCGGAGAGAGCCGCAAAGTGCTGCATTTTGCCGATGGTTCATCGCTGGAGACCGATTTTGTCGTCTTTTCCACCGGGATCCGCCCGCGTGACCGGCTTGCCCGTCAGTGCGGACTGGCCGTGGCGGAGCGCGGCGGTCTGGTGATTAATGACCAGTGTCAGACATCTGACCCGGATGTGTATGCTATCGGGGAATGCGCGTCATGGCACGGCAGAACTTACGGACTGGTGGCACCGGGCTACAAAATGGCACAGGTGGCGGCTGATCATCTGCTGGGGAAGGAGAATCAGTTTACCGGTGCGGATATGAGCGCAAAACTGAAACTGCTGGGTGTGGATGTCGGTGGTATCGGCAATACACATGCGACAGACGACGGCTGCCACAGTTATATTTATCTCGATGAAGCCAATGAGGTTTATAAGCGGCTGATTGTCAGCGACGATAATAAATATCTGCTGGGTGCGGTGCTGGTCGGGGATACCGAAGATTACGGTAATCTGCTGCAACTGGCACTGAACCGTATCGAACTGCCGGAAAATCCGGATGTTCTGATCCTCCCGGCACACGCCGGCAGCAAACCGGCGATCGGCGTGGAATCCCTGCCGGACAGTGCACAAATCTGTTCCTGTTTTGATGTCACCAAAGGAGACATTATTCAGGCCATTCATAACGGTTGCCAGACGGTTGCGGATATCAAAGCGGAAACCAAAGCCGGTACCGGCTGCGGCGGGTGTGTTCCGCTGATCACTCAGGTGCTGAATGCAGAACTGACTAATCTGGGTATTGAGGTGAATCATCACCTCTGCGAGCATTTTGCCTACTCCCGCCAGGAGCTGTATCACCTGATCCGCGTGGAAAAAATCACTACCTTTGATGAGCTGCTGGGCCGCTACGGCGAAGGTTACGGCTGTGAAGTATGTAAACCGACCATCGGCTCCCTGCTCGCGTCCTGCCGGAATGACTATATTCTGCGCGACGACCTGGTACCGTTACAGGATACCAACGATAATTTCCTCGCTAATATGCAGAAGGACGGCACCTACTCGGTGATCCCGCGTTCACCGGGCGGCGAAATTACCCCGGAAGGTCTGCTGGCTATCGGTACAGTTGCACAGGAATACAATCTGTATACCAAAATTACCGGCTCACAGCGCATTGCCATGTTCGGGGCGCAAAAGCAGGATTTACCGGCTATCTGGGAAAAACTGATCGCCGCCGGATTTGAAACCGGGCACGCCTATGCCAAAGCACTGCGGATGGCGAAAACCTGTGTCGGCACGGCATGGTGCCGGTTCGGGGTCGGTGACAGCACCGCGCTGGGCGTTGAGCTGGAACACCGTTATAAAGGTATCCGCACCCCGCATAAAATGAAATTCGGCATCTCGGGCTGCACCCGCGAGTGCTCGGAGGCGCAGGGGAAAGATATCGGGATTATCGCCACCGACAAGGGCTGGAACCTGTATGTCTGCGGAAACGGCGGCATGAAACCGCGCCACGGCGATCTGCTGATGGCTGACCTTGATAAAGAGACCCTGATACGCTACATCGACCGCTTTATGATGTTTTACATCCGCACCGCCGACAAACTCAGCCGGACATCCACCTGGCTGGAAAGCCTGGAGGGCGGGATTGATTACCTGCGGGATGTGATTGTCAGCGATAAACTGGGGCTCAATGCACAGCTGGAGCAGGAACTGGCGCAGCTGCGCGAAAAAGTGACCTGCGAGTGGCAGGAAACGGTGAACAACCCGCATGCCCGCAAACGCTTCAGTCACTTTGTTAACAGCCCGCTGCCGGATCCGAATGTGCAAATGGTAAGTGAGCGCTCACAACATCGTCCGGCCCGCCCGGAAGAGCGGATTGCTGTCACTCTGATCGGGGAGGAATAATCATGAGTCAATGGATTACGGTTTGTCAGGTCAGTGATATCACCCCGGGAACCGGTGTGTGTGCGCTGGTAAAGGGTGAACAGGTGGCGCTGTTCCGTCCTTATCCGGACGAGCGCATTTTTGCCCTGAGTAATATCGATCCTTTTGCGCAGGCCAGTGTGCTGTCGCGCGGATTAATTGCAGAGCATGACGGCTCGCTGTGGATTGTCAGTCCGCTGAAAAAACAGCGTTTCCGGCTGACGGACGGGTTGTGTGCGGAAGACGCCGCATATTCCGTCGCCGCCTTTGCCGTTAAGGTGACGGATGGCACTGTGAGTGTTTCCGCCGTGCCGCAGTAACCCCATACAAAAAAAAGCGCAAAATGACTGAGGGCATTTTGCGCTTAATACTTAGTATATAACACATAAAACTGATTTTTTATTGTTGCGCGGTATCTGTATCCCTTGTACCGCGCCTGTCTTGTTTATTCTGAACGACCGGTCAGGCTGACGTTGTGGCCTGTGCTACCGGAGGTTCAATAACTGCCTTTGGTTTTCCGCGGCAGCCTTCACCGTAGTGCTCACCTTCCCAGCGGCCGACGATAGCGGCACCGATGGCGTTACTCATTACGTTAGTGGCAGAGCGGCCCATGTCGAGGAACGGATCCACACCCATCAGCAGAATCAGACCCGCTTCCGGAATGTTGAACTGGTTCAGTGTCGCCGCGATAACCACCAGAGACGCACGCGGTACACCGGCCATCCCTTTCGATGTCAGCATCAGAATCAGCAGCATGGTAACCTGCTCACCCATAGACAGGGTGATGTTACATGCCTGAGCGATAAAGATAACCGCGAATGAACAGTAAGCCATTGAACCGACGAGGTTAAAGGAGTAACCGATTGGCAGTACGAAGCTGGCGATCTTGTTGGAAACACCGAACTCTTCCAGTTTTTCCAGAGTACCCGGGAATGCAGCTTCAGAACTTGATGTGGTGAATGCCAGCAGTGCAGGTTCAGTGATACCTTTGGTCAGACGGAAGATACAGCGGCCGACAACCACCGCAGCCAGACCAATCAGAATCACCCACAGCATCGCCAGTGTGAAATAGAACTCACCCATAAAGATACCGGCGCTGACCAGAACACCCAGACCACGCTCTGCAATCATACCTGAGATAGCGGCAAACACTGTCAGTGGTGCGAACAGCATGACGTAACCGGTTAATTTCAGCATCAGGCTGACGAGGGATTCCAGCACATTCACAATCGGCAGGCCTTTCTCACCGATAGCGGAGAGGCTGATACCCATAAAGATTGAGAATACAACGATCTGCAGAATTTCGTTACGCGCCATTGCATCAACGATACTGGTCGGAATCGCATGAGCAATAAAGGTTTTGAAGGAGAAAGGAACAGGTTCCACAATACCCTGAACCGCACCGGCAGTATCCGCAACGAAGTTAATACCTGCGCCCGGCTGGAACAGGTTAACAATAACCAGACCTAACAGGATTGAGATAAAGGATGCGCAGATAAATAAGAACAGTGTTTTGGAGAAAACACGACCTAACGTTTTCGCATCACCCATTTTCGCGATACCAACAACCAGTGTTGATATAATCAATGGGGCGATAATCATTTTAATCAGACGTAAGAAGATATCGGTAATAATGGAGATATCTTTTGCATAGACCTTATTAAATTCAGCAGATGCCATTTCATTAAAGCTGAAGCCGACAATCACACCGACAATAAGACCAATGACTATCCAAGTGGTTAAACTCTTCGATTTCATAATAATTCCATTCTGTGTTGGGTCGCATTTATTCTCAACTTACTTAATATCCTCTGAAATTTTATTTCAGTTATTTTTACCCAGCCTTCCGTGGCTTTAAATATTAAATAATTTTATACATCACACTGAGAAAAATGACGATTTCTGTTTCTGAAATCGATGTGGAGCGCGGGGGAACCCCGTACGCCACACCGAGTTGTCGTACTAATGAGATATTGAATGACTGATATTGTTAAATATCAAATTCCATTTTTAATAAAGGCGCATGTTGCTGGGCACCATAAACATCGGTATCTCCGACAGCACCAGAAACAATATGTCTCGGCATTACAATTTTCACAGCATTCGCCGGGTCAAACCAGACAATATTATCGATAAAGTCAGGTTTCACACAATACAGACCAGCGACTAAGTCTTTATTAAATTGTTTTGAATTTTTTACCGCGGTATAAGTTTCTTTATCCTTGAATAAAATATCCATCACAATTTCATACGGACCGGAGTTTTTAGAACGCACAACTTTGGCTAATTCTAAAATTGACTTTTTCATTTCGCCACTCCTTCAGGTGTTACATTCTCCATACGGAATGTGAATTTAATATCCGGGGTGTATTCCATCAGATGATAGATGGAGAACTCATACACTTTACCGGCACGGATATCCGACGGAGAGAACGGGAAGGCTAAGTTGCCCGCGGTGGCGATACGGCCATCATACCCGTAGTGCAGCATAGTGGAACGTGCCAGGGAACAGATACTGTCTGCCTGCTCCTGGGTAGGAGCAACAACATCCAGTAAAATACCCAGCTCATAACTCTTGGTCACAGTTTCAGGTTCTGCGTCACCCATCACACCGTTTTTACCGTACAGATGGAAATTCATTTTCACGGTATCAGGGTCGATGCTGAGGTTTTTCTCAACACTTTTACGCACTTCCACCAGAATCTTATCCATACCGGCGATCATGATAGGGTCATGCGTACCGGCGATAGTGATGGTGCGGTAACCGACCGGACGTGCAGCTTCCAGTTTAACGGTATACGGTGTTGATACATGGCGTGAACCGGTTACACGAACCTGCCCGTTACCCAGATCTTCAAACTTACACTCTTTCAGATCCAGCACACCGCCCGGTCCCGGTAATACGTACGGGTTGGATTTCTCATACAGGGTGTGAGCCGCTGCTGAGGTGTCCGTAAACTTACGGATCGGGTTGAATGCTTTCAGGGTGAAACCGGTTTCGTCGATAATACCCATTGCACAGTCAGAGCCGGAACCCGGGGTGGCTGCGATTGCCGCACACTCCAGAATCTTACCGCAGTGCAGTGCCAGACCTTCGTCAAACCCTTTCATAATCGGCAGAGCCGCGAAGCAGCAAGGGTCATAAGAACGGCCGGCCAGAACAACCTGAGCACCGGCTGCCAGTGCTTCCTGGAACGGCTCGACACCCATCTGAGCAACGATATAGGTACTTTCGTCGATCACTTCATGCGTCAGTTCAGGCACGAACGCCAGCGGCGTGATTTTGCCTGCATCCAGCGCTTCGTGAACGGTTTTCTTCTCAACATCCGCAGGGATCAGGGCCATCTTGAATGACAGACCTTCTTCCTTTGCCAGTTCCAGAATGATTTCACGGCACCATTCCAGATGAGGCTGTGCACCTGAACCACCGGCAGTACCGATGACAACCGGAATATTGTTTTTCACACCGGCTTTCAGCATATAACGCAGGTCGCGTTTTACCCCGGCACGGTCGGTAAAAGCTTTACCGGAACCGAGGTAGTGAGGACCCGGGTCAGAAGACCCGGCGTCGACGGCGATAAGATCCGGCGATTCTTCCATCGCCTTCATAAAACTCTCTTCCGGAAATCCGTACCCCAGGATGGCAGTAGGGGACAGGATTTTAAATGTCCTGGACATAATGCTTCCTTATGCTTTTGCTTTCAGTACAGCCAGTGTGCGGTTCATTTCGTTATGAACAATGTTCATACCTTCATCGAAGCCCATACCCGGCTTGATCAGCATACGCATCGGACGTGTCGCAATCGCGATATGCACACAGGTACGCGCACTGACGTCGGTTTCGTTACAGGTACCGCCCTGGTATGCTTCCATACCGTGTTTCTGGCAGTACAGCACCGCGTCAGCGATGTTGTGAACAGAACCCAGGTCAGGGGTTTTGATCTGAACCATGTCACAGCAGCCGGCATCCGTGAAGTCGATGATGTCCTGACAGGTGTTACACCATTCGTCAGCAACGATTTTGACTTTGGAACCCAGTTTTTTCAGGTGATCCATAATGCCTTTCATCAGGCGGATCTGGTCTGGTTTGTTACCTGCGTCAACCGGACCTTCGATGTACAGTTCCAGATCACCGGCCTGCTCCTGCAGACTTGCGATGTACTCTGCGCAACGAATCGGATCTTTGTCGAAAATTAAACCGATGGTGCCGTAAACGTCGATGTGCAGAGACGGTTTGTAAGTGTCTTCTGTACGTAATTCAACGATACGTTTGGCCAGCCACTCAACATAAGCGCGCAGTTTTTCACCCTGACGGCCCAGTTTTTCATCCACGTTGTTGATGAGGCCGTGCGGCAGAACGTCAACGTGTTTGAGGATCATTTTGTCCACAGCGTTGTAGCGGTCATCACCACTCTGACCGAACAGAGGGATTGGCTCAGCCACAACCGGCAGATGCCACTCGTCGCACACAACTTCAGCTTTCAGACGGTTGCTTGCCAGTGCTGTAGCGTCCAGCAGAGCCTGGGACAGACCATAACGGATAGCGGTATGCAGTTGTTTGCCTTCCACTTTCAGTTCATCGAAGAACTTAGCGTTGTTGCGGAACTCACTGACATCACGGCCTTCCAGCAGCGGTTTGATGTGTTTTTCCAGGAACGGAATGAAGTTTTCCGCCAGGAATAACGGGTCACGACCACCCGCACCGGAGTATTGAACCGCGGCACAGTCACCCATTGCCACAGAACCGTTTTCCAGGATTAACTGGACTGACACACACTCACCTGCCTGACGCACTGCGGTAAAGCCCGGAGTGACCGGCTTACCGGTGTAGACGAAACCGTCGTGACCTGCGCCGTCTTTGATAGCCTGCTGGTCGTCAAAATAGAAGGATGAGTTACCCGCCGTGAACAATGCCTGTTTAATTTTCATTATGGTCTTCCTACTAATTTACTGTGAGATACTGCGTTAATATCATCAATAATCATCTGGAATGAAGCTTCACGACCCTCTTCGCGGGCACGCTCAGCAACGAAATCATGGTGCATGGACAGAACGTCATCCGGCAGCGGAACCGCGCCTGCGTCGAACACACGGATTGCACCGTTGTTGTCGCGGATAGGCATCATCTTGCCGGAGTTACACATCGCAGGAGCGAACGGAATATCCAGAACACCGGCTTCGAATGCGCGGACAGTACCGACTGCAATGTCGCCGTTACCTAGTTCAAGGACTTTCTTCATCACTGCGCGGACTTCGCGTTTAATCAGTTCCACTTCCAGATCCACGTCTTTGCACGGCGGGAATTTCTGGTCGCGGACCATGTTCAGCATCTGGTTGGAGGCACGCAGACCCTGGCAGTTCGCTTCCGCAGTCGGGATACCGAATGCTTCATGCGGAGACTTGGTGATTACTTTGGTTGCACCGGACATACCGGCAACCGCCGCACCCCAGGAGATAACTGCCGCCGCACGGGATTCATCTTCAGGGAAACCGCCCATCCACTGGTGGAATACGGTACTCAGCTCATAATCTTCGTAGCCGTAAGCGCGGAAATATTCATGAGACAGTTCACGCAGGGAGCGGATTGCCGCGATATCCTGCACTAAGTTACCGACCTGGCCGTAACCGACGGTGATGGATTTAACGCCCTGCTCCAGCGCCACCAGACCTTCGATGATTGCCACAGTGTGGGAAATGAATGGCGGGATCAGCGTACCGGTTAACGGACCGAATGGTTCGCGGTTGATACGGATACCGTTTTCTTCATATAAACCGATTACGCGGTCGCAGTACTGCCAGTCACGGATGGATTTTTCCAGGGTGACGCGTTTTGCGTAAGGGATGTTATAGGAGATACCGCCGCCTTCGTAACTGGTGAAACCACTCGCCATGGAGATTTCACATAGCAGACGTGCATCCGGGGTTCCGTGACGGATCTGCAGTGGTTTATCCAGGGATTCAGTGATGTGACGGCAGGCTGCAACACCGTGGTTAACCACCGGCAGGCCGTTCAGTTTAGAGGTACCGGCTTCAACAGATTTCTGGATACCGACTGCCGCTTCTTCATAACGGTTCAGACGGGTATACGCATCGATAGTGGTCGGCAGCAGGTCACACTCTTTCTGCAGTTTTTTCAGCAGCTCGATGTGCTCTTCGATTAAGGCAACACCTGCACGCGGCTGGCTTAATGTGATGCCGTCGCGGTCAGCTTCGAATAATTTTTTGGCAAAGTTTTTATCTTCAGAGATAGTCGCCTGATATTTGACACCATCTTCAAAGTTTTCCACGTCTTTCCCTGTCACCCAGGTCTTTAATACGTCTTTGCGCTCGGCCATGAAGTCGTCGATTGCAATTTTTTTATTCTTCAGTTCCATTTAATGGCTCCAATAATCTTGCTATCTGGTCAAAATCTGCACGCCGGTCTGAGCTGCTGCTTTCGGATACCGGCAGGCGACGTTGGCTAACAGAGGAAATAACCCTTGTGAATCCCGGTAGTACTCAAATTCGTCCGGCAGCAGAATCTGACGGCCTTTGTTATCGAATTTGCGGTACCGCATATACTGTTTAATGTCAAAATCAGCTGTCCGCGACAACCAGCCGCCGGTACCGATGATTTTGCTGACCCGTGATAAATCACGGCCAATCTGTAAATCCACCGTACCTGCACAGGTGGTCACCTGCTGTTTTGTGCCCGCATGGCGTTCAGTCCCCAGTGCGACACAAATACCGGCTAACAGATGGTCATAAACACGTTCTTCGTCCGTCTGAGGCAGATAATCAGGGTGCTCATTGACATAACGGGTGTAGCGGTAAAAGGCATCCAGCTGCTCCGGATGATTCACAAACTGCGCTTCGGCTAATTCGCGGCCTGCCTCACCGGCGATTACCGCCGATACACGCATGCCAAGGTCACCTTCCACAGTCCGTTTCACTTTCGGCTCCGGAATCCCGTGTAAAATGGTATCCGGCAGTAAGCTGTTGTTGCAGGACGAATAAATATCCGTCGTTGCGCCACCCATATCCATCAGCACAAACTCTTCCCAGCCGGGAACGTTGTCACGGATTTGCTGTACTAACTCAAAGACAGAGAATGGTGTCGGACGCGGCTCTTCGCCGGTCTGTTCAACAATGACGTCCAGTCCCTTGCCCTTCACAATCTTTTTCAGAAAAATGTCACAGATAGCTTTACGCGCATCAAACGGGTTCGGACTATCCAGACTCGGTAAAATGTTGTTAACGACAGTCAGTTCTTTATGGCCGAGGATCTCAGCAATATCGTCCTGAATATCACGGTTACCCGCATAAATGATGGAACAGTTCAGATCGGATTCCGCCAGCATTTTTGCGTTTTGTAATCCGTATCCGACATCGCCGCCATCCGTCCCGCCGGTGAACAGGAAAATATCCGGGGGTGTCTGTTCGAGTTTGCGGATATCAGTCCGGTTGAGCTTGTACGCAAAGTGCTGAGACACTTTTGCGCCCGCTGAGTGAGCAGTGACTTTTGCTGACTCAAGGGTAATTGTCGGAACCAGACCCAGTGCCGCTACCGCTAACCCGCCTTTGGCGGAAGAGGAATAGTTAATGTTAACTTTCCCGGCTTCCAGTAAAGGACGCGCATCGGACACATTGAGGATTTTATTCAGTACAGTGAAAAATCCGTCTGCCAGATGGTCAATCGTCGTGGGGGTCAGGGCATAATTCTTTAATTCAATATGATCATCACTTCCCACGTCGAACACGGCACCTTTTGTCCAGGTTGAACCGATATCTATCGAGACGTTGATCATTACGCGGTCATTCCTTCTTTGCGGGCCGGGCTTTTTTCAATGTCTTTTTTCATGACATCGCAGACGTATTCCAGGTCAGTGCTCGGGAAGAACACGCGGTTAAAGCCCATGTCGCTGAATTTTTTCTCGATTTCAGCCGGTTCCTGTTTACCGATAACCAGGTTACCGCCGACATACAGCAGAATTTCGCCCAGACCACGTTCGATGCAGCGCTCACGCATACCTAAACAGTCCACTTCGCCGTGACCGTAAATAGAGGAAACAACGATTGCCTGCGCGCCGGTTTCAATAGCGGCGTCGATATATTCGTCCTGGCTGACCATGACACCCAGGTTAATCACATTAAAATTGTGCTGGGAAAACACGCGATCTAAAACTTTGTTACCGACGGCATGGCAATCGGCACCAATTACACCAATAACAATGGTAGGCTTCTGCATGATATACCTCTAAATAAACTGAATGTTCGGAATTAAAGTTAAAACAAAATCTGTTAAATCCGTTTGGTATTAATTAAGAAAGTATCTAAGTACAAATCAGGTGTTCATCCCTATTTAATTCCTTAACTTTCCACTGATGATAATGTGCAATTCAGGGGATTTAAAAACAATTGATATAAAGTAAGGATATCTTGCAAAAACGGAATGGTTTTCGGTGGGGTATAAAACACGATGCAGATCACACTTAAATTCCATTTAAAATCATATAGATACCATCAAAAACAACAAACAAAAACTTTAATTAACAATTATTTAAACCTAATGACAAATAAATCAATCCTGATTTTGTGATCATTGTTATATTATTAAATTCACCATAAATAGCAATTAATTTTTAATGTTTAAACTATATTTTATAGTATATTCAACATGAATATATTTTGATAAAAAATGACGAAATAGTGTGACGAACATCTTATTAAAGTATGCAACGGAATGCCACAGAGAAATAAAAAAATAAATGATACAAAAAAGTAAATGACTTATTATTAATATGATAATGATGCTGTCTTGTTTTTGTTATTCCAATGACTGAAATAAGCCATTCAGCTCACATAATTACCCCGGAACCGCTATTACGGTGCCGAGGTTTTATTTTTTCAGCGGATTCCGTGCTCTTCGGTAAACTGAGCCAGCAGGTAATTAAGGTAGTCAGTCAGCAGTTCCTCATCTTCCAGCGGCAGGAGTTGTTCCAGGGCGGTGTCGGTAAAGAACTTCTGCCAGAACAGCCGTTTGGCATCGCGGGAAGCATTGGTGGCTTTAACCTGCTCGCGCAGCCGTGCGGCGGCACGCAGCTTCACCGGGGCATCCGCCGGAATCGCCTGCATAACACGGTGTTTCAGAAACTGTGTATAGACCGGGTTTCCGCCGCAGGTCAGCGCAATCTGAACCGGCGGGACATCAATGGTGGCCGGGGAGATAAATGAGGCGCTTTCCGGCGCGTCAGTCACGTTACAGAAGCAGTGACGGGCATTGGCCTGTTCCAGCACCTGCTGATTTACCTCCGGTGAGTCTGTCGCGGCAAAGGCCAGCCAACAGCCCTGCGGCCACAGTGCAGCATCAAAGTCCGCTTCTGTCAGCGTAAGATGCGGATTTCCCGCCAGAGCGGTGAGATCTCCGTGGAACCAGCGGGCAATGACGGTGACATGCGCCCCGGCCTGTAACAGTGTCCGGCATTTATGGGCGGCAACTTCCCCGCCCCCCACGACCAGACAGGTCTTTCCCTGTAAATCACAAAACAGCGGATAACGCAGCATAGTGTCTCCTTTGCGGACAGCGTCAGAATCAGTTGTCTGAATCATATCCTGCCCGTTACCGGGACGCAGCAAAGCGGCGCGTACTTTGTGGGGCAGCGCGTTAAATTGAGGGGAAATGCTCAGCACCGGAGCCGGGGTTCTGCCCCGGGTTTGTTGTTAATAAAGAAGGCGGAATACTCAGCACCGGGACCGGGCTGATAACCGGCAAAACGAAAAGTCGCTGTAAACACTTCCCTGTGCGCTCAGGCGCGTCATCCATGACGCGCATGCTTTTCGTCTCTCTGCCGGTTATCTGCCTTTTACTTTTGCTGCGGATGGAATGATGCGAACTTTGGTTCGGTGGCCTGTTGTTAACAAAGGGGGGTGAAACGCTCAGCACCGGGGCCGGGCTGATAACCGGCAAAACGAAAAGCCGCTGTAAACACCTCCCTGTGCGCTCAGGCGCGTCATCCATGACGCGCATGCTTTTCGTCTCTCTGCCGGTTATCTGCCTTTTACTTTGGCATGATGAAAACCGTGGATATTCAATATCATCCCACAGAAGTCAGGACGTTAAATAAAAAGAGACTCAGGAGTCATCCGCTAAATTATTCAATTTGCAGCAAGGCGGCAAACGAAAGAAACCGGGGAGCATACATCAGTATGTGACCCGGTTTATTGAGTGCAGCCAACGCAGCTGCGGATTGAAGAATGACGCGGATAGGAATACTCAAAATCATTCGGTCTGTGGCAAGGCGGCAAAGTGAAGATGACCGGGGAGCATACACCAGTATGTGACCCGGTCAGCTGAATGAAGCCAACACAGCCACAGGCTGAAGGATGATGAGTATTTAGCGGACGCCGCCCGGCGCCATGCTCACCTCATGCACCTGAGGGTAGAATCTGTCCAGCTGATGCCGCTGGATCCAGTCATAAATAAAATCTTTATCGTGCAGGGTGTCATCATAGATAAGCCCGGCCACGCTGCCGCTGTGGGCGACATTCAGACCGTAAATCTTTCCTTTATCTGCAAGGGCATGCAGCTCGCTGAAACCGGGTTTGGGCAGCAGATCCTGGCTGGCGATCGCACTCAAAGTGGCTGCTTCGCCCAGTCGCTGCGGATCCTGTTGTTCACAGGCGGCGGTAAGCAGTTTCCAGGCCTGAGCCAGCAGAGGTTCCCGCGCCAGCAATGCGGCCCGGCGGTCGCGCTTGTGGAAATCTTCCGTCAGTACCACATCCGGACTTTCCAGCAGCAGCAGTTTCAGATCCGGCGCCCAGCCGAGTGATATTTGTGTCTCAGCCGTCTGGTGGTCAAACAGTGTCAGGGAGGAAAAGAGCGTGCTGTCTGTCGGTTCAACCGCCACACAGAGTTCTGCGAGAGTTTCCGGTGATAATTCATGGCCGTAAAAACGTGCGGTCGCCTGGGCGGTGGCGGCAATATCCGCTGTGCTGCTAGCCAGCCCTTTACCGACGGGGATGGTGGATTCATATTCGATCCGCAGCATACCGGTGGCTTCCGGCACGATATCCAGATGTTTCAGTACGCGTTCCAGCATCTGGCGCATGCGGGGCCGTTCCAGCCCCAGCGGAACACCTTCTTCCACCGAGACATAGCTGTACCAGTTGATGGGGCAGGAAACCAGTTTTTCTCCCCCGAGGATCCATCCCTGCAACAATTCTCCGCAGGATGCCGGACAATGTGCCTCAGCCATGTTGAAATACCTGTTTTAATGCGCCGATAAGATGACGGTTCTCCGCCTGACTGCGGACCGCGATCCGGTAATAAGAGCCATCCAGCCCCGGGTAGTTCTGACAGCGGCGGATCAGCAGCTTATATTTCAGCAGAGCGGACTGGAGTTCCACGCCGTTCAGGCAGCGGATAAAGATATAGTTTGCCGATGGCTGCCGGATTTTCAGCAGCGGAAACTGCCGCAGTTCATTGCACAGGTATTCCCGCTGGGCGGCAATAAAATCCTGTGTTTTGCGGATATAGTCTTCATCATCCAGCAGTGCTTCACCCACCAGCGCAGCCAGACCATTGATAGTCCACGGCTCACGCCAGGCTTTCAGATTACTGATAATGTGGCTGTCGCCGCACAGCAGATAACCGAGGCGCAGACCGGGAATGGCGAAGAATTTTGTCAGCGAACGCAGCAGATAAAGGTAGCGGGTTTCCGGCAGGCGCGCTGTCAGCGGTGATCCTTCCGGCAGAAAATCAATAAACGCTTCATCGACAATCAGATGAATATGGCGGGATTCGCACAGGGACACCAGTTTGTGCAGCAGTGCGGTATCCGGCATCAGACCGGTCGGGTTATTCGGTGTGGCGATAAACACACAGTCCGGGCGGCGGGCTTCAATATCCGCCAGCAGGGATTCATCCGGCTGGAAATCATTCTCTTCCGTCAGCGGGTGTTCGATGATATCGCAGCCCTGCTGTTCCAGTGCTCTGCGGTATTCGGCAAATCCGGGGGTTAACAGTAATGCGCTGTGGGGGTTGAGATGGCGCACCAGCGCGTAAATCAGTTCCGTCTCTCCGTTACCGGCAATGACCTGCCCCAGTTCACAACCCGCACCTTTGGCCAGTGCGGCATGCAGATAGCGGTATTCAATATCCGGGTAGCGTTCAATAACTGACAGGTTATCGCGGATGATGGCTTTAACCCTCTCGGGCGGCCCCAGCGGGTTAATATTGGCACTGAAATCGAAGATAGATGCGGGTGAGATGCCGAGGAGCTCAGCCACCTCTACCACATTACCACCGTGTTCGCTCATAGCCTCCTCCAAATGTAAGAGCTGTACACAGTATCACCTGCATACAGCCGGATGCTTATTATTTTAAGGATAATACTATGACGCAGCTTCTAATGGGGCTTCCTGCGTAATATCAATTTGTGTGGCGGCAAACGCCAGAATTTGGTGCAGATTCACCACATTACCGACGACAATCAGTGCCGGCGGATGTAATTTATGACGCGCAGCCTCTTCCGGTAAAGTGGCGAGGGTGGCGGTAACCACCTGCTGGCGCTGCTGGCTGGCATACATGACCACGGCAGCCGGGGTATCCGGTGATTTTCCGCCGTCGATCAGGAGCTGACTGATTTCGGCCAGACGGGTCATCCCCATCAGGATCACCAGGGTGCCGTTAAGGGCAGCCAGTGCATTCCAGTTCTGAGGCTCATTCCCCTGACACATATGGCCGGTGACCACATGGAAGCTTGATGCGTGATCGCGGTGAGTCACCGGGATCCCCGCATACGCCAGCCCGCCGATGGAGGAACTGATGCCCGGGATAACCTCAAAATCGAGGCCGTTCTCCGCCAGGGATTCCGCTTCTTCGCCGCCGCGGCCGAACACATACGGATCCCCGCCTTTCAGGCGCACCACATTTTTGCCTTCTGCGGCATATTTCACCAGAATGGCATTGATTTCTTCCTGCGGCACCGGATGATGATTCGGTGTTTTACCGACATTGATGATTTTACAGTCCGCCGGTGCACAGGCGATCAACTCAGGATTGACAAGACGGTCATGCACCAGCACTTCGGCATGACGTATACAGTGAAGTCCCTTTACGGTAATTAATGATGCATCTCCGGGTCCGGCTCCGACCAGCCATACTTTACCTTTGCTCATTTTATTGCCTTATCAATCAGATTAATCAACATGAAAAAATCACATCATTTTATTCGTTATGCACGACACCTGGTGGTGATAAAAAATACTATTTATTAATGATGTTTTGTAGTTGGACAGCAGTATTAATTACCCGTGAACTTTATTCTTTGATCTATTCACGATAAATGCGTAATAAAGACAATTCTGTTTAATATTTTGTATTATTAAATAATCACAGGAAAAAATATATGACTAATATCCCAATAATACGTTCACGCAACGGAAGAGTTCATGAAAAAAAAATCAAGTAGATCATGTACTTTCAACCAACTGAAATAAATGGATTTTTACATTCACCTCATAAAAACAGGTCATTATAATCAACAAATAAGCCGCCATTTCTGAAATTATCATTAACAAATAATAAAAACAAGATCATTTAATTAACATATTTGCATATGTTTATAAAAATAAAATAGTTGCATTTTATTCATCTTGATCACAAATCAAGTATTTATGTGAAGAAACTCACAAACTGTAATAAGCAGATATATAAAGGCAGCATTTTATGTTTTATTAAACCCGAATATAAATAGCCGTAAAAAAATCACTATATCAAAAATCGGCAATGTTAATTAAATGATCATTACATTTTCGTGTCGCTGTTCAGCAATATTCCGTGTTGCTTATGATCATGAAAATAAAAAGACAGTTCACCGGGTTAATTTATTTAACCTTTTTTGCTTTCCTGGTATCAGGACGTTTTTTTTGGCAACAACACCGTGTCAAAGGTAGCGTATGAATAAGGCACAAAAACAGGTCTTCGTAATCGCGGGCACCAGCAGCGGCTGCGGAAAAACCACCATTACCCTCGGGATCATGCGGGCACTCAGTGCACGCGGATTGCGTGTCCAGCCCTGCAAAGTCGGCCCTGATTACCTCGACAGCAGCTGGCATACCGCCGTCACCGGCGTACCTTCCCGTAACCTGGATGCCTTTATGCTGCCGGAGTCCGTTCTGACCCCGCAATTCCGTCATTATATGCAGGACAAAGACGCCGGTGTGATTGAGGGCGTGATGGGCCTGTATGACGGCTTCGGTACCGACCCTCACTATTGCAGCACTGCCGCGATGGCAAAACAGCTGGACTGCCCGGTGATTATGCTGGTCGACGGCAAAGCGGTTTCCACTTCTATTGCCGCCACGGTGATGGGATTTCAGCATTTTGATCCGTCACTGAATATCGCCGGGGTGCTGATTAACCGGGTTAACAGTGACAGTCATTTCCAGCTCCTGAAACACGCGATTGAACACTACTGCCATGTGCCGGTGATCGGCTACGTGCCGGTGATGAGTGATATTGAACTCCCTTCCCGTCATCTGGGGCTGATCCCGCCGCAGGAGCAGGCACAGCAGACTGAACGCTGGCAGCGCCTGGCCGATCAGATAGAAAAAACCGTTGATGTGGATAAGCTGCTTTCCCTGACACACTGGCAGGCACAGGCAGACAGCACACCAATACAGCTCACCACCCCCGGTGCCGGGCACGGGCTGACTGTCGCCGTGGCGGATGATGCCGCTTTTAACTTCTATTATCCTGATAATCTCGATTTACTGCGTCAGAGCGGCGCGGAGATTGTCACATTCAGCCCGCTCAATGACAGTGTTCTGCCGGATCCGTGCCATATGATTTACATCGGCGGCGGTTATCCGGAAGTCTATGCTGAAAAACTTTCATCTAACACCGCGATGCGGGACGCACTGCTGGCGGCGCATCAGCGCGGTATTCCTGTTTATGCGGAGTGCGGCGGATTGATGTATCTCGGTGAAACCCTGACAGACAGCAGCGGCAACACCTTCCCGATGACCGGCATCATTGCCGGACACAGCACCATGGGTAACCGACTGAAGCGCTTTGGTTACTGTGAAGGTACCGCACTGACAGACACCACTCTGGTTCGTGCCGGTGAACGCCTGCGCGGTCACGAGTTTCATTATTCTGATTTTGAGACTGATCTGCCGTCTGCTTTTGAGTTTATCAAAGAGCGCGACGGCGAAATCCTCAAACGCTGGCGCGGCGGTTATCAGGTCGGAAATACCTTTGCCGGATATCTGCATGTGCATTTTGCCCAGCGTCCGGGGTTATTGGATCACTGGTTTGCCCTGGCACGGAGTGTGTTATGACGTTGCTCAGCTGGCTGGCCGCTTTCCTGCTCGACTGGCGCCTCGGTGACCCGGAGCACTGGCCGCACCCGATCCGCTGGATTGGCAACGCCATCCGTAAAACCGAAGGTGTGATCCGCCGCCGCTGTCAGAGCGGTGCGGCACTGCGCCGTGGCGGAGCCGTGTTGTGGATTGTGATCGTCGGCGGCACCTGGGCGGTGAGTTACGGCGTGCTGGCGCTGGCGTTTTATCTGGAAACCAGTCTCGGCTGGCTCGTCACCATCTGGATGACCTACACCGTTCTTGCCACCCGCTGTTTACAGGATGCGGCGATGCGGGTGTATGACGCGCTGAAAGCGGATGATCTGGATGAGAGCCGTGAAAAATTATCATGGATCGTCGGGCGTGATACCCGGGAGCTGACACCGCCGCAAATCACCCGCGCGGTAACCGAAACCGTCGCGGAAAATACCACCGACGGCGTAATCGCCCCGCTGTTCTTCTTATTACTGGGTGGCGCGCCGCTGGCGATGGCCTATAAAGCGGTGAATACCCTGGACTCGATGGTCGGCTATAAAAATGAAAAGTACGGCGATATCGGTATGTTTTCCGCCCGTGCGGATGATGTCGCCAACTATATCCCGGCGCGTCTGAGCTGGCTGCTGTTCACCTTCGCCGCCTTTGTTCTGAAATACCGTTACCGCGAGGCTTTCCGCACCGGATTACGTGATCACGCCAATCACCGCAGCCCGAACAGCGGCTGGTCCGAAGCGACTGTCGCCGGCGCACTCGGTGTACAGCTGGGCGGGCCGAATACCTATTTCGGTCAGCTGGTGGATAAGCCGTGGATCGGCGACAACACCCGCGACATCAATGCAGACGATATTCTCAGCACCATCCGGCTGATGTGGGTTGCCTCCTCCGCCGCACTGGCGCTGTTCGCCGTCATTCATCTTCTGGCACAGTGGATTTTGTAAGGGAAAAATATGAGTTACATACAACAGCCGCAGGAAATCGAAAAAAACAGTTTTCTGATCATTGATGACATTATCCGCGAAACACGGCCGGAATACCGTTTCGCCAGTGATGATCACGCGGCAATTATCAAACGCGCTATCCATACCACTGCCGATTTTGACTGGCTGGATATCCTGCATTTTTCTGACGGTGTGATTGAAATCCTCCGTGACGGCATTATGCGCGGCTGCACTATTTATACCGATACCACTATGGCACTGTCCGGGATCAACAAAACCCGCCTGGCGAAATACGGTTCAGAGTGCCGCTGCTATGTCAGCGACCCGCGTGTGGTCGCTGCCGCCAAAGAGCAGCAGATGACCCGCTCTATGGCCGCCGTGGATATCGCCATGCAGGAGCCGGGTGAGAAAATTTTTGTCTTCGGCAATGCCCCGACCGCCCTGTTCCGCGTGCTGGAACACACAGAAAAACCGGTTGCCGTTGTCGGCGTGCCGGTCGGTTTTGTCGGCGCGGCAGAATCCAAAGATGCGCTGGCAGAAAGTTCACTGCCGTGTATCGCCGCGCTCGGCCGTAAAGGCGGCAGTAACGTGGCCGCCGCGATTATCAACGCCATCCTTTACCGGATGCCGGAGGCGTAATCATGACGCAGGAAAACATCACAGCACCTGACGATAACGGCACCGGCGTCGTCTGGCACAAAGGCAAGGCACTGCGCAAGGGGTATACCACCGGCTCCTGTGCCACCGCTGCCGCCAAAGTGGCGGCGCTGATGGTGTTGCGTCAGGAAGTGATTCAGCAGGTTTCGATTGTCACGCCGTCAGGGGTGACACTGAACCTGAATGTGGAAGATCCGCTGATCTGCGGGCAATCCGCCACCGCCGCCATCCGCAAAGATGGCGGAGATGATATTGATGCCACCCACGGCATGCTGATTTTCGCCCGTGTCGCGGTCAATGACAGCGGCATTATCACCCTGGACGGCGGCGAAGGTGTCGGCCGGGTGACGAAGGTCGGTGTTGGTCTGCCTATCGGTGATGCGGCGATCAACAAAACCCCGCGCCAGACTATTGAAGCGGCGGTCCGCGAAGTCATCGGTCCGAACCGGGGGGCGGATATCACCATATTTGCCCCGGAAGGGGAAGAGCGGGCGAAAAAAACCTATAACGGCCGCCTCGGTATTCTCGGCGGAATTTCTGTCATCGGCACCAGCGGTATTGTCACGCCGATGTCGGAAGAGAGCTGGAAACGCTCCCTGTCCATCGAGCTGGAAATGAAACGCGCCCAGGGTATGACCCGCGTTTTCCTGGTGCCGGGTAACCACGGCGAACGGTTTGTCAGCGAACAGCTCGGGCTGGACGGCACCTATGTCGTCACTATGAGTAACTTTGTCGGCTATATGCTGCAGGAAGCCACACGACTGAAGTTTGAGCAGGTGGTGATCCTCGGGCACTTCGGCAAGCTGGTCAAAATCGCGGCAGGCATTTTCCACACCCACAGCCATATTGCGGATGCGCGGATGGAAACCCTGATTGCTAATCTCGCCCTGATCGGCGCTCCGCTCTCCTTATTACAGGAAGTGGACGGCTGCACCACCACCGAAGCGGCGATTGAACTGATTAACGCACAAGGCTGGCAGGCGGTCTATCCGCGGATCGCGGAAAAAATCTGTGACCGGATTAATCAGATGCTGCGTTTCTCCGATGAGCCGCCGCACTGTGATGCCATTCTGTTCTCGTTTGATAATCAGGTGCTGGGGACCAACCGGCCGCTCAGCGCCATAACGGAGGGATTCCGATGATTTATGTGACAGGCGTGGGCCCCGGCTCAGAAGCGTATCTGACCCGGCGGGCAGCGGATGTGATTTCCGGGGCGGACATTTTAATCGGCGGTCAGCGCCATCTGGATGAATTTGCCGGGCTGACCACAGAAACCCGTGTCATTGATGCGGATATCAGCGGCCTGATGAACTGGATAGCAGAGCGTCTTGATCGCCGCATTGTCATTCTGGCTTCCGGTGACCCGATGTTTTTCGGCATCGGCAAACGCATCAGCGAAACCTTCGCACCGGAGCAGGTTCAGATAGTGCCGGGTATCAGCTCCGTACAATATCTGTGTTCCCGTGCGGGGATGGATATGAATGATATTTATCTCACCAGCAGCCACAACCGCAGCCCGGATTTTGACTGGCTGCTCGCCCATGAGCGTATCGGCATGGTGACGGACAGTAAGATCGGCCCGAAAGAAATCGCCGCCGAAATCCTTCAGCGCGGCCAGACCCGGCGGATGATCATCGGAGAAAACCTCTCCGGCCGGAATGAGCGGATCACCATTCTCAATGCAGAAGAGGTCAGCGGTGATTACAACATGAATGTGGTGTTAATTGATAAGCGGGGCAGCGTGGCCTGATGAAAGACGAACTGTTTTTACGCGGGCAGCAGATCCCGATGACCAAAGAGCCGGTGAGAGCGCTCGCCCTGTCACGGCTGGATTTACAGGGTGCACAGCGCCTGATTGATGTGGGTGCGGGCACCGGCAGTGTTTCAATTGAAGCGGCACTCAGCCACCCGGCGCTTGAGATTATTGCCATCGAGAAAAAACCGGAAGCCATTGCGCTTATCAAAGAGAACTGCCTCCATTTCCGCTGCCCGCAAATCCGCGTGATTGACGCGTATGCACCGGTGGAACTGGCCGAAAAAGCAGATGCCGTGTTTGTCGGCGGTACCGGAGGAAATCTCACGGAGATTATCGACTGGTCTCTCGATCATCTGCACAGCGACGGCACCCTGGTGATGACCTTTATCCTGCTGGATAACCTGACACAAGCCATTGCGCACCTGAAACAGTGTGCGGTGAGCGAACTGGACTGCTGTGAATTACAGGCCGGAAATATGACCGCGCTCGGACACAGTTATTATTTTAAACCGAATAATCCTACCTATCTTATTTCCTGCCGTAAGGAGGCGCGTTGTGGCTGAACAGTTTGACCGTCAGAAAGTCTGGTTTGTCGGAGCCGGTCCCGGGGATATCAGTCTTATCACCCTGAAAGGCTACCGTATTTTACAACAGGCTGACATCGTCATTTATGCCGGTTCGCTTATCAATACTGATCTGCTGGACTACTGCAAAGACGGCGTCGAAAGCTACGACAGCGCCGCCATGACCCTCGACGACATCATCACTGTGATGGTTGACGGCGTGAAAAGCCACAAACTGGTGGTGCGTCTGCAGACCGGCGACCTCTCCCTGTACGGCTCTATCCGTGAACAGGGCGAAGTGCTGGCGGAACACAATATCGGCTTCAGCGCGATCCCGGGCGTCAGTTCCTTCCTCGGTGCCGCAGCCGAACTGGGTGTGGAATACACCGTACCGGAAGTGTCCCAGAGCCTGATCATCACCCGTATCGAAGGCCGCACACCGATGCCGCCGAAAGAGAGTCTGCGCAGCTTTGCCGCTCACCAGACCTCAATGGCGATTTTCCTGTCTGTTCAGGATATCAAAGGCGTGGTGGAGCAACTGACCGAAGGCGGTTATCCGGAAACTACCCCGGTCGCCGTGGTGTATAAAGCGACCTGGCCGGATTGTCAGGTGCTGCGCAGTACTCTGGCGGAGATCACCGTTGCCGTGCGCGACGCAAAAATCCGCAAAACCGCACTGATTCTGGTCGGTCCGTTCCTCGGCGACGAGTATCACTATTCAAAACTGTATGACGCAGGCTTCAGCCATGAGTACCGCAAAGCCTCGCGGTAAGCGCATTGCGCTGTTTTGCCTGACACCGGGCGGCAAAGCGCTGGCGGAAAAGATCCGCCCGCTGCTGCCGGTGACCTGTTACACCAGCGAAAAACTGGTCTCGGATGGCTTTGAACCGTTCCGTGACGGCTTTGCCGCCACCTTACAGCAGGCATTTGCAGAGAATGACGCTCTGATTGTCATCGGCGCAACCGGCATTACCGTGCGGGTACTGGCACCGGTGATTCAGGACAAAATGAGTGACCCTGCCGTGATCGTGATGGATGAGAAAGGACAGCATGTGATCAGTCTGCTCTCCGGCCATCTCGGCGGGGCTAACGAGCTGGCCACCTGGCTGGCGGGCCGGATCGGCGGACAGGCGGTGATCACCACCGCAACCGATGTCAATCAGGTCACCAGTTTTGATCTGCTGGCGCAGGAGATGAATGCCACGTTCACCGATTTCCGCGCCACCGTCAAAACCCTGAACCAGATGATGGTCAGCGGGGAGCGTATCGGCATCTGGTGGCATCCGGATATGGCGGCAGAGCAGGATAAATACGCCTTACCCGGGCTTATCCCGGTGGCGGATCTGCGCACTCTGCCGGAACTGGATGCGCTGGTGTGTGTCAGTTACCGCCGTGAGGAAGTGATGCTGCCGGTGCCGGTCTATAAACTGATCCCGCGCCGGATTATTGCCGGTATGGGCTGCCGCAGAGATACCGGGGCAGATGAAGTTCAGCAGCTGTTTGCTGAACAGCTGGCTGAGAACAATCTGCTGCCGGAAGCCGTCCGCGCTATCGGCAGTATTACCCTGAAAGCACAGGAGCCCGCCCTGCTGGCGCTCGCTGCCCGCTATCAGGTGCCGTTTACCGTATTCAGTGCTGAGGAGCTTGCCCCTGTGGCGGCACAGTTCCCGGAATCAGAATTTGTTAAAAAAACCACGGGTGTCGGGAGTGTATCCCGGCCGGTCGCCTGGCTGATGAGCAAAGGCTGTCTGATAGGGCAAACCTGTAAGACCCGGGGGATCACCATTACGTTAGGAGCAGAAACAGTATGTTAACCGTTATAGGCATTGGCCCCGGCAGTGAAGCCATGATGACCGAAGAAGCCGTCACCGCACTGAAAGAAGCGGAAGTGGTCGTCGGGTATAAAACCTATACCCATCTGGTGAAACCTCTGGTGGGCGACAAAGAAGTCATCAAAACCGGCATGCGCAAAGAGATCGAACGCTGCCATCTGGCCATTGAGCTTGCACAGGAAGGCAAAAACGTGGCGATGGTGTGCAGCGGTGACGCCGGGATTTACGGCATGGCCGGGCTTATCCTCGAAATCGTCACCAAAGAGAAGCGCGATATTCAGGTGCGTGTGGTGCCGGGTATTACCGCCAGTATCGCCGCCGCGTCTTTACTGGGTGCCCCGCTGATGCACGACTTCTGCCATATCAGCCTGAGCGACCTGCTCACGCCGTGGGAGGTGATTGAGAAACGCATCAAAGCCGCCGCCGAAGCCGATTTTGTTATCTGTTTCTATAACCCGCGCAGCCTGGGCCGCGAAGGTCATCTGGCCCGTGCCTTTGAACTGATGGCACCGTTCAAAGCCGCCACCACCCCGATCGGCGTGGTGAAAGCTGCGGCCCGTAAGAAAGAAGAGAAATGGATCACCACCTTCGGTGAGATGGAATATGAGCGTGTCGATATGACCAGCCTGGTGATTGTCGGTAATAAATCCACCTATATCAGTGATGACCTGATGATCACACCACGGGGATACAAACTGTGAATGACGGCAGACTGCTGATTTTCGGCGGGACCAGTGATGCCCGTCTGCTCTGTGAGCGCCTGGATGCACAGGGAGTCCGCTACCGGCTCTCGGTCGCCACCGCCGCAGGCCGTCAGCAGGCAGCCGGATTACAGGGTGAGATCCGGGAAGGCCGGATGGATGCACAGGCGATGGCGGAATACTGCCGCCGTCACGGGATCCGCCTGCTGGCGGATCTCTCGCATCCTTACGCCGCCGTGCTCAGCGACACTATTTTGCAGGTGCAGCGTGAGCTGGGCATTCCGCTGGTGCGTTATAACCGCCCGAGTGATATTGACGCGGTTGATAACCCGCTGATTTACAAAACGGACTCCATCGACAGCGCCTGTGAGATTGCCATGACACTCGGTCAGCGGATTTTGCTGACCACCGGCAGCAAACAGCTGGCGGATTATATTGCCCGGCTGCCGGGCAAAACCGTGCTGGCGCGGGTACTGCCGACACAGGAAGTGCTGGCGCAGTGCGAATCTTACGGGATGACCATTGACCAGATTTTTGCCCTCAAAGGGCCGTTTTCGGCGGAATTTAATGAAGCGTTTTACCGTTACTGCGGCACGGATGTGGTGATCACCAAAGAGTCCGGCACCCAGGGCGGATTCAGTGAAAAAATCGCCCCCTGTCTGGCGCTGGGAATTCCCTGCATTGTCGTGGTACGCCCGCAGACCCGGGTGTCCGGTGATGTGACTGAATTGCAGGATCTTTGCGGGGTAGAGCAGTATCTGACATCCCGTTTTTCTGTCTGTTGATTTACTGAGGTTATGAGATGAAAAAAGCGTTATTAGTGATTAGTTTCGGCACCAGTTACGCGGAAACCCGTGAAAAAAATATCGAAAGCTGTGAAAAGCAGCTTGCGGCAGCGTTCCCCGGCCGTGATTTTTTCCGCGCCTTCACCTCCGGCATGATTATCCGCAAATTAAAAGAGCGCGATAACCTGCATATCAATAACCCTGAAGAGGCATTACGCCATCTGCACGAGCAGGGTTATGAGGATGTGGCTATCCAGTCACTGCATGTGATTAACGGGGACGAATACGAAAAGATTGTCGGCCAGGTTGAAAAATACCGTCCGTTTTTCCGCTATCTGCGCGTGGGCAAACCGCTGCTGAGCAGTTTTGAGGATTACTCACAGCTGATTGATGCCCTGCACTTCCAGATGCCGGAACTGAAAGCCGACGAGCGTGTGGTCTTTATGGGTCACGGCGCCACTCACCACGCCTTCTCCGCTTATGCCTGCCTGGATCACATGATGACCAACAGCGGCTTCCCGGGACGTGTCGGGGCGGTGGAGAGCTATCCGGAAATCGACCTGATTATTAAAGGTCTGAAAGCCGAAAACGTCCGCAAAGTACACCTGATGCCGCTGATGCTGGTCGCCGGTGACCATGCCATCAATGATATGGCCTCCGATGAAGAAGATTCCTGGAAAACACAGCTGGAACAGGCCGGAATCGAGGCTACCGCATGGTTACAGGGCATGGGTGAGAACAATATGATCCGTCAGATGTTTGTCGAACACCTGGCGCAGACAATGGATAACGGGGAGTAATATCCGCACATGAGTCAGCAAACAGAAAAACCACAGGGCAGACTTTACGCTATCGGCACCGGTCCCGGTGCCAGTGACCTTATCACGGTGCGCGGCGCACGGATTATCAGCGAGCTGGATATCCTGTATGCCCCGGCCGGTAAGAAAGATGCCCCGAGCCTGGCACATACCATTGTCGCCCCGTATATCACCGGTAAAACTACGGTGAAAACCTATCACTTCCTGATGAAAGCGCCTCAGGAAGCGAAAGAAGCAGTCTGGGATGATGTCGCGAAAGCGATTCAGGAGGATGTGGCTGACGGTAAAAAAGTCGGCTTTATCACCCTGGGCGATTCCATGCTGTTCAGTACCTGGGTTTCCCTGCTGGAGCGTATCGGCAATCAGCCATGGCTGGAAGTGATTCCGGGCGTGACCTCGTTTGCGGCTATCGCTTCACGGGCCGTTGTCCCGCTGGCAATGGAAAACCAGAGCCTTGCTGTCATGTCGTGTACCGCATCTCCCGAAGAACTGGAGCATGCGATCACGCATCATGAATGCATTGTGTTAATGAAAGTCTATGGTCGTTTACAACAGGTACGCGATCTGCTCCGCCGCCATGATTTGTTTGATCATGCCATCCTGATGGCCGATGCCACACTGGAAACTGAACAGTGCTGGCGGCGCCTGGATGAGATCGACGACGAACAGACACTGCCTTATTTCTCAACGGTATTAATTAATAAAACCCGGAAATAATTCGGTGAGGTTGTTATGCAACAGAAACTCACGCAGTTCTCGTTAACCGGTGCCGCCGTCACAATTCTGCTGATGATTGCACCCCAGGAAGCCTTTGCCATGCATATCATGGAAGGCTTTTTACCGCCGATGTGGGCGATTGCCTGGTGGCTGATTTTCCTGCCGTTCCTCGGCGCGGGGATTGTCCGCCTTAAAGCGATTGTTCAGGAAGATGCCAACCAGAAAGTTCTGCTGGCACTGTGCGGCGCCTTTATCTTTGTGCTTTCCGCGCTGAAGATCCCGTCAGTGACCGGCAGCTGCTCTCACCCTACCGGGGTGGCACTGGCGGTGATCCTGTTCGGGCCATCCGTGGTGGCCGTGCTCGGCTCCATCGTGCTGCTGTTCCAGGCATTGCTGCTGGCGCACGGCGGCCTGACCACCCTCGGTGCCAACGGCATGTCGATGGCGGTTATCGGACCGATTATCGGCTACCTGGTCTGGCGTTTCACCACCAAACTGGGCTGGCGTAAGGATGTCTGCGTCTTCCTTGTCGCGGTGATAGCGGATTTAACCACCTATTTTGTCACCTCGGTGCAGCTCGGTGTCGCTTTCCCGGATCCGCAGATGGGGATGGGTGCGGCGATCCTGAAGTTCATGGGTATCTTCTGTCTGACTCAGGTACCAATTGCGATTGCGGAAGGTCTGCTGACGGTACTGGTTTATGATCAGCTGGTGAAACGTAACCTGGTGGGTAACGAGGTGCGGGCATGAAAAAGACACTGATTTTACTGTTTCTGACTGTTGCGATTTTTGTCATCCCGTTCTTTATCGATCATGGCGGTGAATACGGCGGTTCAGACGATCAGGCAGAGCAGCAGATCCTCGCTATCGCGCCGGATTATGAGCCCTGGTTTGAGTCTCTGTACGAACCGGCCAGTGGTGAAATCGAAAGTCTGCTGTTTACATTACAGGGCTGTCTGGGCACTGCAGTGATTTTCTACGTGCTCGGTTACTACCGCAGCGGCCGGAAAAATGCAAAGCCTTGATGCGCTGAGTTATCAAAGCCGCTGGCGTCAGCGTGACCCGGGGATGAAGTTTGCCTTCTGGGTCGTGATGATGGTTCTGGCCATGAGCCTGCCGCCGGCAGGCCAGGCGGCTTTATTGCTGTGTATTGCGGCGTTTACCTGCTGGTTACTGCGGGTATCGCCGCTCCGCTATCTTAAATGGCTGCTGATCCCGTTCAGTTTTCTGGCTGTGGGTCTGGTGGCCATTATTATCTCATTTGCCCGCACACCGGACACTCTGCTGTGGGGCATTCAGATTGGTCAGTACTGGGTTGGCCTTGATCCCGCCGGTCTGACAACTGCCAATCAGACCTTCTGGCGCAGCATGGCGGCTCTCGCTGCCACCTTCTGGTTTATGCTCAATATGCCGTTTGAGCAGCTGATTAAACTGATGAAACGCGGCCGTCTGCCGCTGGTGCTGATCGAGCAGATCCTGCTGACCTGGCGCTTTATCTTTATCTTTCTGGAAGAAGCCGCCACCATTTACCACGCACAATCCCTGCGCTTCGGCTACCGCAACCTGCGCACCGGCTACCGCTCACTGGCGATGCTGGTCACCATGCTGTTTTCCCGCGTGATGATGCGCTATCAGCAAATGTCCGTCGCACTGAATGTGAAGCTCTATCAGGGAGATTTCCACCTATGAATCATCACCCTCAATTATCGGTCAGCGGTCTCACATTCCGCTATCAGGACGATAATATCCTGAAAAACCTGACGATGGATTTCGGCGCGCACCAGGTCACCGGGATTATCGGTGCCAACGGCTGCGGAAAATCCACCCTGTTTATGAACCTGTCCGGTATTCTGAAACCACAGGACGGTCAGGTGAACTGGCGGGGTAATCCGCTGAAATACGACAAAAAATCCCTGCTGGAACTGCGTCAGCATGTGGTGACCGTTTTTCAGGATCCGGATATGCAGATTTTCTACACCGATGTGGACAGTGATATCGCTTTCGCCCTGCGCAATCTCGGGGTGGAAGAGGATGAAATCAAACACCGCACCGATGAGGCACTGCGTCTGGTGGATGCGCTCGCCTTCCGTGACAAACCGGTGCAGCACCTGAGTTTCGGACAGAAAAAACGCGTGGCAATTGCCGGGGCGCTGGTGATGCAGTCAGATTATCTGCTGCTCGATGAACCGACGGCCGGGCTGGATCCTGCCGGACGTCAGCAGATGATCGATCTGCTGGCCCGTATTGCCGCAGCCGGTAAACACATTGTGATTTCCAGCCATGACATTGATCTGATTTATCAGGTCTGTGATGGTATTTACGTGATGTCGCACGGCGAAGTATGCGGCCACGGCACGCCGGAGTCCGTTTTCCTGCAAAAAGAGATGATCACCGCCGCCGGGCTGGAACAGCCGTGGCTGGTCAAACTCCACTGCGAAACCGGACTGCCGCTGTGCAAAACTGAACAGGCGCTGTTTGCACAATTGCAGCAGCAGACAACTCCCGCCGCCGGAACACACGAGGTAATGGCATGACATTTTCACTGATGATCCAGGGTACTGCTTCCGATGTCGGAAAAAGTGTATTAGTTGCCGGATTCTGCCGGATTTTTTCTCAGGATGGCTATCACTGCGCGCCGTTCAAATCACAGAATATGGCACTGAACTCGGGGATCACCCGTGACGGCAAAGAGATGGGCCGGGCGCAGATCTTTCAGGCGGAAGCTGCCGGTATAGAACCGGATGTGCGCATGAACCCGGTTCTGCTCAAACCGACCTCTGACCGCAAATCCCAGGTGATTCTGATGGGAAAAGTCGCGCAGAATATGGATGCGGCAGAGTATCACCTCTACAAACCTCAGCTGAAAGCCATGATCCGTGATGTTTACAATGACCTGGCTTCTGAGCACGACATCATTGTGCTGGAAGGTGCGGGCAGCCCGGCGGAGATCAATCTGCGCGACGGCGATATTGTGAATATGGGCATGGCGGAGATGATAGACGCACCGGTGATCCTGGTAGCAGATATCGATCGCGGTGGTGTGTTCGCCTCGATTTACGGCACACTCGCCCTGCTGACAGACGACGAACGCGCCCGGGTGATCGGCGTGATCATCAATAAATTCCGCGGTGATGTCGCCCTGCTGATGCCGGGCATTAAACAAATCGAAGACCTGACCAACGTTCCGGTGCTCGGCGTACTGCCGTGGCTGGATGTGGATCTGGAAGATGAAGACGGGGTAGCGTTACAGGTCGGCAAATATGACGGCAAAACGGAGGAAGTGCTGGATATTGTGGTGGTTCAGCTGCCGCACATTGCCAACTTCACCGATTTCAATGCCCTTGCCGCCCAGCCGGATGTCCGCCTGCGTTATGAATCCGATCCGCTGCTGGTCGGTGAACCGGATCTGCTGATTATCCCGGGCAGCAAAAACACCCTCGGTGATCTGCTGTGGCTGCGTCAGAAAGGAATGGATAAAGCCATTCTCACCCGCCATGCACAGGGTACACCGGTTGCCGGGATCTGCGGCGGCTATCAGATCCTCGGTAAACATATTTATGATGATGTCGAATCCGGATTATCCGATCTGCCGGGACTGGGGCTGCTCGATATCACCACCCGCTTCTCACCGGAAAAAAATACCACCCAGACCGCCGGAACCGTGTGCGGCGCACTGCCGGGGATCTGGTCAGCCTGTCAGGGTGAACCGATCAGCGGCTACGAGATCCACATGGGCGTATCCGAAACCGGCGCGGATGCCATCCCGTTTGCACAGATGCATGAGAAAAACCGCGAGCCGTGCAACCATGCTGACGGTGCGGTCAGCCCGGACGGCAGTGTGATGGGCTCTTATCTGCACGGAATTTTTGACCGCAACAATTTCACCCGTCCGCTGCTCAATCAGCTGCGGAAAAAGAAAGGGCTGGAGCCCCTGCCGGAGAGCACGTTTGATTATGCGCTGCATAAAGAACAGCAGTTTAATATTCTGGCGCAGCAGATGCGGGAACACCTCAATATTGATGAAATCTGCCGTCTGATGCGTGTACACAAGGAGAAAACAGCATGATTTTAATTACCGGCGGCGCCCGCAGCGGTAAAAGCAGTTTTGCTGAAGAACTGGTGGATAACCGCTGTCACAGTGCGCTCTATATCGCCACCTCAGTGGTGACGGATGATGAAATGGCCGCCCGCGTGGCACGCCATAAGGCCGATCGCCCGCAGCACTGGCGTACGTGGGAAGGTTTTAAAAACATTGCCCATGCTATCCGTTATGAACGCAAACCGGGCGAAGGGGTGATGCTGGAATGCATCACCACGCTGATTGCCAATCTGCTCTATGACGCCTCGGGCGGCGCGGATCCGGACACGCTCGATTACGCACAACTGGAGATCGGCATCAACAGCGAAATCGACCATATTATTGATGCCTGCAAAGAGAGCGAGTGCCCGGTGTATATCGTCACCAACGAACTGGGGATGAGCATCACACCGGAAAACCGGCTGGCACGCCATTTTGTCGATATCGCCGGACGTATTAATCAGAAACTCGCCCGTCAGGCCGAACAGGTCTGGCTGGTGGTCTCCGGGATCGGAGTTCAGCTCAAATGAACCTGAAATACCTGTGGGCGACACTCCAGTTTATTACCCGCATTCCGGTGCCGCAGCGCTGGAGTGAAGGCACGGAGTTTCAGCAGTACGGACGTGGCGTACCATTTTTTCCGGTGGTCGGATTGATTGCCGGGATCATTGCAACACTGCTGACGGTGTGGATTGCGCAAGCGGCTCACAGTCCGCTGATCGCCGCGCTGGGCTATGTGCTGGCACTGATCCTGATCACCGGCGGTTTTCACCTCGATGGCCTGGCAGATACCTGTGACGGTATTTTCTCCGCCCGCAAACGCGAAAGAATGCTGGAGATCATGCGCGACAGCCGCATCGGTACGCATGGCTGTCTGGCACTGATTTTTGCCCTGATGGCAAAATCCGCTGCCGCGTATGAGCTTCTCGCCTCCTCTTCCCTTTCCCTGACCACCGCTGCCGGATTGCTGATTTGCGCCCCGGTCGCAGGCCGCACCTGTATGTCACTGGTGATGTACAACCAGCGCTATGCCCGCGAGGGGGAAGGTATGGGCAATATTTATATCGGCCGTATCACTCTGCGCCAGTTTGTCATCACCCTCGCCACCGGCGCGGTGATTGTCACGGTAGCGGGCGGAATGAAAGCCCTCGGCGCACTGATTATCACCGCCTTTATTATTTACGGGCTGGGGCGTTATTTCCGCCATCACCTCGGCGGACAAACAGGGGACACACTCGGTGCCGCTGAAGAGTGCGGGGAAATTATCTTCCTGCTCGCGCTGTTCTGGGTGTAAGCAGATGAGTATCAGCCGCTTTATTCTTGTCCGCCACGGGGAAACCGCCGGGAACAAAGACGGTTTGTTCTACGGCAGCACTGATTTACCGCTGACGGAACACGGCCACCGCCAGGCAGCCAGCGTAGCCGCTTATCTGCAGGATATTCAGATAGATACTATACTGATCAGTGAATTGCAGCGGGCAAAACAGACAGCGGAATACATCCGCGCCCCGGAAACTCATCACTATCACTGCGACCCGCGCCTCAATGAAATGCACTTCGGCGAGTGGGAAATGCAGCATTACAGTGAGATTGCCGCCCGTTACCCGGCGGACTGGGAAACCTGGATGAATGACTGGCTGCATGCCGCACCGACCGGCGGCGAGCCGTTTCCGCAGTTTGCGGCGAGGGTTCAGGCGGTGGCGGATGAACTGCGCCGGGAAGCATCAGAAACCCCGGCAACCCGGCTGATTGTCGCCCACAAGGGCGTGCTCGGGCTTATCATCACCCGCTGGTTCGGCCTGCCCGCAGAGGCCATGTGGCAGTTCCCCTGTGAACAGGACAGTTACAGTGTGGCGGAATGCCGCGACGGATTTATGACGTTAGCTGTGTTTAACGGGCGATCATGTTTTACGCCTGTTGTTTGATTATAAAAATATAATGTGAGCATAAAAACAATGACAACACTGAAAGACCTGATCCGTGCGATCCCGCCTCTGGATCACGCGGCCATGCAGGCGGCAGAGCAGCATATCAACGGATTGGCCAAGCCGCCGCGCAGTCTCGGCCGCCTGGAAGATCTGGCGGTACATCTTGCCGGAATGCCGGGGATTGACCATCCGGATAATCTGCCGAAAGAAATTATTGTGATGTGTGCGGATCACGGCGTATTTGCAGAAGGTGTCGCCGTCACCCCGCAGGAAGTCACCGCTATCCAGGCCCGCAATATTCAGAAACAGCTGACCGGTGTCTGCGCGGTTGCCCGCAGCAACGGCACCAGCGTGCTGCCGGTGGATATCGGCATTGACTGCGATCCTATCGATGACATGATTTCCCTGAAACTGGCACGCGGCTGCGGCAATATCGCCAAAGGCCCGGCAATGTCTTACGCCGATGCGGGGCATCTGCTGGTTGCCAGTGCAGAGCTGGTAAAACAGCGGGTTGCCGCCGGGATCCGCGTTGTCGGCACCGGGGAACTGGGGATCGCCAATACCACCCCGGCGTCTGCGATGATCAGCGTCCTGTGCGGGCTTGATCCGCATGATACCGTCGGTATCGGTGCCAATCTGCCGCTGGATCGCGTCTCGCACAAAGAAGCGATCGTCAGACAGGCTATCGCGCTGAACAAGCCGGATCCTGCAGATGCCATTGATGTGCTCGCCAAAGTCGGCGGGTATGATCTGACCGGGATGACCGGTGTAATTCTGGGTGCCGCCGTCTGTGGTATTCCTGTCGTGCTCGACGGCTTTTTATCTTACGCCTGCGCTATCGCAGCCTGCCGTCTGGCCCCTGCTGTCCGGGACTATCTGATCCCGTCCCACTTTTCCGCCGAGAAAGGCGCGGGTATCGCGCTTGAGCAGCTCGGTCTGAAACCTTTTTTATATTTGGATCTCCGGCTGGGTGAAGGCAGCGGCGCGGCATTAGCCATGTCCGTCATTAATGCCGCATGCAGCATGTATTGTCATATGGGGCATCAGGCCGGGAGTGGTTTCACTCTGCCGCCATCCCCCACCCGGTAAAATGGATTATATTTTTAGGGAGTAAAACGCCATGCGAAAGAAGATCCCGAAAACGGATTTACTGATCACCTTCGAAGCTGTTGCGCAGTATGAGAGCTACACCCGGGCAGCGGAAGAGTTATCACTGACCCAGAGTGCGGTTTTCCGTCAGATCGCCGCGCTGGAAGAATTTCTGAATGTGTCGCTGTTTCATCACGTCCGCAAACGTATTTTCCTCAGTGATGCCGGAAAGCATTACCTCGGGCTGGTGCATGACACGCTGGATAAGCTGGAAAAAGACACCCAGGATATTATGTCCTGGCAGTCATCACAGCAGCTGTTTGAGCTGGCGGTAACACCGACCTTCAGCACACACTGGCTGATCCCGAACCTGCAGAGCTTCCGTGAGAAACATCCGGAAATCGCATTAAGTATTAGCGCATTAACCACACCGGCGGACTTTACCAGCCTGAAATACGATGCGGCAATCATGCGTGAGGATTTCTGTAATCCGTGGCCGGATTTTGAATATCTGTTTGAGGAAGAGCTGGTACCGGTCTGCAGCCGCATGCTGTGGCGGGATGACAGTATCAAACTCACCACCAGCCAGGTGCTGGAAGAGTTTACTCTGCTGCATCAGACCACCCGCCTCGATGCCTGGAGTGACTGGTTCCAGCTCTCGGGCATTCACAACCCGAAAACCCGGGTCGGTCCGCGCTTTGATCTGCTTTCGATGCTGATCTCCGCCATCCGCTCAAATCTCGGTGTGGCGCTGCTGCCGCGTTTTGCCATCCAGAAAGATCTGGAAAACGGCGATCTGGTGATCCCGTGCGACCTGCCGATGAGCACCGGCAACCGCTTTGTTCTCACCTATAAAGAGGACAAGAAAGGATCACTCAACCTGCGGAAATTCAGTGACTGGATCCACGAGAAATCGCGGGAAAAAGAACTGATTCTGTCTTAAATAAAAAAGGTGGCTCAGCCACCTTTTTTATTATCCGGAATACTTACTGTTTATCTGCCGCGATCCGGTTGCGGATATTCTCTGCGCGCTCTGCGGTCGGCGGGTGAGAATCAAATATGCTGTTCTGCCCTTTATCCATTTTCGCAAGCTTTTCAAACCCGGTGGCCAGACCTTCCGTTGAAATGCCGCGTTTTTTCAGCAGATCATAGGAATAATTGTCCGCTTCCGTTTCCTGACGCTGTGAGAACTGCGCATTAACCAGTTTGATACCCATATCAGCAAACTGAGAATTACTCAGTTCAGACGCCAGACCGCCCGCTGAACCCGCCGCGGTTTTTGCCGCCACCGCAGCATAGGCAACCTGCATTGCTTTACGGGTGTGACCCAGGCCGACGTGTCCTAATTCATGCCCCAGGACACCTTCGATTTCATTATCATTCATGATATCCATCAGGCCGCTGTAAACACGGACACAACCGTTCGCCATCGCCCAGGCATTCGGTTCATTGGTCATATAGACCTTGTAATTCACTTTTGTGCCGTTCACATCGGAACCTAATGATTTGGCGATTTTGTCCATGCGTGCCGCGTATTTTCCGGAGGCCGGTGCAATGTTATTTTTTGCGTCCATCTCTTTGCAGGCACCGTCCGTCAGTTTCACCATATCCGCATCGGTTAAGGTGGCCGCCTGAAATAACTGGCCGCCGGACTGTGCCAGGGTGTCATAATTCATATTCTGGCAACCGGCCAGAACAACAGCGGATACCGCAAGGGCTGAGATCGTCTTTAATTTCATTCTGTCTGCTTCCGTTTACTCAGTATTTTTACGGATGCAAAGGTATCAATTTATGTTCATCCGCTGCCAGCAGTCTATTCCGAAAAACAAAGCGCAGCGCTGCCGGACCGGCAAAAAAAAATCGCCCCGTATAAACGGAGCGATTGTGATAACAGACTGTATTTACGGGATGAATTACCAGTCGATACCTTTCTGTGCCTGAATACCACTGTCAAACGCGTGTTTAACCGGACGCAGCTCACTGACGGTGTCTGCCAGATCCGTGATATCGCGGTGACATCCCCGGCCGGTAATAATCACGCTCTGGTTTTCTGGGCGATTTTTCAGGTAACTGATAATCTCATCCAGGTCGATATAGCCGTAGCGCACCATGTACGTCAGTTCATCCAGCACCACGAGGTCATAGGACGGATCCTCTAACATCGCTTTGCCGAACTGCCATACTTCCTGTGCCGCTTTGGTATCGCCTTCTTTGTCCTGCGTGTTCCAGGTAAAACCGGTGGCCATGATATGGAATTCAACCCCCAGTTTTTCCAGCACATTGCGCTCGCCGCATTCCCACTGGCCTTTGATAAACTGCACCACGCCCACTTTCATACCGTGTCCGGCGGCGCGGGTCGCGGTACCAAAGGCCGCAGTAGATTTCCCTTTCCCGTTGCCGGTGAAGACCATCAGGACTCCGCCGGTCTTCTGAGCCGCGGCAACGCGCCCGTCGACATGCTCTTTCAGTTTCTGTTGCCGTTGTTGATAACGTTCGTCGCTCATGCAAACTCCTCAGGGAAAGTGTTGGCTCAGGCAGGCTGGCCTGCCACGCATTTCTCACATTTTTTCGTCTGAACCTGTTCGAAGAAGTTATTCCCTTTGTCATCCACCAGGATAAAGGCCGGGAGCCCTTCCACTTCCATTTTCCAGACTGCTTCCATACCCAGTTCAGGGTATTCCAGAATATCCAGGCTCTTCACATATTCCTGAGCCAGAATCGCCGCAGAACCGCCGATACTGCCCAGATAGAAGCCGCCGTGTGCTTTACAGGAATCGGTCACCGCCTGACTGCGGTTTCCTTTTGCCAGCATCAGCATACTGCCGCCCTGCGACTGGAACAAGTCCACATACGGATCCATCCGGTTACCGGTGGTCGGGCCGAGAGAGCCGGAGACCAGGTCTTCCGGTTTTTTCGCCGGACCCGCATAGTACACCATATGATCTTTGAAATACTGCGGTAATCCCTGTCCGCTGTCCAGGCGCTCTTTCAGTTTCATATGCGCGATATCACGGGCAATGATGAGCGGGCCGCTGAGAGAGACGCGGGTGGAGACCGGATACTTGCTCAGCTCTTTGAGGATTTCCGCCATCGGCCGGTTCAGATCGATACTGACCATGTCGCTTTCATTCTCTTTGCGCATGGATTCCGGAATGTAACTTGCCGGATTGTATTCCAGTTTCTCCAGCCAGATCCCGTCTTTGGTGATCTTGCCTTTGATGTTACGGTCAGACGAACAGGACAGTGCCAGACCAATCGGGCAGGAACCGCCGTGACGCGGCAGACGGATCACACGGATATCATGGGCGAAATATTTACCGCCAAACTGGGCACCGAAGCCGAACTCACGGGTGGCTTCCAGCAGTTCCTGCTCCAGCTCGCGATCGCGGAAGGCGCGTCCCAGCTCATTACCGGTATCCGGCAGATTGTCATAATATTTGGTGGACGCCAGTTTCACCGTTTTCAGGTTCATTTCCGGTGAGGTGCCGCCGATACAGAACGCAATATGGTACGGCGGGCAGGCAGTGGTACCGAGATACTTCATTTTGTCGATCAGGAATGCTTTCAGGCGATCATGTTCCAGAATGGCCTTGGTTTCCTGATACAGCGCGGTTTTGTTGGCAGAGCCACCGCCTTTATTGATAAACAGGAAGTGATATTCCGCGCCTTCGGTGGCCAGGATATCAATCTGTGCAGGTAAGTTGGTGCCGGTATTCACTTCCGTGTACATATCCAGCGCTGCGTTCTGTGAATAACGCAGGTTTTCACGCTGGAATGTGTTGTAAATACCACGGGATAAGCATTCCGCATCGTTGACGCCGGTCCATACCTGCTGGCCTTTTTTCGCCACGATAGTCGCGGTGCCGGTATCCTGACAGTTCGGCAGAACCCCTTTGGCAGAGATTTCCGCATTGCGCAGCAGTTGCAGCGCGACATATTTGTCGTTTTCGCTGGCTTCAGGGTCGCTTAAAATCTGTGCAACCTGTTTCTGATGTGCCGGACGGAGGAAATAGGAGGCATCATGCACGGCCTGCTGGGCAATCAGCGTCAGCGCTTCAGGTTCAACCTTAAGCATCTCACGGCCTTCAAATGTCGCCGTGGAAACGTGCTCCCTGCTCAGCAGATAATAGTCCGTTTTATCTTCCGATAACGGGAATGGCTCCTGATACTCAAAAGTTTTATTTGTCATTATATTCACTCGTATTAAATCAGAAAAATGAAGAACCTATTGACTCACAATTTAAAAAATAAAATTACCTGTCCCGATTATGGTGGCTTATTATGCACAAAAACAAATGATTAAAATGAAGAAGTTGGTGAATTTCATGAAGGAACAGACACGTATCACACCATTTTAATATCATTATTAAATCCGTTTAAAAACAAAGTAATAAACCATAAATTAACGATTTCAAAATGAGAAAATAACATATTATCGTTACATTTGATGATTGAATTAAATTTATAAAATAAAAAACCAAAGTTTATTTTAATAAAATGAGATCTTAATACGGAAATACAGAATAATGAAAATGTAAAAGTGTTAAGCGGGTCATGAGATACAAACTGCAGATATAAAAAAACACAGGTGAAAATCGGTACCTGTGTTTTTTTTCATACAGAGAATAGGTTCTTCAGCCTGCTTTTTTCAGCGGCTCCGGTTCTGCCATCTCAACTACCGCTACCGGCGGTTTTCCGTGACAGCCTTCCCCGTAATGCTCGCCTTCCCAGCGCCCGACAATCGCCGCGCCCATCGCATTACTCATCACGTTGGTCGCGGAGCGGCCCATATCCAGGAACGGATCGACTCCCATCAGCAGAATTAACCCGGCTTCCGGGATATTAAACTGTGTCAGTGTGGCGGCAATCACCACCAGCGAGGCACGCGGCACACCCGCCATACCTTTGGATGTCAGCATCAGGATCAGCAACATTGTAATCTGATCTCCCATGGAAATCTCAATATTACAGGCCTGGGCGATAAAGATAACCGCAAAAGAGCAGTACGCCATAGAGCCGACGAGGTTAAAGGAGTAGCCAATCGGCAGTACAAAGCTGGCGATTTTATTGGAGACACCGAACTGCTCGAGCTGCTTCAGTGTACCCGGAAACGCCGCTTCAGAGCTGGAGGTGGTAAATGCCAGCAGCGCCGGCTCAGCGATCCCTTTGGTCAGCCGCAGAATACAGCGCCCCACGATCAGAACTGCCAGACCGATTAACACCAGCCATAATGTTGCCAGTGTCAGGTAGAATTCACCCATAAAAATACCGGCTTCCAGCAGCACCACCAGCCCGCGCTCGGCGATCATACCGGAAATAGCGGCAAAAACCGTCAGCGGCGCAAACAGCATGACATAGCCGGTCAGTTTCAGCATCAGGCTGACCACCGACTCCAGCAGTGTCAGAATCGGCTTACCTTTTTCACCGATAGCGGAAAGAGCAATTCCCATAAAAATAGAGAAAACAACGATCTGCAAAATCTCATTACGGGCCATGGCATCAACGATACTGGTCGGGATCAGATGGGCGATAAAGTTTTTCACCGAAAACGCGGCGGTCGCCACATTGTCCACCACTGTATCCGCCGGTGCCACAAAGTTAATTCCCGCACCCGGTTTAAGCAGGTTAACAATCACCAGCCCGAGAGTGATGGAAATAAAAGAAGCGCAGACAAATAAAAACAACGTCTTGGAGAAAACCCGGCCGAGTGTCCGCGCATCCCCCATTTTTGCAATACCCACCACCAGCGTGGAGAGGATCAGCGGCGCGATAATCATTTTAATGAGTCGCAGGAAAATATCTGTCACCACTGAGATATCAGCAGAATATTGCTGATTAAACCCGGGTGTGGCCAGTTTGTTCAGCGCAAAGCCGACAATCACCCCGATAAATAACGCAGCCACAATCCAGGTCGTTAAACTTCTTGACTTCATACTATCTCCATAATGCTGATGTACTTAATCCCCCGGAGACTTTAAAAAATCTGATTAATTTCTTCTGAGCCTGACGGCAGCAGAAAAAATAATAAGCAGAAAGTGAGGGAGTTCAGAACAAAACTGACATCTGCCTTTAACAAAATGAACAATAAAATACACCGCTATTGACATAGTGATGTGTTATTTTACCGGGCGGACCGTACATTATTCCGCCATTACTTTGTTGCAGATAAAGGATTCCGTAACAGATGTTACGTAATAAAGTGTGTTTTAAACTGTTATTTACATCAGATTAACCCTGATGTTGTTTTTTTATACTACCGACCGGTTTTCAGATGAAAAATACGGCTCTCCTGAAATCATACTCCTTTTTTATTTGATGTCCCTCTCTTTATTGTTTAATTTTTTGTTGCTGATAAAACCAGCAACTCATTATTTTTCATTAAAATTTTTAATAAAAAAGGGCCGCGTGATAATGCGGCCCTTTCCGGAACTGAATGAAAAATCACTTATTTCGGCAGAACCCCGAAGGCGCGGAAATTGCCGGTCTGCGTGATAAAGGTGTTGTAATACTCATTTTCCGCCACCGTATTGGATGATGCGGACCCGGCAGACGCGGATACCAGATCCATGGTGGTCTGGTGAATCTCTTTATTCAGCTTGTCGTGAATATCCGGATTATCAGATTCGTTAATCTGCTTCAGCAGGCCGGTTAATTTCAGCGCCTGTTTCTGTGTTTCCGCATCTTTAAACTTCGGCTCCGGAATGGCGTAATCGAAAGTCATATTGACGCTGTCTTTCAGCTCATCACCCGGCGCCACCGGCTGTAATTTTTCTCCGTAATCGGATTCGATATAGGCGACCAGTTCTGCTTTATCAAAACATTTGGTTTTAATATTGCCGACAGACTGGCGGTTACTGGTGGTAATTTCTTCCGGGAACGCCGTACCGACAGGATAACTGCAATTAAACAGATTGTGGTCAATCAGGGTGGCATTGCTGCTGCGCACCGGCATCTGTAAATCATGGCCGTTAATGGTGACATCATACAGCGCCGGTTTAAAGCGATCGCTCTGCCCTTCCACCGCATAGACCTCAGACAACATATAATAGACGTGATTATCCGGGTTAATAATGCCGCCGCTGTTATTGTCATACACCATAAAATTCTGTTTCTCACCCTTCGCATTCTCAATGCTGTGCATACCCGGTGATAATTTCAGTTTCGCGGCGGTACCCGGTTCGGTGGTGTATTCTTTGTCATCCACTTTAAAGGTCAGTGTGGTGTCAGTCGGGTTGCTGTACCAGAATTCATTTTTAGTGCTGTCCGGATCCAGACTGTCACAGGCGGCCATTAATAATACGGCAGAACCTAATACACTTAGTTTTATTGCGGTTTTCATAATCGATCTCATCATATTGTTCTGAACACAGTCCCGATATTATCAATCCTTATTTACCCGGCATAGGATAAATTACCGCCAAATCCCGGCGGCTAAAAACACAATAATCAGGTAAAGCCGGAAAATAACAGGATGATGACTTATATCATCAGGCGTTATTGTATTTTTTCCGTAGTTTCTTTTCTGTTATCGCCAATCTGCATTATTACTGTCACCACCCGCGCAGCAGTAAAAAAGCAGATTATTTTAATTCGTTATTAATATTTAACTATTCGTCATCAGGCGATGTTATCGCGCATTATGTGCACCCTGACAATATTTCTGTATGACAATCCCCGGTTCAGTGATATGTTTTTTTTATTACTTCATTTCTGTGCCGGATAATCATCATGATGATTTTTTTTGCTGTGGCGCTCGCTCACTTTATCGCTCTGATAAGCCCCGGGCCTGATTTTCTGCTGATTATAAAAAGTACCCTGCGTAACAGCAGACGGGTGGCATTTGGTGTTGTCTCCGGTATTGCCACTGCCAATGCACTGTATATTGTACTCTGCCTGGCCGGTGCAGGCGCTATCCTCGCACAATCTGTCACGCTGATGATTCTGATTAAATTGTTCGGCGGAATATTCCTGCTCTTTATCGCATGGCAGGCATTACGGGCAAAAAAATCTGATTACCGTTTTCTGATGGCACAGGCAGCTGAAGACAGAAATACACATCCGCAGAGTACGTTTAAAAAAGAATTTCTGGTCGGCTTATCCTCCGGCCTGTTAAATCCCAAGAATTTATTATTCTATTTAAGTCTGTTTACTGTTGTGCTGGAAAGTCAGGATAATTCCGTACTATTTAAAACCGGTATTGCACTCTGGATGGTGATGGCCGTATTAATCTGGGACAGCCTGATTATGTATCTTCTGACCCGGCCCGCAGTACGTCAGCAATTTAATCGCTGTGCCTTCTGGATTGATAAAACCGCCGGTATTATTCTCGGTCTGGTCGGACTGAAAATTATTCATATGACATTTAAAAGCACGCCTTAACTTAATCAGGATATTACCGTGACTGCTGTTTTACGACATTGTTTTACCGCTCTGCTGATTATTTTTATTTCTTTGCAGACAGCTGCTGCCGGGAAAAATATCCCGGCTGAAATAAACGGCCTTAACGGCACACTGACACTGCCGGAAAACAGCACGCCGAAAGGTGTCATCCTGTTTATTGCCGGTTCCGGCCCGGTGGATCGTGACGGTAACAGCCCGGGCAGTCAGACCGATAATCTGCGGATGCTGGGCGATGCCCTGAGTGATGCCGGTTATATCACACTGCGGACCGACAAAGCCGGAACAGGTGCCGGTGCAGCAACCGTTAACCCGGCAGATATCACCTTTGCCGGTTATCTGCGGGATTATCAGGCGTGGTTCGATTTTCTGCAAAAGCGCTATCCGGACACCCCGGTGTATCTGCTCGGCCACAGTGAAGGGGCGTTGTTTGCCACCCTGATGGCGCAACAGCATAAACCGGCGGGGATTATCCTGGTTTCACCTGCGGGATATACCATCGATATTATCCTGAAAAAACAAATGAGTACCCAGCCATTCCCGCCGGAGGCGCTGGCCTATATCAACGATGTGATTGACCGGCTGAAAGCAGAGAAAACCACGGAGAATGTCCCGCCGTCTCTCAATATTCTGTTCGCCCCGGAATTACAGCGCTATTTTATGGAGTGGATGCAGTATGACCCGGCAGAAGAGCTGGCAAAAGTGAGCGTTCCGGGACTGATTATTCAGGGTGGTCATGACTGTCAAATCCCTCCGGAAAACGGCGAACGGCTTATCCGTACCGCACCGGATAATCAGTATGCGGAGATAGCAACCATGAATCACGTTCTGAAAGCGACCCCTGCTGATTGTGCGGCGGCTATCGCCAGTTACAATAACCCGGCGCTGCCGCTGCACCAGGAACTGGTTCCTGCTATTACCCGTTTTTTATCTGCCCGCTGACGTCATGTCAGCGGATGTATTCCGTCAGGGTGTTTTTTTCAGTGTCTGCAGAAAGTTATTATAAATTTCAGTGAAATCATCTTTAAAGCCGGGGAATTCCGCGAGACTTTTGATATTCAGGGTAATATGCATCATAAAACCGTGGATCAGGCTGCATAACAGATAAGAGTCATACTCTTTGATTGTCTGCTCTGCTTTCAGCTGACTGATAATATTATCCACCCGGCTGCTGATATAGCGCCGGTTAATACCCTCAAATTCATACCACCCGGCGACCGGCATCACTTCCTGAACCGGAATCAGTTCCCGGTAATGCTGTTCCAGATAATTCATAAAACTGCGGACAACAAGCTGCAGCTCTTCCCATTTATCCGCCAGAGGTTCAATATGATCGAGGACAGCACTGATTTTCTGTAATTGTATTTCATAGCAGTGCAATAACAGGTCACTTTTACTTTTAAAGTGGTGATAAAACGCCCCTTTTGTGACCCGTGCATCACGGGCAATTTCATCAATCGAAACGGACTGATAGCCTTTTTCAATAAAAAGTCCGTGTGCCGAAATCAGTAATGCCTGCCGCGTCCGTGCTGAATTTTCCTGTTGCCTGGTCAGTGTGTTCATGGTAAAAATGCCCTGTTACATACTATCAGTATGTAATCGTATCACAGTATTTTTTGGGTGCCAACAAACGGAAATCCTTATGCTTAAACATGATAACACTGTCACGGAATCCGTTGATTCCGTACCGGTCACCGATAAAGAACAGGATGACAATGCCTTTTATCTCAGCGTGATAAAAGACATTATTTTGTGGATTGAGCATAACCTGGATAAGTCACTGCAGCTGGATGTGGTGGCTGAACGTTCCGGCTATACCAAATGGTATTTTCAGCGGATTTTTAAACGCTTTACCGATATGACGCTGGCAGGCTATATCCGCCGCCGCCGTCTGACAAAAGCCGCCACCGAATTACGGCTGACCACACAAAACATCGGTGATATCGCGCTGAAGTATCAGTTTGATTCCCAGCAATCTTTTGCCCGGCGTTTTAAGGCAGTCTTTAATATGACCCCGACAGAATACCGCCGTAATCCCAACTGGGATCTGACAACGCTGCAACCGCCGGTACAACTGGAAATGCCGCCGCTGCCACAGCCGGACATTATTATGCTGGATGATATCGCTGTTATGGAAAAAGGCTATCACTACCAGTCACCGCTGGATGAAATCGGCCATCTGCATGAAGAGATCCGCACGACATTCTGGCGTGATTTTATCCGTCTGGTGTCACCGGAACTTCCGTACTGTTATGTCCGCACCGCCTATGACAGAACATCAGATCAACCGGAATGTATTGCTATCGGCTATCATATCGGGGTGGATGATCCGGCCTTTATTGTACAGGAAAACGAATTAACACCGGCGGTGATCAACCGCGGGAAATATGCAAAATTCCATTTTGACGGCTTATTCCGTGATTACCGGGATTTCACCTTCAATGTGTATTTATACGCGTTACCGCAGCTCGGATTATGCCGCCGTCCGGGACTGGATATTGAAAAATATACCCGAACCGAAGCAATAAGTGATAATCCGCCAGAGCACCTGTGTGTGGATTATTATATTCCGGTACTTTAATCTCTCCCGCATTTTCTCCCTGTTCATGCCGGTTATTTTCTGTTACAGAAAAATAACCGGTATCTGACATAATATTGATTACGGTCAGTAAATCTCAGCACGGTTATTAACCTGTTGTAATATACTATAACCTTCATTAACTCAGTATAAATACGTCACCCTCCGGCAGTTAAATACAATTACCACGGACGGACCTATGAATAAACTGACTCCGCTGAAACCTGTTCCTTCCTTAATCGCTGTTCTTATTACCTGTATTATCTGGTTTGCTGTTCCGGTACCCGATGGCGTTGATCCTAATGCCTGGCATCTGCTCGCACTTTTTGTCGGTACAATTGCCGCGATTATCGGTAAAGCGATGCCTATCGGTGCCGTTTCCATGGTGGCGATTGCCCTTGTCGCCCTGACCGGCGTGACTAATCCCGGCTCCGCGAAAGCTGCGCTCGCTGATGCCCTGAGCGGCTTTTCCAATGAGCTTATCTGGCTTATCGGGGTCTCTATTATGGTCTCCCTCAGCCTGAATAAAACCGGGCTCGGGGCACGTATCGGGTACTATTTTATTTCCCTGTTCGGCAAGAAAACGCTGGGTATCGCTTATTCCCTGGCGATCGCCGAAACCGTACTGGCACCGGTCACTCCCAGTAATACTGCGCGCGGCGGCGGGATCATCCACCCGATTATGCGCTCTATCGCTGACAGTTTCGGTTCAAAAGCCGATGACGGCACCAGCGGAAAAATCGGCCGCTATCTGGCGCTGGTGAATTACAATACCAACCCTATCACGTCCGCCATGTTTATTACCGCCACCGCACCTAACCCGCTGATTGTCACCCTGATTGTACAGGAGGCCGGTAAAGGAGCAGAGCTGAGCTGGTCGATGTGGGCAGTGGCCGCATTTTTACCGGCGCTGATCTCGCTGATTATCATGCCGCTGGTGATCTATTTTCTGTATAAACCGGAGATCACCGCCACCCCGGATGCCCCGGAATTTGCCCGTGAGCGGATCCGCGAACTCGGCCCGGTGTCTCTGCCGGAAAAAATCACACTCGGGGTCTTTATCCTTCTGCTGGCATTGTGGGCCGGCGTGCCCGGCTGGCTGTTCGGCAGTGAATATAACGTGAACCCGACTACCGCCGCCTTTATCGGCCTTGCCGCCCTGTTGTGCAGCGGTGTGCTGAGCTGGGATGATGTGCTGAAAAACAAAGGGGCGTGGGATACCGTCGTCTGGTTCGCCGCGCTGGTAATGATGGCATCATTCCTCGGCAAACTCGGGCTGATAAAATGGGTCTCGCTGACGGTCGGCGGCGGTATTGACCATCTCGGGATCGGCTGGACCGGCGGGATGCTGCTGCTGGTGCTGTTTTATGTCTATTCCCACTACTTTTTTGCCAGCACCACTGCGCATATCACCGCCATGTTCGCGGCGTTTTATGCCGCCGGACTGGCACTCGGCGCACCGCCGATGCTGCTCGGGCTGACCCTGGCGTTTTCCTCCTCGCTGATGATGTCACTGACTCATTACGGCACCGGCACCGCCCCGATTATTTTCGGTTCGGGTTACACCACCCTAGGTGAGTGGTGGAAAACCGGTCTGGTGATGAGCATCGTTAACCTGGTTATCTGGATTATCGCCGGCAGCCTGTGGTGGAAACTCCTCGGATACTGGTAACAGATTGACCGGCATCATCTTCCTGAGGGTATTCTTTGCCGAATTAAGAATTATCGCATAAAGAATACTTATATACTGACCCCGCAGTTTTTATCAGTGATAACACGGGGGGATGATGCAAAAGGAGATAGTGCAGCCGGTATCTGCGGACACCGGCGCGATTGAGCAGTCCGCGGATAATCCGTCGCCCTGTGCGCCGCTGACCCCGTCGGCGGAAACCCGCTATCTGAAAGCGATGGAGCAGACTGACCGTTATCACTGCCGCTATAATCCGTCCTATGCTCTGCTGGATAACGCAGAGCCCGCGCCGGTCATTCCCGCAGCGCTGTTCCGCAGCGGGTGTCCGGCCACGCACTCATTCTGTCAGATGCGTCTGCAATGGCTGGCGGCCACCTGCGCCATTGATACCGCTGCAGAACATGCCCTCAGCGACTCACATTGGTACGCGGCACAGCGGGTACTGATTATTGATAACGGCCATAATCCGCTGACCACGGCAGAGCTGGTCATCGCCGCTTATATCACCGGTACAAAATGACATCCGTCTGCGGTGAAATAACACACCGCCGGCTTACGCAGCCTGACATTTGATCTGCTATTATTATTTGTCTCAGCAAAATCACGGATTTGATCGTTATGACCACAGAAGCACCCGTTTTTTTACTCGCCCCGCCTCAGCGTGATGAAGCGGATTATCTGACCCGCCTGTGCCTGCGTTCAAAACAACACTGGGGATATGATGAAAAATTTATGGCGACCTGCCGGGATGAACTGACCATTACCTCCGCTGATTTTGACCGTTCGCGGCTGATGACCGCACGAATCAACGGCAAAATTGCCGGTGTTGTGCAACTGACCATCAACCGCCAGGAAGAGAACGGAAAGCTATCCAAACTCTTTGTGCATCCGGATTATCTGCATCAGGGAATAGGCAGCGCACTGTACCAGTGGGCAGTTTCCTCCGCCCGGACACAGTGTATCAGCGCCCTTCTGGTGGATGCTGATCCCAACGCGGAAGCATTTTATATCCGCCAGGGGGCTATCCGCATCGGGGAAACGCCGTCGGAATCCCTGCCCGGCCGGGTTCTCCCGCTGTTACTGATTTCGCTGCACTGACACCGGCGCTGTTTTTTTATCCTCAGCCGCCGCATGTGCTGTCAGTGCCGGAAAATCCGCTTCGGTAAACGGCAGTGCGGTCACCGGCAGATTTCCGGGATTGTTTGTCCGCCATAATTCAAAGGACGCCAAATCCGCCAGCGGCCAGCCCCGGTAATGCTGAGGTAATGCCAGTCTCAATCCGGCGGCGGTTTCCCGCGCTGGCTGTGACGGCAGCCGGTCATCACTCACACTGTAATCCCGGCGCAGCACCAGAAACTTCTCCGGCACCCGCTGGCGCTTATCCCACCAGCGCCCGTCGATACTGTCAAACATCTGCCGGGTAACGGCTGCGGGCTGTGCATCCAGTTGTGCCAGCGCCAGCGGAAGAATACTCTCCATTCCGCGGTTAAAATCAGCGACTGATCCGCCGTGTCCCTGTAACAGCAAGGTGATGGCAAGGCGCGCCCCCAGCAGGTTGGAATAGAGATCTTCCGGGGTAAATGCCGAAATTTCTTCCGGAAAACCGGGAACTGAATGATAACCATACCACTGGGCAATTTCATGCCATGCCGCCAGGCGAAACGCGAGCCGCGCGGCCAGATACACACTCAGGGTATAGCGCTCTGCCGGATCCTGCGGCGGGATAAAATGGCGGAACTGAATACGGCGGGAAAACAGTTCATCCGACAGTATCAGCATCCGGGCATTACCAAGATGCGGATAGATTTGCGTGAACAGGTAATAAGTGTAATCGGCGGTATCCCGCACATGGGCGATATCAATAAATCCGCCGTGGCGGGAATAGATGATCCCGAGGTTTTCATTACTCAGGCCGATAACTTCCGCCACGCCAAACCAGAAGCTGTCATTGTAGACATGCTCCCCCAAATCACCGGCGGTCAGCACATTGCCGATGGTGTAAAACGGCACCGGAACCGGCCCCAGTTTTGCCTGCAAATCATAGCCGAATGCGCAGCAGGGGCGCAGCCCGTCAGGCGCCCCCACCTTATCTGCAACCGGAAATGCCTGAGCTGCCGTTTCCGTGGTCTGCGGAGAAAGATCGGCGCGTATAACCGGCACATCGGCCATCCGGCTCTGACAGCCGGATAACAGTACCATCATGATAATTGCGCTGATAAATACCCGCATCAGAAGGCTTCCCCGACCTGGAAATAAAAACCGCTGCTCTGTTTCCCGCCCCCAAAATCAAGCCGCACATTCATCCGGGGTTTGAATTCAAAACGATATCCCACACCGACGTTCGGCAGCCAGTGACCGCCGCCGAGATGACGTGCACTCTCACTCATCGTCCCGCCGCCGGCCCAGAGCACAATACCGTGCCGCCAGTCCAGCTTGCGCCGGTACTCCACCTGTGAGGCAAAGACATGATTATCCTGATAGCGGCCGTCATAATAGCCGCGCATCTGCCGCCCGTTACCGAGGCGGGAATACTGATCCCACGGCACATCTCCGGAGGCAAACCGCGCGTAGTTATCAAACGCCAGCACCGTTTTATCATCCAGCGGATAATAATAGTTGTACTGAATCTCGGTGGTATTAAACCGCGTATCACTGCCGAGTGACGGCGCATACCAGGTATAACGCAGATCCAGCGCCTGCCCCTGACGGGCATTCGGCAGGAAATCCCGGCTGTCATAACTGAAGGTGGCGCTGACCCCGGAACTGACCGCATGCCGGTCATAATCATGCTCATCCATATAGCGGCTGAACGGTTTATCCGGCGAGGCCGCATTCAGTGTGCTGAAATCCCAGCCTAACCCGATATAGGTATTATCCGCCACCCGGCGCAGCAGTGACGGCGTCAGCCGCAGTTGCTGTGACTTATATTCACCGAAATGATCTTTGACACGCCCGGCCTGATAGCCTTTCCCCCAGTAATCCGTCGGCACATTATTGATCGTGCCGCTGAGATAAAAACGCCAGTTATCATTATCCAGATAGGTGTAATTATTCAGGTTCAGCCCGAACGCCCCGGTTGAGGAGGCAAAACCACTGAGGGATAAGGTGGATATTTTACTGTCAGGATCACTATCCGCCTGATACATACCGACCAGCGCCACCCCGACGCCTAATTCCAGTTCAGGGGTATAAAACGGCCCGGGTAACACCCCCCAGTCGATGGTTTTGCTGCGGTCAAATTGGTTATTACTGCCCAGTCCGGACAGTGCATCATCAATTTGTTCCCGTGAGGGTAAATAACCGGCCTTTGCTGTGTGAACCGCCACCAGACCGGCAAATGCCAGCCCGGCGGAAAAATAACGAAATATCATTAAAAACGGAATTCTCCGGAAATAAAGAAACTGTTACGGTTATTAAAACCCACTTCTGAGATTATATTAAAATTGCGGGTCACTTCTAACCGGGCGCCGACCAGGTTGCTCCATTTATGAGCAAGATGCTGTTCAACATCGAATTTCATATCGCCGGGGATCATATTTTCCATGCCTCCCGGTAACGATAAGTTTAATCCGCTGATATCCCCTTTGAAACGCTGGGTAATATCCTGATACATAGCACCGGTCCAGACCTGTAATTTGGTATTTCCCTGACCGGCAATTAACGGTGAAAAAACAAATTCATAACCGACGCGGGGTGAAACAACCAATGCTTTAATATCACCGTCAAGGATATCAAGATTGGTTTTGGTATAGTTAACATCGACTGTACCGAAGAATTGCTCATAGGCACCGGCAAAAGTCACACCCGCACCATAAGTTTTCCCTTCGAAATCCAGTTTAAAGGGCTGACCTTCAATCTTAGAGTCAAGATTAATATTATGTATTTTTCCAAACATCTTAACATCCACCGAACCACCGGCCAGTGTTGTGTCAGATTTACCCTTTGTTTTTCCGTATAAACCATACACATTCATAAACGGAAATACCCATGAGTCTAACTTCAGCATATGGGTTTCTGTTTTTTCACGGGTATGACCGGCATCAATGTTAATACCTTCAACCGATGCTTTAAAAAGGCCTTCACCGACGACAATTTTTGTCGGCATAATAAAACCGATTTTATCCACAACAATATCCTGCCGCAGATTCATATAGTTATAACCGACACCAAACGGCTCGGGAAGATCATAACCACGGGCGCGGGCTTCATCGCCCCAGATAGGCAGAATACGGGATTTGGATTCAGAAGGACGGGTGGCATCAGGAGAGCCATCGTCATTTTGTGCAGAGCCGCCGGACTGGCTGACACTTAACGACAGAGTCGGGCCGTCAGCATAAGAAAAAGCGCTCAGGCTCAGTGAGCCGGTAATAATCAGAGTATGAAGTATCGGGCGTAACATAATATAAGCCGGTTTTGTTTAATTAAATGGTGATGAATTCTAACGGCTAATCCCCTCTGATTACGAGCTTTCTGTGCGATAATTAGTAATAATTGCTATGTACGTAACGTTATTGTCATTTACAGTAATAATAACTTAACATTATCATAATAAAATACACAGTAAATATGTAACCTGAAATATAAAACATTAATATCCATATAATCACATCGTATATTTTATATTAGATGCAATAATTTAAATAATAAGATCATTAACTTTCAATATTGCGGACATTATGCTATTTCCTTATAACTATAAACGCACCATCAACCCCACTAAATAATTAAAGGATACCAATATGCCTATTGCAGAGCCACGCAGAGATGACGTCATGACTGACTACGGTACACTTAATCGTCTTTATCCACAGACTGTTACATATAAAGTTGATAATAAAAATTATATTCTTATGGAAGATGAAAATGGTGAATTCCTCATCAAAGAAATCAGCCAGAAAGGGAAACTGGATAAAGATATTTCAAGTGGTCAATTCTCAAGATATTTCGACATCATTCAGGTAGCCTATGATGATAAAAATAAAAATACATATATTTGCGCTATCAGTTTAGGAGGAAAGAAAATGAAATTATTCCAGGCAAATAACCTGGGGATAGATAAAAAGTATTCCAAAGATTATGTCATCAACGGCCGGAAATCATTTAACTTCTTTTTCATTGACGGGTTACTCCATCTTTTTGAATGCGATGAAGACAACAAAGGCCGCTATAGTATTTATTCAATTTCTTTTTAATAAAAACCAATATTACTTTAGCATTAAAAACATCAAAATAAGTTGTAATTACGGGAGGCTTTAATTTATTATATCCGGATTATTCAGAAACAGTTATTATTCATGGATAGAATTTAACTGTTATAAGTCCTGAATCCTGGTTATAAGATAATATGTCTGATAATAAAATAGTAGATTCCTGCTGTCTCCCTGCAAAAGCCACGTTATTTTCATTACGTGGCTTTTCAGCATCAGCACCGTGATACCCGTCTGACTTCCCCGGTTTTGCGATCTTCCTCCACCCTTTTCAATAATTCACCGCGGTACAGGAAGGAATCCCCTCTTTCATCATAATCTGTGTTATTTTAAGCATATTAATGAAGACAATCCCGGGAACGGGCAGTTGATAAACCGTAACTCTTTCAGAGTGTTAACAGAATCCTTATGACTGACAACCAAAACTTTGACTCCCATACACCCATGATGCAGCAGTACTTCCGGCTCAAGGCACAACATCCGGATATTCTGATGTTTTACCGGATGGGTGACTTCTATGAGCTGTTCTTTGATGATGCCAAACGGGCAGCACAGTTACTGGATATTTCACTGACCAAACGCGGCCAGACCGCCGGTCAGCCGATCCCGATGGCCGGTGTGCCGCATCATGCGGTTGAGGGATACCTGGCAAAACTGGTTCAGCTCGGGGAATCCGTTGCCATCTGTGAGCAAATCGGCGATCCGGCCACCAGCAAAGGCCCGGTGGAGCGCAAAGTGATTCGTATCGTCACACCGGGAACGGTCAGTGATGAAGCGCTGTTACAGGAGCGTCAGGATAACCTGCTCGCCGCTGTCTGGCAGGATGCGCGCGGCTTTGGTTACGCCACTCTGGATATCACATCCGGCCGTTTCCGTATCCTCCAGTTAGACGATAAAGACGCGATGGCCGCGGAATTACAGCGCACCCGCCCGGCAGAGCTGCTCTACCCGGAAGATATGGCGGATTTCGCCATTATTCAGAATCAGAAAGGGCTGCGCCGCCGTCCGTTGTGGGAATTTGAGCTCGAAACTGCTCGTCAGCAGCTGACATTACAGTTCGGCACCCGGGATTTGCACGGCTTCGGCGTGGAAAATGCCCCGCTGGCCTTACAGGCCGCCGGATGTCTTCTGCAATATGTCAAAGATACCCAGCGCACCTCGCTGCCGCATATCCGCAGTGTGACCCTGGAAAATCTGCAGGAAAATGTGATTCTGGATGCGGCCACGCGCCGCAATCTGGAAATTACCCAGAACCTCAGCGGCGGCACCGAAAATACTCTGTCGTCCGTACTGGATCTGTGTGTAACCCCGATGGGCAGCCGGATGCTCAAGCGCTGGCTGCACTCCCCGCTGCGTGACAGAGCTGTGCTCGCCAACCGCCAGCAGGCCATTGCCGCGCTGATGGAAATCAGCCCGGATTTACAGCCGGTTCTGCGTCAGATTGGCGATCTGGAACGGGTACTGGCACGCCTGGCACTGCGCACCGCCCGTCCGCGTGACCTGGCGCGGATGCGCCATGCTTTTTCACAGTATCCGGATATTCAGGCACAGCTGAGTGCGGTATCTGATCCGTATATTCAGACACTGCAACAGCGTATTGGTCAGTTTGATGAATTACAGGCTCTGCTGGAGCGGGCCGTTGTTGAAGCGCCGCCGGTACTGGTGCGTGACGGCGGTGTGATTGCCCCGGGCTACAATGAAGAACTGGATGAGTGGCGAGCCCTGGCGGACGGCGCCAGTGATTATCTCGACAAACTGGAAATCCGCGAGCGGGAAAAACTCGGCATCGATACACTGAAAGTCGGGTTTAATGGTGTCCACGGTTACTATATTCAGGTCAGCCGCGGACAGAGCCATCTGGTGCCGATCCATTACGTCCGCCGCCAGACGCTGAAAAACGCCGAGCGCTACATCATCCCGGAACTAAAAGAGTATGAAGATAAGGTTCTGACCTCCAAGAGCAAAGCGCTGGCGATTGAAAAAGCCCTTTATGATGAGCTGTTTGATTTATTGCTCCCGCACCTGGAAGCCCTGCAGCTCAGCTCGGACACTCTTGCGGAGCTGGATGTGCTCACCAACCTGGCCGAGCGCGCGGAAACCCTCAATTACACCTGCCCGCAACTGACGGATAAAGTCGGTATTCAGATCACCGGCGGTCGCCATCCTGTTGTCGAGCATGTGCTGACAGAGCCGTTTATCGCCAACCCGCTGACAATGTCACCACAGCGCCGCCTGCTAATCATCACCGGCCCGAACATGGGCGGTAAAAGTACCTATATGCGCCAGACGGCGCTTATCGCGCTGCTCGCGTATATCGGCAGTTTTGTGCCGGCAGAAAAAGCAGTTATCGGCCCGGTGGATCGGATTTTCACCCGCGTCGGAGCATCGGATGATCTGGCTTCCGGCCGCTCCACCTTTATGGTGGAAATGACTGAAACCGCCAATATCCTGCATAACGCCACAGAGCAGAGCCTGGTACTGATGGATGAAATCGGGCGCGGCACATCCACCTATGATGGTTTATCTCTGGCCTGGGCCTGTGCGGAAAGCCTGGCAAACCGAATCAAAGCACTGACACTGTTCGCCACCCACTATTTCGAGCTGACCACGCTGCCGGAAAAACTGGAAGGCGTGGCCAATATCCATCTGGATGCAGTTGAACACGGCGACACCATTGCCTTTATGCACAGTGTGCAGGATGGTGCGGCCAGCAAAAGTTACGGCCTTGCGGTCGCCCTGCTCGCCGGCGTGCCACGTGATGTGATTAAACGCGCGAAGCAGAAGTTGCGCGAGCTGGAATCGCTGTCACTGAATGCAACGGCAAGCCATGTGGAAACACCGCAAATGAATCTGCTGGATACCCCGGAGGAAGCGGCTCCGGCACTGGATGCGCTGGCGGGGATTAACCCGGATTCACTGACACCGCGTCAGGCACTGGACTGGCTCTACCGCCTGAAAGAGATGCTCTGACAGCCGGACAAAAGAAAAAGGGGGAATAATTCCCCCTTTTGCATGAATAATATTTATAACTGCTCAGAGAACACTGTTTTACGGATCACTCAGTTAAACAGCGAATTCTCACACAATCCGTGGTTGTGCAGGATATCTTTCAGGCGGCGTAAACCTTCCACCTGAATCTGCCGCACACGTTCGCGGGTTAAACCAATTTCACGTCCGACATCTTCCAGTGTTTCCGCCTCATAGCCGAGCAAACCAAAACGACGCGCCAGCACCTCCCGCTGCTTCGGATTCAGCTCATACAGCCATTTCACAATGCTCTGCTGCATGTTGTTATCCTGCAACCGGTTTTCCGGTGTGACATCATTTTCGTCAGACAGAATATCCAGCAGTGCTTTATCTGAATCCGCACCCACCGGGACATCCACTGAAGTGATGCGCTCATTCAGACGCAGCATACGGCTGACATCATCCACCGGTTTATCCAGCTGTTCGGCAATTTCTTCCGCTGTCGGCTCATGATCCAGCTTTTGTGCCAGCTCACGGGCGGTGCGCAGATAGACATTCAGTTCTTTGACAATATGGATAGGGAGACGGATGGTGCGGGTCTGGTTCATGATAGCCCGTTCAATAGTCTGACGGATCCACCATGTTGCATAGGTAGAAAAACGGAAGCCTTTCTCCGGATCAAATTTCTCCACCGCGCGGATCAGCCCGAGGTTGCCCTCTTCGATCAGATCAAGCAGCGCCAGCCCGCGATTACTGTAGCGGCGGGAGATTTTAACCACCAGACGGAGGTTACTTTCAATCATACGCTGGCGCGCTGCGGTATCACCCCGCAGGGCGCGCCGTGCAAAAAAGACTTCTTCTTCTGCGCTGAGCAGCGGTGAAAAGCCTATCTCACCAAGATAAAGCTGAGTAGCATCCAGGACACGCTGGCTGACACTCTGCACGAACTCAATGTCCGGGCCGGGATCGTCAGATTCGCTCTCCTCTGCCAGCTGTTTCTCATCAAACAGCTCTTCATCTTCATCCTGCCCGGCGGCAAAATCTTCGTCGTATAACTCGTTAGCGTTCAGTGGATTACGGCTCATCAGCTTGCTCCTACCCCGATAATTCAGGCAGAACAAGCTGTTCTGCCGTTTATCGCTGCGGTAAGTACTGCAGCGGGTTGACTGATTTTCCCTTGTAACGAATTTCAAAGTGTAATCTTACAGATGTGGTTCCGCTGCTGCCCATCGTGGCAATTTTCTGACCAGCTGCGACGTCCTGCTGATCTTTAACCAGGATGGAATCGTTATGCGCGTAGGCTGTCAGGAAATCATCATTGTGCTTGATGATGACCAGATTACCGTAGCCGCGTAACGCATTACCGGTATACACCACTTTACCCGGCGCTGAAGCAAAAACAGGCTGTCCACGTGTACCACCGATATCAATACCCCGGTTACCGCTGGTAGGTCCTGTGTAGTTGGAAATGACTTTGCCTTCCGCTGGCCAGCCCCATTTAAAGGAACCACTATTTACGGCGACAGGCGCGCTGGTTGTTGTTGCCGGTGCGGTAACGGCTGCGGTTGTTGCCGCTGTAGTGGCGGCAGTGCCGTTATTCGCTTTTGCCTGTGCGGTGACCTGAGATGAGAGCATCTTACCGCCGGCCGGTTTAGCGCCTGCAGATTCAGAATACGCATTAGTTGGTTGAGAATCAACCACCCCGTTTTGCGGAGTATTCCTATTTGTTGCGACCTGAGTGCCGCTGCTGACCGGTGCAACATTGTTGCCGCCGCCGTTGCTTAACCGAATCACCTGCCCTTCGTTCAGGCTGTACGGCTCAGGAATATTGTTCTGTGATGCCAGTTCGCGGAAGTCAGATCCGGAGATATAAGCGATGTAAAATAATGTATCACCGCGCTGAACCGTATAGGTATTTCCGCTGTAACTGCCTTTCGGGATCGCATCATAATTACGGTTGTACTGAATCCGGCCATCGCTGCTGGTCTGCACATTGGCAGAGCGCGGCTGCTGCACACTCCGGCTGACCGGCTGTGTGTTATTGGCGGAACTGAGCTGAGGACGTACCGGCATCGGTGTGGACACAGATGTACTGTTGTTATCATTGCCTGCTGTCATTACCGGTGCACTGCTGCTTTCGTCCACACTGCTGATTGGTGCGGCATGATACGGCGTTGAGCATCCGGCCAGAACCGTGCTCATCAGTGACCCAATTGCAACCCATCGTATTGTTTTCATAGGGTTTCTTGAGTTCATATTCCTTCTCCCGAAACTGGAAATAGTGCGAAAACTGACAATCAGAAAGTCACCACGCGGCCGCAGGCCACATGGCAGGATTGTATTATTAAAACAGATACTAAGCGAAATGAAAAAGTCTTGTTACCAAAATAGCCATTTTTATCCCAGATCGCCGTGAATCAGGGGAACAAACCGGACTGTTCCGATCGATTGGGTATGAAAATCATTGCCCCGGCGGCGGATCAGTTTGAGCATCTGCTGCTGTTCCCCTACCGGTATCACCATCCGGCCGTTATCCGCCAGCTGACTGAGCAGCGCCGGCGGGATATCACTGGCGGCGGCGGTGACAATAATGCCGTCAAACGGACCGCGGGACGGCCAGCCTTCCCAGCCGTCACCGTGACGAGTGGAAATATTATGCAGATCAAGCTGTTTAAAGCGGCGTTTGGCATGCCACTGCAGTCCCTTAACCCGCTCAACAGAGTAAACATGCGCCGCAAGGTGTGCGAGGATCGCCGTCTGATAGCCGGAGCCGGTGCCGATTTCCAGCACATGCGCCTGCGGAGCCGGATCCAGCAGTTCTGTCATCTTAGCCACCATAAACGGCTGGGAGATAGTCTGCCCGTAGCCAATCGGCAGCGCAGTATTGTCGTAAGCTTTGTGTGTCAGCGCCTCATCGACAAAATTCTCCCGCGGGACAGCCGCCATCGCCTGTAACAGACGTTCATCGCGGATCCCGGCCTGACGTAACTGTGTAATCAGATCCTGTACCACCCGGCGGATCATTCCTGTATCACCCCTGCTTTTTGTAACCAGTCTTCTAATTTTTCCTGCACGCTGTAGGCGGTCAGATCAACATGCAGCGGCGTGACAGAGACATAACCTGCATCCACCGCCGCGAAATCGGTATCCGGCCCGGTGTCCAGTTTTTCCCCCGGAGGGCCGAGCCAGTACAGCGGATTTCCTTTCGGATCCATCTGTGTGTAGACCACATCCGGTGCCCGGCGCGTTCCGCAGCGGGTCACTTTCATTCCTTTGATCTCACTGAGCGGAACATCCGGCACATTCACGTTCAGAATATTACCGGCCCGTAACGGCACCTGCTGCAGCATGGTCAGCAGACGGCAGGTGATTTCCGCCGCTGTATTATAATGGGTTTCGCCGTTCAGGGAGACCGCAATCGCCGGTAATCCCAGGTGACGTCCTTCCATTGCCGCCGCAACCGTACCGGAGTAGATCACATCATCCCCGAGGTTCGGGCCGCAGTTAATCCCGGAAACCACAATTTCCGGGCGCGGGCGCATCAGCAGATTAGCACCGATATAGACACAATCCGTCGGCGTGCCTTCCACCAGCGCAATATCGCCGTTCTCATGCACTACCGTGCGCAGCGGGCGGTCGAGTGTCAGCGCGTTGGATGCCCCGCTGCGGTTGCGATCAGGTGCAACCACCTGCACATGGTAAGTGCGCCGCAGCGCCTCAGACAATGTCCGGATCCCCGGCGCACTGACGCCGTCATCATTACTCACCAGAATTCGCAGCACAACGGTATCCTTTTTTATCAGTAACAGCTCGTTTATCACGACAGAAAACTATTTTATCAAGTTAGCCGCGATAAAAAAGGGTTATAACAGATTTAGTCTGATTGCTTTTTTCATATTCAGCTGCATGATACTTGTATTATTTATGACTGAAAGGATTTCTGCATGGCTATCTGTAAACGAATCACAGCTACCCTGTTCACCGCACTGACTGCCGGACTGCTTCTGGTATCAGAGGCATTCGCGCTGTCACCTCAGGAAGAGACCAGAGTGGAAAACCTGCTGACCGCTGTCGGGAAGCAGGAACAGCTGATTTTTATCCGCAACGGCAGTGAGCATAATGCCGCCGACGCGGAATCACATCTGCGCCTGAAATTAAGCAAAACGAAAAAACGTCTGAGCACCGCAGAACAGTTTGTGGATAAAGTGGCATCCGGCTCCTCCATCAGCGGTAAGCCGTATCAGGTAAAACTGCCGGGCAAAGATCCGGTGGATGCCAAAGTGTATCTGACTGAATTGCTGGCGGAAACAGACAAAGCCGCCGCAGCAAAACCTGAATAAAAAACAGAACGAAAAAAGGGGCGGAATAATTTCCGCCCCTTTTTTATGTTAATCAGTCTGTTGATTATTCACTGAATTCCGCCGCCTGATCCGCTTCCAGCTCAATAATTTCGCGGATAACACTGGTGGCAAAACTGCCGGCCGGCAGGAAGAAGGATAAACGGACGGTTTCATCATCCATCCATTCAGATGTGAAATGCTCCGGATACAACATCAGCGCTCGGCGGGCATTATCCGCCCCCTCTTTTTCCGCCAGTTGCCACAGTGATTGCCACGGTGCCAGCTGTCCTGTTTCAAAGGCCAGTGCCGCATCCTGAGACCCCAGATCACCCTTGCCCGGTAACGGCGCTGTAATGCGCAGTTCACGGTTATCCAGACGCTGCTGTACATCCGCCAGTTCATCCGCCTGAACCGCAAACCAGCTGCCGCGCCCGGCGAGCTGTACCGCATCACCCTGCAATGCGGTTGCCTGAAGCTGCTGTGTCAGACGGGCGTCCGCCACCGCGTTAAACATCGCACTGCGGGCAGCGGAGAGATAAAAACCGCGTTTGCTGCGATCTTTCACACTGATTTCGCCGTCAGCCCAGCGCTGTGCGAAATGCAGATTCTGGCCGTTGCGCCCGAAACGCTGCTCACCGAAATAATTCGGCACCCCGGACTGCGCAATCTGCTGCAGACGCTGTTCTGTCGCGGCGCGATCGCTGATCCGGCGCAGCACAATAGTAAACTGATTACCTTTCAGCGCACCGATCCGTAATTTGCGTTTCTGGCGGTTAACCGCCAGGACTTCGCAGCCTTCAAGCTGCATCTGCGCGAAATCCGGTGTTTCTTTTCCCGGCATCTGCAGGCAGAACCACTGCTCGGTGACCGCATGGCGATCTTTCAGCCCGGCGTAGCTGACAGCACGGGCGGCGATTTTCGCAAATTTGGCCAGTTCTTCCGCCACAAACCGCGTGTTACAGCCGGTTTTGCGGATACGGACCATCACATGTTCGCCGTCACCGTCAGGTTCAAACCCCAAATCTTCCTGCACCAAAAAATCTTCCGGCTGTGCTTTCAGTACCCCGGTGGCCGCTGGTTTACCGTGGAAATAACTGACCGGGAGACTCATGCTTCAGCCTTCACAAGCAGCGCTACCGCCTCACAGGCGATCCCTTCTTTGCGGCCAGTGAAACCGAGTTTTTCGGTGGTGGTGGCTTTCACATTGATATCATCCATATGACACTGCAAATCTTCCGCCAGATTCACCCGCATCTGCGGGATATGCGGCAGCATTTTCGGTGCCTGGGCGATAATAGTGACATCCAGATTACCCAGTCTGTAGCCTTTTTCCTGAATACGACGGAATGCCTCACGCAGCAGCACACGGCTGTCCGCGCCTTTATAGGCCGGATCCGTATCGGGGAATAATTTGCCGATATCCCCCAGCGCCGCCGCACCCAGCAATGCGTCGGTGGCCGCATGCAGAGCGACATCACCGTCGGAATGCGCCAGTAATCCCTGTTCGTAAGGAATGCGGACGCCCGCAATCACAATCGGGCCTTCGCCGCCGAAGGCATGAACATCAAAACCGTGTCCGATTCTCATCATGTTGTCTGTTCCTTATTGTTATTGGACAGGTAGAACCCAGCAAGTGCGAGATCTTCCGGCTGTGTGACTTTAATATTGTCCGCGCGGCCGGGCACCAGCAACGGCTGATAGCCGCAAAACTCCAGCGCGGAGGCTTCATCAGTGATCACTGCCTGCTGAGACAGCGCCTGCTGCAGACAGGTGCGCAGCAGATGAAGCGGGAAAAATTGCGGGGTCAGGGCGTGCCACAACTGTGTGCGCTCAACAGTGTGATCAATACCGGTATATCCGGCAGATGCCACACCCCGCTTCATGGTATCACGTACCGGTGAGGCCAGAATCGCCCCCTGCACGCGGTTACCGGTTTGTGTGTCTGACATCACGGCCAGCAGCCGGTTCAGATCTGTCAGTTGCAGACAGGGACGCGCTGCGTCATGTACCAGCACCCAGCTGTTTTCCGGAGTATGCTCAGCGAGATAATCGAGACCGGCCAGGACAGAATCCGCGCGCTCACCACCGCCGGTGACAGTTCGGATCCGGGGATGCCGCGCGACCGGTAATGTACTGAAAACCGTATCCTGCGGATGCAGCGCCACGACCACCTGTGTGATGCGCGGGTGTTCCAGCAGAATAGCGAGGGTATGTTCCAGAATGGTTTTTCCGGCAATAATCAGGTATTGCTTGGGGCATTCGCACTGCATGCGGGTACCGGTACCGGCGGCCGGGATCAGCGCCGTGACCGGAGCATCATCAGAAATACCGGACAGATCCGGTGCCGGTTGTGCGCCGGTCATTGCGGAAGAAAGTATTGTCATAAGGATTAGTTACTGCGACTTTGTGGCTGCGCATTCTGCTGTGTCCGTTTTTCGGACAGGACCCGGTAAAAGCTTTCGCCGGGCTTGATCATGCCTAATTCACTGCGCCCGCGCTCTTCGATGGCCTCAAGCCCGTCGTTCAGATCGCCGATCTCAGCAAACAGCTGTTCGTTACGGGCTTTGAGCTTCGCATTTACCTGTTCTGATGCAGCAACATCTTCACTGACCTGTACATAGTCGTGAATACCGTTTTTCCCTAACCACAATGAATATTGCAGCCAGCCCAGAATAACTAAAAGTAATAGCGTCAGTTTGCCCATCACCGCCCCCGAAAAGATCGGCTAATCTTCCCATAAGATCGGCGCAGATGCTACTGTTCCGTCCGTTATTCGGACAGAAGATCAGTAAACATCCCGCTGATAACGTTTTGCTGTCCGTAATCCGTTCAGAAAAACCTGTGCCTCTTCTGCGGACATCGCCCCTTCACTGCGGATAATATCCAGTAATGCGGCATCCGTGTCTTTTGCCATCCGGAAAGCATCCCCGCACACATATACGTACGCGCCCTGCTCCAGCCAGCGCCAGACGGTTTCCCGCATTTCAGACAGCTTATCCTGCACATAAATCTTCTGCGGCTGATCCCGCGACCAGGCGGTTGTCAGCTCCGTCAGTACGCCCTGACGCACAAAATCTGTCAGCTCTGTCTCATACAGAAAATCGCTTTTTTCATGCGGATTGCCGGTAATCAGCCAGTTTTTTCCGCCGGATTGCTGAGCCGCACGCTGCTGAAGAAACGCACGGAACGGCGCAATGCCGGTACCCGGCCCTATCATAATCACCGGTTTTTCCGGATCATCCGGCAGGCGGAAGTGATCATTGTGTTCCACAAAACAGGCAACCGTATCCCCGGGCTGTAACTGATGCGTCAGGTAACGGGTTGCCGCACCGTAGCGGGTGCGCCCGTCAGTCCGGAACTCCACCACCCCGGCGGTCAGATGCACTTCATCCGGTGAGACCAGCGGCGACGAGGAAATGGAGTATAAACGCGGCATCAGCGGCGGCAGGCAATCCACCCAGGCCTGTGCGGAGGTCTGCACGGCAAACTCACGAACCATATCCGCCACCGGTCTGCGCTGTGCGTACGATATCAGTTGCTGCGGATCCGCAATCATATCCAGCAGTTCCGGCGCGTTACTGAGGCGGGCGTAAGCCGCCACAACCGGTGCGCTGTTGATGGTCAGCTCACACTGCGTCATCAGGGCGTCACGCAGAGAATACGATTTTCCTTTCAGCGTGACACGCTCAGTACCGTCAAACCAGAGCAGTCCCAGCAGCTCACTGACCAGCTCCGGGCTGTTTTCCGGATACACACCCAGCGCATCACCGGTCTGATAATGTAACCCGGTGCCGCGGATATCCAGCACAATCTGACAGACATGCCTTTCCGATTCCGGTGCGGTCAGGCGTACCGCGCGGCGCAGAACCGCAGACTGTGGTTTATCACGCTGATGCGGCTGTGAATCAATCTGCACCACCGTATTGTGAGTGAGACGGCTGAGCCGCTCTTCATCTGCCGGCGGTGTCAGGGTCAGCAACTCAGGGAGCAACTGAGAGATCCAGTTATCTGCAGTGGCCTGATAATCACTGTCTGCTTCCGCACGCGCCAGGATCCGCTGCGCCCCGAGGGCATGCAGGCGGTTATCAAAATTCTTTCCGGCCTGACAAAACTGCGGATATGCCCGGTTACCCAGTGCCAGCACCGCGTAGCGGATTTCTGTCAGTGAAGGTGCCTGAACAGAATGAAGGAAATGAAACAGCGGCAGGGCTTCTTCCGGCGCATCACCATCTCCGGTGGTGGCACAGATAAGCACCACCAGCGGTGATTCCGGAAATTCAGTCAGTGAGAGGTCACCGGCATTCACCAGACGCACCGCCCGCTGCGCACTGAACAACTGATCCCGAAGGGATTCCGCCACACACCGGGCGTTACCGGTCTGAGATGCGGCGATCAGCAAAATATCCGCCGGTTCCCGTTCCGCCGCAGACGGCGCTGCCGCTGCCCGTTCACGGCACCAGGCCGATAACCAATTCAGCTGTTGCGGAGTCAGTCTGTCAAGTAAGGGTTGCAGGTGCTGCCAGTCAGGCGCGGAGAGCGGAGAGGTTGTGATCGGCGATGTCATAGTAAACCCGGTAAATGAGTGTATTCGTTATTATTCTGACGTTCCAACATAGAGAAAAGTACCGGTTTTGTCGATGAAAAATAGCCGGGCATTTCTGTTATTTATTCGCCACTTTGCTGTTTTTTGGTAACATTTTCACTGAATATTGCGTAAAATGACGCTTTTATTATGCCATACCGTCATTATCCGGAGAGAGTTATGAGCACCACGATTTTTAAAGAGTTCCAGTTCGAAGCCGCCCACCGCCTGCCGCATGTCCCGGAAGGCCATAAATGCGGGCGTCTGCACGGGCATTCCTTTCTTGTCCGTCTGGAGCTGAGTGGTGAGGTGGATGTACATACCGGCTGGCTGATCGATTTTGCTGAGGTCAAACAGGCATTTAAACCGATTTATGACCGTCTGGATCATCACTACCTCAATGAGATCCCGGGGCTGGAAAACCCGACCAGTGAAGTGCTGGCGGAGTGGATCTGGCAGCAGACCAAACCGCTGCTGCCGATGCTGAGTGCCGTGCTGGTCAAAGAGACCTGTACCGCCGGCTGTATTTACCGCGGTGAATAATCAGGCAATATTAAGATATTTATGAGTCTGCATCGAGAAACGCCAGTTACGCGCGATGCAGGTCTCAATACAGAGAGCAGTGGCAGCCGGTTTCTGACTGATCGGCTGCAACGCCACCACCGGCTGTTTATCCCCCGGCAGTTTCGCCAGCAGTAAATCCAGTTCATCAATATCCCGCTGCCGCCCGACCGGGTGTTTCACCTCATCAGCCCGCAGCAGTGAAGGTGTCAGCACATCATAGCCGCCGCGCATATTCACTTTCGGGGAAACGGTCACCCAGGTCTTCTCACTGCACTGCACCGGTTGTGTGCCGCTGGTTTCAATCTGGCACTGATAACCCCGTCCTTCCAGCACCGCCGTCAGCGGCCGTAAATCGTATAAGCACGGTTCACCGCCGGTGATCACAACATGGCGGGCTGTATAACCTTTCGCCTCAAACTGCATAATAATGCTGTCTGCATCCAGAGAGGCCCAGCGGTCGTCCTCCTCTGTTTTACTCATCATGTCTTCTGCTGAACAGGCTTTTTCCGGTAACTGTTCCCAGGTATGTTTGGTATCACACCAGCTGCACCCGACCGGACAGCGCTGCAAACGGACAAAAATCGCCGGAACGCCGGTAAAAACCCCTTCGCCCTGCAATGTCTGAAAGATTTCGTTAATAGGGTATTGCATCACTCATCTGTTCCTTACGTTTAAGGCCGTATTATTGCAGATAATTATCCCGTCAGCATGACTCTTTATGTTAAAGTACCAGGTTGACTCTGACCGCGTTTCACATCAGTAAAAACGCTGCTAATCATGACAGCGACAGGATTAATTACATGAAAGAAAATAATACGGCGCTACGACGGGGGCTTACAGGGCGGCACATCCGCTTTATGGCACTCGGATCGGCGATAGGTACCGGCCTGTTTTACGGCTCGGCAGCCTCTATTGAGCAGGCGGGTCCTGCTGTTCTGCTGGCCTACCTTATCGGGGGTGCGGCAGTCTTTATGGTGATGCGTGCGCTGGGCGAAATGGCAGTCCACCATCCGGTACCGGGTTCATTTTCACAATATGCCAGCCATTATATGGGGCCGCTCGCCGGGTTCCTCACCGGCTGGAACTATGTTTTTGAGATGCTGATTGTCTGTCTCGCGGACGTCACCGCCTTCGGCTTCTATATGAAGCTCTGGTTCCCGGATGTCGATCAGTGGATCTGGGTGCTGGGGATTGTGTGTTTCATTGGTGCGCTGAATTTATGTCACGTGAAGATATTCGGGGAGATGGAGTTCTGGCTCTCGATTGTCAAAGTGACCGCAATTATCGCCATGATTGTCGGCGGCGCGGCGATTATGCTGTTTGGCTTCGGCCAGGAAACCGCACATCCTACCGGTATCAGTAACTTATGGGAATTCGGCGGCTTTATGCCGAACGGAATAAGCGGGGTAATAGCCTCACTGGCCATTGTGATGTTTGCCTTCGGCGGCATTGAAGTGATCGGTATCACTGCCAGTGAAGCACAAAACCCGGAAAAAACCATTCCGAAAGCGATCAACGCAGTACCGCTGCGTATTCTGCTGTTCTATGTGCTGACACTGTTTATCCTGATGTGTATCTTCCCGTGGAACCAGATCGGCCATAACGGCAGCCCGTTTGTGCAGATTTTCGAGAAACTGAATATCTCCTACGCGGCCAACATTCTGAACCTGGTGGTGATCACCGCAGCCGTTTCTGCCATTAACAGTGATATCTTCGGTGCAGGCCGGATGATGTACGGCATGGCGCAGGAAGGTCAGGCACCGAAATCCTTTATGAAGCTCACCAAAAACGGTGTGCCGTGGATGACAGTTCTGGTGATGAGTGCAGTTCTGCTGGTCGGCGTGGTGCTTAACTACCTGATCCCGGAAAAAATCTTCATCATTATCGCCTCTATCGCAACCTTCGCGACCGTCTGGGTCTGGCTGATGATTCTGTTATCTCAGGTGGCAATGCGCCGTAAGATGAAACCGGAAGAGGTCAAAACCCTGAAATTCCCTGTACCGATGTGGCCGGTTGCGCCCGCTCTGACCATCGCCTTTATGGTCTTTGTGATCGCCCTTCTGGGTTACTTCCCGGATACACGTGTGGCACTGATGGTGGGGATTGCCTGGGTGGTAATTCTGACTGTTGGTTATTTTGCCGGTGTGAAAAAACGGGTATAAACAGACAACTCACTGTTCTGAAAACACGAAACCGGGTGAATCATACACTCGGTTTTTTTTATGTCCGGTATCAGGGTTCGCTGTTGATACGCTGAATACGGGAGCCCATAATCTGTAACGTTCTGAGCACCATATTGATGCCTTTGAGCGTGTCCTGATCTTTCAGTAATTTATAGGTATTACGGAAATTGTACTTTTCATCACTGTACATCATTTCCATTTTGGCCTTGTTCAGCGTCAGTCCGCTTTCCCACAATAATGCGATACCTGATTCCGCATTATCCGCCAGTTTATTGACCTCATTCTTGCCGATAATATCGACCAGATCCGAGACCAGAGACAGCAAATCAATCACATTATCAAAGCGGTTCAGCTGCATTAATACCGCCAGTTTTTCCGCTGTTTGTGCGGATAATTCAGGCTGTGGCGCAGCAGTCTGTTCATTCATCTGTTCTGTTGCAGACATTGCAGTTTCCTCTGTTATACCAGGCCGCGAACGGTTGACCAGTACAGCCCGCGGTTAAAACCGGTACGCAGCAGGCCACCCAGCTTTGTCGCCGGTGTCGGTAACACATCATGCTTATAATCATACTGAAGCGGCATCCCTGCATTCAGCCCCATCTGGGCGACTGCCTGAACCCGTCCGTCATAAATGGCGGTGGTATAGCCGAAACGCATCTCGCCGATAATATTATCCACCACGACAGTCGACTGGTTATGGCAACTGCCGGCCGCTTTACTGATAGGCAGATCCACAGTATCCCCGAGGACATACACGTTTTTCAGTCCGTACACCTGCAACGTTTCCGGATCTGTCGGCAGCCAGCCCTCTTCTGGATCGCCGTCGGATAATCCGGTATTACGTACCGATTCCACCGCAGAAATCGGTGGCGTACCTATCAGCAGATCAAACGGCTGCTCTTCCCCTTCTTTGGAATACGCAATTTTCTTTTCAGGGCAGACACGCTCCAGGGTAAAACCGCGCTGAGCCTGAATATTACGCTCCTGAAAGACCGCCGGCAGGACTTCACAGACATCTTTCTGCATAAACAGGCAGTTACGTAATAACTGAGATACTGTCGGATAGGTATAAACGATTTCGATATCCTGGCGGACACGACGCTGACGGAAATAATCATCCAGCATCAGCGTGGTTTCCATCGGTGCGATACCACACTGGTGAGGAACATTCGGGGTATTCGGGAAAGAAACCGTAATAAAAATCCGGCCTTTTTCGAATTTTGCCAGCTTTTCAGCCAACTGGCGAGCGGGTTGATACTGATAGAAATGATCGGCAGCTTCTTTCATTCCGGAGATCCGATCCGGTCTCGGCTGACAGCCGGTCGCGATCACCAGGTAGTCATATCCGTATTTGGTGCCGCTCTTTCCCTGCAGCGTCTGTGATGCAAAATCAAAATGCTCGACACGGTCGTGAATAAACTGAATTTCGGGGCGAAGCAGAGAGCGTTGTGACTTTCGTAATTCCTCTTTCAGATACAGATTAAAAGCCACATACATAAACGCAGGTTTATAATAGTGCCATTCACTGTCTGAAATAAGGACAACTTCCACTTTCTTCTGATAAATATCATTTAACAGCTTTCTGGTCAGAATATTTGCGACCATCGTGCCGCCGGCGCCGCCGCCAACAATAACAATACGCTGCATAGAGTCTCCGGTTTTATTACTTAATTAGTTAATAATAAATAACACCAGGCAATAACAACCAGATAACTATAGTTAGTATAAATAATATTGCATTAATATTATTACTTAATGATAACAGTGATAAACAATATCATCAGATATTTTTACATGAACTCAGCAATTAAAGGATAGTGATCTGAAGCATCTGTCTGCATAACGTCCGATAAAACCAGTTTAAATCCGCGATAAAACAGATAATCCAGCGGGTGACCAAATGCTTTTGTCCGGATATCATCCGGAAACAGCACTTCTTTCAGGCCCTGCGCACGGGCAAAACGTTTCAGGGCATTCATGCGCTGCCTGCTCCAGGCGTTAAAATCACCGCCGAGGATCACCGGCCCGATATGACAGCGGATCTGGGAGCCGACCGTATTCAGCTGGCGCCGGTAAACATCCACACCAAAACTGAAATTAATAGCATGGACGTTAATCACCATCAGCTGACGGCCATCCGGCAACGGGTACACAGTAACTAATGCGGATTTAGGCAGACGCAATAAGGGTTCTTTCTGCTGTAACGGGCAGCAATAGATTGGATGGGAGGTTGCCAGTGTCATCACACCGGAAGGATGCTGCTGAAAATGCAGCGCGGGAACCTGATCAGCAACAAGCTGGTGTTTTCCGGCCAGGCTGACCAGTTCAGGAGAAGGCTGTGCTTCCTGAAGCAGGACCAGTTGTGTGTCATGCAAAATGCGATCAAGGGTTTTGCGCCAGTCAGGACGCTGTTGCTTATAGATATTCCAGACCACAACGCGGATAGTTTGTTCCGGTGCGGATAATGGTAAACCAACCGGCAATCCGTTACCCAGCATGTCTGCCGACATGGGGGGGGATTTGTCGTGCCGGATGCCCTGCGACATACCGGACGGACCAGTTTTTTTTTCTCTTTCAACGATAACCCCGATACTGTTTGCTTCTGTCCGTCACTATCTTAGCAAACTTTGATTCATGCTATCCGGTTCAGAACACGTATTCAGGTGAAAAATATTTTTTCTTTTCACCCAAACGCAAAAAAGCCACCCAAAGGGTGGCTTCTTCACTTAATAATAACCTGGCGGTTCCCTACTCTCACATGGGGAGACCCCACACTACCATCGGCGCTACGGCGTTTCACTTCTGAGTTCGGCATGGGGTCAGGTGGGACCACCGCGCTACGGCCGCCAGGCAAATTCATTTCAATCCAAAACAAGCTTTCACAGTGAATGACTTCTGCCTCTTCACTGTGCTGAAAAATCTCTCTAATCGTCTCTCAACTCAAAACACCTTCGGTGTTGTCAGGTTAAGCCTCCCGGTTCATTAGTACTGGTCAGCTCAACGCATCGCTGCGCTTACACACCCAGCCTATCAACGTCTTAGTCTCAAACGTTCCTTCAGGACCCTTAAAGGGTCAGGGAAGACTCATCTCGAGGCAAGTTTCCCGCTTAGATGCTTTCAGCGGTTATCTCTTCCGCACTTAGCTACCGGGCAATGCAATTGGCATCACAACCCGTACACCAGTGGTGCGTTCACTCCGGTCCTCTCGTACTAGGAGCAACCCCTCTCAATCTTCCAGCGCCCACGGCAGATAGGGACCGAACTGTCTCACGACGTTCTAAACCCAGCTCGCGTACCACTTTAAATGGCGAACAGCCATACCCTTGGGACCTACTTCAGCCCCAGGATGTGATGAGCCGACATCGAGGTGCCAAACACCGCCGTCGATATGAACTCTTGGGCGGTATCAGCCTGTTATCCCAGGAGTACCTTTTATCCGTTGAGCGATGGCCCTTCCATTCAGAACCACCGGATCACCAAGACCTACTTTCGTACCTGCTCGAGCCGTCACTCTCGCAGTCAAGCTGGCTTATGCCTTTGCACTAACCGCATGATGTCCGACCATGCTTAGCCAACCTTCGTGCTCCTCCGTTACTCTTTGGGAGGAGACCGCCCCAGTCAAACTACCCACCAGACACGGTCCCGATCCAGATTATGGACCCGGTTAGAACATCAAACGTTAAAGGGTGGTATTTCAAGGATGGCTCCGTGCAGACTGGCGTCCACACTTCGTTGCCTCCCACCTATCCTACACATCAAGGCTCAATGTTCAGTGTCAAGCTATAGTAAAGGTTCACGGGGTCTTTCCGTCTTGCCGCGGGTACACTGCATCTTCACAGCGAGTTCAATTTCACTGAGTCTCGGTGGAGACAGCCTGGCCATCATTACGCCATTCGTGCAGGTCGGAACTTACCCGACAAGGAATTTCGCTACCTTAGGACCGTTATAGTTACGCCGCCGTTTACCGGGGCTTCGATCAGAAGCTTCGCCTTGCGGCTGACCTCATCAATTAACCTTCCGGCACCGGGCAGGCGTCACACCGTATACGTCCACTTTCGTGTTTGCACAGTGCTGTGTTTTTAATAAACAGTTGCAGCCAGCTGGTATCTGCGGCTGGCTTCAGCTCCATGAGTGAAATCACTTCACCTAATGCCAGCGTGCCTTCTCCCGAAGTTACGGCACCATTTTGCCTAGTTCCTTCACCCGAGTTCTCTCAAGCGCCTGAGTATTCTCTACCTGACCACCTGTGTCGGTTTGGGTACGATTAATGGTAACCTGGAGCTTAGAGGCTTTTCCCGGAAGCAGAGCATCAATCACTTCACCACCGTAGTGGCTCGTCGTCACGCCTTAGTGTTAACAACCGACCGGATTTGCCTGGTCAGTCCACCTGCACGCTTAAACCGGGACAACCGTCGCCGGATGATTTAGCTTTCTCCGTCCCCCCTTCGCAGTTACCACCAGTACGGGAATATTAACCCGTTGCCCATCGACTACGCTTTTCAGCCTCGCCTTAGGGGTCGACTCACCCTGCCCCGATTAACGTTGGACAGGAACCCTTGGTCTTCCGGCGTGCGGGTTTTTCACCCGCATTATCGTTACTTATGTCAGCATTCGCACTTCTGATACCTCCAGCATGCCTCACAGCACACCTTCACAGGCTTACAGAACGCTCCCCTACCCAACAATATTTACATATCGCTGCCGCGGCTTCGGTGCATAATTTAGCCCCGTTACATCTTCCGCGCAGGCCGACTCGACCAGTGAGCTATTACGCTTTCTTTAAATGATGGCTGCTTCTAAGCCAACATCCTGGCTGTCTGAGCCTTCCCACTTCGTTTCCCACTTAATTATGACTTTGGAACCTTAGGCCGGCGGTCTGGGTTGTTTCCCTCTTCACGACGAACGTTAGCACCCGCATGTGTCTCCCGTGATAACATTCTCCGGTATTCGCAGTTTGCATCGGGTTGGTAAGTCGGGATGACCCCCTAGCCGAAACAGTGCTCTACCCCCGGAGATGAGTTCACGAGGCGCTACCTAAATAGCTTTCGGGGAGAACCAGCTATCTCCCGGTTTGATTGGCCTTTCACCCCCAGCCACAAGTCATCCGCTAATTTTTCAACATTAGTCGGTTCGGTCCTCCAGTTAGTGTTACCCAACCTTCAACCTGCCCATGGCTAGATCACCGGGTTTCGGGTCTATACCCTGCAACTAATTCGCCCAGTTAAGACTCGGTTTCCCTGCGGCTCCCCTATCCGGTTAACCTTGCTACAGAATATAAGTCGCTGACCCATTATACAAAAGGTACGCAGTCACACCCCGAAGGGTGCTCCCACTGCTTGTACGTACACGGTTTCAGGTTCTTTTTCACTCCCCTCGCCGGGGTTCTTTTCGCCTTTCCCTCACGGTACTGGTTCACTATCGGTCAGTCAGGAGTATTTAGCCTTGGAGGATGGTCCCCCCGTATTCAGACAGGATAACACGTGTCCCGCCTTACTCATCGGACTCACAACACCAGTGCTTTCAGATACAGGGCTATCACCTGCTGTGGCCAGCCTTTCCAGACTGTTCTCTTAACACTGATGCTGATTAAGGTCCTGGGCTGCTCCCCGTTCGCTCGCCGCTACTGGGGGAATCTCGTTTGATTTCTTTTCCTCGGGGTACTTAGATGTTTCAGTTCTCCCGGTTCGCTTCATTACCTATGTATTCAGGTAATGATAGTGCAACGAATTGCACTGGGTTTCCCCATTCGGAAATCGCCGGTTATAACGGTTCATATCACCTTACCGGCGCTTATCGCAGATTAGCACGTCCTTCATCGCCTCTGACTGCCTAGGCATCCACCGTGTACGCTTATTCGCTTAACCTCACAACCCGAAAGTGTCTTATCCGACAGGCTGTGCTTTGCGATTTCTTTGTCGGGCGGTGCTCGTGATGCTCACATACCTGAGTATGCTCCGCTCACTGTGCTCCGGCCTCCGCGAAATCACTTCGCTCGCCGTGTCGTAGTAACACGTTCTGTTGCTTGGCTGAGAGACTCATCAATATTACCTCGGTGATAATATTGATTGTTTCAATTTTTCAGCTTGTTCCGGATTGTTAAAGAGCATAATTGTTAAGCTGACTCTTGAATCAGCTTAATCATTATTTGCAGATGACTTTCACTCATCCGCGCAGACTGGCGTCCCCTAAGGGGATTCGAACCCCTGTTACCGCCGTGAAAGGGCGGTGTCCTGGGCCTCTAGACGAAGGGGACATTAGTCAGCTTCGCAGACGCTCTCTGCTCATTTTCTATCAGACAATCTGTGTGAACACTCACATTCAGTATCAACTAGGTAAGGAGGTGATCCAACCGCAGGTTCCCCTACGGTTACCTTGTTACGACTTCACCCCAGTCATGAATCACAAAGTGGTAAGCGCCCTCCCGGAGGTTAAGCTACCTACTTCTTTTGCAACCCACTCCCATGGTGTGACGGGCGGTGTGTACAAGGCCCGGGAACGTATTCACCGTAGCATTCTGATCTACGATTACTAGCGATTCCGACTTCATGGAGTCGAGTTGCAGACTCCAATCCGGACTACGACGTACTTTATGAGTTCCGCTTGCCCTCGCGGGGTCGCTTCCCTTTGTATACGCCATTGTAGCACGTGTGTAGCCCTACTCGTAAGGGCCATGATGACTTGACGTCATCCCCACCTTCCTCCGGTTTATCACCGGCAGTCTCCTTTTGAGTTCCCGCCATCACGCGCTGGCAACAAAGGATAAGGGTTGCGCTCGTTGCGGGACTTAACCCGACATTTCACAACACGAGCTGACGACAGCCATGCAGCACCTGTCTCAGAGTTCCCGAAGGCACCAAAGCATCTCTGCTAAGTTCTCTGGATGTCAAGAGTAGGTAAGGTTCTTCGCGTTGCATCGAATTAAACCACATGCTCCACCGCTTGTGCGGGCCCCCGTCAATTCATTTGAGTTTTAACCTTGCGGCCGTACTCCCCAGGCGGTCGACTTAACGCGTTAGCTCCGGAAGCCACGCCTCAAGGGCACAACCTCCAAGTCGACATCGTTTACAGCGTGGACTACCAGGGTATCTAATCCTGTTTGCTCCCCACGCTTTCGCACCTGAGCGTCAGTCTTTGTCCAGGGGCCGCCTTCGCCACCGGTATTCCTCCACATCTCTACGCATTTCACCGCTACACATGGAATTCTACCCCCTCTACAAGACTCTAGCTGACCAGTATCAGATGCAATTTCCCGGTTAAGCCTGGGATTTCACATCCGGACTCGATCAACCGCCTGCGTGCGCTTTACGCCCAGTAATTCCGATTAACGCTTGCACCCTCCGTATTACCGCGGCTGCTGGCACGGAGTTAGCCGGTGCTTCTTCTGTCGGTAACGTCAATTGCCAAGGTTATTAACCTTGACACCTTCCTCCCGACTGAAAGTACTTTACAACCCGAAGGCCTTCTTCATACACGCGGCATGGCTGCATCAGGCTTGCGCCCATTGTGCAATATTCCCCACTGCTGCCTCCCGTAGGAGTCTGGGCCGTGTCTCAGTCCCAGTGTGGCTGATCATCCTCTCAGACCAGCTAGGGATCGTCGCCTAGGTAAGCCGTTACCTCACCTACTAGCTAATCCCATATGGGTTCATCTGATGGCGCGAGGCCCGGAGGTCCCCCGCTTTGGTCCGAAGACATTATGCGGTATTAGCTACCGTTTCCAGTAGTTATCCCCCGCCATCAGGCAGATCCCCATACATTACTCACCCGTCCGCCGCTCGTCAGCAGAGAAGCAAGCTTCTCCCTGTTACCGCCCGACTTGCATGTGTTAGGCCTGCCGCCAGCGTTCAATCTGAGCCATGATCAAACTCTTCAATTAAAAGTGTCTGATGCTCAAAGAATTAAACTGTTTACTGCTGCTTATTTCTAAGCTGCTGTATTGGTCACTCTTCAAGACTTCTCAAAAATAATATTTTTTGTGATATGTCCTGCGAGTGCCCACACAGATTGTCTGATAAATTGTTAAAGAGCAGTTGCAACCTTCGCTGCCGTTGCCGGTCTTCTGCGTTGTTGCGAGGCTGCGTATATTACGTTTCCAGCCCCTTCGAGTCAAGCGTTGTTTTTCAACTTTCCGCTTTTTCTCTTTCTGCCGGAACCGCGTGTTATCGCGTTGTTCCGTGTCAGTGGTGGCGCATTATAGACACTCGCTGAGATCACGCAAGTGTTTATTTCAACTTTTTTTTCTGTTTGCAGATAAAACACCCAATCGGGTTACTTTTTAGGTGATTTTGCGCTTTTTTGTACGGGTTTCAGCAGTGCAGGTAAATCCGCGATACTGTTAATCACAATATCTGCCGCCGCTTCGGCGTCTTCCGTTACCGGTTTACCGGTGCGTACCAATACGGTTGTACCCACTTCGGCTGCCCGTCCGGCCAACATATCGTCGAGCTTATCCCCTACCATATAAGAGTTACTCATATCGATCTTCAGAAATTTCTGTGCATCCAGCAGCATACCCGGCTCCGGTTTACGGCAGTTACATTCCTGACGAAACTCTTCGACAGTACCTTCGGGATGATGAGGACAATAATAGATACCATCCAGGTCAACGCCGCGATCCGCCAGAGACCAGTCCATCCATTCTGTCAGATGCATAAACTGATCTTCGGTAAACATACCGCGGGCAATACCCGACTGATTTGTGACTATGATTAAAGCGTAGCCCATCTGCTTGATGGCCTGCATTGCTTCAATCGCGTTCTCTATAAACTGAAAATCATCAATCTCATGGAGATAGCCGGTATCTACGTTAATGGTGCCGTCTCTGTCCAGAAATACTGCGGGGATACCCATGGTTACACTCTTAGTCCGTCATCAATAATGTATTTAGTATCGCCTATTTGATGCGGAATGAGAATGCGGCCTGATAACTAAATCCTGTTGACTTAGCCGTCCAGACATCTTAACATCCGAAAATCATCTGGTGAACAACCAGTTTCACGTAACAAGGTAATAATAATTACATGATAAAGCTGACGAATATAAATAAGGTTTTTCAGCAGGGTCATCGCGAAATACAGGCACTTTCTGATATTAACCTGCACGTCCCGCAAGGGCAGATTTACGGTGTGATTGGTGCTTCCGGCGCCGGGAAAAGTACGCTTATCCGCTGTGTGAATATGCTGGAACGGCCGACATCCGGACAGGTACTCGTCGGCGGCCGTGACCTCACTAAGATGAACGATAAAGAGTTAACCCGTGCCCGTCGCGGCATCGGAATGATTTTTCAGCATTTTAACCTGCTGTCTTCCCGTACTGTTTTCGGGAATATCGCGCTGCCGCTGGAACTGGATCGCGTACCGGCGGCGGAAATTGAAAAACGGGTTGTGAAGCTGCTTGACCTGGTCGGTCTGTCTGATAAACGGGATGTTTATCCGGCAAATCTGTCCGGTGGTCAGAAACAGCGTGTGGCTATCGCCCGTGCGCTGGCAAACGAACCGGAGGTATTGCTGTGTGATGAGGCCACCAGCGCCCTGGATCCGGCAACGACCCGTTCGATTCTGGAACTGCTGAAAGACATCAACCGCCGGCTGGAGTTAACTATCCTGCTGATCACCCATGAAATGGATGTGGTGAAACGCATCTGTGACCAGGTTGCGGTTATCAGCGGCGGACAGCTGATTGAACAGAATACGGTGAGTGAGGTGTTCTCTCATCCGAAAACACCAGTGGCACAGGCCTTTATTGAATCCACGCTGCATCTGGATGTGCCGGAAGATTATCTGGCACGTCTGAAACCGGAACCGGCGGAAGGACTGGGGCCGCTGCTGAAGCTGGAGTTTGGTGGTCAGTCTGTCGATGCCCCGCTGATCTCGATTGCATCACGCAAGTTCAATATTGATATCAGCATCCTGAGTTCTCAGATGGATTATGCGGGTGGTGTGAAATTTGGTGTCATGCTGGCAGAACTGGACGGTAACAGCCCGCAGGATGTTGAAGCGGCGATTAGTTTTCTGAAAGAACACCACGTAAAAACAGAGGTTCTCGGTTATGTCTGAAGGAATGATTTTACTGTTAGTTAAAGGCATCTGGGAAACCCTGGTTATGACATTTGCATCCGGTTTCCTGGGATTTTTAATCGGCCTGCCGGTGGGGGTACTGCTGTATATCACCCGTTCTGGGCAAATTGCGGATAATAAAAGCCTGTACCGGACCTTGTCCGTGCTGGTCAATATCTTCCGCGCGATTCCGTTCATTATCTTACTGGTGTGGATGATTCCGTTTACCCGGTTAGTCGTCGGTACATCTATCGGGTTACAGGCTGCCATTGTGCCGCTGACTGTCGGCGCTGCACCGTTTATTGCCCGTATGGTGGAAAACGCCCTGCTGGAGATCCCGTCAGGTCTGATTGAAGCATCGCGGGCGATGGGAGCCACACCATTACAGATTGTCAGCAAGATCCTGCTGCCGGAAGCATTACCGGGACTGATCAACGCCGCTACCATTACGCTGATCACCCTCGTGGGTTACTCCGCAATGGGTGGTGCTGTCGGTGCAGGCGGGTTAGGTCAGATTGGTTATCAGTATGGTTATGTCGGATATAACGCAGTAGTTATGAATACGGTATTGGCATTGCTGGTTGTTTTGGTCTTTATTATTCAGGTATGTGGTGATCGTCTGGTTAAGGCCGTTACCCACAAATAAGACTCTCTCCGCGCCGCACTGACTGCGAACGCGTATTAAACAGAACGAGGAAAGAAAAGATGGCTTTTAAATTAAAATCGCTTGTCGTTGCCGGTGCTTTGCTGGGTTCATTAGTGCTGGCGGGTTGCGGACAGAATGAAAAAGATCCGAAAAGTATCAAAGTCGGCGTGATCGTCGGTGCTGAACAGCAGGTGGCAGAAGTGGCGAAAAAAGTCGCCAAAGACAAATACGGCCTGAATGTGGAACTGGTTACGTTCAACGACTACGTCATGCCGAACGAAGCGCTCAGCCGTGGTGATATCGATCTGAACGCATTCCAGCACAAACCGTATCTGGATCAGCAGATTAAAGACCGTAACTACAAATTAACTCCGGTGGGCAATACCTTTGTTTATCCGATTGCCGGTTATTCAAAGAAAATCAAATCACTGGATGAATTACAGGACGGCGCACAGGTCGCTCTGCCGAATGACCCGACTAACCTCGGCCGTTCACTGCTGTTATTACAGAAGCAGGGATTAATCAAACTGAAAGAAGGCACCGGTCTGCTGCCGACAGTTCTTGATGTGGTTGAAAACCCGAAAGGTCTGAAACTGATCGAGCTGGAAGCCCCGCAACTGCCGCGTTCACTGGATGATAATAAGATCGACCTGGCCGTGATCAACACCACTTACGCCAGCCAGATCAACTTAACCCCGGCTAAAGACGGCTTATTTGTTGAAGATAAAGATTCACCTTACGTCAACATTATTGTCTCCCGCGAAGATAATAAAGACAGTGAAGCGGTGAAACAATTTGTTCAGGCATATCAGTCTGATGAAGTCTTTAACGAAGCAGATAAAGTCTTCAACGGCGGTGCGGTGAAAGGCTGGTAAAAGACCGGGAGTTCAGAATAACTGCTAAATTCTTTTATCTTTAATCAAAGAATATTACACTGAGGGTGAACAATTGTTCACCCTTTTTATTTTGTTATAATCATTAAATGTTCATCATATAAATAATAATATTTCATCTGCCCTTACTTTTCTGTTTTGTACAGCCAGAGGATTGTTTTCCATGCGAGTGCTTATTATCAGCCTGCTTGCTCTTCTCATCGCGGGATGCTCTTTCCGTCAGAGTCATTCTGAACAGGAGCAGGCGCAATACGCCGATATGCGGCTGAAAAAATCGGCCGGTAAAAAAGCCAAATCAACATCCGCAGCATCACGCGTCAAACTCTATCTCCACCCGGAAGAACTGCTGGGTAAACCTTTCCGTGACCTTGGTGTGGTTTTGGGTCAGAATTGCCGTGAAGCGGCAAACCCTGCACAGTCCGGTATTCCGGCAGCCCGTAAGCAAATGCTGTCCCGGGCCGGAAAACTGAAAGCAGATGCCGTGTTACTCCACCAGTGCGCCGTGAACCCCGCGCAGGGTTGTAAGCAGCTGGCGGTATGCGAAGGTACTGCGATTAAGGTTGATGATGTCTGAGTTTTCATTTTCGCCCGTGGGGTTTATCCGCTCACCGTGGCAGGAAAAATTTGCGATTCCGCGCCAGCCGGGGCTGGTTGAGGATGGTACCGGGGAACTGCACTTTGTGGCGCCCTATAATCACGCCGACTGCGTGCGCGGACTGGAACAGTTCAGTCATGTGTGGGTCATCTTTGTTTTCCATGATATTCCGGCCGGCAGCTGGCGTCCGCTGGTACGCCCGCCGCGCCTTGGCGGTAATGCAAAAATGGGCGTGTTTGCCACCCGCTCCACCTTCCGCCCGAATCCGATCGGGATGTCGCTGGTTGAACTGAAAAAAGTCTGTTACGACGGCGATACGGCGTATCTCTCCCTCGGCAGCCTGGATCTGCTTAACGGCACACCGGTGCTGGATATCAAACCCTATCTGCCCTATGCTGAATCCGTGCCCGGCGCACTGGCCGGTTTTGCGCAGGAAGAGCCGCCGGCGGATATGCCGGTCGTGTTCAGCCCTGCCGCGCAGCAATTCATAACAGCTCAGGCCGCACAATATCCTGATTTGGCGCGTTTTATCACACAGGTACTGGCGCAGGATCCGCGTCCGGCGTATAAAAAACAACAGGCTGACGATAAAATTTATGCCGTGCACCTGCTGGATTTAAATGTCCGCTGGCATATCCGTGACGGCGTGACCGAAGTCATCAGTCTGGAAAAACGCTAAACCCCTTTTGGGGCGCGGCAGTCACTGGTAAACTGTCAGGCTTAACTTCACTTCTGCGCAGAATATTTCTGCGATAAGACATGTTTGTCGTTCTAATGGAACCTAAATAATGCGTACTACCCAATATCTGCTCTCTACTCTGAAAGAGACCCCTGCTGACGCCGAAGTGGTCAGTCATCAGCTGATGCTGCGCGCCGGGATGATCCGTAAACTTGCTTCAGGTCTGTACAACTGGATGCCGACCGGTGTCCGCGTATTACGCAAAGTTGAAAAGATCGTACGTGAAGAGATGGAAAATGCCGGTTCACTGGAAATCTCCATGCCGGTGGTTCAGCCCGCAGATTTATGGCTGGAGAGCGGACGCTGGGAACAGTACGGTCCGGAGCTGCTCCGTATTACCGACCGCGGCGATCGCCAGTTTGTTCTGGGTCCGACGCACGAAGAAGTGGTCACGGACATCATCCGTAACGAAGTGACATCTTACAAACAGCTGCCGCTGAATGTGTTCCAGATCCAGACCAAATTCCGTGATGAAGTCCGTCCGCGTTTTGGTGTGATGCGCTCCCGTGAATTCATCATGAAAGATGCGTACTCTTTCCACCTGACTCAGGATTCTCTGCAGGAGACGTACGATACGATGTATCAGGCGTACAGCAAAATCTTCAACCGTATCGGACTGGATTTCCGTGCAGTAATGGCAGATACCGGCTCTATCGGCGGAAGTGCATCCCACGAGTTCCAGGTTCTGGCACAGAGCGGCGAAGATGATGTGATTTTCTCCTCTGAGTCCGATTACGCGGCCAATATCGAACTGGCGGAAGCGGTCTGCAACATTACTGAGCGCCCTGCACCGCAGAAAGCAATGGAACTGGTTGATACACCAAACGCGAAAACTATCGCGGAGCTGGTTGAACAGTTTAATCTGCCGGTTGAGAAAACCGTCAAAACCCTGATTGTTCACGGCAGCAAAGAGAGCGGCCACAAACTGGTTGCGCTGCTGGTGCGCGGTGATCACGAACTCAACGAAGTGAAAGCGGAAAAACATCCGCTGGTTGCTTCTCCGCTGGAGTTCGCGACAGAAGAAGAGATCCGCGCAGCCGTGAATGCGGGCCCGGGTTCACTGGGGCCGGTCAATCTGCCGCTGCCGGTGGTCGCTGACCGTACTGTTGCCATGATGAGTGATTTCGGTGCCGGTGCGAATATCGACGGCAAACACTATTTCGGTATCAACTGGGAGCGTGATGCTGCCCTGCCGGAAGTGGCGGATATCCGTAATGTGGTCGCCGGTGACCCGAGCCCGGACGGCAAAGGTACTCTGATGATCAAGCGCGGGATTGAAGTCGGTCATATCTTCCAGCTCGGTAAAAAATATTCCGAAGCACTGAAAGCGACTGTTCAGAACGAAGCCGGTCACAACGAAGTGGTCTTTATGGGTTGCTACGGTATCGGAGTCACCCGTATTGTTGCCGCAGCGATTGAGCAGAACTTCGACGATCGCGGAATTATCTGGCCGGATGCGATTGCACCGTTCCAGGTTGCTCTGCTGCCGATGAATATGCACAAATCTTACCGCGTGAAAGAAGTGGCGGAAAAACTCTACGCTGATCTGACCGCTCAGGGCATTGAAGTGATCTTTGATGACCGTAAAGAGCGTCCGGGTGTGATGTTTGCGGATATGGAACTGATGGGGATCCCGCATACCATCGTTATCGGTGATCGCAACCTCGACAGCGGTGTGGTGGAATATAAATACCGCCGCAGCGAAGATAAATCTCTTATCGCGCTGGATGACGTTGTCAGTGTGCTGAAAGAGAAAATCATCACTGCCTGATTATCAGTGCTGTGAATACAAAAAGGCTGAACATCTGTTCAGCCTTTTTTATGCCTGCGGGAGCCGGAAGAACTTACTGACAACCGCGTGATTTATCCAGTACGGATTTGCCGGTCTGGATCAGCGCCTGATCAAACTGGCCGTCTTCCATGGACGGACGGATGGTGTAATACCCTTCCACTTCCAGATAGACAGGTTTTCCGCCTTCAACGCCCAGCTTGCCGTAGCCCTGCTCTAAACCGATATTGCCCGGTACCGCGTAAACCACACCGGTCTGGCAATCTTTAAACGTTGCCGCATCCGCCATATAACGATATTCACCTTTCAGCTGTACCGGTTTCACCATTTTCAGGGTGTAGTTCAAATCCGATTTAACCGGGTTGCCGTCGATATCCAGCATTACCAGCGATTTATCCTGCGGATCATAATAAGCACGCTGCCCGGCAGTATCGGTCAGACGCAGTTTTTCGCCGTCTTTCGCCCAGGTCCCGGTTTCAAAGAAGGTCTGGTTGCCGTCGCGGGTTTCCAGATAGGTGCGCTGCATAACATAGGTGCCGTCACCTTCCAGTAAAACGGTCACATCCATGCCGGAGCAATCGGCACACGGAACCACGCCGTTATAGGCACGGTCAAGAACATGGACTTCCGGAGTTGGTGGCACAACCACTGTCGAACTACAGGCCGTAATGCTGAAAATGCCTGCCGCCAATAAGAGTTTTGTCAGATTTTTCATGTTTCCCCCTGAACATCAGATGAGGTAATGTTAGCAAAATGATTGTCAGTTTTTGTATATTCACGCGCTTTCAGACAATTACGCATTTTTATTTTTAAAATGGCAATGATTTTCCTCAAAACAGTGATAAACAATATGTTTTGCCGATAATAAAATGTAATCAGTAATAGCCAATATGATAACTATGATATAGTCTGCTGGGAGCGATGAGGCTATTTGAATAACCATCCGCGGATGATACCGCAAGCGAAAGTATGGTGAGGGAATATGTCTGCAGAAAACGAATATCAACCAATTAATTGTGATGACTATGACAACCTCGAACTGGCCTGCCAGCATCATATGGTACTGGAAGTGACCTTACAGGGGGGCGATGTTCTGACAGGAAAAGCGACCGATTTGGTGCTCCGGAAGAAAGTAGAATACCTTGTTGTCACGATTGACAACGAACTGCGGGAGCTTCGTCTGGACTCTATTGTCAGCTTCAGTCATCCCGAACTGGGAACAGTGGTTATTGATCACTCACCGTCCTGAATAACTCTGCAACCCCGTCCGCGGGGTTGTTTTTTTCCTGCATAATCATCAGTTTTGCCTCATCCGCTTCTCCCTCTTTCGTGACAAATACCCCGACCGCCGCTATCAGCGTATCGTTATACCAGAGCAGCGGTGTGCGTTCGCGCAGCCAGGGCGCAACGCCGCATTCCTGCCACAGCTTTTTGGCTGATCGCCCGCGATCACGGCCGCAGATATGATAATGCCCCTGCAAACCAAAACGGACAGTCACCTGTTCATCCGGGCGCGGCGGACGCACCACAGAAGCCACATCCTGTGTAGTGACCGTTTCCGCCATCCGCAAAATGCCGGCATCATCAGGCAGTTGCAGCGCAGAGTGCAGATCCCACGGCAGGCAATAGTCTGATAACCCAGCGGTTTTTTCTGTCACATGCAGTTTATTCTGATAACGGCGGATGGTGACCGGTTTCAGATAATAGCCCGGCTCTGCATCCGGTTTCGCCAGTGCCACTTCCTGCCAGAGCAGTGCCAACTGATGCTGTGACGGCATCTGCACACCACAGTGTTTCAGCCAGCGGCGCAGTATGCCGTTGCGTTTCGCCGTCCCGGCGCTGAGCAGCGGGATAAAAGATAACCCGTTATCCGCATCCGTTAACTGCATAAGTTCCGGCAGCAGCAGTTCATCCAGCAGGGCTTCCTGTTCACCGCAAAGCGCGGCACTGCGGGAAACTGCCTGAGCAAAGTGCGGCCAGCGGGCATTCAGTTGCGGTAATACCGCATGGCGCAGAAAATTGCGGTCATAACGGCGATCCTGATTACTGTCATCCTCGACCCAGGAAAGCTGATAATATTGTGCATACTGTTCGAGCTGAGCACGGCTGAAGGAGAGTAACGGACGGATCAGCGGATTGGCACCGAATGCCATCTGTTCCGGCATTGCAGAGAGACCGGCAGGGCCGCTGCCGCGTTTTAAGGCAAGAAAGAAGGTTTCGCTCTGATCATCCAGATGCTGTGCGGTTACCAGCGCCTCATCCGGAGCTATCACTTCACGGAAAGCCTGATAGCGGGCATCTCTGGCGGCAGCTTCGATCCCTTTTTTGCGGGGATCCACCTGCACGCGGCACACCTGAAACGGAACAGAGAGTGAATCGCAGAATGTCCGGCAGTGATCTGCCCAGTCATCCGCCAGCGGATTTAATCCGTGATGAATGTAGACTGCCCGCAACCGCAATGCCGGACGCTCAGCGGTCTGCCACTGCCGCAGAGCATGCAGCAGGACAACGGAATCAAGCCCGCCGCTCAGTCCCGCCAGGATTGCCTGCTGAGAGGCAAACACACGGCGGAACACGGCAGACAGTGATTCACAAAAGGCAGTATCCACAACCGGTTATCAGCAGTAGCCGTAGCTCATCAGGCGCTCATAGCGGCGATTAGCCAGAGACTCGCTGTCCAGTTTATCCAGCTCTTCCAGATCAGACAGGATCTGTGCTTTCAGGGATGCGGCAACCGCTTCATAATCACGGTGCGCGCCGCCCAGCGGCTCAGGGATCACATTGTCGATCAGTTTCAGCTCTTTCAGACGCGGCGCGGTGATCCCCATCGCTTCTGCGGCGATCGGCGCTTTATCCGCACTTTTCCACAGAATCGAGGCACAACCTTCCGGTGAAATCACAGAGTAAGTGCTGTATTGCAGCATATTCACTTTGTCGCCCACTGCAATCGCCAGTGCACCGCCGGAACCGCCTTCCCCGACCACGGTACAGACAGTCGGTACTTTCAGGCGGGACATTTCACGCAGGTTACGGGCAATCGCCTCAGACTGGCCGCGCTCTTCCGCGCCCACGCCCGGATAGGCCCCCGGGGTGTCGATAAAGGTGATCACCGGCAGATTAAAGCGCTCTGCCAGTTCCATCAGACGCAGGGCTTTGCGGTAACCTTCCGGTGCCGGCATGCCGAAGTTACGGCGGATTTTTTCTTTGGTTTCACGGCCTTTCTGATGGCCGATAATCATCACCGGACGACCGTCCAGACGGGCAATCCCGCCGACAATCGCTTTGTCATCCGCATATGCGCGGTCGCCTGCCAGTTCCTGAAAATCGGTAAAGATCAGTTTGACGTAATCCAGGGTATACGGACGACGCGGATGGCGTGCCAGCTGAGCAATCTGCCAGGCACCCAGGTCAGCGAAAATCTTACGTGTCAGTTCCAGACTCTTCGCCCGTAAGCGTTCAACTTCTTCGTCAAGATTGATATCGAGTGATTCATCCTGGCGGCTGACCGCGGTCAGCGAATCAATTTTCGCCTCTAACTCGGCAATCGGCTGTTCAAAATCCAGAAAATTAAGACTCATAATGTTCCTATTTTAGTCAAATTCTAATTCTACCTGCTCATTACCCAGCAGAGTCCGCAGATCCGTCAGAAGGGTATCGGTCGGGGTGACCCGCCAGGTGGCACCGAAACGCATCCGCGCTCTGGCATCGTCCTTCTGGTAATAAAGGTGAACCGGTATTGTCCCGGAGCGGTGCGGTTCAAGCGCACCGCGCAGCCGGTGCAGCAGTTGTTCGTCAATTTGCCCGTCCGTGAGCGAGATAGCAAGCCCGCGCGCATATTTTTCGCGTGCTTCGCTGATATCCAGCAGCTCCCTGACCACCATTTTAAGCCCGCCGCTGAAATCATCAAAGCTGACCTGCCCGGAAGCAATCAGAATGCGATCCTGTTCGAGCAGATGCTGGTAACGTTCCAGTGCATCGGAAAATAGCATAATTTCCAGCCGGCCGGAACGATCATCGAGGGTACAGACACCAATCCGGTTTCCCCGTTTGGTGGTGATCACCTTGGAAGCCAGCACCAGACCGACTACCGTGGTCATCTGACCACGCGGTGTCGGGTTAACATCTTTCAGACGTAAACCATGAGTATAGCGCTCAATCTCTTTCAGATAACGGTTTATCGGATGTCCGGTAAGATACAGCCCGAGTGTTTCCCGCTCCCCTTCGAGGATAATTTCGTCCTGCCATTTCGGAATATTGGCATAAGAGCGCTCTACCTGCTCCGGTGCCTCTGCCAGTACCCCGAACATATCCGCCTGACCGATGGCTTCCGCTTTGGCGTGCTGATCCGCTGCTTTCAGCGCATCCTCCAGTGAGGACATCAGCGCGGCGCGGTGCGGCCCCAGCCGGTCAAACGCGCCGGACATAATGAGTTTTTCCATTACGCGGCGGTTCAGTTTTTTGGTGTCCGTACGGGCACACAAATCAAAAATATCCTTGAAATACCCGTCCTTACGGGCTTCCAGAATCGCTTCGATCGGGCCTTCGCCGACACCTTTAATCGCACCGATACCATAGACTATCTCACCTTCATCATTGACATGGAAGTGATACAGTCCGCTGTTGATATCCGGCGGCAATACTTTCAGACCCATCCGCCAGCATTCATCCACCAGCCCGACGACTTTTTCGGTGTTATCCATATCCGCCGTCATCACGGCAGCCATAAATTCCGCCGGATAGTGTGCTTTCAGCCACAGTGTCTGATAGGAAACCAGCGCGTAGGCAGCGGAGTGAGATTTGTTAAACCCGTAGCCGGCGAATTTCTCCACCAGGTCAAAGATTTTCATGGACAGCTCGGCATCGATGCCGTTTTTCACCGCGCCCTCTTCAAATACCGAGCGCTGTTTTGCCATCTCTTCCGGCTTTTTCTTACCCATTGCACGGCGCAGCATATCCGCGCCGCCCAGGGTATAGCCCGCCAGCACCTGGGCAATCTGCATCACCTGTTCCTGATAGAGGATGATGCCGTACGTCGGTTCCAGTACCGGCTGCAGGGATTCATGCTGCCATTCCACATCCGGGTAAGAGATGGCCTCACGTCCGTGTTTACGGTCGATAAAGTTATCCACCATGCCCGACTGCAGCGGGCCGGGCCGGAACAGCGCCACCAGGGCTATCATGTCTTCAAAGCTGTCCGGACGCAGACGTTTGATCAGATCCTTCATGCCGCGGGATTCAAGCTGGAAGACCGCTGTGGTTTCCGAGCGCTGCAGCATATCAAAGCTTTTCTGGTCGTCGAGCGGGATAGCCGCGATATCCACCGGCGGCTTGCCTTTTTTCTCATTGCGCGGGTTAATCATGCCCAGCGCCCAGTCGATAATCGTCAGTGTACGCAGACCGAGGAAGTCGAACTTCACCAGACCGGCATATTCCACGTCGTTTTTATCAAACTGCGTGACCGGGTTATTCCCTTCCGGGTCGCAGTAAAGTGGTGCGAAATCGGTAATTTTTGTCGGCGCGATCACCACACCACCGGCGTGTTTGCCGGCGTTACGTGTCACCCCTTCCAGGATACGCGCCATATCGATCAGCGCCCTGACTTCCTCATCGGCCTCATACACCTCGCCGAGCTGCGGCTCTGCCGCAAAGGCTTTTTCCAGTGTCATACCGGGATCCGGCGGCACCAGTTTGGAAATTCTGTCGACAAACCCGTACGGATGCCCCAGTACACGGCCGACATCGCGGATAACCGCTTTTGCCGCCATCGTACCGAAGGTAATAATCTGAGAAACGGCATCACGCCCGTACATTTCGGCTACGTGATCAATCACGCGGTCACGTTTTTCCATGCAAAAGTCGACGTCAAAGTCAGGCATGGAGACACGTTCCGGGTTCAGGAAGCGTTCGAACAGAAGGTCGAACTCCAGTGGATCCAGATCGGTGATTTTCAGGGAGTACGCCACCAGTGAACCGGCACCGGAACCACGTCCCGGCCCCACCGGCACATTGTTATCCTTCGACCACTGGATAAACTCCATCACGATCAGGAAGTAGCCGGGGAAGCCCATCTGGTTAATCACTTTCAGTTCAACATCCAGACGCTCGTCATATTCCGGGCGGCGCTGCGCACGCACTTCCGGATCCGGGAACAGGAACGCCAGGCGCTCCTCCAGTCCCTCTTTCGAGCGTTTGACCAGATAATCTTCCGTGCTCATGTCCCCGGTCGGGAACTGCGGCAGGAAATACTCGCCGAGACGGATAGTGACGTTACAACGCTTAGCAATTTCGACGCTGTTCTGCAGTGCTTCCGGGATGTCGGCGAACAGTTCGCACATCTCGTCCTCACTGCGCAGATATTGCTGAGGGCTGTAGAGTTTCGGACGTTTCGGATCCGCTAACGTATAACCATCATGAATGGCTACGCGGATTTCATGGGCGTCAAAATCCTCACTGCTGATAAAGCGGACATCATTGGTCGCCACCACCGGCAGAGATTTCTCTGTCGCCAGCTGTACCGCAGCATGCAGATAGCTTTCCTCATCCTGGCGGCCGGTACGGATAAGCTCCAGATAGAAGCTGTCCGGGAAGTGGGTCTGCCAGAATTCCAGCGCCTGCTCCACCAGGGCGCTGTTACCGCGCAGCAGAAACTTACCCACATCCCCCTTGCGCCCGCCGGAGAGAATAATCAGCCCTTCTTTATGATTAACCAGCCAGTCGCGCTGAATGGTCGGTCCCTGTGCACCGTAGCCTTTCTGATAGGCTTCGGAGATAAGCAGGGTCAGGTTCTGATAACCGGTATTATTGCGTGCCAGAATCGTGAGTGACGCCAGTTCATCACCCAGCAGCTCGCTTTCCATCAGGAAATCCGCGCCGACAATCGGTTTCACCCCGGCGCCGTGCGCACTGCCGTAAAATTTAACCAGCCCGCACAGGTTAGTGAAGTCCGTAATCGCCATCGCCGGCATATTCATCGACGCCACTTTTTTGACCAGCGGTCCGGTTTTCGCCAGTCCGTCAATCATGGAATAGTCGCTGTGAATATTAAGATGAATAAAACGCGGTTCCGCCATTACGCCATCCTCACTTACTGATACCGGCCAGCGCGCGGCGGACCGGGCCAAAACTGGTGCGGTGATGCTCTGTCACCCCATACTGCGCCAGCATCTCAAGATGCAGCGCCGTCGGGTAACCTTTGTGTTTTGCAAATCCGTACTGCGGGAATTGTTTATCCAGCTCCGCCATTTCGCGATCCCGCGTGACTTTTGCCAGTATCGATGCCGCACTGATCTCAGGCACCAGACCGTCACCCTTGATCACTGCCTGAGCAGGGACACCAAAATCCGGCGCTTTGTTGCCGTCCACCAGTACAAAACCCGGACGCACCGGCAACCCGGCAACCGCCCGCTGCATCGCCAGGAATGTGGCCTGTAAAATATTGATTTGATCAATTTCCGCCGCTTCCGCGCGGCCGATACTCCAGTACAGTGCCTTTTCCTGAATTTCAGCAAACAGGCGCTCACGTTTTTTCTCCGTGAGCTTTTTGGAGTCCGCCAGACCGTCGATCGGGTTCTGCGGATCAAGAATAACGGCAGCGGTTACCACCGCGCCGACCAGCGGCCCGCGGCCGACTTCATCGACACCGGCAATCAGTGCCGCGTCCGGATAAACAAAATCCATTAATTACTCGCTATATCTGATACGGCCTGTGCCGCCTGATTATCCGCATCAAGACGGATTTTCTGATGAAGTTCCAGGAAGGTTTCTCTGAGTTTATCCACGGCTTCACCGCCCTGCAACAGCGGCAGCAGTGCATTTGCCAGCAGATCACTGCGGCACTCATCCTGTAACAGTTCCGGCACGATCTCACGCCCTGCCAGCAGGTTCGGCAGTGACACATACGAAGTTTTGACCAGCCGTTTCGCCAGCCAGAACGTGAACGGCTTCATGCGATAGCCCACGACCATCGGGCATTTCGCCAGCATGCACTCCAGTGCCGCCGTACCTGACGCCAGCAGTGCGGCGTCCGAGGCAATCATGGCATCACGGGCGCGGCCGTCAAGCAGGTGCACATCCAGTTCCGGGGCAATTTCCTGTTTGATAGCTTCAAATTCAGCGCGGCGTTTCGCATTTACCAGCGGCACCACAATCTGTAAATCCGGCAGTGCCTGCCGCAGCAGTTGCGCGGTTTTCAGAAAATCGCCGCTGAGCATCGAGACTTCCGCGTGACGGCTGCCCGGCAGTATTGCCAGACACGGCGCGGACGGATCCAGCCCCAGTGCGTCACGGGCAGCGGTTTTGTCCGGCTGCAACGGCAGTGCATCTGCCATAGTGTGGCCGATAAAGCGGCACGGCACATTGTATTTGTCGTAAAACGCTTTTTCGAACGGCAGGAAAGCCAGCACCAGATTGGTCGCTTTGGCGATTTTAAAGACCCTGTTCTGCCGCCACGCCCAGACTGACGGACTGACATAGTGGATCGTTTTGATCCCGGAAGACTTTAACCGTCCTTCCAGGGTGATATTGAAATCCGGTGCATCAATACCGACAAAAACATCCGGCTTCAGTTCACGGAAGCGGCGGGTGAGATCACGGCGGATGGAGAGCAGACGCGGCAGGCGCCCCAGCACTTCCACAATGCCCATCACCGCCAGTTCTTCCATTTCATACCAGGTTTCACAGCCTTCCGCCTGCATCAGCGGACCAGCAACCCCGAAGAAACGAACATCCGGATATTTTTCTTTCAGTGCGCGCATTAAGCCTGCGCCGAGAATATCGCCGGAGGTTTCTCCGGCGACAATACCTATCGTGAGCGGACGAGGTGATACCGACATGGCAGCCCCCGCAATTACGGACGGATGATCCCGCGTTCAGCGGTATCCAGGAAGTCAGCGAAGGTTTTTACATGGACATTTTCTTTCGCCAGTTCAGCCAACTGCACTTTGGCTTCTGCCAGCGTCAGATTACTGCGGTACAGGACTTTATAGGCATTCTGTAACGCACTGATATCGTCTTTATCAAAACCACGGCGTTTGAGGCCGATAGCATTGAGGCCGAAGGCGGTCACATGGTTACCCTGCGCGATTAAGAACGGCGGGATATCCTGCGCCACACCTGAACAGCCGCCGACCATCACGTGCTCACCGATACGGCAGAACTGATGAACAGCCGATAAGCCACCCAGGATGACATAATCATCCAGCGTGACATGACCCGCCAGGGTTCCGTTGTTGGCAATGATACAATGGTTGCCGATCACACAGTCGTGAGCAACATGGGCATTGATCATCAGCAGGTTGTCGTTACCGATACGGGTAACGCCGGTGTCCTGCGCGGTGCCGCGATGAATAGTCACACTTTCGCGGATACGGTTACGATCACCGATTTCAACGCGGGTCGGTTCACCTTTGTATTTCAGATCCTGGTTTATCTCACCAATGGAGGCAAACTGGAAAATCTGGTTATCACGACCAATTTTGGTATGACCATTAATCACAACATGGGACTTGATTTCAGTCCCCTCACCGATCTCAACATCCGCACCAATACAGCAGAAAGGACCGATGGTGACATTGGCACCAATAACGGCGCCGTCTTCGATAATGGAAGACGGGTGGATCCGGGCGGTTTTATCGATCATTTATTACCCCTCACGGCGGCGTGCACACATCATGGTAGCTTCGCAGGCAACTTCTCCGTCAACTTTCGCAACACCCGTGAAACGGGCAACGCCGCGGCGTTCCTTATGGAAAGTCACTTCGAGGATCATCTGGTCTCCCGGCAGTACCGGGCGTTTAAAGCGACAGTCATCGATGGCGGCAAAATAATACAATTCGCCCGGCTCTAATTTACCCAGGCTTTTGAACGCCAGAATGCCGGTGGCCTGAGCCATCGCTTCCAGAATAAGAACGCCCGGAAAAATTGGTTTGCCCGGGAAATGCCCCTGGAAAAACGGCTCATTGAATGATACGTTTTTCACGGCACGTAAAAATTTACCTTCTTCAAAATCCAGCACGCGATCCACTAATAAAAACGGATACCGGTGCGGAAGAAGCTCTAAAATTTCATCAATTTTGAGAGTATGGTTGTCACTCATCAGAATACTCTTCCTGTCTCTTTGTCATATGTCTTATTAATAACACGGCCTGCTATACCCGTCACGCGGTTAGCAGGCCGCAAAAATACCGCAAAATGCGCTGTTATTTATCGTCGTTATCCAGCTGCCTTTCGACCGCCTTCAGGCGTTTATTCATTTCGCTGATGTTCATCACCAGCGCGGCAGTTTTACGCCATGTTTTATTTGGCTGTAACGGAATACCGGAGGAGTATACACCCGGTTCGGTGATAGGCCGCATTACCATGCCCATGCCTGTCACGACGACGCGATCGCAGATTTCCATATGACCATTAATGACGCTTGCTCCGCCAATCATACAGTTGCGGCCGATTTTCAGGCTCCCGGCCATAATCACACCACCGGCTACTGCGGTGTTGTCGCCGATTATGACGTTATGGGCAATCTGGCACTGGTTATCAATGATAACACCATTACCGATTACCGTATTTTCTAATGCACCACGGTCGATAGTGGTACAGGAGCCGATTTCAACCCGGTCACCGATAATAACGGAACCCAGCTGAGGGATTTTAACCCACTGACCGCGATCGTTGGCATAACCGAATCCGTCCGCACCGATAACGGTGCTGGAATGAACCAGACAGCCTTCGCCAATCACAATCCCGTGGTACACGGTGACATTTGCCCAGATACGGGTTTTGGCACCGATGGTGGTATTTTTGCCGACAAACGATCCTGCGCCGATGATAACATCGTCACCCAGAACCACGCCGGACTCAATGACAGCATTCGCACCGACCGACACATTGGCCCCGAGAGAGGCTGACGGGTCAATCACGGCAGACGGATGGATATTCTCAGCCGGAGCCGGTGTGGTATCCATAATCTGCGCCATATGCGCATACGCCAGGTACGGGTCTTTCACCACAAGGGCCGCGACCTGACAAAACGGTAAATCGTCTTCACGCAATACCACAGCACCCGCCTGACAACCAGCCAGTTTTTCCCGGTAACGGGCATCAGACAGAAAGGTAATTTGCCCGCTGTTTGCTGAATGCATAGGCGCGATACCGGTGATGACGAGATCGCCATCACCGTGTAACGTTGCATTCAACTGCTGAGCGAGATCAGCTAATCGAATGGAAGACATTAATTATTTAACCTGTTTCAGAACGTCAGCAGTGATATCAATGCCGGAAACAGAGTAAGCAACTGCGTTAGCATCGATCACAACGTCATATCCGCCTTTTGAAGCAACAGATTTCACTGCATCTTCAACACGTTTCATGACTTTGTTGCGCTCTTCCATCTGACGTTTCTGGAAATCCTGGTCAAATGCCTGGGCTTTTTTCGCGAAGTCAGCACGTTTGGTGTCGAATTCACCTGCCAGTTTCTGACGCTCGCTGTCTTTCATGGTCGCGCCGTCTTTCTGCAGTTTCTGAGCACGGGTCTGCAGATCTTTTTCTAAACTCTGCAGTTCAGTACCACGGCTTTTGAATTCGCTTTCCAGTTGTTTTGCTGCCGCTTCACGGCCCGGCATTTTCTGGACAACTTCACCGATGTTGACAACCGCGATCTTGTCAGCAGCCTGAGCAGCACCGGCAGACATCGCTAATACCATACCCACGCTGGCAGCAGTTAATAACTTTTTCACAATAAAACCCCTTAAACACCATTTACTGGTTGGATATTAAACCCAATGGTAAAGATTCCCTTTGCACACTGAGCGTACTGGTTATTACGCATGGTAACCCTGTACTGCAATTACCAGGTCTTACCGATATTAAACTGGAACTGTTCTGTCCGGTCACCCTGGTAGTCTTTGATTGGCTTCGCATACGAGAAGACCAATGGTCCGAGCGGAGAAATCCACTGGAACGCAACACCGGTGGAAACACGGATGTTCCCTGCTTTACTGTAATCAGGAATACCATACTTCTGCATAAGCTCAGTATTGTCCCAATTGGTATCCCACACTGTACCGGCATCCACAAAGAGTGATGTGCGGACAGAATTCGTGTATTTTTCATCGATAAACGGTGTCGGTGTAATCAGTTCCATACTGGCCACCGCCATCGCGTTACCCCCGATAGCATCACGGGACGGGCTGTCGCTGCGTAACTTATCGGATGCCCCGTCATAGTAGACTGCTTTCGGACCGATGGTATTGGAACGGAAACCACGGACGGTACCGGACCCACCGGCATAGAAGTTCTCATAGAACGGCAGTTCTTTGCCGCCGAGACCATCACCGAAGCCTAAACGACCGCGTCCCATCACAACCCAGCTGCCGTTTTCGTCAATCGGGTAGTAGCCGGTGGTATCTGCGATCAGTTTATAGTATTCGTTATCAGAGCCCGGAACCGTGACTTTCGCACTCACAGTGGATTTCACACCGGAGGTCGGGAAGTAACCACGGTCGAGGTTGTTATAAACCCACGCAGTTGTCAGGGTAAAGTCATCGGCACGGAATTCCGCACGATCTTTATAGTTCGGCTCTTCACCCATTGAGTGCAGATAACGCCACATATTAACCTGTGGTTCCATACGTGACAGGGTGTTATGCACATAACCCAGACCTAAACGGAGGGAGTTATTTTCGTTGATCGGGAAGCCGAGCGTTCCGTCCACACCATAGGTTTTGTTGGTGTAACCGGACAAGTCTGCATCATCCGCACGGAAGTCGTTGTAGAAAATACGGCCGCCGAGACTCACACCATCAACCGTGAAGAACGGGTCAGTCAGTGACAGTTCAGCGTACGTTGAGTAGTCGTTCTTACTGGCGTTCGCACCAACCTGATAACCGGTACCTAACCAGTTATCCTGGGTGACACCCACCTGGAAGCTGACGCCGCTCTCTGTACCGAAGCCCACACCAAAGTTCAGGGAACCGGTGTTACGCTCTTTGACTTTATAGACGACATCGACCTGATCCGGCACACCCGGCACACGCTGGGTTTCCACCTCAACGGTTTCAAAGTAACCGGTACGGTTCAGACGCTCTTTACCGGCTTCAACCAGATCGTTACCTAACCATGCCCCTTCCATCTGACGCATTTCACGGCGCAGAACGGAGTCTTTACTCACGTCGTTACCGGCGAAACGGATCTGGCGGACATAGAAACGGTTACCGGCATCCACATTCACATGCAGAACCACGGTTTTATCGGCTTCATTAATTTCCGGCTGGGTCATGACGCGCGGATACGCATAGCCGTAACGGCCGAGCATATTTTTGACATCATTCTCCATTTTGGTGACCTGAGCACCATTATAGAGTGAACCCGGCTCAATGGCGGTCAGCTCGGTGATTTCAGCGGAGTGACCGGCCGTTTCACCTGCAACCTGAACCCCGGCAATCTGATACTGCTCGCCCTCGGTCACGTTGATGGTGATATAGATACCTTTTTTGTCCGGCGTCAGGCTGACCTGAGTCGAATCAATATTGAATTTCGCGTAACCGCGATCCAGATAGAAGCTGCGCAGGGTTTCAAGGTCACCGGCCAGTTTCTGTTTCTGGTATTTCTGATCAGCCGCCAGGTTCCACCACGGTACATCATCACGCAGCTGGAAACGGTTAACCAGTTCAGCCGTGGTAAACTGAGTGTTACCGACGATATTGATTTGCTGAATAGTCGCGGATACACCTTCCGCAAAAACGAATTTCACATCAATACGGTTGCGCGGCAGTGGTGTGACAACGGCTTTTACCGTCGCGTTATACTTACCGACACTGTGATAGAAATCTTCCAGCCCCTTTTCAATGTTTGACAGCATCGTCCGGTCAAGGGCTTCCCCGACGCGGATACGGGATGCTTCCAGGTTCTGTTTGAGCATGTCGTCCTTCACGGATTTGTTACCCGAGAAGGTGATATTTGCAATGGTCGGACGTTCCTTCACCTGAACCAGCAGTACATTACCTTCACGCAGGACGCGGACATCTTCAAAGTTACCTGTCGCGAACAGTGCGCGAATGGTACGTCCGATATCCTCATCACTGGCCGTGTCTCCTACACGGACAGGCATGTTCAGTAATGCAGCACCAACGGCGACGCGCTGAAGACCTTCAAACTGAATGTCCTGAACCACGAATCCGTCTGAACCGTATGCAGTGAAGCTGCCAAGCAGCAGCGACGCTATGAGCAACTTTTTCATCGCCATCGTTGTTATGCGTTTTCCTTACCGGTCCCGGTCTTCCTTAATCAGAAGCGGGAGAAATCATTGAAAAGTGCAAGCCCCATCAACAGTACCAGTGCCATTACACCAATACGATAACTGAAGTCTTGTACACGCTCAGACACCGGCCCGCCTTTTATCTTCTCGATAAGCAGGAATAACAGGTGTCCACCATCTAAAACTGGCAGCGGGAACAGATTTATGATCCCTAAATTGACGCTGATGAGCGCCAGAAACATCAGATAATACACTAAGCCGGAATCGGCGGAAATACCGGCACCTTTCGCAATCGATACCGGACCACTGAGATTATTCAGTTTTACATCACCGGTCACCAGCTTGCCGATCATTTTCACGGTCAGATTCATTAACTGCCAGGTTTTCCCGGTCGCCTCGGCAACCGCTTCCACCGGCCCGTACTGATGTTCCGTAATATACTGCGGGTCGAGCGGAATAACCTTTAATTCGACACCAGCAAAACCAATTTGTTTACTGCCGCCGCTGTTTTTTATCTCCGGTGTGAGAGGCACATTAATATGTTCTCCGCCCCGCTCAATCAGTAAATCGAGCGTTTTACCGGGACTATTACGTACAAAGAGCGTAAACGGCTGCCAGACCGTAAGCGGCTCCCCGCTTACTTTAACGATCCTGTCCCCCGGTTGTAAACCGGCTTTTTCAGCAGGCCCCCCGGGCGTCAGTGCATTAATCTCATTACTGACCTTTGCGGACACCGGCATGATCCCCAGAGACAGGACAGCATCCTGTTTTTCCGGATCAAATTTCCAGCGGGTGAGATCGAGGCGTTTTTCCGCCGGGGCTGACCCCGGTTCCGGAACCACATTCAGAACGGTAAAATCATCGCCGATTTTACTGATCATCGCCATCCGCACACTATTCCAGTCAGGCGTTTCGATGCCGTCAACGGCATTTAGTTCCATCCCGGGCAAAATATTTGCCTGTTCTGCGACCGACCCCGCGCGGATATCCGCCACGACCGGACGAACCGCCGGCACACCGATCATAAACACAATCCAGTACGCCACGATGGCTAACAAAAAGTTAGCGATCGGCCCGGCGCTGACCACCGCCGCCCGCTGGCCGACGGTTTTGTTATTAAACGCCTGATGGCGACGCTCCGGTGCTACCGGTGCCACACGCTCATCCAGCATTTTGACATAGCCGCCGAGCGGAATCATTGCGATGACAAATTCTGTCCCGTGTTTGTCTGTACGCCGCCAGAGTGCTTTGCCGAAACCGACGGAGAACCGTTCGACAAAAATACCGCAGCGCCGGGCCACCCAAAAGTGCCCGAACTCATGTACGGTAACCAAAATCCCCAGCGCGATAACAAACGCGGCTGAGTTCCAGATAAAAGTCATCATGCGTTTTCTGTCTGCTCCCGGTGTGCTTAAAAGCCGGAGAATACTAACAGGATCAGACCGGCAAATACCGGTACTGCCGCGGTCAGGCTGTCAATGCGATCCATCACGCCGCCATGCCCCGGGATCAGCTGACTGCTGTCCTTCACGCCGGACTGACGTTTAAACATGCTTTCGGTCAGATCACCGAACACAGAAATCAGAACCACAATCACTGACACGATAATCAGGTTTTCCGGCAGTGTCTGTAACGGCGAATAGTGACTGAACAGCCAGGACACCAGACCGGCGGTAATCAGGCCACCGGCCAGACCTTCCAGGGTTTTGCCCGGCGAGACACGCGGTGCCATTTTGTGTTTGCCCAGCAGACGGCCGAAGGCATACGCCCCGGAATCCGCCGCCCAGACCAGCAGCATGACATACAGCAGCCACCAGGCCCCCTGATACACATCACCGCCCGCATATCCCTGGTTGCGCAGTACCATCATGCCGCTGTAAAACGGAACAATGGTCACCACACCGAAGATCAGGCGGATAATCACAGAATCTTTCCACAGCGCGGCGGATTTCGGGAAACTGATCACCAGCAGCACCGCACAGACCCACCAGACCAGCGCCGCCCACAGGCTGATCTGTACAGCAGCATCCGCCATCAGGTTATTCATATCCAGTGTCAGCTGCCACGCAGCCAGACCGGCGGCAAACAGCACACCGGTGACAATACGCTGTCCGGCACCTTTCAGACCGGCAAACTGCGCCCATTCCCAGCCGGCCAGACCACATACGGTAATCACCACCCAGCCGAAATGTGCCGGTGCGAGCATAAACATCGCCAGCAGTACCAGCGGAATTAAAATAATGGCAGTAATTAGACGGTACTTAAGCAACATTTCCTCCCGGAGCCTGCTCAGACTGATCATCAGGTGTGGTTCCGCCGAAACGGCGCTCACGCTGTGTAAAAGAAGTCACCGCATCGCTGAATGCGTTTTCATCAAAGTCAGGCCACAGCACTTCTGTAAAATAAAATTCGGCGTACGCAACCTGCCAGAGCAGGAAGTTACTGATACGATGCTCACCGCCGGTCCGGATCACGAGATCAATCGGCGGCTGGTCATGAAGCGAAATATGACGGCTGATATCCTGTTCGCTGACATCCTCAGCGGACAATTCCCCGCGCTGCACCTGTGCTATCACCTGTTTTACACTGTGGGTGATATCCCATCGCCCGCCGTAGTTGGCGGCGATATTCAGCTGTAAACCGGTGTTATTGGCGGTCAGCACCTGACCGCGGCGGATACGCTCCTGCAGACGCGGGCTGAACCGGCTGATATCACCGATGACGGATAATCTGACATTGTGTTTGTGCAGACTTTTGACTTCGTTGTCCAGCGCAAAGACAAACAACTCCATCAGTGAGTGGACTTCCTGTTCAGGACGGTTCCAGTTTTCACTGCTGAAGGCATAAAGTGTCAGGGATTTTATCTGGTTTTTGATGGCAAAACTGACCGAGCTGCGGACCGATTTGATCCCTGCGCGATGGCCGGAAACCCGCAATTTTCCGCGTTTTTTTGCCCAGCGGCCGTTGCCGTCCATAATAATGGCGACATGCTGAGGTCCCGGCTTTTCTGAGGCATTTTCACTGGATACTGTCACGCAAGTTAATCCTTTGAGGTATCGGTTAATACATGGCGTCAGACACAAAAACACCGTGCAGGTTCACGGTGTTGTCTCTGTTTGTCAGTGATAACGTCATGGTGTTATTAACCGGTCATTAAAAATCTGATTTACAGAAATCGCAACGCTGAACTATATCACTTGCGCTATTCACCGACAAACGCAACCCGTTAATATAAATTAATTACTTCGCGATTTTTCCGATTGATTTACGGGTCAGTTCCCGCGCCTGTTTATCAATAATAAGGACATCATCAATTGACTGAGGTTCCGTGAACCGGTGATTTTCCACTACCATACGGTTTATTTGCGCGATATCTGTGAAACGGATTCTGTTTTGTAAAAATGCCTGCACGGTTTCTTCATTCGCTGCATTCATTGCCGTGGTTGCCGCCTGCCCGTCATCACAGGCTTCGATCGCCAGTTTCAGGCACGGGTAACGGTTATAATCCGGCTCAGTGAATGTCAGGCCGCCCATACGGGTAAAATCAAGACGCTCAGCCCCGGCGGTAATACGGCCCGGATAACTCATGGAATAGCTGATCGGGGTGCGCATATCCGGTGTGCCCAGCTGCGCGATAATGCTGCCGTCAGTATAGCGGACCATGGAGTGGATCACCGACTGCGGATGCACAATCACTTCCATTTGTTTTGCTGATGCATTAAAGAAATAACGTGCCTCAATATATTCAAGGCCCTTATTCATCATCGTGGCGGAATCCACGGAAATTTTACGTCCCATTGACCAGTTCGGATGTGCACAAGCCTGATCCGGAGTCATATTGGCCAGCTCAGATAAGGTGGTTTCACGGAACGGGCCGCCGGAGCCGGTCAGAATAATGGAATCAATACCCGCGGCAGTCAGGTCAGCATGCCCGAGAGATAACTGTACGCCGGTCGGCAGAGACTGGAAAATCGCGTTGTGTTCGCTGTCGATAGGAAACAGTTCAGCGCGGCTGGTGCTCATGGCGGCAAAAAACAGACGCCCGCTGGTAATCAGCGCTTCTTTGTTCGCCAGCAGAATACGCTTGTCCGCACGGATAGCCGCGAGAGTCGGCAGCAGCCCGGCCACCCCGGTAATAGCGGCCATCACCTGATCCACTTCATCAAGCTGAACCACTTCACAGATAGCGGCACTGCCGCTGAGCACTTCGGTTGCACTGCCGTGGAGTTTCAGCTGAATGCGCAATTCACCGGCAGCCACTTCGTCGGATAACACCGCATAGCGGGGTTTAAATTCCAGACACTGTTCAAACATCGTCTGAACATTTTTCCCGGCTGCCAGAACCACCGCACGGAACAGATCCGGGTGCTGACGAATAACCGAGAGTGTGTTTTTACCGATAGATCCTGTGGATCCGAGAATTGCCAAACCTTTCATGATAAATACTCAATGTTACTTTATCGTTATTTCGAATCGCAAAAGTATAGCACTTTGGTCAACAGAGAGTGAGAAGTCATTTCCGCAACTGATAAGTAAAAAAATAGTGCCTGAGGGCACTATTTTTATATGTTCTGTTCAGCACAGCATCCGGATCAGAATTCCATCAGCTCTTTTTCTTTTGCTGCCAGTGCATCATCGATTTTTTTGATAAACAGGTCAGTCATTTTCTGAACGTCGTCCTGGGAACGGCGGTCATCATCTTCACTGATTTCTTTATCTTTCAGCAGTGCTTTGACTTTATCGTTCGCGTCACGGCGGACGTTACGCACAGCAATACGACCCTGCTCAGCGTCACCGCGGACGACTTTGATCAGGTCTTTACGGCGTTCTTCAGTCAGTGCAGGAAGCGGAACACGGATAACCGTACCGGCAGATGACGGGTTTAAACCGAGGTCAGAGGCCATAATCGCTTTTTCGATAGCCGGTGACATTGAACGGTCAAACACAGTGATAGCCAGGGTGCGTGAATCTTCCGCAACCACGTTAGCTAACTGACGCAGCGGAGTCGGTGTACCGTAATATTCAACAACGATACCGTCCAGCAGGCTCGGGGAAGCACGGCCGGTGCGCACTTTACTGATTTGGGATTTCAGCGACTCGACGCATTTTTCCATGCGTTCCTGCGCGTCTTTCTGGATTTCATTAATCACGTTATGAGTCCTTGGAAACGGGTAATTTTTCAGACCGTGCCTGTCGCGCGGCCCGCATTATAATTTTGGCGAATCGATTTATAAATGATACCGTCAAATTCCGCCGGTGTCCCGGCGTTTAGTCACGCGAAATCAAGGTACCTTCGTTCTCGCCCATCACGACACGGCGTAATGCACCGGGTTTGTTCATGTTGAAAACACGGATTGGCAGGTTATGGTCACGGGCCAGGGTAAAGGCCGCCAGATCCATCACTTTCAGTTCGCGTTCCAGCACATCCTGATAGTTGAGTTTTTCATACAGCACCGCATCCGGGTCTTTGGCCGGATCGGCTGAGTAAACACCATCCACTTTTGTGGCTTTCAGCACCACATCCGCTTCAATTTCGATCCCGCGCAGACAGGCCGCAGAATCCGTGGTAAAGAATGGGTTGCCTGTTCCGGCAGAAAAAATAACCACACGGCCGTGACGTAAAAGACTGATTGCCTCAGCCCAGCTGTAATTGTCACAAACGCCGTTGAGCGGAATCGCAGACATCAGCCGCGCATTCACATAAGCGCGATGAAGTGCATCACGCATTGCCAGACCGTTCATCACAGTTGCCAGCATACCCATATGGTCACCGACAACGCGGTTCATACCGGCTTCGGCCAGCCCTGCGCCGCGAAACAGATTGCCCCCGCCAATAACGACACCGACCTGAATCTGCAGTTCAACCAGTTCCTTAATTTCCTGCGCCATACGGTCAAGTACAGTCGCATCAATTCCGAAACCTTCATTCCCTTGTAAAGCCTCGCCACTGAGCTTCAGCAGAATACGTTGATAAACAGGTTTTGCATTGGTAGCCATGGTGTTCTGTCCTAAACAGATGAATTTATTGCCAGAGATACCCGGACGGATGCCCGGATGATAAACAGGGGTACTGCAGATAAAACAGAACCGCCTTCCGGCGGCTCTGATATGCAATGATTATTTGCTCATTGCCGCGACTTCTGCAGCGAAGTCAGCTTCAGCTTTCTCGATACCTTCACCCACTTCGAAACGGATGAATGCAGTCACGTCTGCTTTGTTTTCTTTCAGCAGGTCGCCGACAGATTTGCTTGGTTCCATAACGAACGGCTGACCGGTCAGAGAGATTTCGCCGGTGAATTTGTTCATACGGCCGATAACCATTTTCTCTGCGATTTCCTGAGGTTTACCGGACTGCATTGCGATATCCAGCTGGATTTGTTTCTCGTGAGCAACAACATCAGCAGGAACATCTTCAGGTTTGGTATATTCAGGTTTGCTTGCCGCAACGTGCATAGCAATGTGTTTAACCAGTTCTTCGTTTGCGCCGGTTGCCGCAACCAGAACACCGATACGTGCGCCGTGCATGTAAGAACCGACCATGTCGCCTTCTAAGATAGCAGCGCGACGGAAGCTGATGTTTTCACCGATTTTGGCAACCAGTGCAACACGCTGTTCTTCGAATTTCGCAACGATAGCTTCTGCATCAGCAGTTTTCTCAGCCATAACGAAATTCAGGATGTCCTGTGCGAATGCCAGGAAACCGGTATCTTTTGCAACGAAGTCTGTTTCACAGTTAACTTCGATCAGTGCGCCGAATTTAGCATCTGCGCTGACAGCAGATAAGATAACGCCTTCAGCAGCAACGCGGCCTGCTTTTTTCGCTGCTTTAGCCTGGCCGGATTTACGCATGTTATCGATAGCTAATTCGATATCACCGTTTGCTTCAACCAGTGCTTTTTTACATTCCATCATACCTGCGCCAGTACGTTCACGCAGTTCTTTTACCAATGCAGCGGTAATTCCAGACATGTTATTTCCTCGATGAGCTCGCAGAAACTGTTTCTGCGGGGAGTTGTTCGTATATCAGATGCGTATAGGGAGCCATGACGGCTCCCTAACCATTTGCAGCAATACCTGGTTAATAAGAGCGCTCAGAGAGCGGACTCAGATTATTCAGCGGCTAATTCTTCAGCCTGAACAGCCAGATCCTGTGAACGGCCTTCGCGGACAGAAGTCGCGACTGCGCCCAGGTACAGCTTGATTGCACGGATTGCATCATCGTTACCCGGGATGATGAAATCAACACCGTCCGGATCAGAGTTAGTATCAACGATAGCAAATACAGGGATACCCAGGTTGTTTGCTTCTTTGATTGCAATGTGCTCGTGCTCAGCATCGATAACAAACAGAGCGTCAGGTAAACCGCCCATGTCTTTGATACCGCCCAGGCTATTTTCTAACTTACCAAGTTCACGGGTACGCATCAGCGCTTCTTTCTTGGTCAGTTTGTCAAAAGTACCGTCCTGAGACTGTGCTTCCAAATCTTTCAGGCGTTTGATTGACTGACGAACTGTTTTCCAGTTAGTCAGCATACCGCCTAACCAGCGGTGGTTCACGAAGAACTGGTCACAGCTGATTGCAGCTTCCTGTACCGCTTCGCTTGCAGCACGCTTGGTACCTACGAACAGGATTTTACCTTTGCGTGAAGCGATTTTGTTCAGTTCAGCTAATGCGTCGTTGAACATCGGAACAGTTTTTTCCAGGTTGATGATATGCACTTTGTTACGGGCACCAAAGATGAATGGTTTCATTTTCGGGTTCCAGTAACGAGTCTGGTGACCGAAGTGAACGCCCGCCTGGAGCATATCGCGCATGGAAACAGTAGCCATTTTAAACCTCTGTAAATAATAAGTTGGGGTTATGCCTCCACGAATCCCATGCTTCCGACTCCCTGTCAGCGTTAAGCTTCGGAGCACCCCGGCGCACGTGCCGATTCGTGTGTGTTATAACAGTTGAGTTAATTTAAGTTTCCGGCAACCGGGCAAAATACACGGAATGCCGGCGCGCTTTATACCATAAAAGCCGCAGCGATACCACATTTTCTTCAGTTTTCATGCCGGCGGTTATCCGTTGTCCGCCGGGTTTCCGCGCAATGATTGGCATCCTTTTCTCCGGCTGATAACATACCGCGTTTCAGTACCAGTATTCCTAAGTAAAGTCACGGGGCATTCCCGGTTCGGATATCAATAATTATGGCAATCACAATCAAAACAGAAGACGACATCGCGAAGATGCGTGTCGCCGGTCGTCTTGCGGCCGAAGTGCTCGAAATTATCGCCCCGCATGTTGTGCCGGGTGTCAGTACCGGTGAACTCGACCGCATCTGCCACGAGCATATTACGGTAAAACAGCAGGCTATTTCTGCCTGTCTCGGCTACCACGGCTTCCCGAAATCTGTCTGTATCTCCGTCAATGATGTGGTCTGCCACGGCATTCCGAGTGAAGATAAAATCTTAAAAAACGGCGATATTGTGAATATCGATGTCACTGTTATCAAAGACGGATTCCACGGCGACACCTCTGCCATGTTTATCGCCGGAAAACCGACGATTCAGGGCGAGCGTCTGTGCCGCGTGACACAGGAGAGCCTCTATCTGGCACTGCGTATGGTTAAACCGGGCATCCGCCTGCGGACTATCGGCGCGGCTATCCAGAAATTCGCGGAAGGCCATGATTATTCTGTCGTGCGCGATTACTGCGGTCACGGTATCGGCGAAGGTTTCCACGAGGAGCCGCAGGTGCTGCATTATGACGGCGATGACGGCGGTGTGGTGCTGAAAAAAGGCATGGCATTTACCATCGAACCGATGCTCAATACCGGCGATTACCGCATCCGTACCATGAAAGACGGCTGGACTGTCAAAACCAAAGATCGCGGCTTATCCGCACAATATGAGCACACGCTGGTTGTCACCGATGACGGCTGTGAAATCATGACCCTGCGTAAAGATGAGGAAGGCGCGCTTTCCCGTATTCTCGTTGCGCAGTAACCGCCCTGTATTCATGTCCGGCGCACATGCCGGGCATGATACCTCCCCGCCGTCAGGACGCTGAGGAATAACCGGAATGACAACTTCCCCCCGGAAATCTGCCTGTATCATTATTGGTATTGTCACATTGATCCTGCTTGTCATGCTGATACCGTTTTATTTCCTGACCAAGTCATCCGGCTGGTGGCAGAAAGAGTTTGTCGCACGCGGGTATGCTGTCGGTGTGCAGATCCACCAGAATGTTTACGAACTGAATCTGTTTGATCTGGCCTTTACCAAACCGGTGTTTGATCACCAGTCAGTGTATGTCCCGGCAAGCAGCCTCGGCTCCTATTTCACACTGGTTGCGTTGTCACAACAGTCGTTTCCGACGCGGAAAAACATTCTGCTGCCGACGGAAAATCCCTATTTCAACGGCCGGATCAGCATCACTGCCCTGAATATTGATACCGCCGCGCTGGCAAGCGAGAGCAGACAGTACCTGAATGCCGGGGAGAGCTACCGCATCACCCGTCTGACTGCTTCACCGGACCGCTCTCTGTTCAGTTTCAGTACCGATGATAATGCGCCGGAAATACTGCAATCCTCCCCGTACCTGAAGGATATCGTCAATCAGGGCATGTGCCGCACTGACGGACAAAGCAACGGCTGCGGGATCGCCGAAGATACCTATATTAACCTCAGTGACGTCCTGCATAACTACTTCCGCAGCTGCCTGATTTACCGGGTGGATGATGAAAACAAACGCATTATTCTGCAGTTTATCCCGATGCCGGGCCCTGTGCTGATATAACCCCGGCGGACCGGCAAAAAACTGGTTATTTCCCCGCTGACGCAGTAACCTTGCAGCAGAACACCTCTGCCACAAGGATCCCGCATGGACAACGCCCGGAATACCGCATCAGCCCTGAAACCCGCCTCGCCGTTATCCTTTACTGATGATGATTTGCAGTTGCCTGTGCTGCGGGAGCACCTGGAGCATTACCGCCGCTGGCAGGCAGAGGCTTTCCTCGAAGGCCAGCCGGTTCATACCCTGCTGCTGACCCGCAGTGATTATATCGATCAGCTGCTGATCCGCCTGTGGCAGTTTTTCAGTTTTGATGAGGTGGCGGATTTCGCCCTGGTGGCGGTCGGCGGTTACGGTCGCCGGGAGCTGCACCCGTTGTCGGATATCGATATCCTGCTGCTGAGCAGAGCCCCGCTGCCGGAAGCACTCACGCCGAAAATCGGGGAGTTTATTGCCGTGCTGTGGGATCTGAAACTGACGGTCGGCCACAGTGTCCGTACCCTGGATGAGTGTATCCGCGAAGGACTCGGCGACCTGACTGTCGCCACCAACCTGATTGAATCGCGCCTTATCTGCGGCACTCTGCCGCTGTTCCTGCAGTTACAGCGGCAGATATTTAATGACAGCTTCTGGCCGTCACCGCGCTTTTTTGCCGCCAAACTGGCAGAGCAGAAAGAGCGCCACGCCCGCTATCACAGCACCAGTTATAACCTGGAACCGGATATCAAAAGCAGTCCGGGCGGGCTGCGTGATATCCATACCCTGCTCTGGGTGGCGCGCCGCCATTTCGGTGCGACGTCGCTGTATGAAATGGCCGGTTCCGGCTTCCTGACCGATGCCGAGCGGGAAGAGCTGAATGAATGTCTGGATATGCTCTGGCGCATCCGCTTTGCCCTGCATCTGTCTCTGAGCCGCTACGATAACCGCCTGCTGTTTGATCGCCAGCTCAGTGTGGCGGAGCAGCTCGGGTATGACGGCGAGCACAATCAGCCGGTCGAGCGGATGATGAAAGCCTATTACCGCGTCACCCGCCGCGTGTCCGAACTCAATGAAATGCTGCTGCAATTGTTCGACGAAGCCATTCTGCACGCAGGGCACCACGATACCCCCAAACCGCTTGATAAGGATTTTCAGCTGTACGGCCACCGTATCGGGCTTATCCGTGATTCGCTGTTCAGTGAGGATCCCGCTGCCATTATGCGGATGTTTTACCGCATGGCCTGTGATGACACCATCACCGGCATTCATTCCGGCACACTGCGTCAGCTGCGCCATGCCCGGCGGCATCTCAGCCGTCCGCTGATGGAGTATCCGGAGGCCAGAGAGCTGTTTATCGCGATCCTGCGCCATCCGCGCGGTGTGAGCGCCGCGTTTGTTCCGATGCACCGTCATGGTGTGCTGGGTGCCTATATGCCGCTGTGGGGCAATATTGTCGGGCAGATGCAGTTCGATCTGTTCCATGCCTATACCGTGGATGAACACACACTGCGGGTGCTGGGAAAAATCGATACTTTCAGGCTGGAATCCGAGCGGGTGAATCATCCGGTGTGTGTGGATGTCTGGCCGAAACTGCCGCAGCCGGAACTGCTGCGCCTGGCGGCTCTGTTCCACGATATCGCTAAGGGCAGACAGGGCGATCATGCCGTTCTTGGTGCGGCAGATGCACGGGAATTCTGTGAATATCACGACCTGAATGAAGCAGACACAGATCTGGTCAGCTGGCTGGTGGAAAAACACCTGCTGATGTCGGTGACCGCGCAGCGCCGGGATATTCAGGATCCGGAAGTGATCCGCACCTTTGCCGGTGAGGTGCAGAGCACAGAGCGGCTCCGTTACCTTATCTGCCTGACCGTTGCCGATATATGGGCGACCAATGCCTCGCTCTGGAACGGCTGGCGGCGCAGTCTGCTGCGCGAACTGTTTATCAGCACCGAAAACCAGTTATTACGCGGAGTGCATAATAAACCGAATCTGCGCCAGCGGATCCGCCACCACCGCGACCGTGCACTGGCCCTGCTGCGTCAGGACGGTGCCGATGAGCAGAAACTGAACCGGTTCTGGTCGCGCTGTCATGCAGATTATTTTCTGCGCCATACCCCGGAACAGCTTGCCTGGCACGCCGGGGCACTGCTGAAAAATGATATGGCATCACCGCTGATCCTTATCAGTAACCAGCGCAGCCACGGCGGCAGTGAAATTTTTATCTGGTGCAACGACCGCCCTTCCCTGTTTGCTTCGGTGGTCAGCGAGCTGGATCGCCGCAATCTCAGTGTCCAGAACGCCCAGATTTTCACCAACCGCGACAATATGGCAATGGATTCCTTTGTGGTGCTGGAGCCGGACGGCAAGCCTCTCGCCGCCGATCGCCATGACACTATCCGTAAAGCACTGGCCTGCGCGGTTACCACAGATTATGTACCGAACCACCGCACCCGGACCGCCCCCGCCAAATTGCGCCATTTTGATGTGCCGACGCGGGTGAAGTTTATTCACAATAAACGCGGCCTGCGCAGCTACATGGAATTATATGCGCTGGATAAACCCGGACTGCTGGCGCAGGTTGGTCAGATTTTTGCCGTACTCGGCCTTCAGTTGCACGGCGCGCGCATCACCACAACCGGCGAAAAAGTCGAGGATATTTTTATTCTGACGGATAAGGATAATAAAGCGCTGGATAAAAATATTCAGGAAGAACTGACTGAACGGTTGACAAAAGCCCTCAATTCAAAGGATAAAACAGAGTAAATTCATCAAAGCACCAGATAAAAGGAAACGAACACCGATGCAGCAATTACAGGCCATTATTGAATCCGCCTTTGAAGATCGCGCCGCTGTGACACCGGCAACTGCCACCCCTGTACTGCGTGACGCAGTTAATCAGGTGATTGAGTTACTGGACAGCGGAAAACTGCGCGTCGCTGAAAAAATCGGCGGCACCTGGGTGACACATCAGTGGCTGAAAAAAGCAGTGCTGCTCTCTTTCCGTATCAGTGACAATCAGGTGATGGACGGGGCTGAATCCCGTTACTTTGATAAAGTCCCGATGAAATTCGCGGATTACGACCAGGCGCGTTTTGAGCGCGAAGGGTTCCGTGTGGTACCGCCTGCGGCAGCCCGCCGTGGTGCGTTTATCGCCCGCAATACCGTACTGATGCCATCTTACGTCAATATCGGTGCCTATGTGGATGAAGGCACGATGGTGGATACCTGGGCGACGGTCGGCTCCTGTGCGCAGATCGGTAAAAACGTGCATCTCTCCGGCGGTGTCGGTATCGGCGGGGTATTAGAGCCGTTACAGGCCAATCCGACCATTATCGAGGACAACTGCTTTATCGGCGCACGTTCCGAAGTGGTGGAAGGAGTGATTGTGGAAACCGGTTCCGTGATTTCCATGGGTGTGTATATCGGCCAGAGCACCAAAATTTATGATCGCGAAACCGGCGAAATCCATTACGGCCGTGTCCCGGCGGGCTCTGTGGTTGTCTCCGGTAATCTGCCGTCAAAAGATGGCCGTTACAGCCTCTATTGTGCGGTGATTGTCAAAAAAGTAGATGAAAAAACGCGCGGCAAGGTCGGAATTAATGAATTGTTACGCACCATAGACTAATCTCAGAAATAGCGGATAATAACTCCGCTATTTTTTTTATCCGTGCATCTTATCTTCCGCCTTTTGCGGCGGGAACAGGACAGAATAACAATCAATAGGTGGCGCACATGTACGACAATTTAAAAAGTCTGGGAATTACGCATCCTGAAGATATTGATCGCTATACTCTTCGTCAGGAAGCGAACAACGACATTCTGAAAATCTATTTCCGCAAGGATAAAGGCGAGTTTTTCGCCAAGAGCGTGAAGTTTAAGTACCCGCGTCAGCGCAAGACTATCCAGGATGCACAGGGTTTCAAAGAGATTAATGAGATCAACAGCAACCTGCGTTATGTCATCGAAGAGCTGGATACCATCTGCCAGCAGACAGAGAGCGCGATGCCGGAAATCGATCTGAAACGTAAGATCCTCGACGATCTCCGCCATCTGGAGCATGTGGTGTCCAATAAGATCGCTGAAATTGAAAGCGATCTGGAAAAACTGACCCGCAAGTAACCGGATGAAACACTGCCGCAGTGCTGCAAAGCTGCTGCGGCGTTGTTTTCCGTGATCAGCTGACCAGTGCCGCCCAGGTTTTCAGCCACGGCTGTGCAAACTCTTCCGGTGCAGCGACTTCCGCGCCGTCAATCACCAGCATCTCGCCGATGCGCTGCGCATGCTGTTCCTGCAGTAACTCATTGAACTGATGGCCGCCACCGGCAAAATTATCATAACTGCTGTCGCCCAGCGCGATAATACCGTAGCGCAGTGACGGCTGATAACCGATGTCATCCCGCAGACCCGCAAACAGTTCGCGGATATTATCCGGCAGATCGCCCTGTCCGGTGGTGGAGGTGATCACCAGTGCCACATCCGTAAGGTAATCTTTCCACTGTGACAGTTCCGGTTCATCAAATAACACCACTTCATGACCGGCCTGCTCCAGAATGGTCTGTGCCTCTTCACCCACAGCCAGCGAATTGCCGTAAACTGTGCCGATAAAAATACCGATACGTGCCATTATCCGTCCTTTTTCATCAGTAAAATCAAATTATTAATAAATCAGGGTAATGTCCAGCCAAGCTGTTCTGCCACCCGCTGCCAGGTTTCATCGAAACCGGCATGCAGCACCAGCGACTCTCCGCTGACCGGGTGTGTCAGTACCAGTTCCGATGCATGCAGCATCAGCCGGCGGCTGCCGAAATGTTCTGTGAATCCCCGGTTCTGACGCAGATCGCCGTGTGCGGTATCACCGATAATCGGATGCCGCAGATGCTGCATATGGCGGCGCAGCTGGTGTTTACGTCCGGTTTCCGGTTTCAGTTCCGTCAGGGTAAAACGGGATGTCGGGTAACGCCCGATAGCCACCGGACACTCCACTTTCGCCAGCGGGCGGTAGTGTGTCACCGCCGGTTGCGCCGGTTTTTCCGCCGCAAATTTATCAGCGATTTTATCCAGCTCTTCCACCAGCGGGTAATCCAGCGTCGCCGTTTCCTCTATCCAGCCGCGCACCACCGCATGATAGGTTTTCTGCATTTCATGCCGTTCAAGCTGCTGTGACAGCAGGCGCGCCACCTCTGATGACAGCCCCATCAGCAGCACGCCGGAAGTCGGTCTGTCGAGACGGTGAACCGGAAAAACATGCTGGCCTATCTGGTCGCGCAGTGTCTGCATCACAAACACTGTTTCATGACGGTCAAGCCAGCTGCGGTGTACCAGCCATCCGGCGGGTTTATTCACCGCGACGATATGTTCATCCTGATAACAGATTTCCAGTAATGTTTTTTCCGGTAATGGTGTGTCCTGCAATGGTTGTGTCACGCGAAAAGCCCGTCCAGCGCCCGTAAATGGTCAAGCAGCACCAGATAGCGTGCAGCCTGTTCGTCCCCTCTGTAGTGCTCTTCAAAATACGGGGCTATCTGAAAGGCGGACGGCAGTGCCGCGCCCTGTTCAATCATGGCATACAGGCGCGGGATAAGGATCCACTGTAACCACTCATGGGCATTCATGGTATCCACCGCAAACGGCAGTTCGCTTTCAAATGCTTCTGCTGCCGGAGGCTGCCCCTGCCACAGATCGACGGCGCGCATCTCGTTCTCGATGTCCGTCAGGATCGCAGTAATCTGCTGATGTTTTGTCATAACTGAAACCTGTTTACGCTGTAAAATTCATTTTCCGCAGCCAATGCCGCTGATATCTGTAGCGTAACATTGAGGTCAGATAAGTAAAAATCAATTCCTGTCCGGAAGACATAAAAAGGCATAACGGGGATTAGCGGGGGGATTAAAAACGAGGGGGAAAAATCCCCCTCGTTTCTAATAAAATAACATCCTGTCTCTGCTGAAAATACATCCGTGTATTTCCGTCCACTTCCTTATGGGCACAGACAGCATGCCGCAGCACTGCGTGACAGGCAATAATACCGGCGGGAAATCACGGTAGTACAGGAATATTAATTCAATGAATTTACTGCTTATTTTCAGTAAACCATGATTTTACGGCAGACCGTATTACAGCCATCACCGGTAAAATCCCACACCGCTGTCAGTGATATTTATGCTGTGCATACCGCCGTCAGCTGTGACAGAAATGATGCCGTATCCGCCGCCAGCACCCGGCGCTTTGTGGTACCGAACGTTTCGAGGATCACTTCACCGTTCAGGTTACAGACAGAAATCATGTCAAATTCTGATTCCAGTGTGGCGATAAACTGTGTCGGCGGCAGTTTCAGACGGCGCTGCGTGACCAGATGACCAATCAGGTTTTCCTGTAAGCGGATAAAATCATCCTCACTCCAGACCTGCACCAGACTGAGCTGAATATCCTCAAAAACAGCCTGCATATCCCCCGCAAACTGCTGCGTGTAGAATTCACTGATATCCGGGTGCAGCTGAATATCCAGCGCTTTCTCAACCGGCTGCAAATGCTTGTCTGCGGTGAATTCCGCCGGTTCCCAGTACACACACTCATCACCGGTGCGGATAATACACGGGGAAGGAATACCATAAAGATCGTGACTGATCGGCGGTAAACCTGTTTTTTCCTGCCATAAACCGACATAATGCCGGGTAAACTGATGTAACGCCTGAGAAACTGTGCGGGTCATATCGCAAAACCTGTTAAACATAAAAGTATCATGCCGCTATAGTAACGTATGACAGACTGTATTGGCGACAGGCGGTACTATTTTTCACCTGAGGTAAAAGGGTTATTTATGTCTCTGTATGAAGGAAAGGCAGAACTGGCGTCACTGACGCTCGGTAAAAAAACCGGTTATGAGCAGCATTACAATCCCGCTCTGTTACAGGGTGTACCGCGCAGCCTCAACCGGGATGCCCTGCATCTGCATGCGGATAATCTGCCTTTTCGCGGTGCGGATCTGTGGACACTCTATGAGCTTTCCTGGTTGCAGCCGAACGGCGTGCCCTGCATTGCGCTCGGCTATGTTTCCCTCGATGCCGCCGGGCTGAATCTGATTGAATCCAAGAGCTTCAAGCTCTATCTCAACAGCTTTAACCAGACGGTATTTGCCTCTGCGGATGATGTCCGCCGCACACTGGAGCAGGATTTAAGCGCCTGTGCACAGGGAAAGGTGACAGTGGAGTTGCTGCGCCCGGATCAGTTCACCGGACAAAAAATCATTGATTTTACCGGCGAGTGTATCGATTATCAGGATATTACGATTACTGATTATCAGTTCAGCAGTGATTATCTTATTGATGCCGTCAATGAAAATGACGATGTCGTTGAAGAAACGTTAGTCAGCCACCTGCTAAAATCAAACTGCCTGATTACACAGCAGCCTGACTGGGGCTCCGTCGCCATACAGTATCGCGGCCCCAAAATTGATCGTGAGAAACTGCTGCGGTATCTGGTGTCATTCCGCAACCATAACGAGTTTCATGAGCAGTGCGTTGAGCGGATTTTTACCGATCTGAACACACACTGCCGCCCGGTTGCCCTGACTGTCTATGCCCGTTATACACGGCGCGGCGGGCTGGATATCAATCCGTGGCGCACCAATACGGACTTTACACCGTCTGCGGACCGTCTTGCCCGTCAGTAAGGCAGACAGCGCGCAACCTGTACGACTACAATTTATCCACGGGATAACAAGGAGTTTTACTTGATCACACATATCAGCCCGTTAGGCTCTATGGATCTGCTTTCCCAGCTTGAAGTTGATGTTCTGAAACGGACAGCAAGCAGTCACCTGTACCGTCTGTACCGCAACTGTTCGCTGGCGGTGCTGAATTCCGGCAGCCAGATGGATAACAGTCATGAATTACTGTCCCGTTTCCCGGATTTTGATATTAACGTGCTGCGCCGTGAGCGCGGGGTAAAACTCGAACTGGTGAACCCGCCGCAGAATGCGTTTGTTGACGGCAAAATTATCCGTTCACTCCAGGCTAACCTGTTTGCCGTGCTGCGCGATATTCTGTTCGTCCAAACCCAGATCACCGATGCCGAGCGCTGCCGCGGCCTGAATCTGGACAACAGCGCACATATCACCAACCTGATTTTCTTTATCCTGCGTAACGCCCGCGCCCTGCATATTGATGAAGATCCGAATATGATTGTCTGCTGGGGCGGTCACTCCATCAATGAAACCGAATACCTGTACGGACGTAAAGTCGGGAACGAGCTGGGGTTGCGCGAGCTGAATATCTGTACCGGCTGCGGACCGGGCGCCATGGAAGCGCCGATGAAAGGCGCGGCTGTCGGCCATGCCCAGCAGGGTTACAAAAACAGCCGTTTTATCGGCCTGACCGAGCCGTCCATTATTGCTGCCGAGCCGCCTAACCCGCTGGTAAACGAACTTATCATCATGCCGGATATCGAAAAACGGCTGGAGAGTTTTGTCCGTCTGGCACACGGGATCATCATCTTCCCGGGCGGGGTCGGTACGGCTGAAGAACTGCTCTACCTGCTGGGGATCCTGATGCATCCGGAAAACAAAGATCAGGTACTGCCGCTGGTACTGACCGGGCCGAAAGAGAGCGCCGACTATTTCCGTGTGCTCAATGACTTCGTGATCAACACCCTGGGCGAAGAAGCCACCCGCCATTATCAGATCATTATTGATGATCCGGTGGAAGTTGCCCGCGTGATGAAACGCGCCATGCCGGAAGTGAAAGATAACCGCCGCAGCACCGGGGACGCTTACAGCTTCAACTGGTCGATTAAAATTGCCGGTGATCTGCAGCATCCGTTTGAGCCGACACATGAAAATATGGCTGCACTGAACCTGTACCGCAATCAGGAGCCGGAAAAACTGGCGGCAGATCTGCGCCGTGCGTTCTCCGGTATTGTCGCCGGTAACGTGAAAGAAAACGGTATGCAGGCCATCGCACAGCACGGGCCGTTCAAAATCCACGGCGAGGAAGCCATTATGCAGCGGATGGATGTCATGCTGCGCGGATTTGTTGAACAGCACCGGATGAAATTACCGGGTGGCACGGCTTACGAGCCATGCTACGAAATCATCCGCTGATACTTTTTATCTGAACTGTTTCCCCGCCGCCGGCGGGGAAATTATATATAGCGACTATGATCCATTTACTGATTATCGATGCAATGAATCTGATCCGCCGGATCTACGCCGTGCAGAGCCAGTCCGGCCTGCTGGTCTGTGAGCAAGCCCTGATGCAGATCCTGAATCATGCACAACCGACACACGCGGTCACCGTCTTTGATGAGGACGACCGCAGTCACAGCTGGCGTCATCAACTGCTGCCGGGTTACAAAGCGGGACGCAGTGAGATGCCGGAGGTTGTCCGGCAGGAACTGCCGCTGCTGCGGGAAATGTTTGCCCGTCACGGCATCCGGGCATGGCATTCCGAAGGGGATGAGGCGGATGATCTCGCCGCCACACTGGCGCACAAAGTCGGTCAGGCGGGACACAGAGTGACGATTGTCTCCACCGACAAAGGCTATTGCCAGCTGCTCTCCCCGCAGATTCAGATCCGCGACTATTTTCAGAAACGCTGGCTCGATATGCCGTTTATTGCCGCCGAATTTGGTGTTACCGCACAGCAACTGCCGGACTTCTGGGGCTTAAGCGGAATCAGCAGCAGTAAAATCCCCGGCATCACCGGTATCGGCCCGAAAGCAGCGGCCACACTGCTCAGCACCTTTGCTGACCTGGATTCACTTTACAGCCACATTGACCGGGTACCGGAGAAATGGCGCCAGAAACTGATCGACGGAAAAGCCATGGCTTACAGCTGTCGTGACGTCGCCACCCTGAAACGGGATCTGCATTTACAGGGCAATCTCAGCCAGTTGCGCTTACCAGCGGGAAACAGCAGCTCTTAAACCAGACAACGGAGTGCCTGTGTTTACTCAGCTTCGTTCGGAATAATCCCGGTCAAATTTAGCTTAAGTTAAAATCGTTAGATAAACCGGCGGACATCCCCTACACTCGGTTTTATTAATATATTAACCAGCTAGCGGATGGCTTATGTTTACGAAAGCACGCATTATTTTAGGGTTTTTTGCTGTTATTGGTTTGCTGATGCTGATGGGCGGCAGTTACTTTTACCTTTCCGGTTATTCACAGGAAAAAAGCGGAATAGTGGTCACCGGACAAATTATCGATCTGTCTGTTCATCGCTCTGATGACGGTACTACTTATTGTCCTGTGGTGAAATACACTGACGGGCAGGAAGAGTATGTCATGGAGTCCTCTTATTGCAGCAGCGGTTACCACAATGCACCGGGTGACGATATTGATGTTATTTACCAGCCGGGCAACCCGGATAACGCGGTTATCCACTCTTTCGGCGGTCTGTACGGAGGAGCCGTGATTCTTCTCGGAATGGGTGCGGTATTTGCACTGGTCGGTACGCTGCCGCTGATTATCATGTATCTGCGGAGTAAATCCGGTCAGCGCCTGCTGCGGGAAGGAATGCCGGTCAAAGCCCGGTTCAGTGAAGTGATCCTGAATACCACGATCAATATCAACGGCCGCAGCCCGTTTCAGATTGTGGCACAAATGCATGACACTGCGGCAAACACGGTGAAACTGTATTACAGCCACAATATTGCGTTTGACCCGTCACCGTTTATTAATCAGGAGTTTGTCACCGTTTATGTGGACACGAAAAATCCTGATAAATACTACATGGATATCTCTTTCCTGCCGAAAGTGAAGTGATACAAAAAAAATCCGGCAATCATTGCCGGGATTTTTCATCAGAAGACCCGATCCGGGTTATATGCACCCCACACCCGCTGGACATGCACCGTAATTTCCTCACGGTCATGATACAGATGTTTCGCGTGGATCAGCGCATTCACGCCCTGCTCTTTCATTTCAGCAGCCATTTTTTCGAGGATATGAGATACCTCTTCATAGCGCTTTTTCATCGGCAGTTTGAGGTTGAAAATCGTCTCGCGGCACCAGCCGTTAACCATCCAGGTGGTCATCAGCGCGGCCACTTTCGCCGGTTTTTCCACCATATCGCAGACCAGCCAGGTAATATTTTTGGATGTCGGCACGAACTTAAAGCCATCCTCACGGAGATGGCGCACCTGACCGGTTTCCATCAGGCTTTCAGCCATCGGGCCGTTATCCACGGCCTGAACACGCATACTGTGTTTCACCAGCTGATACGTCCAGCCGCCCGGGCATGCCCCCAGGTCCACCGCCTGTAATCCGCCTTCCAGACGCTCTTCCCATTCGTCGTACGGAATAAACATATGAAATGCTTCTTCCAGCTTGAGGGTGGAGCGGCTCGGTGCATCTGACGGGAACTTCAGACGCGGGATCCCCATGTAGAACGCAGAGTTATTATTCGAGTAAGAATAACCGACATAGCAACAGCCCGGCGCGATAAAGAAAACGTGAATGACCGGACGGCCCCGGTTCTCTTTTGCCAGCAGCAGTTTTTCCTGACGCAGTGCCGAACGCAGCGGTACCGTGAATTTACGGCAGAACTTCATCAGCTCTTTGGCTTCGTTGGTGTCAGGCACTTCGACGCGCAGATCACCCGCACGCTCCACCACGCCGGTCAGCATCCCCATGATCGGCGAAATCCGGTCATTTTCGGGTAAGTTTTTCAGCAGTTCACCGACAACTATCATCTGACGGGCAAAAATCAGTTCTTTAAACGGGATCTCTTTTGCAATGCGATCGGCATCATCCGGCTGATAGCATTCAAAAATGACATAACCGCTGTTCTCTTTCACCCGCGGGAAACCAAAAATCTCAAGACGCCCGGCTTTATCCGTGATCTCAGCTGCACACTCTTTTTCAAAACCCGGACGGCAATATAATGCTATTTTATTCATGGCCGGAAGCCACTTTCCTTAGACGCAGCGCGCCAATCAATACACAAAACCAGCCTAACAGGAAACTTACCCCGCCAACCGGCGTAAAATAGGCAAAATATTTCATCTGTAACAGCGCCATACAATACAGGCTGCCGGAAAACAGCAGAATGCCGATCCCGAAAAACAGTCCGCTCCAGTAAAACCACAATACCACTTTGCGCATCAGCACAGCGGCCAGCCCCATCAGGGCGAGTGTATGTGAGATCTGGTACTGGAGACCCAGATTAATCCAGTCCATCTGGTGCTTTGCCAGAACCGGTGTTAAAAGGTGCGATCCGATTGCGCCGAATGCAACATAAAAAAAAGCCGCTGAAACCGGCAAAAATTAACATCAACCGACTATTCATTTGCCATACCTTATGTGAAGTTCAGGTTAATCCTGCTCACTTGTCATCCAACCTAGTTTTTCCTGTTCACTCGCCGCCTGCGCCATAATCCACTGACGGAATGCTGCGATTTTACCGGAATCAGCCTGACTGTCCTGACACACCAGATAAAACGCATTCTTACTGACCAGAATATCTTTAAACGGGCACACCAGGCGACCGGCATCCAGTTCATTTTTTGCCATAACATTATTGACCAGTGCCACGCCCTGCCCGTGCACTGCGGCCTGAATCACCATCGCACTGTGGCTGAAAATCGGCCCGTGCTGCACATTAACCTGCTGCTGCAAATCCGCCTGACGGATATACGCCTGCCAGTCACGGCGGGATGAATCATGCAGAAGTGTATGATACGACAAATCGGTCAGCGTTTTGAGCGGCCGTTCACCGGTCATCAGTGACGGCGCGCACACCGGGATCAGATATTCCGCATACAGCCGGTCTGTACGCAGACCCGGCCAGTTACCCCTGCCGTAAAAAATCGCCACATCCACATCATCGGCCAGTTTATCTTCTTCGCGGTCAACCGCCTGGATCCGCACATCAATGCCCGGATAGGCCTGATGAAAGCCGGACAGACGCGGCACCAGCCACTGGATCGCGAAACTCGGTGACAGACTGACTGTCAGCGCCCCTTTGGCACTGCGTGCCTGGAGTTTGCGTGTGGCGTCGTTTATCGCTGAGAAGATTTCCTTAATATCGAGATAATAACTCTGCCCCTCTTCCGTCAGCAACAACGAACGGTTCCGGCGGCGGAATAATTTCAGCCCGAGGAAATCTTCCAGGCTTTTCATCTGATGGCTCACTGCGGCCTGAGTCACAAAAAGCTCTTCCGCCGCCTTAGTAAAACTTAAATGGCGGGCGGCAGCATCGAAGACACGCAAAGCATTCAGCGGAGGCAATCGTTTGGACATTTTCTGGTTTTTCTGTCAGATCCGGATACCGGTAACGTAAGTTTAGTCGGGATTAGTTTTTGTAATCCGAAGCATTATAAATTGTCCCTTGATGATACACCAGCAAATACCTATAGTATGCCCACTTCCTAAGCCGGAACGAAAAGTTGAACGGTAGCGATACTGCAAAACTTTTGGCTATGTGGTTGTGATGTTGTGTTTGCAAGTTGTCCGGGAGTTCCGGACATAGTAGCTTAAGCTACTGTTTTTTTCACTTCCTGTACATTTACCCTGTCTGTCCATAGTGATTTTTTGAATGCACCGCCGATTGCGGTGCTTTTTTTTTGCCTTCCGTCCGCAGATACGTTTCCCCCGTCTGGAAAGCCGCCACGATGTTGATTATAGTAAACCGTCGCTGACGGTGCTACCGCCGCGATCCGGCCGGTCACCACCGGGCTCCCGCCTCTGATGTACCGGATACCGCACTTTTTGCATAAGCTCTGTTTATCTCAGACTGCCGTTGATAACACTGATGAAAACCTTTTCTCCCGATACATTCCGCCGCGCCTTTCCCGGGACTGCCGGTGACACTGTTTTTCTCGACAGCGCCGCCACCGCCCTTAAACCGGAGGTGATGACACAGGCCACCGCCCGCTATTATCAGCATGACAGCGGCGCGACCGTTCACCGCAGCCATCACCGGCAGGCCAGAGCCGTCACTGAACAGTTTGAGCAGGCGCGTGACGCTGTGCGGCAGCTGATTCAGGCTGAAGATGCCCGCAGCTGTATCTGGACAAAAGGCACCACCGAATCCCTGAACCTGGTCGCTCAGGGCTTTTTCCGCCCGCGTCTGCAGCCGGGGGATGAAATCATTGTCAGTGAGCTGGAACACCATTCCAACCTGATCCCGTGGATCATGCTGGCACAGCAGACCGGAGCAACCCTGGTGAAATGGCCGCTGACAGCGGACAAAACACTGTGCTGCGATCAGTTGGAACACCTGCTGTCACCGCGCACCCGGCTGGTGGCGGTCACACAGATGTCCAATGTCACCGGCTGCCAGCCGGATATTGCCCGCGCGGCACAGCTGGCACATCAGCACGGCGCACTGATTGTCGCTGACGGTGCTCAGGGTGTGGTTCACCGTCCGCTGAATGTTACTCTCAGTGATGTTGATTTCTATGCGTTTTCCGCCCACAAACTCTATGGCCCGAACGGGCTGGGTGTGCTGTACGGCCGTCCGGAGCTGCTCAGTGATATGCAGCCGTGGCAGGGCGGCGGTAAAATGCTGACGGATACCGACTTTTTCAGCTTCACCCCGGCTCCGGTTCCCGCCCGTTTTGAAGCAGGAACACCTAATGTGGCCGGTGTTACTGCGTTCGGGGAAACCCTGCGCTGGCTGGATACAATCGATCTCACCGCCGCCCACGATTACACCATTGCACTGTGTGACAGTGCAGAACAGCAGCTCGCGGCACTCCCCGGTTTCCGCAGTTACCGCAGCCCCGGCAGCCCGCTGCTGGCCTTTAATATCGATGGTATTCATCACAGTGATATCGCCACGCTGCTGGCGGAAAAAAATATCGCCCTGCGCCACGGGCAGCACTGTGCGCAGCCGCTGTGTCAGGCGCTGGGCACGGAAGGCTGTCTGCGGGTCTCCTTTATGCCGTATAATCAGCCGGATGATGTCCGTCAGCTGGTGCAGGCGGTACAATTTGCTCTTGAAATTCTGGCTGACGACTGAGAGAAAAAAATGACACACACATTCCCGGCACACCCGTTCGGCCACTCTATCCGCCGTGAGCAGCTCACGGAAACCTTTTCCGCCTGCCGCTCATGGGAGGAAAAATACCGTCAGCTGGTGATGCTGGCACGTCAGTTACCGGCACTGCCGCCGGAAAGCAAAGGTGAAGAGACAGAAATTAAAGGCTGTGAAAACCGCGTCTGGCTGGATGGCACACTCAGCAGTGACGGTACGCTGCATTTTTGGGGGGACAGTGACGGGCGGATTGTTAAAGGTCTGCTGGCAGTACTGCTGACCGAAGCGGAAGGTCTGACACCGGCTGCTCTGTTATCCGCGGATTTATCCGCAGCGTATGAACAGTACGGACTGAGTGCGCAGCTCAGCCAGTCCAGACAAAACGGGATTCAGGCACTGATTGATGCCGCCCGCGCCATTGCACAGCGGTTCAGCGCCTGAAAGGCTTATTCCGCCGCAGCACGCTCCGCTTTTGCCACCAGTTTTTTCAGTGCATGAGAGACCGCCACAAACCCGAAGGATGCCGTAACCACGGTGGCGGCACCGAATCCGGCGGCACAGTCCATACGCATACTCCCTTCCGCACTGTTTTTCATACCGCAGGCCGCGCTACCGTCCGCCTGCGGATAACGCAGTGGCTCTGTCGAGAAAACACAATCAATCCCGAGCCGCCCTTTGCCGTTTTTACGCACACCATAATCTGATTTCAGGCGTTCACGCAGTTTCGCCGCCAGCGGATCCTGCAAGGTTTTCGCCAGATCCGCGACCTGAATCTGTGTCGGATCGATCTGCCCGCCCGCGCCGCCGGTGGTGACCAGCGGAATTTTATTGCGGCGGCAGTAAGCCAGCAACGCCGCTTTCGGGCGGACGCTGTCGATAGCATCAATCACATAATCAAACCCCGGGCTCATCATGTCTGCGACATTATCCGGCGTGACAAAATCATCCGTACAATGCACCTCACATTCCGGGTTGATAGCCAGGATCCGCTCCCTCATCACCTCAATTTTCGGTTGCCCGACGGTTCCCTGCATGGCGTGGATCTGCCGGTTGGTATTGGTTATGCACACATCATCCATATCAATCAGTGTAATGGCACCGATTCCGGTACGCGCCAGTGCTTCCGCAGCCCACGAGCCGACACCACCGATGCCGACAACACAGAAACGGGACCGGGCAAATAAACGGAGTGCCTGCTGACCATAAAGACGGCCAATACCGGCGAAGCGCTGTAAATACGCATCAGATAAAGAAGTTTGTATCATCGGGAACCTGCGGTGTCAGTCACGGAAAAAGAAGGAATTGATGCCGGTGCATACATCGTAGTGAAGTATACACCGCACAAAAGGAAGACTACAGCGCCGGATTCAGGATCGGCGGGATCCCTTTTTTCAGTACCCAGACGCGGCCGTAGTGATTGTAGAAACCAGCCATCAGCCCGGCATCGTGGCCGATACCGTGGTAAATATCGAAGTGATGCCCCTTGATAGCCCCGCCGACATCCAGCGCGATCATCAGGCGCATATCATAACGGCCGGTAAAATTGCCCTGATTATCCAGTACCGGGACTTCCGCGAGCAGCGTGGTACCCGGCGGGATCAGTGTTTTATCCGAGGCCACAGAGGCTTTGGCAATCAGCGGTACCGCGCTCGCCCCTTTCACCGGTGCAAACTGCTTCGGTGTGAAGAAGACAAAAGAGGCGTTTTGCTCCAGTAATTCCTGCACTTCCTGCGGAGAGTGATTATCGGCCCACTGGCGGATCGCCAGCATCGACATATCTTTCTTCTCCACCTCGCCGCGATCGATCAGAACACGCCCGATACTGGTATAACCGTGCCCGTTCTTCCCGGCATACGCGAAAAAGTTCAGCTCAGAACCATCACCGAAATCAATATAAGCACTGCCCTGAACATCCATCAGGAAATTATCCATCAGTGAGTTGCTGTAGGCGAGGACATAGTTATCACTCAGCGCGCCGTTATAAATCTGGGCCCGGCTCGGCAGACGGCTGCCTTTTTTCGGCGGCATGCGGTAGATAGGATACTGAAACTCCCCCTGACGGGTATGACGGGCCTGAACGACCGGGGTGTAATAGCCGGTAAACTGCACGTTTCCGTAGTTATCTTTGCCTTCCATCTGATAGCTGTGCAGGTTGAACTGCCGCAACTGTGCGGTATCCGCACCGGAGCGCAGCCAGTTTTCAACCGCACGGAAGTTCTCGCTGTACTGATTGTACAGGCGTGGCGAGGTTGTCCGGATGGCTTCCACCTGTTTCAGAAAGTCCGGGCCGTTGACCGGCACACCGGGACTGTTGACGTTCGCCACTTCCTGTAAATTCTGTGTCAGATGCCCGTCTTTATACTGCTGACCTTTGTCTGTCGGGCGCGATTCGCAGCCAACCAATAAAGAAAATAATACGCCGCACAACAAATACCTGCCGGTTTTGCTCATACCCATCCGCCAACCAATAATTTGAATTAATGCAATATGTATGCGAACGATATCAAATCGCTTTTATTATGCAACCGCTTTAATTTTTGCTGCTGAACAATCATCCGGTCAAATGAATAAAAAACACGCAATAAGCCGGATAATTAACCAAATCAGGGGGTAGCATAGCTTTTTATCAAGAAAAAACTTGCATCAGCTCTCATCCTGAGTATAGTAAGCGCCTCACAGACGCGGGATGGAGCAGCCTGGTAGCTCGTCGGGCTCATAACCCGAAGGTCGTCGGTTCAAATCCGGCTCCCGCAACCAATTTTGAAGTGCGCTGTCTGTGAATACAATGTGATATGCTCAGTTAATGATATTCGGACGCGGGATGGAGCAGCCTGGTAGCTCGTCGGGCTCATAACCCGAAGGTCGTCGGTTCAAATCCGGCTCCCGCAACCAACTTTCATATCATTAACAAATTCGGACGCGGGGTGGAGCAGCCTGGTAGCTCGTCGGGCTCATAACCCGAAGGTCGTCGGTTCAAATCCGGCCCCCGCAACCACTCTTCTGACAAATTCTCTGTCAACTTTTCCTGAAAACACACAAAATTCATTCCTGAAAACGATTTTTTTCAGTGCATAACTATGTCTGTACTGTATCTGTCCGTTTCACACCACATCCTTGTGATGCACAATTTCTGTGATAAACCGTATTTTCAGTTGCGTCGTGCGACAGCCCCGCCGTTGGCAAAATACGCCTTAATCCCCAGGAAAATAGAATTTGCCATCTCCTGCTGGAATTTGGCCGTTTTCAGCAGACGCTCTTCCTCAAGGTTACTGATAAACGCCGTTTCCACCAGAATCGACGGAATATCCGGTGCTTTCAGCACCGCAAACCCTGCCTGATCAACCGTGCGCTTATGCAGTTTGTTGACATTTCCCATCCGTTTCAGCACTTCTGAACCGAATTTAAGGCTGTCTTTGATACTCGCACTCTGCACCATATCAAACATGGTCTGGTCGAGGTATTTGTCGCCGCTTTTGCTGACGCCCCCGATTTTATCCGCATCGTTCTGGGTCTGAGCCAGATATTTTGCGGTATTACTGGTTGCCCCGCGCGTCGAAAGCGCAAAGACCGACGAACCTCTGGCAGAGCGGTTGGTAAAGGCATCCGCATGGATTGAGACAAACAGATCCGCCCGCATTTTACGGGCCTTCGCCACGCGCACCGACAGCGGGATAAACACATCCTCGTTGCGCGTCATATAGGCACGCATACCCGGCTCGCGATCGATAAGCGACTTCAGGCGGCGGGCAATCTGCAGCACCACATCTTTTTCGCGGGTTTTGTATTTCCCGATAGCACCGGGGTCTTCCCCGCCGTGGCCCGGGTCAATCATAATAACAATCGGCCTGTCCTGACCGGCTTTACCCGGTTTCGGCGTTTCACGCGGCAGGCTTTCTTCGAGATCACCGCGGTTGTAATCTTCCAGCAGTGCCAGCAACGGATCGTCTTCTGTCGCAGCACCATTTTTCGGATAAAAATCAAGCACCAGACGGTTTTTAAACTCAGCGACCGGGGTCAGTTCCAGCACCTGCGGGCTCATCGCCTGTTTCACTTCAAACACCAGGCGGACAGTCTGCGGATCATTCTGACCGACACGGATCAGCTTCAGATGCGGATCGCGATCCTGCACCTGCTTGTCCATCCCTTTCAGCACACTGTTGAGGTGCACATTTTTCAGATCAACAACGATACGTTCCGGGTTTTGCAGTGAAAACTGCTTATATTTCAGCGGATGATCCGACTCAATAGTCACACGGGTATAACTGGATGCCGGCCAGATACGCACCGCCACAATCTGTGACGACGCCGCAAAGCCGAACGGGCTGATACTCAGCAGACAAAACGCCGCAGCTCCTTTCAGTAACAGACGACGTGACGCATCATGTTCAGAATGACTCATGAAAAAATATCCATAGCGTAAATCAAATCAACAATAACCGGTGCGGGTTATGAAAACCGGAAAATAAAGAAGCAGAACAATTTATTCCGTAAATAATTTAAACGGCACTTTATCTAATCATTTGCGCCCTGTCATTATGCATTTTTGGCTTATATGGCGATAACGCGGCATAAAACCCGGCGAAATCTTAACCTGCGACCAAAATTTACGCTTGCTATTCCTTTGCAAAAAGAATAAAAATACATAAATTACGAATAAAAATTCACTTGCGAGGGGTGTTATGAAAGAGCGCAGTATCGAACTGGTGGACGGATTCCGTCAGTCGGTTCCTTATATTAATGCTCACCATGGCAAAACATTTGTGGTGATGCTGGGCGGCGAAGCTATCGAGCATGAAAATTTTCCCGGTATTGTTAATGATATCGGCTTACTGCACAGCCTCGGCATCCGCCTGATTGTGGTGTACGGCGCTCGTCCGCAAATTGAAAAAAAATCTGCTGGCCCATCAGTGCGAGCCGGTTTATCACAAAAATACCCGAGTGACAGATGCGCGCACTCTCGAGCTGGTCAAGCAGGCAGCAGGACAGTTACAGCTCGATATCACCGCCCGTCTGTCGATGTGTCTGAGCAACACACCGCTGCAGGGCGCGCATATCAATGTGGTGAGCGGAAACTTTGTGATAGCCCAGCCGCTGGGGGTGGATGACGGCATTGATTACTGCCACAGCGGGCGTATCCGCCGGATCGATGAAGATGCCATCAACCGCCAGCTCAATAACGGTGGTATCGTGCTGATTGGCCCGGTGGCGGTTTCTGTCACCGGTGAAAGCTTTAATCTGACCTCCGAGGAGATTGCCACGCAGATTGCCGTCAAACTGAAAGCAGAAAAGCTGATCGGTTTCTGCTCTGCGCAAGGTGTGGTGGCGGATGACGGCGGGATTATCTCCGAAATGCACCCGAATGATGCAGAGCACTATGTGCAGGCGCTGGAAGGCAGCGGCGATTACTACTCCGGAACCGTCCGTTTCCTGCGCGGCGCGGTGAAAGCCTGCCGCCGGGGCGTGAAACGCAGCCATCTGCTCAGTTACCAGGAGGACGGTGCGCTTATCCAGGAACTCTTCTCCCGCGACGGTATCGGGACACAGATTGTGATGGAAAGCTCGGAACAGACACGCCGCGCCAATATCAATGATATCGGCGGGATCCTCGAGCTTATCCGCCCGCTGGAACAACAGGGTATTCTGGTACGCCGCTCCCGCGAACAGCTGGAAATGGAAATCGACAAATTCACCATTATTGAACGCGATAACACCACGATTGCCTGTGCCGCCCTCTATCCGTATCCGGAAGAGAAAATCGGTGAAATGGCCTGCGTGGCGGTGCATCCCGATTACCGCAGCTCCGCACGGGGCGAGGAACTGCTGCACCGGGTCACACAGCAGGCAAAGCAGATCGGGCTGGAAAAGCTGTTTGTGCTCACCACCCGCAGCATTCACTGGTTTCAGGAGCGCGGCTTTGTCCCGGCAGAAATTGAAAACCTGCCGGTCAAAAAACAGGCGCTGTATAACTATCAGCGGCGCTCAAAAATCCTGATCCTCGGTTTTCAGTAATCCGCCGGACTAACGTAAACGCCCGCTCAGCCCGCTGTACCGCTGAGTCGGCGTTTTCACTGCCCGCTTAACACACTCTTCCCGGCTGTATATGGTCAGAAACTGCTTCGCCCGCGTCAGTGCCGTATACAGCAATTCACGGCTGACCAGCGGCGAAGGCTGCACCGGCAGCACCAGCGCGGTATGAGCAAACTCAGAGCCCTGTGATTTATGCACTGTCATCACATACGCCGTTTCGTGTGCCGGAAGACGACTCGGGCGGATACTCCGGATAGTGCCGTCCGGCAGCCGGAAATACACCCGCAGCTCATGGTTTTCATCCGTCAGCATAATCCCGATATCACCGTTGAACAGCCCCAGCGGGCTGTCATTACGGCTTATCATCACCGGTTTACCGTGATAGGCGCGGTGCCGGTGTATCAGCGGACGGCGGATATGCCCCTGCTGATGCAGCAGCCGTTCAATACGCTCATTCAGCCCTTCCACACCGAACGGTCCCTCACGCAGCGCACACAACAACCGGAACTGACTGAAGGCATCAAGCACCGCTGCAGGATCGGCATGCTGTTTCACCAGTGATAAAAACGGCAGATAGGCTTTCATGGTGTCTGTCAGTACCTGAGCATAGCCTTCTTCATCGTCCAGCGGCACATAACGGACATCCGGCCGCTGCCCGTCGAGAACCGCCATGGTTTCCCGGATATCGCCGTTGTTAACTGCGGTGGCCAGTTGCCCGATGCCGGAACCGGCATCAAAACGGAAACTTTTACGCAGCAGGCAGAGGTGATCCTGCACATTGACCGGATGCGCCGGCGACTTATCCGGCAGCACACAGCCGGTCATAGCCTCCAGCGCCTGCCGCCGCTGTGGTGTGTAACCGGATTCAGCAAAACGGCAGATATCCCCCAGCACCGCCCCGGCTTCCACCGAAGCCAGCTGATCTTTATCCCCCAGCAGGATCAGAATAGCGTTCTCCGGCAGTGCATCAATCAGTGACGCCATCATCGGTAAATCAACCATGGATGCTTCATCCACAATCAGCACATCCGACATCAGCGGGTTTTTCTGATGATGGCGTAACCGGCGGCTGTCCGGCTGAGCGCCCAGCAGGCGGTGCAGGGTTTTGGCTTGCTCCGGCATCATGGCCCGCTGTGCATCCGTCAAATCAAGCTGCGCGATCGCCTCACCCAGTGATTCAGTCAGGCGGGCTGCCGCTTTGCCGGTCGGTGCTGCCAGTTCAATCAGCAGCGGCTCAGCGGCGGATTGCACCAGTGCCGCCAGAATACGGGCAACGGTTGTGGTTTTACCGGTACCGGGCCCGCCGGAAATAACGGAAGTCCGGCTGCTGACCGCTACCGCTGCGGCAATTTTCTGCCAGTCCTCCGGTTCTTCCGTACCGAACAATGCATCCAGAACCGGGCGCAGTTTCTCTGCATCAGCAGAAATCCGCTGAGGCCGGGAGAAAAATTCAGCCACCCGGCATTCATACTGCCACATCCGGTGCAGGTACAAATTCTCTTCTGACAGCACAACCGGGGCGGGAAGTGAGCCATCACTAACCGCATCAGAGGCAGACAGCGCCGCTTTTATCTCCGGCAGTCCCGGCTCATTCAGTGCCCGCCAGACAGACTGCATGATTTCCGCATGCCGTCCGCCCTGTTCCGCTGCGGGAATAATCCGCGACAGCGGCAGGCAGACATGTCCGCCGCCGGTTTGTGCACTGAGCAGCGCAAACACAAATTGCAGCAGCGGATGACTATCCGGTGCCAGCATCGCCGCAAACTGACAGTCCAGGGGACGCAGGATCTGCTCTGCACATAAGGTTTGTAAGTGAGTATTCATTAACCTTCCTCCCCTTTGAACAGGGCATCCAGTTGCTCCGTGAATGCCTGCTCTGGGCGATAAAACCAGATCCCCCGGCCGGGATGGTCCGGTGTCATGCCGCGCAGAAAGAGGTAATACACACCGCCGAAATGTGTCTGATAGTCATAATCCGGCAACCGGTGACGCAGATAGCGGTGCAGCGCCAGCGTATACAGCTGATACTGCAAATCATAGCGGTGTTCCAGCATCGCCTGCACCAGTGCGTCCGGCTGATAATCTGCGTGACTGTCACCCAGATAGTTTGATTTATAGTCCGCTATGTAATATTTACCGTCGTGATAAAACACAAGGTCAATAAAGCCTTTCAGCATACCGGTCACTGCCGCGAAATCCAGCGGCGGTGCCTGTGCTGACAACGGATCATACTGCCGCGTCAGTGCATCCAGTTTTTGCGCGGTCAGGTCGCCGTCTATCGGCAGGAAAAACTGCATTTCATCCTGTTTATAACGTACCGGGATTGCACTGAGCACCAGCCCTTCAGCGGACAGCGGCGTATTAACCAGATCCGTAAACCAGGTTTGCAGGAACGGTGCCCACTCAGCAGAAAATCCGTATGACAGCAGTTGCTCCCTCAGCCACTCAAGTGAGGGCTCACTATCAAATTCAAGCTCTTCAAACAGGCTGTGCAGGAATGTCCCCGCCATCGCACCGCGCGGGAAGGTGCCGGCGGTCTGTGCCGTTCCGGTTTCGTCCTGCACTTCACCGAGCGTATCTGTATCCAGTGACGGGCTGAGAGAACGGATCATCGCCATCATCTCTTCCTGCCTGTCCTGTGTATACACAGAGCCACCAGACGATGCGCCGTAACTCAGGCCGCTGTAACTGGTCACACGCCAGCGGCTGCTGACATTCCGGGTAAACGGCTTCACCGCCAGGGACGGCGGCTGTGACATACCGGGCTGCCACAGTTGCAGTTGTGGTTCTGTTATCCGGGTGACAGCAACCGGGCTGTCGCCCTGACAAAAAGCATCAAGCCGCTCCGCCAGGGTTTTGCTGTCACATGCCTGTCCGTTCTGAAGCAGATACCCCAGCCCGTTAAGATGCAGGTCGGTATTACCTGTTTTTTTACGGTTCCCTCTGATAATCGGCGCAACACCCAGGCTGCAATGGTAAACCGCCCGCGTCACCGCCACATACAACAGACGCAAATCCTCTGCCAGACGTTCTTTATCCGCCAGGGCAAGCTGTGTTTCATCCGGTGACAGTGTCAGGCACGGCTCGAAGGTGGTTTCATCATGATAAAGCCGCTGACCACCCGCCTGAAAATTACAGATAAACGGCAGCCACACCAGCGGGTATTCCAGTCCTTTGGATTTATGGATAGTGCAAATCTGAACCAGATGATGATCACTTTCCAGCCGCATCTGCTGACTTTCTGACTGCGCATCCGGGCGTAATACCTGTTGTGCCAGCCAGCGCACCAGGGCGTGTTCATTTTCCAGCGTCAGTGATGTTTCCTGAAGTAACTCACTGATATGCATGATATCGGTTAAGCGCCGTTCACCGTCCTGCCCCGCCAGAAGATTTTCCGCAATCTTCCGCTGACTGAGCACCCGGCGCAGCATCGGCAGAACGCCCTGCTGCTGCCAGATCTGACCATAACCGGCGAACTCGTCCACCAGCCTGTCACGGGCAGCTTCATCCTGATTCAGTGCATCAATTTGCGCAGCATTCAGACCAAACAACCCGGATGCCAGCGCACTGCGCAACAACCGCTCCTTTTCCGGATTCAGCACCGCCTGGAGCAGCCACAGCAACTCGCGGGCTTCCGGTGTGTCAAACACGCTGTCGCGGTTTGAGAGAAAAACAGACGGGATCGCCCGCTGGTTAAGGGCATCTTTTATCAGTTGTGCTTCCCGGCGGCTGCGTACCAGCACGGTAATATCTGCCGCACTGACCGGCCGTTGTTTCCCGGGCTTGCCAATCAGTGCCGTGCCGTTTTGTCCGGCATCCAGCCAGTCGCGGATCTGCCCGGCACACACTCCCGCCATTGTCCGCTCATAATCCCCGCTGCTGACCCCCTCTGCGGCCTGCCACCAGAACTGCACCGCCGGTTGTGTTTTTCCGCCGATAATAAAAGCGGCCTCATCATTATCCGGTGCGGAACTGACCGGCTGAAACGGGATCTGTTTAAAGCAGAAAGGCTCATCCGCCTGTAAAAACAGCTTGTTGACGCTGTCGACCATCGTCTTCGCGGAACGGAAGTTAGTCCCAAGAGTGTAATGCGCACTGACATCCTGCCGCGCTTTGATATAGGTGAAAATATCCGCGCCGCGGAAGGCGTAAATCGCCTGTTTCGGGTCACCGATAAACAGCAGCCCGTATGGATCTGCCGGTGTGCCGTTGTCACCGGTGTTTTCCTGGTAGATAGTGCGGAAGATCCGGTATTGCTGGGGATCGGTATCCTGGAATTCATCAATCATCGCCACCGGAAAACGTCTGCGCAGTGTCTGCGCCAGCAGAGCGCCGTTTTCCTGATGCAGCGCGTTATCCAGCCGGGTCAGCAAATCATCAAATCCCATTTCGCCCCGGTTCTGTTTTTCCTGCGTGATGGTCCGGCGGATCTCATACACCGCGCGGGTAAACAGGATATCCTCCAGCGTCAGTGCCTGCTCAGTCAGCTCCTCAATCGCAGAGAACACCGGATGTGACGGCGGCGTACCGCCTTTTTTGGTTTTTTCATCCAGCACTGCCTGACTGAAACGTTCTATATTTTTCGGCAGTGCGTAATGTGTGGTTTCGGTTTCCTTCGCCCAGTCATCAATGCCGGCAATCCATCCGGGCACCAGATTAGCGCGGTAACTGCTTTTATTCAGATCAGAGTTCTGAATAAGACTGACAAAATCAACATCACTTTCCCGCCAGCACTGTTTGACCTCATCAATCGCGGCGATAATTTTTTCATGGCGGGAAAGTAATGTTTCATCCGATTCCGGTGCATCTGTAATTCCGGGCAGTTCCCCCTGCAACCAGGGGTAAATATCCCGCAGCAGCGCCTCAGGATCAGACCAGAGCTGTGTAATGGCTCTGGCCAGTTCAACCGGCAGCGGGTAACAATGACGCCGCCAGAAGTCCTCGCAGGCCTGTTTACGGACAGGATGCTCATCCTGAATCAGCGTTTGTTCAAAGAGCACGCCGGATTCAAAGGCGTTGTGTGTCAGCATACGCTGACAAAAACCGTGGATGGTAAAAATGGCGGCTTCATCCATCTGCCGTTCAGCCAGCAGCAGGCGCTGAGCAGCACTTTGTTTATCCTCAATCAGCGCCAGAAGCGGACCGAATCCGTAATCCTCCTCCGGTTCCCCGCCTTCTTCATGACGCAGACAGGCGATCCGCAACTTATGGATGTTCTCACGGATACGCCCCCGCAGTTCATTGGTTGCCGCTTCGGTAAAGGTCACCACCAGGATCTCTTCCGCCGATAACGGCCGGACAAATGCCCCTTCACCAATACCCAGCAGCAGACGCAGATAGAGCCGGGCCAGGGTGTAAGTTTTCCCTGTACCGGCAGATGCCTCAATTAACCGCTGCCCCTGCAGCGGTATTGTCATCGGATTTAAAGATTCAGCCGCCATCGTTTTACCGGATTTCTTCTTTAACAGGTAACAGCGCCTGGAAAGCCGTGACAGACGGATACGTCGTCCATCCGGCCGGTTTCGCGTAATCATCCGCTTTGCCGCCGGTACCGGTCACCTGAGAGTAAAGCGCCAGTCCTTTTTTCGACATCACCGCGTTCTCATAGAATGTCACCACATCCTGTTTGGTCATTTTCTTCACTGCCGCAATCGTCTGCTCGCGGGTGTTGAAATCAAAGTAATTATTTTTGAAATCAAATGAATAACGGGATGCTTCTTCCTCAAAGGTTTCCGGCGGCTGTGTCATTTCGGTCAGCAATGCATTGCGGTATTTATCAAACTCCGCATTATCCAGTGCTTTCAGGCGTTTTTCCGCATTGATATAAAAATCATCAAAGCGTTGTGACAGATAAGCCGGATTCTTTTCATTGCTTTGCAGCAGGAAACCGATCCCCCACTGGCGGCCGAAGTTCGGGTTAAATGCAAACAGGGCATACCCCAGCTGTTCCTGTGTCCGCAGCTGATCATAGAACCAAGGATGCAGAATTTTCGACAGCACAGACGAGAATGCAGCACCTTCCGTCCGTGAATAACCGTCCGGAATAAAGATATTGGCCAGCGCGTTATCTGTGCTGTTGGCTTTTTCGTCAAAGTTTGGTTTCAGGGCTTTATCAATCACATAGTAATCCCCGACCCACCATTCCGTACCCTGTGAACCGAGCTGTGCCTGAGCTTTCGATGCAATCTGCTCTGCCTGAGGTGCTGTCAGATTACCGAACACAAACATCTGGAGCGCCCCTTCACGGATAAGACGGTTACGGTACTGCGTGATGTCACTTTCGGTAATGGTGTCCAGCGCTGCGAGGCGTTCTTTATCTTCGAAATAAGGCACTGATTTCAGACGGCTGAACGGACGCATTGCCATTTCATAGGCTTTGCCGTTATCCGATACCGCAACCTGCTCACGATACCAGGATTTCGCCTGTGCAAGCTCCGATACTGACGGTGTAAAGGACTGGTATTCACTCACTGCGGTGGTCAGCAGTTCCGGCAGATGCTGGGAATAACCACTGACGCTGATATTCAGACCGTCGTCATCACTGATATTGATCCCCATTCCTGCCACACTGGCCTGATAGCTGAGCTGATTCAGTTTCAGTTCACTGACATAACTGAGCAACGCGCTGGTGACAACATCTTTGGCTGTTCTGCCGGCATTCCGGTTACGCAGTTCCAGCGCGATAATTGCCTTCGGCTCATCCGCAAAATAGCGGCTCGGCATATAGAACAGACGCAGTTTTGCAGTGTCTGTCAGCTGTACCGGTTTTTGCTGTTCCTGCCGTTTGATCAGGTCAAAATTATCCGGAATAAACGGGTTCAGTGCAGGCAGAGAGAAACGGAAATCACCTTCAGATTTACGCCATTTATCCAGTTGAGCGGCAGTCACTGCATCCACCTGATAAGGCGCATCAACGAAATAGGCTTTTTTATTGCTTGGTTCCTGCGGGCTGGTATACCAGATGCGGGCTTTTTCCGGTGTTAAATCCGCAAGGCGGGCTTTGATGGCGGCAGGATCCCAGTCATCAGCCAGATAGCCGACATTCAGAACATTTTTTACCGGATATTCCATCATCGTATTTGCCAGTGATTCAACATAGTTCATATCACGGACAACCGAGCTGTAGCGGAATGCCAGCATATTCACGCGGGCGATTTCATCGAAATAGTCTTTATTGATCCCTTTTTCTTTAATCAGATTCAGGTACGCAAAAACAGCGGCGGTAATTTCATCGCGCTTCGCCATGCCCTCATCAGTCAGTGAGACAGAGATAATAAACACGCCCTGGTTACGTGCCAGGGTTGAGGATGCCGATGCACTGACGCTCTCCGCCAACCCGTTGGATATCAGCCAGTTCGCCAGCGTACCTTCACTGCGGCTTCCCAGCAGATACGCAATATAGGTATCTGTCTGCTTGCGGAAATCTTTGCTGTTGTTGTCGATGACAAACTCAAAATCCAGCGATTTCTGCGGCTGCGCAGGAACATAGTGAATGATTTTCTGCTGCTCGGCTGCGGTGATCAGCGGAACGGTAATCTGCGGAACAGCTGCGTGGCGATCCGGAATCGTGCCGAACGTCTCATTGGCCAGTTTTGCCAGTTCTTCCGGGGACTCCGGTCCGTAGATAACAGCTTTCATCAGATTGGATGAATAATAGGTATTATAAAACTTCAGCAGCTCTTCATGCAGGATGCTGCCGGGCTTATCTCTAAGGGTTTCCAGGTTACCACCGGAAAAACGGGAAATCGGATGTGCCGGGTTCCAGGTTTCCGCCCGGACCTGATACATGCGGTGCCCGTCACGGGAACGCGCCATGGTCAGCTCGGCGTTAACCGCATTACGTTCTTTATCCGCATTCACCGGATCCAGCAGCGGTTCTGCCAGGGCATCAGCCAGCCTCTCCGTTGCCCCTTTCAGCGCATTATTTTCCACTTCAAAATAGAAGTCAGTGTAATTGGAGCCGGTACTGGCATTATGGCTGCCGCCGTGCTTCGCCAGATAATCACTGAAATTACCGGGTTCAGGGAAACGTTTTGAGCCCATCAGCACCATATGTTCCAGATAGTGCGCAAGACCCGCCTGGCTCTGCGGCTCATCCATACTGCCGATAGCCAGACTGACCGCTGCAGCTGATTTACGTGCGGTTTTATCGGAAATCAGCAGAACCGTCATATTATTTTTCAGGGTGATTGCCTGATACTGACGCGGATCGTTGGCGCTTTTCTCAATCTCTCCGGGCAGAACCTGCCAGTTATTCTGAGCAAGTGCATTGGCACCGGTAAAAAAGAAAAGCAGCGTAAAAATAAACTGCACTAGTTGTTTAGGCATCAGCCTCATTCTCCCTGTTTTTCTGATGTTGAAACATCGGCAAAAAGAGTTGTTGTGAAAATTGCTTTATTGCATCCATAAGTGCTTCATCAAAATGGCGGAATGCGCGGACGACATAATCGTCCTCCGCCTCACCGGTAAACTGATATCCCCCCTGCAGTGTCTGCAGAAGCAGTAAACCGGCTTTATGTTGGAGTGCATCATCATCAGAGAGTTCACCGGTGTTCTCATCCGCCAGTGTGGTCAGCCATGCCCAGCCGCTTTTGACAAAGACAGGCAGCGGCTCATTCAGACCACGGACAAACACATCCAGCAGCTGACGCAGATAGCCCTGCGCCTGCTCTGCCGTCAGCGGCTCAAAGATCCACACCGTATCACCGCGCCCGTACATCCGGCTGTACTGCTGCCGTCCGCTCAGGCTGTATGTCAGATGTTCAATCCACAAACGCAGCCCGTCAGCGGCGGTAAGTGCCGCCGGACGCCAGCGGAGCAGCCCGTTCTCCTGAACTCCGGTCAGTTGCCCGCTGTAAGTATACGGCCCGGTAACATAGTGAAACGACTCAATATCAGATTCTGTCCGTGCATTACGGATTTTCTCCGCCAGAACATCCATTTCCTGTAATTGTTCTTCCCAGTAAACCTGTGCAAACGCCCCGGCCGGCAGTTCCCCCGCCGCCTTCAGTATGCGGAAGACCCGCTCTTCCGGTTCGCCGTCCACCAGCGCATCAAGCAGCCGGGTGTTAAACCCGTAACGCTGTAAATTATCAACACTGAACGGTTCTTCTTCCGGCAGAGCCACATCCTCAATATCAAAATGGACATTCAGACGCTGCTGAAAAAATGCCCTGACCGGATGACGGTAAAACCTCAGCAGCTGATCAATGGTTATTTCTGTTATATCTTCTGACGGAACCGGGACATTAAACGGCCCCTGCGCTTCGCCCTGCCGTAATGCTGCCGGTAACCACTGCGGCGAAAAGCTCTGAAATTCCGCGCCCTCCCGGTAGTTATCCGCCGCAAACGGAACCCTGGTGTGCCGGACAATCAGATGATTTTCCAGCGCTTCCCGGCTGGTATCCAGGTCAGCAAACCGGTCTTTCTCCAGACAAAAACTGAGACCGGCATATTCCAGCAGTTCACTGACCAGCACTGACGGGTTACGCTCTTCATTATCGCGGATAGATCGGCCGATATAACTGATATATAAATATTCTTTTGCTGACCCCAGCGCCTCCAGGAAAAGATAGCGGTCATCATCCCGGCGTTTGCGGTCACCCCGGCGGCTTTTTTCCGCCATAAGATCAAACCCCAGCGGCGGGATTGTCCTCGGGTACACACCGTCATTCATACCCAGCAGGCAAATAACCTTAAACGGCACAGAACGCATCGGCATCAGCGTGCAAAAGTTTACCGCTCCCGATAAAAAGCGCTGGCTGATTTTCTCGTCATCCAGCCGCAGAGAGAGCTCATCCCGGATCAATGCAAGCGGAACATCGCCGTCATAACAGGCTTTAACCCCCTGATCCAGTACCTGCTGCCACTGCTGTAACACCATACTGAGCACCGGTTCGGTATCCGGTGTCGTCATGAAAAAGGCAGACAGAAGCTCAGAACCGGTTTCACGCCATTGTGCCGGTGTCCGCGGTTCACTCAGTATTTTCTGCCACTGCCGCAACGTATCAATAAAAGCAGCCAGTTGTCCGACCCGGTCCGCTGACATACCGGAAACCTCGTCATACGGCAGGATCCCGCGCCAGGTACCTTCCTCCTCTGCCATGGCATAGCCCAGCAGCATGCGTTCCAGCCCGAATTTCCAGGTGTTCTGGCCAAAAACCGGCAGTGAGAAAGATTCAATATTATGGTCATCCAGCCCCCAGCGGACACCGGATCCGCTGACCCAGCGGCGCAGAAGCGGTAAATCGCTCTCATCCAGCCCGAACTGCTGCGCCACCGCCGGGACTTCCAGCAGACTGAGTACATGCTCTGAGGTGAAACGGCTCTGCGGTAATTCCAGCAGTGTCAGTACTGCCTGTAATACCGGATGAGCCTGGCGGGCTTTACGGTCTGAAATAGCAAACGGCAGATAGCGGTTTTCATTCCCCTGGCCAAATACCGCCTGAATATAAGGAGAATAACTGTCGATATCCGCCACCATCACAATAATGTCGCGGGGAGTCAGTGACGGATCATTTTCCAGCAGGTTCAGTAAATAGTCCTGCAAAATCTCGACTTCCCGCTGCGGACTGTGGCAGGAATGGAATGTCAGGGAACGGTCATTATCCGCAATCACCCGCCGCCGCTTACTGGTGACAAATTCCTCTTTGTTTTTTCCCACCACACTGCCGTCTTCCAGATTAAGAATATCCTGCTGAACAGCAGACAGCAGTGTATCTGCAGGGCGGTCGACAAAGGCTTTAATAGCATGGATTTCTTCAATTTCTTCCAGGAAAAACAGATTATCCCGGCCGGGACGCCCCCACGATGCCAGCAGCGGGTTACCGGTATTCTGTTCCCCGTCAGCCTCAAAATCGAACAGTGAAGGTGCATCCTCATCCGATTTAAACCAGCTGACGGCTTTTTTATCCCAATAACTTTGCGGCTTGCGCGCCAGCATACGCCGCAGTGCAGCCGGGCTCTGTAAATCGCCCCAGTAATACTGGCAGGGATTGGTAAACATCAGATGGATATGGGTATGTTGCCCGAGCGCCCGCAGAGCCTGCAGATAGACCGGCGGTAATGCGGAGATACCACAGATAAAAAGTCGGGGCGGCAGATTGGAAACCACTTCCGGATCACCTTCATTGAGCACATCAATAAAACGCTGATAAAGATTGGCACGGTGCCATTCCGGCTGCCCCAGGCTGCGGGTTAGTGTCTGCAAATCCTGCCACAGGCATTTCTGCCAGGACTGGTTCTGGCTCAGCCCGTCAATCAGTTCATTATTTTCCCACGCCGTCAGCCAGTCCGGCCGGTAGACAAGATACTGGTCAAATAAATCAGCAATACGTCCCGATAGCTGATGCAGTTTGCGTTTATCCCCGTCATCATCAAGATAATGGCGCAGCGGGGCAAAATCCGGATCATCAAGGCGCTGCGGCAGCAGTGACATCAGCTTCCAGGTCATTGCGCCCTTACTGAAGGCACTCTCCCTCGGAATGTCCGGCAGGACACGGGTAAACATATCCCAGATAAATGTGGCGGGCAGCGGAAATGTTATATTCGCGGCAATACCCAGTTTTTCTGCCAGGCTGATTTGCAGCCACTGAGACATCCCCGGGCTTTGCACCAGCACGGTTTCAGGACAAAAAGGATCATTAATTTTATCATTATCAATAATATGGCATATCAGATCTTTCAGCAGATCCAGATCATTGGAGTGATAAACTGTAAACATTGTCCTGTCCTTACATACATTGCCATCTGCCGGCGGTTAACCGGCGCTCTCCCGGAGAGACCAGCCCGATAGTAACGGAAATACAGCCCGGTGACACATTTTCCTGATAACTTTCCCATTTCTGCCGGGGAGATAAATGTGTCTGCATCATCTGCCGTAATATCCCGGGATCCGACGTAAAACGCATCATCTGATGCAGATGACGTACCGTGCTGACATCCGCATATTGCCGCTGTTTTCCGCTATGCAGGAGCTGATAATAGCGTAATAATCCGGTAACCAGAATCGCAAAAATAAAGGCACAAATCATCACTTCCGGTAACGACATGCCGCGCTCATTCATTGTTTTCTCCCGTTTCAGTATGCCGGTTGCAGCCGGGTTTTAAATCCGGCGGGCAAAAATCACTCCATCCCTGCGGTATTGCTGTCAATATCATGTTGTCTCCTTCTTCCCGTGCACTGACCAGCTGATAATGCGTGATATTTTGTTCAAACCAGGGAGAAAACATGCTGCCCTGTAATAACAGCTTATTGGCTCTCAGCCGCCGCAAACAACTCTTCAGTTCCGGATCCGGTGCTGTCCGGCAGTAAAACTGTGTTTCGTTCAGTGCTTTCCGGGACCACGCCAGTGTCAGCCCCCATTCCAGTGCAGAGGCCGCACCGGCATCCGCCCGGTAAAATGCCGTTTCATCCTGACCGTTACGCCACTCTGTCTGATAAAAGCGATGTAAAACAGACAACATCATCAGTGAAATTCCCAGCAACAGCATAATCATCAGCAACAGGGCATTGCCTCCGGAGTGACCGGCTTTCTCCCCGCCGGATCTACAGGTGGTAATTAGGCATGACAATCAGGCTTTCTCCGGTTCGCTGTATTAAGGGCATGTCCCGTCCGGTGAGTGTCAGGGTCAGTTTCAGGCCATTTTTTCCGTACAGTTTTACCGGCGTGACCAGAAACCGGGAAACATTCACATAGCGGCTATCCGTGACCTTTTGCCAGCCGGTATCCCGGCAGCTGCGGGCGTCGCGCGTCCATTCCAGTGCCTGCTTATTCAGACGGTAGCCGAAATGCTCCCCGATTTTACGGACATTCCGCTCCCAGCGGCCATTGTGATTGAGGTCGTAAGCAACAATGATGCAACTGCCGTCTGTCTCGCCGCGCCGGGCGGCAATTTCCAGCGGTTTGCCCTGACAGTGCCCCCGGCAGAATGCCGTCCGCCGGAGATCTTTTTCCAGCCGCAAAAGGGTTTCCCGCATTATCGTATCCAGCTTGTATTGCCGGTATGTGTTCAGTACATCCTGCCCCAGCGCCGGAAAAAAGCGGGTGACCGTGACCAGAAGAATTGCACTGACAGCCATTCCCGCCAGCATTTCAAATAGCAGTGAACCCTTTTCCCGCCTTTTATTCAGCATGACGGTACTCCGGATATCGTGTCCGGCGTGCACAACCGTATACGGCCCGGGGCCGAGATAATCAGTTTTATCTGTCCCTGCGTATTTTCCAGTAAAAAGCTGGCAGCAGAGGCGGTATGCCGGGTTCCCCAGAACAATACGGTACCGGTCGTGCCGGAAACAATCCGGACACCTTCCATCGGTGTGAATCCTTCCGGATCATCATCACACCGTGCTGCGGATACCTGATGACAGGCCCGGCTTTTCTCACCAAACGTAACCGCGATTTTCCGTGTTTCGTTCAGATAGGTTGCTTTCAGTTTATGGCTGCTGAGATATTGCTGAAACAACGCAGCCGTTTCTGTCAGATAACGCCGCTCTCTGTGGCTTTCCCATGAAATATTAATAAATGAAACAGGTAATGCCATAATAAATAAAACAATAATGACTTCCATCAGCGATATCCCCCGTTCTGTCAGCATGTATTCATCCGTTCGTTTTCTCTGCCGAAAAAATAACGGATTTACCACTCCCGGAAAGACAAAACCGAAAAAAATGCGATGCAACAGGAAAAAAAATTCTGCGGAATACTGCAAATTCACATTCATTTTTCGTGTTGTACGGAAAAAAATTATCTGCCAGAGAAAAAAAGTGTGGAGTGAACAAAATGAAGGCGCTAAAAAGTACAGACACCACCGCTCTTTAACAATACGAAAATTAACTGATATAAAAACCAGCCGCCGGTACTGTATTTGAATATCAGTACCGGTGAGCCGGAAATAATCAGATAAAGAATAAAAAACCCACTAATGATTTTTATAAATAACAAAAACATTAACTCAATTATTAATATGGTTAATAGATTTAACACTGATAAAAAATCAAAATAATATTATCTTGTATTAAAAAAATGAAAATAATGTTATAATATAAAAACCATATACTGCGTCAACAGGAAAACGAAAGTGGAACAATATTTAGACATTGCAAAGCGGATTCTGGAGGAAGGGAAATGGATTGAGAATAAACGGACAGGTAAAAGATGCCTGACAATTATTAATGTCGATTTCACTTACCACGTTGACAAAAATGAGTTCCCGCTGGTGACCACCCGCAAGGCATTCTGGAAAGCCGCAATTGCAGAGATGCTGGGTTACTTACGCGGATATGACAGCGCCGCTCAGTTCAGAGCCATCGGCTGTAATACCTGGAACGCTAACGCCAATGAAAATACCGACTGGCTGGCAAACCCGAACCGCAAAGGTGAGGATGATATGGGCCGCGTTTATGGTGTTCAGGGACGGCAGCTGAAAGTATCCCCGACAGAAGCACAGTATGATTTATTATTATCATTAAATGATTCCGGAGATAAAGAAGGTGTTAAAACACTGATTAATGAACTGCGAAAAAATACATTCGATCAACTCCGTAAAGTCTATGATAATTTAAAAAAAGGAATTGATGACCGCGGTGAAATTATTTCATTCTGGAATCCCGGTGAATTTAATCAGGGTTGCCTGAGACCCTGCATGTTTATGCATCATTTCTCCGTTCTTGATGGCACATTATATTTAAACAGTTATCAGCGCAGTTGTGATTATGCACTGGGTTATGTTTTCAATGCGCCGCAATGTTATTTCCTGCTGGCTATTATGGCTCAGATAACCGGCCTGAAATGCGGTAAGGTTTATCACAAAGTGGTTAACCTTCATTTATATGAAGATCAGCTGGAATTAATGCGTGATGTCCAGATTGCACGTAAGCCATTTGCATCACCGAAACTGCATATTAACCCTGACATTAAAACGCTGGATGATTTAATGACATGGGTAACCACCGATGACTTCACAGTGACAGATTATCAGCACCACGACCCGATTAAATATCCGTTCTCTGTCTGAGAAACCATTAAACAGCCGCGCATAAAAAAACTGCATCCGTTACGATGCAGTTTTTTATTACTCACTAAAGCCTGATCTATTCCGGTGCGTTCTGTTTTCCGGTATTACTCTGCTTTTTATTACCCGGGCATTTGTATGCCCATACCATCATCAGTACACCAATAATAATCATCGGCACAGACAAAATCTGCCCCATGCTGATCCCGCCGAATAAACCAAGCTGGGCATCCGGCTGGCGGAAAAATTCCACAATGATACGGAACAGCCCATAGCCGATCAGGAACAGACCTGACACACTGCCCATCGGGCGGGATTTACGGACAAACACATTCAGAATGATAAAGAGGACGATCCCTTCCAGCAGCATTTCATACAGTTGCGACGGGTGACGCGGCAGAACGCCGTATTGCTCAAGCACCGGCATCAGAGACGGATCAGCAGCAGCCAGTTTCACGTCTTCACTGTAAGACGTCGGGAACAGAATGGCCCACGGCGTATCGAGTGTCACACGTCCCCACAGTTCGCCGTTAATAAAGTTACCTATACGCCCCATACCGAGACCAAACGGAATCAATGGTGCCACGAAGTCAGCAACCTGCAGGAAATGACGCTTCGTGCGGCGGGCAAACCACCACATAGCAATAATAACGCCCATCAGTCCGCCGTGGAATGACATACCGCCATCCCAGACTTTGAACAGGTACAGCGGGTTTTCCGCAAACAGCGGGAAGTTATAAAACAGCACATAGCCGATACGGCCGCCCAGGAAAACCCCCACAAACCCGGCATATAACAGTGTTTCAACTTCACTGCGTTTCCAGCCGCTGCCCGGTTTGTCTGCACGCCGGTTGGCCAGCCACATGGCAAACACAAACCCGACAAGATACATCAGCCCGTACCAGCGTAACGCCACCGGCCCCACAGAAAAAATAACAGGATCAAAATCCGGAAATGCCAGATAAGTGTTACTCATCGTACCTCACACTGTGTGTTGTATCCGGCTGCGGTTACAGCTCTGCCTGCCGCAGACCGGGATATATGACTGTAAGGACAGAACGGCCTCATCTCCGGAGTGCCGGTCAGGCACTGCCCCGGATAAGCTGTCCCAGTCCCTTGTTCTCAATAAACAGTTCCGCTTTTTCACGGATCTCAGCCGCTGTCTGCGCATCCAGCAATGATGCCAGCAGCGGCTCCAGTACTCCGGCATCCAGATGCCGCAGCAGATACTTAATACGCGGGATACTCCGCCCGTTCATACTCAGCTGACGGTATCCTAAACCAATCAGTATCATTGCACCTAACGGATTTGCCGCCATTTCCCCGCAAACCGAGACCGGGATCCCCAGCCGGGTGGTTTCAGTCCGGACAAAATTCAGCATACGCAGGACCGCCGGATGGAGCGAGTCATATAATGGTGCAACATGTGTATTATTCCGGTCAACCGCCAGCAGATACTGGGTTAAATCATTCGTACCGACAGAAATAAAATCAATATATTGTTTCAGCTCCGGCAGCATAAACAACAATGACGGCACTTCCAGCATCACACCTACCGGCGGACGTTCCACCCGTTCCCCGGTCAGTACCGATACTTCCTCACAGGCACGATCAAGCAGGCGGATGGCCTCTTCAACCTCCGCAAGCCCGGAAATCATCGGGAATAATATCTTCAGATTATTCAGCCCGATATTGGCCCGCAGCATGGCCCGCAACTGGATAAGAAAAATCTCCGGCTGATCCAGCATCACACGGATACCGCGCCAGCCCAGACACGGGTTTTCCTCGCTGATAGGCATATACGGCAGCTGCTTATCAGCACCGATATCCAGTGTCCGCAATACTACCGGTTTCCCGGCAAAGAGTTGCAGCATATCCTGATAACGGACTTTCTGCTCTTCTTCTGACGGAAAACCATTATGCACAAGAAACGGTATTTCCGTACGGTACAGGCCAATCCCGTCAATACTTTTGACGATTTTTTGCTCATACTTCAGACTGAGCCCGGCATTCAGCTGAACGGAAACCCGTTCGCCGCTTTTCAGTGCAGCTGAGTGGCTGAGCTCATCCTCGGCCAGTTGGCTGATAGCCTGCTCCTGCTCAATAATCTGGCTGAATTCCTGTGCTATCAGCGGCTCCGGTTCGATATACACCACGCCCCGGTAGCCATCGAGGATAAGCAGACGGTTGTGTAACAGCTCCGGCTGAATATCCGCGCCCATGATAACCGGAATACCCATCGCCCTGACCAGAATGGCGGAATGGGAATGTGTTGCCCCGTCACGCACCACCACACCGGCAAGCTGTTCCTGCGGCAGCTCTGCCAGCAGGCTGGCACTCAGTTCATCAGCCACCAGCACAAAGCGTTCCGGCCACTGGTTGCTGCCGGTAAAATTATCATCAAGATGGAATAACAGCCGCTGCCCGAGTGCACGCAAATCCGTGGCCCGCTCGCGCATATAGCTGTCCTGAAGCCCGGCAAACCGGCCCGCAAATTGCTCAATGACCGTTTTGACTGCCCATTCGGCCACAAACCCCTGCTCCACAATACTGTATAACCCTTTTTTCAGTTGCAGGTCATTCAGCAGATGGGAGTAGAGATCGAAAATAGCGGCACTCTCTTTTTGTGAGGCGGCATTAAAACGCTTGCTGATACGGCGGCACTCTGCCGTGGCATCCTCCAGCGCTTTATTCAGGCGGGCACGCTCCTGCACGCGGTCCAGTGCCGAGGCTTCAGAAACATTCTCAAGCACCGGCTGTGAACGATCTTCCCAGCCATAGGCCATCACAATCCCGGAAGAAACCGGAATTGCCTGGATCCGGGTCTGGCGGAACTGCCCGAACAACCCTTTGGTCTGAGCCTGAGCCAGCAGCACGGCAAGCTGCATCGCCAGAGTGACAATAAAAGACTCTTCCGTTTCACTGAACAGGCGTTTTTCTTTCTGCTGAACCACCAGCACGCCCAGTAACTGGCGGCGGTAAACCACCGGCGCACCGAGAAATGCACGCAGGTTGTCTTCTTTAACCTGGGGGAGATATTTAAAACCGGGGTGTTCGCGGACATCCGCGATATTGATAAGCTCGGCGCGGCGGCCGACATGACCGACCACACCTTCGCCGAAAGCAAGGCTGACAGCACGGCCGCGGGGCTTTTTCAGCCCCTGCGTTGCCATCAGATAAAAACAGTGATGCTGATTATCTGCCAGGTAGATGGAACAGACATCCGTTCCCATCGCCTGACAGGTTTCTTTAACCAGAAGCTCCAGCGCTTCCGCGAGATCGGCGGCGGCAGCCACTTTTTCAATCACTTCACGTAAACGCGTCAGCATCCGTTCCCCCTAATTCTGGCGCCGGCGACGGTAGGGAAACGGTGCCCGCACAGCCGTCGCTTCGCTGTTGGCAGGCATCACAACGGAAGAAAACTCTTTCATTACGCGGCGGTATACATCACGTTTGAAAGAGACCACCTGACGAACAGGATACCAATAGGTGACCCAGCGCCAGCCGTCAAATTCCGGCGACTTGCTGCGGGTCACATTGACCTCTTTGTCCTCGCAGAGCAGCTGAAGTAAAAACCAGCGCTGCTTCTGACCGATACAAACCGGTTTGGTATCCCAACGCACCAAACGTTTGGGTAATTTGTAGCGCAGCCAGTTGCGGGTGACCGCCAGGATACGCACATCTTTACGCGTTAAACCAACTTCCTCATACAATTCACGGTACATGGCCTGTTCCGGTGATTCGCCGGGATTGATACCTCCCTGAGGAAACTGCCACGAGTGCTGTCCGTAGCGGCGGGCCCATAAAACCTGGCCTTCCTTATTACAAATTACAATCCCGACATTCGGGCGGTAGCCATCATCATCAATCACTCGACTACCTCAGAAAAAAACTGAAAGATAGCCAATTGTTTCACACTCCCATCATGGGGTAAACCTCTGCACTCAAAATCCTTCAGCCCGCCGCATTTCCGGCTCTGACAGAAGAAAAACAACACGCCACGTTAACGGTTCCGGACAGTGGCAAATTCCTGAGAAAAACACTACACTATTCCTCTCTCAACGGGGTGCAGCTCCGGCTTTCCGGCCGGTGTTGCTGAGATAACACCCGAGGAACCTGATCCGGTTAATACCGGCGTAGGGATTTGAGCCGCCACTGCTGACAGCACAGCCTGTCGCCATCATGCTGCACTCAGATCCTTTGCCAATCCTTCCCTTACAGGAGCGCAAAGTGTTACAGAAACTGACCAGAAATATCATCGCAGGCGGCCTTGCTGCTCTGTTCTCTTTCCAGGCGGCTGCGGATAACAGCAAGCCGGTTCTGACTGTCTATACCTATGACTCATTTGTTGCTGAGTGGGGACCGGGGCCGGAAATTAAGAAAAACTTTGAAGCGCAATGCAACTGCGAACTGAAACTCGTCGGTCTGAGTGACGGCGTGACGCTGCTGAACCGTCTGCGGATGGAAGGTAAAAAATCACAGGCCGATATCATCTTAGGTCTGGATAACAACCTGATGCAGGCGGCTCTGGATACCGGACTGTTTAAAGAAAGCAATGTTGATCAGTCAAAACTGGTGCTGCCGGTCAAATGGGAAAGCAAAACCTTTATTCCTTATGACTATGGCTGGTTTGCTTTTATCTACAACAAAGACACCCTGCCGAACCCGCCGAAAAGCATGAAAGAACTGCTTAACAGTGATCAGAAGCTGACCATTATTTATCAGGATCCGCGCACCAGCACACCGGGACTGGGATTACTGCTGTGGATGGAAAAACTCTACGGGGATGATGTGGCGGCACAGTGGGCCAAAATGGCGAACAAGACCCTGACGGTCACCAAAGGCTGGAGTGAATCTTACGGCCTGTTCCTGAAAGGTGAAGCTGACCTGGTACTGAGTTATACCTCTTCGCCTGGTTACCACATGCTGGCAGATAACAAAGATAACTATGCCGCAGCACTGTTTGAGGAAGGACATTATCTTCAGGTGGAAATGGCAGGTGTACTGGCCTCCTCAAAACACCCGGCACTGGCGGAACAGTTCATGCAGTTTATGCTGACACCGGATTTCCAGAAAACGCTGCCGACCACCAACTGGATGTATCCTGTGATTGATATGCCGCTGCCGCCGGTTTACGACAAAATGCCGAAACCGGCGAAAACGCTGGAATTTGATGCAAAAGAAGTGGCGAAAGAGCGCAATCAGTGGATACGGATATGGCAAAACGCAGTCAGCCGTTAATTGCCGCGTACCTGATACCGGGCGCACTCGCGTCCGGTCTTCTTCTGGTCGTTGCTGTCAGTGCCTTCGGGGCGCTGTGGTTTAACACACCGGATACAGACTGGCAGCAGATATGGGATGACAGCTACCTGTGGCATGTCGTCCGCTTTACCTTCTGGCAGGCTTTCTTATCCGCACTCTTTTCCGTTATCCCGGCTGTTTTCCTGGCCCGGGCACTCTGGCGCCGACGTTTCCCGGGACGGACGGTCTTTCTGCGGTTATGCGCGATGACGCTGGTACTGCCCGTGCTGGTAGCCGTATTCGGTATTCTGTCAGTTTACGGACGTAACGGCTGGCTGGCACATATTTCCGGTTTTCTGGATCTGGACTATACCTTCTCCCCGTACGGATTACAGGGCATTCTGCTGGCGCACATCTTCTTCAATATGCCGCTTGCCACCCGGATGCTGTATCAGCAGCTCGATAATATTGCCACGGAGCAGAGACAGCTCGCCGCTCAGCTTAATATGAATGAATGGCAGCATTTCCGGATTGTGGAGTGGCCTTATCTGCGCCGTCAGTTGCTGCCGACCGCCGCACTGATTTTTATGCTCTGCTTTGCCAGTTTTGCCACGGTGCTGGCACTCGGTGGCGGCCCGGCGGCAACTACCATTGAACTGGCGATTTATCAGGCACTGAATTATGACTTTGATATTGGCCGCGCTGCCCTGCTGGCGCTGATCCAGCTGGTGTGCTGCATCGGGCTGGTGCTCGTCAGCCAGCATTTGTCCGGTCATTTTTCTGTCGGCTTTACCCAGTCACTGCAATGGCGCAACCCGCAGGACACGCTGCCGCGCAGACTGGCTGACGGCCTGATCATCCTCTGTGCCCTGCTGTTTCTGCTGCCGCCGTTTTTTGCCATCATCGCGGACGGTCTGAATCCGGGATTACTGCCGGTCCTGCAGCAACCGGCACTGTGGCGAGCTTTTTTCACCTCGCTCGGAATTGCGCTGGCTTCCGGTTTTATCTGTGTGCTGCTGACCATGATGCTGTTATGGAGCAGCCGTGAACTGCGGCTGCGGCAGGCGGTCAGAGCAGGACAGGCCATGGAGCTTTCCGGGCTGGTGATCCTCGCCATGCCGGGAATTGTACTGGCTACCGGGTTTTTCCTGCTGCTCAACAGCACGACCGGCACCACTGATTTGGGAGCAATTCCATACGGGCTGGTGATCCTGACCAACGCGCTGATGGCGATTCCGTATGCACTGAAAGTGCTGGATAACCCGATGCGTGACCTGGCTGAACGCTATAACCCGCTCTGTCTCTCGCTGAATATCAGCGGCTTCAACCGGCTGAAACTGATTGAACTGAAGGCTCTCCGTAACCCGCTGGCACAGGCAGTGGCATTTGCCAGTGTGCTGTCGGTCGGGGATTTTGGTGTGATAGCCCTTTTCGGTAATGAAGATTTCCGCACACTGCCGTTCTATCTTTATCAGCAGATCGGCGCTTACCGCAATGCGGATGCCGCGGTCACTGCGCTGCTCCTGTTTTTACTCTGTTTCGGGCTGTTTACCGTTCTGGAACGTCTGCCGGGGAAACGCCCATGATTAATTTTGATCATATTCTTTACCGCTATCAGCAACAGACCATGAATTTTCATTTTTCCGTTGCCGCAGGAGAAAAAATTGCCATTCTCGGCCCGAGCGGGGCGGGTAAAAGTACCCTGCTGTCACTGATTGCCGGGTTTCAGTTTGCCGAAAGCGGTACTATTTTGCTGAATAATGAAGATCACACCCGCACACCGCCCGCTTCACGCCCGGTATCCATGCTGTTTCAGGAAAATAACCTGTTTGCTCACCTGACGGCGGAACAGAATATCGCCCTCGGTTTTCATCCCGGTATGAAACTGAATGCGGCGCAAAAAGTGCAGCTGGAACAGATCGCTGAACAGGTTTCGCTGACACCACTGCTGAAACGGCTGCCATCACAGCTTTCCGGCGGTCAGCGCCAGCGGGTGGCACTGGCACGGTGCCTGGTGCGTTCCCAGCCGGTTTTGCTGCTGGATGAACCTTTCTCCGCACTGGATCCGGCACTGCGCAATGAAATGCTGGCACTGCTGGAAACCATCTGTGATTCACGGCAGCTGACACTGATGATGGTCTCCCACAATACAGATGACGCGGCCAGAATCGCGCCCCGCGCGATGGTGGTGGATAACGGTACCATTGCCTTTGACGGCAGTACCGCCGCCCTGGTCAGCGGTGAGGTTCCCCAGGCTCAGATCCTCGGTATCCGTCCGTAAACCGCACCTTAAATACTGTATATATCCACACCACTCTGCTATAGTTATTTTTTCATCAGCAGAACGGACAAAATGATGGCAGGGCACAACAGTTTTCCCTCCCGTCAGGTGGCAGCACCGGCGGAAGCCGGTTTTATTCTGACCCGTCACTGGTCTGATACCCCGCGCGGTATTGAGGTCCGTTACTGGCTGGCGACAGATAACGGGCCACGGCATGTTTCTGTTCCGCTGCAGCAGGCTGTCGGCTTTGTCCCGCACCGGGAGCTGGCGGAAAGCCGTCCCTTCATTAACAACATTCCCGGCGCCACACTGACAGCACCTCCGCTAAAGGATTTTCATCAGGATGATGTCAGTGCCGTTTACTGCCGCCAGTACCGCCAGTTACAGCAGCTGGAAAAACAGCTCGGCGAACAGCATCTGCACCTTTATGAAGCGGATATCCGCCCCTGCGAGCGCTATCTGATGGAGCGTTTTATCACCGCCGCTGTCTGGGTGCAGCCACAGCCGGATGGTCATGTGCTGATGAAACCGCATCCGGATTACCGCCCGGCGCTGAAAATCGTTTCTCTGGATATCGAAACCACGGAGTTCGGTGATCTTTACTCCATCGGGCTCTCCGGTTGCGGTGCTGATACTGTTTTTATGCTCGGCCCGGAGAACGGCACACCGCTGACCAATCCTGATTTCACGCTGGAGTATGTCCCGCGCCGCCCGGATCTGCTTCACCGTCTGAACCAGTGGCTGGCGGAACATGATCCGGACATGATAATCGGCTGGAGCCTGATCCAGTTTGATCTGCGCATTCTGCAGCGCCATGCGGAAAAATATCAGATCCCGCTGATTTTCGGCCGTAATAATGCCCCGCTTTCCTGGCGGGAGCACGGCTTCAAACCCGGACAATTTTTTGCCGGTGCTCCGGGGCGGCTGATTATTGACGGTATCGATGCCCTGAAAGCCGCGACCTGGCAGTTCCCGTCTTTCAGTCTGGAGGCCGTGTCTCAGACACTGCTCGGCGAGGGCAAAGACAGCGATTCCCCGTATGACCGCATGGATGAAATCAACCGCCGTTTCCGTGAGGATAAACCGGCGCTGGCACGGTATAACCTTCAGGACTGCCGTCTGGTCACCCGGATTTTTGAGCACACCCATCTGACAGAATTTTTACTGGCGCGGGCTGCCGTAACCGGCCTGGCACCGGATCGCATGGGGGGTTCTGTCGCCGCCTTCACCCATCTTTATCTGCCGCCGATGCACCGTAAAGGCTATGTCGCACCCGACCCCGGCGAGAAACCCGGTGAGCCGATACCGGGCGGCTTTGTGATGGATTCTGCCCCGGGATTATATGACTCGGTGGTGGTGCTGGATTTTAAAAGCCTGTACCCCTCCATTATCCGCACTTTTCTCATCGACCCGATTGGTATGGTAGAAGGTCTTGCCGCACCGGAACAGGCGGTTCCCGGGTTTAAGGGGGCGTATTTTTCCAGGGAAACCAACTGCCTGCCGGATATCGTCAACCGAATCTGGCATGAGCGGGATATGGCAAAACTGGCAGGGGATAAGCCGCTGTCGCAGGCACTGAAAATTATTATGAATGCGTTTTGTGGTGTTCTGGGTGCCGCCGGATGCCGTTTTTATGATCCGCGCCTGACCTCCTCCGTCACCATGCGCGGACATGACATCATGCGCAAAACCCGCACTATTATTGAGTCTCTGGGTTATCAGGTCATTTACGGCGACACCGATTCCACCTTTGTCTGGCTGAAAAATGCGCACAGTGAAGCCGGTGCGGAACGTATCGGACGCTGGCTGGTGGAAGAGATCAATCAGTGGTGGCAGACACATTTAAAGGATGAATACGGGCTGACCTCTGCCCTGGAAATTGAGTATGAAACCCACTACCGGCGTTTTCTGATGCCGACAATCCGCGGAACTGACCTCGGCAGCAAGAAACGGTATGCGGGGCTTTCGGGGGATAACATGGTCTTTCGCGGGCTGGAGACGGTCCGCAGTGACTGGACACCGCTGGCACAGCATTTCCAGCAAACCCTGTACCGGCTGATTTTCGATAAAATGCCGTATCAGCAGTTTATCCGTGATTATGTCCGTGACACACTCGCGGGACGCTACGATGACCGGCTGGTGTACCGCAAGCGTCTGCGCCGTCCGCTGGCGGATTATCAGCGTAATGTGCCGCCTCATGTCAAAGCGGCCAGAATGGCGGATGAGTATAATGTCCGCATGAATCGTCCGCCGCAGTACCAGCGCGGTGCGGGGATAAGCTATATTATTACCCGCTCCGGGCCGCAGCCGCTGGAGATTCTGACGGCACCGCCGGACTATGAGCATTACATTAATAAACAACTGATGCCGATAGCCGACGCCATTCTGCCTTTCCTGGAGGATAACTTCACCACATTGTTAACCGGGCAATTATTGATGCCATTTTAATTTTGCCATTTTACAGGTGACGATGCGGATCTTATGGATTAACATAGCGCCCCTTTACTGCTTTTAACACCGGAGCAGAGTGATGCAGCTGACGCTGCTGTTCTGACTGTCGGTGTTTTTTCCCGGTGAATACAATGCCGTTTTTGTATCACCGGTAATGATGTCCACAGCATTTTTCTAATTAGCCCTGAATAACAGAATCGAGCCAAAAATATGCCGTTTACTCTTGGTCAACGCTGGATAAGCGATACTGAAAGCGAGCTGGGATTAGGTACAGTTGTATCTGTCGACGCCCGGATGATCACCCTTCTTTTCCCTGCCACCGGTGAAAACCGTCTCTATGCCGCAGCCGATGCCCCTATCACCCGTGTGATGTTCAACGAAGGGGATACCGTTACCAGTCACGAAGGCTGGCAGCTCAGTGTGACCGCCGTTGAAGAGAGCGACGGATTATTAACCTATACCGGGCAGCGTACCGATACCGGTGAGGAAAATGTCCGCCTGCGCGAAGTGTTTCTCGACAGTAAACTGACATTTAATAAACCTCAGGATCGCCTGTTTGCCGGTCAGATTGACCGTATGGATCGCTTTGCGCTGCGCTACCGTGCCCGCAAATTCCTGAGTGAAGAGTACCGCCGCGCCACCAGCGGCCTGCGCGGCATCCGCGCCAGCCTGATCCCGCATCAGCTGTTTATCGCCAATGAAGTCGGTAAACGCCACGCGCCGCGTGTTCTGCTGGCGGACGAAGTGGGCCTGGGTAAAACCATTGAAGCCGGGATGATTATCCACCAGCAGTTAATGGCCGGACGCGCCGAGCGTGTGCTGATTATCGTACCGGAAAGCCTTCAGTACCAATGGCTGGTGGAAATGCTGCGCCGTTTCAATCTGCGGTTTTCTCTGTTCGATGACAGCCGCTACACCGAAGCACAGCACGAGAGTGACAACCCGTTTGAGACCGAACAGCTGGTATTATGCTCGCTGGATTTTGTCCGCAAGAGCAAGCCGCGTTTTGAACACCTGGCTGAAGCCGGCTGGGATATGCTGGTGGTGGATGAAGCACACCATCTGGTCTGGAGCGAAGAAGCGCCAAGCCGTGAGTATCAGGTGATTGAAACCCTGGCAGAAAGCATTCCGTCTGTACTCCTGCTGACCGCCACTCCGGAACAGCTGGGCATGGAGAGCCACTTTGCGCGTCTGCGCCTGCTGGACCCGAACCGTTTCCATGATTTCGAAACCTTTGTTGCCGAACAGCAAAAATATCAGCCGGTTGCCGATGCGGTCACTCTGCTGCTCGACCGCGCACCGCTGACCAAAGATCAGCAAAATGCCATTCATGACCTGATCGCCGAACAGGATATTGAGCCGCTGCTGAAAGCCGCCAATACCGACAGTGAAGACGGCGAAAATGCCCGTCGCGAGCTTATCAGCATGCTGATGGACAGACACGGCACCAGCCGCCTGCTGTTCCGCAACACCCGCAACGGTGTGAAAGGCTTCCCACGCCGCGAACTGAAAGCGATTAAGATGCCTCTGCCGGCACAGTATCAGACCGCGATTAAAGTCGCCGGGATCATGGGCAGCAAAAAAACCACTGAAATCAAAGCCCGTGAAATGCTCTATCCGGAGCAAATTTATCAGGAATTTGAAGGCGAAAACGCCACCTGGTGGAACTTCGATCCGCGTGTTGAATGGCTGCTCGGCTTCCTGCTGGCAAACCGCAATGAAAAAGTGCTGGTAATTTGTGCCCAGGCCGCAACCGCTCTGCAGCTGGAGCAGGTTCTGCGCGAGCGCGAAGGCATCCACGCTGCGGTTTTCCATGAGAATATGTCCCTGCTGGAACGCGACCGGGCGGCGGCCTACTTTGCCTCCGAAGAGGAAGGCGCACAGGTGCTGCTCTGCTCTGAAATCGGTTCTGAAGGGCGTAACTTCCAGTTTGCCAATCAGCTGGTGATGTTCGATCTGCCGTTTAACCCGGATCTGCTGGAGCAGCGTATCGGGCGCCTCGACCGTATCGGTCAGAAACGCGATATTCAGATCAGTATTCCGTATCTGGAAAATACCGCACAGGCCGTGCTGCTGCGCTGGTTCCACGAAGGTCTGGAAGCCTTTGAATATACCTGTCCGACCGGCCGCACCATCTATGACCGCTATTACGACAGACTGATTAACCTGATGGCAAACCCGGCGGATCTCAGTGGTTTTGATGAATTTATCGCGGAATGCCGGAAGACTCATGATGTCCTGAAACAACAGCTGGAACAGGGCCGTGACCGCCTTCTGGAAATGCATTCCAACGGCGGCGAAGCCGGTAATGAGCTGGCCGCTGAAATTGCGGATCAGGATGAAGATACCGAACTGGTCACCTTTGCCCTGAATCTGTTTGATATTGTCGGCATCAATCAGGATGACCGCAGCGATAACATGATAGCCCTGACTCCGTCTGACCACATGCTGGTGCCGGATTTTCCGGGTCTGCCGGAAGACGGCTGCACCATCACCTTTAAGCGTGAACAGGCATTGTCCCGCGAAGACACACAGTTTATCAGCTGGGAACACCCGATTATCCGCAACGGTCTGGATCTGGTCCTGTCCGGTGATACCGGCAGCTGTGCGGTCTCCGTGCTGAAAAACAAAGCCCTGCCGGTCGGCACACTGCTGACAGAGCTGATTTATGTGGTGGAAGCACAGGCTCCGAAGAATCTGCAGCTGACCCGCTTCCTGCCGCCGACACCGGTGCGTCTGCTGATGGATGTGAAAGGCAATAATCTGGCATCTCAGGTGGAGTTTGAAAGCTTTAACCGCCAGCTGAATGCCGTAAACCGCCATACCGGCAGTAAGTTTGTCAATGCGGTGCAAAATGAGGTGCATCAGGTGCTGCGTCTGTCTGAAGACGTGGTTGCCGGTCAGGCCCGTGAGCTGATTACCGCAGCGAAAGCAATGGCAGATCAGCACCTTACTCTGGAACACGACCGCCTGCTGGCACTGAAATCGGTTAACCCGAACATCCGTGATGACGAGCTTGATGCCATTGAAGAAGAACGTCAGCAAATCCTGTCACATCTGGATGATGCCAACTGGCGCCTGGATGCTATCCGGCTGATTGTCGTTTCGCATCAGTAACCTGTATCCCGGCAGAGAATATCTGCCGGGTCTCTGATTTGGTGATCCCATGCTAATGGAACCCTATAACCCGCCTGCCGCTCCCTGGCTGAACATCCTCTGGCAGGATGAAAGTATCATTGTGGTGAATAAACCAAGCGGACTGCTTTCCGTACCCGGCCGTGCGCCCGAACATAAAGACAGTGTGATGACACGAATTCAGCGTGATTATCCTGCCGCAGAATCTGTTCATCGTCTGGATATGGCAACCAGCGGTATTATTGTGGTTGCGCTGACCAAAGCCGCCGAGCGGGAGCTTAAACGGCAGTTCCGCGAACGGGAACCGAAAAAAAACCTATGTTGCCCGTATCTGGGGACGCCTGGAGCCGGAAACCGGCATGGTGGATTTACCGCTGATTTGTGACTGGCCGAACCGGCCGAAACAGAAAGTGTGTTTTGAAACCGGCAAACCGGCTCAGACAGGTTATGAAGTGCTGGAATATGAGGAAAATGCCACGCGGGTAAGACTGTTTCCGGTTACCGGGCGTTCGCATCAGTTGCGGGTGCATATGCTGGCACTGGGACACCCGATTCTGGGGGACCGTTTTTATGCACACGATGAAGCAAGAGCCGCAGCGCCCCGGCTGCAGCTTCATGCAGAGGCGCTGTCTGTCACACATCCGGCAAACGGCAAGCCGATGCATTTTACTTGTAAATCAGATTTTTAGTGGATTAACACGGTCACCGAATTCATTGAGGCAAGAATCAGGCAAAGTGCTAATCCCGCTACTCCGATAAGAACACGGGTATTGGCCATGGATCATATCCTTAACATATTTAATAAAATATTTACGTAATTTTTCAACTGCATTTATATTTTATAGCAATTATATGAAAAGAATATGATCCGCCCTGCACTTTCCCGGCAACATGTTTTACACCTTTAAAACGGTATTAAACGGGATTATTTAAAGCCTTTCTCTTTTTTAATGAGATCATATGCTGCCTGGATAGATTGCGCTTTCTCTTTCGCCAGCTCCATCATTTCCGGTGGTAATCCCTTCGCCACCAGTTTATCCGGGTGATGTTCACTCATCAGCTTGCGGTAGGCGCGTTTGATGACAGTACTGTCGTCGCTTTCTTTCACGCCCAGCACCCGGTAAGCGGCGGCAAGGTCTGCGGTCTGATCGCGGTAATAACCCTGCTGAGACTGCTGCTGCCAATTACCGCTCTGTGCCCCGCCGTGCATCTGCGCCTGCATCATTGCCAGTACATTTTCAAACTGATGACGCGGGATCCCCAGCTCTTCGGCGATCACCAGGAGTACCTGGCGTTCATTCGGATGCAGCTCCCCGTCACCAAACGCCGCCTGGATCTGGATTTCCAGAAACATGCGCAGTAAATCCGCCCGCCCGTAACAGGCGCGGCGTAACTGGCGCAGTGCATCGCGCAGCGGGAAACCGGCCGCTTTACCTTCACGGAAAGCATTCTGAGCCTGAGTCCGTGCACTGCCGTGCAACTGCATGCGATCCATCAGGGCGGTGGCCAGATAAATGTCTGACTCCGTTACCCGGCCTTTTGATTTGGTCAGATGCCCCAGAATCTGAAAGGTTGTACTGAAAAAGAGTGCCTGTCTGGACTGATTGTTGCTGAATGAGCCACCCAATTGCTGACTGCGGACTTTATCAATCGCATGACCAATAAGAAAGCCGAGAAAAATACCCCAAAAACCGGCCCCTGACGCCATGCCTAATAAAATTCCGATGATTTTTCCCAAATAGTGCATATACTCCTCAATTCAACAATGCCCTTGGCGCAATTTTGCATTATCATACTACCCATTCTGTACGATGCCTAACGCCATTTGGATACGTGAACCTGTTTCACGCGCGCTCTTTTTTCGTGTAAATTAGGCTTTTGGCGTTCGGGCAATGTGCTACCGAGGACGGAATTGCAGACATACTTATGAAGAAGAGTTATCCAACCCTGCTGGCCACCATTATCTGGGCAGCGTTATACAGTCAGGCTGCACAAGCCGCCACACTTGCCGAGCAATGTATGCTGGGTGTTCCGGTGTATGACGAACCGGTTGTTGACGGTAAACCCGGCGATTTTCCGGTCAATATCACTGCACAAGGTGTGTCAGGCGAATATCCGCACGCGGTAAAATATGATGGTGGCGTTGATATCCGCTCAGGTAACCAGAATCTGAAAGCGGATGAAGTCGAAGTTACCCAGAGCGGTGAAGAAACTAACCCTGTCCGTATTGCGACAGCGACCGGTGATGTCCGCTATTCTGATCCGCAAATCCGTCTGAAAGGGCCGAAAGCGTGGCTGAATCTCAATAACAATGATGCTGATGTTGAGAAAGGTGATTACCAGATGGTCGGCCGTCAGGGCCGCGGTGATGCCGACAAAATGAAGCTTCGCGGCGAAAACCGTTATACCATCCTCGAAAACGGGGTCTTTACCTCCTGCCTGCCGGGCAATGACAGCTGGAGCGTCAAAGGCTCTGAGGTCATTATTGACCAGGAAGAGCAGGTTGCGGAAATCTGGAACGCCCGTTTCCGTGTCGCCAATGTCCCGATCTTCTACAGCCCGTACCTCCAGTTACCGATCGGTGATAAACGCCGCTCCGGTTTTCTGATCCCGAACGGCAGCTATTCCAAATCATCCGGCCTGGAATTTACCCTGCCGTATTACTGGAATATTGCCCCGAATTACGATGCCACTATCACGCCGCACTATTTCAGTAAACGCGGCCTGAAAATGGATAATGAATTCCGTTACCTGACACAATTCGGTACAGGCACACTGGCCTTTGATTTCCTGCTGGATGATGAGCAGTATAAGAAGGACAAAGAAGCTGCCGGTGATGCAGAGTGGGCGAAACGTGATTCCAATGACCGCTGGTTATTCTACTGGGGTCACAGCGGGTCATTTGCCCAGGACTGGTGGTTCTCCTCTGACTACACCAAAGTCAGTGACTCGCGCTATTTTACCGATTTCACTTCCGCTTACGGTAACTCCACTGACGGCTACGCCACACAAAAACTGGCTGTGGGTATCCGAAAATCGAACTGGAACGCCACCGTAACCGCCAAACAGTTCCAGATTCTGACCAACAATGATAACGCGACATCCTACCGTGCTGAGCCGCAGTTAGATCTCAATTATTATAAAAATGACCTCGGAGTGTTTGATTTCCGTGCCTACGGTCAGGTCTCCCGCTTTACCAGCGTAGGTAAAAATAATCCGGATGCCGTCCGTATTCATGCGGAACCGACACTCAGCATGCCGCTGTCTAACGGCTGGGCCAGCTTCAATACTGAAGCGAAACTGATGGCAACCCATTATGATCAGGATATTCCTGAAGTACTGAAGAACTCCGAACTTGAAAAAAATGTTACCCGGGTGCTGCCGCAGTTTAAAGCTGATGCGAAGATGATCTTCGAGCGGCCGATGTTCTTTAATGACAGCTTCACCCAGACATTAGAGCCGCGCGCACAATACCTGTATGTCCCGTATAAAAACCAGGACAATATCAATAACTTTGACTCCACACTGATGCAGTCCAGCTACAGCGGTCTGTTCCGTGACCGCATGTACAGTGGTCTGGATCGCATTGCATCCGCCAACCAGGTCACCACCGGGGTAACCAGCCGGATTTATGATGATGAATTAGTTGAACGATTTAACGTTTCTGTGGGTCAAATCTACTACTTTGAACGTCCGCGTACCGGTGACTCTCAAAATACTGTCGTGGATGAAAAAGATGAAACCGGTTCGATGGTCTGGGCAGGTGATTCCATGTGGCGTTATAACGACAACTGGGGCCTGAAAGGCGGTATTCAGTATGACCGCCGTCTGGGCAGTGTCTCCATGTCCAACGCCACTCTGGAATACCGTCAGGATGCCGAGCGTCTGATTCAGCTGAATTACCGCTATGTGGACCGGGACTATATTCAGGCGATGCGTCAGCATACCCGGTATGGCGAAAAATACGTTTCACCGCGGAACCAGCAAGGTATCTCTCAGGTCGGTATTGTGGCCAGCTGGCCGGTTGCAGAGCAGTGGGCCTTTGTCGGTCAGTATTACTATGACACCAAAGAGAGCCAGCCGGCCAGCCAGTTAGTCGGTCTGCAATACAATACCTGCTGCTGGGCGGCAAACGTCGGTTACGAGCGTAAGATTATCGACTGGAAAAATGACGCCAGTGAGTACGACAATAAAATCACGTTTAATATCGAATTACGCGGTATGAGCAGCAATTACAGTCTGGGCAGCCAGAAAATGCTTGAGCGCGGTATTCTGCCGTATGTTCCGGCATTTTAACCGCCTGAGCTGACACAATTTTCACATGCCGTACCGGCGGTACGGCGATACGAAACATGATGGGATACTTATGAAAAACTGGAGAACACTCATTCTCGGCCTGATGTTCACGGCAAGCACAACCTCATTTGCAGCACCGCAGCAGCTTGATAAAGTTGCGGCAGTCGTGAATAACGGTGTGGTTCTGGAGAGTGATGTCAATAATATGCTTCAGACTGTCACCATGAATGCCCGCAATGCCGGTCAGCAGATTCCGGATCAGGCAACATTACGTCAGCAGATTCTTGAACGTCTTATCATGGACAATATCGTGATGCAGATGGCCGGACAGATGCAGATCTCTATCCCTGACCAGGCGGTTGACGGCGCTATCGAAGATATCGCCCGTCAGAACAACATGACCCTTGCCCAGATGAAAGATCGTCTGAAACGCGACGGTATGAGCTATGACAAATACCGCAGCGATATCCGCAAAGAAATGATGATGGCGGAAGTCCGTAACAACGAAGTCCGCCGCCGTGTGGTGATCCTGCCGCAGGAAGTTGATTCTCTGGCAAACCTTATCAGCACGCAAAACGCTGCGGATACTGAACTGAACATCAGCCACATCCTGATCCCGCTGCCGGAAAACCCGACAGAAGAGCAGATGAATGCAGCAAAAGAAAAAGTCACCACCATTATGAATGAACTTCAGCATGGTGCCGATTTCGGTAAACTGGCGATCACCTATTCTGCGGATCCGCAGGCGCTGAAAGGCGGTAATATGGGCTGGAGCCGTTTACAGGAGCTGCCGGGTCTGTTTGCCGAGCGCCTTCAGACAGCCAAAAGCGGTGAGATTGTCGGGCCGGTTCGCTCCGGTGTCGGCTTCCATATTCTGCGCGTGAATGAAGTCCGCGGAAACAGCCAGCCGATTTCTGTGACTGAAGTGAAAGCCCGTCACATTCTGATCAAACCGTCACCGGTGATGACCGATGACCAGGCCCGCAGCAAACTGCAGCAGATTGCCGCTGATGTGAAAAGCGGTAAAACCTCCTTTGATGCTGCGGCAAAACAATTCTCAGAAGATCCGGGCTCTGCCCTGCGTGGTGGTGAGTTAGGCTGGTCAATGCCTGATATCTACGACCCGGCTTTCCGCGACGCACTGATGAAACTGAAAAAAGGCGAACTGAGTCAGCCTGTCCGCTCCTCTTTCGGCTGGCACCTGATCCAGCTTGAAGATACCCGCAACGTGGATAAGACCGAAGCGGCTCAGAAAGATCGCGCTTACCGTATGCTGTTTAACCGTAAATTCAGCGAAGAATTACAGAGCTGGATGCAGGAACAGCGCGCCGGCGCTTACGTGGAAATTTTAGATGGCAGTAACAAATAAGCTGAAACCTGTCGTTATTACCCCCGGCGAACCTGCCGGGGTTGGTCCTGACCTGACAGTCGCGCTGGCACAGCGCGACTGGCCGGTAAAACTGGTGGTCTGTGCTGACCCGCAACTGATGCAGCAACGCGCACACGCCCTGTCACTGCCGCTCACCCTTGAACCTTATTCACCGGATACCGCCTGTCAGCCACAGCGCGCCGGTACACTGACGATTCTGCCTGTTGAACTGAAAGTGCCGGCTGTCGCCGGTGAGCTTAACGTGGCAAATGCCGCCTATGTGACCGAAACACTGGCCCGTGCCTGTGACGGCTGTTTACAGGGTGAATTTGGTGCTTTGATTACAGGCCCGGTGCACAAAGGCATCATTAACGATGCCGGGATCCCGTTTATCGGCCACACAGAATTTTTCGCTGACCGCAGTCACTGCAAGCGTGTGGTGATGATGCTGGCCACCGAAGAGATGCGGGTGGCGCTGGCGACCACGCATCTGCCGATTTTACAGGTGCCTGCAGCCGTTGACCGCACCTGCCTGCATGAAGTGATCACTATCCTCAATCATGACCTGCGCACCAAATTCGGTATCGCGCAGCCACATATCATCGTCTGCGGTCTGAACCCGCATGCGGGGGAAGGCGGCCATATGGGGCATGAAGAGATAGACACCATTATCCCGGCACTCGATGAGCTGCGGGCACAGGGCATTTCCCTGGAAGGTCCGCTGCCGGCAGACACCCTGTTCCAGCCGAAATACCTGGAGCGTGCGGATGCCGTGCTCGCCATGTATCACGATCAGGGCCTGCCTGTGCTAAAATATCAGGGATTCGGCCGTGCCGTGAATATCACGCTGGGACTGCCGTTTATCCGGACCTCTGTCGACCACGGCACAGCCCTGGAACTGGCAGGTACCGGCAAAGCAGATGTGGGTAGCTTTATCACCGCATTAAATTTAGCGATTACAATGATTAAAAACAGTCAATGAATACACGAGTCCATCAGGGGCATTTTGCCCGTAAACGTTTCGGGCAGAACTTCTTAACCGATCAATTTATTATCGACAGCATTGTTGCGTCGATTAACCCGCAACCCGGCCAGGCGATTGTTGAAATCGGGCCGGGACTGGCTGCACTGACTGAGCCGGTCGCCGATCGCATGGACAAAATGACGGTCATTGAAATTGACCGTGATCTGGCCGCCCGTCTGGCCAGCCATCCGTTTTTACAAAGCAAACTGACCATTATTCAGCAGGATGCCATGACCGTGGATTTCACGGCACTGGCACAGGAACGCGGCCAGCCGCTGCGGGTGTTCGGTAACCTGCCGTACAATATCTCCACGCCGCTGATGTTCCATCTGTTCACGTTCACTAACGCAATCAGTGACATGAACTTTATGCTGCAAAAAGAAGTGGTTAACCGTCTGGTTGCCGGTCCGGGCAGCAAAACATACGGCCGTCTGAGTGTCATGGCACAGTATTACTGCCAGGTCGTTCCGGTTCTGGATGTGCCGCCGACGGCATTCCGCCCGGCACCAAAAGTGGATTCAGCGGTTGTCCGTCTGATCCCGCACCGCGAAAATCCGTATGTACTGAAAGACGTCGCGCTGCTCAGCCGTGTAACCACGCAGGCCTTTAACCAGCGCCGCAAAACGATCCGCAACAGCTTAGGTGATCTGTTCAGTCCGGAAACCCTGACTGAGCTGGGTATTGATCCGGCCACCCGTGCAGAAAATATCAGTGTTGCGCAATACTGTCTGATGGCCAATTACCTGGCGGAACATCCCGCCTCATAGGGGATTCATCATGAATAACGACCCGAGAATTTGTATTCAGGTTCAGAGTGTTTATATCGAAAGTCAGTCTGAACCGGATGCGGAACGCTATGTTTTCGCGTATACCGTTTCTATCCGTAACCTGGGTCGTGATCCTGTGCAGCTTATCAGCCGCTACTGGCGCATCACCAACAGTGAAGGCCGCCAGACAGAAGTTCAGGGGGAAGGTGTCATCGGTGAACAGCCGGTGATCCGGCCCGGTGAAGAGTATCGTTATACCAGCGGCACAGTTCTGGAAACACCGCTGGGCACCATGGAAGGTTATTACACTATGGTGGATCACGAGGGTGCGGATTTCATCAGTGAGATCCCTGTTTTCCGGCTCGCAATACCAACCTTTATTCACTGATTTTCTATGGCAACCTATCTTATCGGCGATGTTCATGGCTGTTACCATGAACTTCGCGCATTACTGGCTCAGGCTGATTTTGATCCCCATGCAGATACCCTGTGGCTGACCGGCGATCTGGTCGCCCGCGGCCCGGATTCACTGGATGTCCTCCGCTATGTCAAAAGCCTGGGTGACTGCGTCAGGCTGGTGCTCGGCAATCATGATCTGCATCTGCTGGGGATCTACGCGGGGATCAGCCGTAACAAACCGCGCGATCATCTGAACAAACTGCTCAGCGCACCGGATCTGGATGAGCTGATCAACTGGCTGCGCCGTCAGCCGATGTTGCAGGTTGATCATGAGAAAAAACTGGTCATGGCACACGCGGGGATCACCCCGCAGTGGGATCTGGATACCGCTATTATATGTGCCCGTGAAGTGGAAGCGGTTCTCAGCAGTGATACCTATCCGCTGTTTATTAATGCGATGTATGGTGACCTGCCGAATGACTGGTCACCTTCCCTCACCGGCCTGCCGCGTCTGCGCTTTTCCACCAATGCCCTGACACGGATGCGTTACTGTTTCCCGGGCGGGCAGTTGGATATGGTCTGCAAAGATAAACCGGATCAGGTTTCCGCGCCGCTGAAACCTTGGTTTGCCCTGCCGTCAAAACTGCCGGAAGGCTACAGTGTGGCCTTTGGTCACTGGGCGTCACTGGAAGGTAAAGGGGCACCGCGTGGTATCTATGCACTGGATACCGGCTGCTGCTGGGGCGGACAGCTCACCATGCTGCGCTGGGAAGATCGCTGCTATTTCTGGCAGGAATCTTTTGCGGTGCGGGATGAGGATAATGACTGACCGGCCACCGGTAACAGACAAGAAAAAAGCAGAGCCGGTGGCTCTGCTTTTTTTATATCAGCATTATTTATGAAATAATACGAATCAACTGATTAATCAGCTCTTACGGCGCTCTAAGATTTCAAAGCAGAAACCGTGAGAGTTTGCTTCATCCGCGTCATGATATTCCATAAAAGTAGAGTCCCACTCATCCGGCTCATAGTCAGGGAAGTAAGTATCCCCGCTGACTTCCGCATCAACGTGTGTCAGATATAAACGATCCGCCAGCGGCAGGAATTGTCCGTAGACTTTACCGCCGCCCATTACCATGATCTCACCGTCTGTTTCTTTCTGTGCAATCGCCAGTGCTTCTTCCACAGACTTCGCCCAGACCACGCGATCATCGTTGCCCGGCGTACGGCTGAGCACGATATTGAGGCGATCCGGCAGAGGACGGCCGATAGATTCATAAGTCACACGACCCATGATCACCGGTTTATTCACCGTATTACGTTTAAACCATGCCAGGTCTTCCGGCAGTGTCCATGGCATCGCATTTTCCATGCCAATAACCCGATCCATAGCTAAAGCAGCGATCAAGCTAATGTTCATTCATTTCACCTTAGGGCTGAGAGAAATTTTGCCGTCACTATACGTAAACTACTCAATGCCGTCGACTGAATTCAGTGTTTCATCAATACAAATAATTTATTTGTCTTCACACTTGAAGGTGAGTCATACTTTTACTCTGCATTCAGGTCTTTTTCAGCAAGGATATACCACATGTATGACGCCACTCTGATGGTCACCACCATCGCTGCGCTCGGTATGATCTCCCCGGGCCCGGACTTCTTTCTGATTGTGAAAAACGCAGCCCGTTACCAGCGTGCCGCCGCCATGATGACCGCATTGGGCGTGCTGTCCGCGATCGCCATTCACATGACCTACTGCGTGGCCGGGCTTGCTGTGATCATCACCACCACACCGTGGCTGTTTATGATCCTCAAATATGCCGGGGCGGCTTACCTTATCTGGATAGGGATCAACAGCCTGCTGGCACGTGCCGGGCATACCCTTGATACCGGGGACGGCTCACATCAGCGCATTTCTTATAAGAAAGCCTTTATGCAGGGATTTCTCTGCAACCTGCTGAACCCGAAAGCCACACTCTTTTTCCTTGCTATTTTTACCCAGGTACTGGATATCAATTCCGGATTTGGTGAAAAACTCTGGTATGCTGCTATTGTGATGGGACTGGCAGTGGTTTACTGGCCATCGCTGGTACTGCTGATTCAGAGTGCTCCGGTACGCCACGGATTGGCGAAAATTCAGAAATATATCGATAAGGTCCTTGGCGTCGTCCTGATTGGCTTTGGCGTCCGGGTCGCAATGAGCTGATGATTATGATAATGAAAACAGATAAATACACTTTTCAGCCGGAATTTCAGAATGTGATACAGGATGCAGTACAGTCCCTGTGTACTGCACTGCCGGGTATTCTGCACAGCATCTATGTTTACGGCAGTGTGGCAGAAGGCCGCGCTGTCCCGGGCCGCTCTGATCTGGATCTGACCCTGGTTTTGCACCGGCCGCTCAGTGCGGCGGAAAAAACCATTCTCCGTTGTCTGGACAAAGCACTGACCGCGCGTCACAGCAGTGTGTCAAAAATCGGGTTTGATACCGGCCTGCTGTCAGAAGTGACCTCTGCGGAAGAACAGCCGGTCTGGGCTTACTGGCTGGCACACTTTTGCCTGCCGGTCTGGGGTGATGACCTGACACTGAAACTGCCTGTCGTGACACTGAACCGTGAGATTATACACGGCATTAACGGTGATTTTCCGGTACTCGTCCGTACCAACCTGATGCAGTTACAGAAAAGCCCGCCGCTGACTGAGATCCGGCGGATAAAACGGGAAACCGCGCGGCGTCTGCTGCGTGCCACCGCCCTGGTGTGGAATGACTATGAGACCTGCACTTACCCGCTGCCGCTGCCGCAGATGGCCGGAAAAGCGATTGCGCTGTATCCGGAAAAGCGCCACGCGATCACCTTCCTGCTGGGGCAGACCGAAGAACCGGATACCGGCATCATTCAGTTTATCGCAGTAGCAGGGACATTCTCCCGCTGGCTGCGGGATGAGGAAAAACGGCTGCTGAGCCGCTGAGAAAACCATAAAAAGACCGCTGATTATTCAGCGGTTTTTTTATATCCGGTATTTTAATACTGGGAAGAAGGTTCGATTTCCAGCTGCCCGGTAACCCCTCTGTCAGCCTGCTCCAGGAACTGGCTGTAATAGAAGAACGGGAAGTGGGAATACGACGACTGCATCATCTGCACCAGCAATTCACTGCGCCCGTCAATCCAGACAGTATCTTTCCAGCCGTAATCCTGCGGCTGCGGGGACTGACCGTTATGGTTGATCACCTTAAAGCGGACACCGCTGATATGGAACGGCTGCGGGGTATCGGTTGTGACAACCCAGCGCTCCCAGTTGCCCTGCTGTGTGCGGATATCAGTGCGGCTCATATCCCACATCGCGCCGTTAATCCCCGGCGGTGACAGACTGAGTGACACATCGCGGTTACGGACACCGGTCGTGATTTGTGTCGGATCCTGAATCAGGGTGGTTGGTAAATTATCCGTTACCAGCGAGATCAGGCCGGTTGCGCGGATAGTCAGCACATTGGTATTCACCAGTGTGTTTGATGTCTCAAACAGACTTTTAAAACGCTCTGTCAGAGTAGCAGATTCCCCGGCCGTGATAGTCAGTGTTTCTGTTTTTGACATATCGATCAGCACTTCACGCCGTTCACCCGGTGACAGGGACAGCACCTCAACCGCCACTGGTGACGGCAGCAGCCCCTGATCAGAGGCAATCATATAGAACGGACGGCCGTCACTGAGTTTCAGTTCAAAGCGGCGGGCGTTTGCGGCATTAACCATGCGCAGCCGGATCCAGCCTTTCGACACTTCCAGATACGGATCTTCCGCACCGTTGACGATCAGCCGGTCACCGATAAACATACCGTCACTTTCTGTGCGGTACTCCGGTGAACCGAAGGAATCCAGGCGTTTATCCTGAATGATCAGCGGGAAATCATTGACGCCGTACTCTTTCGGCAACGGCAGATTACGGCTTTCCTCATCATCCACAATCCACATGCCGGCGAGCCCGTTATAAACGTGCGGCGCCATCCGGTTCGGGGTATTGGCATGATACCAGCAGGTTGCAGCCGGCTGGCGCACCGGGATCACCGGCGACCACTCGGTATTCGGTGAAATCAGACGGGCAGCGCCCCCTGCGACAGTACCGGGCACCAGCAGCCCGCTGACATTGACCGCAACCGGCTCTGACAGGCGGTTGCTGTAAATCATTTTGATGTCATCGCCGTTACGGACGCGGACAGTCGGCCCGAGATAACGGCCGTTAAAGCCCCAGACACTGGCCTGAGTTTTACCGTTAAATGACCAGTGTGTACGCTGCATCGTCAGAAATAACGGCTGTCCGTTGCGGCTTTCCAGCAATGGCGGAACAGGTAACGGCTGACTGCCGCCCTCATCTGCCGCGCGGACAGACAGAGGCAGTGAGCCTAAACACACAGCTAAGCCGGATGCTTGAATAAACCGGCGCCGACTCAGGGTCATAGCATCTCCGAAAAAAACGTTTCCATGATTTTTATGATTTGTGCCGAACACCCGTATGCCGGTGAGCAGACAGAGACATCCGTGTTATCGTTTCATGAAGGGCATACGCTTAACAACGGAGTGTTAAGCGTATGATATAGCGGATGAAGAGCAATTCCTAAACTTATCTATGATAAGTTGCAAAATAATAAGGCTGGTATTGTATAACCAGCGTGACAGTCACGGAAATTAAGCGTCTTTACGACCCTTTTGTTTTTCCATTTCAATCACTTCCTTATCCAGCTCCGCGATACGTTTGATCATCATCTGGCGGCAATCTTCGGCCAGTTCACGCACCTGTTCACGGGTATATTTTGAGGTATCAACCGGCGGCAGCATTTCCACAATCACCACACCATTATCCCAGCGGTTCAGTTTAATACGCCCCTGAGTGGTGGACACACATACCGGCACCACCGGCACACCGGCGGCCATTGCCGCGTGGAAAGCACCGGTTTTAAACGGCAGCATACCGCGGCCCCGGCTGCGCGTGCCTTCCGGGAACATCCAGACAGAGATATTGCGTTTTTTGATCTGATCCGCCACCTGGGTAATGGTGTTATGGGCCTTGCTGCGGTTGCTCCGGTCAATCAGGATATTCCCCGAAATCCAGTACAGCTGCCCGAAAAACGGGATCCAAATCAGACTGCGTTTACCGACAGTCACTGTACGCGGCTGCACCGCATTCGACATAGTGATCATGTCATAGTTGTTCTGGTGGTTGCCCACATACACACAGGAACCGTAGTGTTTCGCTTCTTCCGGAATGCGGTACACCATTTTGATGCCGAAAACATGAGAGAGCTTGCCGTACATGCGGCCGAAAGTCATCACATGCTTCGGGTTACGCGGGCTGGTCAGGCAGATAAGAATGCCGGCCAGACTACCGAAAATACAATAAAAAATAACGATGATGATACGTAAAATGGCTAACATGCGTCCCCCGCAAAATGGCCTTTTAAGAAAAGCGGGGCAATCATTGCCCCGTGAATAGTATCGCTGTTAATACCGGATATTACGCCTTCGGCTCCGGTACAGAAATATCAATCCGTTCGATCTTTTTCTGCATGCCGCGCGGCAGTGCCGTACCACGGCGTCCGCGCTCAGCACGGAATTTCTGCAGATCTTCCGGACGCAGCATCAGTTTACGCTTACCGAAATGCAGTGTCACACTGGCATCCGGGCGGATCACAAACAGATGTGCCAGACCGTCTTCCCCGGCTACGGCCGCCGCAGAGGTAATGGAGATAATTTTGTTCCCCTTCCCTTTTGACAGCTGCGGCAGGTCACCGACAGGGAACAGCAGCATCCGCCCTTCCTGCGATACTGCCAGCAGAAGGTCGTTTTCCTCGTCATTCACCTCAATCGGCGTCATGACTTTCGCGTTATCCGGCAGCGTGATCAGTACTTTCCCGGCTTTGTTTTTCGCGACCAGGTCACTGAATGTACAGATAAAGCCGTAACCAGCATCCGAGGCCATCAGGTACTTCTGATTTTCATCGTTCATCAGTACCTGTTCAAACACGGCACCCGGCGGCGGTGTCAGTTTGCCGGTCAGCGGCTCGCCCTGACCACGGGCACCCGGCAGTTCCAGCGGATCGAGCGAATAACTGCGCCCGGTGGAATCAAGGAATACCACCGGCTGATTACTTTTGCCCCGTGCCGCGCCAAGGAAGGTATCACCCGCTTTGTAGTTCATGCCGGACGGGTCGATATCATGGCCTTTGGCGCTGCGCACCCAGCCCATCTGTGACAGCACAATCGTCACCGGTTCGGACGGCAGAATGTCATGCTCGCTCATGGCTTTCGCCTCTTCGCGCTCGTTGAGCGGGGAGCGGCGATCGTCACCGTACTGTTTAGCGTCTTCCTCAAGCTCTTTTTTCAGCAGCGTGTTCATACGCCGCTCAGAGCCGAGAATAGCCTGTAATTTATCACGCTCTTTGGCCAGCTCATCCTGCTCGCCACGGATTTTCATCTCTTCGAGTTTGGCTAAATGGCGTAATTTCAGTTCGAGGATGGCTTCCGCCTGAGTATCACTCAGCCCGAAACGATCCATCAGTACCGGTTTCGGCTCATCTTCCGAACGGATGATTTCAATCACTTCATCAATGTTGAGATACGCGAGCAGCAAACCGTCAAGAATATGCAGACGGCGCAGTACTTTTTCCAGCCGGTGATTCAGGCGGCGGCGCACCGTTTCGCGGCGGTAAACCAGCCACTCATTGAGGATCTCAACCAGCCCTTTAACCGCCGGACGTCCGTCCAGACCGATCATATTCAGGTTGATACGGTAGCTTCTTTCCAGATCCGTGGTCGCGAACAGGTGAGTCATCACCTGATCAAGATCGATCCGGTTACTGCGCGGCACAACCACCAGCCGGGTCGGGTTTTCATGATCCGACTCATCGCGCAGATCTTCCACCATCGGCAGTTTTTTCGCCCGCATCTGTGCAGCTATCTGCTCCAGCACTTTCGCGCCGGAAACCTGATGCGGCAGCGCGGTGATCACCGCATTACCGTCCTCAGTTGTCCACACCGCGCGCATACGCACAGAGCCACGGCCGGATTTATAGATTTTACGGATATCCTCCGGTCCGGTGATGATTTCCGCTTCTGTCGGATAATCAGGGCCGGGGATAAACGCCATCACCTCTTCGAGAGACAGAGACGGCTTGTCAATCAGCGCCAGCAGTGCACCGGTCACTTCACGGGCATTGTGCGGCGGAATATCCGTCGCCATACCGACCGCAATCCCGGTGGTGCCGTTGAGCAGAATGTTCGGCAGACGCGCCGGTAACATTTTCGGCTCCTGCATGGTGCCGTCAAAGTTCGGCACCCAGTCTGCGGTGCCGTGTCCCAGTTCACTGAGCAGCACTTCCGCATATTTTGACAGGCGCGATTCGGTATAACGCATGGCGGCGAAGGATTTCGGATCATCCGGTGCCCCCCAGTTCCCCTGACCGTCCACCAGCGGGTAGCGGTAAGAGAACGGCTGCGCCATCAGTACCATCGCCTCATAGCAGGCGCTGTCGCCGTGCGGATGGTATTTACCCAGCACGTCACCGACGGTACGGGCAGATTTTTTGTATTTGGCGGAGTTGCTTAACCCCAGTTCAGACATGGCATACACGATACGCCGCTGAACTGGTTTTAACCCGTCGCCGATAAAAGGGAGTGCCCTGTCCATGATGACGTACATGGAATAGTTGAGGTAGGCATTCTCTGTAAAATTATGAAGCGCCTGGCGCTCCACACCGTCATGAGTTATTTCACTCATTCACTCTGTTCCTCTGACCTTTTGTGCCGTCACGGGGTGACATCACACATCCAATTCCACCCGATCACCCTTTTCCTGCAGCCAGTTACGGCGGTCTTCCGCACGTTTCTTGCCGAGGAGCATATCCATCACCGACATCGTTTCCTGATAGTTTTCCTCACTGATAGTGAGCTGTACCAGACGCCGGGTATTCGGATCCAGGGTCGTTTCACGCAACTGGCCGGGGTTCATTTCCCCCAGCCCTTTAAAACGCTGCACATTCGGTTTGCCGCGCTTGCGGCTTAATTTATCCAGAATTGCATTTTTCTCGCTCTCATCGAGGGCGTAATGCACCTCTTTGCCGAGGTCGATACGATAGAGCGGCGGCATAGCCATATAGACATGACCGGCTTTCACCAGCGCCGGGAAGTGACGCACAAACAGCGCACACAGCAGGGTGGCGATGTGCAGCCCGTCCGAGTCCGCATCCGCGAGGATACAGATTTTGCCATAACGCAGGGTGCTTAAATCGTCGCTGTCCGGATCGATACCGATAGCCACGGAAATATCATGCACTTCCTGAGATGCCAGCACTTCATCAGACGACACTTCCCAGGTATTCAGTATCTTACCGCGCAGCGGCATGATGGCCTGGAATTCGCGGTCACGCGCCTGCTTGGCTGAACCGCCCGCCGAGTCCCCTTCCACCAGAAACAGTTCGGTCTGATTCAGATCCTGGGATGAACAGTCCGCCAGTTTCCCCGGCAGCGCCGGACCTGACGTCAGCTTTTTGCGCACCACTTTTTTCGCGGCCCGCAGACGGCGCTGGGCGCTGGCAATCGCCATTTCCGCCAGCTGTTCCGCTGCCTGTACGTTCTGGTTGAGCCACAGACTGAATGCATCCTTCACCACACCGCTGACAAATGCCGCGCACTGGCGTGATGAGAGACGTTCTTTGGTCTGACCGGCAAACTGCGGATCCTGCATTTTCACGGAGAGCACATACGCACAGCGCTCCCAGATATCGTCAGCGGATAACTTCACGCCGCGCGGCAGAATATTACGGAATTCGCAGAACTCGCGGATACCGTCGAGCAGCCCCTGGCGCAGGCCATTGGCATGGGTACCGCCCAGCGGGGTCGGGATCAGGTTGACGTAGCTTTCAGTCAGCAGTTCGCCGCCTTCCGGCAGCCACAGCAGCGCCCAGTCCACCTCTTCGTTGTCCCCGGCATGTTTGCCGGTAAACGCCGCTTCCGGCAAAGTGACCAGGCCGTTGACGTTTTCCATCAGGTAATCGGTCAGGCCATCCTGGTAGCACCAGCGCTGTTCAGTCTCGTTCACATTATCTTTGAAAAGGATCTCAACACCCGGGCACAGCACGGCTTTGGCTTTCAGCAGATGCACCAGCCGGGAGACAGAGAAGCGCGGACTGTCAAAAAACTGCTCATCCGGCCAGAAATGTACGCTGGTACCGGTGTTGCGTTTGCCGCACTGCCCGATGACAGCCAGTTCACTGACTTTGTCACCATTTTCAAAGGCAATCTGATAAACCTGTCCGTCACGGCGGACAGTCACTTCGGTGCGTTTTGACAACGCATTGACCACGGAAATACCTACCCCGTGAAGACCACCGGAAAACTGATAGTTTTTATTGGAGAACTTCCCCCCGGCATGCAGGCGGGTCATGATCAGTTCGACCGCAGAGACTTTCTCTTCCGGGTGGATATCCACCGGCATTCCGCGCCCATCGTCAATCACTTCAACAGACTGATCTTTATGTAAAATAACTTCGACAGATTTAGCGTGACCAGCTAAAGCCTCATCGACGCTGTTGTCGATAACTTCCTGAGCAAGGTGATTCGGCCGCGTCGTGTCCGTATACATACCCGGACGGCGGCGGACAGGCTCCAAACCACTGAGGACTTCAATATCCTCTGCGTTATAAGATGATTGCGTCATGTTGGATTATCGGTTTTTCGCTAAAAAATAAACAAAATACGTGAATGATACTGGCGATAATACCAGTCCCTGATAAATTTAAATACGATTTTTCATTAATGGCCGAGGCCGAGGAACTCAATTATCTGCGGAAAATAGCGCTGAAATCCGGTAAAGGCATGGTTTCCGCCGGGTTCAATCGTCTGTTTGCATGCCACCAGATGGGTGACCGCCTGGCGGTAATCCAGCACTTCATCGCCGGTCTGCTGCAATAACCAGATCAAATCCGGTGATTCGACAGGATCGGCAAAAATCGCCCGTAAATCCTGCATATGATGCGGTTCGAGTGTGTAACGCTCGCCGGTGTAGGGGTTTTGATTTTCCCCGAGATAATCCTGAAGCAGATCAAACGGATATACTGCCGGATTGACCACCACAGCGGGGACATCAAACGCCTGTGACAGCCAGAGGGCAAAATACCCGCCCAGCGATGACCCGACAATTCCGGTGGTCTCACCGGCCAGCGAGTTCATCAGATCTTCCAGAAACAGTGCAGCTTCATCCGGATAACAGGGGAGCTGCGGCTGTAACATCCGGATCGCCGGATGGTGCTCAGCCAGCCACGCTTTCAGCATCGTCCCTTTCTCTGACAACGGGGAACTGTTGAAGCCGTGCAGATAAAGGAGCGTCGCCATCAGTAACCGTCCGAACCCAGGTCGGGGCTGAATTCATCCGTATCCAGCCGGAACAGCTGTGTGGTCAGCGACGGATTATCACCGGTGGTCAGCTCCAGATAACGCCAGCCCGGAGCGGCGGTATCCAGCGTAAAATTGGTGCAGTGCGGTTTGAACTGGACACAGGTCGACGGCGTGGCCAGCATGCGGATACCGTTCCACATCACATCCAGATCCTGATGAATATGCCCGCACAAAATACCTTCAATATTCTGATAGCGGGTCAGAACCTCAGCCAGCATATGCGAGTTGCGCAGACTGTGCTGATCGAGCCAGGTACAGCCGGATGCCAGCGGATGGTGATGCAGCATAACAACAGTATGGCGGTCAGGCTGCTGCGCCAGGCAGTTATCCAGCCAGATAAGCTGATCATCACTCAGTTCGCCGTGCGGCACACTCTGAACCTGACTGTCGAGCAGCAGGATCTGCCACTGATCCCCGAGCAGCACCTGCTTGGAGGGAGAGATACCGGCGGCGGCCAGCTCCTGCGCCATGGACGGCTGGTAATCATGATTCCCCGGCAGCCAGACACACGGCGCCGGTAAACGGGCAATACCGTCCGTAAACCGCTGATAAGCCCGGGTGCTCTGATCCTGAACCAGATCACCGGTGGCAACAATCAGGTCGGCCGGTAACTGCTGTTTTACGATAGCATCCAGCACGGCATGGTAACTGTGCAGGGTATTAATGCCCAGCAGCGTGTCGGTTTCGCCGGCAAAAAGATGCGTATCAGTAATCTGTAAAATTCTGACCGCAGCGCCGTCAGCCACGGGCAAGTGCAACGGGGTTTCCAATCGATGTCCTTGTTATTTTAACAACTAACATATAATGATAACGTGTTTCGGCGGAGAAGATCTGCAATCCCGCACACAATTCCCCGGATGCGTATAAAAAAATCCGGATTATTTATCCCGCCACGTTGTGCGTATACGTTCATAGTGCAGTGTAAGCCACTGAATTGCAATGACAGTTGCTGCGTTATCGATCACACCTTTTTCAACCCATTCATACGCCTGTTCCCGGCTGACCACATGAACACGGATGTCCTCATTCTCCTGCGCCAGCCCGTGAACCCCGCCCGCCGCTGTGGTATCTGCCTCGCCGATATACACATACATCCGCTCGGACGTCCCGCCCGGGCTTGAAAGATAACTCAGTGCAAAGGTACAGCGGCCGATTTTCAGCCCCGCTTCCTCTTCCGCTTCACGCCGTACCACATCTTCAGCGGATTCCCCGCTTTTATCGATCATCCCGGCCACGGCTTCCAGCAGCCAGGGCGTCTGACTGCTTTCGATGGCCGGCAGACGAATCTGTTCAATCAGCACAATTTCATCACGAACCGGGTCATACGGCAAAATCACTCCGGCATTGCCCCGTTCGAAGACCTCGCGGCGGATTTCCGGGCTCCAGCCGCCCTCAAATAACCGGTGACGGAAACGGTATTCATTAATCTTAAAGAATCCTGAAAACAGGGTTTTCTTACTGATTATCTCCACGTCATCGCTGCTGAACTCAAAAGGTAATCCTGATGTGTGTTTCATACTATTTTCTCCGCCAATACATCAATTATCAGTGATAATGGCCTTTTTCCTCTGCTGAGATAAAGAAATTTTCATCCCGTTGAGGTAAAGTTAAGCTAATTTAACGCAGAAGGCACAAACGGCTACCTTTATTAGCGAGCGGACTCTGCTAGAATTAGAGCCATTTGGTGCTTCCCGTGAGGCAACTGACAGATTAGCGCTGTGCAAAAAGGAATCCTAATGAAGAAACTGCTTTCTCTTCTCATTGCTGTGAGTGTGGCAGGTTTCAGCTCTGTCACCCAGGCTGAAGACCTCCTGCAGGTTTATCAAAAAGCGAAAGAGACCAACCCGACCCTCCGTCAGACTCAGGCTGAACGTAACCAGGCTTTCGAAAAAATTAACGAAGCCCGCAGTCCGTTACTGCCGCAGTTAGGTTTAAGCGGGGGTTATGACTATAACACCGGTTACCGTGATAACAGTAACCAGAGCAATAATGCACTGAATGCACAGCTGAAACTGACTCAGACAATTTTTGACATGAGCAAATGGCGTCAGCTGAACCTGCAGGAACAAACTGCCGGGATCAGCGATATCACATTCCAGAGTGCCCAACAGCAGCTGATTGTGGATACCGCCGTTGCTTACTTTAATGTTCTGCGCGCGCTGGATACCCTGTCTTTCGTACAGGCACAGAAAGAAGCCGTCTACCGCCAGCTGGATCAGACCACTCAGCGTTTCAATGTGGGTCTGGTAGCCATTACTGACGTACAAAACGCCCGCGCTAACTACGACAGTGTTCTGGCTCAGGAAGTCGCCGGCCGTAATGATGTCGAAAACGCCATTGAAGCACTGCGTCAGGTGAGCGGTATTTATTACAGCGAATTAGCCTCCCTGGATGTGAACCGCTTTAAAACCAATGCCCCGGATGCCATCGAAGCCCTGCTGAAAGAAGCACAGGAACGTAACCTGAACCTGCTGGGTGCCACACTGAGCCGTAATCTGGCGAAAGAGCAAATCAGCCTGGCGGAATCCGGTCACTATCCGACTGTAAACCTGAGTGCCGGCACAGGCGTAACCAACACCGATTACAGCGGCAACGGCTACCCTAACGGCCGCCCAAATAACAGCTACGCCGGTCAGAGCACCATCGGCGTGAACGTCAGTATCCCGCTGTACACCGGTGGTGCCGTGTCATCACAGGTTGATCAGGCTCAGTACGGCTATACCGCTGCCAGCGAAAAACTGGAAGCGACACTGCGTCAGGTTGTTCAGACCACCCGCTCTTCTTACAACAATATCAACGCCTCAATCAGCAGCGTGAACGCCTACAAACAGGTTGTGACCTCTGCGGAAAGCTCACTCGATGCAACCGAAGCCGGTTATCAGGTGGGTACGCGTACGATTGTGGATGTGCTGAACGCCACCACTACCCTGTATGAAGCGAAGAAAAGTCTGTCCAACGCCCGTTATGACTATCTGATTAACCAGCTTTATATCGGTCAGGCACGCGGTACGCTGAATGAAGACGATATCCTGCGCCTCAACCAGGTGCTGGGTAAAACTATTTCCACATCACCGGCTTCCGTGGCACCGACCACCCGCTGATCCTGATGTTTGTATGATAAGAACCCGCCTTCCGGCGGGTTTTTTTATACTTTTGCTGTTTTTGCGGATAATACTTCTGCCGGGCAGTGAAATATCAGGTTATATACCGGAGGCCGCAATATAATTACACCGGCCGGGCGTATTCCCCCCCGTAAAAATACCGCGATACCGGTATCTTTTTTTTCTGTTAATCTGATTTAATTCACATCAGATGCAAAAAGCAGATTATTGCTTTAATTTCACACAGTTTTCCCCTATCCTAGACAGTAATTACCTCCCATAAAACCGTTTCCGGATATAACGACGATGACAATGAAACGCACCAAGAATATTAACCGCGACGCTTTCCGCAAAACCTGGCGTCAGTACCGCCTGGCACCTGTTGCGGCTGCTGTCGGCGCTGTTCTGATGTTAACCGCCTGCGATGAAGCCGATGAAACCGTTGCGCTCTACACCACCGCAGAGCAGTGCTCCGCCGCGAACCCGTCACAGGCCGGTGAATGTACCACTGCCTATAACAACGCACTGGAAGAAGCAGCAAAAACCGCACCGAAATATGCCACCCGCGAAGACTGCGTGGCGGAATTCGGTGAAGCCCAGTGTACTCAGGCACCAACAGAGCTGGCGAATAACAGCCAGCAGCAGCAACCTGCCCAGGCATCCGGCAGCTTCTGGATGCCGCTGATGGCCGGTTATATGATGGGCCGTATGATGGGCGGCGGTGCCGCTGCTTCTCAGCCGCTGTTCACTTCCCGTAACCCGGCAAGCCCGGCTAACGGCAAGTTTGTTGATGCCACCGGTAAAAACTACGGTTCTGCCACCGGCGGACGCAGCATGACAGTACCGAAAACCGCCATGGCACCAAAACCGGCCACCACAACCACCACAACACGCGGTGGCTTCGGTGACAGCGTGGCGAAACAGAACACCATGCAGCGCTCATCCGGCAGCAGCAATTCATCTTCCCGTTCAATGGGCGGCTGATTTACATGAAACGCGTAGCGATTAGCGAGCGCCCTGACTGGCGCGGGAAAGCCGAGGAATTCGGCTTCCATTTTCATACTATGTACGGCGAGCCGTACTGGTCAGAAGATGCCTGTTATCAGTTTTCTATGGCACAAATCGATGAAATCGAGGAAGTGACCAGCGAACTGCATCAGATGTGTCTTCAGGTGGTGGATAAAGTCACACAAAGTGACGAGCTGATGGCCCGTTTTCAAATCCCGAAACACTGCTGGGATTTCGTGCGTGAGTCATGGGCAACCCGCCAGCCGTCGCTTTATTCACGCCTGGATCTGGCCTATGACGGCGTGAATCCGCCGAAGTTACTGGAAAATAATGCGGATACACCGACATCGCTGTATGAATCCGCTTTCTTCCAGTGGATCTGGCTGGAAGACCAGATTGCCGCCGGTAACCTGCCGGAAAATGCCGATCAGTTCAACGGCATCCAGGAAAAGCTGATTGAGCGTTTCGGGGTGCTGGCGGAAGAGTACGGGTTCCGTTATCTGCACATGGCCTGCTGTCAGGATTCCGTGGAAGATCGCGGTACTATCCAGTATTTGCAGGATTGTGCACAGGAAGCCGGTGTCACCACTGATTTTCTGTTTATCGAAGATATCGGGCTGGGCGATCGCGGTGAGTTTACTGATCTTCAGGATCAGATTATCAGCAACATGTTTAAACTCTATCCGTGGGAATTTATGATGCGGGAGATTTTCTCCACCAAGCTGACAGACGCCGGTGTTCGCTGGCTGGAACCGGCCTGGAAGAGCATTATCTCCAACAAAGCCCTGCTGCCAATGCTGTGGGAAATGTTCCCGGATCACCCGAACCTGCTGCCTGCCTATTTTGCGGATAAACCGTATCCGGAAATGGAGAGCTACGTCATCAAGCCGCTGTTCTCCCGCGAAGGTGCCAATATCCGTATTATCGAAAACGGCAAAGAAATCGCCGCAGCGGACGGCCCTTACGGCGAAGAAGGCATGATTGTCCAGCAGTTCCATTCCCTGCCGAAATTCGGCGACAGCTATACCCTCGTAGGCAGTTGGCTGGTAAATGATGAATCTGCCGGGATCTGCATCCGTGAAGATAAAGAGCTTATCACCCAGGATCTCTCCCGTTTCTATCCGCATGTCATTATTGACTGACGAATAGTCTCTGGCTGATACAAAAATCCCCGGGACATCAGATGTCCCGGGGATTTTTTATGACAAAAGAAATCGTCAGCCGACTTTGACTGTCAGCATACTCAGTGAGCCGGATTCAATACCATCCACCGGTACGGTGACCGGCTCGCTGCCCTGCCGCATACCGAGAATATAGAGCAGCGGCAGATAGTGTTCCGGCGACGGATTCGACCGTTTGCCGTCTTCGCGCTCAAGTGCATTCACCAGCGGATGCGGCCGGGCGTCGCTCTCCAGGTTATCACGCACGAAATTATTAAAGCTCACTGCCCACGGATACGGTTCGGCCTGTGCATTCTGCCAGTCCATTTCTCGCAGATTATGCACCACATTACCACTGCCGAGCACCAGCACACCTTCATCGCGCAGTGCCGCCAGTTTACGGCCGGTATCATAATGCCATTGCGCCGGTTTGCTGCCGTCGAGGCTGAGCTGCACCACCGGGATATCCGCATCCGGATACATTTTCACTAAGATCCCCCAGCTGCCGTGATCTAACCCCCACTCGCCGTGATCTTCCCCGATATTATCATCACTGAGCAGATCTTTTACCCGCGCCACCAGCGCAGATGATCCGGGAGCCGGATATTCCGTTTCATGCAGCGCAGGCGGAAAACCGCGAAAATCATGGATAGTGCGCGGGTGTGCGGCAGATGTCAGCCACGCCCCCTGTGTATACCAGTGCGCGGAAATCACCAGAATGGCGGACGGGCGTGGCATCTGTTCTCCCAGCTGCCGCCAGGTTTCGGTATAACGGTTGGTTTCCAGGACATTCATCGGGCTGCCGTGACCCGCAAACAGAACCGGTAATCGTTTCATTGCTGACCTCACACAAAAATTGTTCACTGAGATCAGTGTATGCCATTCCGGGATTTATCACGCAGGGTAATCATGATGAAGTTATTCAAAAAATATGACAGGAGTGCGGATACAAAAATGCCGCTGTGTCAGCAGCGGCATTCTCAGGATTTCAGTCTTGTTCAGTTACTGACCCTGTCAGTGATGTCAGCCCGCTTTCGCCATTAACTGCTCACGGTACTGCACCAGGTCATCAATAGTCACAACCGGCATATCATGGGCTTTTGCAAACACAATCACTTCCGGTGCACGGGCCATTGAGCCGTCATCGTTGGTCAGTTCACACAGCACACCGTACGGCTTCAGACCGGCGAGTGTCGCCAGGTCAACAGAGGCTTCGGTATGACCGCGGCGGGTTAACACACCACCATTCTGCGCGCGCAGCGGGAATACGTGGCCGGGACGGTTCAGATCCGCCGGAACAGCGCCATCAGCCACCGCAGCGCGGATGGTGGTGACGCGGTCAGCCGCAGATACCCCGGTGGTCACACCGTGAGCGGCTTCAATCGTGACGGTAAAGCCGGTTTTGAACTGGCTGGAGTTGTTCTCCACCATCATCGGCAGCTCAAGCTGCTGACGGCGTTCGTCAGTCAGGCACAGGCACACGATACCGCTGCCGTGACGGATGGTCAGTGCCATCTGCTCAACGGTGATGGTTTCGGCGGCGAACACCATGTCGCCTTCGTTTTCGCGGTTTTCATCATCGAGTACCATTACCCCCCGTCCCTGACGGATAGCTTCAATGGCACGTTCTGCACGTTCAATCGGATTGCCGTAATCTGATAACAGCGTCTGATTCATGGTAAATAAACCTCATCGTAATTAAAAATGATTACCAGAACCAGGGCATCTTAGGAGTTGCATACATATCATAACGCCATGTCATAAAACCATGCCGCAACAGGTTTTTACCTGTGCAGATAATTGATGATATGCGATCGGACGGGCGGATATTGCCCGGCTGATGCTGACTCTCTCCCATCCGGACTATAACCGTCGGCCCCGGAATTACACCGGATCTGCTGACCTTCACCGTAGTGAAGCGCTCGCGGGCTTCATTCGCAATGGAATGTTTACCGCCGGTGGGGACTTTCACCCCGCCCTGAGATAGCAGAGTTACTATACCCCCAACGAGTGAGCCCGGCCAGTGGTTATTTTTACCGGGGGCTCAAAATGAGAACTCAGACTGGTTCAGAATCCCGTAACAGGTTACTATTTGCGGCATAACGATCCTCCGGCTCAGAAAGGAAAAATCATGATTGACCCGAAAAAAATTGAACAGATTGCCACACAGCTGCAAAGCGCGCTGCCGAAAGGTGTGCGGGAGATCGGAGCGGATATCGATAAAAAGATGCGTGCCATTTTACAGTCACAGCTCGGCAAGCTGGATTTAGTCAACCGCGAAGAGTTTGATGTGCAGACTCAGGTGCTGCTGCGCACCCGCGAAAAACTGTCGCAGATGGAAAAACGTCTGGCAGAGCTGGAAGCGCGCCTGGCGGAAAAAGGCGGCGAGTAATGACAACAGGAGATACGCCGTGCGTATCTCCTGCATAATCAGCCGGTTACTTTGATTTATTGATCGTATTGATGATATTGGTGGTGGAAATGCCATCCTCAAAATTGAGGACTTTCACTTCCCCGCCTGCGGCCCACACTTCCTCACTGCCGGCGATCTCTTCCGGACGGTAATCCCCGCCCTTAACCAGCACATCCGGCAGAACAGAAGCGATCAGACGCTGCGGCGTATCTTCCTCAAACGGCACCACCCAGTCCACGGCACCCAGCGCACCGAGTACAATCATCCGCTGATCCAGCGGGTTGACCGGACGGCTTTCGCCTTTCAGACGTTTGGTGGAAGCATCACTGTTTACCGCCACAATCAGGCGGTCACCCAGTTTGCGGGCGTTGGCAAGATAAGAGACGTGTCCGGCGTGCAGAATGTCGAAACAGCCGTTGGTCATCACCACTTTCTCGCCGCGCTGACGGGCATCCGCCACCGCCTGATGCAGCTCTGCTTCGGTCATCACACCAAAGCCGTTATCGCTGCGGCCGCGTACGGCATTTTCCAGTTCAACCGGCGATACGGTGGATGTCCCCAGCTTACCGACCACCACACCTGCAGCGGCATTGGCCAGCGCACAGGATTCGTCCAGGGTTTTCCCGGCGGCCAGCGAGGTTGCCAGCACACCGATTACCGTGTCCCCGGCACCGGTCACATCAAACACTTCCTGCGCCTGTGTCGGCAGATGCAGGGCAGGCTGTCCCGGACGCAGCAGGCTCATGCCCTGCTCGGAGCGGGTCACCAGCAGTGCCTGCAAATCGAAATCACGGATAACTTTCAGGCCTTTTTCTTCGATATCCGCATTATCGGTGCATTTCCCGGCCACAGCCTCAAACTCTGACATATTCGGCGTCAGTAAGGTTGCGCCGCGATAACGGGCAAAATCGGTGCCTTTCGGGTCGATCAGAATCGGTACACCGGATTTGCGGGCCAGCGCGATCATCTCTTCCACATGCGCCAGTGCGCCTTTGGCGTAATCAGACAGCACCAGCGCGCCGATGTGCGGCAGCGCCTGTGCGATACGCTCAAGCATCGGCTGCGGATCTACATCCGAAAAACCTTCTTCAAAATCCAGGCGGATCAGCTGCTGGCTGCGGGATAACACGCGCAGCTTGGTGATCGTCGGGTGTGTCGGCAGGCCGACAAAATCACAGCGGACTTTCACATCATTCAGGCGCTCGGTCAGTGCACGGGCGGCGTCATCAATACCGGTCAGCCCCACGAGGCGGGAATTTGCCCCCAGAGACGCGATATTCATGGCCACGTTTGCCGCACCGCCGGGACGCTCTTCAATTTCAGTGACTTTCACCACCGGTACCGGGGCTTCCGGGGAGATCCGGCTGGTCGGCCCGTGCCAGTAACGGTCTAACATCACATCACCGACGACTAAAACTGCGGCATTCTGAAAATCCGGGAGTGTTACTTTCATTCCCTGCTCCACCTTATGAATAACGAAATTATTGCTGATAATATCACAAACTGGCCGCCGGACAGAAAATCCGCGTGCGGCAACCGGTGCTTATTCCCCGAGCCAGTGCTGCCAGCGGGCGCGGACAAATTCGCGCTCAGCGGCAAATTCCGTCAGCGGCACCACGCCGGATTTATCCTGCAAAGAAAGATGATGCAGCCTGTCGCGCATCATAATATAGGCCGCAGTCAGCCGCAGTGACTCCTCTTCCGGCATCACATCATAATTAGCCATCAGCTCAAAAATCCGGACATTATCAGACCAGCGGATCAGCGCTTTATTCTCCGGTGCAAAACGCAGTACCAGATACTGAGCGATAAATTCAATGTCCGTGATCCCGCCCGGATCAGTTTTGATGTTAAACACGCTGTCATCACGGCTGCCGAGATGCTGATACATTTTTTCGCGCATCTCACGGACATCCAGTTTCAACTGTGCGTTATCACGCTGACGGCACAGAATATCGCGGCGGATGCTGTCAAAACGGGCAGCAATCGCCTCATCTCCGTACACCTGACGGGCACGGATCAGCGCCTGATGCTCCCAGGTCCAGGCGCTGTTCTGCTGGTAATCCGCAAATGCCTCCAGCGTGCTGACCAGCATCCCGGCTTCCCCGGATGGCCGCAGACGGGCATCCACCTCATACAGCACGCCGGATGATGTGCGGGTGCTGAACAGATGCATAATGCGCTGCGCCAGCCGCAGATAGAACTGCCGCGCGTCGATTTCACGCGGGCCGGTGGTTTGTGTGCCTTCCGGGCAATCCAGCAAAAACACCAGGTCGAGATCAGAACTGTAGCCCAGCTCCCAGCCGCCCAGCTTGCCGTAGCCGATCACCGCAAAGCCTTTGTCCCCGTCGCGGGTCAGATGTGCAGGTTCACCATAACGTCTGACCATCTGCCCCCACGCCTGCTGCACCACAGCACCGATCATCGCTTCTGCCAGCCAGGTAAGGTGATCACTCACTTTCATTACCGGCAGCACGCCGGTGATATCTTCCGCCGCGATCCGCAACAACTGCGCCTGCTTAAACTGACGCAGTGCCTCAAGCTGCTGCTCCTCATCGTCTTCCGGAACCCGCATCAGATACTGACGCAGCTCATCGCGGTACGCATTCAGTGGCAGCGGCTGGTAGAGTGAGGCCGGATCCAGCAGCTCATCAAGCAGCAGCGGATGGCGTGCCAGTTGCACGGCAATCATCGGGGATGCCGCACACAACCGCACCACATGGGTCAGTACCACATCGGATTCCAGCAGCAGCTCCAGATAGGTGGTCCGGCTGACAATGCTGAGCAGCAGCGGTGTCAGGCGCTGCAACACCCGCTGTGCATCCGGTTGTGATACCAGTTTCGCCAGCAGTTTGGGCAGCAGGTGGTCCAGCACATCCCGTCCGCGCGGCCCGATGGTCCGTTTGCCGAGATCCTGCCGGAACCCCTGTAAGCCGGTAAGAAACTGTGCGGCATCATCTTCATTCAGGGAAAACAGTGACGTGATATCAGTCAGTTCCGGCTCACTCTCCCACAGCGAGATAAACGGCTGTAAGGCGGTTTCATCCTCACTTTCCTCATCATCCTCACCGATAAGATCGGTAAAAATCTGGTGCACTGCCACCATTTTACTGTTCAGCACCGTTTCCAGATCCACCCACAAGGCGGCATCCATCCCCTGCGCCAGCCGCGCCTGATCCAGCGGTGAATCCGGCAGCGTCTGTGTCTGGCTGTCATTAATGGCCTGCAGCAGATTTTCCAGCCGCCGCAGATACGCGTAAGCATCCAGCAACTGCGCGACCTGCTCCTCACCGAGCAGCCCCAGACGGGCAATTTCCGCCAGTGCCGCATGCAGGGATTGTGTCTGTAATCCCGGCTCACGTCCGCCGCGGATCAGCTGAAAGACCTGAGTGATAAATTCCACTTCCCGGATGCCCCCGGCACCGAGTTTAATATTGTTGGTCAGCCCGCGCCGCCGGACTTCGCGGCCAATCATACCTTTCATATTGCGCAGAGACTGGATCACACTGAAATCGATATAGCGGCGGTAAACAAACGGACGCAGCATCCGGCGCAGCGTCTCACTGTAAGCAGAATCATCACGACCGAGGATACGCGCTTTGACCATCGCATAACGCTCCCAGTCGCGTCCCTGCTCCTGATAATAATCTTCCAGGGCGGAGAAGCTGAACACCAGCGGCCCGCTGTCGCCGAACGGCCGCAGGCGCATATCCACGCGGTAGACGAAACCGTCCGCCGTGGCGTGATCCAGCATTCTGATAATTTTTTGTCCCAGGCGGGTAAAGAACTGCGCGTTTTCCAGCTCGCGGCGGCCACCTTGTGTGACACCGTTTTCCGGATAAGCAAAAATAAGATCGATATCGGAGGAGAAATTCAGCTCGCCGCCGCCCAGTTTCCCCATCCCGAGGATCAGAAGCGGCATTGCGCTGCCGTCTGCCGAGCAGGGTGTGCCCCAGTCCGCACAACAGCGCTGATAAAGCCAGTCACGGGCGGCGATAATCAGCACTTCCGCCAGTTCACTGAGCTGACGCAGCGTCTCTTCTGTCGTGCTCCGGCGCAGGATCTGCATGACGGCAATGCGCATCAGCATCTGATAACGGAACAGGCGCAGCACCCGCATCACATCCTCTTCCTGTGCGGCATCCGCCATCATCTCCGTCAGGCGGGCGGCATAATCCTGCCATTCATCCGGCTGCGGTGGTGTATTGCGGAGGGCGGAGAGCCAGTCCGGGTGGCGGATACACTGCTCTGCCACAAAATCACTGCCGGCAAAAATCAGCGCTTCCTGTTCAGAGTAAGGCACCAGTCCGGTATCAAGCCGGGCGGTTACCCGCTCAGCAGCTTGCCGGAGTATCGGGGTCAGCGGCAGCATCAATGTTCCTTTTGTTATCAGATTCACATAACAGCTCAACACCCGGTTACGGCATGGCAGGCGCCGCCATCCACAGTGCGAAAACCCATTGCGTGAAAGCCAGTTTACACTGCAACCATACCGGACTGAAACAGACATCCGCAGATTTTGCATCCGCTTCCGCCAGTGACGATGCCACCTCCGGCAGCGGACAGTCACGGACGAAATCAGGCACCGCGCCGGGATAGTGGTCTGCCAGTGTCAGCAGCAGAGAAAGGGTTTGCTGCAATGCCGGTAATGCACCGTCCGCATCCAGCAGCCAGGCTTCTTCCAGGCTCTGCCACTGTTTGATCAGACGGACAACCACATCGGTCAGCGGGGTCTGCGGATCCCACGCTGTGAACAGTTCAGGCAGTTTCGGTACCGGTGCGCCCTGTGCCAGCCAGTAGCCGCGTGCCGCTTTGCTGCGCCCGGCAAGGCGCAGCCCCGGCAATTCCGCCAGAGCTTTGGCAGCTGTCAGCAAATCAGCGGCTGTACCTTCTTTCAGTTCCATCTCAAATTCGCAAATCGGACATTCTGCCTCACCGGCAACCACACTGCCCTGATCCAGCACCGCTTCCACCACACTGTGATTGACTGTCAGCAGCCACTTTTCACGGGCGAAATCCGTGGTAAAACGAGCCTGCAGTGATGATTGCAGCGCCGCGACATCCGTTTCCGGCGGCCAGACATCAGCAGGCAGTGCCGCTAAATCCAGTTCCGGGCGGGAGAGCGGAATATTATATTCAGGACGCTGATGTAAACCGCCGATATCATTTCCGGCCGTTTTCAGGGTCATTTCATATTCGGTATCACATCCCCGGATCCGCAACCCCATATCCCACTGCCGCAGTGTGTCGTCAGCTGTTTCAAAATAGCTGTTGGTCAGGCGGACAGCACGGAAATGCTGATGAGGAAAGGCGGTCAGCGCGGCGATCACCGCCGTGATGGCTTCCGGTTTTACCGCAAATTTCAGTTCTGTTTCGTAATCGCTCATAGACATTCCCGTAATCTTATACCGTTATTTATCGTCAGTCTGACCCTGCATTCGTGATAAAGATGACACTAATTTGTTATAAACAGCCGGATTTTTCGCTGTTTATCCACTTTATCCCGTCATTTATTCCGTTGTTAAGAGTAATCTCATGGCTGTTTAACGTTTGCACCCGCACACTTAACTCATTAGTATGCTATTCATAACCAACGATTGATAAAGCTTATGACGATGAAAAAACTCGCCTTACTCCCTTTGCTGTTTGCAGCAACCGTCAGCATTACCGCCCATGCTGAAGAAATCCGTTATGTCTCTGATGACCTCTCCACCTATGTTCACAGCGGCCCGAGCAACCGCTATCGCATTGCCGGTTCACTCAATTCCGGAGAAAAAGTCACCGTTCTTGATGTGAATAATGAGAGCGGTTTTGTCCGTGTCCGTGACAGCAAAAACCGTGATGTCTGGTTACCGAAAGAGCTGCTGAGCACCACGCCGAGCCTGAAAGAACGCGTACCGGCCATGGAAGAAGAAATTAAAACCCTGCGCGGCAAACTCGCCAATATCGACGGCACCTGGAACGACAAAACGGCGGACATGCAAAACCGTGTGGCCGCCAGTGATGATATCATCAATAACCTGAAAAAAGAGAATGACAGCCTGCGTAATCAGGTTGTGGTCGCAAAGAAAAAACTGGATGCCATCAGTGTGCAGCTGGATGACAAACAACGCGATATTATCCTGCAATGGTTTATGTACGGCGGCGGTGTAGCCGGTGCCGGTCTGCTGCTGGGTCTGCTGCTCCCGCATATGATCCCGCGCCGCAAGAAAAAAGATCGCTGGATGAACTGAGCCTCACAGTAACCGCAGTACGGAGAAAAGCGTGGATATTTATCTGGTCGGCGGCGCAGTCCGCGATGCCCTGCTGGGTCTGCCTGTCTCGGACAGAGACTGGGTGGTTGTCGGTGCCACCCCGGAAATGATGCTGGCGCGCGGCTATCAGCAGGTCGGGCGTGATTTCCCGGTATTTCTCCATCCGGATACCCGGGAGGAGTATGCGCTGGCCCGGACAGAGCGGAAAACCGGGGCCGGATATACCGGGTTTGCCTGTTACAGTGCGCCGGATGTCACGCTGGAAGATGATTTACAGCGCCGGGATCTGACCATCAATGCCATTGCCCAATCAGTTGATGGCACACTGCATGACCCGTATCACGGGGCGGATGACCTGAAAAACCGGGTGCTCCGCCATGTTTCTGCGGCGTTTACGGAAGATCCGCTGCGCGTGCTGCGCGTGGCACGCTTTGCTGCCCGTTTCGCCCCGCAGGGATTTGTTATTGCACCGGAAACCCTGGCGCTGATGTCTGCTATCACGCAGCAGGGAGAGCTTGCCCATCTGACGGCGGAGCGGGTCTGGAAAGAGACAGAAAAAGCCCTGAACAGCCCGTGCCCGGATATCTATTTTGCGGTACTGCGTGATTGCGGTGCGCTGGCAGTGCTGTTTCCGGAGCTGGAAGCCCTGTTCAGCGCCACTGACGGGCAGACAGGCTATGACATCCTGTCCGCCGCACTCCTGCGCCGGACAGTGCTTCTGACTGACAGTACAGATATCCGCTTTGCTGCGCTGTGTCTTTACCTGAGCTGTCACAGTACCGCAGAGGGAACCGCCGCAATTCAGAAGATGTCTGAGCGCCTGCGGGTGCCGAACCCGGCACGGGATCTGGCTCTGCTTGCCACCCGTGATTACCGGACTGTTCATGACATCAGCCATCTGGCCGCAGACGATATCATTGCCCTGTTTGATTCACTGGATGCCTGGCGCAAGCCGGAGCGCATCACTCAGTTGGCTATCCTTTGTGAAGCGGATTACCGCAGCCGGATAGCACCGGATGCAGCAGATTATCCGCAGGGGCAGTTACTGGCTGAGGCCTTCGCGCTTGCACAGCTGGTTGCCGTCAAACCGGTGATTGAGGCCGGTTTTAAAGGCGCGGACATCAAAGCGGAACTCACCCGCCGCCGCGCTGAGGCCATCAGAGTGTGGCAACAAAAAAGCCGTTCATCATGAACGGCTTTTTTCATTTCAGGCTGCGGATGATTATTTCTCCGCCGACTCCATACCCACTAACCCGACTTTCAGATATCCCGCTTTGCGCAGAGCATCCATAATGCCCATCAGCGTTTCATAATCGACTGTTTTATCTGCCTGGAAGAAGATCGTGGTTTCCTTATTGGATTCCGTGGTCTGATCCAGGATCTGAGCCAGTGTTTCTTTTGTGACTTCCTGCTCGCCCACCAGCAGCTGGTTATCTGCTTTCACCGTCAGGAAGACCGGTTTTTCCGGACGCGGCTGTGGTTTTGCCGTTGAGGCCGGCAGATTCACTTTAATATCAACGGTCGCCAGCGGTGCGGCCACCATAAAGATGATCAGCAGAACCAACATCACATCAATAAAAGGTGTGACGTTAATTTCATGCAATTCGCCGCTGTCATCCGACTCTTCGTTAAGACGCATTGCCATCAGATATTACCCTGCTTTGCTGTCTGCCAGGTCGAGATCACGGCCCAGCCATAAAATAGTGTGTGCTGCGGTATCACCCAGGTCACCACGGTAAGCGGAAATCATACGGGCAAAGATGTTGTAGATAACGACCGCAGGAATTGCCGCGACCAGACCCAGTGCCGTTGCCAGCAGTGCTTCTGCAATCCCGGGGGCCACAACCGCGAGGTTGGTGGTCTGTGAGTGAGCGATACCGATAAAGCTGTTCATGATACCCCATACGGTACCAAACAGGCCGACAAACGGTGAAATAGCCCCGATAGTGGCCAGATAGCCGTTACCGCGTCCCATATGACGGGCAACACCGGCAACGATACGCTCCTGACGGAATGTCACACGGTCTTTGATGCCGCTCAGATCACGGCTTTTTTCTGATGCAGTCCGCTCATTGACGGCATCAAGCACCAACATCCGGGTGACGCTCTTTTTCCCGAATGTATCGGCGATGGCAGCTGCTTCATCCAGCGAGCGGGCATCTTTGATTGCTGCCGCTTCACGGCGGATACGGCGGCGGGAAGCGATAAGATCCGCGCCCTTGGCAAAGAAAATGGACCAGGTAATCACTGAGGCGATAATAAGGCCGATCATAACCGACTTAACGATAACATCCGCGCCCTGATACATGGAAATCACGGACAATTCCGCCGCAAAGCCACGGTTACCGTCTGCCGGTGCTGCGCTGATTTCCTGAACAGGAACCTCTGTCGCGGATACCGGGGCCGCCGGTTGTTCAGGCGTCTGAGCAGGCTGACCGGCGGTTGCTGCCGGCGCGGTGACAGGTGTTGTTGTCGCTGGTGTGACAGCTGCAGTGTTATCTGCGAATGCACTGCCGGTTAAACATAATGCCAATAGCACAGAAACGGTCAAATTACGCATCAGTTGGCCTTCAACTCTCTTTTGTTATGAACTCTTTCTCAGCAAAAAATAAATCGTGTTATTCATCGCTACCCAAAAAACGAAACCCGCTGATCATACCAAACCCTGAGCAATTTGATAGTAATTATCATTACCGTTTACCAAAAAAATGCGATTCCGGCGGAAAATTTCACACGGAATGCTAAGGGTTTTCAGTCATCCGTCCGGGATCACCACAGATAAAACGCACAAAAAATGCCCACAGAGACATGATTCACCAACCTCCCTTTATACCGTCAGTGAATCGGAAGAAAAACCCGATCAAATCAAACGGGTGAGCAATTTTTGCGATACACTGTCTGTACCGTTGTTCCGGATCTCGTTTTACAGGAAATCTAATGTCTAGTTTATCAGAGATTGTGAGTGCGCTCTGGTCTCACGATTTTGCCACACTCTCTAATCCCGAAGTCCTCTGGCTGGTTTACGCTATCCTCTTCACCGTTATTGTGCTGGAGAACGGCATTCTGCCCACCGCGTTTCTGCCCGGGGATACCCTGCTTATTTTGTCAGGCGCACTGATTGCGAAGGGCGTGATGGATTTCCTGCCGACACTGGCTATTCTGACCGCCGCCGCCGGTATCGGCAGCTGGCTGGGTTTTGTTCAGGGGCGCTGGCTGAGTGATACCAAAACCGTCAGGCGCTGGATGACGCAGATCCCGAAAAATTACCATCAGAAAGCCGAAGTGCTGTTTAACCGCCACGGCCTGTATGCCCTGCTGATCGGTCGTTTTCTCGGTTTTGTCCGTACTCTGCTGCCGATGCTGGCAGGTCTCTCCTCGCTGCCGAACCGCCGTTTCCAGTTCTTTAACTGGCTGAGCGGATTCCTCTGGGTGGCGATTATTACCACCTTCGGTTATGTGCTCAATCAGATCCCGTTTGTCAAAGCACACGAAAAAACGGTAATGACCGCACTGCTGCTGATCCCGGTCTTTTTCCTGATTGTCGGTATCGTGGCATCCCTGTATCTGCTCATCCGACACTACCGCAGACGCCGCGCCCTGCTTAACCGCAGACGCCACCGCGTCCATAAGAAATAAGATAAGGGCTCCTGCGGGAGCCTTTTTGCTGCCGGTGTGCCGGAAAGCACAATCCGGTTCGCCACCACGCCTGCCCTGATTTACACTACACTTAATGGTTATCCGCTTCATTTTTCCTAATCTTACCCGGAGAAATAATGAACAACTTCACTCTTTTCACCCCGACAAAAATTCGTTTCGGCAAAGGCCAAATCGCCAAACTCAGCAGTGAAATCCCGAAAGATGCCAAAGTACTGATGCTGTACGGCGGCGGCAGTATTAAGCGTAACGGTGTTTACGAGCAGGTACTGGCTGCCCTGGACGGTTATGATGTTCATGAATTTTCAGGTATCGAACCGAACCCGGCCTATGAAACGCTGGTAAAAGCGATTGCGTATATCCGTGAGCATGACATCAGCTATCTGCTGGCGGTCGGCGGCGGGTCTGTTATCGACGGTACCAAGTTTATTGCCGCTGCGGTGGATTATCCGGGCGATCCGTGGGATATCATCACCACCGGAGGCCGCAATATCCGCAGTGCACTGCCGATTGCCTGTGTGCTGACACTTCCGGCCACCGGTTCTGAAACCAACTGTTTTTCTGTGGTCAGCCGCCGTGAAACCGGAGATAAGCAATCATTCGGTCACCCGCTGGTGCATCCGAAGTGTGCCATTCTTGATCCGCAGACCACTTACACCCTGCCGCCGCGCCAGACAGCCAACGGTGTGGTCGATGCCTTTATTCACACCCTCGAGCAGTATCTGACGTATCCGGTGAATGCCAAAATTCAGGACCGGTTTGCAGAAGGTATTCTGCTGACACTGATTGAGGAAGGCCCGAAAGTACTGGCAAACCCGGAGGATTATGACAGCCGTGCCAATGTGATGTGGGCCGCCACCCAGGCGCTGAGCGGGCTGATTGGTGCCGGTGTGCCGCAGGACTGGGCAACCCACGCACTGGGCCATGAAATTACTGCGCTGTACGGACTGGATCACGCGCAGACACTGGCGATTGTGTTACCGGCACTGCTGCGGGAAAAACGCAAAACCAAGCGCGAAAAATTATTACAGTACGCTGAGCGTGTCTGGCATCTGACAGACGGTTCTGAAGAGAGCCGGATTGAGTGCGCCATTGAAGCAACCCGCGTTTTCTTTGAAGAGCTGGGCATAAAAACCCGTTTCTCTGATTATCAGATTGATGACAGCGGCATTCCCAAACTGGTTGCCAAGCTTACTGAACACGGCCAGACTGCCCTGGGTGAACACCAGGACATCACACCGGAAGTCAGTGAACGGATCTACCGGGCTGCCGTCTGATACACCATAAACACTGATTGGAGGCCACATGAACAAACCTGCATTAGTTACCTTATCTGACGGACACTTAATGCCGCAACTGGGGCTGGGTGTCTGGAAAGCCGGGAACGACGTGGTCGGCTCTGCTGTGCAGACCGCACTCGAAACCGGTTACCGGCTGATTGATACTGCCGCGATTTATCAGAACGAGGAAGGTGTCGGTGAAGGACTGAAAGCGACCACCGTTCCCCGAGACGAGTTGTTTATCACCACCAAACTGTGGAACAGCGATCAGCAACATGCCGGTAAGGCGCTGGAAGCGAGCCTGAAAAAGTTACAGCTCGATTATGTGGATTTGTATCTGATCCACTGGCCCGCACCGGCAGAAGACCATTATGTCTCCGCCTGGGAGCAGTTGATTGAATTACAGAAATCCGGACTGACCCGCAGTATCGGTGTCTGTAATTTTGATATCGGCCATTTGCAGCGCATTATCCACAAAACCGGCGTGGCACCGGTACTCAATCAGATAGAACTGCATCCTCTGCTGCAACAGCGCGAGCTTCAGGCCTGGAATGCGACCCATTCCATTCACACTGAATCCTGGAGTCCGCTGGCACAGGGCGGCGAAGGCGTTTTTGATACTGATATCATTCAGGCATTAGCGGCGAAATACCAGAAAACACCAGCACAGATAGTGATTCGCTGGCATCTGGATCGCGGGCTGATTGTGATACCGAAATCAGTCACCCCTTCGCGGATTCATGAAAACTTTGATGTCTTTGATTTCCGTCTGGAGAAAGAAGAACTCTCACAGATTCAGTCTCTCGATTCAGGTACCCGCTTAGGGCCGGATCCAAAAGAATTTAATTAAGTTAGTTACTGTCTAAAAGCCATCTGTATAAATTATACAGGTGGTTTTTATTTATTTTATAACTGCTTTTCAAATGACCATTCAATAAACAAATAATTCATAAATAAAAAAGGGGAAATACACGAACGCAATATGTATTTCCCAAAGCATGGCAAATATAGCAGGATTAATTATCCAAATTTCAGCCTTGCTGTCATCAATATAATTAATTCACTATTTATTAAAAATAAATTCAAACGCCAATATGAAAGGAGGAGTATATGAAACATGACCTTTCAGTCACCATAACACAGCATTACCATTCAAGGTTAAAAGCCATGTTGTACATCACATCGTTCGAACCGGTGTATGCAACACCAGTCTTCACAGCGATGTTCTCGTTGAACCGGTAACCGGTTCCCACTGCGACTGCCTGAGTGGACTGGTATCCGCCCATCGCCGCAGTGATATTCAGTTTACCGACACCGTACGGCTGGAACAGACCGTTCAGTGCGGCACTGGCCGCCAGACCGTTATCAAGGCGCTCGTTGGTTTCACGTAAATCATTTTCCAGTGAACGCAGATCCTGGCGGTTCTTCAGGATATCGAGGGTATTTTTATCAATTTTGGTCGCGTGTTTATCAATATCTCTTCTGTTAGCATTAGCCACATTGGTTGTCGTATTACTCTTTTTGCGAACATCTTTTAAATCTGTTGTCAGCTTGTCTGAACCGGCTTTCAGTTCAGAGATCATTTTTCCCTGCTGCTGAATTTCGTTACCCTGTGAAAAATTCACTTCATCTGTCAGTTCGATAGCTGATTCCAGATTATTAATTTCCTGCTCATTCTTCTTACTATCTTGTTTTAACTGATAAATTGCATTATCGGCAGGGATCGCTCGTTCAATCAGAGAATTGATATTATTTCTTATGTTTTTATTTTCCGAATGAAGTTCTTCGAGTTGATCATCCTGTTCTTTATTCACAGTCTGAACGGCTGAGATATCCGTATGCAGTTCACCCACAGATAAAATGACAGATTCACTCTGTATTTTGATACTGTCTGCATCCTGTTTTAACTGAGATATCTCATTGAATACCGGTGATATTGTCTCATTTATCTCATTGATTTTAACTTCAGCAGACAGGGCTGCCGCCCCCAGTTTCTCCAGCTTAGTATCCTGTTTTTCATTAGCATCCTGTATATTTTTCATGTCACTATTAAATTCATCAATAGTTTGAGATAATGACTGATTATAAACAGGGGAATTACTCTGTATCTCCGTAACACTGTTCAGTGTATGATTAATTTTGTCATTTAAGTAATTATATGTTTGAATAACTTCTGAAATACCCGCACTGCGGTCATACTCATTTTTAATTTCAGATGTAATCAATGGCTGATAATTATTTTCTACAAAATATAATTTAGTACTGGTTTCCGGTACTAATACCGGAATCTCGTCTTCAGTAACTTTTTTATATTCAGATAAATCAACAAGTGTTCTTGCATAATAGTAGTTGCTGTTATCATCAGCGTTCGCATATGAAAAAGGCAGCATGATAAGCAGGGAAATTAAATTTTTTTTTCATTCATTAACTCTCAATATAGATAAAACAGGATTTGAAAAAATATACCTGCATTACCGCAGAGAAAGAATAAACAAAACATAAACACAAAAAAAAGCCAAAAAATATAGTTAGGTAATTATTTTAACAGAAGAGAATCGAATCGTTTTTCCGGAGAAATAAAAAATCCGCCGCAGCGGATTTTTTATTTTAACAAACGTGATTATTTATCTTTAATCAGGCTGTGCATTTCCTGTACTGAAATCACTCTCTCTGTCGGATCCATATTCAGAGACAGTGTGGTGGCAAAGCCGCCGTTCATGGTGGTGTCGTAATGCACTTTATATTGCAGGGCGCTGCGGCGGATCACTTTGGAATCCTCAATCGCCTGACGACCGGCGGTGGTATTCACAATGTAATCGTATTCGCCGTTTTTAATTCTGTCCTGAATGTGAGGGCGACCTTCGTGCACCTTATTCACCAGGCGCGGGTTAATACCCGCCTCACCCAGCACAATCGCAGTACCGTGTGTCGCATCCAGCTCAAAACCCTGTTTCAGCAGTTTTGCCGCCAGATCCACCACCCGCGCTTTATCACCTTCGCGGACAGAGAGCAGCGCACGGCCTTTCTTCTTCAGTGAGGAAGAGCTGCCGAGCATGGCTTTGGCAAAGGCTTCCGCAAAGGTGCGTCCCACGCCCATCACTTCCCCGGTAGAGCGCATTTCCGGCCCTAAAATCGGGTCAACGCCCGGGAATTTGTTGAATGGCAGCACCACTTCTTTCACCGAGTAGTACGGCGGGATGACTTCTTTTGTCACACCCTGCTGCGTCAGTGTCTGACCGGCCATCACGCGCGCTGCGACTTTCGCCAGCGGCACCCCGGTGGCTTTGGAGACAAACGGCACCGTACGCGCCGCACGCGGGTTAACTTCAATCAGATACACTTCGTTGTCTTTGACCGCAAACTGGGTGTTCATCAGACCGCGCACACGCAGTTCCATCGCCAGTTTTCTCACCTGGTCGCGCATCACATCCTGGATTTCCTGACTCAGCGTGTAAGCCGGTAACGAGCAGGCAGAATCCCCGGAGTGAACCCCCGCCTGTTCGATGTGCTCCATAATGCCGCCAATCAGCACCTGTTCGCCGTCGCAGATAGCATCGACATCCACCTCAATCGCATCGTCGAGGAAGCGGTCAAGCAGTACCGGCGCGTCATTGGAGACACTGACTGCATTCTGGAAGTAACGGCGCAGGTCGGTTTCGTCGCAGACGATTTCCATCGCGCGACCGCCCAGCACATAAGAAGGACGCACCACCAGCGGATAACCAATTTCTTTTGCCCGCTCAACCGCCTGCTCAATATTAGAGACGGTGGCGTTTGCCGGTTGTTTCAGGCCGAGGCGGACGACCGCCTGCTGGAAACGCTCGCGGTCTTCCGCGCGGTCAATCGCATCCGGGCTGGTACCGATAACCGGCACACCGGCCGCTTCCAGGCTGCGCGCCAGTTTCAGCGGAGTCTGGCCGCCGTACTGAACAATCACACCCGCCGGTTTTTCGACACGCACGATTTCCAGCACATCTTCCAGCGTCACCGGCTCGAAATAGAGGCGGTCAGAAGTGTCGTAGTCAGTGGAAACCGTTTCCGGGTTGCAGTTGACCATGATGGTTTCGTAGCCGTCTTCACGCAGCGCCATCGCCGCGTGTACGCAGCAGTAGTCAAACTCAATGCCCTGGCCGATACGGTTCGGCCCGCCGCCGAGTACCATAATTTTCGGTTTGTCGTTGTTCGGCTGCGCTTCACACTCTTCTTCATAGGTGGAGTAGAGATAGGCGGTGTCAGTGGCAAATTCCGCCGCGCAGGTATCCACACGCTTATAAACCGGCCACAGCTGATAGCTGTCACGCAGTTTGCGGATTTCAGCTTCCGCCACACCGACCAGTTTTGCCAGCCGCGCATCCGCAAAACCTTTGCGTTTCAGGTGACGCAGGAATTCGGGGGTCAGGCCGTTAATCCCGACTTCTGCCACCTGCTCTTCCAGACGCACCAGCTCTTCAATCTGTACCAGGAACCAGCGGTCAACGTTGGTCAGGTTAAATACGCCGTCAACTGACAGTCCGGCGCGGAATGCGTCCGCGATATACCAGATCCGCTCGCCGCCCGCTTCTTTCAGCTCACGGCGGATGCGGGTCAGTGCATCCGGGTCGTCCAGGTTCACTTTCGGATCAAAACCGGTCGCGCCCACTTCGAGGCCGCGCAGCGCTTTTTGCAGGGATTCCTGCTGAGTGCGGCCGATAGCCATCACTTCACCGACGGATTTCATCTGTGTGGTCAGACGGTCATTGGTGCCGGCAAATTTTTCAAAGTTAAAGCGCGGGATTTTTGTCACAACATAGTCGATGGACGGCTCAAAGGAGGCCGGTGTCAGGCCGCCGGTGATGTCGTTTGACAGTTCATCCAGCGTGTAGCCGACTGCCAGTTTGGCCGCGATTTTGGCAATCGGGAAGCCGGTCGCTTTGGAGGCCAGCGCGGAGGAGCGCGATACACGCGGGTTCATCTCGATAACAATCAGACGACCGGTTTTCGGGTTCACCGAGAACTGCACGTTGGAGCCGCCGGTTTCCACGCCGATTTCACGCAGCACCGCCATCGAGGCGTTACGCATGATTTGGTATTCTTTGTCGGTCAGGGTCTGTGCAGGGGCAACAGTGATAGAGTCACCGGTGTGGATCCCCATCGCGTCGAAGTTTTCGATGGAGCAGACAATGATGCAGTTATCATTTTTGTCCCGCACCACTTCCATTTCATACTCTTTCCAGCCAATCAGTGATTCATCAATCAGCAGTTCGTTGGTCGGGGAGAGATCCAGGCCGCGGGTACAGATTTCCTCGAATTCTTCACGGTTATACGCAATACCGCCGCCGGTGCCGCCCATGGTGAATGACGGGCGGATAATGCACGGGAAACCGACATCATCGGCGACCGCAAACGCTTCTTCCATGGTGTGTGCGATACCGGAACGCGCTGTATCCAGACCGATTTTTTTCATCGCGATATCGAAACGGCGGCGATCTTCGGCTTTATCAATCGCATCTGCTGTCGCGCCAATCATTTCGACGCCGAACTCTGCCAGCACGCCGTGACGTTCCAGATCCAGCGCACAGTTCAGCGCGGTTTGTCCGCCCATGGTCGGCAGAACGGCATCCGGGCGCTCTTTTTCGATGATTTTGCGCACCACTTCCCAGTGAATCGGCTCGATGTAAGTCGCATCCGCCATTTCCGGGTCGGTCATAATGGTTGCCGGGTTCGAGTTAACGAGGATAACGCGGTAGCCCTCTTCGCGCAGGGCTTTACACGCCTGGGCGCCGGAGTAGTCAAATTCACAGGCCTGGCCGATAACAATCGGACCGGCGCCTAAAATCAGGATGCTGCTGATATCTGTACGTTTTGCCATTTTTCTGCTCCTGATCAGTGACGGGCGTTTTTCATCAGTTCAATAAAGTGGTCGAACAGCGGGGCGGCGTCGTGCGGGCCCGGGCTGGCTTCAGGGTGACCCTGGAAGCTGAATGCAGGCTTATCATTACGGTGAATACCCTGCAGTGTGCCGTCAAACAATGATTTATGCGTGACGCGCAGTGTCGCGGGCAGCGTCGCCTCATCCACCGCAAAACCGTGGTTCTGCGCGGTAATCATCACCACATTATTTTCAATGTCTTTAACCGGGTGGTTGCCGCCGTGGTGACCAAATTTCATTTTGATGGTCTTTGCACCGCTGGCGAGTGCCAGTAACTGGTGCCCCAGGCAGATGCCGAACAACGGAATATCGGTTTCCAGGAAACGGGTGATAGCCTCAATCGCATAATCACACGGTGCCGGATCACCCGGGCCGTTGGAGAGGAAAATACCGTCCGGTGCCATTTTCAGCACCTCTTCCGCCGGGGTCTGTGCCGGTACGACGGTCAGGCGGCAGCCGCGATCCACCAGCATACGCAGAATATTGCGTTTAGCACCGAAGTCATACGCCACCACATGAAACGGCAGCTCTTCCGCTGTTTTATCCGCCGGTAAGCCGCTGTCCAGTGTCCAGGAGCCCTGTGTCCAGCTGTATGGCTGCGCGGTGGTGACTTCTTTCGCCAGATCCAGCCCGTTAAGCCCGCTGAAGCTCTGTGCATTTTTCAGCGCCAGTGCCGCATCCGGGTGTTCACCGGCGATGATGCAGCCGTTCTGAGCGCCTTTCTCGCGCAGTAATCGGGTCAGTTTGCGGGTATCAATATCGGCGATAGCCACGACGTTGCGGTGTTTCAGGTATTCGGAGAGGCTTTCTTCACTGCGGAAATTACTGGTGGTCAGCGGCAGGTCGCGGATAACGAGGCCTTGTGCATAAACATCCGGGGATTCTTCATCAGCACTGTTAGTGCCGGTATTACCAATATGGGGATAAGTGAGAGTGACTATCTGGCGGGAATAAGAGGGGTCGGTGAGAATTTCCTGATACCCCGTCATCGAGGTATTAAAAACAACTTCGCCGGTAACGGCACCCTCTGCGCCGATGGCGCGTCCGTGAAATGTGGTTCCGTCTTGCAGAACCAGGATTGCTGACTTAAACAAAACACCCTCCGGAGGAATAATAAATCACAATTAGTGCATATTAATTCAGATTTGGGGCTATAAAGCAATGCCAAAATAGAAATTTAACCAAATTTTGACAAATTGCGGCGCATTCTAAAGATCGAACGGGCAGTTGTCCAGAGAAAATCGACTTTTTTATATTTTTTTACTCATCATGATCAAAACAGGCTGGCTGACAGGGATAAAACAGTATCATTATTAGCTTTATGCTGAATTTTTGATGAGATGACTGAAAAAAAGGCTAACGGCCGGAAAAAGAGGTGAGAAAGGCAAAAACAGCAATAAAAAAGAGAGTAACAACGATGATAATGATAAAAAACATAGGTCAGATAAAGAATTATAAAAAAAAGAATAGTTAAAGCAGTGATAAATCAAAATATCACTGCTTTATCAATCTGTTGTAATTTATACTTTATTATAAATTTTCCAGATCAAGCACATCCTTCATAGTGAATAGACCGTTCTTTTTATCACTCAGCCAGGCTGCTGCCTTAACCGCGCCATTTGCAAATGTCATCCGGCTTGAAGCCTTGTGGCTGATTTCAACACGCTCGCCGATATCCGCAAACATCGCTGTGTGCTCGCCCACAATGTCCCCGGCACGCACAGTGGCAAACCCGATAGTGTTCCGCTCCCGCTCGCCGGTATAGCCTTCACGGCAATACACCGCGCAATCCTTCAGGTCACGCCCCAGCGCCCCGGCAATAGATTCTCCCATCGCCAGCGCTGTTCCGGACGGCGCATCCACTTTATGGCGGTGATGCGCTTCAATAATTTCAATATCGGTATAGTCGCCCATGACTTTGGCCGCCTTTTCCAGCAGTTTCAGCACCAGATTGACGCCAACACTGAAATTCGCCGCAAAAACCACAGGAATTTGCTGCGCAGCCTGTGCAATAGCGGCCTTTCCGGCATCATCAAACCCGGTGGTGCCGATAATCATCCCTTTGCCGTTCGCGGTACAGAACGTCAGATGTGTCAGGGTGCCTTCCGGGCGGGTGAAATCAATCAGGATGTCGAAATTGTCTTTCTGGCTGTTCAGATCAGCCGTCAGGATCACGCCATTGCGCCCGGTACCGGCCAGTTCACCGGCATCAGTCCCGGTGAGTGAGGAGCCTTCGCGCTCAAATGCCGCACCCAGCACCACATCATCATTCTGTGCAATCGCCTGAATCAGCTGGCGTCCCATGCGGCCACCGGCACCCGCAACCGCGAGCCGTAACTTACCCATATTTGTTATCCTCAGTTTTCTGTCTGTATGTCAGCAGATTAACGGCTGTCCGGCCGGATTACCAGTTACCCGCCGCTATCATCAGAAAATCACAATACAGCCCGCCGATTATCAGTAAAACTGTATTTACCGGACTGCAGACAAAAAAAAGCAGAACCTGCGTTCTGCTTTGCTGTGTCAGACTTCTTTGATATCCACCCGTAACTCTTTCGGGACTTCAAAGATAATATTTTCCTCACGCCCCTCGAGCTGACTGATTTCATCCGCCCCCAGTTCCTGAAGACGGCTGATCACCTGCTGTACCAGCACATCCGGTGCGGATGCCCCGGCCGTCAGGCCGATAGTATCCACATCACGTAGCCAGGCGGGATTAATATCATCCGCAGAATCAATCAGATAAGACGGTTTTCCGACCCGCTGCGCCAGCTCCGCCAGCCGGTTGGAGTTTGATGAGTTTTTAGAGCCAACCACCAGCACCAGATCTGCCTGACCCGCCAGATCCCGCACTGCTTCCTGGCGGTTGGTGGTGGCATAGCAGATATCGTCTTTGCGCGGCCCGATGATTTTCGGGAAACGGGCATTCAGCGCATCAATAACTTCGGAGGTATCATCGACAGACAGAGTGGTCTGCGTCATAAAGCTGAGGTTTTCCTCATCTTTGACGTTCAGTTTCCACACATCTTCCGGGGATTCCACCAGATACATGCCGCCTTCCGGGTTGTTGTACTGTCCCATCGTCCCTTCCACTTCCGGATGCCCGGCGTGGCCGATCAAAATCGCCTCTTTGCCTTTGCGGCTGGCACGGGCCACTTCCATATGCACTTTGGTAACCAGCGGACAGGTGGCATCAAACAGCATGGTGAGATTACGGGAACGCGCTTCCTGGCGGATTGCCTGCGAGACACCGTGGGCGGAGAAGATCAGAATGGCGTTATCCGGTACTTCAGCGATTTCCTCAATAAAAATCGCGCCGCGCTCACGCAGATCATTGACCACATAGCGGTTGTGCACGACTTCATGACGGACATAGATAGGCGCACCATATAACTCCAGCGCCCGCTCCACAATACTGATTGCCCGGTCAACACCTGCACAGAACCCCCGCGGGTTAGCCAGTAAAATACGCACGTTCAGCCTCCAAACGATCGCCCGGACGGGCAGTAAAACAAAAATTCAACATTTGCGCGCTACTATACCAGAGCCGTCCCCCGGACCGTAATGCTAATTATTGCTCTGTGTCTTATGCAGTGACGTCACGGACACTGATATCAAACGTCACATCCTGTCCGCACAGCGGATGGTTGAAATCCACCTCGACAGAATCTTCAGTAACGGATTTGATAATCCCCGGCATTTCGCTGCCGTTCATGGCGGTAAACAGCATGATCGTGCCGGTTTCCGGCAGACCCGCTTCCAGGAAATCGGCGGCAGAGAAAAACTGAATCAGATCCGGGCTCGGCTTGCCGAACACCGCCTCACCGGGCAGTGTGAAGGTTTTTTTATCCCCGGCGGATAAGCCCAATAATTGCTGCTCCAGTGCATCAGACAAACTGCCGTCACCGAGGCGGAACAGTGCCGGTTTGCCTTGTGCTTCTGTGGAATCCGCCACCGAGCCGTCAGACAGTTTCAGGGTGTAATCCAGTAATACGCTGTGATGTTCTGCAACCTGCATATAATTATTACTCTCTGTATCAGATAAAAAATATCCGCCTGGCGGCGGATATTCGGGTCATCAGTCTGATGATGTCTTGTTCTCTGGTTTGTCGCTTTTCTTACCGTCAGGGATAAAGCTTTCAATAATGATAAGCCCCGCCCCGATGATGATCCAGCTGTCCGCCAGGTTGAACGTCGGCCAGTGCCAGTCACCGACATAAAAGTCGATGTAATCCACCACAAAACCGTGCATCAGGCGATCAAGCAGGTTGCCGATCGCCCCGCCGATAATCAGTGCATAGGCAATATTACTGAGTTTATTGCGCGCACTGGTGCGGTACATCATCACCAGTAATGTCACGGAGATACCGATAGCCACCGCTGTGAAGAACCAGCGCTGCCAGCCGCCCTGAGATGCGAGGAAGCTGAATGCGGCACCGTAATTCCGCACATAGGTCAGATTAAAGTACGGTATCAGTGATGTGGATTCATGCAGCCCGTAATTGGCTAAAATCAGCTGCTTTGAAATCGCATCCAGTACCAGTACCAGGACCGCCAGCCACAGCCAGCGCAATCCGGTCGAACACAGTGGTTTTTTCATTTATCAGGCAAACTTACGTTCTTCACCGTTTCCGGCTACGTTTGTCACACAGCGGCCGCACAGTTCAGGATGTTCACTGTCCTGACCGATGTCGGTCGCATAATGCCAGCAACGCGGACACTTACTGCCTTCCGCTTTGCCGAAGCCGATGCGCAGGCCGTCCAGCTCACTGTTTACTGCACTTTCCGGTGCCGCAGACAGCGGTTTCACATCTGCCTGAGAGGTCAGCAGCACGAAACGCAGTTCATTACCCAGGCGGTTCAGCTGTGCCGCCAGAGCATCATCCGCATACAGGGTCACCGCTGCTTCCAGCGAACCGCCGATCAGTTTGTCGGCACGTGCCTGCTCCAGCACTTTGTTGACTTCACCACGCACCGCCAGCAGCGTTGCCCAGTAATCATCGTTCATGCTGTCCTGTGCATTCAGTCCGAACAGGCCGTCATACCACTCTTCAGTGAAGACGTACTGAGGACGTTTGCCCGGCATCACATTCCAGATTTCATCAGCGGTGAAGGACATGATCGGCGCCATCCAGCGAACCAGAGCTTCCGCGATGTGGAACAGTGCGGTCTGACAGCTGCGGCGTGCCAGGCCATCGCTTTTCGCGGTGTACTGACGATCTTTGATGATATCCAGGTAGAAAGAGCCCATTTCCACCGAGCAGAACTGCATCAGACGCTGTACCACTTCATGGAAATCATAGGCTTCATACGATTTCAGAATATCAGCCTGTGCCGCCAGTGCGCGGCCGACAGCCCAGCGGTCTGCCACAATCATCTCTTCCGGTTTCACCATATCGGTTTCCGGATTGAAACCATTGAGGTTCGCCAGCAGGAAACGCGCAGTGTTACGGATACGGCGGTAAGAATCTGCAGAACGTTTCAGGATTTCATCCGAAACCGCAATTTCACCGGAGTAGTCAGTAGAAGCAACCCACAGACGCAGGATATCCGCGCCGAGTTTGTTCATCACATCCTGCGGGCTGATGGTGTTGCCCAGCGATTTGGACATTTTGCGTCCCTGACCATCGACGGTAAAACCGTGAGTCAGTACTTCGCGGTAAGGCGCTTTGCCTTTCATCGCGGTGGACAGCATCAGTGAGGACATAAACCAGCCGCGGTGCTGGTCAGAACCTTCCAGATACATGTCCGCAGAATTGCCATGGAACTCCGGACGGGCATCGACAACAGCAAAGTGGGTGGATCCGGAGTCAAACCAGACATCCAGGGTATCCGGTACTTTTTCATAGATATCGGCATCATCACCCAGCAGGTCGCGCGGATCGAGATCCCACCATGCCTGAATACCGTGCTCTTCCACACGTTTGGCGACGTCTTCCATCAGTTCCAGGGTACGCGGATGCAGTTCCTGGGTCTCTTTATGGACAAACAGAGACATCGGTGTGCCCCAGGTGCGCTGACGGGAGATACACCAGTCCGGACGGTTTTCCACCATCGCGGTGATACGCGCTTCGCCCCAGCCCGGGATCCACTTCACGCCTTTGATTTCATTCAGAGACTGCGGACGCAGACCGTTCACATCCATCCCGATAAACCACTGTGGTGTGGCACGGAAAATAACCGGTGTTTTGTGACGCCAGCAGCACGGATAGCTGTGCGAAATATTTTCACTGTGCAGCAGTGCGCCTTTCTCTTTCAGCAGGTCCAGAATGATGTCATTGGCTTTCAGCACAAACACACCGTCCAGTGACGGATAAGTGCCGCTGACATAACAGCCGTTCGGGCCGACCGGGTTGGCGGTTTCCAGGCCGTATTTCTGGCCGATTACATAGTCGTCAGGACCGTGGCCCGGCGCAGTATGCACAGCACCGGTACCCGCATCCAGGGTGACGTGATCGCCGAGGATAGCCGGAACGTCAAAGCCCATAAACGGATGATTAAACCGCAGCAGTTCCAGGTCGCTGCCTTTGCAGCCCGCTTCAACAGTCCAGCTGGTGATACCGGCGCGTTTCATCACGCTTTCCACCAGGTCAGCGGCCAGAATCAGGCGTTCGTCGTTCACGCGGACTAACTGATAATCAAATTCCGGGTTCAGGGAAATCGCGCGGTTCGCCGGTAAAGTCCACGGGGTGGTGGTCCAGATAACCAGAGAAACCGGCAGCCCGTCATTTTTCACGCCGAATTTGCTGTAAACCGCATCCGCGTCCGCAGCGGTGAAACGCACGTCAATGGACGGGGAGGTTTTGTCGTAATATTCCACTTCCGCTTCCGCCAGGGAAGAGGCACAGGAGGTACACCAGTGAACCGGTTTTGCCCCTTTGACCAGATGGCCGTTGGCAATCACTTTTGCCAGTGCGCGGATAATGTGAGCTTCGGTTTTGAAGTCCATGGTCAGGTACGGATGATCCCAGTCACCCAGCACGCCCAGACGGATAAAGTCTTCCTTCTGGCCTTCAATCTGCTCTTTTGCGTATTCACGGCAGGCAGCACGAAACTCAGCCGGTGTGACTTTATCACCCGGCTTGCCAATCACCTGTTCGACTTTGTGTTCAATCGGTAAGCCGTGGCAGTCCCAGCCCGGAATATACGGGGAGTCGAAACCGGCCATGCCTTTGGATTTAATAATAATATCTTTGAGAATTTTATTGACTGAGTGACCAATGTGAATGCTGCCGTTTGCATACGGAGGGCCGTCATGCAGGATAAATGTTTTTTTACCGGTTTTGGCTTTACGGATCGCCTGGTACAGACCTTCTTTGTACCAGCGTTTCAGCATATCAGGTTCGCGCTTTGCTAAGTCCCCGCGCATAGGGAACCCTGTCTCCGGGAGATTCAGGGTATTTTTATAGTCACTCATTCGATTCTCAGTTCCAATATTATTCCGTTAAACACATAACGAGGGGTTGGATTGTAAAAATTCCCTTGCCGCAATCTCATCCCGCGCGATTTGCGCTTTCAGCTCATCGAGCGAGGCAAACCGCTGTTCATTTCGCAATTTCTTGCGCAGTACCACATCCGGATGCTGCCCGTATAAATCCATTGCCGCATCAATCAGATGAACTTCCAGTTGCTGGCCCTTGCCCTGTACAGTCGGGCGGGAGCCGATATTGGCCACACCCGGCAGCGGATGCGGCCCGAGGCCGTATACGTCCACAGCGTACACACCGTTTACCGGTGCGGCCAGACGTTTCAGGGGGATATTGGCAGTCGGGAAACCGATCGTGCGCCCGAGTTCGTTGCCGTGCACCACGCGCCCGCTGATGCGGTAAGGGTGCCCGAGCAGTGCCTCAGCCAGTGCCAGATCGTCATTTTCCAGAGCACGGCGAATGGCCGTGCTGCTGATCCGTTTGCCGTTATCACAAAAACTTTCCGTGCTGCGGACCGTGAAACCATACTGTTTCCCTGCCTCACACAGCCCGTTAAAATCGCCCTGACGATTTTTTCCGAAACGAAAATCATCCCCGACCACCAGAAATTTTACCCCGAGCTGTTCAACCAGCAGGTGTGAGATAAAGGCATCCGGTGTCAGTGATGCAAATTGTTTGCTGAATTTAACACACAATAAGTAGTCCACACCGTACTGCGCAAGATATTTTACCTTATCGCGCAGCCGGGTCAGGCGTGCCGGCGCTTTATCCGGGGCAAAAAATTCCAGCGGCTGCGGCTCGAAGATCATGACGACCGACGGCAGCCCCAGGCGTTTTCCTTCCTGCGCCAGATGTGACAGTAATGCCTGATGTCCGCGATGAACGCCATCAAAATTACCGATAGTCAGCACGCAACCATGGTGACGCGCACGAATATTGTGAGTACCGCGAATTAGCTCCATAGCCGGCTCAATACAGTCAAAATTAGTCCGATTATACCTTGTCCGCCGCGTCAGGTTAACCCACTAATGCGGCTGAATCGCGAATTCTCTGTACAAAAAGCGGGGCATCCCCCTCTGCGGAAAGTGAAAAATAATTTTTTTCGTCAGAATCTTACCATTCCGGTGACTTTTTTCCGTGTAAGGGCTGTATTCCCGCTGCGTAAACTGATAAAATCCCCGCCCATCACAACGTACATTTGCGTCGCTGTACAACGACGCATATTTGCACAAATCCATTGACAAAATAAAGCGGAGCAGGCATATTCCTCCACCTTTGTATTGTCCTCGAAGAATATATTTGGGAGTTGGACCTTGGCTAATATCAAATCAGCTAAGAAACGCGCCATTCAGTCTGAAAAACGTCGTCAGCATAACGCTAGCCGTCGTTCTATGGTGCGCACCTTTATCAAGAAGGTTTACGCTGCTATCGCTGCCGGCGACAAAGAAGCTGCTCAGAACGCATTTAATGACATGCAACCACTTGTGGATCGTCACGCTGCTAAAGGCCTGATCCATAAGAACAAGGCTGCCCGTCATAAGGCGAACCTGGCTGCTCAGATCAAAGCAATGTAATCTGATTGTGCAGACATAAAAAAAACCGGCATCAGCCGGTTTTTTTATGTCCTTTTTCTGCCTCAGTCCGGTAAACCGGCATCCGCAGCCGACTGCGAACCACTGAACAGCGCAGAGAAATCCTTGTTACACACCCGCTGAACCGCCGGATGCTGGATCATACGCTCGGCAAAAATCACATAATACTCTTCTTTGATGGTATCCACTGTTCCCAGTTCGACAACATCACTGTCCGCAAAAATGCCTTTGGTGTAGAGCGACGGCGCCACAAAAATTGCATTGTGATACATACCAAATGCTTTCATCAGTGCCGCATCGTCAAACTCACCCAGAATTTCCACCTCCAGGTTTTTATTGCGGATCCAGGTCAGCAACTGACGGCCGAGCATCGAGCGGCGGCCGGGCACCAGCAGGCGGCGCTCTTCCAGGCATTCCGGGAACGGCTTCTGCGGCGCGGGCTGGCGGCAGTAGAAACTCATACTGCATTCCCCGAGCTTCACGGAAAACAGCCCTTCCTGCTGGGTGGAATCCACCGGGCAGTCAGAGAGGATCATATCCAGTTTGTGCTGGCTGAGCTGCTCCAGCAGCATTTCGTGAGTGGATTCAAAACAGCGCAGATGGATTTGCTCATGCTCCATCACCGCCGTTTCCAGCACTTTGCTGACCAGACGTTTTGACAGTGCGTCCGCAACCCCGACATCAAACAACAGATTGGATTCGCGGCTGTAAGTGACAATATCCAGCATTTCCTGGCTCAGCATAAACATTTTGTCCGCATAGCGGAACACCAGCTGACCGAGTTCTGACGGCACCAGGCCGCGTCCCTGACGTTTGAACAGCTTACCGTCCAGACGCTCTTCCAGCGCCTTGATTTGGCCGGTAATGGTTTGCGGGGTGAGATAGAGCGCTTCTGCCGCCCCCACCACCGAACCTTCTTTGCAGACGTGCCAGAAATAATAGAGGTGATTGTAGTTTAAATGGGAGACTCGCATAGTTTTTCCCGGTACATACCTTATCTTTTTTTGATGATTAACTCGGAAATTCTGTTGTATTCACCGGCCGCGGAGGCCGGTGAATAACGGATTACTGCCGGACTGTTTTCTTCGGTAACACGGAATGGAGCAGGAACAACCCGGTAACTGCCGCCATAGTGGAACCAATCAGAATTCCCAGCTTGGAGTAGGTGTTAAATGCTTCCGGAAGCCCGGTAAATGCCAGTCCCGCGATAAAGATAGACATTGTAAAACCGATCCCGCATAACACCGATACAGCGAATATCTGGTTAAGAGTAATCCTCTCCGGCAGTTTTGCAAAGCCCAGTTTTACCGAAATCAGACATGCGGTGAAAATCCCCAGCGGTTTGCCGACAAACAGACCGAGCAGGATCCCCAGCGGCAGTGTACCCATCAGTGCATCAAAGGAAATTCCCTGAACACTGACACCGGCATTGGCAAAGGCAAACAACGGCAGGATCAGAAACGCCACCCACGGATGCAGCACATGCTCCAGCTCCTCTGACGGTGAGTGCTCACCATCTTTACTGCGCAGCGGGATCAGGAACCCGACGATCACTCCGGCCAGAGTTGCGTGCACGCCGGATTTCAGAATACACACCCACAATATCAGCCCCGCAATCATATACGCAGCGGTGTTGCTGACATTACGCCAGTTCATCACACACAATACCACCACCATCAGTGCCGCCAGCAGCAGCGCTGTCAGTGAAACGGTTTTGGTGTAAAACAGCGCGATAATCACGATAACCCCGAGGTCATCAATAATCGCCAGTGCCAGCAGAAAGACTTTCAGCTCTGTCGGTACTCTTTTACCCAGCAGTGCCATTACGCCGAGGGCAAAGGCAATATCGGTTGCGGCCGGAATCGCCCAGCCCTGTGCAGCAGCGGCATCCCCGCCGTTAAACAGCAGATAGACCAGCGCCGGGGCTATCATACCGCCGAGTGCGGCAATTGCCGGAAACATCGCTTTGTCGCGCCCGGCCAGAGAGCCGGTCATCAGCTCCCTTTTTACTTCGAGCCCGACGACCAGGAAAAATATCGCCATCAGAGCGTCATTAATCCATAATAACAAGGGCTTATCAATTTCCAGTGCCGCAAATTTTACAGCAACAGGAATATCAAGAAACGACTGATACAACGCCGACAACGGCGTATTCGCCATTACCAGCGCGATCAGCGCGGCGATAATCAGCAGTATGCCGCCTGCGGCTTCGAGTTTTAAGAACTGTCGGATAATTGCGGTCATGGGTTAACTCCTTTAATACTGTCGGCGTTAATAATATGCAAACAATTAACTCGAAAAAAGCAGATTATTCAGCAATAATAACTCGATAATTCCTGATCAATAAGGGTTTGAATCACAGAATTTCCTGATAAACACCCTGAAATTAACTATATATTAACATTTTAGTTTCTGTGAAGTGTATCGTATGATCCCTCATACCGGCGGATATTCTGTTGCCGTTGCCACCGCTCACTGAATAAAACAGGTTATCCCATGTCCGCCACGCTGTTTATTGCTGTACTGTTTGCTGCCTTCTTCCATGCATCCTGGAATGCGGTGATTAAATTCGGACAGGATCGCTTTCTGGGTATCGCGGTGATGACCATCTGGTCCGGCGTGGTCTCTGTTCCCGCCCTGTTTTGGCTCGGCTTACCGGATGCAGCAGCGGTAAAGTGGCTGCTGCTGTCTGCCCTCTTTCACATCGGTTATGCCATTTGTCTGAGTAAAGCGTATTCAAAGGGCGATCTCAGCCAGATTTACCCGGTTTCCCGGGGTTGTGCCCCGCTGCTGACGACCCTGTTTGCGGTACTTCTGTTTGGTGAGCACCTGCCGTGGCTCTCTTTAGCCGGTATTCTGCTGATCATCACCGGGGTTATCCTTCCCGCGCTGAAACACGGAGCCTCCGGGCACGCCCGCAGCGGGCTGATCTATGCGGTGATCACCGCCTTTTTTACCGCCTGTTACACACTCTCCGACGGCTTCGGTGCCCGCAGCAGCACAGACTCACTGACTTATATTTTCTGGTTGTTCGCCCTGAACGGACTGGTGATGGTGGTGATGGGTTTTGCCCGTTACCGCCACCATTTCACCCGTGACTTTCTGCGTTACAGCAAGCCCGGGCTGACCGGCGGTATTCTGCAAATCTTCAGCTACGGCATTGTGATATGGGCCATGGGACAGGCGCCGATAATGATTGTCGCAGCGTTACGGGAGACCAGTGTGCTGTTCGCACTGCTGCTCTCCGCGTATTTCCTGAAAGAAAAGCTGACTCCCGCCCGGATTCTGGCCGCCTGTATTATTGTGGCCGGGGTGATTGTGACGAAGATGGGGGGATAGTTTCAGCCCTGATGTTATACAGCGTGTTCAGCATCAGCAGATTTATTTCACCTGACTTCACATTCACTTTTACCGCGTCAGGTGCAGTCATCTCCTGCCGGGCAAACTCGGCCCGGGTATTGCAGACCTGTGTCACGGGTATGCTTTTCGCAACACCGGCGCTGTGTCCGGTAGATACTGAAGGCTGAACTGCAACCAGTCCGGCGTGAATAATGGCGGATCCGATAGTATTCATCGCGTTAATCCCTGTTGATAATCAGAGCAAAAACAATAACGCGTTCAGATAAAACAACTTTTACAAAACACACAAAAAAACCGGCCGGGAAAATTATCCCGGCCGGTTATATACATATCTGACAATGGCTTATTTGGTCAGGTCATCAAAGAATTTTTTCACACCGTCAAAGAAGCGTTTTGCTTTCGGGGTGTTGTTGTGACCGCTCTGGCCATCCACAGATTCACCGAACTCACGTAACAGTTCTTTCTGTTTTTCGCTCAGTTTCACCGGGGTTTCCACCACCACACGGCACATCAGGTCACCCTGCATTCCGCCGCGCGCCGGTCTGACACCTTTGCCTTTCATGCGGAACAGCTTGCCGGTCTGGGTTTCTGCCGGGATTTTCAGCTTAACGCGCCCGTCCAGTGTCGGTACTTCAATTTCACCGCCCAGCGCCGCAACCGTAAAGCCAATCGGCACTTCACAGTAGAGATTGCTGCCGTCACGCTCGAAGATATTGTGCTGGCGGACATGAACCTCGACATACAGATCGCCTGCCGGAGCCCCCATTTCGCCTGCTTCACCTTCGCCGGTCAGACGGATACGGTCACCGCTGTCCATCCCCGCAGGGATTTTGACTGACAGGGTCTTATAGCGTTCAACACGCCCGTGACCATGACATTTGCTGCACGGATCTTTGATGATTTTGCCGCGGCCGTGACAGGTCGGACACGCCTGCTGCACTGCAAAGAAGCCCTGGCGCATCTGCACCTGGCCCATACCGTGACAGGTCGGACACTCCTGCGGCTCTGTACCTTCTTTCGCCCCGCTGCCGTGACATTTATCACAGGTTTCCAGGGTCGGAATACGGATCTCTTTGGTCACACCACGAACCGCTTCTTCAAGGGTCAGTTCGATGTTGTAACGCAGGTCTGCTCCGCGTGCCGCGCGTTGCTGACGGCGACCACCACCAAAAATATCACCGAAGACGTCACCAAAGATATCACCGAAATCAGCACCGCCGAAACCGCCGCCGCCAAATCCGCCGCCACCGCCCATACCGCCCTGCTCAAATGCCGCGTGGCCGTACTGGTCATAAGCCGCACGTTTCTGTGCGTCGGTGAGGATCTCGTATGCTTCTTTTACTTCTTTGAATTTATCTTCCGCGTCTTTATCGCCCTGATTACGGTCAGGGTGATATTTCATCGCAAGGCGTTTGTAGGCTTTTTTAATCTCTTTGTCATCCGCAGATTTCGAGACGCCCAACACCTCGTAGTAATCTTTTTTTGCCATCCGTTTTGTCCCTTAACACAAGCACACGGGCGCAGAGTTTCCTCAACGCCCGTGCCGGTTTTCAGTGATTAATAACAGTCATCACCGCGCCCGCTAAGGGCCTTATTTTTTGTCTTTGCTGTCGTCAACTTCTTCGAATTCAGCATCGACAACATCATCATTTTTACCTGCATCCTGCGCGGCATCAGTACCTGCTGTACCTGCCTGCGCCTGCTGCTGGGCAATTTCCATCAGTTTGGCAGAAGCGTCGATCAGCGCTTTCGTTTTCTCTTCGATAGCGGCTTTATCTTCGCCTTTCGCTGCGATTTCCAGCTCACTCACCGCCTGCTCGATTTTCACTTTATCGTCGCCCGGCAGTTTGTCGCCCGCTTCTTCGATCTGTTTACGGGTAGCGTGAACCAGCTGATCTGCCTGGTTACGGACCTGTACCAGCTCTTCGAACTTACGGTCAGCTTCAGCGTTGGCTTCCGCATCACGTACCATTTTCTGGATCTCTTCCTCGTTCAGACCGGAAGATGCCTTGATGGTGATGTTCTGCTCACGGCCGCTGTTTTTGTCTTTCGCGGACACATGCAGGATACCGTCGGCATCGATGTCAAAAGTAACTTCGATCTGCGGCATACCGCGCGGAGCAGCCTGAATACCATCCAGGTTAAACTGACCCAGTGATTTGTTGTCACCGGAACGTTTACGCTCACCCTGCAGAACATGGATAGTTACCGCAGACTGGTTGTCTTCCGCTGTGGAGAACACCTGGCTGTGTTTGGTCGGGATAGTGGTGTTCTTCGCAATCAGCGGAGTCATCACGCCGCCCATGGTTTCGATACCCAGAGACAGCGGGGTAACGTCCAGCAGCAGCACGTCTTTAACATCACCACCTAACACACCGCCCTGAACCGCAGCACCAACAGCCACAGCTTCGTCCGGGTTCACGTCTTTACGCGGCTCTTTACCGAAGAAATCAGCAACGGTTTTCTGAACCAGCGGCATACGGGTCTGACCACCTACCAGGATGACATCATTGATATCATTCACTGACAGACCGGCATCCTGTAATGCAACTTTGACCGGATCCATAGAGCGTTTAACCAGATCTTCAACCAGTGATTCCAGTTTCGCACGGGTCACTTTGATGTTCATGTGTTTAGGACCGGTCGCGTCCGCCGTGATGTACGGCAGGTTAACGTCAGTCTGCTGTGCGGAAGAAAGCTCAATTTTCGCTTTCTCGGCAGCTTCTTTCAGACGCTGCATTGCCAGCGGGTCGTTACGCAGATCGATACCCTGTTCTTTCTTAAATTCTTCAACCAGATAGTTGATCATGCGGCTGTCGAAGTCTTCACCACCTAAGTGGGTGTCGCCGTTCGTTGCCAGCACTTCATAGGTTTTTTCGCCGTCAACTTCATCGATTTCGATGATGGAGATATCGAAAGTACCACCACCGAGGTCGAAGACCGCGATAGTACGGTTACCCACTTCGCGATCCAGGCCGTAAGCCAGTGCCGCTGCAGTCGGTTCGTTGATAATACGTTTTACATCCAGACCTGCGATACGGCCGGCGTCTTTGGTTGCCTGACGCTGAGCATCGTTAAAGTAAGCAGGTACGGTGATAACCGCTTCGGTTACCGGCTCGCCGAGATAATCTTCAGCGGTTTTCTTCATTTTTTTCAGGACTTCAGCAGAAACCTGTGGTGGTGCCATTTTCTGGCCTTTTGCTTCCACCCATGCGTCGCCGTTATCAGAGCTGACAATTTTGTACGGCATGATGTTCATATCGCGGCGCACTTCTTCATCGTCAAAACGACGACCAATCAGACGTTTGATTGCAAACAGTGTGTTCTGCGGGTTGGTAACAGCCTGACGTTTTGCCGGCTGACCGACCAGGATTTCACCATCCTGTGTATACGCAATGATTGACGGCGTTGTGCGGTCGCCTTCTGCGTTCTCCAGGACACGTGCCTGATTACCATCCATTACAGCAACACAAGAGTTGGTTGTACCTAAGTCGATACCAATAATTTTACCCATCTAAAGGCCTCCGAATAATTCTGTTCGTCTTACGCTACCGATGTATATGAGGTTCAATTTTCACTTTTCAAGAAAAAATTTTTCGCTCACCCGTCACCCGGAATATTTCCTGACGGTACCGGACATCCGCAGCGTTAAAGGGGATTCAACTGAGTTTCAGTTTCCGATGACAAGTAGATGGGGCCATAAATGCATTCATCAAGGGGAAAATGAAAAAAAAACAGATTATTTAAAAGAAAATGATGAAACACTGAAAAATGCCGCGCTGACAGTCATATCAGCACGGCATTCACACAACACAATGCAGGGGGTTATCAGGAGCTGAACACCATCATCCGCTGACGCACCGCCGCTTTCCCCATATACAGTCCCAGCAGCAGGCCGATCAGTGAAAGCCCCAGCATGTAATACGCCGGTGCCAGCGGGGTCCATTTCAGGAATAGCGTGACCACCACCGGCGTCAGTCCGCCGAAAATGGCATAAGAAAGGTTGTAGGAGAACGAAATACCGCTGAAGCGGATCTCCGCCGGATAACTGTTCACCATCACAAACGGTACCGCGCCCACCACGCCGACACTGAATCCGGCCAGTCCGTAGGTCAGCGACAGCGGCGTACCCGGCTCACCGGCGGTCAGGTAAAAATAGCCGGTGCAGACCGCCAGCAGCAGGCTGCCGAAGGTAAAGACCACAGAGGCGCCCAGTTTGTCACACAGATAACCCGCCACCAGACACCCGGCACACAGTGCCAGAATCGCGGTCATATTGGCGACTGAAACCACCGCTTTTGCCAGGCCGAACTCCGTCTGTAAATACGCCGGTGTCAGCAGGATCACCACCACAACCCCGGCGGAGAGCAGCCAGGTCAGCAGCATGGAGATAACAATCGCTTCTTTGTGATTCACCACCACGGTTTTCAGCGGCAGCTCTTTCGCCAGTGCTTTTTGCTGCTTCATCTCCTGAAAGATAGGGGTTTCCGCCAGCCAGCGGCGCAGATACAGTGCCACAAACCCGAAAATCCCCCCGAGGAAGAACGGTACACGCCAGCCCCAGGCAAGCTGCTGCGCTTCAGTAAAGAGTGTCGCCATCATCATGGCCACCAGCGAGCCGAGCAGGATACCAACCGTCAGCCCTGCCGTCAGTGTGCCGCAGGCAATGCCGATACGATGCTTCGGCACATGCTCGGAGACAAATACCCAGGCACCAGGCACTTCCCCGCCGATAGCCGCCCCCTGCATTACCCGCATTAATAAAAGCAGTAACGGCGCGGCAATGCCGATAGATTCATAAGTCGGCAGCAGGCCGATACAGAGTGTCGGCACCGCCATCAGCAGAATACTGAGGGAAAACATTTTCTTGCGCCCGACCAGGTCACCGAAGTGTGCCATCACAATACCGCCCAGCGGGCGTACCAGATAACCGGCAGCAAAGATCCCGAAAGTCTGCATCTGCACCAGCCACGCAGGGATGTCAGGCGGGAAAAACAGTTTGCCGATAGTGACGGCAAAAAAGATGAAAATAATAAAATCGTAGAATTCGAGTGCGCCGCCCAGAGCCGCGAGAGAGAGTGTTTTATAGTCCTGCCGGTTGAGTGTCCGGGGAATGGTCTGTGCCATGGGTTCACCTTTCCTGTCTTTACATTGCTGTTATCTTTACTTTACATAAGTGGATAACCGCATCATAGGACAAGAAAGGTGTCCGGGGGAATGTTTTTTATTTTATGCTGAAAACGCAGCATTACTGCGGCTTTATTGCTGATTTAGGGCGAAACGCCGCGACAATTTCAGGGTCAGTTTCGATGTAAGGCCCGTCGAGCAACTGTATACAATACGGTACACTTGCAAAAATACCGGAAACCATTACTTTGCCGTTTTCATCTTTCAGCCCTTCCAGGGTCTCAGCGATAGCTTTCGGCTGCCCCGGCAGATTGAGGATCAGTGACTGATTGCGGATCACGCCCACCTGGCGGGATAAGATTGCCGTCGGCACAAATTTCAGGCTGATCTGACGCATCTGCTCGCCGAAACCCGGCATTTCGCGATCCGCCACCGCCAGTGTTGCGTCCGGAGTCACATCACGCCGCGCCGGGCCGGTTCCGCCGGTTGTCAGCACCAGATGGCAGCCGAATTCATCCACCAGCTCACACAGCGTCTGGCTGATCATCGCTTCTTCATCCGGGATCAGGCGGGTTTCTGTCTGAAAAGGCGTGGTGATAGTTTTTTCCAGCCATGCCTGTAAGGCCGGAATGCCTTTATCTTCATAAATACCACCGGATGCGCGGTCAGAAACCGAGACAAGACCGATGCGCAACACATTGTTCATAGTCACCTCAACGTCATTTTGACTCCGGGGCACAGCATAGCATTGCCGCCGGAAACAAAAAAGGCAGCCTGCCGGCTGCCTTTTATATCTGACTGTATTATAACGATTACAGCAGATCGGCGATCATTTTTTCCAGTTTGCCCTGGTCTACCGCAAACTTACGGATACCGTCCGCCAGTTTCTCGGTTGCCATAGCGTCACTGTGGTGGCCCCAGTAGAACTCAGCTTCTGTCAGCGGTGCAGGACGCGCTTTCACTTCGCCTTTGTATTCCAGTTTGCGTTCAACCGCACCGGTCGCTTCTGACAGCTCTTTCAGCAGTGCAGGGGCGATAGTCAGGCGGTCACAACCGGCCAGTTCCAGGATTTCACCTGAGTTACGGAAGCTTGCGCCCATAACCACGGTTTTGTAGCCGTGCTCTTTGTAGTAGTTGTAGATTTCAGTCACTGAAATCACGCCCGGATCTTCTGCCGGTGCGAACTCTTTCTTGTCACTGTTTGCTTTGTACCAGTCGAGGATACGGCCAACGAACGGAGAAATCAGATATACACCCGCTTCCGCACAGGCACGCGCCTGAGCAAAGGAGAACAGCAGTGTCAGGTTACAGTTGATGCCTTCTTTTTCCAGCTGTTCCGCCGCGCGGATACCCTGCCAGGTGGAAGCCAGTTTGATCAGGATACGATCGTTGCTGATGCCGGCATCGTTATACAGTTTGATGAGACGTTTTGCTTTCGCGATACTCGCCTGAGTGTCATAAGAGAGACGGGCATCCACTTCTGTGGAAATGCGACCCGGAATCAGTTTCAGGATCTCCAGACCGATATTCACCGCCAGTTTGTCACCGGCATCGATAATCTGCTGTTCACGTGAATCGCTCTGTGCACGCGCCCAGGTCACCGCATCATCAATTAACTTACGGTACTCCGGAATCTGCGCCGCATTGAGGATCAGAGAAGGGTTGGTGGTGGCATCCTGTGGTTTGTAAAGCTTCATCGCTTCGATGTCACCGGTATCGGCCACAACCGTGGTCAGATTACGCAGGGAAGTTAACTTATCGGTCATTTTCGTCTCTCATCTTATGTCAGAAGATACTCTGAATAATCCAGCATGCCTGCAGGCGGGCTTTGCGTAGTCAACACCCCGGCATTCTGAAGTATGGCGAGTACAGATGGCAATATGCCGCAACTGCACCTGATAATATCACGGACAGCCCGCCGCGCAAGCAGGGAAAATCCGGTGCCGCACCGGTGATCCGCCGTTATTCCGCTGTAATCCGGAACGCCTCCTGTTTTGTATGTATTACCGATTACAGTGATTTGCCCGCTCTGTGCTTTTTTTTGGTAGAGTACCGTTAATAATGACAATATCAGACCGGAGCCGACCATGCTGCTGACTATTTCCCCTGCCAAAACCCTCGACTATGACAGCCCGTTAGCCACTGAACGCCATACTCAGCCTGAGCTGCTGGCACAATCAGAAGCCCTGATGGAAACCTGCCGCAAACTGACCCCGGCGGATATCGGCTCGCTGATGCATATCAGTGATAAACTGGCGGGTCTGAATGCCGCCCGTTTCGGGGAGTGGCAGCCGGATTTCACGCCGGACAATGCCCGTCAGGCTATTCTGGCATTTAAAGGGGATGTGTATACCGGGATGCAGGCGGAAACCTTCAGTGAAGCCGATTTTGATTTCGCCCAGCAGCATCTGCGTATGCTTTCCGGCCTGTACGGCGTGCTGCGCCCGCTGGATCTGATGCAGCCTTACCGTCTGGAGATGGGGACGAAACTCGCCAATCCGCGCGGCAAAGATCTGTATGCGTTCTGGGGGGATATTATTACGGACAATCTCAATCAGGCACTGGCCGCACAGGGTGATAATGTACTGGTCAATCTGGCCTCTGATGAATACTTTAAAGCGGTGAAGCCGGAGAAACTGAATGCGGTGATTATCAAACCGGTTTTCCTCGATGAGAAAAACGGCAAATATAAAGTGATCAGTTTCTATGCTAAGAAAGCACGCGGCCTGATGAGCCGGTTTATTATTCAGAACCGCCTGACACAGCCGTCTCAGCTGACCGGCTTTAACCTCGACGGTTACCGTTTTGATGAGAGTCAGTCCGGTGAGCGGGAACTGGTGTTTACACGTTCAGAACACCACGCAGCATAACCGCCGGATAATTCAGCTGCGCCATCCATGGCGCAGTATGCTTTTTGTTCTCTTACCCGTTATCATCTCGCTATCGCTGATTGATAAGAAATTACGGCTTCACCGTCTTCAGCATATAGTCCCGCAGCGCCGCGAAATCCGCTGGTAACACGGCTGACAGCAGTGGTAAATCAGCCCGCTCCGCCAGTTCAGCCGGTAACGACAGTTTACTGCCCAGAATCGCTTCCACACTCTCCAGGAATTTTGCCGGATGCGCCGTGCCGAGGAAAATACCGTACTCACCGGGCTGCAAGTCACTGCGCAGCTGGCGATAAGCAATCGCGGCATGCGGCTCGGAAATATAACCTTTCGCAGCCAGATCGCGCATCGTTTCGCGGGTTTCGTCATCACTTACCGCACCGGAACGCAGATCCTTCAGAGACCAGCCTTCGCGCGCAAACAGCGCCTCAATACGCGGCCAGTTATTCGGCTGGCTGACATCCATGGCATTGGATAACGTTGCCACCGTCGCCGCCGGTTTCCACTGTCCGTCCGCCAGATAGCGCGGTACCGTGTCGTTGGCATTGGTCGCGGCGATAAAGCGTTTCACCGGCAGCCCCATCGCTTTCGCCAGCACCCCGGCGGTCAGGTCACCGAAGTTGCCGCTCGGCACCGAGAACACCAGTTCACCGCGTTTTTCCGCCGGAACCTGTGCCACCGCTTCAAAGTAATAACAGATTTGTGCCAGCAGACGGCTGATATTAATAGAGTTTGCCGAGTTCAGATGCAGCGTCTGCTTCAGTTCCTCATCATCAAATGCCTGTTTTACCAGTGCCTGACAGGCATCGAAATCATCCTGCACCGCCACGGTATGGATATTACCGCCGAGGGTACAGAACAGTTTTTCCTGTAACGGACTGATTTTTCCCTGCGGATAGAGGATCACCACCTGCACATTTTTCAGGCCGTAAAAGGCGTGTGCGACGGCAGCACCGGTATCCCCTGAAGTCGCGGTCAGAATAGTGACCGGCTTGTCACCGGCAACCGCGGCCAGCGCCTGGGCCATAAAACGTCCGCCGAAATCTTTGAATGCCAGTGTCGGGCCGTGGAACAGCTCCAGACAGGCCACATCCGGCTCTACCGGGTTCAGCGGTGCCGGGAAAGCAAAGGCGGCACGGACACGCGCTGCCAGCTCAGCTTCCGGGATCTCATCACCAATCAGGGCATGCAGAATGGCGGTGCTGCGGCTGACAAAATCCATCGCCAGCAGCTTATCCATTTCCGCCTGCTCAAAAAACGGAATCTCACGCGGGAAGAACAGCCCCTGTCCGCGTCCCAGCCCCTGTTTTACCGCCTGTGCAAAACTGACTTTTTCACTCTCATCTTTTAAATTGTACAGTTCCATTTTTTACCTTTATGCACTTATCTGACGTGCGCCTTTGAGATCGAGACGGCACAGATGGACAAACCCTTCGCTGTTCTGCAAATACTGTGTGTTAAAGACATCCGCTACCTGCTCTGCCGCTGATTTGCTGTCACAGACCGCAAACAGGGTCGGACCCGAGCCGGAGATGCCGCATGCCTTCGCGCCGCGTGCAAGCACCTGCTCACGGACCGCATCAAAATTCGGTAATAATTCACGGCGGTACGGCTCTGCCACCACATCACGGATCATCGCCGCCGCCAGGTCAGCCTGTCCGGTATGACAGGCGTGGATGAATCCGGCCAGGTTGCGGCCGTGGCTGACAATATCCGCCCGTGAATAGGTCGCCGGTAAAATCGCCCGTGCCTGCGCCGTGGAGACTTTGATACCCGGATACGCCATTACCCAGTACCAGTGTTCAAACCCCGGCACAGCCTGGCTGACGCTGTCGCCGGTTTCAATATTGAGCTGCAATCCGCCGAGGAAGCAGGGGGCGACATTGTCATAATGCACACTGCCGGAGATGCGCCCTTCCATCTCGCCCATCAGACGCAGCAGCGCCATTTCCTCCAGCGGCCTGCCGGTATACTCGTTCAGCGCCACCAGCGCGGCCACCACCGAGCAGGCGCTGGAGCCGAGCCCCGAGCCCACCGGCATATTTTTTTCCAGCACCATAGCGACCTGCAGATCATCATGAATGATCTCACTGAACCGTTCACGGCACTGATACACAATATTGTGCTTCGGATTCACCGGCAGTTTCCCGGCAAAACGCCCGCGGTTTCTGAGTGAAAACGTCTCTGCCTTCGCGATGGACACACAGTCGCCGAGCAGTGCCCCGCTGACCGGAGACACTGCCGCACCCAGCACATCGAACCCCACACTCACATTCCCGATTGACGCCGGTGCATAAATTTTTATCACGTTTTACACTCCCAGTTTCCATGACATTGTCCGCAGCACATCCGCAAACACCCCTGCCGCTGTCACATCATTCCCCGCGCCGTAACCGCGCAGTACCAGCGGGATAGGCTGATAGTAGCGGGTATAAAACGCCAGGGCGTTCTCGCCGTTTTTCACTTTATACAGCGGATCGTTACCGTCTGCCTCAGTGATTTTCACCTGACAGCGGCCGTGATCAATGATGCCAACATAACGCAAAACACGGCCTGCTTCTGCGGCTTTCGCCACACGCGCGGCAAAGGCCGCATCCAGTGACGGCAGATTCGCCATAAAGGTATTCACATCGCCGGAAGCATCGAAGTCCGGCGGCAGCACGGAATCCACCTCAATATCGGATAATTCAAGGGAAAGTCCCGCTTCGCGGGCCAGGATCAGCAGCTTACGCGCCACATCCATCCCGGAGAGATCATCACGCGGATCCGGCTCGGTAAAGCCTTTGGCTTTCGCCGCAGCTGTTGCCTCAGACAGTGACATTCCTTCATCCAGCATACCGAAAATAAAGGAGAGCGAACCGGACAGAATACCGCTGAACTGCATCAGTTCATCCCCCGCGTTGAGCAGGTTTTGCAGGTTTTCGATCACCGGCAGCCCGGCACCGACGTTGGTGTCGTAACGGAACTGACGTTTTGATGCCGCCGCCGCACTGCGCAGTTCATGGTAATAATCCATCGGCAGGGTATTGGCTTTTTTGTTCGGCGTCACCACGTTGAAACCGTCCTTCAGGAAATCCGCATATTGCAGGGCGATTTCCTCATTCGACGTACAGTCCACAATCACCGGGTTGAGGAAATGGTATTCTTTTTCCAGGCGGATCAGACGGCTGAGGCTGAACGGCTCTTTGGCCTGCGCCAGCGACTGACGCCAGTCCTGTAAATCAATGCCGCGCATATTGGTCAGCATCGCTTTTGAGTTGGCGATACCGCACACACGCAGATCGATACTCCGGGCTTTCAGCCACGCCTGCTGGCGGCGGATTTGCTCCAGCAGCGCACTGCCGACCCCGCCGGTGCCCACCACAAACACCTCCACAATGCGGTCAGTGTTAAACAGCATCTGATGACACAGACGCACACCGGCGGCCGCGAGATCATTATCCACCACCGCAGAAATGGAACGTTCAGACGAGCCCTGCGCGATCGCGATAATATTGATGTTGGCGCGCGTCAGTGCCGAGAAGAACCGCGCGGAGATGCCTTTGAGTGTCCGCATACCGTCCCCGACCACGGAGACAATCGCCAGGTTATCCAGCACATCCAGCGGGTCGAGCACGCCCTCTTTCAGCTCCAGATAGAACTCTTCTTCCAGTGCCTGCTGAGTGCGGGCCTTATCTTTCTGCGCCACACAAAAACTGATGCTGTATTCGGAAGATGACTGTGTAATCAGCACGACAGAGATATTACGCCGTGACATCACCGTAAACACCCGCGCCGCCATCCCGACCATCCCTTTCATGCCCGGGCCGGAGACGTTGAACATCGCCATATTATTCAGATTGGTGATCCCTTTCACCGGCAGGCTGTCATCACGCTGGCCGTCGCCGATCAGCGTGCCCGGCGCGTCCGGATTGAGGGTGTTTTTAATCAGACACGGGATCTGAAACTGGGCAATCGGCGCGATAGTACGCGGGTGCAGGACTTTTGCCCCGAAATAGGAGAGTTCCATCGCCTCCTGATACGACATGCCTTTCAGCAGACGGGCATCCGGCACCAAACGCGGGTCACAGGTATACACGCCGTCCACGTCAGTCCAGATCTCACAGCAGGAGGCACGCAGACACGCTGCCAGTACCGCCGCAGAATAGTCAGAACCGTTACGCCCCAGCACCACCAGCTCACCGTTTTCATTACCGGCGGTGAATCCCGCCATCAGAATGATGTGGTCAGACGGAATATTCAGCGCTGCAATACGTTTTGTTGATTCATTAATATCAACGGTGGATTCCAGATAACCACCAAACGCCAGCAGACTGGCCACCGGGTCAATCACTGTCACTTTATGGCCGCGGGCTTTCAGCAGTGATGCCATCACCGCAATGGAAAAACGCTCGCCGCAGCTGATCATATTGGCGTTGATGCCGTCCGGACACTGCCCCAGCAGTGACACACCGTGCAGTACCCGGCGGATCCGGCTGATTTCCTGCTCTGTTTCATGCTTCAGCCGGTCATATTCAAAGCCCGGTACCGCATCGCGCAGCCCGTCCAGAATCGCCCCGAGAATCGCGGCGGCATCGTGTACCAGGGTGTTTGCTTCCTGCCCGCTGACGGTCTGCTCCACCATCGCCACTAAGTAATTAGTGATTTTCGCCGGTGCGGAAAGCACCATGGCGAGCTGTCCCTGCGCGAGTTTTTTCTCCGCGATTCCTGCGATGTTCAGTATACGATCCGCGTTTGCCACGGATGTGCCGCCAAATTTAAGTACACGCATGTGTCACCTGCTCCTGCCGTTTTTAGTCCAAAAAAAAAGCCCGCACAGTCATTGTGCGGGCTTTTTTCGTGATTTCAGATATGCGTCAGCCCGCACCGCCGGTGGTAATGGTGGTGGTGGTAATAATAATCATGGTCAGGCTGTGATTACGCATGGGGTTCCTGTCTGTCATTTGTCTGGTTAACCCTATTACGGTTAAAGGAAAGGCAGGTTGATGTCAAATTATTCTTCAGATTTGCCCGCAGAATCAGACAATTTGAATCTGATCACATATCAGAATAAAAAGAAATTACGGCAAATTAACGCGGTTATCATCTCATCAACCGGCATTTAATTTTACAGAACCAGGAGTTTCTGTATTTTTTCACTTTTATCATGCAGGTTGCGTTTTTCGCTGTTTACCCGGCAGAAAAATGTACAATAATCAGACAAGTCAGATATAATGCTTAACATTGTATTTCTATTTATTTGACAATCATTAAAACCGGCAATTAACAATTGAAAATTGTGTTAACGTGCTACAATTGATTTTGATATGTATCAACAAAGGTTAGATTTCCGGATGGTAAATGATTGGGTTGCTGTTATATTGGTGTTAATAGACTAATATTGGTACGAATCGTTTCAATTCCTTACGTTCTGAGTTGAGTGATTGTTAAAATGCGGTCTGAACAAGATTTTTTTTCTGTCTGTGGTGATGTGCCGGACATAACCACAACGATACCGGCACAGGTTACACGGGCAGATAATCAGATTTCTTATTATTCTAAGTAATTTAGGTAGCGACTATGCAAACCCCGCATATTTTAATTGTTGAAGATGAGATCGTCACCCGTAACACCCTGAAAAGTATTTTTGAAGCAGAGGGTTACGTGGTACATGAAGCCACTGACGGTGCAGAGATGCACAATGTGCTGTCAGACCATGATATCAATTTGGTTATCATGGACATCAACCTCCCGGGAAAAAATGGTCTGTTGCTGGCGCGTGAGCTCCGCGAACAGGCAAACGTGGCACTGATGTTCTTAACCGGCCGTGATAATGAAGTGGATAAAATCCTCGGTCTGGAAATCGGTGCTGATGACTACATCACCAAGCCGTTTAACCCGCGTGAACTGACTATCCGCGCACGCAACTTACTGTCACGGACCATGAATCTGGCCGGTGGCAGCGAAGAGCGCCGCAGTGTGGAAAGTTACAAGTTCAACGGCTGGGAACTGGATATCAACAGCCGCTCATTAATCGGACCAACCGGCGAGCAGTACAAGCTGCCGCGCAGTGAGTTCCGTGCAATGCTGCACTTCTGTGAGAATCCGGGCAAGATTCAGACCCGCGCTGAACTGCTGAAGAAAATGACCGGCCGTGAACTGAAACCGCATGACCGTACAGTGGATGTCACCATCCGCCGTATCCGCAAGCATTTCGAGTCCACACCGGATACTCCGGAAATCATCGCCACCATTCACGGCGAAGGTTACCGGTTCTGCGGCGATCTCGAAGAGTAATCTTCCGCTGCGGTAACATATATACGAAATCCCCGGTGATGCCTGGCACCACCGGGGATTTGTTGTTGCTGTTATCCGGTTATTTGTTCCACGGAATGATCGGCACCGCGCTCAGCGCATTCTTCGGCGAGCCGTCGACCACTTTATCCGAATAGGTCAGATAAATCAGCGCGTGACGCTTCTCATCATAGAAACGAACCACCTGTAACTTCTTGAATACCATGGATGTCCGCTTCTGGAACACCACCTGGCCTTTATCTTTGCGGCCTTTTTTCACTTTATCACTGACTGTGACCGGCCCGACCTGCTGACAGGAAATCGCGGCATCAGATGTATCCTCCGCCAGACCCAGCCCACCCGAGATCCCGCCGGTTTTTGCCCGGCTCAGGTAACAGGTGATATTTTCCACATCCGGATCATCAAAGGCTTCCACCACAATCTTGTGGTCCGGCCCCAGAATTTTGAACACGGTGTCCACAGAGCCGATTTCTTCACCATGGCTCAAAAAGGATAACGAACTCAATGAAATAGCTGTGATAATTCCCAGTATAGACCGGCGAGTCTGATTCATAATCTTAATAGCCCAAGAAAATCATTTGAAAATTGTATGATTTTAAAGATAATCCATGTTACCAGTTTATGATAGTCGCCCTGTTCTTAAAACATTTTTTCCGGCCAAAAGTAAGAATTGGTAAATGATTATCCCGTTGATAATCACTCAGGTTAGAATATAAATTCGTTATATCTCTTTCAGAACTTCATCAATCCAATAAGGGAGATGTATGGATCAGACCAGCATCATTCGCGATTTACTCCGTTGGTTAGATGAGCATTTAGATCAGCCACTTTCCCTCGATAACGTCGCTGCGAAGGCAGGCTACTCCAAGTGGCATTTACAACGTATGTTCAAGGACGTTACCGGTGAGGCCATCGGCGCTTACATCCGCGCCCGCCGTTTGTCACGCGCAGCCATTGCACTGCGGCTGACTGCCCGTCCTATTTTAGATATCGCATTACAGTATCGTTTCGATTCACAGCAAACCTTTACCCGCGCATTCAAGAAACAGTTTAATAAAACACCTGCGCTGTACCGCCGTCTTGACGAATGGTGCTCTGACGGAATCTGCTCCGCCATTCTGCTTGATGATGTGCCGATGCCGGAGCACGAGTTTGTCACGCTGCCGCCGCGCACAGTCACCGGTATAGAGAACAGCTGTTCACATCGTCTGGAAGACTGGGCAACCGCGTGTACCCACATGCGCCAGGAGTTCTGGCTGCATCATATTTCTGTGGCGAAAACTATCCCGGACTATGTTTACGGGCTTTACAGCACTACCCGTAATCCGGACAAAGAAGATGAGCAGACAGTCCATTACACCACTGCCGTGGCGAAGGAATTTGCTGCCTTTACCACTGAGGAAAATGTTCACGAGGTGGAAATGCCCGGTGGCGAATATCTCTGCTTCACCTTCAGCGGCATTCCTTACCGCGGTGCGATGCAGGAATTCCTGTTCACGATTTACGGCCAGTGTGTGCCGCGACTGGGGATCACCCGCCGCCGTGGTTACGATATTGAGAGCTATAAACTGAGAAAGGGAACCGACATCCGCTATCCGGATGCGGCTGATGTGGATGAGACTGATCCGCGCCATCACATCGAGGAATTTAAATACTATATTCCTGTCAGACGTGACGCGCAGTAACAGCCTTCCCGCAGAACAAACACCGCCGCCGGTGGTGTCTTGTTCACCCGGGCGGTGTCTGATTCACCGGTTTACTCAGCGCTGCACTTCATCCAGCGCCGGAAGACTCAGATGTGTGGTGTCACCGGCCGTTTCAACTACCCAGCCATCCGCCAGCCACGGGCTTTCCTGATACTCCAGAACGGATAACGAACAGTTGCGCAGACGCAGACGGCGCTCCGCATACGCCGGCAGCCCCAGCACAGAGCCAATCAGGCATCCCAGCGCAATACCGTGACTGACCAGCAGAACTTTGCTGCCCTCCGGCAAATCCAGCGTGCTCTCCAGCGCCGCCCGCATCCGGCTTTCCAGCTCCGCGAGAGATTCCCCTTCCGGGATACGCCCGTCTTCCGCGCCGTTAAGCAGACTTTTACGCCAGCCCTCTTCTTCTGCGGTCAGGGTATGGATCTGACGTTTTTCCAGCACGCCCATATTGAGCTCACGCAGACGCGGATCCGCAATAATCTCACAACCGCAGGCTTCTGCGATCAGTTTCGCGGTCTGCTGTGTGCGGCCCAGATCACTGGCAATAATATGGGTGATCCCTTCATTTTTCAGACGCGCGGCAACCTGCTTCGCCTGATCGATACCACTTTGTGTTAACGGGCTGTCAGAATGACCCTGGATACGGCGCTGAACGTTCCATTCAGTTTCGCCGTGACGGACAAGAAATACCTGTGACATAACTATCAATCTCTGCTTTTACTGTGTGAAAGTCTGATTACCCCGCTACCATACCGTAAAAACATTCCCGGGATCACGCTTTATCCCTGAAACTCTTTCACCGCACGGCACCGTCTAAAAAAATCTGCGGAAAGCCGTCAATATTCGCTATACTGCGGCAAACATAATTACGTGGATAGTTTAATTATCATGTTTCATATTATCGCAGCAACGACTAATCCGGCCAAAATTCAGGCTATCCGTTCCGCTTTTGAAGTGGTACTGGGTAACGGCAATTTTGATATTGAAGATGTCAATGTGGACAGCAGTGTGCCGCAGCAGCCTATCGGGAACACAGAAACCCGTACCGGTGCCCGCCAGCGCGTCAATGCGGCCCGTCAGGTCAGACCGGAAGCGGATTTTTGGGTTGGTGTTGAGGCGGGTATTGAAGGCGATATGACCTTTGCCTGGATTGTTATCGAGCACCGTCAGCTGCGCGGGGAATCCCGTTCTGCCAGCCTGATGCTGCCGGAAAAAATTCTCGCGGGGATCCGCGAAGGCCGCGAACTGGGTGATGAAATGGCCGACCTGACCGGGGTGGAAGATATCAAACAGAAAGGCGGAGCGATCGGTTTCTTCACCGGCGGCGCGCTGACCCGCACCAGTGTCTATGAGCAGGCAATTATCCTGGCGCTGGTGCCTATCCAGCATGAAATTTATAAATCCCTGAACACCAAAGAATCCTGATCTGAAAAACCGGACCGGTACTCACCGGCCCGGTGACCTTCCCGGCACATTTACTGCTGTGCCAGCCACTCTTCCCGCGTAATGCGGCTGATATGTTCAGTCCGGTAATCATTCAGGAACTGATTGAATTTATTCTCTTCGGTATGATGATGACGGAACCCGCATTTGGCCTGGGCGCGGTGTGACTGTTCATTGTTTTCAAAATAGCCGCACCACAGTGCATCCAGCTCCAGGGTTTCGAATGCATGGCGCATCACTTCCCTGACCGCTTCCGGGATCAGACCCTGTCCCTGGTACGGTACACCAATCCAGTAGGCGATTTCCCCTTCCCGCTGACTGATGTCAAAGTTGCTGTTTTCACCGATCAGGATCCCGATACAGCCCACAGCCCGTCCGTTCGCTTTCAGTTCAGTGGCATAGACCTCATCGAGGTTAAAAACGGTGCGGATAATATCGGCACTTTCCTCAGCGCAACTGTGCGGCGGCCAGCCGGCAATCGGGCCGACGCGGTCATCTTTCGCCACTTCATATAAATCGGCGGCATCGGTTTCTGCCCACGGGCGCAGAATCATACGTTCTGTTTCTAATTTCATACTGCTTACCTTACTTCAGTTATACATTCAGCCTCAGCGGCTCTCTCTGTGATGACAGGAAGTGTAGCCTGACGGCAGACCGGCGGTAAGCAACAAACCTCCGCACTTCCGGTACTTTTGAAAACTATTGTGATAAATTTCCTCTGATATCTGCTTCAGGACGGCAAAAATGGCAACTCACGATATTACACTGACAGATCAGATTCCGGTGCTGACGGAAGAAACAGACACATTACTGACAGGGGAAAGCACACTGGCCGATCACAACGGCGTACCGCTGACCTTCGGAAATGCGTATCTCACCCTGATGATCTGCCGGGCGGGATACGCGCATATGTCACTGAACTTTAAATCTCAGCCTGTACGGGCGGGGGATATTCTGGTGCTGGCGGAAGATACGATCGCGCTGCTGAAAAAGCGTTCGCGGGGATTCCGTGTGTTTTTTTGTCTGATCCCGGCCTCCTTCTCTGCCGAAATCGCCTATGTCCTGCCGAACCCGCTGTTTCTGTTTCTGCATGAATATCCCCGCTGCATTCCGCTGCCGGAAGAAAAATCGCTGCTGACAATGTGGCTGGCACAAATGCAGGATATCACCCGCAACAGCCCGGTTTACCGGCATATCATGCAGCGTAATCATTTACAAAATCTGTTTTTGCGGATAGCGGAAAGAATGCCGCCGGATGCCCCGGCCGCCATACAGAAGTACAGCCGGAAAGAGACGCTGTGCTGGCAGTTCTGGGAACTTATCTGCCGCCACAGCCGGGAACACAGGGATGTGCAGTACTATGCACGGCGGTTAAATATCACGCCGTTTTATCTGTCACAGCTGACCGGAACGTTTTTCAATCACTCGCCCAAGTCACTGATCAACCGCCGGGTTATCCCCGAAATCAAGACACTGCTGCGTTACAGTACGCTGTCAGTAGAGCAGATCGCAGATAAACTGCACTTTGATGATCCGTCCTACCTGTGCCGCTATTTCAGACGGGAAACCGGCATTTCCCTGACAACGTACCGGCGGCAGAACAGCTGAGTTATTTTTTACCGCTGAGGAGTTCCTGCTCCAGCCAGGCTTTTACCTCTTCCGGGGCATATTTCAGGCTGTTGGAGCCCCGGGTGATGGTCGCAATGCCGACCCCCAGCTCACTTTTCAGCTCCCGCTGACTCATCTTACCGCGCAGCAGTTCCTCAACGATCCGCACACGTGTGCCCAGCGCTGTGCGCTCATCCGGGGTAAAAAGCAGCTGAAAAAGGTGGGATTCAATATCCTGTGAATAGGCATTGCGCAGCAGGCTGACAAAGCGCTGCCAGTCGCTGTCCTGAAGTTGGTCTGTCGTCATGTGTCACCCCATAGGATCGGGAGTACAAAAAGTACCCGTTAACTAGTACATCTAGGATAACACAAGCCCGGTGCAGCTGTCTTCTGCTGAACCGGGCCGGAGGGGAATGATCAGTAACGCATTGATTGTTCGGAAGGTGTCAGTACATCCGCCGGGCGCTGCCCTTTCAGGAAGTTCTGATAAAAGACATCAAATGCCAGCACATTCTTCACATAACCCCGGGTTTCCGCGAACGGAATGGTTTCCACGAAGGCAACCGCATCGAGCCGTCCGCCGCTGTTGCTCAGCCAGCGGGTCACACGGTTCGGGCCTGCGTTATACGCAGCACTCGCCAGGATCCGGTTCTGACCGAACTGGTTATACACGCCGTTGAGATACGCGGTGCCTATCTCGATATTTTTGCGCGGATTAACCAGCTGCGCACTATTGCTGTAATCCGCAATACCATTGTCGCGGACCGTCTGGGTTGCCGTTGCCGGCATCAGCTGCATCAGCCCCGTTGCGCCGACCGGCGAACGCGCCTGCGGGTTCCAGGCACTTTCCTGACGGGCTATCGCCATCGCATAGCTTTTGCTGATATTTTTATTCTGAGTGAACTCATCAAACTCACTCTGCCAGGCCAGCGGGAAGCGCTCTTCCAGATGATCCCACAGCTTGCCGTTGATCGTCGCCTGCACACTCAGATCCGCCCAGCCCTGCTCCAGCGCATAACGCGCCAGCTGTGCTTTGCGCGCCGGTGTCTGGCTGTCCACCAGATTCAGCCACTCGGTGCGGGCCAGCCCTTCCATCTGCCAGTACAGCAGCTCACGGATACGCTGAATTTCCGGCAGATTGCTGATGCTGTTGTCCGGTTTATCCGCCGCATTGATCATCATGACATACGGTTTACCCAGACGCTGTGCCGCCACCATCGGATAGAACCCGCGACCCTGAGTGATTTTTTCCAGAATGGCATCTGCTGCCGCTTTATTGCCGCCTTTTTCCAGCAATACGGCGCGCCAGTACTGCCATTCCTCTTTCTGCTGAGCATCCGCCGGTAACCGGGTCAGCCAGCGATCCAGATCGCGGTCATCCGCGTTACTCAGCGCCAGACGCACACGGCGCTCGCGCAGGGTGACAGAATCGGTTTCCTGAATCACTTCGTCACGCCAGGCAGCCTGCTCATCTGTCACATCGCTCCCCATATACTGCCACGCAACGGCATCTTTCAGTTGCTGACGCTCGCTGTCATTCATTTTCTGGGCGCGCGCCACACTGTTCAGGTCAGCCCTTGCCGCATCAGGTGATTTGCGGGCATAGGCGGAGAAAGCGGAGATGGTGGCCTGACGGGTGAAATCAGTCGGGCTCAGTTGGGCAAATGTCACCACTGATGCCGGGTTTTTCTGTAAGTTAATCAGACCATTGCTGATGGTCTGATAAGAGGCAGGCAGGCGTTTTGCCAGATAACTGACCAGAGAGGTGTTGCCGTTTTTCAGCGCCAGGCTGATGCGTTCAAGAACACGTTCCGGTGTCAGTCCGCCGGACTGATCCCAGACATCAAATAGCTTATCGCAGGAGGACGGCAGGGAATTTCCCGCCAGCCAGACTGATTTCGCCCCGTCCAGCGCCACCTGACGGTTTCCGGTCTGCCAGTTGGCATAGTAATAGTCACACTTCGCACTGACCGGTTTTGGTACAGTCGTGCTGTAGCTGACCAGCCCCTGCCAGTCATTACGTTTGGCCAGCTCACTGATAAATTTATTTTTCAGACTTGCCGCTGACGGCAGATTCAGATGGGTATCCGTAAAATTTTTCACCTGACCTGCTGTCAGCAGGCTCATGTCCTGTGTCAGCTCACGGTATTCCAGATAAGGATAGAGCGGATAGTCCCGCAGTGACGGCATCAGGCGTTCCACTTCCGCCATATTATTGGCATCCCAGGCAGATTTGACATCCTGATAGCGCTGACGCTGCTCACTCAGTGAATCCGCTGACGCCAGTGCTGAAAACATCAGCATGCTGAGGGCTGCCACGCCCGGCCATATACATTTCCTCATGATCTGCTCCTGTCTCCTTCATTACCGTTTATCTGCACAATACCTCAGACCCTGATACACAGTGTAAGTGCCCTGTCACGCAGACACAAATCATACCGTTGTGCCGCATAACCAGATACCGGAAATTATATTATTCAGAATATATGTCTGATTATTCTTATTGTGCATTCCCTTTACCGTAAATGATGGTTTATTAAACAGGATGCAGTGATATCGTCTGGTGCACTCATCATTCTTACTATATAGTAAAGTTAAATTTAAAATTATAATGATAACACTTCAGGAAACCGGCTACCGCCGTAAGCGGGATCCTGAGCACTACCAATAACTCTATAAGTAGTGAACACATTTCAGACGACTCCGGTCGTCTTTTTTTTTACCCCTTGCTCCGGGATAAACACGCTATTTTAATTAATCAGATAGTTATATTTTTGAAGTATTTTTATTTTCCAGATTACAGACAGAAATCATAAAATATATGATGTACATCACTTGCTGTATTTCCGGTTTCCATTAAAAATATTCTCATATTTTTACACCACATCCGGTTTACTGATAACCGTAAAGGACGTAATACATTATGAATAATATAAAAAACATAATAATCATCTCTGCATTATTTGCTCTGACAGCATGTGCATCACAGCAGACCGCCTATGAGAAAATCACCCGACACTATGTCTACCAGCAGGCCGCGCAGGATTCTGACCCTAACTTTCAGACTCATATAAATGGCTCCGTTAAACTTATGACGCCGTTTTTTAAACAATTCTATGATGCCGGTATAAAAGATAAAAAAGACGGAATAACACCGCAACAATATAAAGAGCGAATTAGTTATTTCAGAAGTAACGAATTTTTGAGCCGTATGACCGGGACAACACAGTTTATTTCACCAAAAGTACATACTGAGAAAGTAAATGAAAGTGACCGCACGGACCGGCAGAAAAAAATGCTGACAGACAATATTATTGCTGCTTATGAGGCCGGTTACAGCGGCCGTTAGCACACCGGCCCCGGGTTCATCATGATACGGATCCCGGCGACGGCACGATCACCGTGAGAATAACGCAGGCCGGTGTTAGAATGGGGAATCTGCTGTACCCGCCGGTCACTGCCGGCAACCGGGCAATACTGACACCGGAGTGGCTTTAACTAAACGTAAAACTTAGTCATAATGCCCCGCAGATGCCCCATCAACGAAAAAAGGTAGACTACATTGGCTCAATACGTTTATTCGATGCACCGTGTCGGCAAAATTGTGCCGCCGAAGCGTCATATACTGAAAGATATCTCTCTGAGTTTCTTCCCGGGCGCCAAAATCGGTGTTCTCGGCCTGAATGGTGCCGGTAAATCAACCCTGCTGCGCATCATGGCAGGTGTGGATACCGATATTGAGGGCGAAGCACGTCCGCAGCCCGGCCTGAACATCGGCTATCTGCCGCAGGAACCGAAACTGAATCCGGAACACACTGTCCGTGAAGCGGTTGAAGAAGCGGTTGCGGAAGTGAAAAATGCCCTGACCCGTCTGGATGAAGTGTACGCGCTGTACGCCGATCCGGATGCGGATTTTGACAAACTCGCCAAAGAGCAGGGTGAGCTGGAAGCGATTATCCAGTCTCATGACGGTCATAATCTGGATAACCAGCTGGAACGTGCGGCAGATGCCCTGCGTTTACCGGCCTGGGATGCCAAAATCGGTAATCTGTCCGGGGGTGAGCGCCGCCGTGTGGCTATCTGCCGCCTGCTGCTGGAAAAACCGGATATGCTGCTGCTCGACGAACCGACCAACCACCTGGATGCGGAATCTGTCGCCTGGCTGGAACGCTTCCTGCACGACTACGAAGGTACCGTTGTGGCAATCACCCACGACCGTTACTTCCTTGATAACGTCGCCGGCTGGATCCTCGAACTTGACCGCGGTGAAGGTATTCCGTGGGAAGGAAACTACTCCAGCTGGCTGGAGCAGAAAGATGCCCGTCTGGCACAGGAAGCGTCTTCTGAAGCTGCCCGCCGCAAGTCTATCGAGAAAGAGCTGGAGTGGATCCGTCAGAATCCGAAGGGTCGTCAATCCAAAGGCAAGGCCCGTCTGGCCCGCTTTGAGGAACTGAACAGCGTCGAGTACCAGAAACGTAATGAGACCAACGAACTCTTTATTCCGCCTGGCCCGCGTCTGGGTGACAAAGTTCTGGAAGTGGAAAACCTGACCAAATCCTATGATGGCCGTACCCTGATCGATAACCTGAGTTTCTCGCTGCCGAAAGGGGCGATTGTCGGGATTATCGGGCCGAACGGCGCGGGTAAATCCACCCTGTTCCGTATGATCAGCGGCAAAGAACAGCCGGATTCCGGTACTATCACTCTCGGTGATACCGTGACTATCGCGTCTGTTGATCAGTTCCGTGATGCCATGGATGATAAGAAAACCGTCTGGGAAGAAGTGTCCGGCGGGCAGGATATCATGCGTATCGGCACCACTGAGATCCCGAGCCGTGCTTATGTCGGACGCTTTAACTTCAAAGGCGTTGACCAGGGCAAACGTGTCGGTGAGTTATCCGGTGGTGAGCGCGGCCGTCTGCATCTGGCCAAACTGCTGCAGGTCGGCGGCAACATGCTGCTGCTCGATGAACCAACCAACGACCTGGATATCGAAACCCTGCGTGCACTGGAAAACGCCCTGCTGGAATTCCCGGGCTGCGCTATGGTCATTTCCCATGACCGCTGGTTCCTTGACCGTATCGCCACCCATATCATCGACTATCAGGATGAGGGCAAAGTGGAGTTCTTCGAAGGTAACTTCAGTGAATATGAAGATTACAAGAAACGGACTCTCGGCGAGGCCGCACTGGAGCCGCACCGCATCAAGTACAAACGTATGACCAAATAGGCCATATAACGGAAAATGCCGCGTGGTGAGGGACCGCGCGGCATTTTTTGGTTGGATGGATAAAAGAGTGTCTTTTGTTACGGGTATTACATTGAACCTGGTACTTAAGGTACAACCGAAGCTGACTTACTACTTCATACTTACCGCTTTCATAACACTTAAAACTGATAAATAAATCAATCAGTTAACACCATCAGTAAAGGGATCCTTTACTCTTCATCTTTCCTCCCTTTGTTGCCCTGAATTCTGTCGGACGCTGTGTGTTGTCCTTGTTCTTTCAGTATAGAAGAGAAAAATAATTTCTCACGGAAATTACCTGATTATTTTTCGATTCTCACAACATTCTTTATTTTTGCTGATCCCCGTCACGAATTTCAGGGGTATCCAGCATCAGCAGACGCTGAACCAGCTCGACGCACTCGAGAAAACGGGTGTCGTAATCCGCCGATGTCACATGGACAAACTTAATACCGTTTTCCCGCAGCATATCGATCAGCAGGTCCTGAAACGCTTTGCGGTCATTGTCACTGCCGAGGCTGCGCAGTCCGTCAGCCACCCACGGCGTGTTATTTTCCAGCAGGATCACCAGGTCAAAGCGGTACTCCGCAATCAGTGCCTGCACAAACGGATGCTCTTTACCCTCATACCGTTTGCAGAAAGCCTGGGTCGTGACAAAATCCGTATCCACAAACGCAACTTTATTGGCATATTTTACTGCAAAATCAATATACTGAGCATGACCCAGCGCGATTTTGTCATAGTCGGAATATTGCAGCGCCATTTCATCACCGCCCAGGTGGGAAAACACATAATCGCGTCCGTATTCCCAGGCACTGGTGGTATTGAACATATTCGCCAGTTTATTAACGAGGGTGGATTTTCCGCTGGATTCCCCGCCGAGCACCGCCACAGTGCGCACAAAGAAGGGTTTGACCTCTGTCGGAATATAGTCCCAGTAGCGGAACGGCGCCTGACGGATCTGCCGCCCGCTGATATTCATAAAGGTACGTTCCGGGTCGATAAGCACTGTTTCAATGCCGAACGATTCACGGTAACGCGGCACATCCGCTTTTTCGCCTGAATAGATAAAATCCGGCGTGATCCCTTTTTCCCGCATAAACTGACACACACCCTGACTCCAGTGTTCCCAGCCGTGCGGATACGGATCATAAGCGTGCTCATCAAATGAGTGAATGCGGATATTTTTCTGATACTTAAAGGTTTGCAGAAGCCAGCGCAGGCGATCACTGACGGTCGGCTGCTGAGACATTGAACTGTTGATAAACAACGCCTTATCACGCGGTTCGTCGTGACAGAGGATCACATGCAGCTCATCCACCTGGCTGCACGCCCTCTGGATCAGGTAAATATGGCCGGTGTGCAGCGGGTAAAATTTCCCGAACACCACCCCGGTAATTTTCTGCTTCAGCGGGTAATCGAGCCCCAGCGCACTGTGCAGCCCGGCCAGCTTCTGGCCGCCGGGACTTTTGATTTTGTTGTTAATCAGCTGGCTGAGATACCCTTTGGTCACCCCGCACTGATCCGCCAGTTGCTGGAGTGTGACACCCGCCTGTTTAATGGCTTGTTTCAGATAGGAAAAATCGGTCATTCTCTGCCTCACTTATTCCAGTTCATCCAGCACAGACAGGGCATCCGACAGTTTTTTCACCCCGAACACCTGCATACCCGGTGGCGGGTTTTTCGGGCGGTTGGCATTCGGCACAATCGCCCGTTTAAAACCGTGTTTGGCCGCTTCCGAGATCCGCTCCTGGCCGCTCGGCACCGGACGGATCTCCCCCGCCAGCCCGACTTCACCGAAGATCACCACATCACGCGGGATCGGCCGGTCACGGAAACTGGAGACCAGCGAGAGCAGCAGCGCCAGATCCGCACTGGTTTCGGTGACTTTCACCCCGCCGACCACGTTGACGAACACATCCTGATCCGACATCTGCAATCCGCCGTGACGATGCAGTACCGCCAGCAGGATAGCCAGCCGGTTCTGCTCCAGCCCGACCGCCACACGGCGCGGATTCGACATCATGGAGTGATCCACCAGCGCCTGGATTTCCACCAGCAGCGGACGTGTGCCTTCCCAGACCACCATCACCGAACTGCCGGACGTGATTTCATCCCCGCGGCTCAGGAAAATGGCGGACGGGTTGCTCACCTCGCGCAGCCCCTGCTCCGTCATGGCAAACACACCCAGCTCATTCACCGCACCAAAGCGGTTTTTATGGCTGCGCAGTGTGCGGAAACGGGAATCGGCCTCGCCGTCGAGCATGACCGAGCAGTCAATACAGTGCTCGAGTACCTTCGGTCCTGCCAGAGAGCCGTCTTTGGTGACGTGGCCGACCATAATGATCGCCACACCCCGGGTTTTGGCAAAGCGGGTCAGATAGGCAGCTGTTTCGCGTACCTGTGCCACACTGCCCGGCGAAGACTGAATATCCGCCATGTGCATCACCTGGATGGAGTCAATCACCATCAGCTTCGGCTGTTCCTGCTCTGCGATCAGGCAAATCTGCTCAATCGCCGTTTCCGACAGCATATTGAGATTGTCCATCGGCAGCCCGAGGCGGTGCGCCCGCATCGCCACCTGCTGTAAGGATTCCTCCCCCGTGACATACAGGGTTTTCATCTGTGCGGCGAGCTGGCACATGGTCTGTAACAGCAGGGTACTTTTCCCGGCGCCCGGGTTACCGCCGATCAGAATGGCACTGCCCGGTACCACGCCGCCGCCCAGCACACGGTCAAATTCTTTGAAACCGGTGGAGAAACGCGGCAGTTCCTCAAGACTGATTTCCGACAGCTTCTGTACTTTGCTGACACCGCTCTGCCCCGCATAGCCGCTGAGGCGATCATTGCGTGCCGCAGACGATGAGACAGAAGCCAGCCGGACTTCCGTGATGGTATTCCACGCCTGACACGCGGTGCACTGCCCCTGCCAGCGGGGATAATCCGCCCCGCACTCGTTACAGACAAAGGCGCGTTTTGCTGGTTTTGCCACTCGTGACCCCGTAATAACTGATAAATTAACGTTCTTCGTGTTTCAGACCACCACTGAGGGTGCACATCACCCCCATCAGGTCGGCATGGCGGATAGCCACTTTTGCCCGTGCATACACTTTCGGTTTGGCGTGGAAGGCAATGCCGAGACCGGCTTTTTTCAGCATTTTCAGGTCATTGGCACCATCACCGATCGCCACGGTCTGCTCTAAAGGAATATTGAGAAATTCCGCCAGTTTCACCAGCGCCTGCGCTTTGTATTTGGCATCCACCACCGGACCTTTGACTTTGCCGGTCAGTTTGCCGTCTTTGATTTCCAGCTGATTGGCATAGACGGCAATCAGGCGCAGAGAATCTTTTAAATGATTGGCGTAGAAAGTAAATCCGCCGGAAGCAATCGCGACATGCCAGTCCATCGCCTGGAGTTTACGCACCAGGCTGGTCAGCCCCGGCATCAGCGGCAGCGTATCCAGCACCTGCTGTAAAATGGCGGCATCCGCCCCGGCCAGCAGGCCGACACGCGCTTTCAGGCTTTCGCTGAAATCCAGTTCGCCCTGCATCGCTCTTTCCGTCACCTCCGCGACTTCATCACCGACGCCGGCTAATCTGGCGATTTCATCGATACATTCGATTTGGATCGCAGTGGAATCCATATCCATCATCAGTAATCCGGGGGAGCGCAGTTTCGGGATATTACCCAGCGGCACGACATCCATCTGAAACTCATCTGCCACCCGCTTGATGCGCCCGGTCAGACTGCCCGCAATCCGCACCACCTGATAATCATCGATCCGCCATGACGAGACCACCACAATTGCCGCCCCCAGCCGGTGCTGGAAATCGCTGATCCGCGCCTTATCCAGCCCGCGTCCGTACAGCAGCCAGCCGCTGTCACCCGCCCGGTAGTCCAGCGGCATTACTTCATCACCGCTCAGGGAAAGAGGAAGGCCCGGCCACTTATGGATTTCATTCGGCAAATAACAGTAGGTCAGACTCGTCGACATCAACAGATACTCCTATAATCCCTGATAATATTCATGATGGTAGCAGATAAAAATTTCCGCTTCTGGCAATATGGTGGCGACAACGGAAAAACGGATAAACAATGGCCAAAACGAAGTTAACATTCCGGCTGCATAAAACAGCCATTATTCTGATTTGTCTCGCCCTGATGGTGTGTCTGTTACAGGGTGTGTCTTATTTCAGCCGCGTCCACCAGCAGTCGTCAATGGATCAGTTTAATGAACTGGCCTATTCGCTGGCACAACAGGTGGCGTTTAACCTTTCCGATGCTATAGACGATAACGGGAAAGTGCTCAATAAGAAACAAATTACGGCAAATTTAGCGCAGCTGACCACCAACAGCCGCATTCTCGATGCCACAGTATATCAGGATGACGGGGTACAGATAGCCGGCAGCGGCGAGAGTATCACTGTCCGCGACCGCCTGGCGCTGGACGGGCAAAAAGCCGGCAGTTATTTTAATCATCAGATTGTCGCCGCCATCCCGGGAAAAAAAGGTCCGAAAGGCTTTCTGCGCCTGACCATCGATACCCACCGTCTGGCCACAGAATCCACCCAGGTGGATAACACCACCAACCTGCTGCGGGTGATGTTACTTCTCGCTCTCGGTATCGGCTTTGTGCTCGCCAATAACCTGCTGCAGCTGACCCCGAGCCGCTGGCAGCAATCCCTGTATCTGCTGACCGCCAATCTGAAAAATGAAGATGAAAAGCCGGGGAAGAAAACGGAAGAGAAAGAAAAAGGGGAATAATTTCCCCTTTTTTTACCGGTGCTGCAACACCTGCCAGGTCAGCAGGCCGAGCCAGGTCATCAGCAGGGAGCTGAGTACATGCAGGGCGATTTCTGCCATACCGTGGTGGATGCGCCCGGCCTGGAAAGCCTGCACAATCTCGAGTGAAAAAGTCGAGAATGTCGATAACGCGCCGCAGAAACCGGTGACAATAAACAGCCGCCATTCCGCCGGAAGTGTCGGGTGAGAAGAGAAAAACGCCACCGCCAGCCCGATAATATAACCGGCAATAATATTAGCGAGATACGTCCCCAGCGGCATCATTGCCAGCACCGGGTTGAATTTATTACTCAACACCCAGCGGCCGAGGCCGCCGAGTACTGATCCTGCGGAAATGCTGAGGATCACATTTAACATAGAAAAACCTTACGTCATTTTTGTTTCAATATTTCTGTGTTTATGCGCATTTCTTTAAAATGTCAATCTGAACCAGCCCGCACACTTCATCCAGCAGCTTGATTACTTCCACACTCATCCCGACCATCATGGCATCCGCCGAGTTACTTTCCGGCTGTGCATTGATCTTCTGATGCAGCTCATGTGTGCTGGCACGCAGTGCCTGGAGCTTATCCATGGTGTCATCGTCTTTCCCCTGCACAAAGATATCAGAGAGCAGTTTCATGATCTCACTGTTGCTTTTCTGCAACTGCACAATGTAGGGATTTTCGGTGTTCAGCGCATGAGCGAAGTAGTTTTTACTGAAGGTATCGGTCAGCAGTTCCAGTATCGCCACCAGCCGCCGGATGCGCCCGTGAATGGCCGTAAAGGTGGCAGCCGGAACATGGGTTTCTTTGACAGCCGGTGCAATGTAGGTATTACAGGTCAGCAGTGTGGATAACGTGTCTTTCAGCTGATTATCCCATCGCTCCGGGTCGGTACTGCTCAGTTTCATGATGTGCTCATCATATAATCTGGCAATATCGCGCAAAATAGTGCTGATATTCATCCGCCAGAACACAAACCCTTTCAGCGGCAGAATCGCCGAGAACACCAGTGCCAGAATCGAGCCGCCCACCGTCTGCGCCGAACGGATCAGCGCAGAGTCCATATCCCCGACCGGTGCGGTGGCAACGATACTGATGGTCATCCCGATCAGCATCCCGACATACATGTTTTTACCCAGCGCGATCAAGCCGCAGACAAACATCGCAATAGTCGCCAGCGCCAGCATCAGCGGGAAAGAGTGGGTTTCCGTGTACAGCAGCAACATCCCGATCAGTGAGCCGATAACAGTACCAAGGGTGCGCTGCATCGAGCGGATCAGCACATTTCCCCAGTACGGCATCGGCATCAGGATAGAGATAAGTGTCATAATGATATAATCGAGCTTATCGCTGTGTAATTCCCGGAACACCAGAAACGTCAGTGTAAATGCCAGCGCAATGCGGATGCCGTGCAGCTGTTTAAACCGGGAATAGAAAAATGACTGAGCCCGGGAGATCCCGTGGCTCAGATTTATTTTTTTTTTCTTTATGCTTCACAACCGGCCCTGCTTATGGCGCTTTGGCTAATAAGATGTCAGCCATAACGCTGTTATTGATGCTTTCACCGCACAGCATTTTCATCAGCACTTCACTGCCGAGCTGTGACAGGGAGAAGGTCATATCCGCATGCAGCAGGCGCATTTTGTCGCGGTTCTCTTCCTGATTCACCACAGTCACGGTTTTCACGCCTTCACCGGCCAGCTGTTTCACCGCCAGCAGCGCAAAGGTGTTATCCGCATCATTATCACTGATAGCCATCACACAGCGGGCATCTTTGACATTAGCTTCATTCAGGGTCACGGCATCCGCACTGTCACCGGCCACGGTCACGGTGCCGTCAGGGAAGTGCTTTTTGTCCTCATCAGAACAGATCACCACCACCTGCAAACCGCGTTTTTTCAGTCCTTTATAGATATTGACCGCCAGCGGATTCGCGCCGATAACAACATAATGCTCTTTCATGTGTAACAACCTCTTTTTGACAATCTCGCGTGTGCCGCGCAGGACGACACCCACAATGTACACAATGGATGTGGTGAAAATCGTGATACCGAACACCACCACCGTCAGGGTAAACATCCGCGCTTCCACGCTGATCGGGATGATGTCCCCGAAACCGACCGTGGTCATACAGACCAGGGCAAAGTAGAAGGCCGCTGAGATATCCGTGACATGCGGCTGGAACTCATTGCCGAGATACAGGGTGCCGAAGACGGAATAGACCACCAGCAGGATAATACTGCTGACCGCCACCACGCCGGCACTGGTCAGGCTGTGATGCGGGAACTGCCGCCACAGGCAGCCGGACGCAATCAGCAGCGCCAGCGAGAATAACCCCTGCAGTGAGTATTCCCGGGCCAGCCCCAGATCCATCAGTACCATCGTGAGCAGGATAAACAGGGAGAACAGCCAGGCGATGCGTGCGCCGGTCAGCATCAGCAGCGCCAGCAGTGCCAGCAGTAACCCCAGCATAAAGCGGGGAATATCCAGCAGTTTTATAAACCCGAGCGACTGTAACCACGCGGTGAAACCGCCGTCCTGCCAGGCAATATCTCCGGTATAGGAAAACAGAACCGGCGACAGGATCATCACCCCGTCAATAAACAGCAGCACCGACAGGATCACCCGCAGACTCAGTAATTTATGTAACCCTGTCTTCAGTAGATTACTCTGCATATTTCTCCCCTTTTACTGACGGTGTTCCGGCATGATGTCCTGATTCGGCACCAGGAACAGCCAGGAGGCCAGAACAAACGGCATGGTCAGTGTCGGAATGCCGAACGGCGAGACCACCACATCCAGCGCGCCCTGGACAAACACCGTAAAAATCACACCCACAACGGTATACACCAGCACTTTGAAACTCGGTTTATTAAATGTGGAACCCAGCGCGATCGCAGTTAACACGGCGCTGAATGAATACAGCCCGGTATGCACACTACCGAAGTCTGCTTTCAGGAAAGATGCCACACCAAAAGCCAGCAGTGAGCCAAAGACCGCAAAGACCGCCGCCCACACAGAACTGACTGCCAGACCGATCACAAACAGGATCCCCACGGTAATGCTGCTCAGCAGAAAGACCTCTGACACACCACGAAAAATATCCGGGATCAGATCGGAATACGGGATCCCGGCGATCGGTGCCACATACTGATCCGGCAGTGCCGGCCCCGGCAGACTGACGCCTTTGATACCGAAGAAACTGTAACTGGCCAGCAGGATAGTCCAGGTCACCAGCACGAAAGGCGCGGTCAGCGCAGCAACTTTCCAGTTTTTCAGGAAATCGGTCAGTGAGATGGTGGCGATCACCGCCACGATACTGCCGAGCACAATGGCCGCCCACATAAACGGTGTGTTATCCAGGAAGGTCGGCAACGCCACACCGACCAGACAGCCGTTATAGCCGTACAGCCCGGCACGCAGTGAGGTGACATCCATTTTGCTGACATACGCCGTCAGCGTGGACACCACGGTACCGAGCAGACAGCCCCAGCCGACCGCCGGAATACCTTCACTGTATGCACCGGTAAAAATAGCGGCGAAAAAGAACAGCCCGGTCAGCGGGTTGTTCTGAAACATCACCTGCGCACAACCACGCAGCGTGATATCAATAAAATGTATGACAGGATTGGATCCGGCCAGTTTATTCCAGCCGTTCTGACTGACTGTTGAAGTTGCCATCGTCTTTCCCCTGAAGGTAAACCGGACAAAGGGACTGATTATGCTGATAATAACCAGTCCCCTGAGTAACCACCGGTGTCATCCTGCAGCGCATCAGCGCCACAGGAACGGTTTCTGCAATGTGATGCCGAGGATCTCTTCCCGGGCGATTTGCCAGAAATAACGGACAGCCTCTTTGGTTTTCGGGCTGTCGATTCCCAGCACTTTGAAGACCAGACCGCACTCGTTCGGCAACTGCGTCGCCCCGAATGCAACCTCTTCATCCGTGTCATAACGGGCTTCCAGACGCTCCAGGATACGGGCATGATGCTCTTTCGGTGTCAGTAAAATCACGTTACCGAAAACATCAAAACCCCCCATCACGCCGACCACATTCAGTGCTTCTTTTTTCGGTTCCAGAATGTATTTTTCAACAAATAATTCTTTTCCCTCATTGTCCTGCGCCCGGATCTTTGAGGAAAAAATATCAAACCCGAACTGTTCGTCCGGATGGTGATATTTCCGCCCCGACATCAGGATCTCGGAGTAGATCACGGTTGCTGTCGGATCAACCGTGATCTGAGTGTCCGTTAAAAAACGGGCATTACGGTGCGGGATAATCGGATCCGGCATAAACTCCAGATAACCGCCGGCTTCCACCACCACATTCTGGTACTGCGTGGCGTAGTTCGCCTCCATCATGTGGATTTTGGTGGCGGACTGTGTGGTGACGTGGGCGCACGCCCCCTCTTCCACAATCAGATCCAGCGCCTGGCGGTCGCCCTGTAACAGGCAGCCGGAGGTGGAAATCATAGTGACACACGGCATCTGCGGCATCATTTCATCCCAGTACAGCGCGCGCTGCACCAGGGAAGGTACGCGGCGCTCCATTTCCACCATTTCACTGCGGTATTCCCGTTTGGCAAACCGCAGTTTCAGATAGCCGCTTTTCCCGATGGCACCACTTTGCATCTGCTTTGGCTCATCCTGGTAAGGCGCCATTTCCGGCGCCTTTTCCCCTAAGAGATGAGCCCGGAGGCGCGTAGGCGTCCCCGCAATCTCAGCCCTCAGTTGTGTCATGCTTTCGCTCCCGGGATCTGATGGGTGAACAGGAATTTATCCATGATCATATCCACCAGCTCCACCACGCCTTCGCCGGTTTTGCAGTTGGTCATGACATACGGACGGTTGCCGCGCACCACTTTGGTGTCACTTTCCATCACTTCCAGGCTGGCACCAACATACGGTGCGAGGTCGATTTTGTTGATGACCAGGATATCCGCCTGCACCAGGCCCGGGCCGTTTTTACGCGGGATTTTTTCCCCTTCCGCCACATCGATAACATAGATGTAGAAGTCAGCGAGTGCCGGGCTGAAGGTCAGCGTCAGGTTATCGCCGCCGCTTTCAATCATGATGACGTCGCTGTCCGGGAAACGCTCTTCCATATCTTCCACGGCTGCAATGTTCATACTCGGGTCTTCGCGTACGGCAGTGTGCGGGCAGGCACCGGTTTCAACGCCGAGGATTTTCTCTTCGTCGAGGATCCCTTTCAGGGTGCGTTTGACCTGCTTCGCATCTTCGGTGGTCACGATGTCATTGGTGATGATTAACGGCTTGATCCCGCGTTCGATCAGGATCGGGGTGATCACTTCAATAATCGCCGTTTTACCTGAACCAACAGGGCCGCCGATGCCGATCCGTGTCATTTTTTTCATCAATATACTCCCGGAAAATAAGTCAGCCGCCTGTCAGTTCATAAACAGGCGGACAAAAGATTTGGTATGAACTGCCGCAAGGACGTCGATCACCGGCACATAGGAAGACATCTGTTCAATGTCGCCGCAGGCTGCAATATCGCAGAAGGTTTCAATGTCGTTGTTCAGCTCAAATAAAATGTGCTGTGTTTCAAAGTGCGTGATCCGCATCAGGCGCATGGCGGCGCTGAGGATCGTCATTGCGATCCCGTACTGATGCATAACCACCACTTCGCGTTCGCCGATACCCTGTACCGCCATCACAATAGCCTGAGTGACAGGCTGGGTGCCCGGGGTGTCCCCGCTTTTAATCTGTGCCAGCCACCATGCCACGAGCGGATCGTCAAAAATATGGACAGAAATTTCCGCCAGTTTTTTCCCCATCCGCGTTGCCATCAGGCGGGCTTCTTCATTCAGTTTGCGGTTATTCACCGCCCGGTCGACCCGCAGAATGGCGTCGTTATCACCGGCAAGCACTGCGCGGTGTGCCGCGACAACAGCAATACCGTCACCGCTCGCCGCCTGTTTCAGCGCGGTGCGGACAAAGCCTTTCAGGGTTTCGGCATCATGTACCACACCCGTCTGAATCGCCGATTCCACACCGTTTGAGAAAGTAAAGGCGCCGACGGGAAGTGCCGAATCACCAAACTGCATGATCCGGATAAGATCAGCCGCTTTCATCACACGTTCTCCCGTTCCGGTCTGTCAGTGTTTGTGGTCATGGTCGTGATCGTGGTGATGATCATGACTGTGGCCGTGGTCGTGACTGTGGTCATGATCATGGCTGTGCCCGTGATCGTGGCCGTGTGAATGTGAGTGCCCGTGGTTATGTGCCACATGCACGTGAGTATCTGTCTCTTCCGCGCCGCCGAACAGCAGACGGGATTCTGAGTTGGTCAGGATCGGCAGAATGGTTTCGCCTTTGACGAAGGCAAACGTATCATTGCCGAAGCCGTGGGTGCGCATCACCGATTCCATCACTTTTTCACTGACGGTCAGCGGGACATACACCTTGTTTTCTTTGATAACGGCTTTCCAGTGCTGGTTACCGAGCGCATGGCCCAGTTCAAAACTGATGCGGATCTGCTCTTCCGGCGTGCTGCCCTGAAGACGTTTAAGATCAACAACCATGACATCACGCAGATCGATCTGGACAACAACCATCGTATTGGTGGCGTCGTCGGTGTGGATCACATCTCCGTCAGACAACAGCACGTTGCGATCCAGCGCGATCCCGATATCCAGCCCGTTTTGGGTGTGTTTACGGCAGCGGCTTTTCTGGGCTTCACGCTGATCGAGGATCAGCATATCCACCGTCATTTCGTTCGCTTTATCAGCCCACGCCTGATCTTTTCTGACGTTGCCGAGAATGTGCTCAATGAGGATCATGGAATTACCTTTTTGTTATGCCCGGCGGGCAGAACAACACCCGCCGGGGAAGTCAATCAGCCGAAGAAATAACGCTGGTTCATCGCCGCCACCGAGATTGGCTGGCAGGTCGCATGTTCCCCGTTAACTTTCACCGCGAAGGTTTCCGGATCCACTTCGATATCCGGGGTTTCGCCGTTACGGACCAGGTCGCGTTTGGTAGTGGTGCGCATGCCCTGAACCGCGACAACTTCGCGCTCCAGACCCGCTTTCTCTTTCACGCCATCTTCCAGTGCTGCCTGGGAAACGAAAGTCACACAGGTATCCTGCAGGGTTTTACCCATCGCACCAAACATCGGACGATAGAAGACCGGCTGCGGAGTCGGCAGGGAGGCGTTAGGGTCACCCATCGCTGCCCAGTTGATCATGCCGCCTTTGATAACCAGTTTTGGTTTCGCGCCGAAGAAACGCGGATCCCACAGGACCAGGTCCGCCATTTTGCCGACTTCGACTGAGCCGAGCACATGGCTGATACCCTGGGCAATCGCCGGGTTGATGGTGATTTTTGCCACGTAACGCAGAACACGGAAGTTATCGTTACCCGCCGCATCTTCCGGCAGCTTGCCGCGTGCCGCTTTCATCGCGTTAGCGGTCTGGATCACACGCAGCCAGTTCTCACCGACACGGCCCATCGCCTGGGAGTCACTGGAGAACATGGAGATAGCACCCATATCATGCAGTACGTTTTCCGCTGCGATGGTTTCCGGACGCACGCGGCTTTCCGCGAAGGAAACGTCAGCCGGGACATTCGGGTTCAGGTTGTGACATACCATGATCATGTCGAACAGTTCTGCCTGGCTGTTGATGCCGTACGGCAGTGTCGGGTTAGTGGAGCTCGGCAGCACGTTCGGCTGGCTGACCACTTTGATGATGTCCGGCGCATGACCACCGCCCGCACCTTCGGTGTGGTAAGTATGGATAGTACGGCCTTCAAAGGCTTCGATGGTATCTTCCACATACCCGCCTTCGTTCAGACTGTCAGTATGTACCGCAACCTGGATATCATAATCATCTGCCACACGCAGGGCATGACGGATGGCGTTGGAGGTTGCACCCCAGTCTTCGTGGACTTTCAGACCGGCAACACCGGCAATGATCTGTTCAACCAGCGGATCGCGGGCAAAAGAGTTACCTTTCCCGAGCATACCGACGTTAACCGGTAAACCTTCCAGTGAACGCAGCATCGCGCGGATGTTCCACGGACCGGCGGTAACCGTTGTCCCGTTGGTGCCGTCTGTCGGCCCGATACCGCCGCCGAAGAAGGTGGTGACACCGTTGGACAGCGCCGCATAAGCCTGCTGTGGTGAGATCAGGTGAATGTGGGTATCGATACCCGCCGCTGTCAGGATCAGATGCTCACCGGAGATAGCATCGGTGGCCACACCGGCGACCATTCCCGGGGTGATACCGTCCTGCAGGTTCGGGTTACCGCTCTTGCCGATACCGACAATTTTACCGTCCTTCACACCCACGTCCGCTTTGATGACGCCTAATTTGGCATCCAGGATAGTGACGTTGGTGATAACCAGGTCGAGCACGCCGTTGTCGCTGGTCAGCGTGTTGTTCGCGCCCATCCCGTCACGGAGGGATTTCCCGCCGCCGTAAACAGATTCTTCGCCGTAACCGCGTAAGTCTTTTTCAATTTCGATATAGAGATCGGTATCACCAAGACGGATTTTGTCTCCGGTGGTCGGCCCGAACAGGCCGCAATATTCTTGTCTGGAAATCTGTGGCATAACGTGTTCCTTATTTCGTTCAGGATGCCTGTGCATCACTGCCGGAAAATCGTGTCAGGACGGAGAATTACTTCTTCGCTTCTGCTTTATGGCTGAAACCGCGGGCAATTGCCTCGTTCAGTGCAATCGCTTTTGCCGGACGTTCGCTGGTGGCCACATTATTACCGGCCCAGCCGTCCACCAGGTTGTTAAACCCGTAAACTGTCTGTTTGCCGCCGTAAGGAATAAGAGAAACTTCAGTTTCATCACCCGGCTCAAAACGGATTGCGGTGGTGGATGAAATATTCAGGCGTTTGCCGTAAGCCGCTTCGCGATCAAATTCCAGGGCATGGTTCACTTCAAAGAAATGAAAATGCGAACCGACCTGAATCGGGCGATCCCCGGTGTTACGGACTTTAATTTTGGTTTCCGGCTTACCGGTATTAAATTCAATCGGGGTATCCGCAAAAATGACTCCGCCTAACGGCGTGGGTTGTTTTGTATTGCTCATAATCAGAACCTCACCTTTTTGCTGTACGTTTATTTGATTGGGTTATGAACCGTCACCAGACGGCTGCCGTCTGTGAAAATCGCCTCAACCTGCACATTCGGGATTAAATCATCCACCCCTTCCATCACGTCGGCTTTGGTCAGTACGGTGGCAGCTTCTTTCATCACATCTTCCACTGTTTTGCCGTCACGGGCGCCTTCCAGTGCTGTCACGGTAATAATCGCGACCGCTTCCGGGTAATTCAGTTTTACCCCTCTGTCGCGACGTCGCTGCGCGACATCCGCCAGGGTATATACCATCAGCTTTTCAACTTCTCTCGGGGTTAATTGCATAACGCCTCCACAATTGAATGAAAACAGAGTCATCAGACAGCAATCCGGATATCAGTATTCCGGGATACCGTGATTTCAGTTTTTATTTCAGTGACGCATCCGCTGAATGCAGACACAATCCGCCACTGACCGCCGGACATGCGCAGGCGCACACCCGGAAATACTAAAGCGTGAAAAATGTAAGCTGTTAATCAGCCATAAAAAAAATAAATCATGCACCGCTGTTCTCCTGATAAGAAAACGAGGTTCAGATCCCTTTCAGACTATGCGGAGTTTCCGTTACCGCATATAAATGAATTAATATCCGCTACTGTGTTTAAATATAAAATAAATAACCCTGCTGATTTTCAGCAAATAAATAAAAAATACTCATATACGGACGAATTAAAGCGGATTATCACCTGTATTCATCCGTCATTCTTATTACCGCCTCATCCCGGTATATTTCCGCCCCGCCAGAAAACGGTGTTCCGGCAGTGCGTCCCACAGTGACTGCAGCCACGGGCTACCTTCCCCGTTCAGTAATGCCTGCGATGTCAGTGTTTCCTGTAAAACCCCGTGACGCAGCACGGCAATCCGGTCAGCAAAGCGGGCGGCCATCGCCAGATCATGCGTGACCCACAACACACCGCGCCCGTCCGCACACAGCACTTTCAGATGCGCGAGTATCTGCCCCGCATGTTCGTCATCCAGCCAGGACGTAATTTCATCCGCCAGAATATACTGCGCCCCGGTCAGCGTTGCGCCGCAGGTCAGCACCCGTTTTGCCATCCCGCCGGAGAGCCGGTTCGGAAACGCATCCGTCAGCTCAGGCCGGAGGTTATAACGTTGCAGCTGGCGCGCCACGTCGTGCATCTTCACATGCATACCGCTGAGTGTGGCCGCGCGTTCCAGCTGCGGGCCGACCCGCACCAGCGGATTCAGCGCACTCACCCCCTGCGGTACGTAACACAGGGTGTTGCCGCGGTGCAGTTGTTTACTCTCTTCCGTCAGGGTTTCCCCCGCCAGCGAGATAGCACCCCGGCAGCGCATATTATCCGGCAGCAGTCCCAGCGCACTCTGCAGAAGCAGACTTTTGCCTTCCCCGCTGCTGCCGACCAGCGCCACCAGCTCACCGGGCTGAACTGCCAGGGAGATATCTGTCAGCAGCGGCTGCCAGCGTTTTTTCCGCAGCCAGCTGAACTGTGCGACATCAATGGCAAGCCGGTCAAATTTCAGCATTATGCGATCCTCAGCCAGAGCTGTTGTAAGGCTTTCGCAAACTGATCAAACAGTAACACCAGTCCGACCAGCACCAGTCCCGGGAAAAATGCCAGCCACCAGGCACCGGTACTGAGATAGCGCAGTGCATCTGACAGCAGGATCCCCAGTGATGCCTCATGCGGCGCAAGCCCGAAGCCCAGAAAACTGAGCGCCGCACTGTGCAGTACCGAATGCGGGAACATCAGCAGTGTGCCGACAATCCACTGCGGTAATAACATTGGCAGATAATGATGACGCCAGCAATACAATCGCGAATTTCCCATGCGTTGTGCCAGCATCACATAATCCGTTTCCCGCACCCGCAGAATTTCCGAGCGCAGGATCAGCGTCAGTTTCGGCCAGTGTGTCAGGGCTATCGCCCAGATCACGCCGGATTTTCCGCCGCCCAGGGTGAAACAGATTAAAATCAGCAGCAGCAGATGCGGCAGCGCCAGCAGTGCATCAATCACCCCGCGCACCAGATAATCTGTTCCTTTGTTAACCGTTGATAACCCGGCCATTGTCAGCGCCACCAGCCCGCTGGTCAGGGCGGAAATCAGTCCGATCTGCAGACTGGTTGCCATGCCCTGAAAAGTGCGATCCCACAGATCACGCCCCAGGCTGTCAGTGCCGAACCAGTGCGTGACAGACGGTGCCTGCCGCCGCGCCAGGAAATCCATATCAATATCAGTGTGTGTGATCCATATGGCATAGACGCCCAGCAGGATCAGCATCAGTAATGTGCCCGTCAGTTTTAACAGCGCACGGTTCGGGTTATACGTCATGATTCGCGGATCACTCCCTGATTCACGCGGCGCAGTAAAATATCCGCCGTGCTGTTACCGATAAAAATCAGGATCGCGCAAAACATCACAATACCCATCAGCAGCGGGATATCCCCCCGCAGCCCCGCGTCTATCGTCGCCTGTCCCAGTCCGGGATAGGCGAACACTTTCTCCGCCAGCAGTGAACCGCTCAGCAGTTCCCCCACAGAGGCAAACTGTAAACAGAGTGCCGGGGTAATGGCGTGACGCAGCACATGAAATTTAATCATCGGCCAGCCTTTATCCCCCTGCGCTTTCGCATAACGGATAAATTCGGTCCCCATCACTTCCGCCACTTTTGCCCGTGTGTGCAGGGCAATGTTACCGACACCGAGTAAGCCCAGCGCCAGCACCGGCAGAATCAGGTGATGAATTTTCTGCCCGAAGGTTGCTGTATCCGCATCCTCGCCCATCGGCCAGGCACAGCAGATTGGTGCCCAGTTCAGGGTGACCGCAAACAGCGACAGCAGCAGCAACCCTATCCAGAACGTCGGTATCGAAGCCAGCAGATACGACAGTGCCGAAATAATTTTGTCCGGCCAGCGGTTCAGATAACGCCCGGCCACCAGCCCCAGCAGCAGCCCGGCAATGCCCGAAAGCAGCCAGGCGCTGATAAGGAGTGCCAGTGACGGCCCGAGCCGCGCCGAAATCACCTCTGACACCGGCGCGTTATACAGCATAGAGTAACCGAGATCGCCCCGCAGCATCTGTGAGAACCAGATCCAGAACCGCTGCCACAGCGGCTGATCCAGTCCCCAGCGGGCGGCAATCGCCGGATACTGCTCCGGCGGCACATGCAGCAGATCATTTCCGATATAGGCTCTGATCGGGTCAATTGGCGAATAGCTCAGGAGGATAAATACCCCCGCCGCCGTGACCGTCAGCAGACAAACAAACCGCACGAAAAGGAGCAGGGCACTGCGCATTATTTACAGGTCCAGGCCCAGTCATCCACACTGTTGAGCAGTGACCATGACCCGTGGATCTCCGGTGCCCCCTTGCCCAAATCAACACAATCACTCACCACATAGGTATGCTGTACATTCAGCAGCCACGCCCAGGCGGCATCCCCTTTAATCCCGGTACCGGTTTTGCCGTTCCAGTCCACCTGCTGCCAGACAGGAATGGCGGCTTCCTGATCCGGCGCACTCATGGCTTTCTCAAGAATGGCATCCACCTGCGGATTTTTGTAATAGCCCGGGTTGTAGAATTCCACACCCGCCGCTTTGCTGCTGTAGTGATGGACTAACTCCATCGGATCCAGGCTGCCCCAGCCGAACAGCGTCGGGTTGGCGTGCATATGGCGTTCGACGGTTTCCCAGCTGCCGGACTGTAAATCCAGTTCAATGCCGATTGGTTTCAGGAAGGCGCGGATAGCCTGTGCCAGGTCACGGCGGGTGGTATCCCCGCTGGTGTACCACAGCGTCAGTTTGGCGACTTTGCCGTCTTTCTCACGCAGCCCGTCTTTATTGAGTTTCCAGCCGGCTTCTTCCAGAATCTGTTTTGCTTTTTCCGCATCACCATCTTTAAAGGCGGCTTCCGGGTTGTTCCACGGCAGGCCGTGAACACCGGTAAAGGCCGGTACGGCGTACCCTTCCATCACCTGCTCAGACAGCAGTTTGCGGTCAATCGCATAGTTGATGGCTTTACGGATGGCAACATCAGAGGTGATATCGTTACCGATCGGGTAACCCTGTGCATCTTTTTCACCGGCTTTCGGGATAGGGAAAACAATACCGCGGTTTTCCACGCTGGCGCGTTCCACCAGTTTCATCCCTTTGACATCACCGGCAGTTGCGGCAATCACCGGCGGAATGCGGACAACCTCAAGCTGGCGGCTCTGTGCGGCAGCAAAGGCGGCATCCTCATCCAGGAAGACAAACACCAGCTTGTTAAAGTCATTTTTCGGCCCGGCGTAGTACGGGTTAGCCTCAACAATCAGCTGCTGGCCCGGCTGGAAAGCTACCAGGCGGTACGGCCCGGCACCCACCGGTTTTTGGGCATACTGTCTGGCATCATATTTATCGGCGGATACAATGCCGAGAGAGCCGAGCACGTTGATAAACGTACTCTGAGGTTCGGACAGGGTGATTTTCACTGTCAGCGGATCAATTTCCTCTGCTTTGGCAAAGTTACCCATATCGATTTTACCGCCGCCGGCGGCCGCATTGTTATAGGTGAACGCCACATCTTTGGCGGTCAGCGGGGAGCCGTCAGAGAATTTCAGGTCTTTTTTCAGCTTCAGTGTCCACTCTTTGCCGTCGGCATTGTGGTCGTAGCTGTCCAGCAGGTAGCTGTGCCAGGAAAGATCGGCCTTTTGTTTGAGCAGCGGGCTGTGCAGTAACAGATAACTGCCGTGGCTCCAGCCGAGCATCGGGTCAAACCCTTCTGTCGGTTCTGCGCCGATGGCCAGCCGCAATGTATGACCGGTATTTTCTGCCGCAGCCAGCGCTGAAGCACTGATTGCTGTACCTAACAGCAGAGAGACGAGTGTTCTTGCAAAAACTGACTTTTTAGTCATTACTTGTCCTTACCTAACTAAAATTTACAATGTTTAATTTTGAGTTAATCCGGCGTTACGCAAAATCACCTATAAAAAATTAATCTACCAAAGAAAACAGAGTTTATACCACTAAAATCACGTCCGAAAATGATGCATATTAATGAATCGTGGTAAAAATCGGATTTCTCATATATTAAATTCTTTTATTCAATCCTGCTGCTGAATAATAACATCATTACATATTTCTCTGATAATTTCAGAATGAAATATTTTGTAACAACCTACCCGTAAACAGACTAAAAATGATTATTTGCCAAAGCATTATGATGTTTACACACGGGCTCGCAGGTGATGTTATCAGCATGACAGTTACACATTTCTTAACAGCTTAACACACTCTTTTTGATTATAACGGTTGAATTCTCTTTAGTATTATATATTAATAATATTAATTATTTTCTTTCGGAAAATATAATCATAACACGTCATCACAGGATTTTATCCAGGTCTGAACCCGCTTTACTGCGCCTGTTGCAATATGAGTAACTGAAACTCATTCAGATAAATTAAGAAAACCACAGAAAAACCGAAATATTAAGCAGAGAAAAGATAACAAGGGAAACAAAAATGCGGAAAATACAGACAATTCCTGGTAATAAAAACGTAACTTCGGGAATTGTCTGCTGGTTACAGGTAAAAACCGATGGGAGTGACTATCTCAATATGACCGTTTCTGCCGCGTTCCTGTGGCGGCAGCGGGAAAGGTGATGCCCGTTGTACGGTGGCAAGCGCTTCTTTATCGAGCAGTTTTGTGCCGGATGAATTAACCAGCTCCGCAGAGACAACATTTCCCTGCATGTTCAGAGTCACTTTCACATGAGAAACGCCGGTGGATTTATAGCGCAGCAGTGCGCGCGGATAGCGTTTATATTTCGCCAGATGCGAATGTACCGAGCTTTCCCAGCCGGTACTGCCGCTGACCGGCTGCGGTGCATGGCTGGTAAAATCCGCACGGCTCGCGGAACTGTCGCCCTGACGCGGCGCGGAAGTGCTTTCTGCCAGTACCGGAGACGGATTATCCGTTTCCGGCATTTTGATCTCTGTTACCGGTTTTTTGTCCGCTTTTTTCTTTGGTTTTTCCGCTTTCCGTGTCCAGGTGCCCTGGTCAGAAACCGCCAGTTTATCGACAGCAGACTCCCGCTCCGGCTCAGCCACCGGCTGTGGTGCCGGTTGTGACATCACCTGTCTGACACCTTCCGCCTTTTCCGGCGGTGCACTTTCCAGCTGATAAACTCCCGGCATCAGTACAAACGCCGGGGGCAGCATGCCTTTCGGCTCATCCGCTGAAAAACCCAGCCAGCCCAGAAACAGTGCCAGCAGCAGCGCGTGAGCACCCACACTGGCAGCTGTGCCGCCGACTGAATATCGCCTGTTCTGATAACAGGCCGCAGCCACATTCAACATCACTCAACTCACTTTTTTAATCGTTATTCACGTATTTCAATTTGTAAAATTACAGGCATAATGATAACGCAAATGATATTGCTTTTTATTATTAAATAATAATTCAAATAACAACAATGAGATTTTTTGGATTTTTCTAAGCAATGCGTAATGACTCCTTCAATTACGATGACTTCGATACACACCAGAAAAATGACGACTGAAAAATCGGTAAGCAGGCTTATCGCCGGAGCTTATCACTCAACCTACCATCAGCTTGTCCGCTTCTTCCATAAGCGGCTGGGCAACAGTCAGGATGCACGGGATTTGTCGCAGGATGTGTTTGCCCGCTGGCTCAAAGGCGGCAACGAGACATCTGTGCAGGAAACCCGCGCGTTCCTGTTTAAGATCGCCAACAATGTGCTGACCGACCACTGGCGTCACAGCCAGCGGAAGGGCCGAGACCGAGTCAGTGAATGGGATGATTCACTGACAGAGAAAGTGGCACAGGCACATGCCGATCCTCAGGTACAGCTCGAACACCGGCAGCGGCTGGACAGGCTGTATCAGGTGCTGAATGAACTGCCGCCCCGTCAGCGGGAAGCCTTTGTGCTTTACCGGTTTGACGGACTTTCGCAAAGTGACATTGCCGAACGGATGGATATTTCTGTCAGTATGGTGGAAAAGCATATTGCCCGTGCCCTGCTGCAATGTAAACGCGCCATGAATGCCGCAGAGCAGAAGGACGGGGAATGACAGACCGGCGGGAGCAGGACGAACGGGAAGACGCCGCCGCACTGTGGTTTACGCGCTGGCACAGCCAGAGCATGACGGCACAGCAGCAGCGGGAATTACAGGCATGGCTGGCGGCTTCCCCGGAAAACCGGCAGGCGTTTGATGATATGGCGCTGCTGTGGCGGGAGATGTCGGCCCTGCCGCGCCCGGAAATCACAGAGCAGGCACCCGCCCGGGCTTTTCCGCTTCTGCGCCCGCTGCGCCATACCCTCGCCGGACTGTTTATCCTGGTGATGCTGTTTCTGCCCTACAGCCAGTTACCCGCCCTGCTGATGGATAACCTGACGCTCGCCACCGCCGCGGAAAGCAAATCCATGATCCTGCCGGACGGCAGCCGCATTTTTCTCAGCCGTGACAGCGAAGCGGATATTACCTATGAACAGACACACCGCCGTATTTCCCTGGTGCGCGGTACCGCCTTTTTTCAGGTGAAATCCAACCCGTGGCGGCCGTTTGTTATCCGCGCGGACGGCAGAGAGATAACGGTTGTCGGCACGGAATTTGATGTCAGCCGCCGGGGAACGGAAGTGGCAGTCTCTGTGGCAAACGGGATTGTCGCCCTGCGGGATGCGCCGGATGAAAAACCGGTGTATCTGCGTGCCGGGGATAAAGCTGTCAGCCCCGCGCAGGGCGCTGCACTGCTGCTCAGCCATATCCCGCCGGAACAGGCCGGGGAGTGGCGCAACGGACAGATCACCCTCACCGATACCCCGCTGCGTGATGTTGTTGACCGCCTCGCACCTTACAGCAACCACCCCGTCTCACTTGCCGCGAATGCGGCGGATCTGACCGTCTCCGGCCGGGTCACCCTTTCCGAAACCGATGCCTTTTTCACGGCACTGCCGCTGCTGTTACCGGTTGAAGTCACCGAACTGCATGACGGCAGCCTGTTGATTGTGAAGAAAAATAAAAATAAATGAAAAAAAGAATAATTATCAGGTGAGGATAATTCTCATTTCCGCGTCTTCTGATACAGGGGATAACTATGACACTTCCGGAAATGATAAAAATGACAATAAAACCATCACCATTCAGCATCAGGGCGGCCGGTTCTGCCATTGTGCTGGCACTCGGGCTGACAGCGGCACCGGCCGGAGCCGCAGATCTCACGCTTGATCTGCCCGAACAGGCACTGAGCCGTTCACTGAACACCATCGCACAGAAGGGACAAATCCAGTTACTGTATGATGCCGGACAACTCGGCGCACTGCGGGCACCGGCTCTGCACGGCAGCTATTCCGCACAGACCGCCATCCAGACACTGCTGGCAGGCTCCGGCCTGACGCTGGTGCAGCAGGGCAGCAGCTATGTTATCCGCCCGCTGACAACCGAAGCGGAAACCATTTTAATCCCGGAAACCCGGGTTCAGGGCGAACTGGCTTACCATCCGGCCACGGATGTCATGTCTGCCCCGCAATACATTACTGCGGAGGAGATCCGCCAGCGCAATACCGGCGACGGCAACGTCACGGAACTGCTGCGCACCAACCCGGCGGTACAGTTCGCCGGTAATGACAGCTCGTCCCTCAACCAGGGCGAAATCAAACCATCACGGATTTCCATTCACGGCGCATCCAGTTTCCAGAACGCCTATAAACTCGACGGCATCAGTTTTAACAACGATTTCGACCCGGCAAAAGATACCCTGGGTGAAACCTCCACCCGTCTGGACAGCGGCGACCAGGGCATGTATATAGACAGCCGTCTGATCGACAGCGTGACGGTTTACGATAACAACATCCCGGTGGAATTCGGCGGCTTTACCGGCGGCAGTGTGGATGTCACCAGCCGCCGCTGGAACGGCGAAAACAGCGGCCATATGTATTACCGCACCACCCGCTCCTCCTGGAATCATCTGTTTGAGGATTCCTCACAGCCGATTGATTCATCAAAAAATGATATCAGTCACCCAGCCCGTTTCCAGAATGAATATAACAAACACGATTTCGGCGGCTGGTTTGAAGTCGGTGTAACAGAAAACAGCGGCCTGACGGTATCCGCCTCCCGCCGTACCTCCACCATCCCGGCCAATACCTCGGTACTGATGGCAGTGATGGAAGGTGAAGAACTGATCGGTTATGAGTTTGATAAGCGCAAACGCAACCAGAAACGTACCTCAGACAACCTGTTTGTGAAGTATGCAATGGATCTCTCGCCGGTCACCACGGCGGATATTTCCCTGAATTATTCTGACTACAAGGCGCGTTTATTCGCCTCCAATATTGCCAACTCCGGTTATGACAATAACCACAAAGGGTTAGGTGTGACCGGTGTTCTGAAACACCAGACCAGCCTGGCTGATCTGGAATTCACCCTGGGTTATCAGAAACTGAAAGATAACCGCGTGAATGACGAGCAGAATTTCTATGAAATGAAGAACCGGTCACCGGACGGAAAAACGATTGTTAACACCAAAATGGGCGGACTGGGTGATCTACGGACCGAGCAGGACAATGTCACCACCAAAGCCGTCGCCCGTTTCCTGCCGTCAGAAGGCTTCGGGATCACACACCGCCCGACACTCGGGATGGAATCCACCCATACCAAAGGCCGCTATATCCGCGATAAGTCGCACTATCACACCAGCGAGGACTATGTCAGCTATGCGGAATGGGGGTTTGAGGATCCGGTAGTCAACAAGCACCGCTTCCTGCCGGGAACCGCCTCTGTCAGTTATAACAACTACTCCCTGTTTGCCGATGACAATATTGAAATCGGCCGCCTGACACTGCGTCCGGGTGTCCGTGTTGACCGGGATGATTTTGTCCGGCAAACCAATATCGCGCCGCGCCTGGCCGCCACTTACGACCTGTTCGGTAATAAAGAAACATTGCTGATCGCCGGTGCCAACCGTTATTACGGCCGCTCCATGCTGACTTATGCCCTGTACGGCGCGCAGAATGCCGGGCTGGAAAAATGCTATATGTGCGGCTTTATGGGCATGGATCCGACCTGGGATAAAACCAATGATTATGAAGGCCTGGATTCACTGAAAACCCCGTATAACGATGAGATTTCCCTCGGCCTGCAACAGGAAATCCTCAGCACCACCTGGCGTCTGACCTATGTCCACCGTGAAGGTTACGATGAAGTCCGCAGCCGCACCAAATACAACAACCTGACCGAGTCAGATAAATACTCCGATAAAGGAAAAATCCGTACCTTTGATAATGCCGGACGCAGCAAACATGACTCCGTTACCCTGGCTGTCAGCAACAGTCAGCCGTGGGAATGGGGACAGGCAACCCATGTCTTTACCTCCTCAATCGTCTGGCAGGATACCAAAACCAACTTCCCGTCTGACCAGGGCTATGCCTTCTTTGAACCGGGCACTGCCATTAACTCCGACAAAGTGATGTACGGCGGCAAAGTGATCGATGTCAGTGATCTGCCTGCCAGTAACTTTAACTCGCCGCTGAAGCTGAACGTTGAGCTGACCAGTGACTGGGATAACTACAACATTTCCTGGTACAACCGCCTGCAATGGTGGGGCGCGCGTAATCAGGCTGTCCGTCATGACAACGAAGTGGTCCGTGATCCGCAGTACGGCGAGTTACGTGTCTATCAGAAAGAGCATTTCGCATCCAAATTCACCTGGGATACCCGCGTGAACTGGAAACCGGAGTTTGCTTACGGCGCGTCTGTCTCGCTGGAAGTGAATAACGTTCTGAATAACAAAAATGTCGCGGATACCTTTATCTACGCCGGTAACAAGGTGATTGCCTATGATCCGGGCCGTCAGTTCTGGTTACAGCTGAATTACGATTTTTAATCTGAGCATGTGAGCAATGTCTCTTAACGTTATGAATAATCAATGAAAACAATAAAACAATTTTTCTGGCTGGTGAAGCCGTTCTGGGGGCGGCGTGCCGCCCTGTTTTGCTGGTTCTTACTGTTGTTGTCTCTCGGGCTGACACTCTCCTCTGTCTGGTTCAATATCCGCATGAACCAGTGGAACGGGGATTTTTATAATGCACTGCAAAAGCTGGACGGCGCGGCGCTGTATCAGCTGATCAAATTTTTCGTCGTGCTGGTCAGCGGGCTGATTCTGGTGGTGGTGCTCGGCACGTATTTCCGGCAGAAACTGGCTATCCGCTGGCGGGAGGGGATGACAGAACAGATCCTCAGCCGCTGGCTGTCGCCGCAGAGCCGCCATTACCTGCTGCGCCTGACCGCCCGCGAGCCGGATAACCCGGATCAGCGGATTGCCGAGGATGTCCGCCTGCTGGTGGAATCTACCCTCAGTCTGCTGATCACCTTCCTGCATTCACTGCTGACCCTGATTTCCTTTGCCGCCATCCTCTGGCAGCTTTCCGGCAGTATTCTGCTCTCTGTCGCCGGTACTGACTGGCGCATCGACGGCTATATGTTCTGGGCCTGTATCGCCTACACCTTAGTGGGTATCGCGCTGACACAGCTTATCGGCGGGCCGCTGCGCAAACTGAATATGGAAAAACAGCAGCGTGAGGCGGATTACCGTGCGGCACTGATCACCCGCAGACAGCACGGCGATGCCATTGCCGGACAGCGGGGGGAGTTACAGGATAAACAGCAATTGCTGGCCCGCTTTGCCCGGGTGGCGGCCAACTGGAATCAGCTGATCCGCTGCGAGCGGAATTTATCCTTTTATACCGTGGGTTATCAGCAGGTGACCGCACTGGCACCGATCCTGTTTGCTCTGCCGAAATTCCTCGCCGGGGAACTGATGCTGGGCGGATTAATGCAGCTGCGTCAGGCCTTCAGCAGTGTTGCGACGTCACTCGGCTGGTTTATTTTTGCCTATAAAGAGATAGCCGCCTGGCAGGCGACGGTAACCCGTCTGTACCATTTCGTCCGTCTGCTGGAAAATGACGCGGTGTCTGATGTCACCGAAACCCGTCAGTCGGCAGTGCGCCTGGATGTTTGCGCCGATATTCTGCTGCCGGATAATCGTCCTCTGCTGGAGAATGTCTCACTCTCTCTGCACGCCGGAGAATTTGCCATTATCAGCGGCCGCTCCGGACTGGGTAAATCCACTCTGCTGCGCACACTCAGCGGTCACTGGCCTTATTACCGGGGCAATATCAGCCGTGAACAGGATGTAATGTGGGTGCCGCAGTCACTTTATCTGCCGTCCGGGACACTGAAATCCCTGCTCGCCTATCCGCATACCGCCGCACAGTTCACGCCGGAGGCTTACCGCGAAGTGCTGGACGCCACCGGGCTTGCTGCACTGACACCACAACTGGATACCGATGCCGACTGGCGTCAGCGCCTGTCCGGCGGTGAACAGCAGCGGTTGCTGATCGCCCGTCTGCTGCTCAGTCAGCCAAAGCTGATGCTGCTCGATGAAATTACCTCCGCACTGGATGATGACAATGCGGTCCGCATGATCCGTCTGCTCCGTCAGCGTCTGCCGGACAGCACGCTTCTGCTGGTCAGCCACCAGCGTTTTCTTCAGCAGGAGGCAGATCGCGTGATCGCCCTGTCCGCCCCTGCCGCCACCTGCACATCAGGAGTCCGATATGCATTATAAACTGACCTTTGCCGGTGTGGTGCTGATCCTCACCGGCTGTACCGCTGTCAGCACAACCGGCACAGATAACCGTCCGCTGCCGCAGCGCAGTGATTTACAGCACATCCGCCTGGCAAACGGCATGAATGTGTATCTTCTGTCACGCCCGCAGCCCGGCGCAGAGCTGCGGCTGCTGGTGGAAAGCGGTTCATTACAGGAAACAGAAGAGCAGCGCGGTCTCGCGCATTTCACCGAACATATGGCCTTTAAAGGCACCACGCATTTCCCGGACACACAGAGTTTTAAACAGCTGGAAAAACAGGGGCTGAATCTCGGCAGCCATGTGAATGCCGCCACCAGCCTCAATTCCACTGTCTATAAACTGTCGCTGCCGCAGGCCACCCCGGAACAGATTCAGACCGGTTTGCAGGTACTCGCCGACTGGGCACAGGGCATGACCTTTGACCCTGTTGCGTTTGATAAAGAACGTTCCGTGATTATTGAGGAGTGGCGGCTGCGTCAGGGCATCGGCTTCCGCATCAATAATGCCCTTGAGCAACTGCGCTATGCGGGCAGTCTCTATGCGGAGCGTGACCCAATCGGGTTATTGGATGTGATCCGCCATGCACCGGTCAGCACAGCAAAAGACTATTATCAGACCTGGTATCAGCCGCAGCGGATGAGTCTGGTGGTTATCGGACAGTTTAACCGCCACGACGTCAGCAATCTGGCGGAGGCGTATTTTAATCAGCCCGCCAAAGAAGATGCCGCACAGGATGATCCGGCCCGTCAGCGCTTTGCCCCGCACCCAGGACTGCTGGTAAAACCCGTCTTCGATAAAGAGCAGGGACAGCGCATTATGCAGTTCGCGCTGCAGCGGGATATCCGCGCGCCGCTCAATACCCGTGACGGGCAGTATGATGACCTGCTGGATAATCTCTGGGTGACTATCCTCAACCAGCGCCTGACCGCGCTGGTGGATAACGGACAGCTACCGGCTGCCAGTATCAACCCGCAGGGCGCCATGCTGGACAGCCGCCGTCTTCAGCAACTGATGATAGTGCATCCGCAGGGCGGGGATTACCTCGGCAGTATCACCTTATTGTGGACAGAAATTCAGCGCCTGGCGACACAACCCGTCACACAGGCAGAGCTGGACGATGCCCGGCAGAGCCTGCTGGCGAAACTCAGTCAGCAGGCCGCCGGTGAATCCCGCTACGGTAATGATTATCTCGCCGATACCATCACCACCGCACTGGAATACAGAATGCCGGTTCAGGACAAACGTCAGCAGCTCACCACAGCATGGGAACTGCTCAAACCGGTCACACCGGATACGCTGAAAACCCATGTGAGCGGATTCCTGAATCAGGCATCACCACGGCTGGCGCTGCTCGGGCCGGACAGCGAACAGGCCCGTTTTGATGAGAAAGCGTTCACTGACCGCTGGCAGCAGATCCGGCAGTCCGCCCCCGGGCCGTTTTCCCTGACCGTGCGGCAGGTCGCGCTGAATGTCACCCCGGCGGCGGCCGGCAGCATTGTTCAGGAGCAGGCACTGCCGTTACCGTCCACGGAATCGTGGCAGTTATCCAACGGTCTGCGGGTCATTGTGCATCAGGATAAAAGCCTGAAAGATAATATTCAGATCAATCTGCGCATTCCGGGCGGCCGCTCACTGGAGCCGGCCGGACAGGAAGGACTGACCGACTGGGCACTGAAACTGCCGGAAAGCAGCGGTTACGGTGAGCTGAGTGCCCGTGAGCTGACCTTATTCAGCAAACAGCACAGTCTCAGCCTGCGGCCGTACAGTGAGCTGCTGAATCACGGATTCCGGGGTGAAGCCCCGCCGGAAGAACTGGATACCCTGCTGAAACTGCTGCATCTGAAGATCACACAGCCGCAGTTCAGCGGCGAAAAATTACTCCGCAATCAGCAGCTGACACTGGAAAGCCTGAACAGCACTCCGGTGGAGCGCCGCTTCCTGGATGCCATTAACCGTGAAAGTCATACTCACGGCGAACGTCTGGTGATAAATGAAAACGGCGGCTGGCGTCAGTTTACTGCCGCGCAGTTACAGCAGAACCACCGTCTCCTGCTCAGCCCGGTACAGGACATGACACTGGTGATCAGCGGTGCGGCAGATAAAAAACAGATAAAACAGGCTGTTGAGAAATGGATCGCCACCCTTCCCGCTTCCGGGCAGCGCCTGCAGTGGCGGGATCCGGCTATCGCACCCAAAATGCAATCCTTCAGCCGGACTTACCCGATAGCCAGCTCTGATAAAACCATGGTGAGTATTCAGTATGCCGCCCCGGCACAGTGGTCACTGAAAGAAAGCCTGACACTGCAACTGGCCGACAGCATCATCAGCAAACAGTTGCGCAGCGCATTGCGGGAACAGGCGGGCGGTATTTACGCCCTGAGTTTCTCCTCTATGCTGGCAAAACTGCCGTCACCGTACTACAGCGCCCGGCTGAATTTCACCACCGATCCTCAGCGCGCCGCAGAGATGACAGCACTGAGCCGGAATGTGCTGAAAACCCTGAAAACAGACGGTGTGAGTGACAATGCCCTGAAAGAAGCCAGAGCCAACTGGTTACTGGAAAAACAGCAGGTTTACCAGAGTGCGGCTTTCTGGACAGAATCACTGGCTCAGATTGCCGGGGACGATAATGAGTTTACGCGGATAACCGCAGAAGAGGCGTTAGTTAATCAGATAACCGCAGAGGATATAAACCGGGCATTATCCCGCTACAGCGGTGAGAATGAAAAATTATTTATGCTCACACCGCCATAATAATATAAAGCCGCTTAACAGCGGCTTTATTATTTCCGTTAACTGACAGAAATAACAATCATTGTATTAACGAATAATGAGAATATATTTTGTGATATATCTCCGTATTATCCCCCGAATGAGGCAGAGATAAAGAGAAACACAGTTGTTATATTTTCTGCGGGTGCCTGATTCTGTCCGGATCAGGCTATGTTTTCCCTGTTCCGGATAGAAGAAAGCCCCGATTACGTTTTTCAACATAAACCGGGGCCGAATCTCTACCAAACAATAGGGATTTTGCCTCCTTAAATTAAAGGAGTCAAGAGAAATGACCGGAAGATCAATAACAACATTAGCTATAGTTGCAGTGGTATTAATAACTGCTCTTACAATTTCTGATGTTGTAAATTCGTTACTCAATAATCATCGGGTATCCGATTTTTCATTGAAAGGCGGAGATATGCTGGTTGACGCAACATTGTCCTGTAACGATAAATGATGCTGAGGGGAGAAAATCCCCCCGTTTCTCTCTGTTGCAGGTAACGGTTAATCAGGCACCTTATTTTACTTTATTATTAACATTAATTTTATCCATAACCTACGCTAAAATTCTCAATAAAACCTGTGACTTTAGTTTTAAAATTACGATAGGAAATGGTGTTTCAGAAATTCATACCAGACCTGATAACAGTAAAAAATAAAAAAACCGCTGCAGGGAAATAATACCGGCAGCGGTTTTTATAATGACTGAAATAAATTACTTCTTATCGCCCAGTAAAACAGATTCCAGCGCGATAGTGATCATTTCATTAAAAGTAGTCTGGCGCTCTTCTGCCGGTAAATTTTCACCGGTACGGATATGGTCAGAAACGGTGCAGATAGTCAGTGCTTTTGCACCGAATTCAGCAGCCACACCATAAATACCGGCAGCTTCCATTTCCACGCCCAGAATGCCGTATTTTTCCATCACGTCAAACATTTGCGGATCCGGTGTATAGAATAAATCCGTAGAGAAGATATTACCGACACGCGCTGGGATCCCGGCGGTTTCTGCCGCTTCAACCGCATTACGTACCAGCCCGAAGTCCGCGATAGCCGCGAAATCGTTATCCTTGAAACGCAGACGGTTCACTTTGGAATCCGTGCTCGCGCCCATGCCGATAACCACATCACGCAGTTTGACATCACGGCTGATAGCCCCGCAGGAACCGACGCGGATAATGGTTTTCACGTCAAATTCAGTGATCAGCTCTTTGGCATAAATAGAGCAGGACGGGATCCCCATACCGTGGCCCATCACGGAGATACGGCGGCCTTTATAGGTTCCGGTAAAACCCAGCATGCCACGCACATTGTTGACTTGTTTAATATCTTCCAGAAAATTTTCTGCAATGTATTTCGCGCGCAGCGGGTCGCCGGGCATCAGAACAACATCAGCAAAATCACCGCGTTCGGCATTAATGTGAGGGGTAGCCATAAAAAAATCCTTTCAGTCAATCCAAAGGGAAAGGGCAGACTGAAAGCCTGCCCGAAAAAAAAGACACATTACAGCATGTTTTTGCCGTAATCCATCGGGGATAAATTAAAATAGGATGCAACAGTCTGCCCGATGTCCGCGAAGGTTTCACGGTAACCCAGAGAGCCCGGTTTGACTTTCGGCCCGTACACCAGCACAGGGATATGTTCGCGGGTGTGATCGGTACCCGGCCAGGTCGGGTCACAACCGTGGTCTGCGGTCAGGATCAGAATATCGTCCTCTTTCACCAGCTTCAGCATTTCCGGCAGACGGCGGTCAAACAGCTCCAGCGCAGCAGCATAACCTGCCACATCACGGCGGTGACCGTACGAGGAATCGAAATCAACGAAGTTGGTAAACACGATGGTGTTATCACCCGCCAGTTTTATCTCTTCCAGTGATGCATCAAACAGCGCATCAATACCGGTCGCTTTCACTTTTTTGGTGATACCGACATGGGCATAAATATCCGCGATTTTACCGATAGATACCACTTCGCCCTGCTTCTCTTCCACCAGCTTCTGCAGCATGGTCGCTGACGGCGGCTCGACCGCGTAGTCGTGACGGTTACCGGTACGTTCAAATGAACCGGCTTTTTCACCGGTAAACGGACGCGCAATCACACGCCCGATGTTGTAACCGCCTTTGGTCAGTTCTTCGCGGGCAATTTCGCACAGCTCATACAGTTTTTCCAGGCCATACGTTTCTTCGTGACAGGCAATCTGGAAAACGGAATCCGCAGAGGTATAGAAAATCGGTTTGCCGGTTTTCATATGCTCTTCGCCGAGCTGATCCAGAATCACAGTACCGGATGAGTGGCAGTTGCCGAGGTATCCCGGCAGATTGGCGCGTTTAACGAGGATATCCAGTAATTCCTGCGGGAAGCTGTTTTCATGATCGCTGAAATAGCCCCAGTCAAACAGAACCGGCACCCCGGCAATTTCCCAGTGGCCGGACGGGGTATCTTTACCGGAAGATAATTCCCCGGCATAGCCGTATGCGCCGATAATTTCCGCATTCTTATCCAGACCTTCCGGGAAGTGTCCGGTGGATTCCTCAGCTGCTTTACCCAGCCCCAGACGGGACAGATTAGGCAGATGCAGCGGGCCTTTACGGCCTTTATCTGCTTCACCGCGGGCACAGGCCTGTGCGATATGACCTAACGTGTCAGCGCCGGTGTCGCCGAAATCAGCGGCATCATGTGCTGCGCCGATACCGAATGAATCCAGCACCATAATAAATGTACGTTTCATACTTCTCTCCTGTGTCAGATCACGTCAGGATGCAGGGCTCCGCGTGAATAACAAAATTGTTCTTATTCGCTGATCCGGCGGTAAATCAGCGGGGTATCTGTAACCGGGCTCTCACTGAGTGTGACTGCCCGGCGCACGGCCTGAGCAGCTTCATTCCACGCATCTTCATTATTGGCGTGGATCATCGCCAGCGGCATCTGTCCGTCAGCAACACTGTTGATCGGCGCGATATCACTTAACCCGACACTGTAGTCAATCGGGTCGCTGGCCTTACGGCGTCCGCCGCCCAGCGAAACAACCGCCATACCCAGTGCGCGGGTATCCATGGCGGTCACAATCCCTTCTGTCTCAGCATAGACCGGTTTACTGAGCACTGCCGATGGCAGATAGTGCGAATAGCGTTCGATAAAATCAGCCGGTCCGCGCTGCGCGGCAACCATCCGGCCGAAGATTTCCGCCGCTTTACCATTATCCAGCACCTGCTGTAATTTTGCTTCCGCCTCTGTGCGGTCAGCCGCCAGCCCGCCGGAAACCAGCATCTCTTTGCACAGCGCCATAGTGACTTCATACAGGCGCGGATTGCGGTACTCACCGGTCAGGAAACGCACCGCTTCACGCACTTCCACCGCATTACCGGCGCTGGATGCCAGCACCTGGTTCATGTCGGTCATCAGTGCAGTGGTCCGGCAGCCCGCGCCGTTGGCAACCTGTACGATCGCCTGCGCCAGCTGCTCTGATAATTCATAGGTTGGCATAAATGCCCCGGAACCGACTTTCACATCCATCACCAGTGCATCCAGTCCTTCGGCCAGTTTTTTGCCGAGGATAGAGGCGGTGATCAGCGGAATGGAATCCACGGTTGCCGTAATATCGCGGGTCGCATAGAAACGCTTGTCCGCCGGTGCCAGTGAGTTGGTCTGGCCGATAATCGCCACACCGGTCTCTTTGATGATACGGCGGAAGGTTTCATCATCCGGGAAAATATCAAAGCCCGGAATCGCTTCCAGTTTGTCGAGCGTGCCGCCGGTATGTCCCAGGCCGCGGCCGGAGATCATCGGGATATAGCCGCCGCAGGCAGCCACCATCGGCCCGAGCATCAGGGAGGTCACATCCCCCACGCCGCCGGTGGAGTGTTTATCCACAACGGGGCCCGGTAAATCAAGGTTTTTCCAGTCCAGCACCGAGCCGGAATCCCGCATCGCCAGTGTCAGCGAGACGCGCTCCTGCGGGTTCATATCATGAAAATAGATAGTCATCGCCAGCGCGGCAATTTGTCCCTCAGAGACTGAGTTATCACGCACGCCGTTAATAAAGAAACGGATTTCCTCATCAGAGAGCGGGTGTCCGTCCCGTTTTTTGCGAATGATTTCCTGAGCCAGAAACACAGTGAACTCCTTAAAATACCGGATCCGTCCCGGTACCACAGATACCGGGTTAATCAGAAAGCCGGGCGGCAAAAGCGGCCCGGAAAGCGTGATTAATACTTACTGTCAGATTTGGCGTCTGCGTAGCCCAGTGCATTGAGCAGGCTGGCTAACAGGCTGGATGCGCCAAAGCGGAAGTGACGGGAGTCAGCCCAGCCTTCGCCCATGATACGGTCAGCCATCGCCAGATACTGCGCGGCTTCTTCCGCAGTGCGGACACCACCGGCCGGTTTGAAACCAACGGTTTTACCGACGCCCATATCACGGATCACAGTCATCATGATTTCCGCAGTTTCCGGCGTGGCGTTGACCGGCACTTTACCGGTGGAGGTTTTAATAAAGTCAGCACCGGCTTTGATGGAGATTTCAGATGCCTGACGAATTAACGCAGGATCTTTCAGCTCACCGCTTTCGATAATCACTTTCAGCAGCACATTGTGTTTCGCACAGACTTCTTTGCAGGCTTTCACCATATCAAAACCAACCTGGGTATTACCGGCCATCAGTGCGCGGTACGGGAACACCACATCCACATCATCTGCGCCGTAAGCAATCGCAGCATTGGTTTCAGCCAGTGCAATCTCAATGTCATCATTACCGTGCGGGAAGTTGGTGACAGTCGCGATACGCACTTCCGGCGTACCCTGCTCACGCAGAACTTTACGGGCCAGCGGGATAAAACGCGGGTAAATGCAGATGGCCGCAGTCTGGCCGGCCGGGCTTTTCGCCTGATGACACAGCGCAGTGACTTTCGCGTCAGTATCATCATCATTCAGGGTGGTTAAATCCATTAAGGACAGCGCGCGCTGCGCTGCGGCGGTTAAATCGGTCATAAAACTCTCCAACGTATGTCTGCGCCGTTGCCGGGCAGACGCAATATCTGAACGATGCAAAATGTGTTGGCGAGCGGGACTTGGTTCCGTGAAGACGTTGTCTCTCTTGAGATAAGAGCTAACGCTGAGATCCTTCTCACCGCGCTGTAATACAGGTGACTGATAAACAGAATCACCGAATCCGTTACATGGTATCCATGCCGTATTTGAGCATGTCCTGGCGCTATAATACGTGCCTTTCATCACGTTTATATAACAGCATTTACATCAATACATATGATTATGTGATAAAAATCACGTTAATGGCCTGATATGCACAAAATGGCAGCACATATTCACGGCATAGTATAGCGCAGGAAAGGGATAAACAGGGAGAGACAGAAAGACAAGTACACTGAATCAGTGAAGTGCACAGGTGAACCGGGTTCACCTGTGCAGGAAGAGCATTACAGTGCCAGGAAGAAACCGGCGATGGTTGCACTCATCAGGTTGGAGAGAGTACCGGCCATCACAGCTTTCATACCCAGACGTGCCACGTCTTTACGGCGGTTAGGTGCCATACCACCCAGGCCACCCAGCAGGATAGCAACAGAAGAGAGGTTGGCAAAACCGCACAGTGCAAAGGAGATAATCGCTTTGGTGTGATCAGACAGCGGTTGTAAACCGGCAGCAATCACCTGTGCATCCGGCTTCATGTATTCACCGAAGTTCATGAAGGCAACGAATTCGTTGACCACAATTTTTTGTCCGATGAACGAACCGGCGGTCATAGCTTCACTCCACGGCACACCAATCAGGAAGGCGATTGGCGAGAAGACCCAGCCGAGGATCAGTTCCAGTGACAGCTGCGGATAGTCAAACCAGCCACCGACGCCGCCCAGGATACCGTTGATTAAGGCGATCAGCGCGATAAACGCCAGCAGCATCGCACCCACGTTCAGTGCCAGCTGCATACCGGAAGATGCACCGCTTGCCGCCGCATCAATGATGTTGGCAGGGCGCTCTTCTTCCGCCATACCGGCCATTGCTTCGGTACGGTCATCAAAGTGTTCGGTTTCAGGCACCATCAGTTTCGCAAACAGCAGGCCGCCCGGTGCCGCCATAAAGGATGCCGCGATCAGGTACTCCAGCGGTACCCCCATCTGCGCATACCCGGCGAGAACTGAACCGGCCACGGATGCCAGACCACCACACATCACCGCAAACAGTTCAGAGTTGGTCATCCCGGAGATATACGGACGCACCACCAGCGGGGCTTCAGTTTGTCCGACAAAGATGTTGGCTGTCGCGGACAGGGATTCGGTACGGGAGGTGCCCAGCAGCTTCTGTAAACCGCCGCCGAGGATTTTAATCACAAGCTGCATAATGCCGAGGTAATACAGAACGGCAATCAGCGAGGAGAAGAAAACGATAACCGGCAGAACACGCAGGGCAAAGACGAAACCGCCACCGCCGAATACCTCGAACATTTTGTCGGATACCAGGCCGCCGAAAATAAAGTCCATCCCTTTCTGGCCATAGCCGATAACACTGGCGACACCGTCAGACATTGCCAGGAGGATTTTACGTCCCACCGGGACATAGAGAACCAGCGCACCGATCAGTACCTGAATAATGAAGGCACCGACAACAGTCCGCAGTTTGATTGCCCGGCGATCACTTGAAAACAGCACTGCGATAAAGATCAGCGCTGCCATCCCGACCAGACTCATAAGGAGTTGCATGGAAGTATCCCTGTTCACGATAATGTAGATTAATAGTCCTGCTCCGCATGCAGCTCTGAGCAGGACCCTGTGGCGCTGATTATACCCGGTCAGTCCGGCCAACAATCAACTTGCGTCACAAATAACGACTGAAAAAAGTAACAAAAAATACAAAAATATGATGATAATCACATTATTCAACTATTTTACCCTGAAAAGTCTCCCGCAAAGCCGGGAATTGGCGGGTATTTAACCAGATGACGAACATGAAATAACATCTGCTTACAATTGTAAGTGATTTCAGGTGATTTGGCACACAAAATGCAGGCTTTAACAGGACAAAATCGCGGGAAAATCGATTCAGGAATCTTAATCAGATGATTGCAGCGAAAAAAGTGTACAGCTGTTGCGATAAATCTGAGCAGCAATCTCTTCCGGAGACTCACTGCGCAGTGAACAGAGCACTTCAAATGTACGGACAATCCGCTCCGGCCGGTTCGGTTCACCCTGAAAACCGCTGAGCGGCATATCCGGGGCATCCGTTTCCAGCAGTAACGCAGAGAGCGGGAGCTGCGCGATTGCCCGCCGGGTCTTCTGAGCCCGGTCGTAAGTAATCGTCCCGCCGACCCCGATGTAATAACCCAGCTTCACAAAGGCATCCGCCTGGGCAAAACTTCCTGAAAATCCGTGAATCACACCACGGCGGGGCACCGGGTGACGGCGCAGAACAGCAGCGAGCGTGTCATGGGTTTTGCGGGAGTGCAGAATAACCGGTTTATCTGTCCGTGCGGCCAGTTTCAGTTGAGCAATAAAAAAATCCAGCTGCTTATCCCACTGCGGCTCCGCCATATAGCGATCCAACCCGATTTCCCCCACCGCCACGCATTCTGTCCCGCTTGCGGTGATAAACGACTCAAGCTGTTCCAGATGTTCAGGGGTGTGTTCGGCAATATAAAGCGGATGCAGACCAAATGCCGCGTGCAGGCGGGGAAATGCATCGCCGGATGACCGGCACAGCCCGGCCACCGTGCTGAGGTTCCGATTGCTGACCGCCGGGATAATAATATCGGTCAGCCCGGCCTGTGCCGCTGCGGCTTTATGGCGGGTAAGATCATCCGTAAAAAACGGGAAATCGAAATGGCAGTGGGTATCAATAAATTGCATTTATTCAGTCCGCCGGCTTTTCCGGTGAGCGTTCCGGTGAATGTAATACCGCCGCTGTACCGTCCGTGACCGGCAGTTGTGAGTCGTTGTCGTTGGATGCGGGCGGAACCCTCAGTACGGAACTTCGTACCGGCTCATATGACGCCCAGCGCTCACCGAGTGTTGCCAGAAAATAACGTCCGCTGCGGCGGCCCAGCCGGTAATCCTGCATCAGCGTTTTAACCCGGCTGCCGAGCGCATTGCTTGCCAGCGGTGCATTCGGATAAATTTCAGCAATTTCAACCCCGGGCGGCGGTGACTGAATAAATTTTTGTGTCCGGTAATAGCTTTTGGCATGCTGTTTCATCATGGCAACCATCCGTTTCAGATGGCTTTTTTCCAGCCAGCGTTCCATCCTTTTCACCCATTCCGGGGTGTAATAGAGCTGTGACGGCACAGTCCGGATCACCACAATCCGGGTCGCGCCCCGCCGCCATGCCTCAATAACCGGCACCGCATCACTGATGCCGCCGTCGTGATACGTGATGCCGTCAATTTCCACCCCTTCACGGTAGAATCCGGGGATAGCGCTGGAGGCTTTGATATATTCCAGCCAGTCTTCGGCCTGCGGGCTGAAATACGCGGCATCCAGATTATCCGCCCTGCTGGCACACATATAAAATTCCTGCCCCTGATCAAAGCGCCGCAGTGCATGCGCAATATTCAGCGGACATTCCGCAGAGGTTGAAGAAATAAGCCAGTCGAGATCGATAAGATTGCCGCCGCGGATAAAACGCAGCGGATTAAAGAATTGTTTGTCGGTGGTGTAGCGGGTAATGACATGACGGGCGTAGCCGCGCTGACCGCACAGATACGCAGACAGGTTCTGCGCACCGGCAGAGGTGCCTATCAGCAAATCAAACGGGTTAAACCCGGCTTTGAGAAACTCATCCAGCACACCGGCCGTAAAAATCCCGCGCTGGCCGCCGCCTTCACAGACCAGCGCCAGTTTACCGGTCGCCTGAAGCGGATCAGGCAACCAGGCCAGCGGTGCGATTTTCCCGGGCGTTACCGGGATATACGTTCCCATCCTGCTCTTCCCCCGGCTCAGATTACCTGCCGGTTATTTATACTGCCCGATACTGACTTCCACGGCACGGACACCGGGAACGCCTTTGGCAATATCGATGATTTTTGTACGCTGCGCATCTGTGGTAACAAATCCGGAGAGATACACAGTACCGTTAATGGTTTTCACGGCGATATCATTGCTGTCAATATCATCCGCACTCAGCAGCTGACCACGGATTTTGGCGGTGATCGTGCTGTCATCCACCAGCAGTGAGGCATCTTTTACCGCGCCGTCAAATTTTTGCTCCGCCTGCTTACCCAAATCTTCCGCAGACTGAGAAGCACTGTCCCACGCCTGGCCGGCTTTCTGACTCAGAGATTCCCCCGCCATGGCGGATGCGCTGAACAGCGCGCCGCTGACCAGCAGGACGGCCAGTGATTTCATGGTATTGCGCATTATCGTATCCTTCTTCATTTTCATGATGAACATCATCTGTCTGTCAGTGTATCTTAACTCCGCCATAAAAAAAAACGCGCCGGAGGCGCGTTCTCATTCTGTCAGTGTTCGCGGGTTTTGTGGAAACTCACATCCGGATAACGTTCTGCGGTGAGGTTCAGGTTCACCATAGTCGGTGCGATATAAGAGAGGTTATCGCCGCCGTCAAGTGCCAGATGCAGTTCGTTTTTACGTTTGAACTCTTCCAGTTTCTTCACATCGTCACACTCCACCCAGCGGGCGGTGGAGACGTTAACCGCCTCATAAATAGCTTCGACGTTGTACTCGCTTTTCAGACGGGCAACCACCACATCAAACTGAAGCACACCCACCGCCCCGACAATCAGGTCGTTGTTGGCCAGCGGACGGAAGACCTGCACCGCGCCCTCTTCGGACAGCTGAACCAGTCCTTTCAGCAATTGTTTCTGTTTCAGCGGATCACGCAGACGGATACGGCGGAACAGTTCCGGTGCAAAGTTCGGGATACCGGTGAATTTCAGAATCTCACCCTGAGTGAAGGTATCACCAATCTGAATGGTGCCGTGGTTATGCAGACCGATAATATCACCGGGATAGGCGCAATCCACATGCGCACGGTCGCCGGCCATAAAGGTCAGCGCATCAGAAATCACCACGTCTTTTTTGAGACGCACCTGATGCAGTTTCATGCCTTTTTCATACACACCGGAGACAATGCGCAGGAACGCCACGCGGTCACGATGTTTAGGATCCATATTCGCCTGAATTTTAAAGACAAACCCGGTGAATTTATCTTCTTTTGCAGTCACTTCACGGACATCCGTCTGACGCGGCATCGGTGCCGGTGCCCAGGAAACCAGGCCGTCCAGCATATGATCCACCCCGAAGTTTCCCAGCGCGGTACCGAAGAAGACCGGTGTCAGTTCACCAGCGAGGAACAGTTCCTCATCAAACTCATGGGATGCGCCCTGCACCAGTTCCAGCTCATCACGCAGCTGTTTTGCCAGCTCTTCGCCGACAGCAGCATCCAGATCCGGGTTATTCAGCCCTTTTACAGTACGGACTTCCTGAATGGTATGCCCCTGGCCGGTCTGATACAGATAGGTTTCGTCGCGGTACAGGTGATAAACCCCTTTGAACAGCTTACCGCAGCCGATAGGCCAGGTGATTGGCGAACAGGCAATCTTCAGCTCGTTTTCCACTTCATCCAGTAACTCCATCGGGTCACGGATATCGCGGTCAAGTTTGTTCATAAAGGTCAGGATCGGCGTGTCACGCAGACGGGTAACTTCCATCAGCTTACGGGTACGATCCTCAACCCCTTTTGCCGCATCGATCACCATCAGGCAGCAGTCCACCGCCGTCAGGGTGCGGTAGGTATCTTCGGAGAAGTCTTCGTGTCCCGGGGTGTCCAGCAGGTTCACCAGGGCATCGTGATACGGGAATTGCATCACGGATGTGGTGATTGAGATCCCGCGCTGTTTTTCCATTTCCATCCAGTCAGATTTGGCGTGCTGATTAGAGCCGCGGCCTTTGACGGTACCGGCTTTCTGGATAGCCTGTCCGAACAGCAGGACTTTTTCGGTAATGGTGGTTTTACCGGCATCGGGGTGCGAAATGATCGCAAAGGTGCGGCGTTTGGCCACTTCCTGTAAAAATGCATTATTTGACATCTGGGCGTTCTTCTGGGGCTGCGAGGCAGAAACACACGGTTTCCGCCTCTGATTTCTCATTAATGGTGCTTATTTTCGCCCGGTTTGCCCCGTGAAACAACAAAAGCTTGAAAATCCGGCTCCGTCAGTTATCCAGCAGACAGATACAGGCGATTGCATCGCTCATCTGACAACGTTCCATCAGTGCCAGTAAATCTGCATTAATATCACCCACATGCATTTTCAGTGAGAAATAGGCGCCCAGCAAAAGCTGAACATCACTCTCTTTCAGTACCCGTTCTTCCGTTACCGCCAGCGCCGTCAGATTGGTCCGCAAATAGAAATAATCCATGACCAGCAGACTGAAGTGAGACAAGGCATTGCGGGAACCGGTAACACCACCGGCGAAATTAGCCGCATGCGGGAACTGGCTGTGATACAGCAGATAGGAAAACAGATTACGCAGTGTGTATGGTTGATTCAGACAACTGTTCTGCTGCTGTACTTTCCATTCTGACCGCAGACGCGCCATGTTTTCTTCCGTGCGTACTGCGGTCTGTTGCTCATCCATTCCGAGTTGCTTCAGCGTATTGATATAAGTGGAGAATAAAAAAGTACCACTGCGGGATAACCTGGGAATAAATTTACCGTAAACACTTAATACTGCGGTCTGAAAACTGACCGGGTGCGGCAGTGCTCTGCGCTCTGCCGTCAGTTCTCCGTTTTCCGTTGCATTGAGCAGAAATTCATACACGCCCTGAATACGATCAAAATTCGCTTCAATGTCATAATTGAGCTTACTGATAAACGTCAGCAGCTGCATAACGGCATAGAGGTTATCCTCAAACTCCGGTGACGGTACCTGCACCAGATTCAGACACCAGAGGTACATCAGGTATTGCGGATCAGTCAGCGCCGCATCCTGCGGTACTTTTTTCAGATACTGCTCTTCTTCTGTTAACTGCATGGCATCGGCGGAAAACAGCAACTGACGAACAACCTCCGGGCAGGAAAGTGACAAACGTTTGAACGTCGCATTCTGATATTTTATTTCACTGCGCGGATATTCACGGCAGGTATCACTCATTGCCGAAGGCCCGAGCTTACTGTAAACACCACACAGCCGCTTTTCTGTCAGAAACGGACACTGTTTTTCTTCTGTCAGCCGGATATACGCATATGTACCGGCACGCTCCGATTTAAGAACATGTTCCTGAGAAATCTGTTTAATTTCAATGCTGTCCGCATTGTGATATTTTTTATAGGTTTTCTTATCGATACTGATAAACCAGTCCTGGCAGCAGTGCGACAGGCATTCAGAACCGACGCATTCAAAGCGCCGGATAAACATCGGTGTGATAATTTTATGGATAAACATGACAAGGCGCGCCTGTGATAAATGTATACCATCACAGTAACACGCAGAAAATTGCCGAAAGGGATAAAAAACCGCCGTTTTATCTGACTTATCGCTCTATTACATTTCGCGCTATGACATTCCGAAACTCAGGTAAAGCGCCATAATCACTGCATCCTCTTTACCCTGTGCCGCCGGATAATAGTTCTTCCGCACAGTGACCTCATTAAAACCAAGCGATTCATACAGCGCAATCGCCGGGCTGTTTGATGCCCGGACTTCCAGCCAGAGTGTCGCAATCCCTTTTGCTGTCAGGTCTTCAATCACTTTTTCCAGTAACTGACGGCCATAACCTTTTCCCTGATGCTCAGGTGAAACCGCAATATTAAACAGGGTCGCTTCATCCAGTACCGTCTGGTTGATGGCGAATCCGGCCAGTTCCCCGTCTGCTTCCAGTTTCAGGTTATGGTAACGTTCGCCGTGATTGCTGCGGAATGTGGCTTCACTCCAGGGATAAGCGTGAGCGGCCTGTTCAATACGGAATGCGGCGGAAAAATCAGCGGGAAGCAGCGGTGACAGTCTGATCATAATGATAAATTTGTGTCCATAATCCGCGTTTTGCCTGCGCGTCCTGATACAGGTCGGCAAGACGGGGAGAGTGTAATGAAGGCAGTGAATCCGGCAGTTCAGCTTCCGTTCCCGGCAGCCAGCACAGGCAGTTTGTCTGCGCCGGGATACTCTGTACATTATCCGGTGTGATGCAGTAAACATCATCCGCCGTGATATTCAGGCTGCGGAATATATCGCTGAGTAAATCACAGGTGAGATCTGCCTGCTCATCGGTTATGATCAGCAGACGTGCCGAAGCCGGGATCTGTACAGACAGTTCCCCTTTCAGGCGCTGCGGCTGACGCAGCGTCCATTGGGTGATCCCCATCTGAGCCAGCATTCTGTCTCGTCGCGTCATAATGTATCCCTGAAATAACAAACGACACTATCTTAGCAAAGCGCGCTGCCCGCGCCAATGCTGCCGAATTATGATTTACAGGAGTTAACGGATGTCCATGCTTACCCCGGCCAGTGAAGTGATTTTACGTCATGCAGACGAATTTACCGGGAGCCGTGTCCTGCTTGCCGGGGACATTCAGGATCCCCTCGCTGCACAGCTTTCCGCGCAGTCAGTGTATGTCAGCACCAGCCAGTATCATCAGTGGCAGGCCCTGCGTGTCCCGCTGGGTGATCGCGCCGCATTTGCGCTGACCGTCAGCCCGGAAGCCGCCGCACAATGCGACACACTGATCTATTTCTGGCCGAAGAGTAAACAGGAAGCGCTGTTCCAGCTGACACAGATTTTTTCCTGCCTGCCGGTCGGCAGTAATATTTTTATTGTCGGTGAAAACCGCAGTGGTGTCCGCAGCGCGGAAAAAATGACAGAGCCATTCACAGCACTCCGTAAAATTGACAGCGCACGCCGCTGCGGCCTTTATTACGGCGAACTGACCACGCCGGCACACTTTGCCCTGAAAGAGTGGATCGGCAGTTATACCGCTGAAGGGACGCAAATCGTGACGCTGCCGGGTGTATTCAGCCAGGACAATATTGATGTCGGCAGCGCACTGCTGCTGGAATCACTGAACCAGCCGGTGACCGGCTCTCTGCTGGATATTGCCTGCGGCAGTGGTGTTATCGCGACCGTACTGGCAAAACGTAACCCGGGGCTGACCCTGACACTCAGTGATGTCTCAGCGGCCGCCCTTGAAGCCGGACGAGAAACTCTGGCACGCAACCAGCTGGAAGGCCGTGTAATCGCCAGTGATGTGTATTCGGATATCAGTGACCGCTATGACTGGATTGTTGCCAACCCGCCGTTCCATGACGGTCTGAACACCAGCTACAGTGCCGCACAGCGCCTTATTTCCGGTGCCAAAGCCCGTCTGAACCACGGCGGGAAACTGTGCATCGTGGCCAACGCCTTTTTACCGTATCCCGATCTGCTGGACAGCACATTTGGTCAGCATAAGGTTCTGGCGCAAACCGGTAAATTTAAGGTCTACCTGGCTACAAATGCCTAATAAGTAAGCGAAGTCACCAATTTTGATAAAAAAATATTGACGGCGCGGATAAAACCGCTAAAATCCGCCTCCATGCTATCAGTTACAAGATAGTTCTGAATTGCGAGGGTGGCGGAATTGGTAGACGCGCTAGCTTCAGGTGTTAGTGTCCTTACGGACGTGGGGGTTCAAGTCCCCCCCTTCGCACCAATCAGATCTTATCACACACAATTGACAGCAGATTGAATGACAGTACCTGCGAGGGTGGCGGAATTGGTAGACGCGCTAGCTTCAGGTGTTAGTGTTCTTACGGACGTGGGGGTTCAAGTCCCCCCCTTCGCACCACTGTTATGACAATCTTCTGACATCACTTCCCGGATATCACATCCTCAGATGCTCGAACCAGAGCAGACTTCCCAGAACGAATGCAATCCCTGCCGGAATCAGCAGGAAATGACGCAATACGCGGTTATACAGCATCGGCATTGTCAGCAGAATCACCACTGCTAATGCAATACGGGCAGCATCCTGTTCATGCCCCTGTGATAAAAACAACACGACCGGTATCAGCGCCAGCATCATGCCACCGACCCCGGTTAACTGCTGCCAGAAAAACGATGAAAGCGGGTGTTTGATTTGCATCACAGCCACTCCTTACAATAACGAAATGAGAATCATTACTGTTATCATAAATAATCTGCCGCCTGTTGCAACCGCTTTTTCGCATAAAATGCAAAAAAGGCGCATGATTATATACCTGAAAATCATACACCTATAATTAATGCGTCTATAAATTGAACAGATATTAATGTGTTAAATGATCAGTTCCGGAAAAGAGACACAAAATGAATGTCTTCCGGTTCCAGGGCAAACAGCGCCGGATCCGGCTTTGCGATCAGTTCACATCCCAGATGCTGATAAAAATGCACGGTATTTCCTGCCGTTCAAGCTGTCTCGTGAGAAGTGTCATCATTTGTTGTCTCTGTTTTTATATCTGCGACACCTTCTAACACATGATAGGCCACAGAGCAAAACAGCGAGTTCAGACGCTTCATATCCCCCAGCAGCCCGATATGTAACCGGCTGCTGCCGATGCTCTGCAGATTATTGACATGCAGCCGCTCCACATGAGCAAAAGAGTAACGCTGATTCAGCAGACGGAACCGGTGTTTTGCCCGGCGCAGCCGCCGTGCATTATCCACATCCCCGGAAACAAATACCGACATCGCCAGATTCAGGTTATTCTGCAGCCGTGACATCATGGTGGTCAGTTCACTGTAGCCGTCTTTCGAGAAAACACGCTGCGGATCCGCCGTCTGATTCGCCACATCGTGGGACATCCGCCCGATAATCAGGGAGGACTGCTGAAGTGACATCGCGGTATCAATCACCTCCGCCCAGCGCCGGGAATCACTTTCCCCCAGTTCGGTTTGCTGTAACTGCGCCAGATAGAGTTTGATACTGCTGTGCAGCATCTCTGCTTCTTCTTCCAGGTGGCTGATCAGCCGTTTCTGCTCACCTTTACCCGCCAGCTGACTGTCAAAACGCTGAAGCATCTGCTCAATCACATCCCCCAGCCGCAGGGTTTCCCGTACCGCATTAGCCAGCGCAAGAGAAGGAGTATCCAGCGCACTCTGATCCAGATAACGGGGCGCTGCGCTGTCCTCTTCCGCCTCCGGTTCGGCGATAAGACGCTGACACAGCCGTGCCATCGGCTTCACCAGTGCCAGCATCAGCACACAGCGGACCAGGTTATAGACCACATGGAAATAAATAACGACTTCCGCCGCCGGCAGATTGTACTGGCCGACCCAGAGCGCCAGCGGTTTCACCCACGGCAGCACCAGCACACAGCCAATCAGTTTGAACAGCATACTGCCGAGCACCACCTGACGCGCAACCGCATTCTGACCGCGGCTGCTCAGCATGGCCAGGAAGCCGCTGCCGAGGTTAGAGCCGATGACGATCGCCAGACTGATATGCAGCGGCACCAGGCCGGTGGCACTCAGTGTGGCCGTCAGCAGCACCGCCGCCAGGCTGGAGTAGCTGACCATGGCGAACAGTGCGCCCACCAGTAGCGCCAGCACCGCATCCCCGCTCAGTGAGGTGAAAATAGCCTGAACAGCGGACGCCTGTGTGATCGGTTCTGCGGAAGCCACAATCAGCTGAAGCGCCAGGATAATCAGACCCAGCCCGATACCGACCCTCCCCAGTTGCCCGGTCCGGCTCTTTTTCTGACTCAGAAACGTAGTAACCCCCGCCAGGATCAGCAGAGGTGAGAGCCAGGAGAGATCAAACGTCAGCACCCGTGCCATCAGCGCCGTCCCGACATCCGCCCCCAGCATAATCACCAGGGCGGGCGGCAGCGCTATCATGCCCTGTGCCACAAACGAAATCACCAGCAATGCGGTGGCATTACTGCTCTGCACCAGCGCAGTCACCCCCAGACCGGCGAGAAACGCCCGTGATGTTTTCCGGATGCTCTTTCCGAGCAGTCGCCGCAGATCCGCACCGAAAACACGCATAATTCCTGTCCGGACAATGTGTGTCCCCCAGACCAGCAGCGCAACCGATGAAAGAAGATGGAGTAATGTCAGCATAGTGTTTTCGTCAGCATAAGGTCCCGTTAAAACGATCAGATCAACGGTATATCACACAGGCACTGTGTCACAATGTGATAATGGTAATAAACACCGCCGCCATCAGAATAAAAAATCGCATAAAACACACAGTCTTACGGAATACAGGATGTCTGCCCCGGAGCCGGGACATCGGATAAGTATACCTTATGGTAAATATATTTCAAAAATCATCATGTTACAAAAAAAATAAAAAAACCGCCGGCACAGAGTACCGGCGGCAGCCACTGCTGAAATCAGCAAAATGATGCAATCAACATGAAGAAAAGCACTTCAGAACAGTGTGAATATCAGGTACCGCAGATTACTTCAGCTCCATCGCGTCCCGCATGGTGAAGAACAAATCTGTCTGATCCGTCAGACCCACCACATTCGCCGCCCCCGGACCGTATGCCGCCACACGCAGCTGGGCACCGGTATGCTCCTGCGAATCTGATTCCGAGTTACCGTAGTTAACTGCCATCACGCTGCCGTCTTTGGTCAGCAGTGCCTGAGTCAGACCCGGTGAGACTACATCCGCTTCAATAATCTGGCTGGAATGAGCATGATCAGCGGTCACAATCACCAGCGTATCACCATGTTTTTTCGCGTATTCCATACCGATTTGTACCGCTTCATCCAGTGCAACGGTTTCGCCGATCTGGCCGCAGGCGTTTGCCGCGTGATCCTGTTTATCGATAGAGGCGCTTTCCACCTGTAAGAAGAAGCCGTTTTCATGATCTTTAAGCAGATCAATGGCTTTTTCAGTCATCTGAGCCAGTGTCGGAGCATTCGGATCCAGTTTTGAACTTGGCTTACACTCCACGACAGGTTTGTCGAGGTTGCCGCGGTAGGAGGCTTTCGGACCTTCCCACGCCACTTCCATATTGCCGTCACTGAATAATCCGAGCACCGGTTTATCCTGATTTGCCGCTTTCACATCCGCCAGCGATTTGGCATCTTTCACAACCAGATAACCACGTGCCGCTGCCTGCTCTTCCAGGGTTTTACCTGCATAGTCCCCGGCTTTGGCTGTCTGGCGGAAACTCTTCGCACCGCCGCCGAGCGTGACATCCGCACGGGCATTCAGCAGTTGTTCACTGATGGAGCCCAATCCGCCGTTTTCCAGTGCATCCGCACTGCAGCGCTCTGCGGTTTCTTCCGGGCCGTAGCATTTACGCTGACTGATATGTGAGATCAGTGCGGCTGGTGTGGCATCCTGAATTTCAGATGTGGTGACATTCCCGGTCGCTTTGCCGTTTTTCTTTGCCAGCTCGAGAATGGTGGTGTGCGGTTTGCCGGTAACATCAATGCCCAGCGCACCGTTATAGGTTTTCACCCCGGAAGCCCAGGCAGTCGCAGAGGCAGCGGAGTCAGTAACATAATTCGGTTTCTGTGTTTTCTTATCGAGCGCATACGTGGTGTACTGGCCGGTCAGCGGCAGGGAATCAATTCCTTTAAACACGCCACCCGCGCCTTCTGCATAGTTACGCGCCACGGTAATTTCGGAATCCCCCATACCGTCGCCGATAAACAGAATCACATTTTTTGCTTTGGTCTGACCGATAGCCGCTTTCAGCGCCTCAGTCTGATCGGATGACAGACGTCGCGCACCGCCGAACTCCGTGATATTGCCTTTGGCGGCGCGATCCTGTGCCAGAATGGCATCTGCATTCCCCGCTGCAACTGCCGGTAATGCAGAGCCTGTCAGCAGTGCCAGAACGGCAGCTGCAACCCGTGTTTTCATCGTCGCATGAAGCATGAGCAGAATCCTTGTCATTAATAAAATAGTCAGTTATCAACGCAGGACAGCCTAATCCGCTCTTATGACATCAGCGTGACACTATTGTGACCTCTTTGTGTCAGTCAGATGCATCAGCCCGGAATGCAGGGTTTCGCACCATGAGACATAGTCATGCCCACCCGGGCGCTCCTCACGGGTAACCTCGTAACCTTTTTCCTGTAAAACCTGATACAGCGCCCGGTTGTTATGCAAAATCCCGCCGGCACCGGCACGGGTTTCAAACACACCGGCCTCAAGAAAAAACCGCAGCGGAAGTTTGTGAGTACCTGCAAACTCGCGAATCAGCCATTCCTGCGGCTCTCCCTCCGGTGACCACCAGTAAGAGCCGGACATACTCAGCACATTACCGAAACGGTGGGGTAATTTCATCGCATTCCAGGAAGACGCAAGGCCGCCGTAACTACTACCGGAAACAATGGTCCGCCCCGCAGGGATATTAATACCCTGCTGTGCCAGCCACGGCATCAGCTCTTTATCCAGAAACTGCGGGAATTGCTCATTCGGCGGCAACTCTTTGCCGCGCTGCTCACTGCTGATACTGTCCACCATCACCACATACAGCAGCGGGATTTCCCCGCGCTTCACCCACTGATCAATAAATGTGACGATATGATAGTTTTTGCGGTATATCTGCCCGTCAAACAACACCAGCAACCAGGGCTTCGCACCCGGCTCCGGCGGGGTATACACCGCAATTTCCCGCTGATTATTCAGAATATCGCTGTGCAGCTGATGCAGCGTCACCGTACCAAAAACCGGTTGTTGTCCGGGCGCCCGGAAATCACACACTCTGTTGTTATCTAACGCAATAATGGCATGGCGATTAAATTCATCTGCCCCGTCGGCACCCGCACTCAGCGGGTTACGCGGATCCGCCTGTGCCGTGCTCAGCAGCGCTTTACGGCGGGCACCTTCAACGGAACTGTCAAGCTGCGGAATATCCGGGGCAATTTTATACTGACTGACAGTCTCTGCGGGAACAATGTAGGAGCGATACCAGATATCGGTATCATTCAATCTGGCCATCGGATCATGCTGTCCGGAAGGTGCGCCAAGTATGTAAGCATTCACTTTTGCACCACGCCAGAGAAACGTGATCCGCTTGTGGTGCTCGTCATACTCCTCAACCAACGGGGTTTCTGTCACCGCCTGCCAGAAAGCCGAGGTATCGCCCCCGTTAACCAGCGTTATCAGCTGTTGCAGGCGCACACTGTCCACCGGCAGGGAGATGTTTTCAGCTACCGGCTGATACGGATAGTTAGTAAGCGCCAACTTCCATTCAGAGCCCGGTATCCCCTGTGAGGTCAGTGTCCAGGTGTCATCAAACGGTAATGTGAATGTCACAGATTGCATTTCTGTGACAGGATTGTCGGTAAGCAGCGTCCGGCGGGGTGTCATCTGACTGTCATAGAGTGACAAATCACGGATATTCTCACTTTCCGCAATCACTACCTGTTTTTCTGACAACGGCAACTGCACACAGGCCTGTCCGTTGTGATCAAATGTGCCGGTAATCGTCATCGTCTGTTTTTCATCCGGAACGGAAAGTGACTGACAGGAAGAAGAGGCCTGCGCGGAAAATGCAGAAAATGCCGCGCAGCAAAGCAGAGTTTTTTTTCACGTCGCTGATCCTTCAAAATCAGTAATAATTATCATTATTATTTATCAGCTTCGTATTTTTATGCCACCGGACGGAAAAGTCAAACTGCCACATCAGACAGCAGGCCCTCTTCCGGCTCCCCGGCAATCCATACCGATGTGCAGACCTTTTCCAGCAACGCCTTATTGTGACTGAATACCACCAGCCCGAGCGGCCGTTTCTCTGATTCTTCAATCAGCACCTGCCAGATCTGTGCCTGAATATGTGCATCCAGTTGCGCGGTCACCTCATCGGCGATCAGGAAACGGGTACGCGGATCTAACGCCCGCAGCAGTGCGATTCTCGCCAGTTCCCCGCCGGACAACTCATCCGGACGACGTTCCAGCCAGTGAGGCTCAATGCTGAGCTTTTCCAGCCATTCCGCATCCGGTTTCCAGGCATCATATAACCCGGCACCAGTCGTACGGTACGGATTAAAACACTTCTCAGGATGCTGCGGTACCAGCTGTACCGGACAATAGCCGGCTTTCGGTAGCGGTTTGCCGTCGAGCAGCAGTTCCCCGGCATGCGGTTGCTGCCACTGTGCCAGGACCCGCCCCAGCGTTGTTTTCCCGAACCCGCTGGGTGCGGAGATCCCCAGACGCTCACCGGCATTCAGCCGGAAAGAAAGGCCGTCCCACAATGTTTTTCCGCCCTGGATAACCTGTAAATCGCGGATTTCAAACATACGCTTTTCCTCTCTGCTGATTTATCCCGTTATCATAACAACTAATTTCCCGCAGACACACGGCTTTCCGTCAGCAGCCCGATGCACTCCTGAGCACCACGTTTAAGCACATCCCCTTTCCGGCTGACAATATGCACCGGCAGCACCAGACCGTTGCGGGTATTGCGGAATGACAGAACTTTCAGTGTCCCGGACGCCACTTCCGCCCGGATCATCGATTCCGGCAGATTCCCCCAGCCGATACCCGCTTTAACCAGTCCCAGCGCCATCGAAAAATTATCAGTCTGCCAGGTTTTCGTCGCCATCTGTGAACGCACATCAGTGAGAGAATGGTGAAGACTGGCAATAACGATTTGTTTTGCCTGTACCAAATCCTCAATATAAACAGACTGTTGCTGAGATAAAGAAGGATGAGTGGCTGAAATGGTGGCCACCAGGGCTTCATGACCGATACAGTGAAATTGCTCGCGCGGATCCACATACAGCCCGCCGAAAACCAGTGCCAGCTGGATCCGCCCCTGATGCAGCAATGGCAGAATGTCATCCTGTGACCCGGATAAAATTTCTGTTTTCAGCAACGGATAACGCTGATTCAGTATCTGCAGAGCAGAAAACAAGTCCTGCGGATTCACACAGGTTGCGACCCCCACCGCCAGTGTGCTCTCCACATCCTGCGTCAGCTCGCGGGTAAACACATTCAGCTGATGAATTTTATCCGTTATCTCTCTGGCATACGGTGCCAGCGCCAGGGCTCTTTCTGTCGGTACCGGTGCCCTGCCCGAACGTTCAAACAGTGCAAAACCCAGTTCAGCTTCCAGATTACTGACCGCCATACTGACCGCTGACGGCACGCGGTGCAGCGCTCTTGCGGCGGCTGAAAATGATCCTTTCTCCAGCACCGTCAGAAAAAGCTGCAAGTTATCACTGTTAAACGGCATATACCCTCCTGCCTGTCAGAAAATCTGATAGTAGCTGACTTTTATTATCATCTCTATTGATTTACTTTCCCTGCATTCTTTACAGTAAACAGCAGCAGGATATCAATATGCAGGGTTTAAAACGAAAACTGGTCTTTATCACCGCTTATGAGCTCATCGGCTGGATCATTTCATCAGTTGCGCTGGCCATACTCTCCGGTAATTCAGCCGGTGTAACCGGGCCGCTGGCGCTGGCAATTACCACCATCGCCGTCAGCTGGAATTTTATCTTTAATACATTGTTTGAATTCTGGGAATCCCGCCAGATTTCCCGTATCCGGACATTCCGCCGCAGATTCGTACACGCCATCCTGTTTCAGCTGACGCTGGTGGTTTTCCTTATTCCGCTGATTGCATGGTGGTTATCGGTCAGTTTAATACAGGCTTTCCTGCTGGATTTTGCCCTGATTATTTTTATCCCGATCTACACATTTTTCTTTAACTGGGCGTTTGACAAACTATTCGGAGTTCCGGCTTCCGCATTGCCCCGGAAAGAGACAGCCACACATTAATAATAATATTAAAAATAGCCATACCGGTGAAACGGCATGGCTTTTTACCTGATAAAAACAAAATTTAAAAACTAATATTTAATCCCCAAACCAGTCATACCTCTATTTCCTGTTAGTTTAAATTCAGCATTACCTTTATTAATTTCAATTCACTCAACAGTTTCATCAGGATCAACAACATCCCGCCCTGACCGGGAATTTGCTTCCCGTCATCACCTGAGCCCGGCTTGATACCGGCCAGGTTATCGCCGCTGAAGCTGTCATTGAATTCACTAAAAGTACGCCGCAGATGACATTTGCAGTGCTGTTTTTTGCATCATTTTTTGATTTCCTTATCTGACCGTTATATCCTGCTGACAAACAGAAATCAGAGTAAAAATTCGCCGGATGGAGCTATCAGGATGAAAAGAACTATCAGCAATCTGATAGCTCAGAAAATAAAAATAACCGGCCACAATAAACAGCTGAAAACATCATGAAAAGGATGTCATTATGAAAAAGGTATTGCTGTTATTTATATTATTCAGTTTTCAAATTATCGCAGCACCTCTGACTCCTTCAGATATCGATGCACTGAAAAAAAAAACCGGAAAGGGCAGCAGAAAACATTGTTGCATCCATGAGTCAGACAGAAAAAATTGGTCAGCTGATGATGCTTGATTTTCGCTATTGGGATATATTCCGGAGTCCGGTTCCTGTTCCCGTGATCAATATAAATAACGATATCAAAGATATTATCTATCGTTACCGGTTAGGTGGCATTGTATTATTCAGGGAAAATTTAATTAACACACCCCAGACAGTAAAACTGATCAATGATATTCAGTCTTCCCGTTACCGTCTTCCGTTATTTATCAGCACTGATCAGGAAGGTGGTTATATAACCAGGCTGCGGGTTGGTACAGAAATGCCCGGAAATATGGCTCTCGGAGCTACACGTGACCCGGATTCAGCAAGACTAACCGGTGAAATTCATGGCAGTGAGTTATCTGCACTGGGATTTAATATGAATTTTGGCCCGGTTGTGGATATCAATAATAATCAAAATAACCCGGTTATTGGTGTACGGGCGTATTCTGACAGAAAAGAGCTGACAGAAATCCTGTCAGCCGCCTATATCCGTGGTATTCATCAATACGGACTTATCACTGCTCTGAAACATTTCCCCGGACACGGCAATGTCTCTGCAGATTCACATGTCGCCCTTCCGGTTGTCACATCAGATGAAAAAACCTGGCGGCAAACAGAATTACCGCCATTTATTTATGCGCTGCAACATGGTGCAGATGCGGTTATGACTGCACATATTATTGTTCCGGCACTGGATGACACAAAAATAAAAACCCGTGACGGTTCAGAAGCAGGTACACCAGCCACATTATCAAAACCTATCCTGACCGGCATATTACGCAAAGAACTTCATTTTCAGGGGCTGATAATTACGGATGCCATGGATATGAAAGCCATCACTGATAACTTTGATCTCAATTTTGCCGTTGAGCACGCCCTGTCTGCAGGCGCCGATATTATCCTGATGCCGGTAAAAATGTGGGATGAAGAAGCAGTTAAGCGCCTTGATAATTTATATCGCTATCTGGATGAACAGGCACAGAAAAACCCGGAACTGCAGCAACGTATTGATGAATCCGCAAAACGGGTGGTTCTGATGAAGCTGAATAAAGCCATCAGCGGAGCACCTGCGGATCCGGTGAAAGCACAGCAAATTGTCGCCTCAGTACAGCATAAAAATCAGGAAAATAAGGTATCTGAACAGGCCGTTACCATAATAACAAATGACGGTATCCTGCCTTACCAACTGAAACCGGAAAATAAAATTCTGGTAATCTCCGATGAATATCCCCGTAATCAGTTAATTAAAAAGCATCTGAATGATATTGCACGGGAAACGGAAACCCGTATTCATGTCACTGCACAAAAAATAAAAACAGATAAGAAAACGCTCTCTGAAAAGAAAATCAGCACCATGATCAGCGGGCAGGATATTATTTTACTGGTCACTTACAACCTGCGGGAACGTGATACAAATGCACAATTTATCATCAACTCCGCTAATGATGCAGGCATTCCCTTAGTCGTGATATCTTCACGGGATCCATACGATATTGCGAGTCTGAGTAATGTAAAAGCGAATATTGCTATCTATGGTATTACCGGATTTGATATTACAAATGGTCAGCGTAATGCACTGGAAACGAATATCCGGAGCGGCTTGCGGACGTTATTCTCCGGTAAAAACGCCCGCCCGCTTAATTATCCCGCCGGACGGTTACCCGCAGACATTAAAGACCCGGAAAGTGGTATTATTTTATACCCTTATGGCACAGGGGAAACCTATGATAAGCAGGATTAGAAATACATCTGCCGGAATCTTCATCTGTCAGCCGGACAGTAACGAACAGGATTGAAATAAGGAATAAGCATGAATTTATCCCGCACTGCTGTAATACTGGGTATCGTCGGTCTGAGCATCAGCTTTCCCGCTGTAACGATGGCGGAAGAGAAAGGATTAAGTCCGCTGGAACAATGCTATCAGTCTGTCGGGGATTCACCACGGACAAAAATTGCAGGCTGCCTGGGTGCAAAACTGAATGCCGCAAATACCCGGCTGAATACGATTCTGGCACAGCAAAAACAGGAAATTGCATCACTCCATTCAGCCGGAAGTGAAAAAGCCATTCAGTCACTGAATTTGTCACACTCCGCCTTTATCACTTTCCGCGATGCTGAGTGCCGGTATCGCTATGATGCAACTCTCGGTGGTAGTGGTGCCGGCGATATCATGAAAGCCTGCCAGATTGACCTGACAAATTGGCGGATAAAACAGTTACAGGAAAATTAATTCACAGAAAAAACAGCAGATAACGCTATTCCGGCACAGAAATACCGGCCAATGCATTTCCACCACAGAGCATCCCGGTCAATTCATTATCTGCTGTTTTTTTTCACTGATTTCACACAGCCTATCCTGCAGATGTCATCCCCGGCAATATTTATTACTCTTGTGTAGCCGTACCCTCTGTCTTTTCCTGAAACAACTAAGATAAGTATCTATATTATCTGCAGACTACCATTATTAACCTGATTATCAGGATGATGATGAAAATATCATCATGATGACAGATAAAATACAAACGGAATTATTTTTCTGGTCACAGTCAGATTCCGGGAAGGCGATTAATTATCTGATTTTTTGTATTCAGAGGGATAAAGGGATGGCAAAGATGTCTTTATAAATACCACTCTGGTCTGCCCGGCCTGTTCGCCGGGAAACCATATCGATGAGCAGGCTGCGGACAGTTCATCAGCCCGGGCGCTTTCATGAGTCTGCTATCCAATACTGAAACTTCTTTCGATGACTAATATTATGAAGTTCCTGTATCTGACGGCGTAATATAACCCGCCAGCCATCCGGCTTATCAGGCCAGCTTTTCCGGTATTTGTAGCTGCTGCATGAACCCAGGACTCCCGGCAGAGTTTGCCCACAAGATAGTGCGTTCTGAATTTCCCGGTTACCGGGAATTGTTCGGGGAGTCTGGTATCTGGCACGTGGTGACTTTTTTAATAAAAGGATATCCGGAGAGAAGTGGATTCAGAATAATTTTTCTTTTCGCCCAAACGCAAAAAAGCCACCCAAAGGGTGGCTTCTTCACTTAATAATAACCTGGCGGTTCCCTACTCTCACATGGGGAGACCCCACACTACCATCGGCGCTACGGCGTTTCACTTCTGAGTTCGGCATGGGGTCAGGTGGGACCACCGCGCTACGGCCGCCAGGCAAATTCATTAATCCAAAACAAGCTTTCACAGTGAATGACTTCTGCCTCTTCACTGTGCTGAAAAATCTCTCTAATCGTCTCTCAACTCAAAACACCTTCGGTGTTGTCAGGTTAAGCCTTTCCGGTTCATTAGTACTGGTCAGCTCAACGCATCGCTGCGCTTACACACCCAGCCTATCAACGTCTTAGTCTCAAACGTTCCTTCAGGACCCTTAAAGGGTCAGGGAAGACTCATCTCGAGGCAAGTTTCCCGCTTAGATGCTTTCAGCGGTTATCTCTTCCGCACTTAGCTACCGGGCAATGCAATTGGCATCACAACCCGTACACCAGTGGTGCGTTCACTCCTGGTCCTCTCGTACTAGGAGCAACCCCTCTCAATCTTCCAGCGCCCACGGCAGATAAGGACCGAACTGTCTCACGACGTTCTAAACCCAGCTCGCGTACCACTTTAAATGGCGAACAGCCATACCCTTGGGACCTACTTCAGCCCCAGGATGTGATGAGCCGACATCGAGGTGCCAAACACCGCCGTCGATATGAACTCTTGGGCGGTATCAGCCTGTTATCCCCGGAGTACCTTTTATCCGTTGAGCGATGGCCCTTCCATTCAGAACCACCGGATCACCAAGACCTACTTTCGTACCTGCTCGAGCCGTCACTCTCGCAGTCAAGCTGGCTTATGCCTTTGCACTAACCGCATGATGTCCGACCATGCTTAGCCAACCTTCGTGCTCCTCCGTTACTCTTTGGGAGGAGACCGCCCCAGTCAAACTACCCACCAGACACGGTCCCAATCCAGATTATGGACCCGGGTTAGAACATCAAACGTTAAAGGGTGGTATTTCAAGGATGGCTCCGTGCAGACTGGCGTCCACACTTCGTTGCCTCCCACCTATCCTACACATCAAGGCTCAATGTTCAGTGTCAAGCTATAGTAAAGGTTCACGGGGTCTTTCCGTCTTGCCGCGGGTACACTGCATCTTCACAGCGAGTTCAATTTCACTGAGTCTCGGTGGAGACAGCCTGGCCATCATTACGCCATTCGTGCAGGTCGGAACTTACCCGACAAGGAATTTCGCTACCTTAGGACCGTTATAGTTACGGCCGCCGTTTACCGGGGTTTCGATCAGAAGCTTCGCCTTGCGGCTGACCTCATCAATTAACCTTCCGGCACCGGGCAGGCGTCACACCGTATACGTCCACTTTCGTGTTTGCACAGTGCTGTGTTTTTAATAAACAGTTGCAGCCAGCTGGTATCTGCGGCTGGCTTCAGCTCCGTGGGTAAACCACTTCACCTAATGCCAGCGTGCCTTCTCCCGAAGTTACGGCACCATTTTGCCTGGTTCCTTCACCCGAGTTCTCTCAAGCGCCTGAGTATTCTCTACCTGACCACCTGTGTCGGTTTGGGGTACGATTATGGTAACCTGGAGCTTAGAGGCTTTTCCCGGAAGCAGAGCATCAATCACTTCACCACCGTAGTGGCTCGTCGTCACGCCTCAGTGTTAACAACCGACCGGATTTGCCTGGTCAGTCCACCTGCACGCTTAAACCGGGACAACCGTCGCCCGGATGATTTAGCTTTCTCCGTCCCCCCTTCGCAGTTACCACCAGTACGGGAATATTAACCCGTTGCCCATCGACTACGCTTTTCAGCCTCGCCTTAGGGGTCGACTCACCCTGCCCCGATTAACGTTGGACAGGAACCCTTGGTCTTCCGGCGTGCGGGTTTTTCACCCGCATTATCGTTACTTATGTCAGCATTCGCACTTCTGATACCTCCAGCAACCCTCACAGGTCACCTTCACAGGCTTACAGAACGCTCCCCTACCCAACAATATTTACATATCGCTGCCGCGGCTTCGGTGCATAATTTAGCCCCGTTACATCTTCCGCGCAGGCCGACTCGACCAGTGAGCTATTACGCTTTCTTTAAATGATGGCTGCTTCTAAGCCAACATCCTGGCTGTCTGAGCCTTCCCACTTCGTTTCCCACTTAATTATGACTTTGGGACCTTAGCCGGCGGTCTGGGTTGTTTCCCTCTTCACGACGAACGTTAGCACCCGCCGTGTGTCTCCCGTGATAACATTCTCCGGTATTCGCAGTTTGCATCGGGTTGGTAAGTCGGGATGACCCCCCTAGCCGAAACAGTGCTCTACCCCCGGAGATGAGTTCACGAGGCGCTACCTAAATAGCTTTCGGGGAGAACCAGCTATCTCCCGGTTTGATTGGCCTTTCACCCCCAGCCACAAGTCATCCGCTAATTTTTCAACATTAGTCGGTTCGGTCCTCCAGTTAGTGTTACCCAACCTTCAACCTGCCCATGGCTGGATCACCGGGTTTCGGGTCTGTACCTGCAACTAATTCGCCCAGTTAAGACTCGGTTTCCCTGCGGCTCCCCTATTCGGTTAACCTTGCTACAGAATATAAGTCGCTGACCCATTATACAAAAGGTACGCAGTCACACCATAAAGGTGCTCCCACTGCTTGTACGTACACGGTTTCAGGTTCTTTTTCACTCCCCTCGCCGGGGTTCTTTTCGCCTTTCCCTCACGGTACTGGTTCACTATCGGTCAGTCAGGAGTATTTAGCCTTGGAGGATGGTCCCCCCATATTCAGACAGGATAACACGTGTCCCGCCTTACTCATCGGACTCACAACACCAGTGCTTTCAGATACAGGGCTATCACCTGCTGTGGCCAGCCTTTCCAGACTGTTCTCTTAACACTGATGCTGATTAAGGTCCTGGGCTGCTCCCCGTTCGCTCGCCGCTACTGGGGGAATCTCGTTTGATTTCTTTTCCTCGGGGTACTTAGATGTTTCAGTTCTCCCGGTTCGCTTCATTACCCTATGTATTCAGGTAATGATAGTGTGACGGATCACACTGGGTTTCCCCATTCGGAAATCGCCGGTTATAACGGTTCATATCACCTTACCGGCGCTTATCGCAGATTAGCACGTCCTTCATCGCCTCTGACTGCCTAGGCATCCACCGTGTACGCTTATTCGCTTAACCTCACAACCCGAAAGTGTCTTATCCGACAGGCTGTGCTTTGCGATTTCTTTGTCGGGCGGTGCTCGTGATGCTCACATACCTGAGTATGCTCCGCTCACTGTGCTCCGGCCTCCGCGAAATCACTTCGCTCGCCGTGTCGTAGTAACACGTTCTGTTGCTTGGCTGAGAGACTCATCAATATTACCTCGGTGATAATATTGATTGTTTCAATTTTTCAGCTTGTTCCGGATTGTTAAAGAGCATAATTGTTAAGCTGACTCTTGAATCAGCTTAATCATTATTTGCAGATGACTTTCACTCATCCGCGCAGACTGGCGTCCCCTAGGGGGATTCGAACCCCTGTTACCGCCGTGAAAGGGCGGTGTCCTGGGCCTCTAGACGAAGGGGACATTAGTCAGCTTCGCAGACGCTCTCTGCTCATTTTCTATCAGACAATCTGTGTGAACACTCACATTCAGTATCAACTAGGTAAGGAGGTGATCCAACCGCAGGTTCCCCCTACGGTTACCTTGTTACGACTTCACCCCAGTCATGAATCACAAAGTGGTAAGCGCCCTCCCGGAGGTTAAGCTACCTACTTCTTTTGCAACCCACTCCCATGGTGTGACGGGCGGTGTGTACAAGGCCCGGGAACGTATTCACCGTAGCATTCTGATCTACGATTACTAGCGATTCCGACTTCATGGAGTCGAGTTGCAGACTCCAATCCGGACTACGACGTACTTTATGAGTTCCGCTTGCCCTCGCGGGTCGCTTCCCTTTGTATACGCCATTGTAGCACGTGTGTAGCCCTGCTCGTAAGGGCCATGATGACTTGACGTCATCCCCACCTTCCTCCGGTTTATCACCGGCAGTCTCCTTTGAGTTCCCGCCATCACGCGCTGGCAACAAAGGATAAGGGTTGCGCTCGTTGCGGGACTTAACCCAACATTTCACAACACGAGCTGACGACAGCCATGCAGCACCTGTCTCAGAGTTCCCGAAGGCACCAAAGCATCTCTGCTAAGTTCTCTGGATGTCAAGAGTAGGTAAGGTTCTTCGCGTTGCATCGAATTAAACCACATGCTCCACCGCTTGTGCGGGCCCCCGTCAATTCATTTGAGTTTTAACCTTGCGGCCGTACTCCCCAGGCGGTCGACTTAACGCGTTAGCTCCGGAAGCCACGCCTCAAGGGCACAACCTCCAAGTCGACATCGTTTACAGCGTGGACTACCAGGGTATCTAATCCTGTTTGCTCCCCACGCTTTCGCACCTGAGCGTCAGTCTTTGTCCAGGGGGCCGCCTTCGCCACCGGTATTCCTCCACATCTCTACGCATTTCACCGCTACACATGGAATTCTACCCCCCCTCTACAAGACTCTAGCTGACCAGTATCAGATGCAATTCCCGGGTTAAGCCCGGGGATTTCACATCTGACTCAATCAACCGCCTGCGTGCGCTTTACGCCCAGTAATTCCGATTAACGCTTGCACCCTCCGTATTACCGCGGCTGCTGGCACGGAGTTAGCCGGTGCTTCTTCTGTCGGTAACGTCAATTGCCAAGGTTATTAACCTTGACACCTTCCTCCCGACTGAAAGTACTTTACAACCCGAAGGCCTTCTTCATACACGCGGCATGGCTGCATCAGGCTTGCGCCCATTGTGCAATATTCCCCACTGCTGCCTCCCGTAGGAGTCTGGGCCGTGTCTCAGTCCCAGTGTGGCTGATCATCCTCTCAGACCAGCTAGGGATTCGTCGCCCAGGTAAGCCGTTACCTTACCTGTCAGCTAATCCCATATGGGTTCATCTGATGGCGCGAGGCCCGGAGGTCCCCGCTTTGGTCCGAAGACATTATGCGGTATTAGCTACCGTTTCCAGTAGTTATCCCCCGCCATCAGGCAGATCCCCATACATTACTCACCCGTCCGCCGCTCGTCAGCAGAGAAGCAAGCTTCCCCCTGTTACCGCCCGACTTGCATGTGTTAGGCCTGCCGCCAGCGTTCAATCTGAGCCATGATCAAACTCTTCAATTAAAAGTGTCTGATGCTCAAAGAATTAAACTGTTTACTGCTGCTTATTACTAAGCTGCTGTATTGGTCACTCTTCAAGACTTCTCAAAAATAATATTTTTTGTGATATGTCCTGCGAGTGCCCACACAGATTGTCTGATAAATTGTTAAAGAGCAGTTGCAACATTCGCTGCCGTTGCCGGTCTTCTGCGTTGTTGCGAGGCTGCGTATATTACGTTTCCAGCCCCTTCGAGTCAAGCGTTGTTTTTCAACTTTCCGCTTTTTCTCTTTCTGCCGGAACCGCGTGTTATCGCGTTGTTCCGTGTCAGTGGTGGCGCATTATAGGGAGCTTTTCGTTTTGCACAACCTTTTTTTTTGAATTTTCTTATTAACTGTCTGTCTTTTGAGCATCATGTCTTATTTTCCGGCAATTATGCCCGAAAGTTGCATTGCCTCCGGTAAACTCTCTCATTAAGATCACCAAAATACATTTATATTCTGAGGTAATTATTGTGAATAAACTCCGTCCCTATCTGACATTAACCCCTTCTGTCGGTAAAAATGTCATGATCGATGACTCCTCCGTCATTATCGGTGATGTGCGTCTGGCTGATGATGTCGGTATCTGGCCGCTGGTTGTTGCCCGGGGAGATGTCAATTACATTCAGATTGGTCAGCGTACCAATATTCAGGACGGCTCCGTATTACATGTCACTCACCAGACGGCAGATAACCCGGCCGGTCACCCGCTGATTATCGGTGAGGATGTTACCGTCGGCCATAAAGTGATGCTGCACGGCTGCACTATCGGTAACCGTGTCCTGGTCGGTATGGGTTCAATCCTGCTGGATGGAGTGGTGGTAGAGGATGATGTAATTATCGGCGCGGGCAGTCTGGTCTCTCCCGGCAAACGTCTGGAAAGCGGCTACCTGTATCTCGGCAGCCCTGCCAAAGCCGTCCGTCCGCTGAAACCGGAAGAATATGAAGGGCTGAAATATTCAGCCAATAACTATGTTATGTGGAAAAATAATTATCTGTCACAGGGCAACCGGTAAGGCGGCTCATCCGCCTCACCTTTTTCAATGAATTCCGCAAACTCTTCCTCCAGATCCCAGCGGTTCCGGCGGAAGAGAACCAGCATATCCTCCCCGGGAGCCGTTCCGTAACGGGATTGCAGGTATTGTGCAGAGACGCGGCAATCTGATAAAAAGCCGTTGATCATCACCGGAAAAACAATGCACTCCCGATCATCATCCCGTGATTCGCGGTCCGGAAACTGAATGGACTGGTTCATGATGTCATCTTCTGTTTGAGTTTTGTCAGTACCGGTGCAATATCCGGCAATACACCATGCCATAACCTGAATGCAAAAGCCGCCTGACCAGCCAGCATACCCAGCCCGTCAGCATACCGGGTTACACCGTTATCTGCGGCAAGCTGCAGAAAAGGTGTCAGCCCCGTACGGTAAAACATATCGTAACAGGCAACAGACGGATTCAGTAATGACTGAGGGATTTGCGGAACCGCGCCGTCCACCCCGGATGATGTGGCATTAATAATCAGTGAAAATCCGGTCGTTCCGGTTTCACTGACAGGCATTGCACTGACTTTTCCGTGACCGGCAAACCGCTCAGCCAGAGACTGCGCTTTGCTGAATGTCCGGTTGGTAATGGTAACAGCGCAACCTGCCTGCAACAGAGACAGCAACGCGCCGCGGGCTGCGCCACCTGCACCAATCAGCAGAATACTGTCGCCGGGGCGGATAAACATCAGCCGCTGCAAATCAATTACCAGTCCTTCACCGTCGGTATTATCCCCTGCCAGCCGTTTATCTTCTGTCAGATACAGGGTGTTTACCGCACCGCAGACCTGTGCCCGTTCACTCAGCTCATCCGCCAGCGCATGTGCCTGCTCTTTAAAAGGCAGTGTGACATTCGCCCCCAGCCCGCCTGCAGCAAAAAATGCAGAAACGCTGTCGCGGAAGCCGTCGAGCGGAGAGAGGATCCGTTCATAACTCAGCTCAATACCAAACTGTCCGGCAAATTCCTGATGAATAAAAGGTGACTGACTGTGTGCAATCGGATGGCCAAAAACGGCAAATTTTTTCATTCCGGGTCCTTTTGGTGTTCTGTCAGCCCTGGCGGTATAACTGCCCTGTCAGTACATCACGGATCTCAGACGGATTTTTCCGCCCGCCGACCAGCCCGTCAACCACCGGGATCCGTCCGTTAAACTGTGCATTTACTTCATCAGTTGTCCGGCATGGCTCCAGCCCGCTCAGGTTCGCACTGGTGGAGACCACCGGTTTGCCGTACGCCTGACATAATGCTTTGACCACCGGATGATCTGTCACGCGGACAGCCAGCGAGTCAAAACGGCCGGTCAGCCATTTTGGTGTGGCGGGTTTTGCCGGGATCACCCAGGTCACCGGGCCCGGCCAGGAGGCAAACATCGCTTCACGCTGCTCATCTGTCAGCCGTGAGTCATCAATATAAGGTTTTACCTGATCATAGTTATCTGCGATCAGAATCAGTCCTTTTTCCCACGGGCGCTGTTTCAGATCCAGCAGCGCCATCACGGCCTGCTCACTGTCAGGATCACAACCCAGGCCAAAAACAGCCTCTGTCGGATATGCGATAACTTCGTGGTTATTCAGGGCTTTTATAATTGTGTCGAAATTTGCTGTGGTTTGATTATGATTCATCATTATTCTCATTTTGTTCTTTTTGTCGTTTTGCGCAGGCTTTACTCGCACAACTTAATCTTACGCCTGTTGATGTCCTTTTTTCCACCAGCAGCGGATAACCACAATACTGACACTCACCGGCAACCGGTTTGCTGTTCAGTGAAAACTGGCAGGCAGGATAGCGGTTACAGGCATAAAAAACTTTACCGAACCGTGACTTACGCTGAAGTAACTTACCATCATGGCACTGCGGACAGGCCACCGTCGTTTCATCTGGTGAATCAATAGATGCAATATATTCACATTCCGGAAAATTTCCGCAGCCGATAAACATCCCGTAGCGCCCCTGGCGCAGCACCAGCGTCCCGCCGCACTGCGGGCACAACTGTCCGTCCAGCACTTTGATGATATGCCCGTCAGTACCGGCTTTCAGTGGACGGATGTAATCACATTCCGGATAAGCAGAACAGCCGAAAAAAGGCCCGTGGGCACCATTACGGATAACCAGCTCTCCGCCGCATTCCGGACAGCATTCCGCCGTTGATTTTGACATGATAATTTTACCTTACGCCGATACCGTTCAGTGATGCAGGCGGATATATCCCCCGCTGACCACGGCTATTTTACCTGATAACTCCAGCTGCAGCAGTTGTGTTGTCACCTCTGTGACCGGCAGCTCACACCGAGCGGCAATGATATCTGCCGGTGTCGGTTCATCATCCACATTAATCAGCACATGTGCAAACGGCAGTTCCTCCTGTACCGGTGTGATAATCACTTCCGGTGCTTCCGTGACCGGCGGCAGCGCCAGCCACTGCATATCCAGCGCGAGATGATCCGTGATATCAGCCGGTGCTGTCGCAATATAGGCGCCCTGCTGCAACAACCAGTGATTACCCTCATACGCCGGATTACCAAGCACCGCCGGTAACGTAAATACATCCCGCCCCTGTTCCAGTGCGCATTGTGCCGTAATTAATGACCCGCTGCGCCGTCCGGCCTCAATCACAATCAGCAGACGGCTTAACCCGCTGATTATCCGGTTACGGCGGGGAAAGTTTTTGGCCAGCGGCGGTACATCCGGAAAATATTCAGAGATAAGTGCGCCATTTTCTGTAATCTCCTCTGCCAGCGACCGGTGTTTTGCGGGATAAATATGAGACAGCCCGCTGCCGGATACCGCAACCGTCTTTCCGCCTGATGCCAGCGCCGCCTTATGGCAGCATCCGTCCACGCCCGCAGCCAGGCCGCTGGTTATCACCAGATTGTGCTGCACAAGATGCCGGGTAAAACAGTCCCCCCACTTTTCGCCGTAATGGGTAACCGCGCGGCTGCCCACCATACTGACCTGCGGGGCAGATAACACCTCATACTGCCCTGCCACAAAAAGCACAAGCGGAGGTGAATAGATCTGCTTTAATAAAAACGGATAGTGTGGTGATGACAGGGGTAATATCATGTTACCCGGTGAATCAGCCCATATAAGTGCCGTTTTCAGCCTGGATGTATTCACATTCATGAATTGCTGACACTGTACCAGTGTAAGTCCGCACTGATGTAACTGGCGGCGGATCTCACCGTTTTTCTGTGTGCAGGTCTCTGTCAGTATTGTCGCAGCACTGACAGCATGATGTGCACTTAACCGCCTGATACACGCCAGACGTAACCAAATTTCCCTTTCATCCATTGCGCCATCCTGACTGAGCCTGTGATAAAAATGCGGTGTCCGCTGCGGGCAATACTGTCAATCAGGCTGATAACTGTCTAGAATAGACATTAATTTCCATCCATTTTTTAGATAGAACACGAAAAAATCTATGGCGTTATTAACTGTATTACATTATCCCGACGAGCGGCTTCGCAAGATTGCAAAGCCGGTTGAAAAAGTCGATGCCGGCATTCAGAAGATTGTCGATGATATGTTCGAAACCATGTACGACGAAGAAGGTATTGGTCTGGCAGCCACTCAGGTTGATATCCACCAGCGCATTATCGTGATTGATGTGTCAGAAGAGCGGAATGAGCGCCTGGTGCTGATCAACCCGGAACTGCTGGAAAAATCCGGAGAAGCCGGAATCGAAGAAGGTTGTTTATCGATTCCTGAGCAGCGGGCATTCGTACCGCGTGCCGAGCACGTTAAAATCCGGGCGCTGGACTATAACGGCGAGCCTTTCGAGCTGGAAACCGGCGATCTGCTGGCAATTTGTATCCAGCATGAAATGGATCACCTGGAAGGTAAATTATTTGTCGATTACCTTTCCGCTATGAAGCGCCAGCGCATCCGTCAGAAAGTCGAAAAACTGGACAGACTCAGAGCCCGGTCTTAATACCCGCAGTCTTTATCTGCCACAGACCGCAGCAGCGCACGGGCACTGTTATTGTTTATGGCATTATTATTTTTACAGGAAAGCAACGTGTCAGATTCATTACGTATTATCTTTGCAGGAACGCCTGATTTTGCCGCACGTCACCTCGATGCCCTGATTCAGTCAGAGCACAATGTCGTTGGCGTCTTAACCATGCCGGATCGCCCTGCCGGCCGCGGGAAAAAAATCACCGCGGGCCCGGTAAAAGAACTGGCACAGCAGCACGATATTCCTGTTTTCCAGCCATCCACGCTGCGCAAAGAAGAAAATCACCAGTGGATACGTGACCAGCAGGCGGACATTATGATTGTCGTAGCCTACGGGATGATTTTGCCGCAGGCAGTGCTGGATATTCCGCGTCTTGGATGCCTGAATGTTCACGGTTCCCTGTTACCGGCATGGCGTGGTGCGGCGCCTATCCAGCGTGCATTGTGGGCCGGTGATACCAAAACCGGGGTCACCATCATGCAGATGGATGCCGGCCTGGATACCGGCGATATGCTGTATAAAGCTGAGTGTGATATCACATCAGAAGATACCAGTGCATCCCTGTATGAAAAACTCGCCGGTATCGGCCCGCAGGCACTGTTACAGACACTGTCTCTGGTGTGTCAGAATGCACTCCGCCCTGAAAAACAGGATGACACCCTGGTTACCTATGCAGAAAAACTGAGCAAAGAAGAAGCCCGGCTGGACTGGTCTCTTTCTGCCGCACAGTTAGACCGCTGTATACGTGCCTTCAATCCGTGGCCAATCAGTTATATGGTGATTGATGAGCAGCCGGTGAAAGTCTGGCAGGCCAATGCGATTGCGGAACAGACTTCCGCAGCGCCGGGAACGGTTATCCGTGCGGATAAAAACGGCATTCAGGTTGCCACTGCAGAAGGGATCCTGAATATCACACAGTTACAGCCTGCCGGGAAAAAACCGATGTCAGCCGCTGATATTCTGAATTCCCGCAAAGAATGGTTTACCCCGGGAAATTCACTGTAATTTTGTTTCATAACCGGCATTCCCCGCGTGGTATGCCGGTCCCCCTTTCTCTTTATCGCTTGCCGGCATACCGGAATCACAATGAAAAACAGCTATAACTTACGCAGCATTGCTGCCCGTATCATCAGCCAGGTCCTGGATCAGGGACAGTCACTCAGCGCACTTCTGCCTGAATATCAGCGGGATATCAACCCGAAAGATAAAGCATTACTGCAGGAATTATGTTTTGGTGTGATGCGGGTGCTGCCGGAGCTTGAATGGTACAGCCAGCAGCTGATGGCAAAACCGCTGACCGGTAAGCAGCGGGTACTGCATTATCTGATTCTGGTCGGTTTTTATCAGCTCCGTTATACACGGATCCCGGCACACGCAGCACTATCCGAAACGGTTGACGGTGCTGTGACACTGAAAAAACCACAGCTGAAAGGACTGATTAACGGCGTGCTGCGTCAGTTCCAGCGTCAGGAGCAGGTGTTGTCCGAGCGTTTTGCTAATAATGAAAGCCGCTGGCTGCATCCGAAATGGCTGCTGTCGCGGATTCAGGCGGCATATCCTGACAACTGGGAAGCTGTTATTACGGCAAATAATGAAAAACCGCCGATGTGGCTACGGGTTAACCGTAACCATCATTCCGCTCAGGAATATCAGGCGCTGCTGACAGAGAAGGATATTGAAGCCTTTTATAATCCGGCATATCCGGATGCACTGCGTCTGGCAGTTCCCTGCCCGGTCACTGATCTGCCCGGGTTTGCTGATGGCTGGGTCACCGTGCAGGACAGCTCCGCTCAGGGCTGTGCATTACTACTTGATCCGCAGAATGATGAGACTATTTTAGATTTGTGCGCGGCACCCGGCGGGAAGACCACCCACATTTTAGAGATAGCGCCCCGCGCTCATGTCATGGCTGTTGATGTGGATAAACAGCGTTTAACCCGGGTTAATGAGAATTTACAACGACTTAAACAAAACGCGGTGGTGAAAACCGGTGACGGCCGTTATCCGGAACAATGGGCAGAATCACAGACATTCGATCGCATTTTGCTGGATGCACCTTGCTCCGCGACCGGCGTTATCCGCCGCCATCCGGACATTAAATGGCTGCGCCGTGATAATGACATCAATGAGCTGGCGGCACTGCAACGGGAAATTCTGGACGCTGTCTGGCCTTATCTCAAACCCGGCGGCACACTGGTCTATGCAACCTGTTCTGTATTACCGGAAGAGAATATTCATCAGATAAATAATTTCCTCTCTTCGCACCGTGATGCTGTATTAACCGATACACCGGCAACAGGCTACCAGATGCTGCCGGATGCGCAGAGCGGAGACGGATTTTTTTACGCTAAACTGGTTAAACAGGCACTTTCTGCCTGATAAACAACCCGGACGATCATTTATATGAAAATTATTATTCTCGGTGCCGGTCAGGTCGGCGGCACACTGGCAGAAAACTTAGTGGATGAAAACAACGATATTACTGTTGTGGATACCAACCCGGACAGGCTGCGTCAGTTACAGGATAAATTCGATCTCCGGGTAATAAACGGTGCTGGCTCTCATCCGCGGGTACTGCGGGAAGCGGGCGCTGAAGACGCGGATATGCTCGTCGCGGTGACCAACTCCGATGAAACCAATATGATCGCCTGCCAGGTTGCATACACGCTGTTCAATACACCGAATAAGATCGCCCGTATCCGCTCTTCTGAGTATGTCCGGGAAGCTGATAAATTATTTTTACCGGAAGCGATCCCGATCGATCACCTGATCGCCCCTGAGCAGTTAGTGATCGACAGCATCTATAAACTGATCCAGTACCCCGGTGCTCTCCAGGTTGTAAATTTTGCCGAAGGGCGTGTCAGTATTGTTGCCGTGAAAGCCTATTACGGCGGTTCGCTGGTCGGAAACGCCCTTTCCAGCCTGCGCGAGCATATGCCGCATATTGAAACACGGGTTGTAGCCATCTTCCGCCAGGACAGACCGATTCGTCCGCAAGGTTCAACCATCATTGAAGCCGGTGATGAAGTATTTTTTGTCGCCGCATCCGAGCATATCCGTGCGGTGATGAGTGAATTACAGCGTCTGGAAAAACCGTATAAGCGGATCATGATTGTCGGCGGCGGGAACGTCGGCGCCGGTCTGGCACTGCGTATCGAGAAAGACTATAACGTCAAACTGATCGAGCACAACGCCAACCGGGCAACCGACCTCGCTGAGCTGCTGCATGACACCATTGTTTTTTATGGAGATGCCTCTGATCAGGAATTATTAGCAGAAGAACATATTGAGCAGGTTGACGTCTTTATTGCCCTGACCAACGATGACGAAGCCAATATTATGTCCGCGATGCTCGCCAAGCGCATGGGTGCCAAGAAAGCAATGGTGCTTATCCAGCGCAGTGCCTATGTGGATCTGGTCCAGGGCGGCGTGATTGATATCGCTATCTCCCCGCAGCAGGCCACCATTTCTGCATTACTCGGCCATGTGCGTAAAGCAGATATTGTCAGTGTATCGTCATTACGACGCGGTGTTGCTGAGGCGATTGAGGCTATCGCACATGGCGATGAAAATACGTCAAAAGTTGTCGGACGCAAAATTGCCGATATTAAGCTCCCGCCGGGCACTATTATTGGTGCGATTGTCAGAGATGAGCAGGTTATTATTGCGAATGACGAGCACAGTATTGAACAGGGAGACCATGTCGTGCTGTTCATCACTGACAAACGCCACGTACCCGAGGTGGAGAAGCTCTTCCAGCCAAGTCCGTTCTTCTTATAAATAAGTACTTAATATTTTGATAGTAAATACTATTGATTTATACTTGAGAATGACAACTTGTTAACATTTTGGGTAAGGAAAAGGGTATGAGCTTCATAAAAGAGTTTCGTGAATTTGCGATGCGCGGCAATGTCGTTGATATGGCTGTCGGTATCATTATCGGTGCGGCATTCGGCAAAATTGTGTCCTCATTAGTTGCTGATGTCATCATGCCACCACTCGGTTTACTGATCGGCGGGATCGACTTCAAACAGTTTGCCGTTGTACTGCGGGAAGCCAGCGGAGATGTGCCTGCTGTTGTACTGAATTATGGTGTATTCCTGCAAACCGTCTTTGATTTCGTTATCGTTGCGTTTGCTATCTTCATTGCCATCAAAATGCTGAATAAATTACGCCGCGAACAGGCTGAAGCACCTGCGGAGCCGCCGGCACCGTCAGCAGAAGAAACATTACTGACTGAAATCCGTGATTTATTAAAAGAACAAAAGAAATAATAAACTAAAAGGCCAGTAGTAAAAGATTATCTAATCGTTTACTACTGGCCTCCCGGTAATCTGCCTTGTTGTGTTTTTCTTTCCGGTTGTAACTCCCTTTACCTTTCTTATTTTTTTCTACTCTCTGCCGGAACAACGGATCGGATAGCAGTGCTTCCAGGGCGTTATCTTGTATTACGCCACGCTTGTGAGCATATTTTGTCATAGTAACCTCATTGATTATGTTTACTCTCTTTTTGTGAACAGCCACAGGGCTCTGTCGCACCTTGTTCCAGGATCTCCAGAATGGTGCATTGTGAACTGACATGTGCCGTTCCGCAACAGGCATCACTCAGCATCTTCAGAGAATCCCGCATTCGCTGCATTTCGACTAACTTCGTTTCCACATCTTTCAGCCGATCATCCACAATTTGCTTTGATTCACGGCAGGTGTGATGTTCAGGATCAACCCGGATCGATAACAGTTCCGTGATCGCTTCCAGTGTAAACCCTAATTGTTTTGCATACCGGATAAAGCGCAGCCGGTGCAGATCCTGCTCAGTATACAAACGATAGCCGCCATCCGTTCGGGTCTGATGATCCATCATGCCCTGTTTTTCATAAAAACGGATCGTATCCGGTGTCACTTCTGCAAGTTTTGCTAACTGACCAATTCGGTACATCGGCAACCTCCTGACATCATCTGGCCTGAAGCCATCATATCAGAATAGTAAAATGTTGTATGTCGTTGGCAGAGATATGGGGCTGAGGAAAGTAACTTCAAGGGCAGGATTAACAGAAATAAAAAAACCGGGTAAAAACCCGGTTTTTTTACGCAGTAACAGATTACTCTGCTGCTGCTTCAGTCTGGGATTCAGCGCGGTCAACAAGCTCAATGTAAGCCATTGGAGCATTGTCACCAGCACGGAAACCACATTTCAGAATGCGGGTGTAACCACCTGCACGCTGAGCGAAACGTGGTCCCAGCTCGTTGAACAGTTTTGCCACGATTTCGTTATCACGAGTACGGGCGAATGCTAAACGACGGTTAGCAACGCTATCCGTTTTAGCCAGGGTAATCAACGGCTCAACAACGCGACGCAGTTCTTTTGCCTTAGGCAAAGTCGTCTTGATAATTTCGTGACGAACTAAAGAACCGGCCATGTTACGAAACATAGCTTGGCGATGGCTGCTGTTGCGGTTCAATTGACGACCACTCATACGATGGCGCATGACCTTATCCTTCTCAGTAAAACCTTAACCTGTGATCTTATTCGTCAGCAATACTTGCCGGCGGCCAATTTTCCAGACGCATGCCCAGAGATAAGCCGCGAGATGCCAGAACGTCCTTAATTTCAGTAAGAGATTTCTTACCGAGGTTAGGTGTTTTGAGCAACTCAACTTCTGTACGCTGTACCAGATCACCGATGTAGTGGATTGCTTCTGCCTTGAGACAGTTAGCAGAGCGGACAGTCAATTCGAGATCGTCTACTGGGCGCAGTAAAATCGGATCGAATTCTGGTTTTTCTTCTTTCACTTCCGGCTGACGAACATCACGTAAGTCAACGAAAGCTTCCAGTTGTTCGGCCAGAATGGTTGCCGCACGACGAATTGATTCTTCTGGATCAATCGTGCCGTTGGTTTCCATTTCGATAACCAATTTATCCAAGTCGGTACGCTGCTCAACACGTGCTGCTTCAACATTGTAAGCAATACGCTCAACTGGGCTGTAGCACGCGTCTACTAACAGACGACCGATTGGGCGCTCATCTTCTTCCGAATGAATTCGGGCAGAAGCTGGAACATAACCACGACCACGCTGAACTTTGATGCGCATATTAATAGATGCGCCTTCGTCAGTGAGATGGCAAATTACATGCTCCGGCTTGACGATTTCAACATCACCGTCATGGATGATGTCGGCTGCAGTCACAGGGCCAATGCCAGATTTATTCAGAGTTAAGATGACTTCATCTTTTCCCTGAAGTTTTACCGCCAGCCCTTTCAGGTTGAGCAGAATTTCCAGGATATCTTCCTGTACACCTTCTTTAGTGCTGTACTCATGGAGTACACCATCAATCTCAACCTCAGTTACCGCACAACCCGGCATAGACGAAAGCAGAATACGGCGCAGTGCGTTACCCAGAGTATGGCCAAAGCCACGCTCTAATGGTTCAAGGGTCACCTTGGCGTGCGTCGAACTGATTTGCTCGATATCAACCAGGCGCGGTTTAAGAAACTCTGTCACAGAACCCTGCATTGTGTCCTCTCTTTGGTGCTAAGCCTTACTTAGAGTAAAGCTCGACGATCAGGTGCTCGTTAATATCAGCAGAAAGGTCAGTACGCTCAGGAATACGTTTGAACACACCTTCCATTTTCGCAGCATCAACTTCCAACCAAGTTGGTTTTTCACGCTGCTCAGCCAGCTCTAAAGCAGCCTTAATACGAGACTGTTTTTTCGCTTTTTCACGAATGCTGATTACGTCGTTAGGGGAAACCTGATAAGAAGCAATGTTTACAACACGGCCATTTACCATGACAGCTTTGTGGCTGACGATCTGACGTGCTTCTGCGCGGGTAGCGCCAAAGCCCATACGATAAATAACGTTGTCTAAACGACCTTCCAGCAGAGACAGCAGGTTTTCACCTGTGTTGCCTTTCAGACGAGTTGCTTCTTTATAGTAGTTACGGAACTGACGTTCCAGCACGCCGTACATACGACGAACTTTTTGTTTTTCACGTAACTGAACACCATAATCAGACAGACGCGGTTTACGGGCGCCGTGCTGGCCTGGTGCTTGATCTAATTTACACTTGGTGTCAATCGCGCGAACACCAGACTTCAGGAAGAGGTCTGTTCCTTCGCGACGGCTCAGCTTGAGCTTCGGACCCAAATATCTAGCCATTTTCTTTCTCCAACTATCCTAAAAAACGTAAGGGCGATTAGACGCGACGTTTTTTCGGAGGACGACAACCGTTATGAGGGATCGGAGTCACATCAGTAATGTTAGTGATGCGGAAACCAGCCGCGTTTAATGCGCGAACGGTTGACTCACGGCCAGGACCAGGTCCTTTAACCATAACTTCCAGATTCTTAATACCGTACTCTTTCACAGCCTCTGCGCAACGTTCTGCTGCAACCTGTGCTGCGAATGGAGTTGATTTACGAGAACCACGGAAACCGGAACCACCGGCAGTTGCCCAACCTAATGCGTTACCCTGACGGTCAGTAATGGTAACGATTGTGTTGTTGAAAGAAGCATGGATATGAGCCACACCGTCAGAGACTTGTTTTCTTACACGCTTACGTGCACGAACAGGTGCTTTTGCCATTATAAGATTCCCCGATTATTTCTTGATCGGCTTACGCGGACCCTTACGGGTACGTGCGTTAGTCTTCGTACGCTGACCGCGTACCGGAAGACCACGACGATGGCGTAAACCACGATAGCAACCAATGTCCATAAGACGTTTGATGCTGAGGGTCACTTCACGGCGCAGGTCACCTTCTACAACGTATTTAGCAACTTCGTCACGCAGTTGGTCGATTTGCTCTTCAGACAGCTCACTGATCTTAACATCTTCAGCAATACCCGTTGCTTTACAGATAGCCTGTGAACGGGTTAAGCCGATGCCGAAAATTGCAGTTAATGCAATAACAGCATGTTTATGATCAGGAATGTTAATGCCTGCTATACGGGCCACTATGCACTCCTAAAAATTTTGGGGTAATACTGATCTGAAAAGCCCGTTTTCAGGATACTCAAACAGTAGAACCACGTTTAATAAAAAGATTGGCTGGCTAATTTAGCCAGCTCAATCCAACTTTGCAAGAAAAATATGCTTTTTATTAGCCTTGACGCTGTTTATGCTTAGGCTCAGCACTGCAAATCACGCGCACGACACCGTGACGCTTAACGATTTTGCAGTTACGGCATAATTTCTTGACGGAAGCACGAACTTTCATTTTTACTCTCCGTAACTTCTAAAGCAAACCGAATTAACGGTTATAACCTTTGAGGTTTGCTTTTTTCAATGCAGACTCGTACTGACTTGACATCATCAGAGTTTGCACTTGAGCCATAAAGTCCATGATGACCACAACCACGATTAAGAGGGAAGTACCACCAAAGTAGAAAGGTACTTTCATTGCGTCACGCATGAACTCCGGGATTAGGCAGATAAAGGTAATATATAACGCGCCAACTAAAGTTAAACGAGTCATTACTTTATCGATGTACTTGGCCGTTTGCTCTCCCGGACGAATTCCTGGTACAAATGCACCGGACTTCTTCAGGTTATCTGCTGTTTCTCTTGGATTAAATACCAGTGCGGTATAGAAGAAACAGAAGAATATGATTGCAGAGGCATAAAGTAACACATAGAGCGGCTGGCCTGGCTGCAGATACATAGAAATTGTCGTCAGCCAATCCCAGCCAGTACCATCACCGAACCAAGATGCAATTGTACCAGGGAACAGGATAATACTGGAAGCGAAAATCGCAGGAATTACACCCGCCATATTCACTTTCAACGGTAAGTGTGTACTTTGTGCCGCGTAAACACGGCGGCCTTGCTGACGTTTGGCATAGTTAACGACGATACGACGTTGACCACGCTCCATAAAGACAACAAAGCAAGTAACCGCAAATACCAAGACTGCAACCAATAGCAACAGGAGGAAGTGCAGTTCGCCTTGACGAGCTTGCTCAATGGTATGGCCAATTGCTGACGGAAGACCCGCAACAATACCGGCGAAGATGATGATCGAAATACCGTTACCGATACCGCGTTCAGTAATCTGCTCACCCAGCCACATCAGGAACATAGTCCCTGTCACCAAACTCACAACAGCCGTGAAGTAGAACGCAAAGCCCGGGTTAATAACCAGACCCTGCATACCAGGCATATTCGGTAAGCCCATCGCGATACCAACAGACTGGAACACCGCGAGGACTAACGTACTATACCGGGTGTACTGGCTAATCTTACGACGACCAGCTTCCCCTTCTTTCTTAATCTCCGCCAGGCGCGGGTTCACCACGCTCAGCAGCTGGATAATAATCGATGCCGAAATGTACGGCATGATACCCAGCGCAAAGATTGAAGCACGACTCAACGCACCACCAGAGAACATGTTAAACATCTCAATGATGGTGCCTTGTTGTTGTTCGAGCAATTTCGCAAGAACAGTGGCATCAATACCAGGGATAGGAATGAAAGAGCCAATACGGAAAACAATCAGTGCGCCGAGCACAAACAGTAAACGACGCTTTAACTCACCTATTCCGCCTTTAGCACTTTGGAAATCTGTACCTGGTTGCTTTGCCATCTGTTACTTATTCCTCGATTTTACCGCCAGCAGCTTCGATAACAGCACGAGCGCCTTTAGTAACACGCAGGCCGCGTACAGTAACTGCACGAGTCAGTTCACCAGACAGGAACACTTTCGCGTACTCAATCTGTGGACCAATAACGTTTGCGGCTTTCAATACATTAAGATCGATAACATCGCCTTCGATCAGCTGAAGATCAGATAAACGGATCTCAGCAGTGACCATCGCTTTACGTGAAGTAAAGCCGAATTTTGGCAGACGACGATATAAAGGCATCTGGCCACCTTCAAACCCACGACGTACGCCACCGCCAGAACGAGAGCTCTGACCTTTGTGACCACGACCTGCGGTTTTACCGAGACCGGAACCAATACCACGACCTACACGTTTTGGTGCGTGTTTAGCACCTGCTGCCGGAGACAGAGTATTTAATTGCATCTGTTACTCCTCAACTTTAACCATATAGGAAATACGATTAACCATACCACGGACCGCTGGTGTATCTTCGCGCTCTACAGTGTGGCCAATATGACGCAGACCTAAACCGACCAGAGTTGCCTTGTGTTTTGGCAGACGGCCGATTGAGCTGCGGGTTTGTGTAATTTTAATTGTCTTAGCCATGGTCCATTACCCCAGAATTTCTTCGACGGATTTACCACGCTTAGCTGCAACCATTTCCGGAGACTTCATGCTGTCTAAAGCATCCAGTGTTGCACGAACAACGTTAATTGGGTTCGTGGAACCATAAGTTTTAGCCAGGACGTTACGAACACCGGCAACTTCAAGAACAGCACGCATTGCACCACCGGCAATAATACCGGTACCTTCGTGAGCAGGCTGCATAAACACGCGGGAACCGGTGTGTGTGCCTTTCACTGGGTGGAATAATGTGCCGTTGTTAAGTGCAACGGTTTTCATGTTGCGACGGGCTTTTTCCATCGCTTTCTGGATTGCTGCCGGAACTTCGCGTGCTTTGCCGTAACCAAAACCAACGCGGCCGTTGCCATCACCCACTACAGTCAGTGCGGTGAAGCTAAAGATACGACCACCTTTAACGGTTTTAGATACGCGGTTTACCGCGATCAGCTTTTCCTGCAGTTCGCCAGCCTGTTTTTCGATGTGTGCCATCTTACACCTCTACCTTAGAACTGTAGGCCAGCTTCACGGGCAGCATCTGCCAGTGCCTGGACTCGACCATGATATTGGAAACCTGAACGGTCAAAGGATACTGCTTTGATTCCTTTTTCCAGTGCGCGCTCAGCAATAGCTTTACCTACTGCGATTGCGGCATCTTTGTTTCCGGTGTATTTAACTTGTTCGCTGATAGCTTTTTCAACAGTAGAAGCGGCCACCAACGTTTCAGAACCGTTTGGTGCAATAACCTGCGCATAGATATGGCGAGGGGTACGATGTACCACCAGGCGAGTTGCACCCAGTTCCATAAGCTTGCGGCGTGCGCGGGTCGCACGACGGATACGAGCTGCTTTCTTATCCATAGTGTTACCTTACTTCTTCTTAGCCTCTTTAATACGCACGACTTCGTCGGCGTAGCGAATACCTTTACCTTTGTAAGGTTCAGGGCGACGATAGGCGCGTAAGTCTGCTGCGATCTGACCAATAACCTGCTTATCAGCACCTTTCAGTACGATTTCAGTTTGGGTCGGACATTCAGCAGTAACGCCAGCCGGCAGTTTGTGCTCTACTGGGTGAGAGAAACCTACAGACAGGTTTACCACATCACCTTTAACGGCTGCACGATAACCAACACCTACCAGTTGCAGCTTCTTAGAGAAGCCTTCGGTAACACCAACAACCATAGCGTTAACCAGTGCACGAGTTGTACCAGCCTGTGCCCATGCGTCGGTATAACCGTCACGCGGACCAAAGGTTAACTGGTTGTCTGCATGTTTAACTTCTACAGCGTTGTGGATATTACGGCTCAGCTCGCCGTTTTTACCCTTAATCGAAATAACCTGACCGTTGAGTTTTACCTCTACGCCGGCAGGAATGACGACGGGTGCTTTTGCCACACGAGACATTCTTTCCTCCCGAATTATGCTACGTAGCAGAGAATCTCGCCACCAAGACCAGCCTGGCGAGCTGCACGATCAGTCATTACACCTTTAGATGTAGAAACAACTGCGATACCCAGACCTGCCATAACTTGTGGCAGTTCGTCTTTGCGCTTATAAATACGCAGACTTGGGCGGCTTACGCGCTGGATGCTTTCTACAACAGCCTTACCCTGGAAATACTTAAGAGTCAGTTCCAGTTCTGGCTTGATGTCGCCTTCGATTTTAAAATCTTCAATATAACCTTCTTCCTTCAGCACGTTGGCAATTGCCACTTTCAGCTTGGAGGAAGGCATGGTGACCGCAACTTTGTTCGCGGCCTGACCGTTACGGATACGGGTCAGCATATCCGCGATGGGATCTTGCATGCTCATCTGTCTTTACTCCCGTGATTCAATATGGTGACAATTACCAGCTAGCTTTCTTAAGGCCCGGGATTTCACCGCGCATAGCGGCTTCACGGACTTTAATACGGCTTAAGCCAAACTTCCGCAGAAAACCGTGTGGACGCCCGGTTTGGCGGCAACGGTTACGCTGACGGGAAGGACTGGAATCACGTGGCAGAGATTGAAGCTTCAGAACAGCATCCCAACGATCGTCATCTGATGCGTTGACATCGGAGATGGTAGCTTTCAGTTCTGCGCGTTTTGCGAAGAATTTCTCAGCTAATTTTGCACGTTTTACATCACGTGCTTTCATAGATTTCTTAGCCATGAATACCCTGCCTTACTTGCGAAACGGGAAGTTAAACGCTGATAACAGTGCGCGACCTTCATCATCAGATTTCGCGGTGGTAGTGATAGTAATATCAAGACCACGAACACGATCCACTTTATCGTAATCGATTTCAGGGAAGATGATTTGTTCACGTACGCCCATGCTGTAGTTACCGCGACCATCGAAAGACTTAGCGGACAAGCCACGGAAGTCACGAATACGTGGTACAGCAATAGAAATCAGTCGCTCAAAGAACTCCCACATGCGTTCGCCACGCAGAGTTACTTTACAGCCGATTGGATAGCCCTGGCGGATTTTGAAGCCTGCAACAGATTTGCGTGCTTTGGTGATCAATGGTTTCTGACCAGAGATTGCTGCTAAGTCAGCTGCTGCGTTATCCAGCAGTTTTTTATCAGCAATTGCTTCACCAACACCCATATTCAGGGTGATCTTCTCGACCCGAGGGACTTGCATGACAGAATTGTAGTTAAACTGAGTCATCAGTTGTTTAACTACTTCGTCTTTGTAGTAATCATGCAGTTTCGCCATCGTATACTCCAAAAATTACTTGATAGTTTCGCTGTTAGACTTGAAGAAACGGACTTTTTTGCCGTCTTCGAATCTAAAACCTACACGGTCAGCCTTGCCGGTTGCCGCATTGAAGATTGCAACGTTAGAAACCTGAATTGCAGCTTCTTTTTCAACGATGCCACCTGGTTGGTTCAGGGCCGGAACCGGCTTCTGATGTTTCTTAACCAGATTGATACCTTCAACGATAACTTTACCAGAAGAAAGAACCTGTTTTACTTTACCGCGCTTACCTTTATCTTTGCCGGTCAGCACGATAATTTCGTCATCACGACGGATTTTCGCTGCCATAGTTCCGCTCCTTAGAGTACTTCAGGTGCCAGTGAGATAATTTTCATAAACTTCTCGTTACGAAGTTCACGAGTTACCGGCCCAAAAATACGCGTACCGATAACTTGCTCGCTGTTATTGTTTAACAATACACAAGCGTTGCTATCGAAGCGAATGACAGAACCGTCAGGGCGACGTACACCCTTCTTGGTGCGCACCACTACTGCCTTCAGAACATCACCTTTTTTTACTTTACCGCGCGGAATTGCTTCCTTGATGGTAATTTTGATAATGTCGCCTACAGCTGCGTAGCGACGGTGCGAGCCACCTAGAACCTTGATACACATTACGCGACGTGCACCGGAGTTATCGGCCACGTTCAGCATAGTCTGTTCTTGGATCATTTTAGTGCTCCGCTAAATGTCAACTACTACTGAGCCACTCTTACTAAAAAGAGAGGCCGTCCAAATACCCAATTACGAGGGCGCGGCATTATAACACCACATCTTCGTTATGGATAGAAAAAAAATAAACGGCTCTAAAGCCGAGCCGTTTATTCTACATCAGAAAGCAGTGCTGTTACAGTACAGCTTTCTCTACGACGCGAACCAGGGTCCAGGACTTAGTCTTAGACAGTGGACGGGTTTCGCGGATTTCTACCACGTCACCGATACCACATTCATTGTTCTCGTCATGTACGTGCAGTTTAGTCGTACGACGGATGAACTTACCATACAGAGGGTGTTTCACCATACGCTCGATAGTCACAACAATGGATTTCTCCATTTTGTCACTAACAACACGACCTTGCAGAGTACGGATTTTATCGGTCATTACGCACCCGCCTTCTCAGTCAATAAAGTCTTAACACGTGCAATATTACGACGCACTTGTTTTAACAGATGAGACTGTTGTAACTGGCCGCTTGCCGCTTGCATACGCAGGTTAAATTGTTCGCGCAGCAGGTTCAGCAGCTCAGTGTTCAGCTCTTCAACGCTTTTTTCGCGCAGCTCTTTCGCTTTCATTACATCACCGTCTTAGTTACAAAGGTGGTTTTGATAGGCAGTTTAGCTGCTGCCAGCTTGAATGCTTCACGAGCAAGCTCTTCCGATACGCCGTCCATTTCATACAGGACTTTACCCGGCTGGATTAAGGCAACCCAATACTCCACGTTACCTTTACCTTTACCCATACGCACTTCAAGAGGCTTTTCAGTGATAGGTTTGTCCGGGAACACACGGATCCAGATTTTACCCTGACGCTTAACTGCACGGGTCATAGCACGACGTGCTGCTTCGATCTGACGTGCAGTCAGACGACCACGGCCAACAGCTTTCAGACCATAAGTGCCGAAGCTCACATCCGCGCCGGCTGCCAGACCGCGGTTACGGCCTTTGTGCACTTTACGGAATTTTGTACGCTTTGGTTGTAACATTCAGCGACTCTCCTTTACTTACGGCCTTTACGCTGCTGTTTTTTAGGTTGAGCAGCCGGTTTTTCCGCCTGTTCAACTGCAGCCATGCCACCCAGAATCTCACCTTTGAAGATCCACACTTTAACACCGATAACACCATAAGTAGTCTGAGCTTCAGAGGTGTTATAATCGATGTCTGCACGCAGGGTATGCAGAGGCACACGGCCTTCACGATACCACTCAGTACGTGCGATTTCAGCACCGCCTAAACGGCCGCTGACTTCGACTTTGATACCTTTAGCGCCTAAACGCATAGCATTCTGTACCGCACGCTTCATAGCACGACGGAACATAACGCGACGTTCCAGCTGTGAAGTGATGCTGTCAGCAACTAATTTTGCGTCCAGTTCAGGTTTACGTACTTCGGCAATATTGATCTGCGCAGGAACGCCAGCGATATCTGAAACGCTTTTGCGCAGTTTTTCAACGTCTTCACCTTTCTTACCGATCACGATGCCAGGGCGTGCAGTGTGAATAGTCACACGGATGCTCTTAGCAGGGCGCTCGATAACGATGCGGGATACTGACGCTTTTTCCAGTTCTTTAGTTAAGTACTTACGTACTTTAAAGTCGCTGTCCAGGTTGTCAGCGAATTCTTTGGTGTTCGCAAACCAGGTAGAGTTCCAAGGTTTAACAATACCCAGGCGAATACCATTTGGATTTACTTTCTGACCCATTGCTAGTCTCCAGGTATCAGCGATCGGACACAACCACAGTGATGTGGCTGGTGCGCTTAAGAATACGATCTGCACGACCTTTAGCACGAGGCATGATGCGCTTCATGGTTGGGCCGTCGTCAACGAAAATTTTCGCTACTTTCAGATCATCGATGTCAGCGCCATCGTTGTGTTCTGCGTTAGCAATAGCAGACTCCAGAACTTTCTTCACTAAACCAGCAGCTTTCTTGTTGGTAAAGGTTAAAATTTCCAGAGCTTGCGACACTTTCTTACCGCGGATCAGGTCAGCCACCAGGCGAACCTTCTGAGCAGAAGAACGAGCGTGGCGATGCATAGCAATAGTTTCCATCTCTTCCTCCTACCTTATTTCTTTTTGGCTTTTTTATCAGCCGCATGGCCGCGATAAGTACGGGTCGGCGCGAATTCACCCAGTTTGTGACCAACCATTTCGTCGGTAACGTAAACCGGAACATGCTGACGACCATTATGGACAGCGATGGTCAAACCGATCATGTTAGGAAAGATCGTTGAACGACGGGACCAAGTCTTAACAGGCTTTTTGTCACCGCTTTCCACCGCTTTCTCTACCTTCTTCAGCAAGTGCAGGTCAATAAAAGGACCTTTCTTGAGAGAACGTGGCATGGCTTATCCTCTAATTATTTCTTAGTACGACGATGAACGATGAAGTGTTCAGTGCGTTTGTTTTTACGAGTCTTCTTACCTTTGGTCTGAACGCCCCATGGTGTTACAGGGTGTTTACCAAAGTTACGACCTTCACCACCACCATGTGGGTGGTCTACCGGGTTCATCGCAGTACCGCGAACGGTAGGGCGAATACCACGCCAGCGACTTGCACCAGCTTTACCCAGAACGCGCAGCATGTGTTCAGCGTTACCCACTTCACCTAAAGTCGCGCGGCAATCTGAAGGAACTTTACGCATTTCACCGGAACGCAGACGAATAGTGACATAAGCACCATCGCGCGCAACGATCTGAACGTAAGTACCGGCAGAACGTGCCAGCTGGCCGCCTTTACCTGGTTTCATTTCTACGTTATGAACAGTAGAACCAACCGGGATGTTGCGCATTGGCAGAGCGTTACCCGCTTTGATTGCAGCATCAACACCAGACTGGATTTGATCACCAGCTTTCAGGCCTTTAGGAGCCAGGATGTAACGGCGTTCACCGTCTTTGTATAATACCAGAGCAATATTTGCTGAACGGTTTGGATCATATTCCAGACGTTCTACAACAGCCGGGATACCGTCTTTGTTACGTTTAAAGTCAACAATACGGTAATTTTGCTTGTGACCACCACCAATATGACGGGTAGTGATACGGCCATTGTTGTTACGACCACCAGACTTGTTGTTTTTCTCAAGCAGTGGTGCGTAAGGTTTGCCCTTGTGAAGCTCAGGGTTAACCACTTTAACGACGTGGCGACGGCCCGGAGACGTAGGTTTACATTTAACAATTGCCATTGTTCTTTACTCCTCCGACTTACTCAGCGCCGCCGACGAAGTCCAGATTCTGGCCTTCCTGCAGGGTGACGTAAGCTTTTTTCCAGTCGCTACGACGACCGAAACGCTGACCGTGGCGCTTCACTTTGCCTTTAACCAGCAGAGTGTTAACACCTTCAACTTTGACTTCGAACAGTTTTTCAACTGCAGCTTTGATTTCAGCTTTAGTCGCGTCTTTAGCAACTTTGAGCACGATGGTATTTGTTTTTTCCATCGCGGTAGACGCTTTTTCAGATACATGCGGCGCGCGCAGTACTTTCAGCAGACGTTCTTCACGGATCATGCCAGCATCTCCTCAACTTGCTTAACTGCTTCAGCAGTCATCACTACTTTACCGAACGCGATCAGACTGACCGGATCGATTGCAGTGACATCACGCACATCAACCTTGTACAGGTTGCGAGCTGCTAAGAACAGGTTCTCATCAACTTCGTGTGTGACGATCATCACGTCTTCCAGAGCCATATCTTTCAATTTCTGTACCAGCAGCTTGGTTTTAGGTGCTTCTACAGCAAATTTTTCGACAATGATCAGACGATCCTGACGTACCAATTCGGACAGGATGCTTTTCAGCGCGCCGCGGTACATCTTTTTGTTAACTTTTTGACTGTGGTCCTGTGGTTTCGCTGCGAAAGTGATACCACCAGAGCGCCAGATTGGGCTCTTGATTGAACCAGAGCGGGCACGACCAGTACCTTTTTGGCGCCATGGTTTTTTACCAGACCCAGTAACTTCAGCACGAGTTTTCTGAGCACGTGTACCTTGACGAGCACCAGCTGCATACGCAACAACTACTTGATGGACAAGCGCTTCATTGAAATCACGCCCGAAGGTAGTTTCGGAAACAGTCAGCGCGCTTTGCGCGTCTTTCATTACCAATTCCATTCCTATCTCCTCGACGTTAAGCCTTGACAGCTGGTTTAACAATCAGGTTGCTACCGGTTGCACCCGGGACAGCACCTTTTACCAGCAGCAGGTTACGCTCAGCGTCAACGCGAACGACATCCAGGCTCTGAACGGTTACACGTTCGTTACCCAGCTGACCTGCCATTTTCTTGCCTTTAAATACCTTACCCGGAGTCTGGTTCTGACCGATAGAACCCGGAACACGGTGAGACAAGGAGTTACCATGAGTAGCATCCTGAGTACGGAAATTCCAGCGCTTTACAGTACCGGCGAAGCCCTTACCTTTAGATGTACCAGTAACGTCAACTTTCTTAACGTCAGCGAAAATTTCAACGCTGATGTTCTGGCCAACAGTAAACTCTTCACCTTCTGACAGGCGGAATTCACGTAACAGGCGACCAGCTTCAACACCAGCTTTTGCGAAATGTCCTGCTTCAGGTTTGTTCACGCGGTTAGCTTTTTTGCTGCCGGTGGTAACCTGAATAGCACGATAACCGTCAGTTTCGTCAGATTTAACCTGAGTAACGCGGTTATTTTCGATTTCGATAACAGTAACAGGGATTGACACACCTTCTTCAGTGAAGATGCGGGTCATACCCACTTTTTTACCGACTAAACCAATCATTGTTTCAACCTCTCAATCAATTGATACCTGATTAACCCAGGCTGATCTGCACGTCAACGCCGGCAGCCAGATCCAGACGCATCAGAGCATCAACGGTTTTTTCAGTTGGCTCAACGATGTCAACCAGACGTTTGTGAGTGCGAATTTCGTACTGATCGCGCGCATCTTTGTTGACGTGCGGAGAGATCAGAACGGTAAAACGCTCTTTACGGGTCGGCAGCGGGATAGGACCACGAACTTGCGCACCAGTGCGCTTAGCAGTCTCTACGATTTCCGCAGTTGATTGATCGATCAGACGATGATCAAAAGCTTTAAGGCGGATACGGATTCTTTGGTTCTGCATGAGACCAGAGCTCCAACTATTTTATAAACGTAAAAAATTACTCCTCGCACCCATTTCGATTGACGGGGGAGTGTAATCGTTCTCGATGTAATCCCCATATCGGGGATATTTTCATGAACAGCTAAAAAACATACTGTCCAATGCTGGTATCAACCAGGCTTGCACAATTGGCAAGCCCGCGCATTATACGTGAATGAGCCCTGAAAGCAAGCCGCAAACCGGGATTTGTGCAAATTATCTCCGGCGCCATGACAAAAAATCAAAAAAGAAAAACCGCCGCGGGTTTCCCTGCCGGCGGTTCTGCACATTGCTTACTTTAGTGATTATTTCTCTGTTTTTTATTCTGTGTCTGCGTCCGCCATCTGTGCCTGCTGATAGTTCTGCAGACCCACACGGGCTATCAGATCCAGCTGGGTTTCCAGCCAGTCGATATGAGACTCCTCTTCCGCCAGTATTTTTATCATCAAATCACGGCTGACATAATCATGTTTGGAATCGGCATAGGCAATGGCTTCACGTAAATCTTTGGCGCCATCCAGTTCCAGCTGAAGGTCAGACTTCAGCATTTCCTCAACATCTTCGCCGATATGAAGTTTACCGAGATCCTGAAGGTTCGGGATCCCTTCCAGAAATAAGATACGCTCAATGTATTCATCAGCGTGTTTCATCTCATCAATGGATTCTTCATACTCTTTGTTGTTGAGTTTAATCAGACCCCAGTTTTTGAACATGCGGGCATGCAGAAAATACTGGTTAATAGCAACCAGTTCATTTCCCAGCAATTTGTTCAGATGCGAGATCATTTTTTTATCGCCTTTCATGTACCCTCCTTTGTTTCCTGTCTGTTCAGTATAGACACAGGAAATAATTCACGGAGTGATTACGGTGACAAAATAGCGATACAGTTCAAAATTCCGGCGGGTTTCAGAGAGAAGATTCAGGCGACGCGGTCAACCGGGACAGACATATGCTCTTCTGCAATAACGGCTTTGGCGTGGCGGATACATTTGCCGCATTCAGTGCCGACAGGGATAATTTTACGCAGTTCACCGATGGAATGAACCTTATTCTGGCGCACGGCATTCCGGATGGCTTTATCGCTGATGGCATTACATAAACATACGTACATATCATTCCTCCTGACTGCGGTAAAGAGTAAATGATAATCAGTATTATTACAATTGCTATTGTGTAAATTTTGTCAGCAGTTGCCGGAAAGCAGGCATAAAAAAAGAGAGCCGCAGCTCTCTTTTTAATAATCAGCGGGGAATTAACCCATCACTTTCGCTACAACACCCGCGCCAACGGTACGGCCGCCTTCACGGATTGCGAAACGCAGACCATCGTCCATTGCGATTGGGTGGATCAGGGTGACGATCATTTTGATGTTGTCGCCCGGCATTACCATTTCAACGCCTTCCGGCAGTTCGATAGTACCTGTTACGTCTGTGGTACGGAAGTAGAACTGTGGACGGTAGCCTTTGAAGAATGGAGTATGACGACCACCTTCATCTTTGCTCAGAATATAAACTTCTGATTCAAATTTGGTGTGTGGTTTGATTGAACCTGGTTTAGCCAGAACCTGACCACGTTCGATTTCTTCACGCTTGGTACCACGCAGCAGAACACCGACGTTCTCACCTGCACGGCCTTCGTCCAGCAGTTTGCGGAACATTTCAACACCGGTACAGGTGGTTTTCGCAGTATCTTTGATACCCACGATTTCAACTTCCTCACCAACCTTGATGATACCGCGCTCAACACGACCGGTAACAACGGTACCACGGCCGGAGATTGAGAATACGTCTTCGATTGGCAGCAGGAACGGCTTGTCAATTGCACGCTCTGGCTCCGGGATGTAAGAATCCAGGAAACCTGCCAGTTCAACGATCTTAGCTTCCCACTCTGGCTCGCCTTCCAGTGCTTTCAGCGCTGAACCGCGAACGATTGGCGTGTCGTCGCCAGGGAAATCGTACTGAGACAGAAGTTCACGAACTTCCATTTCAACCAGTTCCAGCAGCTCTTCATCATCAACCATGTCACATTTGTTCAGGAATACGATGATGTAAGGAACGCCAACCTGACGACCTAACAGGATGTGCTCACGGGTCTGTGGCATAGGGCCATCAGTTGCAGCAACAACCAGGATAGCGCCGTCCATCTGTGCAGCACCGGTGATCATGTTTTTAACGTAGTCGGCGTGCCCCGGGCAGTCAACGTGCGCGTAGTGGCGAGTCGGAGTATCGTACTCTACGTGAGAAGTAGAGATGGTGATACCACGTGCTTTTTCTTCAGGCGCGTTATCGATCTGGTCGAATGCACGAGCGTTACCGCCGTAGGTTTTTGCCAGAACGGTGGTGATTGCAGCAGTCAGGGTAGTTTTACCGTGGTCAACGTGGCCGATAGTACCAACGTTAACGTGCGGTTTCGTACGTTCAAACTTTTCTTTAGACATTAGTTGTCCCTCTAAGACACGGAATCGGTGGTTTCACCACATCAACCAAGCAGTATTGCTTGTCTGGATATTTACAGGGAAAAAAATCAAGGAATGGAGAACAACGGAAGTGGTGCTGATAGGCAGATTCGAACTGCCGACCTCACCCTTACCAAGGGTGCGCTCTACCAACTGAGCTATATCAGCACATCTTGGAGCGGGCAGCGGGAATCGAACCCGCATCATCAGCTTGGAAGGCTGAGGTAATAGCCATTATACGATGCCCGCGTGAACTCGGCTACCTGACTTTAATCTGCTGTAACTGAATCCGGAGTATTTTACATCGAAGGAGTCTTGAGTAAAACACTCAGGATAATAATTCACATTGGATGGTGGTGGGAGAAGGATTCGAACCTTCGAAGTCTGTGACGGCAGATTTACAGTCTGCTCCCTTTGGCCGCTTGGGTATCCCACCTTTCCAAATTGTTAAATGGTGCCGGCACCAAGAGTCGAACTCGGGACCTACTGATTACAAGTCAGTTGCTCTACCAACTGAGCTATGCCGGCATCAAGTGCTGCGCATTCTATGGAGACTTTGCGCAGGATGCAACAAAAAAATCGCTGAAATTGTTCTTTTGCTCACAAAGTGGACATTCTTCCGTATTTTGCTGTTTTTTTCAATAGGTAATGTACAAATTAGCAGCGATACTTATCACTTAAACTCTCAGTAATCACACAGATGGACTACCGTAAAAACCAATAATCCGCTTATTTTTAACTCCTTGTTTATGTCATGCGCAATGTAATTTATGTCCGCGACATCAAAAAAAATGCATTTTTTCAAAAAAATTGCTACGCCTGACTCTCATCTCTCGCTATGATGCGATTTATTTTCAGCCGGTACGGGTATTAATGACCTGTCCAACCTGCGTAATAAAGGCAGCTGTTGGTTTATGTATAAAGAAAAATCGCTCTCTCCTTATCTCCATTTCAGCCGCAGTCAGTGGGCGACCCTGCGTAACTCCGTTCCGATGACGTTGTCTGAGCAGGAAATTGACGATCTGCGCGGTATCCACGATGAAATCTCGATTGATGAAGTTATCGCGATTTATCTGCCACTGTCCCGTCTGCTGAACTTCTATATCAGCTCAAACCTGCGCCGTCAGGCCGTACTGGAGCAGTTCCTCGGCAGAAATGAAGCGAAAGTCCCTTATGTGATTGGTATTGCCGGCAGTGTGTCAGTCGGAAAAAGTACCACCGCCCGGTTATTGCAGGCGCTACTGAGCCGCTGGCCGGAACATCGCAAAGTGGATTTGATTACCACTGATGGTTTTCTTCATCCCAATTCTGTGCTGAATGAACGCGGTATTATGAAGAAGAAAGGATTCCCTGAATCCTATGACATGTATAATCTGGTACGTTTCGTTTCTGAAGTGAAATCCGGTACCCCGCGGGTTCTGGCGCCGGTTTATTCACATCTGACCTATGACATTATCCCGGATAAACAGTTAGTGGTTGAGCAGCCGGATATCGTGATCCTGGAAGGCCTGAATGTGCTGCAGAGCGGGATGGATTATCCGGAAGCCATGCACCATGTGTTCGTGTCCGATTTTGTGGATTTCTCTATTTATGTGGATGCGCCGGAAGAATTACTGAAGAGCTGGTATATCGGGCGGTTCCTGAAATTCCGTCAGGGCGCATTCAGTGATCCTAATTCCTATTTCCATCACTATGCGCAACTTGAGGAAAGTGAGGCCGTCAGCATTGCCTCAACAATCTGGGATGAGATTAACGGCCTGAATCTGCATGAAAATATTCTGCCGACCAGAGAGCGGGCCAGCCTGGTGATGACCAAAGGCACCAATCATATGGTGACCAATGTGAAACTGCGGAAATAATCAGTTTTTCTGTTAAAAATAAACCGGCTCAGGCCGGTTTATTTTTTGAATTCACACCGCGAAGTGATATTTCTCCGCCGATATAGGGGGTAATTTCACCAAACTGGTCTAATAACAAAGCACCCTGCCCGTTTATCCCTCTGGAAACGCCAAAGACCTCACGCTCACCAATAATCAGTTTTACTTCACGATTAAGGTAATTATCAAAAGCATACCAGCGTTCAATAAACGGGGTCAGTCCGCTTTTTTCGAACAAGTGCAACGCATCTGTCAGATGTTTAATAAACTCTGCAGATAATATATTACGGTCGATCTGAATACCGGATTGCTGCAGATTGATCCACTGCTGGCCAATCTGATCTGTACCGCTGCTTTCCATGGTCAGGTTAATCCCGATCCCGATAACCACATGCGCGGCATCCCCGGTTTTTCCCTGAAGTTCGACCAGAATACCGGCCAGTTTTTTGTCATCCAGATATAAGTCATTCGGCCATTTGACTTTTACACCGGTCGCACCCAGCTCATGCAGTGTCTCAGCAAGCACAATACCGACTACCAGACTCAGCCCGATAGCCGCTGCGGGTCCCTGCTCAAGACGCCAGTACAGAGAAAGATACAGATTGCGGCCAAACGGAGAGATCCACTGCCGCCCGCGGCGACCGCGTCCGGCATACTGGTATTCCGCCACACAGGCATCACCGGATGTCAGTTCCCCGACTTTATCCATCATATGCTGATTGGTGGAACCTATGACCGGCAGCACTTCGACATTTCGCCCGGGCAGCAGCGTGCGGATAACATCGGGCTGTAACAGATTCATCGGTGCAAAGAGGCGGTAACCCTTACCGGTGACCGTTTCCATCTCTATCCCCATCTCACGTAAGGTGCGGATATGCTTATTAACTGCAGCCCGGGTCATCCCCAGCTTATCGCCGAGTTGTTCACCGGAATGGAACTCACCGTCAGATAAAATGCCGATCAGCGTCAGCGGTACACTGTAATCTTTCATGCGATAGCCTCTGTGGCACTGATTTCACCGTCCGTACCGATAAAACGGACTTCCGGCTCCAGCTGAACCCCGAAACGGGCAGCAACCTGCTGACGGACATAACGGGCGAGACGAATAACATCATCACCTGTTGCATTATCACGGTTGATTAATACCAGCGCCTGATTCATATGCACAGCTGCACCGCCTTCCTGATGGCCTTTCAGTTGACACTGGTCGATAAGCCAGCCGGCAGCGAGTTTGATTCCGTCTGCCACCACATACTGCGGGCAGTCAGGATACTGTGCTTTGATTTTCTGCGCACACTCAGCAGTCACAACCGGATTTTTAAAAAAGCTGCCTGCATTGCCGGTTACAGCCGGATCCGGCAGTTTGCTCATCCGCATCTGACAGACCATATCAAATACCTGCTGAGGTGTGACAGTCGCTGGATCCAGCGATTTCAAATCACCGTAGCTCAGATTCGGTTTCCATACTTTCGGCAGTTTCAGTCCCACCGCTGTGATAGCATATCCCTGCTGATAATCATGTTTGAAAATACTGTCACGGTAGTCAAAGCGACATTCCTCTGCAGTCAGGCGTGTTGTCTGCCCGTCTGACAGAGAGGTGACATCCACATAGTCACATACGTCTTTAAATTCGGTACCGTATGCCCCGATATTCTGAATCGGTGCAGTACCGGCACAGCCCGGGATCAGCGCCAGGTTTTCCATGCCGTAAATACTGTTCGCCAGCATCCAGCGGATTAATTCATGCCAGTTTTCGCCGGCACCAACTTCGATAAACCAGGCATCCGGTGTTTCCCGGACGGTCTTGCCGGGGATCCGGTTAATGACAACGGTGCCATTGAAATTCTCAGTAAACAGTACATTACTGCCGCCGCCTAACAGCAGGAAGGGGGATTTTTCCGTTTGTGCAGCCAGCCATAAGCGGCAGAGATCAGAAATGGTCTCTGCGACATCAATATGCCGGGCACCGGCTTCGATACCAAATGTATGTAACTGGCGGAGTGAATCAGCAGGTTTGAGGGACATAATGAAAAACTCATCTGACAAATATGCTGTCTAGTTTATCAGTCCGCAGACGCGGATCCCAGCACTGCGGGAATTTGTATTTTGGCGGACTGCAAATGCAAAAAAGCCACTCAGATGAGTGGCTTTCTTTAAATATAAAACCTGGCGGTTCCCTACTCTCACATGGGGAGACCCCACACTACCATCGGCGCTACGGCGTTTCACTTCTGAGTTCGGCATGGGGTCAGGTGGGACCACCGCGCTACGGCCGCCAGGCAAATTCTTTTCAATTTCTGCCGAACTAAATTAATGGTGCTGATACCCAGATTCGAACTGGGGACCTCACCCTTACCAAGGGTGTGCTCTACCAACTGAGCCATATCAGCAAAAATCTGCGCTTTTGCACAGACTTTAAATAATAACCTGGCGGTTCCCTACTCTCACATGGGGAGACCCCACACTACCATCGGCGCTACGGCGTTTCACTTCTGAGTTCGGCATGGGGTCAGGTGGGACCACCGCGCTACGGCCGCCAGGCAAATTCATTTCAATCCAAAACAAGCTTTCACAGTGAATGACTTCTGCCTCTTCACTGTGCTGAAAAATCTCTCTAATCGTCTCTCAACTCAAAACACCTTCGGTGTTGTCAGGTTAAGCCTCACGGTTCATTAGTACTGGTCAGCTCAACGCATCGCTGCGCTTACACACCCAGCCTATCAACGTCTTAGTCTCAAACGTTCCTTCAGGACCCTTAAAGGGTCAGGGAAGACTCATCTCGAGGCAAGTTTCCCGCTTAGATGCTTTCAGCGGTTATCTCTTCCGCACTTAGCTACCGGGCAATGCAATTGGCATCACAACCCGTACACCAGTGGTGCGTTCACTCCGGTCCTCTCGTACTGAGGAGCAACCCCTCTCAATCTTCCAGCGCCCACGGCAGATAGGGACCGAACTGTCTCACGACGTTCTAAACCCAGCTCGCGTACCACTTTAAATGGCGAACAGCCATACCTTGGGACCTACTTCAGCCCCAGGATGTGATGAGCCGACATCGAGGTGCCAAACACCGCCGTCGATATGAACTCTTGGGCGGTATCAGCCTGTTATCCCAGAGTACCTTTTATCCGTTGAGCGATGGCCCTTCCATTCAGAACCACCGGATCACCAAGACCTGCTTTCGTACCTGCTCGAGCCGTCACTCTCGCAGTCAAGCTGGCTTATGCCTTTGCACTAACCGCATGATGTCCGACCATGCTTAGCCAACCTTCGTGCTCCTCCGTTACTCTTTGGGAGGAGACCGCCCCAGTCAAACTACCCACCAGACACGGTCCCCAATCCAGATTATGGACCCGGTTAGAACATCAAACGTTAAAGGGTGGTATTTCAAGGATGGCTCGTGCAGACTGGCGTCCACACTTCATTGCCTCCCACCTATCCTGACACATCAAGGCTCAATGTTCAGTGTCAAGCTATAGTAAAGGTTCACGGGTCTTTCCGTCTTGCCGCGGGTACACTGCATCTTCACAGCGAGTTCAATTTCACTGAGTCTCGGATGGAGACAGCCTGGCCATCATTACGCCATTCGTGCAGGTCGGAACTTACCCGACAAGGAATTTCGCTACCTTAGGACCGTTATAGTTACGGCCGCCGTTTACCGGGGGCTTCGATCAGAAGCTTCGCCTTGCGGCTGACCTCATCAATTAACCTTCCGGCACCGGGCAGGCGTCACACCGTATACGTCCACTTTCGTGTTTGCACAGTGCTGTGTTTTTAATAAACAGTTGCAGCCAGCTGGTATCTGCGGCTGGCTTCAGCTCCATGGGTAAACCACTTCACCTGCAGTGCCAGCGTGCCTTCTCCCGAAGTTACGGCACCATTTTGCCTGGTTCCTTCACCCGAGTTCTCTCAAGCGCCTGAGTATTCTCTACCTGACCACCTGTGTCGGTTTGGGTACGATTAATGGTAACCTGAAGCTTAGAGGCTTTTCCGGAAGCAGAGCATCAATCACTTCACCACCGTAGTGGCTCGTCGTCACGCCTCAGTGTTAACAACCGACCGGATTTGCCTGGTCAGTCCACCTGCACGCTTAAACCGGGACAACCGTCGCCGGATGATTTAGCTTTCTCCGTCCCCCCCTTCGCAGTTACCACCAGTACGGGAATATTAACCCGTTGCCCATCGACTACGCTTTTCAGCCTCGCCTTAGGGGTCGACTCACCCTGCCCCGATTAACGTTGGACAGGAACCCTTGGTCTTCCGGCGTGCGGGTTTTTCACCCGCATTATCGTTACTTATGTCAGCATTCGCACTTCTGATACCTCCAGCAACCCTCACAGGTCACCTTCACAGGCTTACAGAACGCTCCCCTACCCGACAATATTTACATATCGCTGCCGCGGCTTCGGTGCATAATTTAGCCCCGTTACATCTTCCGCGCAGGCCGACTCGACCAGTGAGCTATTACGCTTTCTTTAAATGATGGCTGCTTCTAAGCCAACATCCTGGCTGTCTGAGCCTTCCCACTTCGTTTCCCACTTAATTATGACTTTGGGAACCTTAGCCGGCAGTCTGGGTTGTTTCCCTCTTCACGACGAACGTTAGCACCCGCCGTGTGTCTCCCGTGATAACATTCTCCGGTATTCGCAGTTTGCATCGGGTTGGTAAGTCGGGATGACCCCCTAGCCGAAACAGTGCTCTACCCCGGAGATGAGTTCACGAGGCGCTACCTAAATAGCTTTCGGGGAGAACCAGCTATCTCCCGGTTTGATTGGCCTTTCACCCCCAGCCACAAGTCATCCGCTAATTTTTCAACATTAGTCGGTTCGGTCCTCCAGTTAGTGTTACCCAACCTTCAACCTGCCCATGGCTGGATCACCGGGTTTCGGGTCTGTACCTGCAACTAATTCGCCCAGTTAAGACTCGGTTTCCCTGCGGCTCCCCTATCCGGTTAACCTTGCTACAGAATATAAGTCGCTGACCCATTATACAAAAGGTACGCAGTCACACCCCGAAGGGTGCTCCCACTGCTTGTACGTACACGGTTTCAGGTTCTTTTTCACTCCCCTCGCCGGGGTTCTTTTCGCCTTTCCCTCACGGTACTGGTTCACTATCGGTCAGTCAGGAGTATTTAGCCTTGGAGGATGGTCCCCCCCATATTCAGACAGGATAACACGTGTCCCGCCTTACTCATCGGACTCACAACACCAGTGCTTTCAGATACAGGGCTATCACCTGCTGTGGCCAGCCTTTCCAGACTGTTCTCTTAACACTGATGCTGATTAAGGTCCTGGGCTGCTCCCCGTTCGCTCGCCGCTACTGGGGGAATCTCGTTTGATTTCTTTTCCTCGGGGTACTTAGATGTTTCAGTTCTCCCGGTTCGCTTCATTACCCTATGTATTCAGGTAATGATAGTGCAACGAATTGCACTGGGTTTCCCCATTCGGAAATCGCCGGTTATAACGGTTCATATCACCTTACCGGCGCTTATCGCAGATTAGCACGTCCTTCATCGCCTCTGACTGCCTAGGCATCCACCGTGTACGCTTATTCGCTTAACCTCACAACCCGAAAGTGTCTTATCCGACAGGCTGTGCTTTGCGATTTCTTTGTCGGGCGGTGCTCGTGATGCTCACATACCTGAGTATGCTCCGCTCACTGTGCTCCGGCCTCCGCGAAATAACTTCGCTCGCCGTGTCGTAGTAACACGTTCTGTTGCTTGGCTGAGAGACTCATCAATATTACCTCGGTGATAATATTGATTGTTTCAATTTTTCAGCTTGTTCCGGATTGTTAAAGAGCATAATTGTTAAGCTGACTCTTGAATCAGCTTAATCATTATTTGCAGATGACTTTCACTCATCCGCGCAGACTGGCGTCCCCTAGGGGATTCGAACCCCTGTTACCGCCGTGAAAGGGCGGTGTCCTGGGCCTCTAGACGAAGGGGACATTAGTCAGCTTCGCAGACGCTCTCTGCTCATTTTCTATCAGACAATCTGTGTGAACACTCACATTCAGTATCAACTAGGTAAGGAGGTGATCCAACCGCAGGTTCCCCTACGGTTACCTTGTTACGACTTCACCCCAGTCATGAATCACAAAGTGGTAAGCGCCCTCCCGAGAGGTTAAGCTACCTACTTCTTTTGCAACCCACTCCCATGGTGTGACGGGCGGTGTGTACAAGGCCCGGAACGTATTCACCGTAGCATTCTGATTTACGATTACTAGCGATTCCGACTTCATGGAGTCGAGTTGCAGACTCCAATCCGGACTACGACGTACTTTTATGAGTTCCGCTTGCCCTCGCGGGGTCGCTTCCCTTTGTATACGCCATTGTAGCACGTGTGTAGCCCTACTCGTAAGGGCCATGATGACTTGACGTCATCCCCACCTTCTTCCGGTTTATCACCGGCAGTCTCCTTTGAGTTCCCGCCATCACGCGCTGGCAACAAAGGATAAGGGTTGCGCTCGTTGCGGGACTTAACCCGACATTTCACAACACGAGCTGACGACAGCCATGCAGCACCTGTCTCAGAGTTCCCGAAGGCACCAAAGCATCTCTGCTAAGTTCTCTGGATGTCAAGAGTCAGGTAAGGTTCTTCGCGTTGCATCGAATTAAACCACATGCTCCACCGCTTGTGCGGGCCCCCGTCAATTCATTTGAGTTTTAACCTTGCGGCCGTACTCCCCAGGCGGTCGACTTAACGCGTTAGCTCCGGAAGCCACGCCTCAAGGGCACAACCTCCAAGTCGACATCGTTTACAGCGTGGACTACCAGGGTATCTAATCCTGTTTGCTCCCCACGCTTTCGCACCTGAGCGTCAGTCTTTGTCCAGGGGGCCGCCTTCGCCACCGGTATTCCTCCACATCTCTACGCATTTCACCGCTACACATGGAATTCTACCCCCCTCTACAAGACTCTAGCTGACCAGTATCAGATGCAATTCCCGGGTTAAGCCCGGGGATTTCACATCTGACTCAATCAACCGCCTGCGTGCGCTTTACGCCCAGTAATTCCGATTAACGCTTGCACCCTCCGTATTACCGCGGCTGCTGGCACGGAGTTAGCCGGTGCTTCTTCTGTCGGTAACGTCAATTGCCAAGGTTATTAACCTTGACACCTTCCTCCCGACTGAAAGTACTTTACAACCCGAAGGCCTTCTTCATACACGCGGCATGGCTGCATCAGGCTTGCGCCCATTGTGCAATGTTCCCCACTGCTGCCTCCCCGTAGGAGTCTGGGCCGTGTCTCAGTCCCAGTGTGGCTGATCATCCTCTCAGACCAGCTGAGGGATCGTCGCCTCAGGTAAGCCGTTACCTCACCTACTAGCTAATCCCCATATGGGTTCATCTGATGGCGCGAGGCCCGGAGGTCCCCCGCTTTGGTCCGAAGACATTATGCGGTATTAGCTACCGTTTCCAGTAGTTATCCCCCGCCATCAGGCAGATCCCCATACATTACTCACCCGTCCGCCGCTCGTCAGCGGAGAAGCAAGCTTCTCCCTGTTACCGCCCGACTTGCATGTGTTAGGCCTGCCGCCAGCGTTCAATCTGAGCCATGATCAAACTCTTCAATTAAAAGTGTCTGATGCTCAAAGAATTAAACTGTTTACTGCTGCTTATTACTAAGCTGCTGTATTGGTCACTCTTCAAGACTTCTCAAAAATATATTTTTTGTGATATGTCCTGCGAGTGCCCACACAGATTGTCTGATAAATTGTTAAAGAGCAGTTGCAACCTTCGCTGCCGTTGCCGGTCTTCTGCGTTGTTGCGAGGCTGCGTATATTACGCTTTCCTCATTTGGTGTCAAGTATTTATTTTCAGACTTTTCACCTTGTTATCTCAGCAGACTTCGCGTTCTGTGCTGTGACAACGGATGCGCATTATAGGGAGTTTTCATCTGACCGCAAGGGGTAATTTATAAAAATGTGCTGACTGCTGATTAATGCAGCAAATCATCCTGTAATCGTCAGTTTTTTCAGCGATTCGAGTCCCAATTGCTGCAAAACAGGCTGTAATTTCTGTGTCGTTTCATCATTCCGCATGCAATACGCCACATTTTTTTCAGCGGTTAAGTGATGAGGTTTCTCGCTGTTATTGATTAACCACTGCACGCGGCGGGCAATCGCCGCCCCGGAATCCACCAGCCGGGTGCCGTCGGGTAATGCTGATTTCAGTTCTTCGGCAATCAGCGGGAAGTGAGTGCATCCCAGAACTACTGTGTCAGGTGGCTCTTTCATATTCCGCCACGGCGCAAGGATAGTTTCCAGGGCACCTGCCGGAATCGCCTCACCATACAGCTTGCGCTCTGCGAGTTCGACCAGCTCCGCCGACCCTAGTAGTGATACCTGACACTCAGAAGCAAACCGGTCAATCAGTTCCCGGGTGTAAGCCCGTTTTACCGTTGCCCGCGTTGCCAGCAGCCCGACCAGGCCGTTGCGTGTCAGTTTCGCTGCCGGTTTAATCGCCGGAACCACGCCGACCACCGGAATATCAGACATTGCACGCAGTGCAGGCAGCGTAATAGTGCTTGCGGTATTACAGGCAATGACAATCACTGCCAGCGGATGCTGCAGAGCAATCTGGCGGACAATCTTAGTCACACGTTCGACAATAAAGGCTTCGGTTTTTTCACCGTAAGGAAACGCCTCATTATCGAATGCATATATATAGTGGAGATCAGGAAGTAATTTTCTTACTTCCTGATAGACAGATAAACCGCCCATGCCGGAGTCAAACAGCAGCACTGTCGGGCGGGTTTTCGGATCAGAAGTTGTAGCTTCCTGTGAGGAAGTATTCGCGGCCAGCGGTTCGATAGCCATACGCAGTCTCGTAGTCTTTATCAAACAGGTTAGCTACTTTACCACGAATTGTCAGATGGTCAGTGATCGGATATGCAGCTGTGATATCAAAAACACTTGTTCCACCCAACGATACACTTTCAGTTTTATAGGTTTTGTCGTTATAAAACTTATCTGCCCGCTGACTGATATACTGATATGTCACGCCCATATCAACATCAGTAATCACCCAGTCCAACTGGTATTTTACCTGCTGTCTTGCCCTGCGATCTAATCGTTCATTAGTATCTTTATTTCTTGCATCCAGATACTGATAAGTCAGCTGATGGTGGAAAATGCCCGTATCCATCTCACCGACCCATTCCAAACCTTTGAACTCAGCCTTGCTGCGGTTACTGTATGTACTGACCATACCGATATCATATTCGATGAGGTTTTTGATCTCATTACGATAACCGGATAATTTCCATGACAATGGTCCGGTATCACCCTCCAGACCTAGTTCCCACTGTTCACTTTCTTCAGGCTTCAGATTTGAATTTCCTTTCAATATTCCTCCGCCATCAAATACTGTATCCGCATAAAGCTGACCTAATGTCGGCGCTTTGAAACCTGTTGCATAAGAACCGATGACACGATATCCATCAATAAATTCCCAGCCAGCACTTGTCTGCCAGGTTGTATGCCATCCGAATTGAGAATGATGATCAGAGCGTACTGCCCCTTCCAAAATAAAATTATCAATCTGCTGTTGTGCAGTCAGATATAACCCAGTATCAGAGACGGATTTACTTTCTGCGGTAAGCGCTGTACCCGGTTCTGTTTCCTGTTTCTGATAATCAACCCCAGCGTTGATACTGCCATAGCCCACACGGTAATTGTTACCCCACTGGACTGAATACTGTTTTGAATTGTCTAATGTTGCACTTTTTTCATAACGCCCGTAACGGTTATCATAGTTGTAATCTTTGACCCTACTGTAGCTCATGAGCAATTGGGAGGAGTAATCATCCTGATTAAAAGTTACGCCTGCATCATACGTGCGGTTTTCCAGCTCGCGGCGGTCATTCGCAGGATCTTCCGGTCGCGACCACTCTGCTGATTTCATTGCAAAGTATTTGCTGCGATTATCATATCCATAAGCTCGGCCATATACTGAAAACTGCTCATTCAGCTTATGATTGACGTCCAGCCAATATGTTTTATTCATGAACCCATAATCACGGCCGCTAGGTGTGTAATAGCCATCATAGTCATTACGAATTTCGAAACCTTTGGAGTAGGTATATGCTCCCGCAGCAGTGACCCTCGTATTTTCGCCAATCTGCTGCTGAGTGGTTCCGGTATAATTCTGATAGCCGTGTGAACCAATACCCGCTGTGATATTTGAGCCGATGTCATCGCGGATAGTAATTATATTCAGCACACCACCTATGGCATCCGAACCATACACAGCAGAACGTGCACCACGGATATACTCAACCCGCTGTACCAGTGCCACCGGGAACTGATTCAGATCCGGCTGACCGGAAATACCGGCATTATTCAGACGGACACCATCTATCAATACCAGTAAATGTTTTGCGTCTGTCCCGCGAACCGATACTGTACTGTTCTGGCCCAGACCGCCGCTCTGTGTCACATCCACCCCCGGTAACCGGCGCAGAATATCGACGACAGAATTCGACTGCCACTTATCTATCTCTTCACGGGTCACAACGGTTACCGGCGCCAGCACAGACGAAACCGGCTGCTGGAATCGGTTAGCAGAAACAATTATCTGATCATCATTAGTATTAGCAGAAGCGCTAAACGATAACGCGGAAAACACGGCCAGTCCGACAGCGGACAGCGCATAAGGCGAGGTCATTTTCATTTTTTCCTGAGCACCCACATATATATAAAGAGGATGCCACCCGTCTGCTTTGTAGCGTCAGCAGGACGGACGACAAATCTTCGGCAGGTCTTCGGACTCAGGAGGGTACCACATTATTCCCCGCAACGACTTCCCGTCATTTATAACAGTGTCATCGTGTTGCTTTTACCATTACCGCTGCGCGCCAGTTCCGGAATTTCACCGGATTCCCTTTTCATTCTTATGAAGAAACCGAATTATCATGCTACGATCCGGTTTTAAAACCTGTCCAGAGTAAGATATCTGAATTGTCGGGCGGGACACTTTATTCATAAACACACGAACAATTTTTGTGATCAGCAAAACGGATCGACGCGCCATGCATAACACGTTACCTATTGAAAATTATGAAGAACAACTTGCGGAGAAGGTAAGAAGTCTGCAAACAATGATGCAGCCTTTTCAGGCGCCGGATGCTCACGTATTTGCGTCACCAGTTTCACACTACCGGATGCGCGCCGAATTCCGTATCTGGCATGAAGGGGATGACCTCTGGCATATCATGTTTGATCAGCAGACCAAACAGCGTATCCGGATTGATACCTTCCCGGCCGCAAGCCAGCTGATTAATGACATGATGCAGGCCATTTTGCCGTTACTGAAACAGACTCATCTTCTGCGTCATAAACTTTTTCAGATTGATTATCTGTCGACACGCAGCAACAAAATTATTGTTTCCCTGCTCTATCATAAAAAACTCGATGACAGCTGGACAGAGGCCGCTAAAACATTACGGGCACAATTGCAGTCACAGGGTTTTGATTTACAGTTGATTGGCCGTGCCTCTAAAACAAAAATCATGCTGGATAATGATTATGTTGATGAAGTTTTACCGGTCGCAGGTAAAGAGATGATTTACCGCCAGGTTGAAAACAGCTTCACGCAGCCGAATGCAGCGGTCAATATTCATATGCTGGAGTGGGCACTTGCCGCGACAGAAGGTTCACAGGGCGATTTGCTGGAGCTGTATTGCGGTAACGGTAATTTCTCACTGGCGCTGGCGCGTAATTTCCGCCGCGTGCTGGCAACCGAAATCGCCAAACCGTCAGTGGCTGCCGCGCAATATAATATCGATGCTAACCATATCGATAATGTGCAGATTATCCGTATGTCCGCGGAAGATTTCACACAGGCGATGCAGGGCGCGCGTGAATTTAACCGCCTGGCGGGAATTGATCTGTCCTCTTATGAATGTAATACCATATTTGTCGATCCGCCGCGCAGCGGACTGGATGCGGAAACCGTTAAACTGGTTCAGGGCTACGAGCGGATTATGTATATTTCCTGTAATCCGGAAACATTATGTGAAAATCTGGAAACACTGAACCAGACACATGATGTCGTGCGGCTGGCGCTGTTTGATCAGTTTCCGTACACCCCGCACATGGAAAGCGGCGTTTTGTTGATCCGGCGCGGATAAGTTGTTACGTGTTTCCCCGGAAAGTTCTTGATCGTTGATCAGGAACTTTTTTACTTTATGAGTTTATATCAATTATTTCTTTATGATCTCCGGCTGGCGCCCCGGTTTTCTTGATTCATCAGAATGATCCACTGAGCCCGCTGATAAACGGTGAAAAATACATCATAAAGTGACATTTAAATCCTGTAAATATTCATTCAACGAATATTCATTACACTCATAACATTTCAGAGACAAAAAATAACCCTCACGCAATAGATTAACAACCCGCCCAAGACCATTAAAAAAAAACGTTTGCGGTAAATAAATATTTAACAATTTACTGTGAGCTATTCCTGATATTAATTATTCTTCTGAATTTAAGGTCTTATTTTCATTTTCACTCATCTATACTCGGCCGTAAATAATCCCGCAACTTAATCGAAAGGTATTTTTATGTCTCTGAAGAAAATGACGTTAATTTCAGCCGCCCTGTTATTTGGTAGTTTTCAGGCAAATGCGCACAATATTTGGATTGAACAAACTGACGGCTCTGATTATGTTGTCCGTTTTGGTCATAATCCGACAGAAAAATATCCGGAAAATAAATTAAAACCGGTTCAGGCTGTAATGCATGACGGTAAAGTGGAAACCGTCAGTACCACCTTTAAAGATGGCGAAGCTTACTTTGTCATGCCTGAGAGTGCATCCATTATATTATTAGGTTACGACAACGGTGTCTGGAGTAAATTAAAGAATGGCCGCACCGTTGAGAAAAATAAAATTGAAGTACCGGATGCAGAGTTCAGCAAGAACCCGATTAAATTCAGCAAAAATATCGTTAAGTGGGATGACAACGCTACAAAAGTCTTTAACACCCCTTATGAGCTGGTACCGATGACCAAACCGGTGGCCGGTCAGGAGTTTGAGATCAAAGCCCTGAAAGATGGTCAGCCGCTGGAAGGCATGAAAATCGCCAAAAGCGAAGAAGACCCGGGAGTGCTGACCAACAAAGACGGCCTGGCAAAATTCAAAGCTGAAAAAGGTGCCAATAAAGTTTACGCCGAATACAAACTGGATACACCGGATAATAAAGAGTACGGGTTCCAGCAGCTGGAATATGTTTTATCTTTTGACGCTGAGTAATTAAACGTTATGAAATCTGTTTATTTATTTGCCATTTTACTGATTAACGGGGTGCTGTTGGCAACAACAGCACAAGCTCACTCCATGCATGTGGTTGCACAGCTGGAAGGGAATGTGATCAGCGGCCAGTCTTATTATTCTGATATGTCTCCGGCAAAAGATACTTATGTCGGTACGTATCTGAAAGGCCACGAAGATGATGAAATATCCGGAAAGACCGATGAAAAAGGGTATTTTAAAATCGAAGTCCCGGCGACCGGTGATTATATTCTCTATGTTGAAGGTGATGAAGGGCACAAAGTGGAAACGGAAGTTCCGGTTATTTCCGCCTCAGCTAACACCGGCAGCAGTGATTCCTCTTCCGGTTATATTCAGATCCGCCAGGATATTGACCAGCTGAAGAATAAAATCTATCTGCAGAATATTCTCGGTGGTGTGGGCTATATCGTGGGTATTTTCGGTGTGATTGCATTCTTCCGTGCCCGTGAATTAACAAAGCAGGCCGCTAAAAACGCCGCATAACAGGAGGAAGACCATGCATTTATCTGAAGGCGTATTACATCTTCCTGTTCTGGCCGGTGCCGGTGTGGTGGCTGCGGCCGGGGTTGCCATCGGCATCCGCCAGCTGGATACCTCGCGTCTGTCACTGGCAGCCCTGTTCGGGGCGGCATTCTTTGTTGCCGGTACCATCCATGTGCCGATCGGGGTCAGCAGTGTGCATCTGATCTTAAACGGACTTGCCGGATTGTTCCTCGGCTGGGCGGTTTTCCCGGCATTCCTGATTGCCCTCGCGCTGCAGGTGCTGTTTTTCTCCTTCGGCGGCTTTGCGGTTCTCGGGGTTAACCTGTGTAATATCTCTATCCCGGCGCTGCTGGTCTATTACCTGTTCCGTAACTCCCTGCGTCCGGGGCTGAGTCAGGGACGTCTGGTTTATCTCGGGGTAATGGCCGGGGTTATCGGTACGCTGGGTACGGTGTGCCTGACCTCGCTGGCACTGGTGCTCGACAGCGGTAAATCCTATATCGATCTGGTCTGGCTGCTGTTTATCGGACACCTGCCGATTTTTGTCACCGACTCCCTGATCAGTGTGGGGATCCTGCTGGCGCTGGCCAAAATGCGTCCGGCCTCCCTGATGGTCAATCAGCCCGGGCAGCATACCTATGGATAAATGGCTGCCTCCTCACCGGCGCCTGCTTCTTGCTGTTCTCTGGGCTTTTCTGCTCAGCGGTATCCGGCAGACCGACTGGCTTATTGCCGGTCTGTCGGGTGCTTTTCTGCTGTTTGTTGTCTGCCGCCGCCGTCAGTTGGGCCGTTCACTGCTGACGGTGCTGAAACTGAATATTTTCATCCTGTTTGTCTGGCTGACACTGCCGTGGAAAATTGAGAGTCAGGGCATTGTTCAGTCCCCGGCCGGGGTGTTTCTCGCCCTGCAAATCACGCTGAAAATGAATGCGATTCTGCTGTTTGTCTCTGCGATGCTGACAAACATGACAGATATCGATCTGGCGTGTGCGGTGAAACGTTATCCCCTGCCCGATAAACTGATAAAGCTGTTTATTCTGACTATCCGTTATATCGCGATTTTCAGCGAAACCAAACAACAGCTTGAAACGGCCATGAAAGCCCGGGGATTCCGCAAAGGGATGAATAAACGGACATTTACCATGTTGTCCCAATTGGTCGCCCTGCTGCTGATCAAAGCCATGCACAAAGCGGAAACCACTGAAATGGCGCTGAAAGCCCGGGGTTTTTACGCGCGTCCGTCTTCTGTTAATACAAAAAGGTCTGTTAATGACGTCCCAAAATCCCCTGATTCAGGTCAGCAATCTGGTTGTCAGCCGCAACAATGCGCCGATAATTCAGGATCTGAGCTTTGAACTGAACGCCGGAGAACGGCTTTTTCTGTGCGGTGATATCGGCAGCGGGAAATCAACACTGCTGCACACACTGTTAGGTTTTATCCCGTTCACCGGGGATATTTCGGTTTTCGGTAAATCCCGTCTTTCCGAAGATGATTTCACAGAGGTGCGCGGCCCTCTGGGATTGCTGTTTCAGCATCCGGATGATCAACTGTTCGGCCCGGGTGTGCTGGATGATGTGATGTTTGGTCCGCTGAATATGGGGATGACACAGGATGCGGCGCGGGAACGCGCTTTACAGTGCCTGGAAATGCTGGATATTGTCCGGCTGAAAGACCGCGCTGTGACTGAGATTTCCGGCGGAGAGAAAAACTTCACCGCACTGGCCGGTGTGCTGGCAATGTCGCCGTCTGTTCTGTTGCTGGATGAGCCGACCAACGGACTCAATGAGAAAAATATTCAGCGTCTGGAAGACATTCTTACACAACTGGATCTGCCGATGATTGTGGCCTCGCATAATCAGCAGTTTACACAGCGGATGGCGCACTGCGTGATCCCGTTCCCCTGCCGCTCCTGAGCCTGATATAAAAAACCCGGCAGCGGTTGTCCGGCTGCCGGGGGTCTGTTCAGACGGATCGTAATCAGGCGTCCACAAATACCATTTTAAGAATAAACAGCAGCGATACCACCACCACACACAGGTTCAGCTCACGCCAGCGGCCGGTACCCAGCTTCATTGCGCAGTAAGCGATAAACCCTAATGCAATCCCTTCTGTGATAGAGAAGCTGAACGGCATCATCACGGCAGTCACAAACGCCGGAACGGATTCGGTCAGATCATTCCAGTTTACCCGCACCAGGCTGGAGGTCATCAGCACACCGACATAAATCAGTGCCCCTGCAGTCGCATAGGCCGGCACCATTGACGCCAGCGGTGAAATAAAGATAGCCGCGAGGAACAGCAGGCCGACCACGATAGCTGTCAGGCCGGTACGCCCGCCGACAGAAACCCCGGAGGTACTTTCAATAAATGCGGTAACAGAGGACGTCCCCATCGCAGAACCGGCGACGGAGCTGATGCTGTCCACATACAGCGCTTTTTTCATGTTCGGGAAACGGCCTTTTTCATCCGCCAGCCCGGCCTTATCAGTCACGCCGATCAGGGTGCCGGAGGAGTCAAACAGGTTCACCAGCATAAACGAGAAGATAATCCCGGCGAGAGATAAATCCAGCGCGCCCATAATATCAACATGGCCGACAACCGAGGTGATTCCCGGCGGCACATCAAACACGCCCTTGTAGGTCACATCCCCGAGGAAAAGTCCGATGGAGGTTGTCACCACAATCGATACCAGCACCGCAGCATGGATATTGCGCGCGGCCAGAATGGCGATAATAAAGAAGCCCAGTGCACCCAGCACCACACTGTGATCGGTAAACTTACCGATAGTCACCAGGGTATCCGGGTTCGGCACAATAATACCGGCGTTTTTCAGCCCCATCATGGCGATAAACAGCCCGATACCACTGGTGATACCGACCCGCAGACTCAGCGGGATATGGGCAATCAGCCAGTAACGGATGCGCAGTAAGGTCAGGATAAACAGCCCGACCGCACCCCAGAAAATCGCGCCCATCGCCACTTCCCAGGAGTAGTGCATCGCGCCTACCACCACAAAGGCGAAAAAGGCATTCAGCCCCATTGCCGGCGCAACCGCCACCGGCAGGTTAGCAAATAACCCCATTCCGATACTGCCGATGGCAGCGATCAGACAGGTGGTGACAAACACCGCTTTGATGTCCATCCCGGCGAACGAGAGGATCTGCGGGTTTACAAAAATGATATACACCATGGTGAGGAAGGTGGTCAGCCCGGCAATAATTTCTGTGCGGACAGTGGTACCGTGTTCCTGTAATTTGAACACGCGCTGGAGCAGGCCCTGATGAGGATCAGTGCCGGAAGTCGGAGTAGTCATGAATAAGAAGTCCCGGAAATTTGTTTTTTTCGGCTTATCCTACCGCATCGTTTTCAAAAAGAAAACGTTTGCGTTTCATTGCGGGAAAATCCCGGCCATTAACCGTACCGGGATTGTTACTGATCAAACTTATGATGAACAGGATGCCGGTTTTTCTGACAGCCGTACCGGTTTCTCTCTTCCCCGGCCAAACAGACGGGCAAGCCACGACTGACGGGGCTGCCGCTGTAATGAATAACGGCGCATCAGCGCATTTGCCCCCAGTTCCAGCCCGGAACACATCACAAAATAGATAAAAGCAACAAACAGGAAAATCTCTGTCGGGTAGACCATACTGCGGTTATTGACCTGAGACGCAAGGAACGACAACTCCCCCACACCGACGATATAGGCCAGCGAGGTATCTTTAATCAGCGCAATCCACTGATTAATAAAGGACGGGATCATCATCCGCAGCGCCTGCGGCAACACAATATGCCACAGCACTTCCCACCGGCTGAAACCGAGAGACATCCCCGCCTGCCACTGCCCTTTGCCTATTGCCAGAATACCGGCCTTCACACCGTGGGCGATATAAGCCGAGGTAACCAGCGCCAGTGCGCAGACGACCGTGGTAATTTCCGGCACATCCACACCAAAGGCAATCGGCAGCAGGAAATAGACCCAAAATATCAGCATAATGATGGGAATAGCGCGGAAAAACCCGAGAAATGCCGCAAACAGGTTTACCCACCAGCCACGCAGCATTGCCAGCATCACTCCGCCGATAGTCCCGAGCACCACGGAAATGGCCCCGGCAATCAGGCTGATCACCAGCGTCAGTGCCGCACCCTCAAGCGGACCGTCCGGGAAAGTGCCGAACAACAGATATTCCCAGTTATCACGAATTACGGAAAAGTCCATCTTAATGCCCCTGTGCCAGTGCCCGTTGTGTCCGCCACTGCCCGAAGGCTTCCATTACGGCAATAATGGCGATATAGAGGATCGTCGCGACTCCGAAGGCTTCAAAGGTTTGTAAGGACTGACTTTCCACCTGACGCGATGCATAAGAGAGTTCAGCCACACCGATCGCCATAGTCAGGGACGAGTTTTTCACCACATTCATATACTGCCCGAGCAGCGGCGGCATGGCGATTCTGACCGCCTGCGGCAGCACCACATAGCGCATGGACTGCCACGGAGTCAGCCCGAGCGCCAGTGCGGCTGATTTTTGCTGCCGTCCGATACCGGCAATTCCCGCCCGTAGTTCTTCCGCAATGAACGGCGCAGAATAGAGTGTCAGCCCGAACCACCCGGCGATAAATTCAAATGACGGCCATGCGAGTGTCAGCCCGGCCAGTTCAATTTCATGCGGCGTGTTCAGCCAGATTTTCAGCGCCTGCGGCAGGATTTCTCCAGAGGCGAAATACCAGAAAAACAGCTGTACCAGCAGCGGCGTATTACGGAATACACTGGTGTAAGCACTGACTAACCAGCGGAGCGGTGCGAGCTGGCTGTCCCGCCCGGCCACCAGCAGGAAACCCAGCAATGTCGCCGCGAGAATCGTCCAGAATGAGATAAGCAGGGTGATCACAAACCCCTGCCCCAGCCATCCCAGATATTCCGGCGCAAGTAAGTGCGCACTTATAAATTGCTCAAACATCCGCTAATCCCGTCTGTTACCGCAAAAATGCAGGAAGCCTCACCGGAGTGAGGCCTGATTCAGAAAACACACTCACGTTACTTCGGCTGGTCAGCCAGCGGAGCGAACTTAAATTCACCGCGCGGTTGTTCGGCTTTGGTGCCCGGACCAAACCACTGGTTATAAATCTGCTGTGATTTGCCCTCACTTTCGAGTTTCAGCAGGGTTTTGTTCACTGCTTCCACCAGACGGGTTTCTCCTTTCGGTGCTGCAAGCGCCTGGTATTCACGGGTCAGACTGAACGGAGAGAGTTCAAACTCCGCTTTTACTGACTCCGGCAGGTTACCGAGCAACCCGACCAGTTTGGCATCATCCTGCGTGATAGCATCGACGTTACCATTGCGCAGTGCTGCGAAGGCCAGCGGGGTATCATCATAAGAAATCACTTTGGTGCCCGGATATTTCTCGCGCAGCGTCACTTCCTGAACGGTACCTTTATCCGCGCCGATGCGCAGTTTTGCCACATCTTCCGGGGTTTTCAGCACACCTTTGCGGGCAATAAATTTTTGTCCGGTCTGAAAATCAGGAATGGAGAAATCCACCTGTTTCGCACGCTCACCGGTAATGGTGAAGTTCGCCCCGATTAAATCCACTTTGCCGGAGACCAGCAGCGGAATACGGTTTGCCGGGTTAGTCGGACGCAGTTCCAGCTTCACGCCGAGATCATCGGCAACGGCCTGTGCAATATCCACGTCATAACCTGCCAGTTTTTTGGTCTGCGGGTCGATAAATCCGAACGGCGGGTTGCTGTCAAAAACCGAAATACGGATCACGCCGGCTTTCTGAATATCATCAAGCTTATCAGCCTGTGCTGTACCACTTACTAATGCTAAACCGGCAAGCAGAGCCGGAACAAATAATGTCGGTTTCATACACACCCCTGGAATCAGTCACGGAAAACGTCAATTTGTGTAAATCACCATCTCACGCTATCAACTCCTGCTTAGTTCCTGAAATACTAAGAAAGAATAATTCCATAACTGATTGTTCTAAGATGAACACAAGGGCAGATCCGCTCTCCGCAATAACAAGCCATTATCTTTAATTTATCCATTTTTATTAAAAAAATTAATTACATTACTTATGATTATTTATCGAAATAAAATCATACGTTATTTTTTCTACGGAAATATTCACTGACCATGATAAGAGATACTAAACGCTCCATACAGCTGTTAATTAAAATTAATATCTAAAAGAAATTACTTATCAGAAAACCGTTAATAAACAATCACATCTTATTATTTGTATATTTATCTTTCCATTACCACCAAAATAAAAAATGAATACGAACTTATAAAAAATACAAGTTCTGAAAATGAAAATTTATAAACCTTGACAATAATCACATATCTGTAAATTTAAAAATTAAGAACTGGTAAATATCCCTAATGATTATAGATTTAAATAGACTGATTCTTATTAGTCTCTTTAAATGAAAATCCGCAAAAATAGCCTCTTATTTTTGTCAGTCTGGTATCTTATTTTTACCGGAGTTAACCATGTTAAAGAAAACGCTTATTACGGCATTAGTTTCTGCCGCCTTTTTTTCAGGCTCAGCGTCTGCGGTCACTGCTGCGGGCGGGATTATAAACATCACAGGTGCTATCAGTGACACCACCTGTACTATTAACGGAGGCAACAGCGCCGACTTCGCCGTATTATTAGATCCGATTACAGTAACGGATGCCGGGGTAACCGCAAATACCGTCATTACCAAAAATCAGAAAGCATTTACCATGACATTCTCTGATTGTGCACCTGCTTCAGTCCCGCCCGGAAGTAACCTGAAAATACATTTCGCGTCCCCCAACAATATATCGTCAACCGGAAACTACCTGATTAACGATACCGTTAATGAAGGGGATCCGTCTGTCGCGAAAAATGTCGGGTTCAGTTTATCGTCAACAACCGCACCGTCAGTGGCACTTTCACTGAATGCGGCGTATGACACCGGAGTGAAGGGAGATAAAACCGCACCAGCATCGGATCAGGTGACATTAATTGCCAGTTATTACAAAACCAATACCTCTCCTGCAAAAGTCGGGCCTGTACATTCCAACGTGATTTATACAGTCTCTTATTTATAACCATTGTCAGACAGTCAGGCTTGTCAAAAAGCCTGACTGTTTACAGGGGAATATAATGAAACGCCGATTCTTTTTTCTGATGATGCTTATTTTATCAGGTAATGCTACCGCCAATATCGTGATTAACGGAACGCGGCTTATTTATCATGAAGAAAATGACAGCATTACTGTTCAGCTGAATAATAACAGCCAGACATCATCATTAGCCCAGAGCTGGACAGATGACGGTGACATTAATGCCACACCGGAAAACAGCAGTTCCCCGTTTTATGTTTATCCGCCGATTGTCAAAATAGACGGAATGCAGGGACAGCAGCTTAAAATAAAGAAAAATAATGAAAAACTACCGGATGACCGGGAAAGTGTCTTTTATCTCAGTGTGCTGGATATTCCGGCCACGCCCGCCAATGCCAAAGGAAAAAGTGTGTTACAGGTGGCCCTGCGGTCACGGATAAAGCTGTTTTACCGCCCAGCCGGGCTGACGGCAAATCCGGAAACGGTTATTGATAATATTCAGTGGAAGCTCAACGGTGACCATTTATCCGTCACTAATAATTCCCCGTATCATTTTACCATTGCGGCGGTCAATGCTAATGACAGCAGCCACACCTGGCTGGCCGCCTCCGAAATGATTCCGCCATTTTCTGAAAAACAATTACCACTGAAAAATAAACCCGCAGCCCGTAATGCCTCAGTGACCTATGTGGATGATTACGGTGTGTATAAGTCGAAGAATATTACCTTCTGACGGACGATAATAACGTGAAAACACAACACTGCCTGCCGATTCTGATTATTGCCGGATTATGGAGCTATCCCCGCGAAGGCTTCACGGAAGAGTTCGATACCACCCTGCTGGCCGGTGAATCCGCTAAAGGGGATATTTCACGTTTATATCAGGAAAATACACTGCCGTCCGGCGATCAACTGATGGACGTTTATGTCAATAACACCTGGAAAGGTCAGTTTACCGTTGAAGTAGGGGAGCATAATAATGCCCTGAATTTTCAGCCGGAAGATATTAATAAGCTCGGGCTGAATCTTTCTGATGACGCGAAAACATTATCCGCAGAGAAACAGCCGGTTCCGGCAGATGATCTGACTTCCGGACTGACTTACCACCTGAATAAAAGTACATTACGGTTAGATTTGTCCGTGCCGCAAATCGGGGTAAAGACCGCCGATGCCGGTTATATTGATCCGGAATTATGGGATAACGGGCAGCCCGCCGTTATTCTCGGCTATAACGTTAATTACTATAACGCCAGACAAAAAAAGAATAACAAACAGAGCAATGACAGCTTTTTTGCCACAGTAAACTCCGGGCTGAACCTCGGTGTCTGGCAATTCCGCGATGAATCGGTTTACACCTCTTATTCCGGCGGACATAAAGGCTGGAAAAATAACAGCCGTTATCTTTACCGTCCGATCAGCCGTATTTTATCTGCGCTGACGCTGGGGGATTTTTATACGCCGCCTTCTATGTTCGGCAGCTTTAAATTCAGAGGCGCATCACTGGGAACGGATATGAATATGCTGCCGCCGTCCGGCCAGGGATTCGCACCAATCATCCGGGGTGTTGCTCAGACCAACGCCCTCGTCAGTATTTACCAGAACGGCAATCTTATTTTTCAGGAAAACGTACCGCCGGGTGAGTTTATGTTCCGTGATATTCAGCCGACCGGCGGCAGCGGCGATTTTTCCGTCATTATTCAGGAAGCAGACGGACGGAAAGAATCATTTACCGTCCCCTTCTCCGCTGTACCCGATATGCTGAAAGAGGGAATTTATAATTACAGTCTGACCGCCGGTCAGGCACGCCTGGATAATACACACTACCGCCCGGAGTTTGTGCAGGGGGAATTCCGTTACGGGCTGAATAATACCGTGACACTGTATACCGGCGGGATTGCCGGAAAAGATTACCGCTCTCTTTTGGCGGGCAGTGCCTGGAATCTGCCGTTCGGTGCGCTTTCTGTTGATGTGACACAGGCGGATGCGGACTTTAAAACCGGCCACAAAAGCGGCCAGAGCTACCGTATCACCTACAGTAAGTTTGTCAGCACCACCTCCACCAACCTGACTCTCGCGACATACCGCTACTCCACCGGGAATTTTTACAGTTTCACCGATGCCATCTATCAGCAGGATAACTACCGGGCGTGGGATGCTTACCGTAATGAGCAGGAAAACCTCACCGATAACACGCCGCGTCAGATACCGGATCTGATGACAATGGATGCCATGCGCGGTGCTCGCGCTAAAAATACCTTCACCGTGAATTTAAATCAGTATCTGGGAGAGAACCGGGGGGTGATTTATATCTCCGGCACACACCGGGATTACTGGAATTCCGGCGGCAGCAACCGGGAATATCAGCTTGGATATTCAAACAGTTATAACGAGATCAGCTATACCGTGTCTGCATCACGCACCCGCAATTTTGATGATAAAAATGAAACCCGGTTTTACCTGAATGTCAGCGTGCCGATTTCTGTTTTCGGTAAAAGTGCATCACTCAGCAGCGGTATTTACGCCACCGATTCCCGTTATCAGCAGGCTACTGTCAGCCTGAGCGGCACAGCCGGTAAAGATGATTTGGTTAACTACACGCTGACCGGCTCAAACCAGAACGGCGGCAGTAATCTTGCAGGCGCGAACCTTACTTACCGTAACCCGTACAGCACCCTGTCCGGCTCATTCAGTGAGGGTAACGATTACCGTCAGGCGGGCGCCGGGGCAAAAGGAACTATCGTCGCGATCCCGGGCCACATCGCCATGTCCGGTGACACCGGCAATACCTATACCATTATTGATGCCCCGCAGGCCGGTAACCGGATGGTGAATTCGGATAAAGCATCCCTGACAAACAGTGATGGTGTGGTGCTGATGACACAATCTGTTCCTTACCGCGCCAATTCTTACACTCTGTCAGACACAGAAAAAAGTTCCGGTGCCGAAGTGACCGGTAATATCGGCCAGGTCAGCCCGTATAAAGGTGCGGTCAGTTATATCCGCATGGAAACCGATCCCCGTCAGACTTTCATTCTGCGGGCGGCGCGGGAAAACGGCAGCACACTGCCGTTCGGCACAGAAGTGACTGATGAGCAGCATCAGCCGCTGGGATATGTCGGGCAGTCAGGGCTGCTCTATCTGAAAAGCGGGCAGTTGCCGTCATCACTGATCATAAAACTGACGGCAGACGGGAAACAGCAGTGTGTTATCCGCAATCCGGTGGTCACGCCGGATAAAAATCACAATATCTGCCGGTAAAAGGAAACAATGATGAAAACATCCGCCGCTGTATTACTTTTATTCCTGACGGTGATAAGCAGCAGGGCGGCTTATGCCACCTGCTCGGTAACATCCACCCAGACAGCACCGGCCGTGGCGCTGGATCTTTCGGCTGATCTGATCGGCGCCACCACAACCGTATCCAAAGTATCTCAGACCAACTTCAGCGGCCCGTTTACCTGTACGACAGCATTGCCGCTGTTTCCGAATACCATCGGGATCGACTCTCCCTTTAATGGCCGGACAGCGACAATCGGGTTTAATAACGGCGCACAACTCGTCAATATCACCCTGACCGCACTGACAAAAAATAATGTTTCCGGCCTGGCGGCCGGTACTCACAACGGGACTGAACTCAATACCGGTTTCACACTGCGTTTTGATCTGGTCACCACGCCGACCGGCAACTACACCAAAGTTCCGGGTAATACTGTGACGATCACACCGGTCATTTTTGCCTCTGATGCCACCACCCTGGGGCTGGTGGGCTGGCTGGCAGCACTTCTCAATAAGATTTTGCAGTTTTTACTGACACTGCAATGGCCGTCCGATCCGAATGATATGTTTTTGCAGCCGGTGCAGATTACTTACAATCCGCCGGTGACCACCTGTACCTTTACCAATGCCGGGCTGACCGTCAGCCTGCCGCTGATGAGTATCAATGCCGTTAAAACCACCGATAAAGCCGGATACACCCCGTTCCGCCTCAATTTTACCTGTGGCGGCCTCCTCCCGGGTAACACCGCGTCCCGGGATATTGCCATGTTCCTGTCGTCGTCCAATTTACAGCCGTCCGATAAAACCGTGCTGACCAATACCATTTCCGGCGGTGCCGGTGGTGTCGGCTTCCGGGTGGTGAAAGCCAATAATCTCAGCAGTCCGGTACAGTTTTCTGACAGTGCCAATGCTCAGGGCAGTGCCACCAGCATTTTCACTGCCGCCAAAGGCAGCGCGGTTTCACCAGCGTTCTCTGTCGATCTCGGCGCGTATTATTATCCCTACAATCCGACTGCGGTAACACAGGGAAAAATAAGCAGTTCCGCGACTCTGGTTTTTTCCTACAACTGAACCGGTGGAGGACATGATGCGGACAGGCATTCTGATCATTCTGCTCCTGTGCATACAGGTGGGATACGCTGGTGTTGTCATCAATACCACGCGGGTGATTTTTCCGGGTAATCAGGAAAATACAGAAATCCAGCTGACCAACAGCGGGGACATGCCGTCACTGGTGCAGAGCTGGGTGGATGAGGGGGATATCAATTCCTCGCCGGAAACCAGCAGTGCACCCTTTATGGTGGTACCGCCGGTGACGCGGATTGCAGGGAGCGGCGGACAACAGCTGAAAATCCGTGTTCTGAAAAATAATCTTCCCCGCGACCGGGAATCGGTTTTTTATCTCAATGTGGTGGATATTCCGGCGAAGACGGCCACCACCGGTAATACCCTGCAATTTGCCCTGCGGACACGGATAAAGCTGTTTTACCGGCCGGATGATCTTTTGCAGCCGCCGGATGCAGTCCCGGAACAGATTTCAGCCTCGTTATCAGGAGAAACACTGATTCTGAAAAACCCCACGCCTTACTATTTCACATTATCCGCGCTCGTCTCCGGCGGAGATAATGCGCCGTCACATATCAGCACCGTGATGCTCGCCCCTTATTCAGAGAGCCGGGTGGCATACACCGGGCATTTATCTGCGGGAGAGTCCGTCACGCTGATCAGCATTAATGATAAAGGGCGCAGTGTGCGGACAGAGAAAAAGCTGAACTGAGAATGCCGGTCAGGTAATGACCGGCTTTTGCATTACGGGTTGAGTGCATTACCGCACCGGCCGCAGAAGCGGCTGTCCGGCGGGTAACCGGTACCGCACTTCTGACAATATCCGCTGATATTCTGCGGAGTATTGTTGTTTAACTGCTCCGGATAACCATTATTGTCACGGCCATGCTTATTGTAACCCGTATTACCATGTTTGCTGCCATGACCGCTGCTGCAGTGGCCGCCGCTGCGGTTCCCGTGACCGGATCCGCCTCCGCTGTTAAAAAACCGGCTGAATAAACCCATCGTACACCTCCGGAAACACTGTTTTGTCTGTTTCAGAAAGTATAAACCCCGGAGTTAACTCCAGGGTCAAATCAGAACAGGGACTTTTACAAAAACAGATAATATCGCCGGAGAAGCCACCCGGTTATGCCGGATCATTCCCTTTTTCGCCGTTATTACTGTGTGCGGAGACTTCAATCACATGCTCGCCGAGCAGGATACGTTCCACATCATCCCCTTTCACATGACGGAAATCCTGTCCCTTCACATAATAGAAGATAAATTCGCAGATATTCTGGCAGCGATCACCGATACGCTCGATAGAGCGGGCACAGAACAGCGCGGTCAGGACACTCGGGATAGTGCGCGGATCTTCCATCATATAGGTCATCAGCTGACGGACAATCCCTTCATATTCCTGATCCACTTTCTGGTCTTCGCGGTAGATGCGGATAGCTTCCTGAATATCCATACGCGCAAAGGCATCCAGCACATCATGCAGCATCTGAATGGCATGGCGGCCGAGGGATTCCAGACTGACCAGCAACGGCTGATGCTGCTGTGAAAATTTTTCCAGCGCGGTTTTGGCAATTTTATCCGCCACATCCCCGATCCGTTCCAGTTCGGCGATGGTTTTGGAAATCGCCATAATCAGGCGCAGGTCGCTCGCGGTCGGCTGGCGTTTGGCAATAATGCGGACACAGGCTTCATCAATCATCACTTCCATGATGTTGACCTGCTTGTCACCAGCGATAACCTCACGCGCCAGGTCTTCGTCCTGGTTATGCATGGCGGTGATCGCTTTGCTGAGCTGCTCTTCCACCAGCCCGCCCATTGTCATCATTTCTGTGCGGATATGCTCTAATTCAGCATTAAACTGCCCGGAAATATGTTTATTGTGATTCAGATTTTCCATGATTGTCTCCGCATCAGCCATAACGACCGGTGATGTAATCTTCGGTTTGTTTCTTGCCCGGGGTGGTAAACAGGGTATCAGTATCACTGAATTCAATTAGTTCGCCCAGATACATAAATGCAGTGTGGTCAGAACAGCGCGCCGCCTGCTGCATGTTATGCGTGACGATCACCACGGTGTATTCCGATTTCAGCTCGCTGATAAGCTCTTCAATACGCCCGGTGGAGATAGGATCCAGTGCCGAGCACGGCTCATCCAGCAGGAGAACCTCAGGGCGGATAGCAATACCGCGGGCAATACACAGACGCTGCTGCTGACCGCCGGAGAGGCTGTAGCCGCTCTGATGCAGTTTATCTTTGGTTTCGTTCCACAGTGCCGCTTTGGTCAGTGCCCACTGTACCCGCTCATCCATCTCGGCGCGCGGCAGTTTTTCAAACAGACGGACACCAAAGGCAATATTGTCATAAATAGACATCGGGAACGGTGTTGGTTTCTGGAACACCATGCCGACTTTGGCGCGTAATAACGCGATATCCTGGGTATCGGTCAGAATATTGGTGCCATCCAGCAGGATTTCGCCTTCCGCACGCTGTTCATTATACAGTGCGTACATTTTGTTGAAGGTACGCAGCAGGGTCGATTTCCCGCAACCGGACGGGCCGATAAAGGCCGTGACTTTATTTTTGGCGATATCCAGCGAAATGTTTTTCAGCGCGTGGAACTGGCCGTAATAGAAGTTCAGATCACGAACCTGAATTTTGCTTTCAGTTACGTTTTGAATTTTACTCATGACTCTCTCTCATTCATCCGCAGTCATTTAATCAGTGCTTTTTCTTCGCAAACAGCACACGCGCCACGATATTAATTAACAGCACACACAGTGTGATCAGCAGGACACCCGCCCAGGCCAGACTCTGCCACTCCGCAAACGGACTCATGGCAAACTTGAAGATAGTGACCGGCAGGTTGGCAATCGGCTGCATCAGATCCGTACTCCAGAACTGGTTGGAGAGGGAGGTAAAGAGCAGCGGCGCCGTTTCCCCGGCAATACGGGCAATCGCCAGCAGCACCCCGGTGATAATCCCGGAGACCGAGGCTTTCAGGGTAATCGCTGAAATCATTTTCCATTTTGGTGTGCCGAGGGCATACGCCGCTTCGCGCAGGCTGTCCGGCACCAGACGCAGCATGTTTTCCGTGGTACGGATAACAATCGGGATCTGTAACAGTGCCAGGGCAATCACCCCCGCCCAGCCGGAGAAGTGCTGCATCTGCATCACCACGATGGTGTAAACAAACAGTCCGACCACAATCGACGGTGCGGATAACAAAATGTCATTAATAAACCGGGTGACTTCCGCCAGCCAGGATTTACGGCCGTATTCCGCCAGATAAATCCCGGCAAGAATACCCAGCGGTGTCCCGATAACGGTCGCCCATAAGATCAGCAGGCCGGAACCGACAATGGCGTTCGCCAGACCCCCGCCTTCGGTATTCGGCGGCGGTGTCATTTCGGTGAACAGCGCCAGCGACATGCCGTCCATCCCTTTGGTGACGGTCGAGAACAGGATCCAGATTAACCAGAACAGCCCGAATGCCATGGTGGACATGGATAAAAACAGGGCAACGCGGTTTTTCTGACGGCGCCAGAACTGGCGTTTCTGCCGTGCGCTGATATCCACTTTCGGTTGTTGAATATTCATTTCAGCCATCTCAGCGCCCCTCTTTCTTATTCAGACGCATCACCATAAATTTGGAGATAGCAAGGACGATAAAGGTGATGACAAACAGAATCAGCCCCAGCTCCATCAGTGCCGCTGTGTGCAGCCCGGATTCCGCTTCCGCGAACTCGTTCGCCAGTGCCGAGGTGATACTGTTGCCCGGCATGTACAGCGAGAAGCTGTCCAGCTGATAGGTGTTACCGATGATAAAGGTCACCGCCATGGTCTCCCCCAGGGCGCGGCCCAGACCCAGCATCACGCCGCCGATCACCCCGTTCTTGGTGTACGGCAGTACAATCCGCCAGATCACCTCCCAGGTGGTACAGCCGATGCCGTAAGCCGATTCTTTCATCATCACCGGCGTCTGCTCGAACACATCGCGCATCACCGAGGCAATATACGGAATGATCATGATGGCGAGGATAACGCCCGCCGCCAGGATCCCGATCCCGAAGGCCGGACCGGAGAACAGCTCGCCGACAATCGGGATGCTCGACATCACCTCGCCGACCGGCTGCTGGAAATAGGTGGCAAACAGCGGGGCAAAGACAAACAGTCCCCACATGCCGTAAACGATACTCGGAATAGCGGCTAACAGCTCGATCGCGATACCCAGTGGACGGCGCAGCCAGTTCGGTGCCAGTTCTGTCAGGAACAGCGCAATCCCGAAACTCACCGGGACCGCAATCAGCAGGGCGATAACCGAGGTCACGATGGTGCCGTAAATCGGTACCAGTGCCCCGTACTCTTCCGCCGGCGGGTTCCACTCTTTATTCCATAAGAAACCTAAGCCGAATTTTTCAATGCTCGGCCATGACGCAATAATCAGTGAAATAATAATTCCGCCAAGTAACAATAGCGTAATCAGCGCTGCCAGTTTTACCAGAGCACTGAAAAGTTGGTCGCCGCGTTTGCCTGGTGGTTTCATTGCCGTTTTCAGTTCGGCCATAGTCGCTTCCGTTTTTACACAGATCCCCCCCGGTGCGGGGGGGATCAATTACTGATAAATCGTTACTTCATCATCTGCCGTATCAGTACAGCGGCTTACCGCTGCTGTCTTTGACACTGGTTTTCCATGATGCACGGACCTGTTCAATCACTTCTTTCGGCAGTACCGCGTAATCCAGTTTTTCTGCCTGCTCACCGCCGTTCTTGTATGCCCAGTCAAAGAATTTCAGAACTTCCTGACCTTTGGCAGCATCTTTCTGATTGGTATGAACCAGGATGAAGGTGGTGGAAGTAATCGGCCATGCATTCGGACCCGGCTGGTTAGTCAGATCCTGAGCGAAGCTTTTTGACCACTCGGCTTTACGCGCTGCGTTACTGAAGCTTTCGCCGGTCGGGGAAACCGCATCACCGTCCGCAGAAATCAGCTTGGTGTAAGCCAGTTTATTCTGTTTGGCGTAAGCGTATTCCACATAACCTATAGAGCCCGGCAGACGCTGAACGAATGCTGCGATACCGTCGTTGCCTTTACCGCCCAGACCAACCGGCCAGTTAACGGTAGAGCCTGCGCCGACCTGCTCTTTCCAGTCAGGGCTGACTTTTGACAGGTAGCTGGTGAAGACGAAAGAGGTACCGGAACCATCCGCACGGCGGACAACCGCGATATCCTGATCCGGCAGTTTAACTGACGGGTTCAGTTTGGTGATTGCCGGGTCATTCCATTTTTTGATTTTACCCAGGTAGATATCACCCAGGGTTTTGCCGTCGAGCACCAGTTCACCGGACTTCAGACCCGGCAGGTTGACGGCCAGCACCACACCGCCGATCACGGTCGGGAACTGGAATAAATTATCTGCGGCCAGTTTATCTTCGGACAGCGGCGCATCTGACGCCCCGAAATCAACGGTATTGGCTACAATCTGCTTCACACCGCCGGAGGAACCAATCCCCTGGTAGTTAACTTTGTTACCGGTTTCTTTCTGGTAAGTATCAGCCCACTGCGCATACACCGGCGCAGGGAATGTTGCACCCGCCCCGGTCAGACTGGTCGCGGCAAATGCAGAAAATGCAGAGAGAGAAAGTGTCGCTGCCATAACAGTGGCTACTGCGGTACGCATCGGTTTCATGATCCCTCCTGACGGGATTTATAGATAATGACGATAAACGTTGTATCTGGTTAATGTCGGAACATGAGGGAAAATAGGACAATCTGGTGACAATAATATGTAGGTTATATGACAGTTTTATGACACTGCAGGTGCGCGGGGACACAAAACCGGAAAAATGACGGGGAAACACAAAAACGAGGCAAGGCTGTAATTTTATGATTTTATTGATATTAAAAGTAAAACCCCTGAGATAATTGCTTACCGCAGGGGTTTATGACAGTCATATGACGATGACATGCTGCTGTCATAATAATTAATCATCTCTGTCATCCGGCAGCGGCAGCATCACGCGGATACGGAATCCGCCGCGCTGACTGCGGCCGACATCAATTTTGCCGTCATGTGCATCCACAATCCGGCGCAGAATTGCCAGCCCCAGCCCGGTACCTTTATTACTGCGCGCTTTTTCACCCTGTACAAACGGCTGGAACAGATCCGGAATATCCGCCTCGTCAATACCGTTGCCGTCATCTTCCACCTGGAACCAGGCGAAATGCTCATCACTGCCGCTGCTGACACGGATCCAGCCGTTGCCGTAGCGGGTGGCATTAACCAGCATATTGCCCAGTGCGCGTTTAATCGCAATCGGGTTACCGGTGAGATAAACCGGCGCCTGAATAACATCATTCTGAAGTGTGACATCCGAGTGGATGTGCGCTTCAATCACCTCATTGAGGACGGATGTCAGTTCCAGATGCATCATCTCCATCTCACGGCCGGTGCGCAGATACGCCATAAACTGCTCAATGATACCGTCACACTCTTCAATATCATTGTTGATGGATTCCGCCAGATAATCGTCATCCGGGTTCATCATTTCCGTTGCCAGGCGGATGCGGGTCAGCGGCGTGCGCAGATCATGGCTGACACCGGCCATCAGCACAGTGCGATCCTGCTCCAGCGTTTTGATATCTCTGGACATCTGGTTAAACGAGCGGATAACTGATCGCACTTCTGCCGCCCCGGCTTCCCGTACCGGAACCAGCGGGCCGCCGGTGCCGATCTGCCGGGCTGCGGATTCCAGCTCGGTCAGCGGACGGTTCTGATAGCGGATAAATACCCAGACACCTGCAAAGACAATCAGCAGAAAGGCAAAAATATAACGGAAGACCGGCGAGAACTGATCCTGACCGATTTCGGTCAGCGGCACTCTCACCCAGACATCCGGGGCAATATAGGAGTTCAGCCACAGCACGGGATAATCACGGCTGACTTCCAGCCGGACATCCGCATAACCGTCCAGATAATGGCTCATCTGTTTACTGAGGGATTCAAAATGACGCGCCCAGCGCAGTCCGCCCTCATCGGCTGTCTCTTCGGTAAAAAAGGTAATGCCCAGCTCTTCATAAATTTTCTTACGCAGCGCCGGAGAAACACGTACCGCGGTTCCGTCCTTCAGCACCATCTCTTCGCTCATCAGTGTGCGCACTTCATAGGCCAGCACCCGGTTAAACTGCTGCAGGCTGGGCATCACAATGAAATTCACAACGGCCAGATAACTTGTTGTTATGGTTGCAAACAACAGAAAGATGACCAGAAATAACGAACGCGAAAAGGTGCTCCTCGGCGAGAACCGCAGCCGCTTCATGCCTTGTTGCCGTCCGGAACGAACACGTAACCCAGTCCCCATACGGTCTGGATATAACGCGGATGTGTCGGATCTTCCTCAATCATGCGGCGCAGACGGGAAATCTGCACATCGATTGAACGTTCCATCGCACTGTACTCACGGCCGCGCGCCAGGCTCATCAGCTTATCGCGGGACAGCGGTTCGCGCGGGTGTGACACCAGCACTTTCAGCACGGCGAACTCACCGCTGGTCAGCGGCATGTTTTCATCTTCGTGGAACATCTCACGGGTGCCGAGGTTCAGTTTGAACTTACCGAACTGAATCACCGCATCATCCTGGGATGGTGCACCCGGCAGTTCATTCGCCTGACGGCGCAGCACCGCACGGATACGCGCCAGCAGTTCGCGCGGGTTAAACGGCTTCGGAATATAATCATCCGCACCAATTTCCAGCCCGACGATGCGATCCACTTCTTCCCCTTTCGCCGTCACCATAATGATCGGAATCGGGTTATTCTGGCTTCTCAGACGGCGGCAGATAGACAGCCCGTCTTCGCCCGGTAACATCAGATCCAGGACAATAAGATGGATAGATTCACGCGTCAGCAGGCGATCCATCTGTTCCGCATTCGCGGCGGTACGGACCTGGAAACCCTGCTCACTCAGATAGCGCTCAAGCAGCGCACGCAGACGCATGTCATCATCAACGACAAGGACCTTATAACTTTCCTGCATGTTTGACTCCCGGGTTCATTTTTTCATGCAACTCTTCAGATTAATTGTGCCTATTCAGCAATCGGCTGATAGCGGATAGACAAAATGACATAATTCACTTCACCGTCAGGTGTTATTACCGTTACTTCATCATCCGCCTGTTTTCCGATTAATGCCCGGGCCACAGGGGAATCAACAGAAATCCATTTCTTTGCCGGGGAAAATTCATCGGATCCGACGATGCGAAAAGTCTGAATTTCTTCATCATCATTTTCCAGTTCCACCCACGCCCCGAAAAATACTTTTCCTTCCTGGCGGGGATCCGGCTCGACTATCTTTAAGTTATCCAGACGTTTTGAAAGAAACCGGACGCGTCTGTCTATTTCACGCAGACGTTTCTTTCCGTATATATACTCGGCGTTTTCCGAGCGATCCCCCTGTGCAGCGGCTTCTGACACTGCCTGAGTGACCTGCGGACGTTCTGTTTTCCAGAGATATTTTAACTCCTGATCCAGCGCATCCCATCCTTCACGGGTAATCAGGTTACTTTTTGCCATATGTTACCTAAACAAAAAATAAATTATTTAAATAAATTGTAATACTAAATGCATTTTCTGAAAGATAACAGCTATGCATAATTCATTTATATTACTTTATATCGGCTGGTAATTCCCGTTTTGAACACGTATAACTGTCCCCTGAAATTTTTTTACGTCAATTTATCGCAGCCGGAAAGAATATCATGATGAATGAATCTCTGAGCCAGATTATTGCCGGTGAACTGAATGCGCAAACCCGCCAGGTCACCGCCGCGATTACCCTGCTGGATGAGGGAAATACCGTCCCTTTTATCGCCCGCTACCGGAAAGAAGTCACCGGCGGCCTGGATGATACTCAGCTGCGTCAGCTGGAAACCCGTCTCAGCTACCTGCGCGAACTGAACGACCGCCGCCGGGCCATCCTCAAATCCATTGAGGAACAGGGCAAACTAACCCCTGAACTGGCGGGGGCGATTAACGGCACGCTCAGCAAAACGGAGCTGGAAGACCTCTACCTGCCTTACAAACCCAAGCGCCGCACACGCGGACAGATTGCGGCGGAAGCCGGTCTGGAACCGCTGGCAGACACGCTGTGGCAGGATCCGTCACAGGATCCGGAAATCCTCGCCGCCACCTATGTGGACAGCGAAAAAGGGGTTGCCGACACCAAAGCCGCCCTCGACGGCGCCCGCTACATCCTGATGGAGCGTTTTGCGGAAGATGCCGGTCTGCTGGGGAAAGTCCGTGATTATCTGTGGCGCAATGCGCATCTGGTTTCCGTTGTGATCAGCGGAAAAGAGGCGGAAGGCGCAAAATTCAGTGATTATTTCGATCACCATGAACCGATTGCCAATGTCCCGTCACACCGCGCTCTGGCGATGTTCCGTGGTCGCAATGAAGGCATTCTGCAACTCTCCCTCAATGCCGACCCGCAGTGTGAGGAGCCGCCGAAAGAGAGCTATTGCGAAGAGTTAATCCGCGATTATCTCGGCTTCCGCTTTAACAATGCTCCGGCGGACAGCTGGCGCAAAGCGGTGGTGAGCTGGACATGGCGGGTCAAGGTGCTGCTGCACCTGGAAACCGAGTTAATGGCCGCGCTGCGCGAGAAAGCAGAAGATGAGGCAATTAATGTCTTCGCCCGCAACCTCAGTGATCTGCTGATGGCGGCACCGGCCGGGATGCGCGCCACAATGGGGCTGGATCCGGGTCTGCGTACCGGGGTGAAAGTCGCGGTGGTCGATGCCACCGGTAAAGTGCTGGCCACCGACACCATTTATCCGCACACCGGCCAGACTGCCAAAGCAGCGGCATCCGTCGCGGCGCTCTGCCTGAAATACCATGTGGAACTGGTGGCGATCGGTAACGGGACAGCATCCCGTGAAACTGAACGTTTCTTTGCCGATGTGCAGAAGCAGTTCCCGGATATCAAAGCCCAGAAAGTGATTGTCAGTGAAGCCGGTGCCTCCGTTTACTCTGCGTCAGAACTGGCAGCGGCAGAATTCCCGGACCTGGATGTATCACTGCGCGGTGCCGTTTCTATCGCCCGCCGGTTACAGGATCCGCTGGCCGAACTGGTGAAAATCGACCCGAAATCCATCGGGGTCGGCCAGTATCAGCATGATGTCAGCCAGACACAACTTGCCCGTAAACTGGATGCGGTAGTGGAAGACTGCGTAAACGCCGTCGGCGTTGACCTCAACACCGCATCTGTCGCCCTGCTGACCCGCGTTGCCGGGCTGAGCAAAGTGATCGCACAGAATATTGTTGACTGGCGTGATGAAAACGGCCGTTTTGCTGACCGCAAGCAGCTGCTGAAAGTCGCGCGTCTCGGCCCGAAAGCCTTTGAGCAGTGCGCCGGGTTCCTGCGTATTGCCGGCGGTAAAAATGCGCTGGATGCCTCCACCGTTCACCCGGAAGCCTATCCGGTGGTGGAAAAAATCCTGCAGGCCACACAGAAAACCCTCAGTGATCTGATGGGTAACAGTGATGTGCTGCGCAATCTGAAAGCACAGGATTTTGTCACTGAACAATTCGGTGTGCCGACCGTTTCCGACATCCTCAAAGAACTGCAAAAACCCGGTCGTGACCCGCGTCCGGAGTTTAAAACCGCCACCTTTGCCGATGGCATTGAAACCATGAATGATTTGCGTCCGGGCATGGTTCTGGAAGGCGCGGTCACCAACGTCACCAATTTCGGTGCTTTTGTGGATATCGGTGTTCATCAGGACGGACTGGTGCATATCTCCTCGCTGGCCAACCGCTATGTGGAAGATCCGCATACCGTGGTCAAAGCCGGGGATATCGTCAGTGTCAAAGTGCTGGATGTGGATATCGCCCGTAAGCGTATCGCGCTGACCATGCGGATGGATGAGGAGCCGGAAACGGCAGCCCGCCGCGGTGGTGGCGGCAGCGATAAACCACGGGCGGAAAAGCGTCAGAACAACCGCCCTGCCCGTAACGGTAATAATGACACCTCTGCCGGTAACAGTGCGATGGGTGATGCCCTCGCCGCGGCATTCGGTAAGCGTAAGTAATTCCCCTGCTATCATGTACGCGGCAGCCCCGGCTGCCCGTACATTTCCCTCCTGTTAGTCACATATTGCGTTAATTAGTCGTAAAAATTGTTATTAACGTAAATCAATACGTGAAATATCTGCTCTCAATTGTTTTATACGCCGGATATCTTGATGCACATCAAACTTTGCTGGTTAATTTTCGGGCTAAATAGGTAAAATATTGTTGGTTATGATTTGCATTTACAGTATCAATTAAATTTGTAAGGGATATTTTTCTGCCAAACTGTTCGTGCAATAATCATTTGCAATATCATTCCTGTTTGCATGGTTAACCGGAGCCTTTATGACACTTCAGCCACAACACAGTTATAAAATTCTGGGCTTTTCCGGGCAAATCAGCCCGGCATACCGTCAGAAATTATTGTCTCTGGGCATGCTGCCCGGCTCTGTTTTCCGGGTGATCCGCAGCGCACCGCTGGGCGATCCGATCCAAATCGAAACCCGGCACGTCAACCTGATGCTCAGAAAAAAAGACCTGGCGCTGCTGATGCTTGATGACGTGCAGGCGTAATCCGCCGCACATCCCGCGCTGACTCACTCTTTTCCCTCTGCCGCCGGCAGAGGGGTTTGTATTTATTGATTGGCATACGACACTATGAAAGCACTCACCCTGGGACTCATCGGTAATCCCAATTCAGGGAAGACCACGCTGTTTAACCAGTTAACCGGATCCAAACAACGCGTCGGCAACTGGGCCGGTGTAACTGTGGAACGGAAAATCGGTTATTTCACCACGCCGGAACACAAGATTGAGCTGGTGGATTTACCCGGCACCTATTCACTGACCACCATCTCTGAACAAACATCCTTAGACGAACAGATTGCCTGCCACTTTATCCTCAGCGGTGAAGCGGACATGCTGATTAACGTTGTCGACGCATCCAATCTCGAGCGTAACCTGTATCTGACGCTGCAGCTGCTGGAACTGGGTGTTCCCTGCATTATTGCCCTCAATATGCTGGATATCGCCGATAAAGCGAATATCAATATTGATGTCAAAGCGCTGTCAGAACGCCTCGGCTGCCCGGTGATCCCACTGGTTTCCACCCGCGCGTCCGGTATCTGTGAGCTGAAAGCCGCGATCGACAAACACACAATGACACCGCATGAAGTGCTGGTGAACTATCCGGCTGCGCTGCTCGACAGCATGAACACTCTCGCACAGTCGATTCCTGCGGAAGAGTTCAGCGCCACACAGCGCCGCTGGCTGGCACTGCAAAGCCTGGAGGGGGATATCTACAGCCAGGCACGCGCCGGTTTCACCCCGGAGCATGTGCAGTCTGTCCGTGACGCGATGCAGGCACAGCAGCAGGAAGAGCCGGAATTGGTAATTGCCGATGCCCGTTACCAGACCATCGCGGATATCTGCGAAACAACCATTGATAACAGCCATTCCGAGCCGAATAAACTGACCGCAGCGATGGACAAAATTGTCCTCAACCGCTGGCTGGGCGTGCCGGTATTCCTGTTTGTGATGTATCTGATGTTCGTGCTCGCCATCAATATCGGCGGGGCATTGCAGCCGCTGTTTGAAGGCGGTTCGGAAGCTATTTTCATTAACGGCACACAATGGCTGGGGATGACACTCGGCTTCCCGGACTGGCTGACCATATTCCTCGCCCAGGGGGTCGGCGGCGGTATCAACACCGTGCTGCCGCTGGTACCGCAAATCGGGATGATGTACCTGTTCCTCTCTTTCCTGGAAGATTCCGGTTATATGGCCCGCGCGGCATTTGTGATGGACAGACTGATGCAGGCACTCGGACTGCCGGGTAAATCCTTCGTGCCGCTGATTGTCGGTTTCGGCTGTAACGTGCCGTCCATTATGGGTGCCAGAACCCTGGATGCACCGCGTGAACGTCTTATCACCGTCCTGATGGCACCGTTTATGTCCTGCGGCGCGCGGCTGGCTATCTTCGCGGTTTTCGCGGCTGCCTTCTTCGGCAAAAACGGCGCGAGCATCGTGTTCTCCCTGTATATCCTCGGGATTGTGGTGGCTATCCTTACCGGTCTGCTGCTCAAACACACTATTATGCGCGGCGAAGCATCACCGTTTGTGATGGAACTGCCGGTGTACCACGTACCGCATATGAAAACCCTGTTTATGCAGACCTGGCAGCGCCTGAAAGGCTTTGTGGTGCGTGCGGGTAAAGTCATTATTGTCGCCAGTATGGTAATCGGCGCACTGAACAGCTTCAGTTTCTCCGGTAAACCGGCGGACAGCATTAATGATTCCGCACTGGCCTCAGTCAGTAAAGTGGTCACTCCGCTGCTCAGCCCGATTGGTGTCACCAATGATAACTGGCAGGCGACTGTCGGCCTGATCACCGGTGCGATGGCAAAAGAAGTTGTGGTCGGGACACTGAATACCCTCTACACCGCTGAAAGTATCACCAACGAACCGTTTGATCCGGAATCCTTTGATTTATGGGATGAACTGGGTGATGCGGTAAATGAAACCCTGGATTCCCTGGCGGAAACCTTCACGCTCGCGGCATTATCCAACCCGATTGAAGCCAGCAAAGGCGACGGCGAGATGGACGGCGGTACCATGGGCACCATGGCCGCGAAATTCGGCTCTGATGTTGCTGCTTACAGCTATCTGATCTTTGTGCTGCTGTATGTGCCGTGTGTCTCTGTGATGGGGGCTATCGCCCGTGAAACCAGCCGCGGCTGGATGACCTTCTCCATCCTGTGGGGTCTGAACGTGGCTTACTCACTGGCCGCCCTGTTCTACCAGGCCGCCACATTCAGTACCCATCCGGGGAGCAGTTCAGTGATTATCGCTGTAGTGGTGATTTTCAACCTGATCCTGTTTGCACTGCTGCGCCGCACACGCAGCCGGGTGAATCTCAGCTTCCGCCGTGATGCACACAGCCGCTGTGGCGGCTGCTCCGGCAACGAGTGTCACTGATAAAAGGACACGGACATGATCAGCCTGATCGCAGTACGTGACGCCATTGCACTGAACGGCCGGGCAGATGCCCGGCTGCTCAGCCACCAGTTGAATGCCCCGGAAGCCCTGGTGCAGGCCATCATGGAAAAGCTGGCTGCCATGGGAAAAATTGAAGCGGTGGATGTCAGCAGCTGTCTGAGCAGCAGCTGCAAACAGTGCCCTGAAAGTCAGGGCTGTGACACAAAGGTGTATCAGATTCATTCATAAAACTTACCCGCCGTTGTGCGGGTATTTTTTTATTAACAAACTCCGTCAGTACCTCACAAAACTCATCCGGATGTGAAATAAACGGTGCGTGAGCGCTGTTACGCATAATAACGGATGGAGAGGACGGCAGTTGCTCATCCAGCAGTGACGCGACTTTACGCGGCACCAGGCCATCGAGATAACCATAGATCCGCAGGAACGGCATTGTCAGGGACGGCAGTCCGCTGCGCAGATCGGCGGTTCTCAGAATCTCCAGCCCGGCATTCAGTACTGACACACCCGGCATCGGCTGTCCCAGTACCACTGATTTCAGTGTACGGGCATCCTGACGGGCACTTGCGGTTCCCAGTGTCTGCAGTGCCAGAAAACGCTCAACAGTACGCTGAAAATCGGTCGCCAGCTGATGCTGAAAGCCGCTCAGCACCGTCGGTTTGATCCCCGGCCAGCCTTCCTCTTCCTGTGCACCAAAACACGGCGATGAACAGATTGTCACCAGATGGCTCACTGCCTGCGGGTAACGCAGTGCAATATCCGCAGCCACCAGCCCGCCCAGTGACCAGCCCGCCAGCACCGCATTTTCCGGCATCTGCGCGAAAACGGTATCCGACATCTCCGTCAGTGACATCTCTCCGAATTCCTGGCTGCGCCCGTAACCCGGTAAGTCAACCTTGTGAATACGGAAATGCGGTGCGAGCCGCAATTCAATGCTGTTCCATACTTCGCTGTTCAGTCCCCAGCCGTGTAACAGCACAAGATCACGCGAACCCTGTCCGCTCTGCTGCCAAAAAAGCGTTGCCATCGTTATTGTTTCCTTATTTATCCGGAGGGAAGACGGATGGTTATTATTGAGAATTACTGCCTGCTGTGCAATCAGCCGCTGGCAATTGCCGCACACGGTATCTGCGGATTCTGCGAACGGGGACTGCCGGAGATGCCGCCGGTCTGCCGTCGCTGCGGCCTGCCGCTGGTGACACCGGAGCCGGAATGCGGCCGCTGTCTGCAATCCCCGCCGCCGTGGCAGAGCCTGCTGGCCGTAACCGGCTATCAGCCGCCACTGGCCGCCCTGGTTCACCGCCTCAAATACAGCGGGCAGACACACATTGCCCGTGCACTGGCACGGCTGCTGCTGCGCCGGGTGCTGGCAGCTTACCGCGCCGGGGAATGTCCGAAGCCGGATCTGCTGCTCAGCGTCCCGCTTTACCGTTACCGGCAATGGCGGCGCGGGTTTAATCAGAGTGATCTTATCACCCTTCCGCTGGCAAAATGGCTGCGCTGCCCTTATGACAGTTCCGGCCTTATCCGCACCCGTGCTACACTGAGCCAGCGGATGCTGTCCCGCACACAGCGCCTGACAAACCTGTCCTCTGCGTTTGCCGTCACCCGTGATGTCCGCGGACTGCATATTGCGCTGACCGATGATGTCATCACAACAGGGGCGACCATGACAGCGCTGTCTGAATTGCTCATTCGTGCGGGCGCGGCGGCAGTCCGGGTGTGGTGCCTTTGCCGCACCTTGTAGTGAACCCGCAAATGGGCGTATTATAACCAACCGGAACAGTCAACTATTTTTGGGCAATGTTATGATTACTATTACTGACGCTGCGCAGGCACATTTTTCCAAACTGCTTGCCAACCAGGAACCCGGCACACAAATCCGTGTTTTTGTTATTAACCCGGGCACTCCCAACGCGGAATGCGGAGTCTCTTATTGTCCGCCTGATGCTGTGGAAGCGACCGATACCGCGCTGCCGTTTGAGCAGCTGACCGCCTATGTTGATGAACTGAGCGCACCGTTCCTTGACGAAGCCGTGATCGACTTCGTGACCGATCAGCTCGGCTCTCAGCTCACCTTAAAAGCCCCGAACGCCAAAATGCGTAAAGTGGCGGATGATGCCCCGCTGATCGAGCGTGTCGAGTACGTTCTGCAATCTCAGATCAACCCGCAGCTGGCCGGGCACGGCGGCCGTGTTTCCCTGATGGAAATCACGGACGAAGGCTATGCCATCCTCCAGTTCGGCGGCGGCTGTAACGGCTGCTCCATGGTGGATGTCACCCTGAAAGAAGGGATCGAAAAAGAGTTACTGAATATGTTTGCCGGTGAACTGAAAGGCGTTAAAGACCTGACTGAACATCAGCGCGGCGAACACTCTTATTACTGATAGTGCTGTACCGGCCGGATATCGCACGGCCGTGATAATACACTGCCCGGTTATCCGCCGGGCAGGTTTCCGGTGGTGCTCTGTCACCGCTGATATTCACCTGCATACGAAAAATCATTATGGAACAAATCCGCTTAATCACACCGGATACGGCGTATGAACTCTGGCAGCAGAACGGGGCTGTCCTGGTTGATATCCGTGATCCGCAAAGCTTCCGTGCCGGTCATACTGACGGCGCATTTCACCTGACAAACGACACCGTGAATACCTTCATGGATCAGACAGATTATGAGCAGCCGGTTATGGTCATGTGTTACCATGGGCACAGCAGTCAGGGCGCGGCTCAGTATCTGCTTAATGTCGGCTATGAAACGGTATACAGCATCAACGGCGGCTTTGAGGCCTGGTTGCGCAATTACCCGGACACAGTCAGGTCACTTGCTTAACAACGGACAGCTATATGGTTTATCTGATCACCATCGCCAACCCGCGGATTGCCCAGTCATTTATTGATTATATGGCCGCCCGGGATATTGAGCTCACTATGCGTGCCACCCGCGAAGGGCGCGGCGCGGAATTGTGGCTCGACGACGAAAGCAAACTGGCACAGACACAGGCTGAGCTGGAAACCTTTATGCGTGATCCGATGAATAAACGCTATCTCGCCGCCAGCTGGGAATCCGGTGAAACCGATTCCCCGTTCCGCTACCCGGCCTCTCATGCCTTCAGTAACCTGGTGACCCCGGCCGGGCCGCTGACCATCACCATTACCGTACTGTGCGCACTGGTTTTTCTGTGGATGCAGATAAGCGGCACTGACGCGGTGATGGACTATCTGGCCTGGCCGCAGCCTGACCAGCAGGGTGAACTGTGGCGGTGGATAAGCCCGGTGTTCCTGCATTTCGGCCTGACCCATATTCTGATGAACCTGGCGCTGTGGTGGTATCTCGGCGGTCAGGTGGAAAAACAGCTCGGCAGCGGACGGCTGCTGGTGATCACCCTGATTTCTGCCCTGGTCAGTTGCTGGTCGCAATCCTTTTTCAGCGGCTCATCCTTCGGCGGCCTGTCCGGCGTGGTTTTCGCGCTGATCGCTTATGTCTGGTATACCGGTGCGCGCAATCCGTCCGCCGGTATTTATCTGCCCGCCGCCATGATGGTATTTTCGGTATTATGGCTGGTTATCGGTTACTTTGATTTATTTGGTACAATGCCGATTGCAAACATGGCCCATGCATCCGGTCTCGCGACCGGCCTGCTGATGGCGGTATGGGATAACCGCCGCCGGACGGCCTGAATAATAATGAAAATATGACATCACCGCCGCATATCACGGCACAGCCCTGAATATGCGCGGTACTGATCTGACCGGGGGATTTTGTGAAACAAACACAGCGTCATGATGCTATCGTTGAGTTAGTCAGTAAACAGGGCTATTTCAGCACAGAAGAGCTGGTCGAGCACTTTAAGGTCAGTCCGCAGACCATCCGCCGTGATCTCAATGAGCTGGCGGAGCAGAATAAAATCCACCGTCACCACGGCGGAGCTGCACAGCCGTCCAGTTCGGTGAATGCCGCCTATCATGAGCGTAAAAGCATGTGGTCGGATGAAAAACGCCGGATTGCCCGCCGTGTCGCGGCGCTGATCCCGGACGGTGCCACACTCTTTATCGATATCGGCACCACACCGGAAGCGGTCGCGCATGAGCTGCTGGAACACAAAAATCTGCGCATCGTCACCAATAACCTCAATGTCGCCACTCTTCTGATGGCGAAAGATGATTTCCGGCTGATCCTGGCCGGTGGTGAAGTCCGTTCCCGTGACGGCGGAATTGTCGGTGAGGCCACGCTCGATTTTATCTCTCAGTTCCGTCTGGATTTCGGGATTCTCGGGATCAGCGGCATTGATACTGACGGCTCCCTGCTGGAATTTGATTATCACGAAGTCCGCACCAAACGGGCGATTATTGAAAACTCCCGCTGTGTGATGCTCGTGACCGACCACTCCAAATTCGGCCGCAACGCCATGGTCAACCTCGGTAATATGGGGCTGATCGATTGCCTGTTTACCGACAAACGCCCGCCGGAAAGCATTATCAAAATCCTGGACGAACAACAGGTGCAGCTCGAAGTCTGCTGATTATCTCTGCCCGTGCCACCGCCCGGTGGCGCGGTTTTCCTCCCTTTTCCCTCTGCCGTAATTCATTATTCTTTGTATGGATATGCTAACGAATTGTTATCCATGTCACGGAGAACGTTTTTTTTATGTCCTGAATGTTGGAATATCGTTCACATTGCACTATCATGAGCGATAACGAACATTAAAGAACAAATATGGTCATGCGGGAGTGAGGATGGAAACGAAAGATTTGATCGTTATCGGGGGCGGAATCAACGGTGCAGGCATTGCCGCTGATGCCGCCGGACGCGGGCTGTCTGTGCTGATGCTGGAAGCACGGGATCTCGCCTGTGCCACCTCATCGGCCAGCTCAAAACTGATCCACGGCGGATTGCGCTATCTCGAACATTATGAGTTTCGTTTGGTGAGCGAAGCGCTGGCTGAACGCGAAGTATTATTAAAAATGGCCCCGCATATCGCCTTCCCGATGCGTTTCCGCCTGCCGCATCAGCCGCACCTGCGCCCGGCGTGGATGATCCGCGCGGGGCTGTTTCTGTATGACCATCTCGGTAAACGCACCACACTGCCGGGCAGCCGCGGCCTGACCTTCAGCAGCGCCTCTCCGCTGAAAGCAGAATTTAAAAAAGGCTTTGAATATTCCGACTGCTGGGTGGACGATGCCCGCCTGGTGGTGCTGAATGCACAGGAAGTTGTGCGGCAGGGCGGCGAAGTCCGCACACGGACAAAAGTCACCCGCGCATGGCGCGAAAATGGTTTATGGCAGGTGGAAGCAGAAAATGCCCTGACCGGCGAAACCCTGCGCTGGCAGGCAAAAGGGCTGGTCAACGCCGCCGGACCGTGGGTAAAAACCTTCTTTGATGACGGATTACAGCTCAAATCCCCTTATGGTATCCGTCTTATCAAAGGCAGCCATATTGTGGTACCGCGCGCTCACGACGAGCCGCAGGCCTATATCCTGCAAAATGAAGATCACCGCATTGTGTTTGTCATTCCGTGGATGGATGAATTTTCGATTATCGGCACGACCGATGTGGAATATCACGGCGATCCGGCAGACGTTAAAATCGATGATAACGAAATTAATTATCTGCTGGATGTGTATAACGACCACTTCCGCAAAACCCTGACCCGCGATGATATCCGCTGGACATACTCCGGTGTGCGTCCGCTGTGTGATGATGAATCGGACTCGCCACAGGCAATCACCCGCGATTACACGCTTGATTTGCATGATGACAACGGACAGGCGCCGCTGTTGTCCGTCTTCGGCGGCAAACTCACCACTTACCGCAAGCTGGGCGAACACGCGCTGGATAAACTGGCGGCCTACTATCCGCACGCCGGGAAAGCATGGACAAAACAGGCGGTACTGACCGGCGGTGAACTGAACGGCCGGAGCCGTGACGATTATGCCCGAGTGCTGACAGAACGCTGGTCCTGGCTGCCGAACGGACTGGCGCTGCGCCTGGCCCGCACCTACGGCAGTCAGACAGAAAAAATTATCGGTACTGCGCAATCCCTCAGCGACCTCGGGCAGTTATTCGGCCATAACCTGTATGAATCCGAGCTGCGCTATCTGGTACAGCACGAGTGGGTGATCACCGCAGAAGATGCGCTCTGGCGCAGAACCAAACTGGGAATGTGGCTCACACAGGAAGAACAGCTGCAGGTGGAGCAGTGGCTCCGCCGGGAAGAGCAATAACGGAAACGAAACAGACCGGCTCAAAAAGCCGGTCTTTTTTTTATCGCCTCAGCGCCGGGATTCCAGCGCCATCCGGACAGCCAGCCCGGCCAGCACAGTCCCCATCAGCCAGCGCTGCACCACCTGCCAGAACGGACGGCCCGTCATAAAGACAGCCACCGAGCCCGCCATCAGAATAATCAGTCCGTTAACTGTCAGGCTGATCATAATCTGTATTGTTCCGAGCGCCAGAGACTGTACCAGCACACTGCCGTGCCCCGGCACAATAAACTGCGGCAGCAGCGATAAATACATCACCGCCACTTTCGGGTTCGCCAGGCTGGTCAGAAACCCCATGGTGAACAATTTTTTCGGCTTATCTTCCGGTAAATCCCGCACCGAAAATGCAGAGCGTCCGCCCGGTTTGACCGACTGCCACGCCAGCCAGAGCAGATACAATGCCCCCGCAATACGCAAAGCATCATAGGCATAAGGAACAGCAAAAAAGAGCGCGGTGATACCAAATGCCGCACTGAGCATATAAAAAATAAATGCCAGGCCGACACCGGCAAGAGAAATATATCCGGCCCGCTTTCCCTGACAGAGTGAGCGGGAGATCAGATAAATCATATTAGGGCCGGGCGTTAATACCATTCCCAGTGCAACCAGGGCAAATCCGAGCAATGACGTCAAATCAGGCATAATGCACTCCATGACAGATAATGCATAACAGATTATAAGATAGATTATTGGTTTTACAGGATATATAACCACCCGGAACAGGCGATCATTGATTATAGCCGGAACAAAAAAAAAAGCAGCAACGATATAATTCAGTATGTATTAATAACGTGGGTTACTGCACAAAATCGCAGGCACAAAAAAAGCGCCTTCATTTCAGCGCTTTTTCTGGGACAGTCTTTTCTCAGTGAACCTGTGACGGGCTGAGCAGCTGATAAATGGTATCCGGGGTATATTTCTCACCGGAAAAATAGATATTCCAGTCAGTCAGCATCTCCGTATTCAGAGAATACACACCGCCCTCTTCCATCTCTTCAACATAAAACGGCTGGTTGATCAGTTTGCCGGTAAACACATCATTATCCAGAGTTTCCGGGATAAACCACATGTGCTCCAGATCATCCTCATCCCCGTACGGAATACCGCATTTGACCATAAATGCCCACGGATGCTCATCCTCTTCATCACGGGCTTTTTTACCGAATAATCCGCCGAGCAGACCTTTTTTCGTTTTGACCACCGGCTGACCGTATTCCGCAAACATCTGGGCAAAATAGTGCCAGCGCAGGCGGGCTTTTACCGCCATTTCATGGGTTTCACTGTTCGGGCGGTAAAACATAATGGCGGCATCGTCGTCGAAACTACGGAAAAATGTCTGTAACACCGGCGAACTTTCATTTACACGGAATAGCATACAGGATGGATGGTCATGCTGATCGTCGCGATCTCCGCGATCGCCGAGAAATTCATTTTCCGGCATATTATCGTGAGAGTAATCGATCTCTTCGAGAGGCTTCAGCTGGTCGATCGGGGTATTTTTGTTGATCTGGCGGATCCCTTCCTGATATGGCAGCGCCACAATATATTCCAGCTGTTTTTCCGTCTGGCCGCACAACATCGGCTCATTAAACAGTACCTTACCTTCATTCAGACTCTGCCCGATAAAACTGCGCAGCAGATCAGGAATGCCGTAGTACGCATTAATGGTATGCGGCAGCAGCAGTTCCACTTCCGGGATCCCGCAGCGCAGCAGGCCGTGTGTGTGGAACCAGTACATGGTCGGCGGAGAATTTTCCGTGTCATAGATTGCATGAATGGTATACAGAGATTCAATGTTCAGCTGCACGTCGTTTTCCAGCTGAAAATTGAGCCACTCACGGGTAAAACCGCGCCCGGCTGCCGAGATATCGATGCCCAGCAATAAATTCGGCACCAGAATCTGTACCATCTTCAGCTGGTACCGGTAACTTCGCAGCACGTCATTCTGTAAAAGGCATTCAACATAAATGTCCTGCCCGGTCTGGTTGACTTCGGCCAGCAGTCCGGCAGACAGCGGATCAGTTGAATAGTAAGGATTGATTTCCAGTTCCGGTGCCCGCGGTGCCAGTGACACCAGAAACAGCAGTTCTTCATCGCCGTAATGACAGGTGTAATAAAAGCTGTTCTCATCATGTTCCGCGTATTCAATATCACCCTGTGTGAAAAAGGTTTGTGATGCCAGACGCTCTTCTAACTCTGCCAGGTTGAGCCGCGAGGGAGAGAATGCCACAACCTCCGACGTCATCCTCTTACCTTTACCTTCCGCAACCTCAAGGTAATATTGTTTTATATCCATCGGTAATGCCTTTATCCGTTCTGAGTTGTGCTGCTGTGCTGAAATTAAACTCATTTGTTCATACGTATAAGTACCACATTTTGTATGCGGAGTTCATTCAGAATAATCCACCTATTATTCTGTAAATATACATTTTGACCAAAATCGTACGTCCGGGAGCAAAAACGGCTATAATCCGGTCAATTGCCCGCCCTGTTCTGAGGTATGAAAAGTTGAATAATAACAAAAACTTAACGATTACCGTTCCGTTACCTGAGCCCTATCATACAGCGGATTTTCTCGCATTTCATTTACGTGATAATCACCATGTGGCCGAAGAGGTCACGGAAAACCGGGTGATGAAAGGAATTTGCCTGCACGGCCACCCCGCGTTACTGACACTGGAAATCAGTTCAGGAGAAGCGCGTGTCACCCTCAGCACTGACGGCCCGGGGCCACTGCCGGAAGACGAAGCCCGTATGCAGCATCTCGCCCGGCATATGCTCGGTCTGATCCAGCCGGTGGAGGAGTTCGAGACACAATATCAGGATCACCCGCTGGCCGGTCCCCTTATCCGGCAACAGAAAGGGCTGCGGATCTACCAGTCCGCCACACCGTTTGAAGCCATTAACTGGGCGATTATCGGTCAGCAAATCAGTGTTCAGGCCGCGATTTCCATCCGCCGCCGCCTGATTCAGCATATCGGCCTGCGCCACTCCTCCGGACTGTGGTGCTATCCGGATGCGGCACATATTTTACAGACCGATTTTGACGGACTGCGCAGCTGCGGTTTTTCTGTAGGTAAAGCCAATGCCCTGCTGGCACTGAGTGAGCAACTGGAAAGCGGAGCGCTGGTGCTGCCGGATGTGGTCACACCGGAGAATGCAGACGCGGTTTCCGCCTCACTGACGGCGATCAAAGGTATCGGCACCTGGACGGTCAGCTATGCCCTGCTGCGCGGCTTTAACTATCTGAACGGCTCACTGCACGGTGATGTTGCGGTACGGCGTAATCTGCAGCGCCTGCTGGCGCGGGATGAAAAAATAACGGCGGATGAAACTCAGGAATGGCTGGCAGATTTCGCCCCGTGGCGGGCCCTGATGGCCGCCCACCTGTGGCGGCTGGAGTCCGCCGCCGGGTACTGAACAAAAAAAATGCCGCAAATGCGGCATTTTTTCTCTCTGCTGACTCAGCGCAGCCAGTTGGTTTTCGCCAGCTCCACAATCTCATCACCGCGCCCGTTGATAATCGCGCGCAGCATATACAGACTGAAGCCTTTGGCCTGCTCAAACTTAATTTCCGGCGGCATGGCCAGTTCCTGTTTGGCCGTCACTACATCCACCAGAACCGGGCCGTCATGGGCAAATGCGGTTTTCAGTGCATCATCCAGTGACTCGCTGTCTTCAACACGGATCCCTTTGATCCCCATGGCATTGGCCATCGCGGCAAAATCCGGATTGTGAAGATCGGTGCCGTCAGTCAGATAACCGCCCGCTTTCATCTCCATCGCCACAAAGCCCAGCACGCTGTTGTTAAAGATGACGATTTTCACCGGCAGCTGCATCTGCGCCAGGGAAATGAAATCCCCCATCAGCATACTGAACCCGCCGTCACCGCACATCGCCACCACCTGGCGTTTACGGTCATGCGCCTGAGCACCGATAGCCTGCGCCATAGCATTCGCCATCGAGCCGTGGTTAAAGGAGCCTATCAGCCGCCGTTTGCCGTTCATGGTGAGATAACGCGCCGCCCAGACCGTCGGGGTGCCCACATCACAGGTGAATACGGTGTCATCATCCGCCAGCTCACTGATTTTCTTCGCCAGATACTGCGGATGGATCAGTTCCCGTTTGCTTGCGGTTGCCAGTGCATCGAGGTCACTGCGGGCGGTCTGATAGTGTTTCAGCGCCGCATCCAGATGGGTGCGATCCTCTTTGGCCTGCAGGCGCGGCTGAATGGCATTGAGTGTGGCTTTGATATCCCCGATAACCGCCATATCCACCGCACAGTGCGCGCCGAGGCTGCCCGGGTTGATATCCACCTGAATAATTTTTGCTTTGGCCGGATAAAACGCGCGGTACGGGAAGTGCGTGCCGAGCAGCACCAGGGTATCTGCGTTTTCCATCGCATAATACCCGGAGGAAAATCCGATAAGCCCGGTCATCCCGACACTGTACGGGTTATCATACTCAATATGCTCTTTGCCGCGCAGTGCATGCACCACCGGTGCTTTCAGGGTTTCCGCCAGTTTGATAACTTCATCATGTGCCCCGGCACATCCGGCTCCGCACATCAGTGTGATGTTTTTCGCACCGTTAAGGGCATCCGCCAGTTTCACCAGCTCATCCCGCTGCGGCATCACCAGCGGCAGAGACGGCTCATACCAGACATTGCGGGCCGATTCCGGTGCCGGTCTTAATGCCACATCCCCCGGAATGACCACCACGGCCACGCCGCGCTCCAGAATCGCCTTGCGCATGGCAATACCCAGCACCTGCTGGATCTGCTCAGGATTGGAAACCAGCTCACAATAGACGCTGCACTCACGGAACAGCTCCTGCGGATGGGTTTCCTGGAAGTAATGACTGCCGATTTCGCCGGAAGGAATATGTGCGGCAATTGCCAGCACCGGCACGCGGTTGCGCTGACAATCAAATAATCCGTTGATTAAGTGGAGGTTACCCGGCCCGCAGGAACCGGCGCACACCGCCAGTTTACCGGTCAGATGGGCTTCCGCCCCGGCGGCAAACGCGGCCACTTCCTCATGCCGGGTGCCCATCCATTCAATGCTGCCCAGTTTACGTAAGCTGTCACTTAACCCGTTCAGTGAGTCTCCGGTGACACCCCAGATACGGTTGATTCCTGCATCCGCCAACATTTTTGCGATATAACCCGCTACAGTCTGCTTCATCGTAAATCTTCCCTCATACTGGTGATAAATCTGATTCGCAATAAGATGCTGCACAGAACAATACCGGCCTGCTCTGTGTGTTTATCCTGTCATTTCAGTGTAGCCCGGGCGCGCCGCAGATAAAACCACCAGTAATAAGGTAAATTTTCAGCACTAATTCAGGATATTGCCGGAGATCCGGCGGAATAATACAAAAATGGCTGCAAGGATATATAAATACACTTTTCTTAATTTCTGTTTAATAATATTAATATTATTGTTATTTCGGGTGGCGAATTTATATTTCACGCAGAATAAAAATAAAAAATCAGGAAACCAGGGCTTATATAACATATTGATATTAATAAATAATATAATATTATTTTATCACGGTGATATTATTTTTTACCGATATCATCCTTATTATTCATGCACCATGAAATACTGATATGATATAAACACGATCTCCGTCACGCTCACTTTTTTAATACTGACGTTAAAATCCCTCCTGCAAATAATAACGAAAACAGCTGCTGACAGAAACCCGCCGGTTCCGGAAGGCAGACTTTTTTTCGTAAAAATAAAATGTACTCATGTTGCGCCGGCGCTGTGGTATGACCGGTTTCCGGTCATACCCGCGCTTACATCAGGGATTCTTTATCAGCACACAAACCGGTTTCAGTTACGGGGTAAATGTAATGACCAATAAATACAATGTCAGTGAAAAACTCTTTGCGCTTGAGGCGTTCAGCAAGAAAACGCGCCAGGATTTACATAAAATCCCTGAGCTGTCCGGTGAAGAATATAAAACCTCAAAATACTGCCGCGAACTGATGGAAAGCTTCGGCTACACCATCCGTCAGTTTGAGGGATACACCGGCTTTACCGCTGAACTGACCGTCAATCCGGCATACCGCCTGATTGCTTACCGCACCGACATCGACGGCCTGGAAATGCCGGACATGACCTGCAACGAGCACAGTTCCGTACACGAAGGCTGCGCCCACAACTGTGGTCACGACACCCATATGACCATCGCGCTGACTGCGGCAAAATACCTCAGCGAACACCGCGATGAACTGACACACAATGTCCGTTTTGTCTTCCAGATGGCGGAAGAAGATATGCGTGTGCCGGGTGCGGATAAAATGGTGGAAATGGGCTGCATGGACGGTGTGGATGAAGTCTACGGGCTGCATAACGACGCCGCGATTGAAACCGGCTGCATCCGTTTTAACGCGGGTGTGATGTCCTCTTACGGCTCCGCCTGGACGCTGGATGTACACGGTGTTTCCGCGCACGGCTCCACGCCGCACAAAGGGCTGGATGCTATCCGCGAAGCCACCCGTATCATTGATTACATGGATTATATCGTCGCCAAGAAAACCGATCCTTTCAGCCCGGCTGTTTTCGGCTGCGGTATGATCAACGGCGGTACCATCCCGAATGCGCTGGCTGATTATGTGCAGGCACGCGGCACCATCCGTTCTATGGATGAAGAAACCGATAAAATCTTAAAAGCCAGCTTTAAAGAGATTGTTGCCCGCAGTGAAGCCGGTGGTTTTAAAACCACACTGGAAGCCTGCGGTTACCCGGCCGTAATTAACCATCCGCAGGCAGCGGAAGTCATTAAAAACGCGGCAGCGGCCTTCTTACCGGCTGAAAATATTGACTCAAACGGTAAGCCGATGACCGGCAGTGAAGATTTCAGCTATATGATTAATGCCACCAAAGACAGATTAGGTGCCATGTATTTCCTCGGCAGCGGTAACAAAGCCAAAGGAATTAATAACTATCTGCATGCCAATCCGTATTTTGTTGATGACGATTGCCTGCTGATCGGTGCGCAAATCTTTATTAATATTGCCACCCGCTAAAAAAGATTACACACAGCAAACACAAAGCCCGGTAACAGACGTTACCGGGCTTTTTTTATCCGGAATACAAAGGAATCAGAGCTCAGGCAATGCGCGGTAAAGCCGGTCACGGGCTTTAGGATCAACCGGCAGCCACTGTTCCGGCTGGTGAATATAATTCAGGTCAAGATGCGGCGCATAACAGGAAATAAAGTCATACATATAATCCTTCAGATGTGTATGACGGCTGATACAAATATGGGTATAGCTCGGTTTCACCAGATTACCGATATTAATACAGCGCAGTGAGTCACTGTCTTCCGCCGGATCAAACGCCACGGTGGAAATAACACCGACACCCGCTCCGCGCTTCACATAGAATTTAATAATTTCCGTATCGACCGCGGTTAATACCACATTCGGCGTCAGGTGGTTCTGATAAAATACCTGATCCAGCTTGGAACGGCCGGTGAATCCGAATACATAGGTGATCAGCGGATAATGAGCCAGCTCCTGAATCGTCAGCTGCTCATTCTGTGCCAGCGGGTGATCGTGCGGTACAATCGCACTGCGGGACCACTGATAGCACGGCAGTGTCAGTAAATCGTCATACAGATGCAGGGATTCAGTGGCGATTGCAAAATCCACATCCCCGTTTTTCACCATTTCCGCCAGCTGTGCCGGCGCTCCCTGATGGAAATGCAGCGAAATATTCGGGTAACGCGCATTAAAGCGTTCAATCACTTTCGGTAATTTATAACGGATTTGCGTGTGGGTGGTGGCAATACGGAGATTCTGTTTTGTCGTGGTATCTTCGTGTGATACCAGACTTTTAATTTTATCAAACTGCGCCAGAATATCGCAGGCAACACGATGAACTTCTTCACCAATCGGACTGAGCGATAATAAGTTATTATTTTTCCGGTTGAATAAAGAAACGTTCAGTTCATCTTCAAGAATTTTAAGCTGCTTGCTCACTGTCGGCTGCGAGGTATACAGCTTCTCGGCGGCATTCGTGATATTAAAGTCACTCCTGACCACCTCAACAAAACTTTTGAGCTGATTAATGTTCATTGCTTATTTATCCAGTTATAAAACGGATTCAAAATATTAAAATTATTAATAAACAGGGTTATAAGAGTAATACAACATGCTGTGTGTCAGGATGATAGCACAAGGCGGGTGATGAAGAAATAAACACGTTCCGCAAAAAGCGGTATCCGTTATTAGCAGGCTAATAACGGATTTTTGAGATGAGATTCAGTATCACTCAATATCACGAAATTACATCAGTTCAGATTCGACCGGCAAAATAACGGTTTCTGCTTTCCAGGATTCCCGTTCATTTCCGCTGTCGCGTTTACCCCGGCCTTCAATCTCGGTGAAGAACCAGCCAACCGGTACTTCAAAGATATCCGCAATACGGACTAAACAATCCACATCAACACGGTTTACACCACGTTCATAACGTGACATCTGCTGCTGACTGATTTCAATCATTTCAGCCAGTCTTGCTGCAGTAATGCCGTGATCTTTCCGTAACACCTGAATTTTTTGCCCGACGGCGCGTGCTATCGAGTTTTTTGCTTTGGTCATGTCGCTATCCCTCACATATGGCTGTGATAACCATCAGATTCCTCTCTGATGACTAACAAAAATATGCGTTTATTAAAGAAAGTGGACCAATTGATATTCACAAAGTTTTACTCTTTGTTGTTGTTTTAACTGCCGCATGTATGTACTTATGCAAACCAGCCTCGTACACATGTTGAAACACATATTACATATTCATTTACCAAATTGAAACCTACCGCTCCGGCACCTAACGAATTGTAAAAAAAAAGAATTATTCGGTGTCCGAAAGAGTGATAACCCTATGTATTATAGTATATTTACCTTTTCTTTCACCCCCGTACCAGGTATAAACCACTAAAAATAAAATGACTCATTAGTGGTATAAAATAGTAATTATTTAGCTTTAATAGAGTAACAAACCACAATTAAATGGAAAAAAAAACGATATATCTTGAAACATTTATATCTTTCTTAAATTGCTGTTGGCAGATATCACTGCATGATTTTCATATTCAGCAGATAACACCAAAGTTTATCTTATTATTACGTAAAGAAATCATTGAGGACTGTGATTATGCGTTAATTACATCAGATGTAATTATCAGGAAAACGCATACAGAAAATTGAGAAATCAGGTGAAACATACTGATAACATTGTCTGTTTTCTGAAACCGCCCTATATATTGCTTAAATTTAAACCACTCACATTATAATTATGCTGATAATTTAAAATACATCGGATTGTGATACTAAACATGTTCCGTTTCACACAACAAAATATGCTGAAAAGCATCCGTTTAAGATGCCTTATTTCCGGGGTGATCTGCACTTCCGTTGATTTTTCAGAAAAAAATAGCATTGAACATTTTACGATGCAGAGAAGTTAAATGCCAAATACACGATATTAATCAGTACAAAAACCCACTAATTTTACAAAAAATATGATTTATGCTAAATTAGGTGACCTCGTTTCAAAACAAAGGTGCTTTTTTTGGTTATTACAACACAATACTTTCCTATTCTTCCTGTCCTGTCTGCGGTTTCCTGTACCGTCTGCCGTTAGCGTCACATATTCAACAATCAATCTATTTAACGGGAAACATGAATACGGGAAAAAATACGTATTTATACTTACCAATTTAGTATTAAACATCTCCTGCTGCCGATGAATTCACTATCACACAAAAAGTCATTGCAGATTTGAGTGAAATCTCAGTTACGTGAATCCCCGTCATAAAACAAAAGGATACAACGATGAGACGCAAGAAAACAAAACAAAAACCTTTAAATATCAATGATATTACTATCATTGATGATGGAAAATTAAAGAAAGCCATCACCGCTGCCTCACTGGGTAATGCCATGGAGTGGTTTGATTTCGGGGTCTACGGCTTCCTGGCGTATGTGCTGGGTCAGGTCTTTTTCCCTTCCGCCTCCCCGGGCATACAGATGATCGCGGCGTTAGCGACGTTCTCCGTACCGTTTTTGGTACGTCCGCTGGGCGGGGTCTTTTTCGGCATTATGGGCGACAAATTCGGCCGCCAGAAAGTGCTTTCCGTCACCATCATTATTATGGCTGTCAGTACCTTCTGTATCGGTCTAATCCCGTCTTATGAAAGTATCGGGATCTGGGCACCGGTGCTGTTACTGCTGGCAAAACTGGCTCAGGGTTTCTCCGTGGGCGGTGAGTATTCCGGTGCAGCTATCTTTGTAGCGGAATATTCACCGGATCGTAAACGCGGATTTATGGGCAGCTGGCTGGACTTCGGCTCGATTGCCGGTTTCGTCTGCGGTGCCGGAGTGGTGGTGCTGATCTCCAGTATTCTCGGTGAGGAAACCTTCCGTGAATGGGGCTGGCGTATCCCGTTCTTCCTGGCGCTGCCGCTGGGCGTTATCGGCCTGTATCTGCGTCATGCCCTGGAGGAAACACCGGCTTTCCAGCAGCATGTTGAGGATATGAAAAATGCCAACCCGGAAACCGGCGAAGATAAGCCCCGCGTTTCACTGCGCAGCATTGCCTCACAGTACGGTAAGGGTCTGATGATTTGTGTCGGGCTGGTGATTGCCACCAACGTCACTTATTACATGCTGCTGACCTATATGCCGAGTTATCTGTCGCATAACCTGAATTACAGTGCGGATCACGGTGTGCTGATTATTATCGCGATTATGATTGGCATGCTGTTCGTACAGCCTCTGATCGGGATGATGAGTGACCGCATCGGCCGTAAACCGTTTGTCCTCGCGGGCAGTATCGGGTTATTTGTGCTGGCCATTCCGGCATTTATGCTGATTAACAGTGGTGTCATCGGCCTGATTTTCTTAGGCTTACTGATCCTGGCGGTGCTGCTTAACTGCTTTACCGGTGTGATGGCCTCTATTTTACCGGCCATTTTCCCGACAAAAATCCGTTACAGTGCACTGGCTATCTCATTCAATATCTCAGTGCTGATTGCCGGTGCCACCCCGACCGCCGCCGCCTGGCTGGTCGAGGCGACCAATAATCTGTATATGCCGGCCTATTATCTGATGGTGATTGCCGTTATCGGGATGATTACGGCGATTGTGATGAAAGAAACCGCCAATAAGCCGTTACGCGGCGCCACACCGGCCGCATCTGACCGCGCGGAAGCCAAAGAGATTTTGCTCGAGCATTACGATAATATCGAACACAAGATTGAGGCGATTGATGAGGAGATTGCCGCGTTGCAGAAACGCCGTCAGTCACTGATTGATCAGCACCCTAAACTGGACTGATGTCCTGCTCAGGCCCGCCTCTCCGGATGCGGGCCTTTTAATTGTTTATGCGGGAGGTAAAGTTATGACGGATTCAGCACCGGCCGTTGTCTGGCTGCGGCACGATCTGCGGCTGACAGATAACACGGCGCTTTACGCCGCCTGTCAGGCACACCGGCAGGTAAAACTGATTTTTACACTCACGCCGGGACAGTGGGAGCAGCACGCTATGTCCCCGTCACAGCAGGCGCTGATTTTCTGTCAGCTGCACGCGCTGAACACATCCGCAGCCGCACTCGGGATCACCCTGCATGTGCAGCCGTGCCATACCTTTGAGGATGCCGCTGACTGGCTGGCCGCGTGGTGCCGCGAACATCGTATCCCCGCTGTCTATGTCAATAAACAGTACGGGCTGAATGAACAGCGCCGTGATGCCCGCTTTGCCGCGCGTCTGCCGGACACCTGCCGCTTTTATGCCTTTGATGACAGTGTCCTGCTGCCGCCGGGCAGTGTGAGCACACAACAAGGCGGACTCTACAAAGTGTTCACCCCGTTCCGGCGGGCCTTTCTCACCACACTGATGCAGACCACCGTCCGCGTGCTGCCGGTACCGGAGGCCAAAGGCCCGCCGGTCTCCCCGGCACCGCTTAATCTGCCGCAGCAGGAGCATGCCCTTTTCCCTTCCGGAGAAGAGGCCGCACTGCAGCGGCTGGCGGATTTTTGTCAGAAGCATGCTGCGGATTACAAAACAGAACGGGATTTTCCGGCGATTGACGGCACCAGCCGCATCTCCGCGTATCTCGCCACCGGAATTTTGTCCCCCCGCCAGTGCCTGAGCCGTCTGCGCCTGCATTTCCCGATGGTCGCTGATGAGCCGGAAAGCGGCGCTTATACCTGGCTCAGTGAGCTTATCTGGCGGGAATTTTATCTGCATCAGCTGGCACAGCACCCGGATATCAGCCGTCACCGCCCGATGCAGCGCTGGACAGAGTCCATTATCTGGTCACCGGATAACAGCGGGCTGCTTGCCTGGCAGCAGGGTAAAACCGGGTTCCCGCTGGTCGATGCGGCCATGCGCCAGCTGAATGAAACCGGCTGGATGCATAACCGCCTGCGGATGATCACGGCCAGTTTTCTGGTCAAGGATTTACTGACTGACTGGCGGCGCGGCGAGCACTATTTTATGTCACAGCTGATTGACGGTGAATTTGCCGCCAATAACGGCGGCTGGCAGTGGGCGGCCTCCACCGGTCATGATTCGGTGCCGTATTTCCGGATTTTCAACCCGGTCACGCAGGGAAAACGGTTTGATCCGGACGGCAGCTTTATCCGCCGCTGGCTGCCGGAGCTGGCAGAAGTACCTGCGAAATACATTCATACACCCCATGAATGGGCGGAGAAAAATCAGCGTGAGATTGATTATCCGAAACCGGTGGTGGATCACCGGATGGCGAGGATCCGCGCTATCGATGCTTACGAAACCGCCCGCCGGACCGCTGCCGGCGGGGATGATAATCCGTATTAATCTGTTTTGTCTGCTGACCGGCGCACAGTGCTGTAGGTCAGCAGATGCTCCAGATTATAGTAACGGGCTTTATTCAGTACGGTGGTGTGAGACATCCCGATTTCACGGGACACTTTGCGGGCCGAACCGTAGCGGCGCAGATAATCTTCCAGCAGGCTTTTTTCCTGCCGCGCAAGAGACTCTTTCAGGTTGATATCTTCCTGCACCGGCAATACCGCAGGGGGTATTTCCGTTTTCGGTACCGGCTGCGGCCTGAGCACCGGAGAGGCCATCACTTCCTCATGGGGCAGCCACAGATCCCCGACGGTAATTTCCCGGCCGGAAGCCAGATGGATGGCCCGCAAAATCACGTTTTGCAGTTCCCGCACGTTACCCGGCCAGGAATAGGCCATTAACTGGTGATATGCATCCTGGGACAGACTGAGCTGTTTATTCAGCTCTGTCGTGTATTTGCTGATAAAGCGCTGCAGTAACAGCGGGATATCCGTCTTCCGCTCTTTCAGCGGCGGGATATTAATCGGGATCACGTTGATCCGGTAATAGAGATCTTCACGGAACGATTTGTTCTCGATCATCTCTTCCAGATTCCGGTTGGTGGCGACAATGATCCGCACATCCACCGGGATCTCTTTGTGCCCGCCGACGCGGCGGATCACGCCTTCCTGTAATACCCGCAGTAATTTACTTTGCAGGATAAGGGAAAGCTCGCCGAATTCATCCAGAAACACGGTGCCGTGGTTGGCGGATTCAAACAACCCCATCTTTCCGCCCTTGCTGGCGCCGCTGAACGCGCCGCCCTCATAACCGAACAGCTCACTTTCAATCAGGTTTTCCGGCAGTGCCGCACAGTTAATCGGCGCAAACGGGTGAGCGCTGCGGTCGCTGGCGTTATGAATGGCGCGGGCAAACAGCTCTTTACCGGTACCGGTTTCACCGCGGATCAGTACCGTATACGGGCTTATTGAGATTTTTTTAGCGAAATCAATCAGGTTCATCATGATTTCGCTTTCACAGATAATGTCATCAAAGCTGAACGGCAGGCTTTTATTCACCGAAGACGCCATTTGCTGCACCGAGCGCAGGCTCTTGAAGGTGATAACCGCCCCCATCACCTGAGACTCTTCACTCAGAATCGGACGGCCGGAACAGATATAATACAGCTCCCCTTTCGGCGTACTGGTGACCATCTGATAGTGATCGAAACTGTTGCCGCCGAGCAGTTTGGTGAGCACTGACTGGTTTTTGCCGCTGAGAATTTTGCTGATATTGACGCCGACAATATTTTCCCGTGAGATCGAGAAAAAGTCTTCCGCCACTTTATTGAAGTAGTTGATATTACCCTGATTATTGATACCGATAATGCCGTCCGTGGTGGATTCCAGAATCGCCTGTAATTCTTTTTCTTTACGCTCGTAGGGCTGTAATTTGGAACGGGTGACACTGATAACATCAGGATTAAGCAGGAGTTTGCTCAGCAGCAGCTTAACATCCCGCTCGCACTCCGTATTGAATTTGACATAAATTTTGCACGGAAAGACTTCCATGGAATTAATGCTGATTTCGGAGGCCGAAAATTCATTGATGACTTCTTCCACCATGGCGACGCGGTCAATGGTATTAATTAACCATCTATATGCAGACATGTGATTAGTCACTCCCGGTTAGTGTATGTAGTGCTCATTTTTCACCCACCCGACCAGGGTTAACCCATCTTAGGTAATCACTGAGAGGTGAACAAAGGGCGAAATACAACAAAATAGTGCGCAATAAAAAAACCATATGATAAGTAGCCTTATCATACAGAGTGTAATTGTTATTTTGGGTTTTGTTACGTTACTTACTATAAACAAGTTCAGTCGGCTTGTACCCGCCAGATATCTCAATTCTATGAAAAAAAGTCCGCAGATTGTCAGGTTTACACCTGCATTTATTGGAGTGGCAAATCATTAAACGCGCGGTAATTAATGGAATTGATTATTCATGGCTTTGATCATTATCAACCGCCGGACGTATCGATTCAGGAAAAAATTTAAAAAGAGATCTGGATCACCCTTCCCTTTTGGGGCTATAATGTGACGCAAGTCCGGTTTTATCCCTCAATGTGATTAACCTCACTATCAGAAAGTGGCAACTTACTGTCAACTTTCTTTCCACTTTGTCATTTTTACTTACAGTCCGCTTTCCACTTCCTCCGCACTGACTTTGTCTAATCTATACCTTAAAATTATTTATCTCTTTTAATTCAATGTGTTATAAAAATAACTCCTGAGTTGGCACGGCTATTGCTTTTATTACTGCAACAACAACACATGTTGGCATAATAAAAAATTATTCTTTGGAGGATTTATGCACGATTATACGAATAAAGGTTATGACACTAAGATTGTTCACGCTGGCCAGCAGGCTGATCCACTGACTGGTGCGTTATCAACCCCAATCTATCAGACCTCTACATTCGTCTTCGACAGCGCAGCACAAGGGGCAGCACGTTTCGCATTAGAAGAAGAAGGTTATATCTACTCACGTTTAGGTAACCCTACTAACGCAGCATTAGAAGAAAAAATGCGTGTACTGGAAAACGGCGAAGCAGCGCTGGCGACTTCTTCCGGTATCGCAGCTATCTCTACCACTATCCTGACTATGTGCGGCCAGGGCGACCATATCGTTGCTTCTGACACTCTGTACGGCTGTACTTATGCTCTGCTGTCTCACACCCTGCCTAAATTCGGTATCGAAGTCACTTTCGTTCGTGCAAATGACCCTGCGAACATCAAAGCGGCGATGAAACCAAACACCAAAATGGTTTACGTCGAAACTCCGGCTAACCCGACTCTGGCAATGATCGACCTCGAAGCAGCGGCAAATGTTGCTCACGAAGGCGGCGCAATGCTGGTTGTGGATAACACCTTCATGTCTCCGTACTGCCAGCGTCCTCTGGAATTAGGTGCAGACATCGTGGTTCACAGTGTGACCAAATACATCAACGGCCACGGCGACGTTATCGGTGGTGTGATTGTCGGTCCTGCTGACTTCCTGGTTCCTGCCCGTCTGGTTGGTGTTAAAGACATCACCGGTGGTGTAATGAGCCCGTTCAACGCATGGTTAACCCTGCGCGGTCTGAAAACACTGCACGTCCGTATGGAACGTCACTGCTCTAACGCAATGAAAGTGGCTAAATATCTGGAATCTAACCCGAACGTAGAAGCAGTATTCTACCCTGGTCTGCCGTCTCACCCGCAGCACGAGTTAGCGAAAAAACAGATGAGCAACTTCGGCGGTATGATCAGCTTTGAAATCAAAGGCGGTATCGAAGCAGGCCGTAAAGTGATGGACTCTGTTGAGTTATGCATGCTGGCAGTAAGCCTGGGCGATACTGAAACTCTGATTCAGCACCCTGCATCAATGACTCACTCTCCGGTTCCGGCTGAAGAGCGTCTGAAAGCAGGTATCACCGATGGTCTGATTCGTATCTCTGTCGGTCTGGAAACACCTGAAGACATCATTGCTGACCTGGAACAGGCTATTGCGAAAGCAGTTGCTTAAGACCAGAGCGGAAAATTAAGTCCTGCAGTATGTACTCACCTCATTTGCCGTTAACACACAGACGGGGTGAGTACACGAAGCACGCGGAAAAATTCATTGAGAGCCACTCTGAATTCTCTCCGGCGTGCTTTTTAAGTATTTAACAGGTTATTTTTAGCGGTAATAAAAAGAACAACGCAGTGCTGAAATTTTTTAGAAACCATAATCACAATAAATTATTATGAAAACCAAGGGGGCTTAGTATGGCGGACATGACCTCAACCGAGAATTCCGCGAAAGCGCTGGGCAAAATACCATTTACAATGTATGACGCCGGCTGGGTAGTACTTTGTATTGGTATGGCGATCGGTGCCGGTACCGTTGTAATGCCGATTCAGATCGGTCTGAAAGGTATTTGGGTATTTATTTTAGCTTTCATGATTGCGTATCCGGCAACCTATATGTTGCAGAAGCTGTACATGAATACGCTGTCTGAAAGTGAAGAATGTGAAGACTACACAAACATAATCACACAGTATCTGGGCAGTAACTGGGGTGTGGCGCTGGGAGTTATTTACTTCCTGATGCTTATCCACGGTATCTTTATTTACTCTCTCTCTGTTATTTTCGACAGTGCCTCTTATCTCCATACGTTTGGTGTTACAGAGGGTGTGCTTTCAAGCTCACTGATCTATCGTGTGGCTGTCTTTGCCGCGCTGATTTTCATTGCCTCCAAGGGCGAGAAACTGCTGTTTAAAATCTCCGGTCCGATGGTTATCGTCAAAGTCGGTATCATTGTATCGCTGGGTCTGGTGATGATCCCTCACTGGGATTTCAATAACATCACTGCATTCCCGCCGATTGGTGACTTTACCCGTGACGTGCTGCTGACTGTACCGTTTGCGTTCTTCTCTGCGGTCTTCGTTCAGATTCTGAACCCGATGAACATCGCGTACCGTAAACTGGAATCAGACAAACGTGTTGCCACCTACCGTGCTATCCGCGCTCACCGCGTGGCCTATATCACCCTGGTGACAATCATCCTGTTCTTCTCATTCTCCTTTACGTTCTCTATCAGTCATGAGCAGGCCGTATCCGCGTTTGAACAGAACATTTCTGCACTGGCTATTGCTGCTCAGGTTATCCCGGGCGCGGTCGTGAGTGTGATGACCACCGTTCTGAACATCTTTGCAGTTCTGACAGCATTCTTCGGTATCTATCTGGGCTTCCAGGAATCAGTGAAAGGCCTTGCGGTTAACATCCTTTCCCGCTTCATGGATAAAGAGAAAATCAACCACACCGTATTAAACATCTGTATCTCTGTCTTCATCGTTGCATTACTGACTGCATGGGTGTCAACAGGGTTCTCCGTGGTTGTCTTCTTCCAGATTGGTAGTCCGTTATACGCTATCGTTTCCTGCTTAATTCCTGTTTACCTGGTATTCCGTGTCGCGAAACTGAAAAAATTCAAAGACTGGAAAGCCTGGTGTGTTATGGGCTTCGGTATCCTGCTGCTCATCGCACCGTTCTTCAAATACCTTGAGTGACGGGTAAGAGAAAACAGGCCATCCGTCGGTGCCCCGCACTGACTGAAATAAAGTAAAACCCGGAACCGGTCACAGCACCGGTTCCGGAAAGTTAAAAAACTCAGCACCGCAGTCTGAATAAAAAAACCTCTGTCCTTCTGACCAATATATTATTAAGTTCCTTGATTGGTTAGCATATTGCGGGAGATATCATCTCCCGCTTTTTTTCGTCTGAAATTTGTCCCGGTGCTGCTCTGTCATCTGTATTACAGTTTTGTTTCTGCCGGATGGCGGGCACGGCAAACCCGTACAGTAATCCGCAAATCAGCTGTACTGGTCTGTCTTTTTTATTTAAAAGCGGAAATTATGGTGATTAAAAATCGCGCGGGGAAATAATACTGTCCGCAATAAGGCTCATCCGGATTTCCTGAATATCCCCTTCTTCATTTTCATAAAGAATGTCATCCAGCCCGGTGCCGGTCATATTCATTTCCTCAAAGAAACGACCCGGAGTGAGTTTAAAGGCCAGACTGACACGCAACAACGTATCCACATCAATACGGTTTACCCCCCGCTCATAACGCGAGAGCTGCTGCTGGCTAATCCCTATTCTGTGTGCCAGCTGCTTTGTGGTTAAACCTGCATTGGTCCGGTATTGTCTGATAACCTGTCCGATAGCTTCGGATATCGCATATTTCTTCATCATTAATCAATAACCCTATAAAGACCATCACTAAAATTCCTTATTTAGCTCACTGATCATAGAAAAAACACTTAAAACTATAAGTAGTTTATCGTACATAGGGCCATTTTTGAAAAACCAAAGGTTATGCTGTTTGTGAGTACATGAGGGGGTAAATGAGACTGAATGTTTCGATATATTTCGCCTTTAAAATCATAGTGTAACGAAATAATATTACAAAATATTAATCGATTGAAAGTACAATGAATTAGTAGAATAAGTGTTATATACCAAATAATTAGAAAAAAAAATATGTTTTCACTCCATTCAAATACAAATTCCGAGTTTTTACAGGATGTGAAAAAGTGTGTTTGATCCCACACATCGGATTTCAGCATAATAGGTTGATGACTCATCCTAATATGAACAGCAAACCGCAGTTAATAAATTAAATTAATGTAAATATTTTACACGAAAAATTAACTTAATTCGAATTTTGTCAGAAACACAGAAACCGGCACAAAAAAGCCGGTGACAGTTACCCTGCCACCGGCTGAATATCCGCCTGTTATTTCACCGGATTACAGACGTTCAATCACCATCGCGATCCCCTGCCCGCCACCGATACAGAGTGTCGCCAGACCGGTGGTTTTATTCTGAGCCTGTAATGCATGCAGCAGTGTCACCAGGATACGGGCACCACTAGCACCAATCGGGTGACCCAGGGCAATCGCCCCGCCGTTGATGTTTACTTTGTCAGGATCAAAACCCAGGTCACGGCCGACCGCGAGAAATTGGGAGGCAAATGCTTCGTTGGCTTCGATAAGATCGATATCCTTCAGTGACAGCCCCGTTTTCTCCAGCACTTTCCGCGTGGCCGGAACCGGCCCCAGCCCCATCATCGACGGTGAAACCCCGCCGGAGGCATAACCCCGGATGCGGGCAAGCGGTGTCAGTCCCAGTGATTTAGCACGGGTTTCCGTCATCAGCATCAGAGCTGCCGCACCGTCATTGATACCGGAGGCATTACCGGCAGTCACCGTTCCCGCTTTATCAAAGGCCGGGCGCAGTTTCGCCAGCCCTTCTGCCGTTGATCCGGCTTTCGGGAATTCATCGGTATCCACCACGATATCCCCTTTACGGCTTTTCACCGTCACCGGCACGATTTCAGCCTTAAAGGCGCCGCGCTCAATCGCGCTGACGGCTTTCTGCTGTGATGACAGTGCCAGTGCATCCTGCTCTTCGCGGGTCAGGTTATAGGCTTTGGCGATGTTCTCCGCTGTGATCCCCATGTGATAGTTATTCTCGGCACATAACAGCCCGTCACGCAGAATCACATCATGCACTGCACCGTCGCCCAGGCGGTAACCCCAGCGGGCACGGCTGTCGAGCAGATACGGCGCCTGACTCATATTTTCCGTGCCGCCCGCGATAATAATGTCCGCGTCACCGCTGCTGATCGCCTGTGCGCCCAGCGCAACACTCTTCAGGCCGGAGCCGCACACTTTATTGACGGTGAAAGCACAGGCGCTTTCCGGTATACCGCTGCGCAGCAGGATCTGGCGCGCAGGGTTCTGTCCGAGTCCGGCCTGTAGCACGTTCCCCATAATCACTTCATCCACCAGCCCCGGTTCCAGCTGCGTTTTTTCAGTAACGCGCTGACCACTGCCGAGCCGAGTTCCACGGCACTGACACCCGCCAGTGCGCCGTTAAAGTTGCCGATTGCGGTACGCACGGCACTGACAATAACGATATTTTCCATTGCGAAATCCTTACTGTTTAGTATCTGTCAGAAGAAAGCGAGGCCGATAATGAAAATCGGTGCCGAGAGCAGCAGGGCGGTGATGCAGTACCCCATAATGTCCCTGACCCCCAGCCCGGCGATCGCCAGTGCAGGAAGCGCCCAGAACGGCTGCGCCATGTTCATCCACTGTTCACCGTAGGCAATCGCCATCACGGACTTACCGAGATCAGCCCCCAGCGCCTGGGCAGCCGGAATAACAAACGGCCCCTGAATCACCCAGTGACCGCCGCCTGACGGCACGGCAAAGTTGATCAGCGCAGAGCTGAAGAACGTCATCAGCGGGAAGGTTTCTTTGTTGGCGACGTTGATAAAGAATTCAGTGATAAGCCCGCCCAGTCCGGAGCCTTCCATCATGAGCTGGATACCGGCATAGAACGGGAACTGCACGAGGATCCCGGCGGTACTGCGGGCGGCGGCACTGACGGCACGCATATACGCCATAGGGGTTTTATGCAGCAGCAGACCGGTCAGCAGGAAAATCATATTCACGGTGTTAATGGTGATGTTGAAACCGTTTTTGATGAAATACATGCCGAGGAACGTGAAGCCCAGAATCCCGATAATCCATGCGATAAGGCGGCTTTCTTCCATCCGGAGAGAAACCGGCGCGTCTTCCGGTAATTTTTTCTGGAAATCCGGCTCTTCTTCGAGCAGCGCAGGGTCGATCATCATGATGTCGTCTTTGCGCGGCATCATCATGCGGGTGACAAACGGCATCACCAGAATCAGTGTCAGGGTGATAAACAGGTTATACCCGGTGAACATGGTCTGGCTGACAGGAATAAGCCCGGCGATATGCTCGACAGGGTTACCCGGTGTGGCGGCCAGCAGCGGCATAGAGCCGGAGAAACCGCCGCCCCAGGTCATAAACCCGATATAGGCACAGGCGATCAGCAGCGGGTAGTCAGAGCCCGGTACACGGCGGGCCACTTCGCGGGCAAACATCGCCCCGACCACCAGGCCGAATCCCCAGTTAATGACACAGGCAACCGAACCGAAAAACGTCACCAGCATCACCCCCTGAACCGGGGTTTTTGCCAGTGAGGCAGTCAGCCGCAGAATACGTTTAACCGGCGGGGAGCTGGCCAGCGCGTGACCGGTCACGATGATCAGCGCCATCTGCATCCCGAACGCCAGCAGGTTCCAGAATCCGTTCCCCCATAAGTTCACCAGATCCATTGGTGTGCTTGGTGTGAGTGCCAGCGCGATGATAAACGTCAGCATGGTCAGCAGCATTGCGAAGATCAGCGGATCCGGCAGATAACGGCTCACCACACGGGTCATGACTCGTGAGATGCGTCCTATCATACGGCTTCCCCCGCAGTCACCAGCGGCATTTCACAGATAGCCGGTGAAACAATAAAATGCGCGGCGGTTTTTTCGCGGATAGTATCGATATCCGTACCCGGCGCGTATTCACACAAAATCATCTGATCGTTTTCAAAGCGGAATAACGCCAGTTCCGTTACCAGCACATCCACCGCTTTCACGGCGGTCAGCGGCATGGTGCACTCCGGCAGGATTTTGGCGGAACCGTCTTTTGCACAGTGCTCCATGGCTATGATCACTTTGCGTGCACCGGTCACGAGATCCATCGCACCGCCCATACCCGGCACCATTTTGCCCGGTACCACCCAGTTGGCGAGGTTGGCCTGTTCATCCACCTGTAAGCCGCCCAGTACGCTGGCATCCACATGACCGCCGCGGATCAGGGCGAAGGAGAAGGCGCTGTCAAACATCGACGCGCCCGGCAGGATGCCGCACGGCTGACCGCCTGCATTGACCAGATTCTTATCCGGCGTGGTTACCGGCCCGAGGCCGAGAAAGCCGTTTTCTGACTGTAATGTGATATGCACGCCTTCCGGCAGATAGTTCGCCACCTGTGTCGGCAGCCCGATCCCGAGGTTCACCACATCACCGTCATTCAGTTCAAGTGCCACACGGCGGGCGATTAATTCTTTTGCATTCATGATGTTTTCCTTATTCTGCAATCAGCCAGTCAATAATTGCCCCTGGTGTGGCAACACAATCCGGGTCGATATCCCCCACCGCGACCATTTCATCCGGCTCGGCAATGGTGATATCCGCCGCCAGTGCCATCAGCGGGTTAAAGTTGCGGGCACTGAGGTCATAGGTGAGGTTGCCGAGCGGGTCGGCTTTTTGTGCCTGAATCAGCGCCAGGTCAGCGCGGAGGGGAAGTTCGAGGAGATAATCGCGGCCATCGAGGGTAATTTTCTGTTTGCCTTCTTCCACGACCGTACCGACACCGGTCGGGGTGAGGAATCCGCCCAGCCCGGCACCGCCGCAGCGGATTTGCTCTGCCAGCGTGCCCTGCGGGATCAGCTGTACTTCCATTTCACCGGCGATCATGCGCCGCCCGGTTTCCGGGTTTGTCCCGATGTGGGAAGCGATGACTTTTTTCACCCGTCCGTTGACAATCAGCGGGCCCAGGCCGGTATCCACGAATGCGGTATCATTGGCGATAATGGTTAACTCTTTGACGCCGGATTCTAATAATTCAGTCATTAAACGCGGCGGTGTACCGACCCCCATAAATCCGCCGACCATAATTGTCATGCCGTCACGAAAAAATTCACCGGCTTTTTTCACCGTTATTTGTTTATTCTTCATAGCACTTCCCTTTTATAAAAAAATATAGACACAAAGGTAATAGCAAGCGCTATGCCAATAATAAAACCTGTATTTTGTTATATTTACATCACTCTAACTTACTGATATATATTGCTTTAAATATTATAAAAATAAACTTATTAACATATTATAAATAAATGATTCATTCCTGATGGTGAAATAAAATGCACAGTGTGAAAATTTATTCACAACAAAAAAAGCACGGTGAATTTATTTTCACCGTGCTTTTTAAAATTATTTTTATAAAATTATTATTAATTATTCAATATCGTATTCCTGCAATTTATACATTAATGCCCGGCGGCTGATCCCCAGCGCAGATGCGGTATGGGTTTTGTTATTCTGAAATTCCGCCAGGGCGGAAATAATCAGCTCTTTCTCGTAAGCTTTAATATTCTCTTTCAGGTTCAGGCCCGGCTCCTGCGTGACCGGAATCAGTGCCACCGGCTGGCTGCGGACCTGTGCCAGTAACTGCTCCGGCAGATCTTCGGGGAAAATCACATAACCGGTGCTCATAATCACTGCCCGCTCAATCACGTTGGAAATCTCCCGCACATTACCCGGCCACTGGTAGTTCATCAGTAATGCCAGCGTTTCCGGCGCCAGCTCGACAATATCGCGGTTATTTTCCTGACTGAATTTCTGCAGAAAATGGGAAGCCAGCAAACCCACATCCTCCGGCCGCTCACGCAGCGGCGGCAGATTCAGGTGAATGACATTGAGGCGGTAAAACAGATCCTGGCGGAAATGCCCTTCCCGCACCCGTTCATGCATATCGCGGTTGGTCGCGGCAATAATGCGGATATCCACACGGATAGTTTTACTGCCGCCGACCCGCTCGAATTCTTTCTCCTGCACCACCCGCAGCAGTTTCACCTGTAAATCCGCCGGCATCTCACCGACCTCATCAAGCAGCAATGTCCCGCCACTGGCACGTTCAAATAACCCCTGACGCTGTACCTGCGCCCCGGTAAATGCGCCCTTTTCATGGCCGAACAGTTCACTTTCCAACAGCGAGCCGGGCAGCGCCCCGCAGTTCACTTTAATAAAGGGGCCGTTGGCTCTTTCACTGTTGTAATGGATCGCCCGCGCCACCACTTCCTTCCCGGTGCCGCTTTCCCCAGTGATAAGCACTGTCGCCTGACTGCGCGAGACTTTGGCGATATCGCGGCAGATTTCCATCATTTTCGGGTTACGGGTCAGTACCCGTCCCCACTGGTAGCTGTCGCTCAGTTCGCGGTGCAGCAGATTAATTTCCTGTTTCATCTCCTGCAACTGTAATGCACGGGAGATAAGCAGTTTCAGCTCCGTCAGGTCAAAGGGCTTTATCACATAATCAAACGCCCCGAGACGCAGCGCGTCCACTGCGGTTTCCACAGCGGCATAGGCGGTCATCAGAATGACCGGCACTTCCGGGTTCAGCTCCCGCATCCGTTTGAGGGCCTCAATGCCGTCCAGTTTCGGCATACGGATATCCATCAGTACCACATCCGGTTTATCCTGCACAAAGCTTATCAGTGCCGCCTCGCCGTCCTCCGCCACCCGGGTTTCATGACCATCAATAGAAAAGGCGGTCTGTAACATCCGGCAGAGATTCTTTTCATCATCAACTATCAGAAGCCGGTACGATTTATGTGTAATCATTTTTCTTACCCTGCGTTATCGGCAACGTTATGGTGAACGTCGTTCCATGATGTTCCTGACTTTCAAGGAAAATATCACCGCCGTGACCGGCAATGATCCGCTGGCTGATAGCCAGTCCCAGCCCGGTTCCCGAGGCTTTGGTGGTAAAGAACGGGTCAAAAATTTTCTTCTGCAGCGCCGCCGGAATTCCGGTGCCGTCGTCGCGGATCACCACCATGACCCGCTGCTCTTCCATGTAACAGGTAGAGATAAAGAGATTGCCTCTGGCCGGAATCGACTGCACCGCGTTTATCATGATATTGAGCAGCACCTGACGCAGCAGTTCGCTGTTGGCCTCAATCAGCGGCAGTGTGTCATCCGGCTCCCAGGTAAAGGTGACCCGTGCCTCCACCCCTTTGGTTTTGACCAGCACCAGGGCTTCCTCAATCAGCCGGTTGACGCTGATCGGGCGGAATGTGCCGGTCTGCGGCCGGGAGAAATCAAGCAGCTGGCGGATGATCCGGTCAATGGAATCCACTTCCTTGAGAATAATACTGATATATTCCAGTTTATCCGGGTGATTTTCCAGTTCTTTGAGGATCTGCACGAAACCGCTGATCGCCGTCAGCGGGTTACGCACCTCATGGGCCACTCCCGCCATCAGCTCGCCGAGTGTCGCGAGTTTTTCCGCCTGCTGCATACGGCGCTGAACCTCTTTCTGCGCAGTAAGATCTTTAAATATCACCAGCGCGCCGATAAGCTCCCCGCCCGCATTACGGATGCGGCTGGTGCTGACGTTTATCTGAATGGTGCGGTCACGGGCGGGATAGGCAATTTCCAGACTGACGTGCTCAATACCGCGCTTCAGGGTATCGAGAACCGGGCTGGAGAAACTGCGCCCCTCAAAAACGTCACCGTAATATTTGCCGTGCAGATCCCGCTCCAGATAGCCGGTTATTTCTTCCGCCGCCGGGTTAATCATGGTGACACAGCCGTTGATATCCACCGCGATCACGCCGTCCGCCGCACTTTCAATAATCAGTTCGTTGAGGGTTTTCATCTCCCGCAGTGTCTGTGCCAGGGCGTTGACGCTGTCGCTGATCTCCCCCATTTCCCCTTTCATCATCGGCAGATGGGTATTGAGATCACGGGAGAGATCACTGAGGCCGCTTTTAATCGCGCCGATATCCCGGCTGAAATGACGGGAAAAGACGATAATAATCAGCAGACTGAACAGGATCCCGAGTGCAATGACCGCGATAATTTTGACATCCATCGCCAGCGCCTGGCGGTCAATATCATCCGTCAGTTCGTTCGCCCAGATATAGCCGATCACCTCGCCGTTACGCCTGACAGGAATCATGGCGTTCATAATATTACCGCGCACCTGGCTTCCCCAGCCGACCTCCGGCTCTCCCGTTGCCATCACATGACGGCCGGGGTGATCCTCACTGATTCGGGTACCGGTTTTGTTGCCGTAACGGGCACGCGGAGAATAGGTCACAATACCGTCGAGTTTACGGTGGTAATACCCGGCGCCGACCCCGGGGAAGGTGGAAGTGATAATTTCCGCCGCCGGATACAGTTTTTCGCTGATCAGCGCCAGGCGCTGGTCACGCGGCAGGGATGCGGCAAGGTCATATTCATCATTCAGTGCCTGTTCCAGCAGACCGGCAACGGAATAGAGTTTGTTCCGTTTCTCCTGCAACAACGCGGAACGCCCCTCTGTTTCCACAAAATAACCGATGATAAGTGTCGGCACGGTGACCAGCAGAATGGCCATCAATATGAGTTTGTCACGCAGACTGAAGGGATAATATTTATGCAACACAGAAGGCCCGTCTGAAAAGCAGTATGATTCACCAGCATATACAACTGATTAAAAAAATATCTTTGCGAACGGTCATAGTTCCGGAATCTCTGTAAAAACAACAGGATAATTGATGATTCGGAATGTTACAGGCGGGAGAAAACAGATAATACGGCAGCAGAGAGGGGATCTGCTGCCGGAACGGTAAAAAATCCTTATTTCACAAACTCACTGGCTTCACGCGCCAGTTTGCCGATGGCTGCCCAGTCTTTTGCTTTGATAAGCGAAGCCGGAACCATCCACGAGCCGCCGCAGGCCACAATCTGCGGGATAGCCAGATAGTCGCGGATATTGTTCAGCCCGATACCACCGGTCGGCATCACCTGTAACTGATGATACGGCGCCAGCATGGCTTTGATCATCGGAATACCGCCTGACGGCTCTGCCGGGAAGAATTTCACAAAATCGATGCCCAGCTCCAGTGCCTGCTCAACCGCGCTGGGGTTGTTAATCCCCGGCACAATCGGGATATCAATCTGCTGACACGCCTGCACGGTGTTCGGGTTCAGACCGGGAGAGACGACAAACTGTGCCCCGGCGGCTTTCGCCTGACGCACCTGCTCGCGGTTAATCACGGTTCCCGCGCCCACCAGCATATCCGGGCGGGCTTCGCGCAGCAGTTTGATCGCTTCCGCCGCACATTCAGTACGGAAAGTGATTTCCGCCACCGGCAGACCGTTATCCGCCAGCGCATTGCCTAACGGGATAATATCTTCCGCGTTATCCACGGCGATCACCGGCACAATTTTCAGCTGCCGGAAACGGGTAATCATTGCCTGTAATTCGGACATCTCGTTCTCCTCTTTTCCCGTTAAAACGTGTTATTCAGTAAAGTATCAGTGACCGGGCGGGTCGCCGCCTGCGGGATAATCGCCCCTTTGTGCTGAATCACCACACCCGCAAGCCGGTGGCCCATCCGGGCAGCGCGTTCAATATCCGCGCCGGTCAGCCAGCCCGCCAGGAACCCGGCGTTGAATGCATCACCGGCTGACGTGGTATCAACCACCTGTTCCGCCGGGGTGGTGGCAATAGTGATGGCCGGTGCGTCAGTGCGCAGATCACGGTAGTCACACCCCTGAGCACCCGCTTTTATAATCGCCTGCTTCACCCCGGCTTTTGCCAGACGGGCAAAGGTGGAGTTGCGGTCGCTGTCGCCCCACAGACGTGCTTCATCATCATCAGTGACCAGTGCCATGTCGGTCAGTGCATACATTGCCTGATAACAGTCACGGGTTTCATTTTCATCCGCCCACAGTGCCGGGCGGTAGTTGCTGTCAAACAGAATGGTCTTGCCCTGCTGTGACAGCGTTTTCAGGTCATCCAGCAGTTGCAGCCGGTCTTGCGGCGGCAGAATGGCAAGGCTGATCCCGCTGAGGTAAATGGCATCCATCTGCGCCATCTGTGCCAGCAGCGCCGGGTATTCCGGATGGCGGATAAGATAACGCGCCGCCGAATCATTGCGCCAGTAAAGAAACGTGCGCTCGCCCTGCTCATCCAGCTGGATAAGGTATAACCCCGGCTGATGATGCGGATCGATCAGCACATGCGCAGTATTGACCCCTTCCGCCTGCCAGCGGCTGATCATACCTTTACTGAGCGGGTCGGTTCCCATGGCAGAGATAAAATTCACCTCAACGGCGTCTCCGGCCGCACGGGCCAGATAAACCGCACTGTTCAGGGCATCACCCCCGTAGCGCTGAACCATCTCCCCGAACGGCGCACCGTTGAGTTCAATCATGCACTCGCCGATCAGACCAATGCGTTTCACTGTCATTATTCACCTTTTGCAGCGGAAAAATAACGCTGTGCATTATTGAAACAGATATCACGCACCATCTGTCCCAGCATATTCTCATCCGCCGGAATTTCACCATTTACCGCCAGCGTACCGAGCATATTACACAGAATACGGCGGAAGTATTCATGACGAGTATAGGACAGGAAACTGCGGGAATCTGTCAGCATCCCGACAAACTGGCTTAACAGTCCCAGTTGTGACAGCTGTTCGAGCTGACGCTGCATGCCGTCTTTCTGGTCGTTGAACCACCAGCCGGAACCGAACTGCACTTTACCTGCGATACCGCCGCCCTGGAAGTTGCCGATCATGGTCGCCAGCACTTCGTTATCACGCGGATTCAGGCAGTAAAGGATGGTGCGCGGCAGTTCATCGGTTTTATCCATTTCATCAAGCAGACGTGAAAGCGGATAAGCCACCGGCGCATCACCGATGGAATCAAAACCGCTGTCGGCACCGAGCAGCTTAAACATGCGCGTATTGTTGTTGCGCAGCGCACCGATGTGCAACTGCATCACCCAGCCGCGTTTCGCATACTGCTTTCCGAGCCAGACCAGCACCGCCGTTGCGAACTGCGCGGTGGCGGTTTCATCAGGGATTTCCCCGGCGAGACGTTTCTGCAGAATCGCATCCAGCACCGATTCATCCGGTACCGGTGCGTAGCGCAGGATCTCAATGCCGTGGTCAGAGGCAACACAACCATGCTGCGCAAAGTGTACCAGACGGCGTTCCAGCGCGGTCAGCAGGTCGCTGAAACGGCGGATATCCACATCAGCACTCTGTCCGAGCTTCGCGATATAGTCCGTGAAGCCGTCCAGTTCAATTTTAAAAGCACGATCCGGACGCCAGCTCGGACGCACTTCAATATCAAAGCTGTCATCCTGCGCAATCTGCCGGTGGTATTCCAGCGAATCTGCCGGGTCATCTGTTGTGCCGACCATATGCACATTCATCTGCTGCATAATGCCGCGCGCGGAAAATTCAGGTTGCGCCAGTTTTTCATTCGCTTCATCCCAGATGCTCTGCGCCGTTTCCGGCCCGAACACTTTGCCGGTGATACCGAACGGGCGGCGCAGTTCCAGATGAGTCCAGTGATACAGCGGGTTACCGAGAGTCATCGGCACGGTTTTTGCCCACGCCTGATATTTTTCATAATCACTGCTGTCGCGCCCGGTGATAAGCTGCTCCGGGATCCCCGCCGAACGCATGCCGCGCCATTTGTAGTGATCCCCTTCCAGCCAGATCTGCCCGAGGTTATCAAAACGGCGGTTTTCCGCGATTTCGCGCGGATTCAGGTGACAGTGATAGTCATAGATTGGCATGTCCGCCGCGTAGTCATGATATAGACGGCGGGCAATGTCGCTGTGCAGTAAAAAGTCTTCGCAAAGAAACTGTTTCATAAACTCTCCGGGATTACAGTGCGGCAACGGCCTGACGGGCACCGACATCAAGTAACTGCTGATACGCGCGTTTCACCGCATCAACAAAGCCCTGCTGTTTCGGCAGGCTGTCACCGAAAATGGATTCAATTGCCAGCAGCTCATCCACCACCGCCACAGACAGGCCGTGTTTTGCATAGATAGCCGCGAAGGTTTCTGCCAGCGGGTCACGCACATCGATTTTGTTGCCCTGCTCATCGGTGCCGCTGACATAACGCATCCAGCCCGCCACGCCCAGCACCAGGTGGCGGTAATCGCTGCCGTCCGCAATATGCTGCGCTACCGGGTCCAGCAGACGCTGCGGGAGCTTCTGGCTGCCGTCCATCGCAATCTGCCAGGTCTGATGTTTCAGGGACGGGTTGGTAAAGCGGTCAATCAGGTTATCCGCATAGGCGACCAGGTCGGTTTCTTCCGGCATGGTGAGGGTCGGCGCCTGCTCATCCAGCATCAGTGCACGGGCGGCTTTGCGGTAATCCGGGTTGGTCATGGTATCGGAAATATGGGCATAACCACCGAGATAGCCGAGATACGCCAGGAAGGAGTGGCTGCCGTTGAGCATCCGCAGCTTCATTAATTCAAACGGCACCACATCCTGCACAAACTGTGCACCGGCGCAATCCCACTCAGGGCGGCCGTTCACGAAGTTATCTTCAATCACCCACTGACGGAACGGCTCACAGGCGATAGCACAGTTATCTTCCGTTCCCAGAAGCTGTGCGATTTCCGCCAGTGTTTCCGGGGTGGCAGCCGGGACAATGCGGTCAACCATGGTGCACGGGAAAGTGACATTGGATTCAATCCACGCCGCCAGCGCCGGATCCTGTAACCGCGCCAGGCCGAGTACGGCTTCACGGGCAACATGACCATTCTCACGGACGTTGTCACAGGAGAGCACAGTAAACGGCGGCAGACCGCGTTCACGACGGCGTTTCAGTGCTGCAGTGATGTAGCCGATAGCAGAGCGCGGGGTCTCCGGTGTGGCCAGATCCTGTTTAATCAGTGCATTTTCCGGGTCAAGCTGCCCGGTCGCCGGATCGGTGCAGTAGCCTTTTTCGGTCACAGTCAGGGAAACAATACTGACATCCGGAGACGCCATTTTCTCAATCACCGCATCAATACCGTCGATCAGCGGGTGCATCGCTTCCTTCATTGAACCGATAATTTTCAGCTCTGTTTTATCCGCCCCTTTCTCCGCCACGGTATACAGCATGGACTGGGCTTTCAGCCCTTCGATCAGTGCCGCATCCTGTGCCGACATCAGGTTAACTTCGCAGTAACCCCAGTCGCTGTCTGTTTTTTCTAATACGTGATGGGTATACAGCGCCTGATGTGCGCGGTGAAACGCGCCGCAGCCGAGGTGAACAATACGGGTGGTGAGACGATCAGTCGTCCAGTCAGGACGCGTTGCGGTGATGTCCGCAGTGACAAGATTCTTTTCCATTACAGGCTCCCGGGGAGCAGGCTGCGGGAGAGATCCCGCAGCCCGGCAGGTACAAAGGTATGAGATATTATTTTGTATAGAATGCGCGGTGAATACCCATTTCCAGACCACGGATTTCAGCCAGCCCTTTCAGACGGCCGATGGCGGAATAGCCCGGGTTGGTTTTCTTCTTCAGGTCATCCAGCATCTGATGGCCGTGATCCGGACGCATCGGGATCAGGGACTCAGAGCCGCTCTCACGGCGGCGGTTCTCTTCGGCGGCAACCGCGCTGATCACATTATACATATCCACATCACCGGCCAGATGCGCCGCTTCGTGGAAAGTATTCGGGTTTTCTTCGCGCATGGTTGAACGCAGATGCAGGAAGTAAATCCGCGGACCAAAGGTCTGAATCATATTGACCAGGTCGTTGTCAGCACGCACGCCGTAAGAGCCGGTGCACATGGTGTAACCGTTGGCATCACTGTTGACGGTATCCGCCATCCACTGCATATCTTCAATCGTGGAGACAATGCGCGGCAGGCCGAGGATAGGACGCGGAGGATCATCAGGATGCACAGCCATTTTCAGGCCGCACTCTTCAGCCACCGGAATGATTTTATTCAGGAAATACGCAAAGTGCTCACGTAATTTCGCTTTATCGATACCGGCGTAACGTTTCAGGTGCTGGCGGAATTGTTCAAGTGTATAGCCTTCTTCCGCACCCGGAAGACCGGCAATAATATTGTTTATCAGTTTTTGTTTTTCGTCATCCCGCATGGTTTCAAAGCGGGTTTTGGCCTGCGCAAGTTCTTCTGCGGTGTAGTCCTGCTCAGCCCCTTCGCGCTGTAAGAGGTAAATTTCGAACACCGCAAATTCAATCTGATCAAAACGTAATGCTTTTGAGCCGTCCGGCAGCTCATATTCCAGGTCAGTACGGGTCCAGTCAAGAACCGGCATGAAGTTGTAGCAGACAGTATAAATCCCGCAGGCGGCGAGGTTACGCAGCGATTGCTGATAGTTGGCAATCCATTTTTCATACTCACCGGTCTGTGTTTTGATGTCTTCGTGGATAGGCACACTCTCAACCACGGTCCATTCCAGATGGTTAGCTTCAATCAGCGCCTTGCGCTTCTGAATTTCGTCTGTGGTCCAGACTTCACCGTTCGGGATATGGTGCAGCGCTGTCACGATACCGGTAGCGCCCGCCTGACGAATATCAGATAAAGTAACCGGATCTGCCGGTCCGTACCAACGCCAAGTTTGTTTCATACTAAACCTCGTTTATGCTCCGCGAATATCATCACTGTGTATTTGGTTGACCAATTAAATCCCCAGTGTGGCGAGTATTGCTGTCAAACCTTGCTGTCACGTGTACAGCGTTGTCATCTTCCTATCAACACAGAGAGACGTCAAGCCTGAAAACAATATTGGTCAACCAATATCACATTTTGTTTTATGATTAATTTATTGTTTTTACTGTAAATAAAAATACATCAACGAAAAGTGCGTTTTTGTTACTTTCATTTCACTAAATCGGTAAACCAAAACGGTCACTCATCCGGCAGGGCAGATGAGTGACAACACCGGTATTACGATGGTGTATAGTTCAGGACTAACTCAGGCAGCCACAGGCTGAGCTGAGGGAAATAGGTCACCACCGCCAGCGCCGCAATCAGTGCGATATACATCGGCACCAGTGGTTTCAGGACTTTATCAATACTGACGCCGCCCACGGAACACCCGACAAACAGTGCGCTGCCGACCGGCGGGGTACAGATACCGATAGCCAGGTTGAATGTCATGATGATCCCGAAGTGTACCGGGTCAATCCCCATATCCATGGCGACAGGCAGGAAAATCGGGGTGAAAATCAGCACCGCCGGCGTCATATCCATAAAGATACCGACAATCAGCAGGATGATGTTAATGACCAGCAGGATAGTCAGCGCGTTATCGGAAATCGCCATCAGACCGTCAGCAATCAGATACGGCAGATCCGCGTTCGCCATCGCCCATGACATCCCCATGGAGGCACCGATCAGGAGCAGCACGATAGAAGTCGTCACTGCCGATTCCAGAATAATTTTCGGCAGGCGGCTGAAACTGACTTCACGATAAATAATCACGGCCAGAACAAAGCTGTAGATTACGGCAATCGCGGATGCTTCTGTCGCGGTAAAGATACCGGCGATAATCCCGCCCATAATCACCACGATCAGCATCAGTGACGGAACAGCTTTCCAGACGGTTGAGAAAAACTCATTCCATGTCGGGCGCGGTGCAACCGGATAACCGCGTTTTTTCGCGATAATCCCGGAAACGATCATCAGAGACAGCCCCATCAGGATGCCCGGAATATACCCGGCCAGGAACAGCGCGGCAATCGACGTACCACCGGAAACCAGCGAGTAAACAATCAGCGTGTTGCTCGGCGGGATCAACAGACCTGACGGGCAGGACGCAATATTCACCGCAGCGGACAGTTCCGGGTCATACCCCTCTTTTTTCTGCATCGGGGACATGGTGCCGCCGACCGCAGCCGCAGAAGCCACTGCAGAACCGGAAATCGCACCAAACAGCATGTTCGCCATGATATTCACGTGCAGCAGTGAGCCCGGCAGACGACCGCCGATCACTTTTGCCACATTAATCAGCCGGGCAGCGATACCGCCCTGGTTCATAATGTTACCGGCGAGAATAAAGAACGGGATCGCCAGCAGCGAGAAGTTATCCACCCCTGCCGCCATACGCTGGGCGACAACAGTAATCGCGGAGTCGAGCGGCAGCGTCATGGCTATCGCCACTAACGATGACAGGCCGATAGCGAAGGAAACCGGAACACTGAGAACCAGCAGAAACGCAAAGGTGCCGAAGAGCGCGGCAATCACATACCAATCCATAATTAACCTCTCATCGCACCATTAATGGCTGTCAGTCAGTTCAGTATTTGCTGAACCCGGCTGAAAGAGTGAAAAGATATCAACCAGTGCATACATAATCATCAGTAAGCCGCTGATTGGTAAACAGAGATAGATGTAACCCATCTGCCAGCCCAGTGCCGGGGTGATCTGACCGCTTTCCAGTGTGGAAGAGACCAGTGTGCTGCCGCCGTACACCAGCACAATGCCTGCAAAGGCAATAATGGCAATCTGGATAAATAAACTGACAAACTGCTTTCTTGCACCTGACAGTTTCATAACGAGAAGATCAATCGCGAGGTGCCGGTGTTGTCCTGTGGTGTAAGCCGCACCAATCATGGCGACCCACATAAAAAGGTAACGGGCGAGTTCATCAGTAATGGTACTCGGGGAGCTGAGGATATAGCGGGATAACACCTGCCATGTCACACAGAACACCAGGAATGCTGATAAACAGATAGTAAAAACAGCAAGCCCTTTATTAATCAGCGCTACAAGGTTTTTCATTGGCCTTGTCCTTGTTCTTATTTTGGTTAACCAATTTGGCAACTGTCACACCAAATACAAATTTTGCTGTTCGAGCATAGTCTATCCCGCTGAAAACAGTGAGTGACGGTGATCACATTATGATTTGGTTAACCAGAGATTGGGGTTATTTTGTGATAGTGGTCAACCAATGAAGGTTTACCTTTTGACCACTTAGTGACTTGTGATTAAGGTGAGACAACATAATAAGAAGCTCATTTTCCTCCGGAGAACCCTAACGTGAAAAACAGCAAACGTATCCTCAGCACTGTTATCGGCGCGGTATTTGCTCTCAGCGCTACCCAGGCTTTCGCCGCCACCACGCTGAAACTCAGCCATAACCAGAACCGTGATCATGCTGTTCACAAAGCCATGACACAGTTTGCGGATGACGTAAAAACCAAAACAAACGGTGACGTCCGCATCCGTATCTACCCGGACGCGCAATTGGGCAACCAGCGTGAATCCATGGAATTAATGCAGAACGGTGCACTGGATATCGTCAAATCCAATGCTGCTGAACTGGAAGCTTTCTCACCGGCTTACTCCGTCTTTAACCTGCCTTACCTGTTCCGTGACAAACCACACTACGAAAAAATTATCTACGGTGATATCGGACAGGAGATCCTCGACTCCAGCAAAGACAGCGGGTTTGTCGGTCTGACTTACTATGATGCGGGCGCGCGCAGCTTCTATGCCAAGAAACCTATCCGCACACCGGACGATCTGAAAGGTCTGAAAATCCGCGTACAGCCGAGCCCGACGGCTATCTCAATGGTAAAAGCACTCGGCGGTAACCCGACCCCGCTGGCTTACGGTGAACTCTATACCGCCTTACAGCAGGGCGTGGTGGATGCGGCAGAAAACAATATCCCGTCCTATACACTGAGCCGTCACAGCGAAGTCACCAAGTTCTTCTCTCTGGATGAGCATACAATGGTGCCGGATGTGCTGGTGATGTCGACCAAATCACTGGATAAGCTGACACCGGAACAGCAGGAAATTGTGAAGCAGGCAGCCAAAGACTCCGCACAGACAATGGCGAAACTCTGGGAAGCCTCAGAGAAAGAAGAACGTGCGAAAGTTGAGAAGCAGGGTGTTGAATTTATCACCGTTGATAAAGTCACCTTCCAGGATGCGGTAAAACCGATGTATGACGATATTGCCAAGTCCAACCCTGAGTTATCCAAAATGGCAGATCGTATCCGCGACGTGAAATAATCTTCGTTGCACCTCTCAGATAAACCACCCTGTATTACCAATATTGGGTGGTTTATTTTATATTATAGTCATCAAAATCATTTTTGGTTGACCAATATCTGGTAAACTGACTCCGATTTCATTTTATTTATGGCACCACAGATGACTCAATTTATCGAATCAAAACGTCCTTATCAGGAAGTTGGCCACGCATTGCGTCAGATGATCACCAATATGCACTATGCTGTGGGTGATAAGCTTCCTCCTGAGCGCGAAATTGCTGAGATGCTCAGTGTGTCCCGTACCGTGGTACGCGAGGCACTTATTATGCTGGAACTGGAAAACCTGATAGAGGTCCGTAAAGGATCCGGTATCTATATTACTGACCTGCCGCATCAGAAAGACGGTTATACGGATAACGGTTCGCTCAATGCCGCCGGTCCGTTTGAGCTGTTACAGGCGCGGCAGCTGCTGGAAAGCAATATCGCGGAATTTGCCGCCACCCAGGCCACACCGGTGGATATCGCCAATATGCGCAGTGCCCTGCAGCGGGAACGCGACGAACTGAAAACCGGGGAAGATGAAACCGGCGACCGCGAGTTTCACCTGGCCATCGCGCAGGCGACCCATAACAGCATGCTGGTGGAGTTACTGAAACAATCCTGGGCATGGCGGGAAAACAACCCGATGTGGCTGAAGCTGCATACGCGCATCACCAATAAAGATTACCGCAAAGAGTGGATGACCGATCACCAGGTGATCCTCGCCGCCATGATTAAGAAAGACCCGGCGGCGGCCAAAGAAGCCATGTGGCAGCATCTGGAAAATGTAAAACAGCGCCTGCTGGAGCTGTCGGATGTCGATGACCCGGACTTTGATGGTTATCTGTTCAATTCCTACCCTGTTGACCTGGTGCGGAACTGATCCCCCTGCACACCTTTTTTACTCTCAGACACCAGAAACCGGGCAAAATCAGCCCGGTTTTTTTGACCGTAAAATAAAAATAATAACCTTATTATTCATAGTGTGATTCACCTCTCATTCATATAAAACATGCAATTGTCTGATATATAACACTTATTTTATAACAGAGAAATTTATTCTCTGCCGTCTGCGGCAGCGGAATTTTTTTTAGAAAATTTTTTCTGACTACCTGTGCCACTATCCGGCCATTACAATAACCATTAAATATTCATCGCATATTTTACAGGACACCAACTATGAGTAAGAAAATTGCCACTGTGCTGATCCACGGCGGACAGCAGCAGGATAAAGTAAACCATGCTATTTTCCCGGCGATCACCACCGCCAGTACGTTTGTGCAGACCAGCCTGAGCGAACACGGCGAATATGCCTATTCCCGCGTCAGTAACCCGACCCGCCACGCCTATGAAACACTGCTGGCCGATGTCGAGGAAGGGACTTACGCCACCGCGACCGCCTCCGGTGTAGCTGCTGCGGCACTGGTGCTGAATATCTTCCCGCAGGGCTCCCATATTATTGCGATGAAAGGCGTGTACGGCGGGACATTCCGTCTGTTTGAGCGCGTGGCAAAAGAGAACTGCGGCCATGAGTTCGATTATGTTGATCTCAATGATTTAGCCGCAGTACGCAGCAAAATCAAAGACAATACCCGCATGATCTGGATAGAAAGCCCGACCAACCCGTTACTGGAACTGGTTGATATTGAAGCCATCTGCGGACTGGCCAGAGAACACAATATCGTAACCTGCATCGATAACACCTTCGCGACACCGTGGAACCAGAAGCCCCTGACCATGGGTGCGGATCTGATCATGGTCTCCTCCAGTAAATATATCGGTGGTCACTCTGACTTGATCGGCGGCGCGGTGATCACTAACCGTGACGATCTCGCGGAAAGACTGAATTTCCTGAAAACCACCACCGGCGCGATTGCCTCTCCGTTTGATGCTTATCTCGCTCTGCGCGGCCTGAAAACCCTGGCACTGCGGATGGCGGCACAATGCAGCAATGCACAGGCCGTGGCGGAATTCCTGTCCGGTCACGACAAGATTGAAAAAGTATTTTATCCGGGCCTGAAAGATCATCCGCAATATGAGTTATGCAAAAAACAGATGCGCACCGGCGGTGCCGTGGTCACTATTCAGCTGAAAGGCGGCCTCGCAGAAACCGAAGCATTTGTGAAAAAACTGCGCTATTTTGTGCTCGCTGAATCGCTGGGCGGCGTGGAAAGCATGGTGAATCACTCCGCGACCATGTCCCACGGCTCCATGACCCGCGAAGAGCGCGAATCCATCGGTGTTTTTGACAGCACACTGCGTTTGTCTGTCGGCATCGAAGATATCGGCGATTTACTGGCTGATTTACAGCAGGCTCTGGCCTGACACAGCATCACTACCACAATAATAAAAGAGAAAGCGTATGCAGGACTATGGTATCTGGACGGTCATTACCCCGGTCGTCACAATTATTCTGGCCATCTGTACCCGTCAGGTGATTTTATCACTGCTGATCGGGATACTTGTCGGCTTTACTGTTATTCATGATCACAACCTCTTACTGGGGATCCGCGCGACCCTCGAAGGGATTATTGATGTCTTTAAATCATCAGGAAACGCCAAAACCATCATCTTTATGCTGATGATTGGCGGGATTATGCGGCTGGTCGTGGTGACCGGCGGTGTACGGGCGCTTGTCCGCCTGCTGACCAACAAAACGCAGATCATCAAAGGCCGCAAAGGTGTTCAGCTGCTGGCGGTGATTATCACGTCCCTGATTTTTATCGAAAGCTCGATTAACCAGCTGGTTTCCGGTGCTTCCACCAAAGCGCTGGCAAAAAAATACGGCGTGCCGCCGGAGAAAATGTCTTACATCATCCAGACCGCCTGTGTGTCTGTCTGTTCTTCCGCCATGATCAACGGCTGGGGTGCGGCAATGATGGGCGTTATCGGTGTGCAGATCTCTCAGGGGCTGATCACCGGCGAACCGTTTGATATCCTGGCACATTCCATGGTTTACAACATCATGGCCTGGTTCTCACTCGCCAGCATTCTGTTCTATATCTTCAGTAATGTCTCCTGGGGACCGATGCGCAAAGCAGAAATGCGTGCGCAGGCACTCATCAGCTCTGCGGATGTTATCACCGGTACACCGGAAGAAACGCACGACGAGCCGGAAGATGATAAAGACATTATTGATCATCCGAACTGCCATACTTCACTGAACTTCTTTATCCCGATCCTTTCCACCATTCTGATGGTGCCGGTCGCGCTGTATATCACCGGTGACGGCGAGTTCAGCAAAGGCAGTGGTTCCACCTCGGTTTACTGGGGCGTAATGTTCGGGACGGCGGTGTCATTTGTCTGGTTCCTGGCGCGCCGCGTGATGAATGTCGATACCTTCTTTAAAGAGCTCTATATCGGCTATGCCAATATGATTAAAATCAGCTCGGTGATGATCCTCGCCTTCCTGATGGGCTCTGTCTCTTCCGACCTTAACACCGGTGCCTATATTGCTCAGGTGACATCAGGGGTTATCGCGCCGGGCTTCTCTGTCGGCTTTATCTTCCTGATCAGTGCCATTATGTCACTGGCGACCGGCACCTCCTGGGGTACATTCGCCATCATGATCCCGATTGGTGTGCAGCTGGGTCTGTCTGTCGGTATGCCGCCGGAATATATGATTGGTGCGGCTATCGCCGGGTCTATCTTTGGTGATATGACCTCCCCTATCTCCAGTGATGCGATCGTGGCATCGATGGCGACAGACTGTGACCATATTGAGCATATCCGTACCCAGATGCCGTATGCGGTATTAACCGCGAGTTTTGCGCTGGCCGTCTATCTCTGGTTAGGATTCACCTACTGAGTATGACTGCGAATTCAATAAGGAAATGATATGTCTTCTTCTGTAAACACTGCCGGGGCAACCCGGCTGCAACAGACACTGGCGCAGTTCAGTAAGCTTAATCTGCTCAGCGGTGTCACGCCGCTGAATAAACTGAATAATCTCTCCCGCCTGCTGGGACGGGAGATTTACATCAAACGTGATGATCTGACACCGCTGGCGGCAGGCGGCAACAAGCTGCGCAAACTGGAATTCCTGATGGCGGATGCCCTGGAAAAAGGCGCACAGTTTATTGTCACTGCCGGAGCCATTCAGTCCAACCACGTCCGCCAGACAGCGGCTGTTGCGGCAATGTACGGCCTGAAATGTGTGGCGCTGCTGGAAAACCCGATCGGCAGTCAGGAAGCCAATTTTCTGAATAACGGCAACAAGCTGCTGACGGATTTATTTGGCACACACTGTGTGATGTGTGATGCCCTGACTGACCCGGATGCGCAGATGCAGGCACTGATCAACCATATGCAGCTCAGTGATGCGTATATCGTGCCGGTCGGCGGCTCCAATATGCTGGGTTCCCTCGGCTATGCGGAGTGCGCCATGGAAATCGTGCAGCAGACACCGGAAGGCACAGAATTCGGTGCTGTCGTGGTCGCCTCCGGCAGCGCCGGAACACACGCCGGGCTGTCTGCCGGATTACAGCTGGTGATGCCGCAGACCCCGGTTATCGGTGTCACCGTATCGCGGGTATATGCTGACCAGGCGCCGAAAGTGGTTAAACTGCAAAACGAACTGGCACAGCTGTTTGATATTGAAACACCGGCACCGATTGTGCTGTGGGACAGCTATTTTGCCCCGGAATACGGCATGCCGAATGCCGGCGGGCTGGAAGCCATTGAACTGCTGGCGCGTCACGAAGGTATTTTGCTGGATCCGGTTTACACCGGTAAAGCCATGGCCGGGCTGATTGACCAGGTTCGCAGACACCCGGAAGATACTTCACCACTTCTGTTTGTGCACACCGGCGGTGCCGCCGGACTGTTCGCTTATCAGGAAGTGAGCGCAGCAATATAAAGCTGTCCGCCATAATATTATAATTTACAGATAACATCTGACAGATACCGGCAATATCCCCTGTTCCGGTATCTGTTATTTCCCGCCTCTCTGATAATACCTCTCATTTCCGGAAAAAATCACACATCAAATTCCGATGTAAATCATTATTCAGGCCGATAAAAAATCATTTCCTGTGTTCTTTTTTAAAAAAAATACGCGTGTGAGATGTAAGTAAATAATGCATTTCCTCCCCGTTTTTCTTTCATTTATTATTACTCAACCTATTGATATTTAAATCATTACTTACTATTCATTTTGTTCACATCCGGTGAAAAAGAAATAAGATAAAATAAATACAATAAAAATACACATAAAAATCAAAAGATTAAATCCAATACTAACAGCGCAATAGTTTGAAACATCAGATTACACAGAGATACACCGCAGGGTATTCTCAATACATTATTTCGATATACTCATTCTGTGAGTTATTCAGAGACACTCATATATCTATAAATTAAACCAGACAAATAGTAAGCAGCAGAAAAAATAATCTTCAACTCCGGACAATGAAAATTGTATTTATCATTGCCAGAATTATTTCTGCCTTTATTCATTATTGTTTCGCATAAAACACCACGATCTCATTCTTATTCAGCTGACACTGAATAATAAAAAACTCATTTAAATAAGGTTTAAGATGAAAAAATCTATAATTGGTAAATCATTAATTTCTGCATTACTTGCCGGTACTGCTATGAGTGCATCCGCAGTTGATCAGACAGGTACAATTTCCTTTAAAGGCTTTATTTATAATGCCACCTGTTCGATTGATCTTAACGATACTAACTCTCCTAATGTTGATGTGTTAATGGGTCGTTATCCGACCAGTGCATTTACAGAAACCGGCACTATGGTTGGCGGAAAAGATGGCTACGGTGAACTGAATATTTCATTAACAGACTGCCCGGATCAGGGAAAAGTAAAATTACAGTTACATGGTAAGCCAAAAGATGGTGATAACGAGCTGTTAGAATTAGATAACCCGAACGCAAGTACAACGGCTAAAAATATTGCTGTCCTTATATTTGAGAATGGTGATACCAATAATGACCCTGTTGTGATTGATGGCTCAAAAACAGAGGAATATAACGTATCTTCCAGCGCATCATGGAAGGGAAGTTATACCGCATACTACTACAGTACCGCTGACGACGTTGAAGCCGGCCAGGCGGATGCAACGCTGAATTATACGCTCTCATATAATTAATATTTATGCGCAGATGAAATACTCTGCGCGCCCTCACTATAATAAAATAACCAAGGCTTAATCATGTTCACTAAAACAAATATTCTCTCTGCTTGTGCATTACTTCTTTTGGTATCAGAAAGCTATGCCGGTTTTGGTTTAGAAACAACCCGCGTTATTTATCATGAAAAAAATAACAGCGAGGGTGTTGTTGCCTTTAATACCGACAAAGGCAGAAATTATCTTTTGCAGTCATGGGTTGAAGATAAAGCAGGAAATGTCAGCCCTGATTTTGTTTCAACACCACCACTCGTCAAATTACGGGCTGAAAAAAAGAATACATTACAGATCACAAAAGTGGCGTCATTACCGGCTGACAGAGAGTCTCTTTACTGGCTGAATGTTAAGTTTGTGGCGCCGAGTGAGGAAGGCCAGGAAAACGTTCTGCGCTACTCGATGACCAACAGAATAAAAATCCTGTATCGTCCGGCGGCTCTCGATAACAGCCGTGATATTGAAACCTATGCGAATAAGTTAGACTGGTCTGTTTCAGGTAACCGCCTTACGGTTAATAACAGCACGCCTTATTATGTAAATATTTCAAAAATAACGGTTAACAACCAGGAAGTAAAACTGCCTGCCGGATATATATCGCCAAAATCGGCAGAGACAATAACGGCCCCGCAGGCAATTAAAGCACCTGCAAATGTAAAACTGACATACATAAATGATTACGGTAAAGCCGTTGAATTAAGTTATTCTGCTAAATAACAGATGATAATGATGATGAAAAAATATCATAATAAAAACCATTTTATGTCATTATCCGTGATGCCTGTCCTTATGGCAGGGACATCTTTCTCTGTTATGGCTGATGATTATTATCCGGCCAGCCTATTTAACATTCCCGGCAGCAACTCACAACTGACTAATGAAGATGTCAATGTTTTCAAAGAAAATGATAATGCACCAGGAAAATACAAAGTAACTCTTATTATTAATAATAATAAAATTACCACAAAAGAGATTGATTTTGTTCTGAGAAAAAACAACGCCGGTAATGAAAAGCTCATTCCCTGTTTTTCAAGAGAAGAATGGGAAAACACAGGACTCGATTTTCCGTCATCAGATAATGATGATACCGGTGGCTGTTTTAATATCAATGACATTGAATATACGCATGGCTATCTCGACCTTAACACCCGGATTTATGCACTGACAACACCACAGTCATACATTAATAAAGATAAACTGGAAGCATTAGAGCAGGAAAACTGGGATAATGGTATCCCTGCACTTTTTGTTAACTATTTATTTTCGGCAGTAAATCGTCAGCACAATGGCGAAACAAAAGACAGCTATTATGGAAATATCCAGACCAGAGTCAATCTGGGTGCATGGCGTTATCAGAATTATTCCACCTGGATGAATGATGACAATAATAAAAACAAATGGAAAAATATCAGTAATACCTTATCGAGAAACATAAATTCACTGAAAAGTGAATTTACTGTCGGTAATTTATATTCATCATCACAGTTATTTGATTCTGTTAAATTTCGTGGTATTCGTCTGACAACAGACAGAACCATGGATCCGGTCAGTAAAACAAACTATGTTCCGTCAATTTCCGGCATGGCAAATTCAGAAGCCGTTGTCACTGTTGTTCAGAATGGTGAAATTATCCTGAGACAAAGTGTTCCTGCCGGTCCGTTTAATCTCACAGAATATTACCCGATGAGTAATGGCGGAAACCTGTATGTTAATGTTAAAGAAACTGATGGTAGTGAGAAAAATTTCATCGTTCCTTTCTCTTCAATTTCCACACTGGAAAAGAAAGGAAATATGCGTTACAGCATTTCCGGCGGAACCTATGACAGCAATAACAAAGGTAACGGAAAGAAAATCAATCAGGCAGAAATATTTTATGGCCTGACCGATTTTGTCACCGTTTTCGGCGGAGCATTTGTTGCCAAAGATTATCAATCCGGCGGTATCGGTGCTGCATTTAACTTTGGTGCTTTTGGTGCAATCACAGCCGATATCCTGCATGCAAAAGCAACTCTTAATCACGATAAAGCCTCTGCCGGGAATGCGTTTCGCGTTAACTACTCGAAGAGAATAGAAGCAACAAATACCAGCGTATCCCTGGTGGGTTACCGTCACTTTGATGCTAAATTTTATCGTTTCGAGGATGCAATGTCATATGATGAAAACCGGAACGACCATAATAAACTTAAAAATGAATACACTTTATCACTGAATCAGCCTGTTTTTTCCGGCAATTCATCGCTTAATCTGTCGACTGTTATTTATGAATATACATCCGGTAAAAGACAAAAATCCTATAATGCCGGGTTCAACAGCTCATTTAACAAAATGAACTACGGTATATATTATAATTATTATCAGGGCACAAGAACTGAGAATGGTAAAAATAATACCTATAATGTCAGTATGAACCTTAATATTCCGCTCAATATTAAAGATAATACCATCTGGGCAAATTATAATATTTCTTCCGATGCCGATCATCAGACGTTACAGACTGCCGGGCTCAGCGGGAATTATGGTGAGAACCAACAAGGCAGCTGGGATATTTATCAGAGTCAGGGTAATAAAGGCACCGGGAATTCAGGCGGTCTGAGTAGTTCCTATCGCTCACAATATGCGTCTGTTAATGCCGGTTATTCATACAGTAAAAATAATAAAAATCTCAGCTATGGCATGAATGGTTCATTGCTGGCCACACAATATGGCGTAGTTACCGCTCCCGCATTGCAGAATACCAATGCACTGGTACTGACCAAAGATACTGCCGGTGTGGGTATCATTAACGGTCAGTCTGCTCAGACAAATAATTCGGGCCTTGCTGTTGTTTCCGGTATGACGCCATACCGGAAAAATAATATTGTGATTGATACTCAGACCATCCCCGGTGATACCGAGATCGAAAATAATATTATTAACGATATTGTTCCGACAAAAGGCGCACTGATTCTGGCCGATTTCAATGTGAAGAAAGGCTACAAACTGCTGATCACACTGAAAACACCTGATAATAAAGAAATACCGTTAGGCGCAAAAGCAACGATGGGTGGTGATACTGAATACCTGGTATCTAATTTTAATACGCTCTATTTCATTGCGGATAAAGAAAAAGGTGATATCCGCGTGACCTGGAAGCAGGACGGAAATATGCAGCAATGCATTATCCGGTATGACATTACCGGCACTTTACCCACGAACGGAATATATATTACAAAGCTGAATTGTCAGCGGGAGATTTGATGAAATACTGTCACCTGATAAAAAAAACCAGACATCTGATATTATCTCTGATAATTACCGCAGGCGGATTAGGTACGGCCGGCCATGCTTATGCACTCGAGGACTGTATCAGAGGCGGAAATCAGAACCATTCCACAATGACGTCAACCATCAATCTGCGTCTTACCGGCAGTATAAAGCAGAATCAGGAAGTCGGCCGCTTCACATTTGTCCGTGAAGGCGGTATCGGCGGCGTGGCAGACTGCGGACCGAATGCCGGTATTCACGGCTATACCAGCTACAGTGAAGGCAGTGGTATTGTCGCCAAGCATTATGGTGATATTGACGGCTATCCTGCATATCATATTTATCCGGGCGGAGATCGGAATTTTGTTTATGTTCTGATCGATAACAGAACCGGTATGCATTTTCAAAACCAGCCGGGAAGTAATATTCCGGTTCCGGCAGGTCCGCTCCTGCCGCTTGACTTAACAGTTATTATTTATGCCGCAAAAGATAATCCGGATACGCTTTCTTTAACCGGCGGAGCATATATTGGTACTGTCTTAATTCAGGCATATAACCCCGGCGGCGGCACAACAGCGGTAGGATACAGTTACAGACTGAAAGGCAAGATTGAAAGCGCACCGTCATCATGTTCGCTGGAAAATTCTGACCTAGAATTTAAATTACCACGGGCACCGGTAAATGCCTTTTCGTCCAAAGGATTTCCGGACGGTAATTATAAAGCTGAAGATAATTTATTTATTTCATGTAACGGCGATCTGTCTGCTCATATGAAATTAATGGCGGCTAAAACAGAAAATTATAACGGAAAAGAGTCTGTTATCGTTCCTGATGATGAAGGTAATAATAATGCGTCCGGTGTCGGTTTTGTTGTCACATCACCGATGAATAATGATGCCGTACTGGTTAATCAGGAGTTTGTTAAAATCGCGGACTTACAGGACGGAAAAACACGTGTTCCGCTTGTTGCTGAATATTACCGCTATGGCGATTCCGTTAAACCCGGCAGGCTGGAAGCAAACACACAATTTATTCTGCAGTTTGACTGATACAGCAGCCGTCCGGATCTCCCGGACGGCTGCTGCTGTTCAGCTGATACCGGTGCATCCCCGCCATGCCATCGGTACTGTGGCAAGATTATAGAGCGGCGTACCCAGCAGGTAGTGGTCATACACCGTCAGCCCCGGCGTTTTATCTTTTTCCATCGCGTAATATTCAACGGGCAGAATAAACGAGAGTAATAACAGCGAGATACCGGCATTACGGATAGCACGGCGCGGCAACGCACGGCTCAGCAGGTGAACCACCGCGAAATACGCCACAGAAACCACGATAAAAAACAGTACGATACCACTGTTTTCAGACAGGAAATCACCGGCTGATAACGGATAGCCCTGATGGAGCAGCTCAGGAAGGTTCGTCAGATATTCAGCGCCCGCCTCGCGGCGGAAAAGCGCAGAGGCAGATAAATTCAGCCCCCACAAAATGGTCAGCAGGCCAACAACTATTTTGCCCGCGGTATAGCGGCAGAGATACACATTCGCCAGCAGCAATAATGTGCCCATCACCGTAATTTTCACATTGTACTCCGCCCCCGGTCCGCCGGATAACACCGCCGGTGCCAGAGCAATCAGCACAATCAGTAAAACAGAAGAAAACAGACGCATAAATTAACTTTTAAATAACATAAACAAGCGGGTTGCAGTAAACCATTAACAACCTGATAAAACAAGTGCCGGAGAGAAAGAAAAACGCGGCCTCCGGAACGGAGACCGCGCTGTGACGTCTGTCAGTGAGATTTACCCTGCTCGATTCCGATGCCAATCTGAGAGCGGATAAACTGCGCCTCAAAGCGGCTGCGTTCTTCCTGACCCTGTGCGGAGTTATCCGTCACAGACACCAGCCAGGCCGCAATAAAGGCAGCAAACATTGAGAAAAGTGCCGGATATTCATACGGATAAATCGCTTTTTCGTGCCCGAGAATATTGACCCAGATAGTCGGTCCCAGGATCATCAGGATCACAGCGGTTAATAATCCCAGCCAGCCTCCGGCCAGTGCACCGCGTGTGGTCAGGCGTTTCCAGTACATGGAGAGCAGAATGATCGGGAAGTTACAACTCGCCGCGATAGAGAAAGCCAGCCCCACCATAAAGGCAATGTTTTGTTTTTCAAACAAAACACCCAGCCCGATGGCGACAATCCCGAGAATAATCACCGTCACTTTGGAGACTTTTAACTCATCCCGCTCATTGGCCTTGCCGTCTTTGATAGCACAAGCGTACAGATCATGGGAAACCGCAGAAGCCCCCGCCAGGGTCAGCCCGGCAACAACCGCCAGAATGGTCGCGAATGCCACGGCGGAGATAAAGCCGAGGAACAGATTACCGCCGACCGCATCCGCCAGATGCACCGCCGCCATGTTGGTGCCGCCGATCAGTGCCCCTGCCGCATCCTTAAATACCGGGTTCGGGCTGACCAGCAGAATGGCGCCGAAGCCGATAATAAAGGTCAGGATATAGAAGTAGCCAATGAATCCGGTGGCATAAAACACACTCTTACGCGCTTCTTTGGCATCACTGACCGTGAAGAAACGCATGATAATATGCGGCAGCCCGGCGGTACCGAACATCAGCGCCAGCCCCAGAGATAATGCGGAGATCGGATCCGATACCAGCCCGCCCGGGCTCATAATCGCCAACCCGTTTTTATGTACCGCAACCGCGTCTTTAAACAGGGTGTTAAAGTTGAAATCTACAGCTTTCATCACCATCAGTGCCATAAAGCTGGCACCGGCGAGTAACAGAACCGCTTTGATAATCTGCACCCAGGTCGTTGCCAGCATGCCGCCGAACAGGACATAAAACACCATCAGGATGCCGACCAGCACAACCGCCACGATATAGTTGAGTCCGAATAACAGCTCAATCAGTTTACCGGCCCCGACCATCTGCGCTATCAGATACAGCGCCACCACCACCAGCGAACCGCTGGCAGACAGCACACGAATCGGCCTGGCTTTCAGACGGTAAGAAACCACATCCGCAAAAGTGTAGCGCCCGAGGTTACGCAGACGTTCCGCAATCAGGAACAGGATCACCGGCCAGCCGATCAGGAAGCCGATGGAGTAAATCAGGCCGTCATAACCGGAGGTGTAAACCAGTGCGGAGATCCCGAGGAAGGAGGCGGCAGACATAAAGTCACCGGCAATCGCCAGTCCGTTCTGAAACCCGGTAATTTTTCCCCCGGCGGTGTAATACTCCGCACGGGAACGTGTCCGTTTTGCCGCCCAGTAAGTGATGTACAGTGTCAGGCCGACAAAAACCAGAAACATAATAATGGCCTGATAGTTTACCGGCTGGCGCTCCACCGGCCCGCTGATGGCATTCGCGTGACTGAGCAGCGGAAACAACAGGGATAACAGAAGAGCAGAAAGGCGCGTTTTCATTGTTTCACCCCGCTGATGATTTCGGCGGTCAGACGGTCGAATTCACCGTTTGCGCGGATGGTATAAATACCGGTCAGGACAAACGCACTGACAATCAGCCCGACGCCGACAGGTATCCCGCGGGTAATCGTCAGACCTTCGCCGAGTGGCGTACCCAGCCATTGCGGGTCAAAGGCTATCAGAATAATAAAGCTGACATACAGCACAAGTGTGATAGCGGACAATGTCCATGAGAACCGACTGCGCTTTCTGACCAGTTCCTGAAAGCGAGGGTCGTTCTCCACCTGCTGATAAATGGATGCGCTCATTGAGGATACTCCTCTGTTTTTGTTATCCGGAGTGTCAGTGCCGCACAATGCGGCACTGACTGAGGTTAGCGTGCTAATTCATTTTGATGGCCTGCTTTTCTTCGAGCAGTTTTTCGACCACACCGGGTCGGCCAGTGTTGATACATCACCCAGATTACCGGTATCACCGGCGGCGATTTTACGGAGGATACGGCGCATAATTTTACCGGATCGCGTTTTCGGCAGAGAGTCGGTCCAGTGCAGAATATCCGGGGTGGCAATCGGGCCGATTTCTTTACGGACCCAGTTCCTCACTTCCGCATACAGCTCTGGTGTCGGCTCCTCGCCGTGATTGAGTGTGACATAGGCATAAATAGCCTGCCCTTTGATACTGTGCGGGATCCCGACCACGGCCGCTTCGGCAATTTTCGGGTGTGAAACCAGTGCGGATTCCACTTCGGCGGTACCGAGGCGGTGCCCGGAGATATTCAGCACATCATCCACCCGCCCGGTGATCCAGTAATAGCCGTCTTCATCACGGCGGGTACCGTCCCCGGCAAAATACATACCTTTAAAGGCGGAAAAATAGGTCTGTTCAAAACGTTCATGATCACCGAACAGAGTACGGGCCTGGCCCGGCCAGGAGTCGAGGATCACCAGATTCCCCTCGGTTTCGCCGTCCAGAATTTCACCCTGGTTATCCACCAGCGCAGGCTGAACACCAAAGAACGGGACGGTCGCGGAGCCCGGTTTCAGTTCAATCGCCCCCGGCATCGCACCTATCATGCAGGCACCGGTTTCGGTCTGCCACCAGGTATCGACAATCGGGCAGCGGCTGTCACCGATAGTTTTGTAATACCACTCCCAGGCTTCCGGGTTAATCGGCTCGCCGACTGATCCCATAATGCGCAGTGATTTGCGGGAGGTGTCTTCAATCGCACTGAGGCCTTCAGCCATCAGGGCGCGGATAGCGGTCGGTGCGGTATACAGGATATTGACCTGATGTTTGTCGACAATCTGGCACATCCGGTTGACCTTCGGATGGTTCGGTACGCCTTCAAACATCAGCGTGATGGCCCCGTTGGAGAGCGGGCCGTAAACCAGGTAGGTGTGTCCGGTTACCCAGCCGACATCCGCTGTACACCAGAACACTTCATCACCATGATAATCAAAGATATATTTAAATGTCAGAGTGGCATAAACCAGGTAACCGCCGGTGGTGTGCAGCACGCCTTTCGGCTTGCCGGTGGAACCGGAGGTATAGAGGATAAACAGCGGATCTTCCGCATTCATCTCCTGCGGCGGACAGTCCGCACTGACACCACTGACAGCATCGTGCCACCAGATATCACGCCCTTCCTGCCACTCCACCGGATTACCGGTGCGGCGGAAAACAATCACACTGCTGACTGTGGTCACACCCGGGTTTTTCAGGCCGTCATCCACATTTTTCTTCAGCGGAATAGTACGCCCGGCGCGCAGACCTTCATCTGCCGTGATCACCATTTTTGCCCCGGAATCAATGACACGGCCGGACACCGCCTCCGGTGAGAACCCGGCAAAAATCACCGAGTGCACCGCACCGATACGGGCACAGGCCAGCATGGCGACCATTGCTTCCGGTACCATCGGCATATAAATCGCAACCACATCACCTTTGCGGATCCCCTGCTGTTTCAGGACATTGGCAAACTGGCAGACATCATGATGCAGTTCACGGTAAGTGAGTGTGCGGGACTCATCCGGGCTGTCACCTTCCCAGATCACCGCCGGTTTATCACCACGCTCCGCAAGATGCCGGTCAAGACAGTTAGCACTGAGATTCAGTGTGCCGTCCTCAAACCATTTAATACTGACATGGCCCGGATCAAAAGAGGTGTTTTTCACCCGCGTATAGGGCTTTATCCAGTCTACAATCTGACCTTTCTCACGCCAGTAGCTGTCGGGATCCTCAACAGACCGCTGATACTCGTCCAGATACTGCTGATGATTGATTAGCGCGTTTTCTGCAATTGCTTCGGGTACAGGATATTTCGTTATTTTTGTCATGATGCATCTCCTTTCAATTGTTAATGCTATGTCAAAATCACGTTAAATAAAGTTACCTTTCTGCCTTTGTTTCTTTTTTGCGCTAAAGATCACGGATTGAAAAAGGGGGTATTCACAGCGTTATCATTTGATGCGAAAACCTCCGGCGATATAAAAAATTACCCGTAGAATAAAAAATAGTGCATGACATCAGATGATAAGCAAAAGCTAAAATATTTAACTAAAATAAGACAGTAAAATAACAAATAAAAAAAATCCGCACAGATCGTACAGATCTGATAATCGTTTTCATTATCATCTGTTTCATTATAATGTTTAGCCTGTTCACACACGGTGTGAGCGGTTCGGTCAATTACTGGAGTTATAATTATGAGCTATGTATTACCTGCATTACCGTACGCTTATGATGCGTTAGAACCGCATTTCGATAAAATGACAATGGAAATTCACCATACCAAACATCATCAGACGTATGTGAATAACACCAACACCGCGCTGGAAGCCTTCCCTGAGATGGCAAATCTGGATATCGACGATCTGATCGCACAGCTCGATAAATTCCCGGCGGACAAACGTACCTTTATCCGCAACAACGCCGGTGGTCATTCCAACCACAGCATGTTCTGGAAAGGCCTGAAAACCGGCACCACATTACAGGGCGATCTGAAAGCAGCGATTGAACGCGATTTCGGCAGCGTTGAGGCGTTTCAGGCTGAGTTTGAAAAAGCCGCCGCAACCCGTTTCGGTTCCGGCTGGGCATGGCTGGTGCTGAAAGACGGCAAACTGGCTGTGGTTTCCACCGCCAACCAGGACAGCCCGCTGATGGGTGAAGCGATTTCCGGTACTTCCGGTTATCCGATCATCGGTCTGGATGTGTGGGAACACGCCTATTATCTGAAGTTCCAGAACCGCCGTCCGGATTACATCAAAGCATTCTGGTCTGTGGTGAACTGGGATGAGGCAGCAGCGCGTTTCGCTTCTGCAAAATAAGTCCTGAAATATGTGCGGACGCTGTCCGCACATATTCTTCTTTCCCGCTTTCGATTATGATATCCGTCTCACTCAATACGGAGGCGGCATGGCATACACACCTTTAGTTTTCACCGGTCCCGTCAGGGATACAGCCCGCTGCGGGCGCAGCGCAATTGAAAAGCGTCAGACCGAAGGCGTGATTGCCCTCAGTGCCACCGGACTCGCCGGTGACGAGCAGGCGGAAAAAGCCTTTCACGGCGGCCCTGACCGTGCGTTGTGTCACTATCCCCGCGAACACTACGACTACTGGAAAATGATGTATCCGGAGATTGAGGATCGCTTTGTCGCGCCGTTCTTCGGGGAAAATATATCCACCCTCGGTATGACAGAAGAAACCGTATTCATCGGGGATATTTATCAGTGGGGCAGCGCCGTGATTCAGGTCACCCAGCCGCGCTCACCGTGCTACAAACTGAATCCGCTGACAGATGTGTCTGATTTTGCACAGGTGATGCAGGATTGCGGCCGTACCGGCTGGCTGTACCGTGTCGCCGGGAAAGGGGATGTCAGCAGTGATCAGCCGCTGAAACTGCTGACCCGCACCAGCGCGGTGTCTGTCAGGGAAGCCGCTGCCATCGCTTTTCATCTGCCGTTTGATGAAACAGAATACCGTTATCTGTTACAGGCATCCGGACTTTCCGCCAGCTGGACACTGACCATGCAGCGCCGTCTGATGACCGGTAAAATCGAGGATTTTAACCGCCGGTTATTCGGCTCCGCCGCAGCCGTGTAAGAATATGTAATCCCGGGTTCTCCCTGCTTTAAACCCGTTCCGGAATGTGTGATTATCATACTCGTTTCACGATGACCGCTGCTGACCCCGCAGCACACACAGACGACCTTTTAAACAGGAGACACGGATGAAATACCTGATAATGCTGCTGAGCCTGGCAGCGCTTTCACTGCCCGCCGCCGCGGCAGATCAGAACAGTGCGGATGAGCTGGAAATCTTTACGGATAATGCAGAAAACTGCATCCATTTTGCCGGTGAATGGGATGTGTCCCTGCCGGCAGATCAGAAAAAAAGATATCAAAAAAGCACTGGATGAAACCTGTCCTCCGGCCAAAGAGCAGCAAAAAGTCTTGCGTGAAAAGTACCGCAATGACCCGGAGATGCTCGCAAAAATTAATGAATTTGACCTCGGCCAGTAACATCCGCCGTAAAAAAAAGCCCTTCCGGTCTGCACCGGAAGGGCTTTTTGATCTGATAGTGTGATATCTCAGGCGAAAATGGTTTTCTCTGCCGGGATCACCAGCAGTGCATCCTGCCAGCCTCTGAGAGTCAGAGCCGTCAGAGCAGATAATCCTTCATAGAACGGGCTGCCGCATTTTTCCTGCATCCGCGCCAGATAAAAGCGTGCCCACGGCAGAAGGTGTTCTGCCAGCAGTGAATTCAGGGCATCCGGACGATTTTCCGCCGTCCAGGCCGCCATCATCAGTAACAGGCCGATGTGATCTTCCGGCTCATTCTGCGACAGCACAATATCCACCTGATGTGCACGCATCCACTCACGCAGGGCAACAGTGGAATCCCCGAACAGCACCTGTTCTTTATCCAGCCAGACAGAGCCCCACGGCGATGCGGGCAGTGCCTGCGGGCCGATAAACAGCCGCTGATAGGCCTGCGCTAAAGTTTCCTCACCGGTGACAGTCAGACCCAGTTTCTGTGCGGCGGCCTGCTTTTGCGCATCATTACCGTACGGCCATTCCGCCACCCACTCCCCGGAAGAGAGCAGTTCCGTTATCTGTACGATTTCTGACGGCGGGTAGTAAAATGCCGCCCCGAGAATACGGGCCGTTAAGGCAACATCACTGACAGCTTGCTCACTCATAACTCAGGACTCTCACAATAAAATATCCGCGTATCCTGCCACGATTTCCGTCCGGAAAACAGTAACAGGATACGCGCTGATTGTATCAGGACAGATAGGCCATACCGGCTGTCATGTGCAGTCCGTAGAAAATACCGCGGCCGATAATTTCCCCGGATAACACCAGAACAAAACCAATCAGCATCATAATCACCGGCGGATTTGTCCGTTTCACCAGCGGCAGGATCCAGCAGGTCAGACCCAGCGCCAGCAGAACCAGACGCCAGCCCATATACAGGCCGAATTCCGGTACCAGCGCGGAAGCGCTCTGTACGGAACTGCGGATAAAGGCCAGATCAAACGCCTGTGACGTCACTGCGACCGCACTCGCCACCAACGCAACGATACCCACCAGCGGCAGCCAGCTGATGCAGCGCAGGTCAAACCCGGCAATCCGCAGCAGCAGAGCAGCCAGTACCGGCCCGCCCAGCAGAGCTGTCAGCACAAAGTGAACCGTGGTGTACGGGGTATACCAGGTCGGCACCGTGGCAATCTGGTAAACCTGCGGAATGGCGTAAATAAAGACCACCGCCAGAACCATTACCACCAGCAGCCAGAGCTTACCGAGCGCCGCCGGCATTTTGTTCAGTACCGCCAGCAGCCAGTAAAAACCACCGGCAGCGAAGAAGACCGAACCGGCCGCAATTTCATTACTGAGCGATGAACTGCCGAGGCGGTTAAACGCATTAAACGCACGCAGCGGCGTGCCCATGTGCATCATGGAGAGCAGGAAACCCACGCCCATCAGCACCCACAGGCCGAACATGCTGTAATGCACTTTACGGTTCAGTTCCGGTGACAGTTTTCCGGACAGCAGCACTGCCGCCATCACAATAAATGCCCCTGCCACACTCTGCCCGATGGTGGTAAAAAACATCAGCGGCCATTCATGAATTCCCGATCCCATGTTATACCTCCTCCGGGTTCGCCAGATGGCCTGTGGTATCCCCGACAGGACGGCTGTTGGCATTCAGTTTTAAAACGATATTCGGATGTGTGTATTCCGCAGACGGCAGCGGCGCGATTTCCGCCAGTGTGCCGTATTTAGCCCGCAGCTCTTCAATCGGTCCCATATCCAGTGCCCGCAGCGGACAGGATTCAACACAAATCGGCTTTTTGCCTTCCGCGACGCGCTCATAGCAGCCGTCACATTTGGTCATATGGCCTTTGACCTCATCAAACTGCGGTGCGCCGTACGGGCACGCCATATGACAGTAACGGCAGCCGATACATACTTCCTCATTCACCACCACAAAGCCGTCTTCCCGCTTGTGCATTGCACCGCTCGGGCAGACTTTGGCACAGGCCGGATCATCACAGTGGTTACAGGAGATGGAGAGATAGTAAGCAAACACATTCTGCTGATACACACCATCCTGCTCTGTCCAGTCGCCGCCTGCATACTCATAGATACGGCGGAAATTTACTTCCGGAGATAAGTTTTTAAAGTCTTTACAGGCCAGCTCGCAGGTTTTGCAGCCGGTGCAGCGACTTGAATCAATGTAGAAACCATATTGCGTTGACATAAATCGCTTCCTCAGGCCTTAACGACTTCAACCAGGTTGGAATGGGACGGATTCCCTTTCGCCAGCGGCGACGGGCGCTGAGTGGTTAACACGTTAATGCTGCCCGCGTGATCGATACGATCGCCGTCCGGGCTGTACCATGCACCTTCACCCAGACCGACAACGCCCGGCAGAATACGCGGTGTGACCTTCACATTGACGCGCACTTCCCCGCGATCGTTAAAGACCTTCACATTATCACCGTGCGCAATCCCGCGTTTCGCGGCATCGACAGGGTTAATCCACAGTTCCTGCGGACAGGCGGCTTTCAGCACATCAACGTTGCCGTAAGTGGAGTGAGTCCGGGATTTGTAGTGGAAACCGGTCATCTGTAACGGGTATTTTTCCTGAAGCGGATCACCGGCATGCTCAAAGCCTGCGGAATAAACCGGCAGCGGATGGATTTCATCCCCTTCGTTCAGTTCCCAGGTATCACGGAGTTCCGCCAGCTGTGCGGAATAGATCTCGATTTTACCTGACGGCGTGGTCAGCGGGTTTGCCTGCGGGTCGTTGCGGAAATCACGGTACGCCACATGGTGTCCCTGCGGGTCACGTTTTTTGAAAATACCCTGTTTGCGGAACTCATCAAACTCCGGCAGTTCCGGCAGCGCGGCGCGGGACTGCTCATACAGGTGACGCAGCCACTCTTCCTGGGTACAGCCTTCGGTAAACTGATCACCGACCCCCATCCGTTTGGCGATTTCGCTGGTCATGTCATAGATATTGCGGCTTTCAAAGCGCGGGGCGATTGCCTGATCGGCAAAAATCACATACCCCATGTTGCCTGCAGAGGCATCCATGCAGAAATCCATCTGTTCGGAAGCGGTGCAGTCCGGCAGCAGGATATCCGCATATTTGGCGGACGAGGTCAGATGGTTATCGATCACCACAATCATCTCGCACTTGCTCTCATCCTGAAGGATGTCATGAGTGCGGTTGATTTCGGAGTGCTGGTTCACCAGACAGTTACCGGCATAGTTCCAGACCATTTTGATCGGCACATCCAGTTTGTCTTTACCGCGCACACCATCCCGGGTGGCGGTCATCTCTTCGCCGCGCAGAATCGCATCTGTCCACATAAACATGGAGATACTGGTTTTCACCGGGTTGGTCAGGGTCGGCATACGGACAAACGGAATTGCGTAAGAGCCTTCACGCGCACCGGTGTTACCGCCGTTAATCCCCACGTTACCGGTCAGAATAGAGAGCATGGCAATGGCACGGGATGCGGTTTCGCCGTTTGAGCGGCGCTGCGGGCCCCAGCCCTGAGTGATATACGCCGGTTTGGCAGTACCGATTTCCCGCGCCAGTTTCACAATCCGCGCCGCCGGAATACCGGTGATTTTGGCTGCCCATTCCGGGGTTTTCGCCACGCCGTCCGGCCCTTCACCTAAAATATAAGCTTTATAGTGGCTGTTGGCCGGTGCACCGGCAGGCATGGTGGTTTCGTCATAACCGACACAATATTTGTCAAGGAACGGCTTATCCACCAGGTCTTCTTTGATCATCACATACGCCAGCGCGCTGACCAGTGCGGCATCCGTACCCGGACGGATCGGGATCCATTCATCCTCGCGCCCTGCACCGGTATCGGTATAACGCGGATCGATGATAATCATGCGGGCATTTGATTTTTCGCGTGCCTGCTCAACATAATAGGTCACACCGCCGCCGCTCATGCGGGTTTCGCCCGGGTTGTTACCGAACAAAACCACCAGCTTGCTGTTTTCAATATCTGACGGGCTGTTACCGTCCGCCCAGCCGCCGTAAGTGTAATTCAGACCGGCTGCAATCTGCGCGGTACTGTAGTCACCGTAATGATTCAGATAACCGCCGCAGCAGTTCATCAGACGGGCAATCAGTGTTGCTCCCGGCGGCCAGGATTTGGTCATGGTGCCGCCGAGGGTGCCGGTGCCGTAGTTAAGATAGATAGATTCGTTGCCGTAATCGCGGATCAGGCGTTTCATGGTACCGGCGATAGTATCAAACGCCTCTTCCCAGGTGATACGCTCGAATTTGTTCTCACCGCGTTTACCCACACGTTTCATCGGGTATTTCAGGCGATCCGGGTTGTACACCCGGCGGCGCATGGAACGGCCGCGCAGGCAGGCGCGTACCTGATGCAGATCTTCGTAGACATCATCACCGGTATTGTCGGTTTCAACATATCTGATTTCGCCGTCAACCACATGCATCCGTAACGGACAGCGGCTGCCGCAGTTAACCGTACAGGCACTCCAGACCACTTTCTCATCAGAAGCCGCCGCAGGTGCCGGGGTAGTTTCAGCGGCAGACGCCGCATGGCTGAACGGGAGGGATAACCCGCCCGCTGCAACTGCCAGACCGCCGGCCGCACCGGAGGCTTTGACAAACCCGCGCCGCGTCAGCGGCGCAGTGAACAACGCCGTTTCTTTCATCTTTGTCATATACATTGCTCGCTTAATTGATTTTGTAATCGTTATTATTATTGTTGTTGCCGGATAACGGCTTATTGTCAGATTGCGACTGGTAACCATTCGCAATAAATCATTTGTAATACAATAACCTGCAGTTATTAACCTATAGTTATTTTACGGTTTTACGATTCAGCCGGGTTGTTTTGCATCAAAAAATGAGTGCGTGAAAAGCAGATTATTGATCCCGTCAGTGGCAGACGGCATCCGCTCATGGGAAAATAGTGACCAGCTCAATATTATGATCAGGAAAAGGAGTTAACGTTATCAGACGCAGCGCACTCAACTACCTGATAAACGGCGAAAAAACCACACCGCCGTCAGTGAATGATCACTGTGTCAGGAAGAAACTCAAAAACAGTCAGTGTGATAACTGCGCCGCCTGCTGCCCGGCAGATGCGGTCACATTCGGCTATCTCGACGTCAAAATTGATAATGACCGCTGTTTTCAGTGCGGAAACTGCCTGTTTGTCTGCCCGTCTGATGCTATTGAACACATCCCTGTCCGCGAACGCAACTACAACAATAACGGGCAACTGGTGATTGAGAAGAAAGAAACCCCGGCCAGCGCGGAAGAGCTGCTGGTCTGGCACCGGCAGTACCATATCCGCGGGATGCAGATAGCAGAGCCGGAAGTTGATAACTGGCTGCCGGTACTGGCAGCGCTCAATCTGCGCCTGAAAGCCCTCGGCGAACCAATCTGGCAGTTGACTATCATCCCGCCGCCGCCGGTGGATACCGGAAAACGTTTTGCGCTGTTCCGGCAGAAAACCATCAGTAGCGGGCTGAATACCGGCCGTGCCAGAACCGGTCTGAATGAGCGAAAAAAACTCTGGCCGGATGACAGCTGGTTTGATGTGCGCCCGGATACGGAAAACTGTATTTTATGTACCGCCTGCGCGGCAGTGTGTCAGGAAGGGGCTATCACTATTGCGGATAATCAGTTTACCGTGGATAAGACAAAATGCAGCGGCTGCATGAGCTGCCGTGACGTCTGTTTCCCGAAAGCGATCGATGTCATACCGCAGGCAGAAAAAAACAGTCAGCCGGTCCGCTATGCTTATTTTGATGCTCATTGCAGCAGCTGCCATCTGCCTTTTATGAGCTGGCAGCCGGGACAGACATTATGCCCGGTATGCCGTTCACGAAAAGAGAAAGGCTGGCTGTAACGACAGAGATAAAAAAAGCGCCGAAAGGCGCTATTTTTATTTTTATATCATGTAATTACAGCGGACGACGTACAAAACCAATCGCGTCGTGTACTTTATCCAGCGTGACCTGTGCACGGGCAGAGGCTTTCTCAGCACCCTCTTTCATTACACGGTTCAGTAACACATCATCGTTACGGATTTCGTGATAACGGGTCTGTAACTCTGTCAGCATGCCGGAAACCGCATCCGCCACCGCACCTTTCAGGTGACCGTACATCTGGCCTTCAAATTCAGCTTCCAGCGCAGCAACCGGTTTGCCGGTCACACCAGAGAGAATATCCAGCAGGTTGGAAACACCCGGTTTATTTTCCAAATCATAAATCACGCGTGGCGGCTCTTCAGAGTCTGTCACCGCGCGTTTGATTTTCTTCGCTGCCGCTTTCGGATCTTCCAGCAGGGCGATCAGGTTGTTACGGTTATCATCGGATTTCGACATTTTTTTCGTCGGATCCTGTAACGCCATCACACGGGAGCCGCCAGCCGGGATAAACGGATCCGGCACCACAAACACATCACCGTAAATGGCGTTGAAGCGCTGCGCGATATCACGGCTCAGCTCCAGATGCTGTTTCTGGTCGATACCGACCGGCACCTGGTTAGTCTGATACAGCAGGATATCTGCGGCCATCAGCACCGGATAGTCAAACAGACCGGCGTTGATGTTTTCGGCATGACGGGCAGATTTATCTTTAAACTGTGTCATGCGGCTCAGTTCGCCGAAATAGGTGTAGCAGTTCAGTGCCCAGCCCAGTTGTGCATGCTGCGGCACATGGGACTGAACAAACAGCGTATTTTTTGCCGGTTCCAGACCACAGGCCATATAAAGCGACAGTGTATCCAGTGTGCGTTTGCGCAGCTCCGCCGGATCCTGACGGACAGTGATCGCGTGCTGGTCAACGATGCAGTAAATGCAGTCAAAATCATCCTGCATTTTTACCCACTGGCGCAGTGCGCCCATGTAGTTACCGATGGTCAGTTCGCCGGAAGGCTGTGCGCCGCTGAATACAACGGGTTTGTGTGCTTTGGTGTTAGTTCCGCTCATGATTATCCTTCCTGATGAGTTAACGGAGGCAGCCCGAGTGCAGGCAGCAGACCCGCAAAGTCGGACAGTACGCAATCCGGATTGCTGTCAGCAATCGGAATACCGTAGTTGTAGCCGTAGGTCATGCCGACACAGGGACATTCCGCTGCCCGTGCCGCCAGGATGTCATTGCGGGAGTCCCCGACAAACAGCATCTCTTCCTTACGCAGCCCGAACTCACCCAGCGTCAGGTAGAGCGGAGCCGGATGCGGCTTCTTATTTTTCACATCATCCCCGCCGAGCACGACAGAGAAAAATTTATCCAGACCGGTTTCAGCCAGCAGCGACGGAATAAACTGAGACGGTTTGTTGGTCACGATCGCCAGATCCAGCCCTGCGTCTGCCATCACCTGTAAGGTTTCTGCCACATGCGGAAATGCCGGACTGCCGGTTTTAACGGTCTCAGCATAAAAATCATCAAACAGCTGACGGCATTTCGCGTGCAGTGCAGCATCAGGTTTTTCACCGGTTGCATGAGTCAGGGCACGTTCCAGTAACATATCAACGCCGTTACCGACCCAGACAGAGGCCATTTCCCGGCCCGCTTTCCGGTAGCCCAGTGCTTCCAGTGCGCGATCAGTCGCTTCCGCCAGTCCCTGAATACTGTCAGTCAGTGTGCCGTCCAGGTCAAATGCAACGGCTTTAATCCCTGTGAATTGCTGTACTGCTGTTTTGTCTGTCATGCTGAAACCTTTGTTAATTCTTTACGCATATCATCAATCACGGCTTTGTAATCCGGTTTGCCGAAAATCGCAGAGCCGGCCACAAACATATCCGCACCGGCCTGCGCCACTGCCGCGATATTTTCAGTCTTAATTCCGCCATCGACTTCCAGGCGGATATCACGGCCGCTGGCATCAATGCGGCGGCGGACTTCTTCCACTTTTTTCAGTGTTTCCGGAATAAAGGACTGACCACCGAAGCCCGGGTTTACCGACATCAGCAGGATCAAATCCAGTTTATCAATCACATAATCGAGGTAACTGAGCGGCGTGGCCGGGTTGAATACCAGGCCCGGTTTACAGCCGCATTCGCGGATAAGCTGAATGGTGCGATCAACGTGCTCGCTCGCTTCCGCGTGGAATGAAATGTAGGTTGCTCCCGCTTTGGCGAAGTCCGGCACAATGCTGTCCACCGGTTTCACCATCAGATGCACATCAATCGGCGCGGTAATACCGTAATCACGCAGCGCCTTGCACACCATCGGCCCGATAGTCAGGTTCGGGACATAATGGTTATCCATCACGTCGAAGTGAACCACATCGCCGCCTGCGGCGAGAACTTTCGCGGTGTCTTCCCCCAGACGGGCAAAGTCAGCAGATAAAATGGACGGAGCAATCAAAAACTCTTTCATTCCTGTTTCCTCTTAATAAGACGCCGCCGGGTTCAACGGCTTACTGTCCGCGGTAAAGCGCCAGTAATTCATTCACTTTCTGGCGGTTAAGTGTATTGCGGCTGATAGTGCGGCGCACTTTGACAATATGTAGTTGCGCCTGATGATACCACTCCCGGGTCAGCGGGGTGTCATGATTCGAGATCAGAACCGGAATTTTGCGATCCGACGAAAGCATTTGTGCCAGTTGTGCCAGATTCTGCTGCTCCGGTAACCCGAATCCGCTGGTGTGATACGCCGTAAAATTGGCTGTCAGTGATAACGGCGCATAAGGCGGATCACAATAGACGATATCCCCGGTGCCTGCATTTTCCATGCTGGTCACATAAGACTGGCAGACAAACAGGGCGTTGCGGGCTTTTTCCGCGAACCACAGCAGTTCAGCTTCCGGGAAATAGGGTTTGCGGTAGCGCCCGAAGGGCACATTAAACCGGCCTTTGGAATTATAACGGCACAAACCGTTATAACAATGGCGGTTCAGATAGAGAAACAGAATGCTGCGCTCGAAATGATCCGTGCTCTGATTAAACTGTTCCCGCAGCGCATAGTACTGTAATTCATCATTAAACTGCGGCGTGAACAGCTTGCGGGACTCATCGATAAATTCCTGAGTCCGCTGCTTCACCATCGTGTAGAGGTGGATCAGATCACTATTGATATCCGCCAGCACATAGCGCGGATAATCTGTATTGAGAAAAACCGACCCCGCGCCGACAAAGGGCTCAATAAGACAATCACCCTCCGGCAGATGCCGTTTTATTTCATCTGCCAGAGTGTATTTTCCGCCGGCCCACTTCAAAAATGCGCGTTGTTTCTTCATGCTGTCTGTAATCATTGCTCAAAAAGGCCAGAGCCGCCGATTCTGCTCTGTTTCAGACAGCAAATCAGCACCTGACGGAATCCGTGTTTATTATTTCATGTCCTGATGCACTTGCTGCATCTTTCTGACCCACGGTTTTTTCCCCTGAATTTCGGCAGGCAGACGCTCAACTTCCCGTTTTGCATCCCCGACTGTCGGGAAATTACCGTACACCAGGACGTACCACGATTTTCCGTTACGTGTTGTCTCATAAACCTGATAGTTGGATAACCCGTGCTTCTGCGCAAAGGCTTTCAGCGTATCCGCACGGCTCGCGCTGCTCAGCTGCAGGGTATAGTTCCCGGCAGGGGCTTTGGCGATCGCGGTGCCGCTTTTTGACGGAGCCGGTGCCGCAGTAGCCGGTTTGGTGGTTTCACGCGGTTTGGCTGGTGTTGCCGTGGTGGTTTTCACCGGCTGCGGTTTCACCTGTTGTACCGGTTTCTTCGGCTCTTCCTTCGGAGTGACCACCGGCGGCAGATTATTCATATTCTGCTGCGCCGCATTATTAATACCCACCTGCGTATTTCCCTGATTCAGGGCATCGTTAATATCCCCCGGGATATCCACGCGCTGGCCGGTGCCGGTTGTCTGTGACGGCGGCTGTGCCTGTGTCGGCAGGTTATTGATAGCAGGGAGATTCACGCCGGTCTGCCCGGTCTGTGACGGAACCGGTTCGGTTGGCTGTAACTGTGTTGCACCGTCATTGCTGCCGGTGCCGAGGGTAATCGGGCGCTCGCCGTTCTGTGCCTGCGGCTGGGCTTCCGGTTCTGACGGCGATTTCAGCGCGGAGCTTATCGCGATAATCAGTAATACCAGGACCACAACCGCCACGCCGATCATCATCTGCTGGCGGGAGACGGCAAACTTAGGCCGTGACTGCTGCGGGCGCGGACGCGGATTACGGCGTTCAGGGCGCTCCGGTCTGTCAGATGCGTCCGGACGGATAGATTCATCATCCGGCTGGCTGAAAATCTGTGGTTCTTGCTTTTCGGGTTTAAAGCCGTCCATTTTGCCCTCCCATCAGAGCAGAAACTGTGTCTTTGGATATAACAGAAGAGAACTGACGCCCGGTGAGTGCGTCATAATGCGTAGTGTAACCATTTTCCCGGCACTCAGCGAGACAGATATCAAAAAACTTCTGCCGCCGCTTCCGTTACACGGACTGAATGGCAGCCAGCACCCTGTCATGCGGGATATCCGCACGGACAACTGACCGGCCGATTGTTTCCGGGACAATCAGGTGCAGTTTACCGCCCTGCACTTTTTTATCCCGCATCATGTGCGGCAGATACGCATCCGCCGGCATGGATTCCGGTCCGCGCACCGGCAGCCCGGCGCGGATAAGCAGCGCAATGACCCGCTCTGTCTCTTCCGGGCGGAAGGTCCCGAGCAGTTCAGCCGTGCGTGCAGCCATCACCATCCCTGCGGCGACTGCCTCGCCGTGCAGCCAGACACCGTAGCCCATTTCCGCCTCAATGGCGTGGCCGAATGTATGGCCGAGATTCAGCAGTGCGCGCAGCCCGCTGGTCTCTTTTTCATCCGCAGCCACCACCTCTGCTTTCAGTTCACAGCAGCGGCGGATGCAGTACGCCATCGCCTGCGGCTCAAGTGCCAGCAGACGGTCGATATTATTTTCCAGCCAGATAAAAAAATCGTGATCCAGAATAATGCCGTATTTGATGACTTCCGCCAGCCCTGACGCCAGTTCACGGCGCGGCAGGGTTTTCAGGCAGTCGAGATCAATCACCACACTGACCGGCTGCCAGAAGGCACCAATCATATTTTTACCCAGCGGATGGTTCACGCCGGTTTTACCGCCGACAGATGAATCCACCTGAGACAGCAGCGTGGTCGGCACCTGAATAAAACGGACGCCGCGCTGATAGCTCGCTGCCGCAAATCCGGTCAGATCACCGATAACACCGCCGCCCAGCGCAATCAGCGTGGTATCACGCCCGTGATTGTTTTCCAGCAGCGCGGTAAAAATACGGTCAAGGGTGGTCAGGGATTTATACTGCTCGCCGTCCGGCAAAATCACGGAATCCGCCTGTACGCCGGCTTGCGCAAGGTTATCGGTCAGTGTCTGAAGGTACAGCGGGGCAAGGGTTTCGTTGGTAACTATCATTGCACGCTGACCGGTGGTCAGCGACGCAAAGGTGCCGGAGAGGGAAAAGAGACCCGGAGCAATTGAAATAGGATAAGCACGCTCACCCAGAGTCACAGTCACTTTTTCCATGGCACCTCCGCATGTTGCCGGTAAAATGAAATTAACTGTTGGTTTCTAACAGTTCAATAATTTGATTTGCAACCACTTTTGCACTCTGATCATCGGTGTGGATAGTAATATCCGCGATCTCTTCATACATCGGATTGCGTTCATCGGCCAGTTTGACCAGGACTTCCCGGACCGGCTCATCGACCTGTAACAACGGACGCTTTTTATCGCGCTGTGTCCGGGCCAGTTGTTTTTCAATATTGGTCTCAAGGTATACAACCACACCCCGCGCAGACAGGCGGTTGCGGGTCTCCCGTGACTTGACGGAACCCCCGCCGGTAGCCAGGACGATACCCTGCTTTTCAGTCAGTTCATTGATGATTTTTTCTTCACGCAGGCGAAAACCTTCTTCACCTTCGACATCAAACACCCAGCCCACATCGGCTCCGGTGCGGCGTTCAATTTCCTGGTCGGAATCAAAGAATTCCATATTTAATTGCTGAGCCAGCTGACGACCAATAGTACTTTTGCCGGCACCCATCGGGCCGACAAGAAAGATATTGCGTTTCTCTGCCATGTTTTTGGTATAACTAAGAATATTCGTTAATGATAACCCGCCCCGCTCACCCGATCAGCGGCGGGACCTCAAATGAAACCTCATGAGTGAATCTGCGTGAGTAACCTGAAATTATCTCCGCACATTCTGCCCGATTGCAACCATACCGGCACGAAACCGGAAAGATACCTCAGGTGCTGCTGTGTGACGCCTGTCGCAATCCGGCCTCTGAACATCCGCACATACTATCATAACGCCTGCGAAAAACCGCGCCTTATATTTCCGTGAATCCTCCTGAAAACAGGAGCTGTACAGAAACATAAGGCGCGATCTGAGAATCAGGACGTTGTCCGTCAACGGATTAACGGCATATTTTACGGCGGCAGTGATTTCATACCTGCTAAATTTGCTAACTCTTGTATGCTAAATCGTTGCAATCGTCAAATGTATAACACCGCAGAACCGGTAAAAAAACCCGTTATTCTGCGCATATAATCCGTGAATAATGATACAACATGCTGATATTGATACAGTTACTAAATATCGATCAACTGCGGTGTAATGAATATCACTAATTCACGGCGGCTGAGTTTATCGTATTGATGAGTAAAAAGCTTTCCCATCAATGGGATCGACGATAAATACGGCACTCCGGTCACCTGTCTGCCTTTATCCTGCTGAAAAATCCCGCCGAGGATCAGGGTTTCCCCGCTGCGGACAATCACCTGTGTGGTGATTTCCTGCTTATCAATGGAATACTGCTCGCTGCCGTTCTGCATCAGCGCTGCACCGGGGGCATTACGGCTGATATGCAGTGTCAGACGTACTTTATTATCCCGCAGGATCTGCGGTGTCACCTCCATCCCCAGTACCGCCTCGCGGAACTGTACCTGTGAACCGGACTCATGGTTTTGCGTGGTGTACGGAATTTCCGCTCCCTGTTTGATACTGGCGGGATGCTCGTGCGCCGTGGTCAGGCGCGGGCTGGCGACAATATCCAGCTGCTGTTCCTGCTCCAGTGCGCTCAGTTCCATCTCCAGCAGATGGCCGCCGAGACGGGCGATATTAAAGGTGAACGTGTTATTTCCCCGCGCCTGATGCAGCTGCAGGCGGTTGCCGGACTCTGGTGACGGCAGCACGGTTCCCCACTGCAGCCCCAGCTCATGCAGCCCTTCCCGCGAGCCGGACACAATATGCGCCGTAATCTGCACCTGCTGCTGCGGCTGATCCATCTGTGCCAGCCAGGCTTCCGCCCGCGACAGCACATCCGGTTGTGCTTCTATAAAGAGGGAATTTGTCAGCGGGTCGGCTTCCGGCGCTTTATTATCTGTAAACCATTCCCCGTGATGCTGTTTCAGCAGGGCCAGCATGTCCGCCGCATCCGCATATTGCAGGGTAAATGTGCGGCTCTGCCCGCTTTCCGGTATCAGCGGCGGGGAATACATCACGGGGAGTTCTGTCAGCACGGCCGGTTCCTCACTGATGACGACAGGCTGAAAAAGATCCCGCGGATGCTGCCCGCCGGGAGCCGCTGCCGCAAGCAGCAGACAACAACCGGTGATCAGCCGGGCGGCTGATTTTGCTTTATTCATCATCATGCCATTCCTTTTCCGGATCCGGTGAATCCGCCCCCGGTAATGCCAGATGCAGTGTCAGCTGCAACAGCGGCGGGGATGAGGAGGTTCCGGGTGTCAGCGGGTGCAGCGAAAGCCGGGTGATCGGCAACTGAGTCAGCTCCCCGCTGAGGGTATCGAGCAGCGCCGCCAGCTCAGGGTAATGCGCCTCAAAGGTCAGCACCCAGCGTTCCGGCTGTTCCGGCGGCTCCTGCTGCCAGCCGGTCAGCAACGGCAGCGCATTTTCGGGCAGTAAGGTAAACAGCGGCGGGATATCCGGGGGCGGCAGAACCACCGTTTCCGGCACCGCCTGTTCTGACAGTGCTGTCAGCCGCTGCAACTGCCGGAACCGCATTTCCGTTTCCCCGGCTGCCGGTTGCAGATAAAAACACCAGAACACCACACCGGCCGATAACCAGATCCCGGCAGTCACTCCCCACTGCACGCGCCGGTACTGCGCACAGCGCCATACTGTGTTCAGATTCATGACCGGCTCCTCCCGGTCACCAATATAAACTGCCGGATCCCGGCTGTTTTGTGATGCTGCAGGCTGATCAGCCTGAGCGGCATCAGCCCCGGCGGTGCCCGCTGTAATAAAGGATGAGACGGGACAATCACCTGACGGCGGTTCACCGACAGGGCATGGCGCACACTGCTTTCTGTATCATGCTTTTGCTGCTCTGCCTGATAACGCGCCAGCCAGGCATCTTCCGGCAGCTGAGCCTGCAAAAAAACCAGCAAATCCCGGTAACGGCGGTTTTCCCGTGCAGTTTGCTGCTGCCGCAGATTTTCCGTTTCCGCCTGCCGCTGTAGCGCACGCTGACGGGCAAGTTCAGCCCGCTGCGGCGCAAGACGGATTTCCCGATCATCAAATGCGGCCTGTAACAACGCCAGATGCTGCACATTCAGTGAATGACGCAGATAAACCGGCAGCAATGCGGATAACAGCACGCCGCCTGCCATCAGAAACCGGAAAACCATCCGGCGGCAGATTTGCCGTTTCAGCCGGGAGCGCCAGGCAGTCAGATTCACCCGGTGTGTCATAGCCGCTCCTCCCCGCAAAGCACCATCCCTGCCGCCGCCGCGTAGCCCGGCGGGACATCATCCGCTTCCGCATTGCGGTAACGCCGGCATTCCCGCTGCCATGCCTGCGGCAGCAGCGCAGTATCATGCAGACAGCACAGTGCCGCCTGTGACTCATCAAAACCCTGTGTTTTCAGCTCTGTCAGTAATGACGGCAGGGTCAGGTCAGCCCGTCCGCTCAGTACCGGCTGCGTTTCACCGGCAGTCCAGCAAAGACTGTTCCCCTGACGGAAAACCAGCCAGTCCTGTGCGGCCACACCCCTGGCGCAGGCAAAACAGCGCAGCGCACAGGGAATAATGCTGAGTACCGTCAGATCCGCGCGGAGTTCCGCCGCCAGCGACAGCCACTGATCACGGACAGTACGGTGCAGCGCCGTCAGAATAATATCGCCGGAAAACCACCGGTAATCATAGATAAGATCCTGATGACGCCCCGGAAATGTGCGCGCCAGCCAGGTATCTATCAGCGGCACCACCGCAGACTGCGCGACACGGCTCTCCGGCAGGCGGATCTGCTGCTGAAGACAGAGTGACACCGGCAGTGCCGCCCGGCAATCCGGCCGCCCGCGGATACGCCGCCGCCATGGCGCCAGTGCAGCCGCAACCGCAGACAGGCCGGGCACACCGTTTTCGGCTGATTCCGTTTCCGGCAGTGTCAGCGTGATAAAATCCTCAAAACACCACCTCCGGCGTATGCGCCGCGCCAGTGCTATCCTGATCTCCCCGTCCTGAAGTGAAATTCCCGCCATCCGTGAAGCAATCCGCATAAATTATCCCTGTATTATTGATATGAGAAATACTTTTTTCTCTTAATTTTCCTGTGGTTACAAAATACGTATTCAAGAAACGCATGAACCTTTATACTACAGGGTCGCTGTTTATAAACTGTCCACCACACGGCTAACGGAAATTTTCAGGTGAAGTTCTTAAAGTATTTATTGATCTTTGTTGTCTGTTGCATTTTTCTTGGAGCAGCATCGATATATGGCATGTACAAATATGTCGAGGCTGACCTGCCCGATGTGGCCACACTGAAAGATGTCAAATTACAGACACCAATGCAGGTCTACAGCGCGGATGGCGAACTGATTGCCCAGTTCGGTGAAAAACGCCGTATTCCGCTGACACTCAGCCAGATCCCGCCGATGGTAAGGAATGCCTTTATCGCGACGGAGGACAGCCGTTTCTATGACCACCACGGAATCGACCCGATCGGGATTTTCCGTGCCGCTTCTGTTGCCATGACCTCCGGTCGTGCCTCACAGGGCGCCAGTACCATCACACAGCAGCTTGCCCGTAACTTCTTCCTGAGCCCAGAAAAAACCGTTATCCGTAAAGTAAAGGAAGCGTTCCTGGCCATCCGCATCGAACAGATGCTGACCAAAGATGAAATTCTCGAGCTGTATCTGAACAAAATTTACCTCGGCCAGCGCGCTTACGGCGTGGGGGCTGCGGCTTATGTCTATTTCGGCAAAAGCCTTGATCAGCTGACTCTCAGTGAGATTGCGGTGATCGCCGGGCTGCCGAAGGCACCGTCCACCTTTAACCCGCTTTACTCCAAATCCCGCGCCCTGGCCCGCCGTAATGTGGTGCTGACGCGGATGCTGGAAGAGAATTACATTACCCGCGCCCAGTATGATGAAGCGCGTAATGAGCCGATCGAAGCCCGTTATCACGCCCCGGAAATTGATTTTTCCGCGCCGTATCTGGCAGAAATGGTTCGTATGGCAATGATTGAAAAGTACGGTGAAAATGCCTATACCGATGGTTATAAGGTCTACACCACCGTTAAACGCAAAGATCAGCTCAGTGCTGAAGATGCGGTTCATACCGGTATCATCGACTACGATATGCGCCACGGTTACCGGGGAGCTCAGCAGGTTTTGTGGCCGCAGAACAGTGCGGCATGGGATACAGAGCAGATCCTGAGCAAACTGAAAACGTTACAGGTCTACGGCCCGCTCAACCCGGGTGTTGTGCTGAGTGCGGATGCTAACCGTGCACAGGTGATGCTCAAAGACGGCTCCACCATCGACCTGACCATGGACAGCATGCGCTGGGCGCGCAAATTTATCTCTGATCGCGCTATGGGTCCGGCACCGCGTGCGGTAAACGGTGTGGTGCATGCCGGTGAGCAGATCTGGGTGCGTCAGAACAAAGACCGCTGGATGCTGGCACAGATCCCGGATGTCAACTCTGCCCTGGTGGCACTCAATCCAACGGATGGTGCGGTGATCGCACTGGTCGGCGGCTTTGATTTCGGGCTGAGCAAATTCAACCGTGTCACCCAGTCTCTGCGCCAGGTCGGCTCCAGCATCAAACCGTTGCTGTATACCGCCGCACTGGATAAAGGTCTGACACTCGCCTCCCTGCTCAATGACCTGCCGATTGTCCGTGCGGACGGCGCTGGTCCTGACTGGCGACCGAAAAACTCACCACCGCGCTATGACGGCCCGATCCGTCTGCGTCAGGGGCTGGGACAATCGAAGAACGTGGTGATGGTGCGGGCCATGCGGGCAATGGGCGTGAATTATGCCGCCGATTATCTGCTGCGCTTCGGCTTCCCGGACAGTAACATTGTCCGGACAGAATCCATGGCGCTCGGCTCTTCCTCATTCACCCCGATGCAGATGGTGCGCGGCTATGCCGTGATGACCAACGGCGGCTATCTGGTCGACCCGTATTTTATCAGCCGGATTGATAACACCGAAGGCAAAGCTCTGTTTACCGCAGAGCCGAAAATTGCCTGTCCGCAGTGCACCAACATCCCGGTGATCTACGGCGAAGGTTCACATGACCTGGAAAGCAGCCTGAACAAGGATGCTCTGGAAAACGACGTGGCGAAATCAGACAGCCAGCCGCAGGAAAATGACCAGCCGGCAGCCCCGGAAGCCGACCTGGAAAAAGCACCGCAGGCAGGAAGTGATTCCCCGTATGCACCGCATGTAGTCAGCACCCAGGTGGCCTTCCTGATCAAAGACGCCATGAACTCCAATATCTATGGCGAACCGGGCTGGAGCGGAACCGGCTGGCGGGCAATGCGGGATATCAAACGCCGTGACCTCGGCGGTAAAACCGGTACCACCAACAGCTCAAAAGATGCCTGGTTTGTCGGCTACGGCCCGGACATCGTTGCTGCGGTCTGGATTGGTTTTGATGAAAACGCCCGTGACCTCGGCCGTGGTGAGGCCGGTGCGAAAAGCGCCCAGCCTATCTGGAACGACTTTATGAAAGTTGCGCTGGAAGGTGTGCCGGAACGCAAAGATCCGCCGCCACCGGGAATTATCTCCGTTCAGATCAACCGCAGCACCGGTAAGCTGGGCTCCGGCGGCAACTCCCGTTCCGAATACTTTATCAAAGGCACCGAGCCGACTGATTACGGCGTGTCGGAAGTGGGTACAACGATTATCCAGCAGGACGGCGGTTCGGAAGAACTGTTCTGATTAAGCGGATAAAAACAGAAGGGCTGCCTGAAGGCAGCCCTTTTTTTTCAATCGTTGTTACTTAACACAAATGAATGTCTTTTTTCGATGATTAACACAAACAGATTTGTGTTAAAAATAGCTTAGTGACCGGTACGCTGTAAAAATTGCTGCGCCAGGAACAGCGCGGTAATATTGCGGGCCTCGTTAAAATCCGGATGAGTCAGCAGATCCATCATCTTACTGACCGGCCAGCGCTCCTGAACCAGCGGTTCCGGCTCATCGCCCTCCAGCTTTTCAGGATACAGACCTTCCGCCAGCAGGATATTCATCTGCCCGGAGAAATAGGACGGGGACATGGTGACGCGGCGCAGCGGTGTCAGTGTGCGGGCACCAAACCCGATTTCTTCTTTCAGCTCACGGTTAGCGGCAGTCAGCATATCCTCACCGGGATCGACTGCACCTTTCGGGAACCCCAGCTCATAGCTGTCCACACCCGCCGCATATTCCCGGATCAGGATAAGTTCGTTATTTACCACAGGGACAATCAGGACAGATTCACGGGTTGCAGGACGCATACGTTCATAAACCCGTTCCGCACCATTACTGAATTTCAGTGCAACAGACTGGACAGTAAACAGGCGGGATTGGGCAACAGTCTCGATGCGGATAATTTTCGGTTTTTGTAATTCAGCCATGTATGCCTCTGTACGTAATATAAAAACGCAGTACAACCATACAGAGTAAAACTGTACAGGGTGAAAAAGTACCGCTTTGCGAATAAGTAAAAACCGGGGTAAATTCCCTGGTTCACTCACTTATTGCTCTGCTTCATATTACCCGTTCCTGAGACAAAGAAAAGCACCGGGCGGGATGAATAAATAACGGTAACATACAGCATAATCAGCAGGTAAAAGTGAAAATAATCAGTTATAACAGACTGTTATTTCAAATAATTTTTTTTGCATAATCAGAAAAGGCCGATTTTTTAACGGCTTCCTTCACTGTTATGCTGCACAGGCAATTACGACGGGGAAAAAATGACTATCACCCTCATTATAACGGCCGCTCTGGTGATCGGTTGTCTTATAATGGTTTCTGTTATCAGTCACCGGCGGAGACAGCGCCGGGCAGGTTATGTATTACCTTCACTGGCCAGTCTGACACACCACCGGCCGGGTGCCGGTGAAATTCAGGCCATTGAGCACCATCTGACCTGCGCTGCCCGGCAGGCGGTCAGTAATGATCTGCACTTTACATTACCGGCTTTCCCCAAAAAAAGTGATCACGTCTATCGTCTGTGCAACCGCATCACCCGGTATGCTATCCCGGAGAAAAACGGACAGCAGTGGCATTACTACATTGAAGGCAACGAGGTTTATCTGCCTGCGGTTCTGGATGAATTTATTCAGGCCACAAATGTCATTGATGTGATGTTTACTGACGGGATACCGATGATTGTCGGGCTGAACGGTCATGACTTACGTGAGTTTACTGATGACCACGCGCTGGCAAGGCCAATGACAAAAAATAACAACGTACCGGTACAGGCCGCGATACTGACTAACAGCAATGCTGATATTGAGTTTCTCGGCACACGCAGAGAGAGCCGGCAGGAATATAACCTGCAGCACAGTCACGGGTTTATCAGCGGCACGCTGATTGTCTGCGGCGTGCTGACGGCGCTCACTGCGGTCTTTATGCCGCCGTTTTTATTTTACTGGATGATGGCCGCCGGAGCCGGGCTGCTGCTGCCGGGCATCATTTTATCCCTGATCCCGATCAGCAACCGCCGCCGTCTGCGGGATATTCAGTGCTACCGGGGGATCCCGAAACGCTGGGGTCTGTTCGGCGATTTTGACCACAGTCAGAAGCACAGCATTTCACTCGGCGGTATTGACCTTATCTACCCGCGCCACTGGGAACCCTGGCTGCATCAGGATCTCGGGTCTGTCACACAGATTGAAATGTATGAGGATCAGCAGGTTGTCCGCCAGGGGAAATACCTCTCCCTGCGCGAGGAATCCACCCGCTTCCCGTATCGCCGTTACGGCAAAAATCTGCTGATCGCCCTGACCAGCGCCTTTGCCCTGCTGGTTCTGGCCTGCAATCAGCCGGTCAATTTACCGGTTAAACTGGCCCTGAACTGGCTGACCGGCACAGAAACCAAAGTCACCACCAATTTCAGTGAACTCCAGAATATGCCGCTCTATGTGGGGGATTTTCTGGAAGCCAAAGGCGTGGGGATGTGTTACATGCCGCCGAACCTCTCCGCCCAGGATAAACCCAATTTCCGCGCATTTGACTGCTCCGGTATTTACTGGAACAACACCTCCCCGCTTCCGGTTCCCGAGTCCGAACAGGTTGATCGCGCCGCCGCGCTGCTTGCCGAACTGAATAACCAGCTGCATCCCGATGCCGGAGCCCGTAAGGTGAACGACAGTCTGCGCAATGTTATCACCCGCTCCGGGATGAGCCTGTTGGATGACTTTTCCTCCCTGGTTCTGAAAACCCAGGCGTTATGTGAATTTGAAAACAGTGACTGTGTGCGGCTGAAAAACGCCCTCGTCAATCTGGGGAATTCCCCGAACTGGGAAAATTTATTAGCCCGCGCCAAAGCCGGTAAACTGGAGCAATCGAATGTTTTATTGCGTCCGGCAAGTGCAGAGGCCTTGGAAAAGCTGGTTATCGCCACCACATCTACAGCTATAAACAAAGAAGTGGAAAATGCGGCAATGCGGCTGAACAGTCCGCCGCCTGGTGGTGTGCTGCTGATCAGTGACGAAGGCAAATCCCTGGTGGAGAACGCCCCGGTCAATGAACAGACAGAGGAAATGACACCGCTGGCACACTGGCAGTCCCTGCAGAAGCTCTCCAATATGCTGCTGCACACCCCGTTTGAGGTTCAGGGTATTGTCACGGATGTGTCTGTGGATGCCAACGGCACCCGCCATATCCTGCTGCACTTTCAGCCGGATAATGTCATGCTGGCGCGGTTTATCGGCAGCTGCATTTTACTGGTCGTATTTTCCCTTCTGGCCATTATCAACGGCATCTATACGTTTATCCGCTGGCGTCAGCGCCGCCGCCGGATGACGGATATCCGCCGTTATTATGACAACTGCTTCCGGCACGACTACCCTTCCTCTGAGGTGCAGCCGTAACGGCTGCACTGTCTGTCACGGAGTAACCATGCAACAGGCTTCACAGGTCACAGAGCCTGTCCGCCTTGATAAATGGCTCTGGGCGGCACGGTTTTATAAAACCCGCTCCATCGCCAGAACCATGATTGACGGCGGCAAGGTTCATTATAACGGGCAGCGGACCAAGCCCGGAAAACTGGTCGAAAACGGCGCGGTTATCGTCCTGCGTCAGGGAAATGATGAACGGACAATCCGCGTGCTGGGGATCACGGACAAGCGCCTGAGCGCGCCGCTGGCACAGACACTCTGGGAAGAAACCCCGGAGAGCATCGAAAAACGTGAAAAAACCGCGCTTGCACGTAAAATGAATGCCCTGACGATGCCGCACCCGGAACGACGTCCTGATAAAAAGGAACGACGGACATTGTTAAAATTTAAACACAGTAATTCAGATACCGCGGAATAACCGGCGGTTAAGACGAGAGAAAATTATGTCTGCACGACAAGATACATTACACCGGTTCCTGTTTAACAAAAGCGATGTCCGGGGAGAATTGGTCAATGCTTCCGGCACATTACAGCAGATCCTGGATAATCATCATTACCCGGAGCCTGTCCGCCGCCTGCTCGGCGAACTGCTGGTCTGCACCAGCCTGCTGACCGCGACCCTGAAATTTGAAGGGGATATCACCGTTCAGATCCAGGGCGACGGCCCGGTCCGTCTCGCTGTGATCAACGGCAACGACCGCCAGCAGATGCGCGGTATTGCCCGTATGAACGGCGATGTGCCTGCCGGTGCCGGTTTCCACGATATGATCGGCAAAGGCTTTATGGTCATTACTATTACGCCACGTCAGGGCGAGCGTTATCAGGGTATTGTGGCGCTGGAAGGGGAAACGCTTGAAGCATGTCTGGATGACTATTTCCGTCAGTCCGAACAGCTGCCGACCAGCCTGTTTGTCCGCGTTGCGGAACACGACGGCAAAATGCAGGCCGCCGGGATGCTGTTACAGGCACTGCCGGCATCAGCAGAAGCCCGTACTCAGGAAGAAACACAGAACATGTTCAGCCACCTGATGCAGCTGACTGCCACTATTTCGTCTGATGAGCTCTTTACCCTGGATGCCGAAACCATCCTGTACCGTCTCTATCATGAAGAAGACGTTGTGCTGTATGAACCGGCACCGGTAGCGTTTCATTGCGGTTGTTCCCGAGAACGCTGCGCAGATACGCTGGTAACACTGCCGGAGGAAGATGTTAATCATATTTTGCAGGAAGATGGCAAAATTGATATGGAGTGTGAATATTGCGGTGCTCATCATATCTTTGATGAACAGGATATTCATGAAATCCGCACTCAGAAAAACGCTTCGCTGCACTGATTCGTTTTAGCTGACGCAACACCAGGCCGCACCGGGCTCCCCGGATGCGGCCTTTTTGTTTATTTTTTCTTATGGTATCGAGCCAGCTCACAAAATAAACCCAAATAAAATCCGGATTTTCATTTATTTGATAGCAATCGCTGTTAACCAGTCGTAAATAATTATGATATATGGAGATATTCCGACAACCCGGAGGCTTTGGATGAGCGTAAAAACAATGGCTGTGAGTGAACTGGAGCAGTATGGTATCCGCGATGCCGCAGAAATAATCTATAACCCGAGTTATGACTTACTCTTTGATGAAGAAACCCGTCCCGGCCTGACCGGTTATGAACACGGTGTTGTCACCACCAGCGGCGCGGTCGCGGTAGACACCGGTATCTTTACCGGCCGCTCACCGAAAGACAAATATCTGGTCAGGGATGATCTCACCCGCGACACCGTCTGGTGGGCGGATCAGGGAAAAGGCAAAAACGACAACAAACCGCTGTCACAGGACACCTGGAATTCCCTGAAACACCTGATCACCAATCAGTTATCCGGCAAACGCCTGTTTGTGGTGGACGCCTTCTGCGGCGCCAATGCCGATACCCGCCTGAAAGTCCGCTTTATTACCGAGGTTGCCTGGCAGGCACACTTCGTCAAAAACATGTTTATCCGCCCGGATGAAAACGAACTGCATGATTTTGAACCGGACTTCATTGTGATGAACGGTGCGAAATGCGTGAACCCGGACTGGCAGGCGCAGGGGCTGAATTCGGAAAATTTTGTGGCATTCAATCTGAGCGAGCGCATCCAGCTTATCGGCGGTACCTGGTACGGCGGTGAGATGAAGAAAGGCATGTTCTCCATCATGAACTATCTGCTGCCGTTACAGGGCATTGCCTCCATGCACTGCTCGGCAAACGTGGGTGAAAAAGGGGATGTGGCGATTTTCTTCGGCCTGTCCGGCACCGGTAAAACCACCCTCTCAACCGATCCGAAACGTAAACTGATCGGCGATGATGAACACGGCTGGGATGATGACGGCGTCTTTAACTTTGAGGGCGGCTGCTACGCCAAAACCATTAATTTATCTGCAGAAGCAGAGCCGGATATTTATCACGCCATCAGCCGCGATGCACTGCTGGAAAACGTGGTTGTCCGTCCGGACGGCAGTGTGGATTTTGATGACGGCAGCAAAACCGAAAATACCCGGGTTTCTTACCCTATCTATCATATTGAAAACATTGTTAAACCGGTTTCCAAAGCGGGTCACGCCAACAATGTGATTTTCCTGACTGCCGATGCCTACGGTGTGCTGCCGCCGGTGGCGGAACTGACACCGGAACAGATGCAGTATCATTTCTTATCCGGATTTACCGCAAAACTGGCCGGTACCGAGCGCGGCGTCACAGAGCCGACACCCACTTTCTCTGCCTGCTTCGGTGCGGCATTCCTGACGCTGCATCCGACACAGTACGCAGACGTACTGGTAAAACGGATGAAAGCGGCCGGGGCAAAAGCGTATTTAGTGAACACCGGGTGGAACGGAACCGGAAAACGCATTTCAATTAAGAATACTCGTGCTATCATAGACGCCATTCTTAGTGGGGATATTGATAAAGCGGCAAAACATACGCTGCCGGTCTTTAATCTGGCCATTCCTCACGAACTGCCGGGTGTCGACAGTCATATACTCGACCCGCGCAACACGTATGATAATGTGGCGCAGTGGCAGGAAAAAGCGGAAGACCTCGCAGGGCGGTTTATAAATAATTTTGATAAATATACCGACACGCCGGCGGGTCAGGCTCTGATTAGTGCAGGGCCTTCGCTGTAACCGGATAACAAGAAAAGTAGTGTGAGCAACACAGTAGCCCCGGGTCAGATGATCCGGGGCTTTCTGTTTTATTGGGCAGGCGGCAGGTCAAACAGCAGGATTTCACTGTCTTGTGCGGCATTCAGGCTGATTAACGCTTCATCCCATACGGCCACGCCATCACTGGTTTTCACCGTCTGGCCATTCACGGTCAGCTCACCTTTCACCACCTGGATCCAGACCATCCGTCCGCTCTGAGGCTGATATTCCCCTTCTTCACCGGCGGCCAGTGTCCAGCGCCACAGTGTCATGTCCTGAAAAACTTTCAGCGAGCCGTCACGGGCATCCGGGGAAAGCACCAGCTGGCGTCCGTTTGCCGCATCGAACCGGCGCTGTTCATAGCGCGGAGTCAGACCGGTTTTTTCAGGGATAATCCAGATCTGATACAGATGCAGCGGATTATCATTACTCGGGTTATATTCCGAGTGTCGGATCCCGGTTCCGGCGCTCATGATCTGGAACTCACCGGCAGGCACCTGTTCTTTATTCCCCATGCTGTCCTGATGCTCCACCGCACCACCCAGCACATAGGTAAGAATTTCCATGTCTTTATGCGGATGGGTACCGAACCCCTGACCTTCCGCGATAAAATCTTCGTTAATAACCCGCAGGGCGGAAAAGCCCATAAAGTTACGGTCATAATAATCGGCAAACGAAAAGGTGTGCCAGCTGTCGAGCCAGCCGTGGTTAGCATGGCCGCGTTCATTTGCAGGGCGTACATAGATCATAATTTTTCTCCTCAATCTGATGAGGTTAAGTTTACGTCCTGCCGCTAATTTCACCAGTAGCCGGGTTTAACGCAAGAATTCAAAAAATTTGAATAAGTGCTGACAGGGGGATGCGGAGATAACCATTAAAACCATCTTCTTTCAGACCCGGGCGGCGGGATAACCAGCAAAGCGGAAAGACGCTGACACATCCCTGTCCGCTCGGATCGCGCCATCCATGGCGCTTTACGCTTTCCTTTTTTTGCCGGTTATTCCCGAATGAATTTTTACATTATCAAAACCAAACAATTCATCTGTGAAATCATCCGGTTTGTGGCAAGGCGGTAAGGGAAGGATTCCGGGGAGCATACACAAGTATGTGACCCGGAATACTGAGCGCAACCAACACAGCCACAGGCCGGAGGATGACACAGAAAAGCCAACGCACCTGCGGCGCGAATGGCCCCGGGGAAAAAGGGGAAAAAAAAGCCAGCACTGGGCTGGCTAAATAAACACTGGAAGCAATGTGAGCAATGTCGTTCTTTCATCTGAACCCTGAAGGTGGTCATCTGAAAGTGACTTGATGATAATAGTTCTCAGTATCATTTGTAAAGCACTTTTTGCTCAGGATTTCGTATAATCACTGATGTTTTCTGTTAACTCACTGATACCGTGATTTATTTTAATAAAATTAAATAATTCCATAGGGTTATCAGGGATTAAACATCCGGTGAAAACGGCAGTGCCTGCGCACATGCCCACGCGGAACTCCATGCCCACTGGAAGTTATAGCCGCCGAGCCAGCCGGTCACATCGGTCACTTCGCCGATAAAATAGAGTCCCGGCACATCGCGGGCTTCCATGGTTTTGGAGGAGAGCGCCTGAGTATCCACACCGCCGAGTGTCACTTCGGCTGTCCGGTAACCTTCTGTGCCATTCGGCTGCACCTGCCAGTTCTGTAATTTCTCCGTGATTTCCTGCTGTACGGCTTTGGATAACTGGTTCAGCGCAGTATCCGGCAGGTCACCGGTTGTCTGTAAACACTCCACCAGCCGTTTTGGTAACAGCTTCGCCAGTGCATTACGCAGGCTCAGATTCGGGTGTTTTTCCCGCTGTACGGTGAAAAATTCAGCCAGATCGGTGCCCGGAAGTAAGTTAATACTCACATACTCACCGGGGTGCCAGTAACTGGAGATTTGCAGGACCGCAGGGCCTGACAGGCCACGATGGGTAAATAATATATTTTCCGCAAACCGGGTGCCATCCTGTGCGGTAACTGTCGCAGACACTGCCACGCCGGACAGCGTCTGTAAGGCTTCCAGCAGCGGTTTATGCAGCGTGAAAGGCACCAGTGCGGCGCGGGTCGGTAATACCGGCAGACCAAACTGTTCCGCCAGGCGGTAACCCAGCGGAGTCGCCCCCAGCCCCGGCATCGATAATCCGCCGCTGGCCACCACAAGTGAGTGAGCGCTCACAACCTTTCCGTTAACGGTCACACAGAAATCATCGCCCTGTTTCTGTACCTCCGTCACCTCACTGCGCAGGCGGATAACCACATTCCCCGACTCACACTCCGCCAGCAGAAGATCAACTATCTGTTGTGCGGAATCATCACAGAAAAGCTGGCCGAGGGTTTTCTCATGATAGGCAATCTGATATTTCTGCACCAGGGCAATAAAATCCCACTGCGTATAACGGGCGAGCGCTGACTTACAAAAATGCGGATTTTTGCTCAGATACGCCGCCGGTTCGGTATAAAGGTTGGTAAAATTACAGCGCCCGCCCCCGGACATCAGAATTTTCCGCCCGGCTTTTTTACCGTTATCCAGTACCAGCACCCGCAGCCCGCGCTGCCCTGCCTGCGCGGCACAGAACAGTCCGGCGGCACCCGCGCCTATTACAATCGCGTCAAACTTTTCCAAAATAGTGTTCTCTGTGTCTTTAAATGTGGAGAAATTCCGATAAATGTCTTAAATTTGTCATGATGATTAAATCAGGCCAAAAATTTATTCTTTTCAGAAAAGGAGCCTAATCCGATGATATACAAGGATTAATAATTCCTTAAGCTGATTTGATGAAGGTATCAAATCAAAAAAAGGCCATATTTCACTTCCCCGGGACGCATTTGTCGCTGATAATGCGCCGCGTTCATGTCCAACAACTGGCTTAACGTCTATGCTACATCTATTTACAGGCCTGGAATTTCACACCGGCCTCTTGTTAGTACTGGCACTGATCTTTGTGCTGTTTTACGAAGCCATCAACGGCTTCCATGATACCGCAAACGCGGTAGCAACTGTTATCTATACCCGTGCAATGCGCGCGCAGCTTGCTGTCGTCATGGCCGGTGTATTTAACTTCCTCGGGGTACTACTCGGCGGTCTGAGCGTGGCGTATGCGATCGTGCATCTTCTGCCCACGGACTTACTGCTGAATGTCAGTTCGGCCCATGGTCTTGCCATGGTCTTTTCCCTGCTTCTCGCCGCTATCATCTGGAACCTGGGCACCTGGTACTTCGGTATCCCGGCCTCAAGTTCTCATACCCTGATCGGCGCCATTATCGGGATCGGCCTGACCAACGCAATTGTGACTAACAGTTCCGTGGTTGATGCGCTGAATATTCCGAAAATGATCAGCATTTTCCTTTCTCTGATTCTGTCACCGCTGGTCGGCCTGGTGATCGCCGGATTAATGATCTGGTTCCTGCGCCGCTACTGGAGCGGCACGAAGAAACGCCGCCGTATCCACTTAACACCGGCAGAACGTGAGAAAAAAGACGGCAAACGCAAACCGCCATTCTGGACGCGTACCGCCCTTATCCTTTCCGCAGTCGGCGTCAGCTTCTCACACGGCGCAAACGACGGGCAGAAAGGTATCGGTCTGATTATGCTGGTTCTGATTGGTGTCGCCCCTGCCGGCTTTATGGTGAATATGAATTCCAGTGATTACGAAATCGCCCGTACGCGTGATGCCGTGGTCAACCTGGAGCAGTATTACACCACGCATAAGGATGCACTGGCACACGCCATCGAGCTGACCCCGGCACTGAACACGGAGAATACCGTTCTCAATGAACAGTTCCACTGTGACAGCTCCCGTACCGGCATCGTATTAAGACAGGCTCAGGATCTGCTCGGTAATATTCATACCTATGATGATTTATTACCGGAACAGCGCAGCCAGATGCGCCGTCTGCTGATGTGTATTTCGGATACCGCCGCAGAAGTGGCGAAATTACCGGAAACCAAACCGGAAGATGCGCGTTTCCTGAAACGTCTGTCCAATGACCTGCTGAATACCGTTGAGTATGCGCCTATCTGGATCATCATTTCTGTCGCGCTGGCGCTCTCTCTGGGCACCATGTTCGGCTGGAAACGTGTTGCAGTGACTATCGGTGAGAAAATCGGTAAGAAAGGCATGACATACGCCCAGGGCGTGTCTGCGCAGGTCACCGCGGCTGTCTCCATTGGTGTGGCAAGTTATACCGGGATGCCGGTATCCACCACCCAGGTGCTCTCCTCTGCGGTGGCAGGTACGATGATTGTTGACGGTGGTGGTGTTCAGACCAAAACCATCAAAAACATCATGCTGGCCTGGATTCTGACACTGCCGGTGTCCATTATCCTGTCCGGCGCGCTCTACTGGATCTCCCTGCAGATTATCTGACAGCAGGTTGCTATCCTCTGAAACAGAAAAGCCTGACACGTGTGTCAGGCTTTTTTTTGCATCCGGTAACCGGTTACGGCCAGATAATCATCATCAGCAGAGAGGCAATCACAATCCCGCATATCGCACTGATCATGGTGAACTGACGGCGGATACGTTCGCAGCGTAAAATCACTTCAGGGTCATGATGAGTGAGATATTCCCGCTGATTGATATAGCGGATAAGGCGCAGCTGCTTCTGCCACTGGGTGTGGTCAGTAAACGCATTATTGCCGCCGACAGCGTGGTAAAGCAGCGGGTCGCTGTCACGCAGGACCGAGAGTAATGCCCGGGTGGATGAATAAAACCGGATCATGTTAATCAGACAAAGAAAACATAACGCCCAGAACAGTGTAAGTATACTGAACATAATCCACTCCTTAGACTATCTGCGGAGAAGGAACCGGTGATATCAGTGTCTATCACATCATACTGACAGTATTTTATGTATTCAGTATGAACAATGCTGTGAAGTTCCACAAACTCTCACATTCTTTCACGATAATCTTCTGAAAATATCCGTTTTGCCACTCTCAACCTTGTGAGAAGTGCGCAGACTGGTATATCTTATAAATCAGACATTCTCTGCTGCCTGATAAAAGCATTGAGTTGTGATCAGCATTACACTCTTTAATGATATTAAGCAGTTATAGTATTCATAAAGGATAGCGGCGCAAGCCCTGCCAACCCCTTAACCTTTTGAACGGAAGGAGTTTCTTATGGCATATAAACATATTCTGGTCGCAGTCGATCTTTCGCCTGAAAGTGAAGTGTTAGTAAGCAAAGCAGTTTCTATGGCAAAACCTTACAACGCCAAAGTTTCTCTGATCCACGTTGATGTCAATTACTCTGACTTATACACCGGACTTATCGATGTTAACCTGGGTGATATGCAGCAGCGCATTACTGAAGAAACCAGTAATTCACTGAAAAACCTGGCGAAAAATTCCGGTTATGAGATTCAGGAAATGCTCAGCGGCAGCGGTGATCTCGGCCAGGTATTAGTCGATGCCATCAGAAAATATGATATGGACCTGGTTGTCTGCGGACACCACCAGGATTTCTGGAGCAAACTGATGTCTTCCGCCCGTCAGCTGATTAACACCGTTCATGTCGATATGTTAATTGTTCCGCTGCGGGATGATGATAACGCATAATCCTCTGCTGAAAAATTATTCATATAAAATGCCTGCTTATGCAGGCATTTTTTTTGGCTGAAAATGCGGCTGCCGAATCCGTCAAAAAGGCCGTCAACGAATTTTTTTTGTCATATATGAAAAAAACAGCTTGAAAACAGGATATAAACAAGAGATAAATTCAAGTGGTAAATGCAAACACATCTCACATTATTCGAAAAATAAAACAAAAATGTTCGGGATACCTCACAAAGTAACGTAACCCGATATCATTCGTGTCACAGATATGACGTACGCGAAAATATTCCGGAGAACCTGCCCCGGAGACAAGTGCGGCCTGCATAACTGCTGCATGAATGAGAAGGGCATGACAGACAGGAAATCAACATGAGTAACTTTATCTCTTTGGAAACGTTTCTGGAAAATGTTCAGCGCCGTGACCCGTCACAGCCGGAATTTCTCCAGGCGGTGCGCGAAGTTTTCTCCACGCTATGGCCATTCCTTGAAAAGAATCCGCAGTACCGCGATCAGAACCTGCTCGCCCGCTTTGTTGAGCCGGAGCGCGTAATTCAGTTCCGCGTGACCTGGGTTGACGATCAGGGTCAGGTGCAGGTAAACCGCGCATGGCGTGTGCAGTTCAGCTCCGCTATCGGCCCGTTCAAAGGCGGTATGCGCTTCCATCCGTCCGTAAACCTCTCCATCCTCAAATTCCTCGGCTTTGAGCAGACACTGAAAAATGCCCTGACCACACTGCCGATGGGTGGCGGGAAAGGCGGCTCTGACTTTGATCCGAAAGGCAAAAGCCAGGGCGAAGTGATGCGTTTCTGCCAGGCACTGATGACCGAGCTGTACCGTCATCTGGGCGCAGATACAGATGTCCCTGCGGGTGATATCGGCGTCGGCGGCCGTGAAGTCGGCTACATGGCGGGGATGATGAAAAAACTGTCCAACAACACCGCCTGTGTGTTTACCGGCAAAGGTCTCTCCTTCGGCGGCAGTCTGATCCGTCCGGAAGCCACCGGTTACGGGCTGGTTTACTTCACTCAGGCCATGCTGGAACGCCACGGGATGAGTTTCGACGGTATGCGTGTTGCGGTTTCCGGCTCCGGTAACGTGGCGCAGTACACCATCGAAAAATGCCTGTCACTGGGTGCGAAAGTGATCACTGCATCTGACTCCTCCGGTACCGTAGTTGACGAAGACGGTTTCACCGCCGAAAAACTGGCGCGTCTGACCGAAATCAAAGACCGTTACGGCCGTGTGGAAGAGTATGCGAAAGAGTTCGGCCTGGTGTATCTGAAAGATCAGACCCCGTGGGCTGTTCCGGTGGATATCGCTCTGCCGTGCGCCACTCAGAACGAGCTGGATCTGGCAGATGCTGAAGTGCTGATCAAAAACGGCGTTAAAGCCGTGGCGGAAGGCGCAAACATGCCGACCACTATCCCGGCAACCGATGCCTTCCTGGCCGCAAATGTCCTGTTTGCACCGGGCAAAGCAGCGAATGCGGGCGGCGTGGCAACATCCGGCCTGGAAATGTCACAAAACTCTGTCCGTCTCGGCTGGAAACGTGAAGTGGTGGATGAGCGTCTGCATCACATCATGCTGGATATCCACAATGCATGCGTTGAGTACGGCAGTGAGGAAAAACAGACCAACTATGTGCAGGGCGCGAATATCGCCGGCTTTGTGAAAGTCGCTGATGCCATGCTGGCGCAGGGTGTGCTGTAAGTCTGTAAGCTGTTACTGAAAAACGTCACAGTGTCGAAGGGGGTATAACAAGCGTTACGGAAGTCTCACTTGTTGCCCCTTCGCGAAACGGGAACTGCCCTGTCCCCTTTTCAGATGTTATTCAGTGTTATCCCTCTGCTTTCACACAGGGATAGATATCAAAACGATGATTTTTGGTTTCAATCGCCGCAGCGGCTTTCTGCCCGGCTAACGGCTCCGCGTAATCCGGACGTTTTACCACCACACGACGGGTTGCCAGCGCCAGTGCAGGCGCCAGCAGAAGATCCGCATCCTCATCCGCGCCCACCAGCGACTGAAACACCCGCATTTCTTTCTTCACCAGCGCGCTTTTCTGCCGGTGCGGATACATCGGATCGAGATAGACCACATCCGGCGGTGGTGTGATTTCCGCCAGCGCATCAATCCCGGACGCATGGATAAGGATCATTCTCTCCTGCATCCATCCCCCGATTTCACTGTCCCGGTAGGCCCGCTGTAAGCCATCATCCAGCAGTGCCGCAACGACCGGATGGCGTTCAATCATCCGCACATGACAGCCCAGCGACGCCAACACAAAGGCATCACGCCCGAGACCGGCTGTCGCGTCCACCACTGACGGAAGATAGGATTTCTTAATCCCGGCAGCCTTTGCCACTGCTTCACCGCGTCCGCCGCCGAAACGGCGACGGTGTGCCATCGTTCCCCCGGCAAAATCCACACGGATCCCGCCGAGTTTCGGTTCATCACACTTGCGCAGTTCCAGCCCTTCCGCCGTCAGCACCAGCGCCATCAGCGCGGTATCATCATGCTCCAGGCCCCACCGCGCCGCCAATACATCAAGGGCGCAGCTGTCTGCGCCCTGTTCACACTGTAAACGAATCTTCACGTATTACCCGTTGATTCCGTAGCCTTTTAACATCGCATCCAGTTCCGGCTTACGCCCGCGGAAGCGCTCAAACAGGACCATCGGCTCTTCCGAACCACCCCGGCTGAGAATGTTATCCAGGAAAGACTGACCGGTGACCGGATTGAAGATACCTTCCTCACTGAAGCGGGAGAATGCATCCGCTGCCAGCACATCCGCCCACAGATAACTGTAGTAACCGGCCGCATAACCACCGGCAAAGATATGACTGAACGCATGCGGGAAGCGGTTCCACGGCGCAGCAGGCACCACAGAGACTTTCTCTTTCACAGACAGCAGTGTCGGCATCACCTGAGCGCCGGTTGCCGGGTCATATTCCGCATGCAGACGGAAATCAAACAGCCCGAACTCCAGCTGACGCAGAATAAACATCGCAGACTGATAATTCTTCGCTGCCAGCATATTGTCGAGCAGCGACTGCGGCAGCGGCTCACCGGTTTCATAATGACCGGAGATAAAGGCCAGCGCCTCCGGCTCCCAGCACCAGTTTTCCATAAACTGGCTCGGCAGCTCAACCGCATCCCACGGCACACCATTGATGCCGGAAACATCCGCCACATCAATCTGTGTCAGCATATGATGCAGGCCGTGTCCGAACTCATGGAACAGAGTCAGCACTTCATCATGAGTAAACAGTGCCGGTTTGCCGCCGACCGGTTTATTAAAGTTACAGGTCAGATACGCAACCGGTTTTTGCAGGGAATTATCTTTGTGGCGCATACGGCCGATACAGTCATCCATCCACGCCCCGCCGCGTTTGTGCTCACGGGCATACAGATCCAGATAGAAACTACCGCGTAATTCACCGTTCTTATCAAATAAATCAAAGAAACGGACATCCGGATGCCAGGTTTCCACCCCGAAACGCTCTTTGGCGGTGATCCCGTAGATCCGGCGGATCACTTCAAACAATCCGCTGATCGCTTTTTCTTCCGGGAAGTACGGACGCAGCTGCTCATCACTGACCGAGAACAGATGCTGTTTTTGCTTATCGGCAAAATAGGCCATATCCCACGGCTCGAGTTTATCAACGCCGTAATGTTCTTTGGCAAAGGCGGCCAGCTGAGCCACTTCCTGCTCGCCCTGATGATGGGCGCGCTCCGCCAGGTCATTCAGGAAATCCAGCACCTGCTGCGGGTTTTCCGCCATTTTGGTGGCGAGGGATTTTTCCGCGTAGTTTTTAAAGCCGAGTAACTGTGCCAGCTCATGTCGCAGCGCTAAAATCTCCGCCATCACACTGCTGTTATCCCACTTACCGCCGTTCGGCCCCAGCTCGGAAGCACGGGTGCCGTAGGCTTCGCTCATCTCTTTGCGCAGCTCACGGTTATCGGCGTAAGTCATCACCGGCAGATAGCTCGGCATATCCAGGGTAAACAGCCAGCCCTTCTCACCTTTGGACTCCGCCAGTGCCTGTGCAGCAGCAACCGCGCTCTCCGGCAGACCAGCCAGCATGCTTTCATCGGTGATAAGCTTGCTCCAGCCCATGGTTGCATCCAGCACATTATTGCCGAACAGCGAACCCAGCTCAGACAGACGGGCAGAAATCTCGCCGTAGCGTTTTTGTTTCTCCGGTGGCAGACCAATGCCGGATAACTCAAAATCACGCAGTGAATTTTCCACTGACTTGCGCTGTGCCTGAGACAGTGACGCAAACGCCGGGCTGTTTTTCAGTGATTTATAGGCGTTATACAGCCCTTCGTGCTGACCCATCCAGGTGCTGAATTCTGACAGCAGCGGCAGGCACTGCTCATAAGCTTCACGCAGTTCAGGACTGTTTTTGACAGAGTTCAGATGACTGACCGGCGACCAGACACGGGATAATTTATCCCCGGCTTCCGCCAGCGGAACACACACATTTTCCCATGTAAAATCAGGTGCATGACTCACCACCTGCTCTACCGTCTGACGATAATTATCCAGCGTTTCTTTCACCGCAGGCACAATACATTCCGGATTGATGGCAGAAAATGCCGGTAACTGATTCTGAGTCGGGGTAAGCAAAGGGTTCATCATAAACCATCCTGTTGGCTGCTGGTGCACGTCCGCCGCAGCGCACATACACATGAAAAATGAAAATCGAAACTCTCTATAAGATGGGGACACACTCCGGCAAGTTCAATGATTTTTAGTGTTATTATGCTGATTAAAAATCATTCTCGTAAAAAATCGCACGATACTGATGTATCTCAAAGGAAAAAACGCAAGAGAACTTTTGAATCCCTGCCGGAAAGCGTATACTGTGCAACCTCAAAACGGAAGATCATCGTCCCCGGTGGGGCGGCCGGACTTCAAATCCGGTTGGGGCCGCCAGCGGTCCCGGGCAGGTTCGACTCCTGTGATCTTCCGCCAATTATATTCATCCGCACATCGCTAAAACCCATCTCTGTAATATCATCTGCACACAACTAACCGGTGTGAGTATTTTAACATTTATTTTTCCGGGTATATTGGTAGCATCTGTGTTCATTCCGCTGAGATAACAACCCGTAAAACGGAGGCCATGCAATGAGTGATAATCTTCCTGAGGCACCACAGGGCGAATTTATTCTGTTCCGCAGTGAAGATGGTCAGACCCGCGTTGAATGCCGTTTTGAATCTGATACGCTGTGGTTATCTCAGGCATCAATTGCTGAATTGTATGGAAAAGATGTCCGTACAGTTAATGAGCACCTTGTGAATATTTTCTCTGAGGGAGAACTTGCTCAAAACGCAACCATCCGGAAATTCCGGATAGTTCGATTAGAGGGAAATCGTCAGGTTTCCAGGGAGATAGACCACTATAGCTTACCTGCCATTCTCGCTGTCGGTTACCGCGTCCGCTCCGTTCGCGGCACACAGTTTCGGCAGTGGGCAACGCAAACACTGGAACAGTATCTGATCAAAGGGTTTGTGATGGATGATGAGCGGCTGAAGAATCCGCCTGTCGGTCAGTCTGTGGTGCCTGATTACTTTGATGAGATGCTCGAACGCATCCGTGATATCCGCGCCAGTGAGCGGCGGGTGTATTTACGGGTAAAAGAGATTTTCACGCTGGCGGCAGACTACGAACCTTCAAATAAAGAAACCACGCGTTTCTTCCAATCCATTCAAAATAAACTGCATTTTGCCTGTACCGGCATGACCGCCGCTGAGCTTATCGCCAGTCGTGCAGATGCCAATCAACCGGATATGGGATTAACAAACTATAAAGCCGGTGAAGTCCGTAAAACTGATGTGACGATTGCGAAAAACTATCTGCGTGAAAATGAGCTCAAAGAATTAAACCGCATCGTCAATATGTGGCTCGACTTTGCCGAAGACCAGGCGTTGCGCCGTAAGCAGGTTTTCTTACAGGATTGGGATACTAAACTGGATCAGTTTTTAAATTTCAATGACCGCAACGTATTGCAGGGCGCTGGTGGGATCAGTAAGAAAGCAGCTGATGAAAAAGCCAAAGACGTATTTGATATATTTGACCGGAAACGCCGCCGGTTAAAAGAGTCAGAAGGGGCGAGAGCGAATATCGCGGCACTGAGAGATTTGCTGAAAAAAGGGAAGTAGAAAAATCACAGAGCCATTATTTTTAATGTCAGCTGAATTATTAACGCCCGGTTTATGCCGGAACCGGACGTTGTAAACAAAGAGAGTAATTACTATTCAGAAATCAGTCTTAGAAAAACCGGTCATATCATCCAGTCCCATTTCGCGGCCTAACGCCGTCATCGGATGGACAATGATCAGGCCCCGCACCGCTTTCTTCAGCTTGCCGATATCAGCCTGTTCTTTCTTAGTGATAGAACGTTTGAATGGCATATCCACCAGCTTCTGCGCTTCTTTGCTGAGTTTCTTGCTGCGTTGTTCCTTCAGACGGGCAATGTCAGTTTCCAGCGCGGCTTTTTCTTTCTCAAGTTCTGCGTACTTTTCCGTTTCGTTCTTTTGCAGCATACCGGCCATCTGGTGACGGGTAAGGTCTAAACGGTCGCTGAGAAGCTTGATTTGTGCTTTTTCGTTTTCTTTCATTTTAATTAACCATGACTAAATTTCTTACCGGCAAGTATACACCATTCTGCATAAGAGGACGAAAAGGGAAGATATCACAATTTTAAACATTAAAACCTAATTGTGCCCATGCATCTTTCCATTCAGAAATTCGTTTTACCGAAATAGCATGATGAGTCGAGTTATCATTAATAGCCCACCTTCCGTTATGTTTATCTAAATAATCTGAATGAGCCTCATAAATATCATTCTGTATCCATGACAATGGTGTGATATAGAAAGTGGCAGGCTCTTTTCTGATATCGATAAATATCCAGAATTCATCGTCGTTTTTATCAGGTACACACTTATTGGCATAGTTGATTGATGTTTGCCACGTACCTGACATTTTAGCTCTGGTTGTTACTTTATATTTTTTGTCATTTGGAGAGTCAAATTTGATAAACGTTCTGCGGCCTTCTTTGCAGACGGAAACATTTATAGCACCAAGGCTCATTAGTTTTTGCAAGACCTTTAACTGTCCTGATTCTGCTGTAGTCATCTTTCCTCCTGAATGGAAAGTTGTTATGTCCGCCCGGAATCTTACTCCTTCACATTCCAGTTTTTAAAATAGCGTTTTAATTTTTCGACAGTATGGCGCCATTTCGGTGCCGTGGGTTTACAAACGGTATTTTGGTTACCGAAGAATCCGACTTCATTTACCGCCTCTTGTTCACTGCGGGTTTCCAGCCATTTGACAGGGACAAAATACTCAGATTTATCAGGATCATCTGCATTCCGCTGATAAAGTTCCTTGTACCTGAGTACATCCATCGCCAGCTTTTCACCCTCTTCCGTAGTGATAGTAAAGCTACCGGCAGGCTCAACGGCGCTCTGCACAATACCAACGCCGACATAACCCGTCGCCGGGATTTTTACCCACACCCGGTCCCCCGGCTGAAGTTGTTTCAGCGTCTGGCTGTACCAGCTTCCGCCGCCCGCACTGATAAATCCGTAACGACGAGCCTCTTCCCAGACCCGGCTTTGCGGGTCGCCAAACGAGACATAAAACTCACCATTCCAGGGCTCTTTTGCATTCGCACTTGTGGCGGTGGCCTGTGCCGCATTAGTTTGCGTTTCACTCGGATCGATAAGCCAGGCACGGCTTAAAAATTGCTCTTCTCCATGCTGAAAAACCTTAAAGAACAGGACGTTGATTGAGATACCATTTTTACTCAGATAATCCACAATACGCTCGGTGGACGGGTCCAGCTCTGCCGCCACAATAATGATTTGATGTGACTGATTAAGCGATTCTTCCTCCAGCTCAGCATTGAAACGCAGTCTGAATGCATCACCCAGATTGCCGCCACCAGAGAATTTTTCATAAATCTGCGACAGACGGTCAGCAGTAAGATCATCCACCCAGGAGGCGTAGTCCAGTGCCTGTGCGACCACTTCACGCGGCGTACGATCACGTTTAAGTTCAATCAGGACCAGTGATGCGTCCGGCGCAATCGCCAGCAGATCAATACGGCCCTTATCGAGGGTATTTTCCTGATGGCCGATAATCATCCACTGGTCGGAGAGAATGGTCGGGTCATTTAAAATCATCTTCTCCAGCAACTGCTCACTGGCGAGTTTGCTGATGGTTAGCGGCTGGGGATTTTCCCCTATCCGCCAGATTGCATGATGAACCGGCATCGTCTGTTCCTTAGCGCCTGATCCAGCAGGCGTTATTGTTGAAGCCAGTTTGGACTCGGACAGCGCGGAAGAACCGGAGCGTACACGTAGTACGTGAGGATTCTGAGCACTGCCCGAGACCCAAATGGCGAATAAAATAGCCTGGTGGACAGGCGCTTAGTTTAATGCTGCGTCAGTAAGTGCATCCGCCAGGTGGAGCCTGGTTTGTTGGGCGGATTGCAGGCAGGATTTGAGGTGACTGCAAATTAATAAATATTCATTAACTTTATCAGCGATCCTATGTTGTTCTTCCAAAGGTGGTAATGGTAAATATATTTCCTCTACATCACTTAAGCGAAAACTATTTTTTATACCTCTTTGTGGCGTATTAAATTGTAATTTTGCCATAGGAGAGCGCATAAACTCAGGAAAATAATAATTATGACATATTGGGATAAGACGTAGTAAACATGTATGTTGATTGATATATGCCTCACCTAATCCCTCAGGGATTAAACCTAAATTACCAACATCTCCCGTAATTGAAATAACTAAGTCAAAAGGTTCTAACTTTGTTCGCAATCCCTCTCCTTCAACTGGAGGAGTAACATAACGGAGATTGTCCATTCTTAGATCATAAGAATATTTGGATAAATTTCCCATTGTTACAAATAAAGCCCCTTTTTCTGAATAATATTTCGCCCAATCTCGAGATCCCGATGTAGTAAACATGGCTATATCAGATATACGACACCACTCCCACCCCACCGGCAATTCAAATGGCTTTTCCTCATCACTCACTGGCGGCAACGGTTTTTGTTTTTTAATTTTCCCTTCTTTCACCAGTTGCGTTTTTTCCTGCTCAATACGTTTAAGCAGTTCAGAAGCAGGTTCATCGTTAGGATCTTGCGACACAAGTTTACCCATAACTGCCAGTTGCAGAATGGTTTGCTTAAGTGCATCGATGCTGGCTTCAGTGGTAAACAGCGTGTCGAAATGCTGGCTGATTCGCACCCAGTTTTCGGCGAGTTCTTCGGCATTTTGGCTATCGGTCAGCGTTGCCAGCAGGGTTTTTACCAGTTGCTGATGCGCGTCCAGACTGCTCAGCGATTGCTGTTCCAGTTGATCGCAAATAGTCATCAACTGAGAAAATGTTTCGACTATCCTAATTTGCTCAGCAATTGGTGGAAATGGTAATGGATAGTTTTCAAAGAAGTTCCTTGGGACACGTTTTTGACCGGCAGAACCAGTCATCATTGATTCACCCATACTTAAATAATGAGGTGATTTTATATTAAGAAGAATATATTGAAGGTTTAACTCTGAACTAATCGGGCGAGCGACATGTAGTTCTGTTGTACCGACTCCAACACCACCTTTTAATCCCTTGAAAATCACCGCTTTACTATTTTCAAAACAAGGTGTTATTTTTGCTATCGCAATATCCCCGTCCGCAAAATGAGTATAGCCTTTCTTCACCTTACCCCAACTTTTTATTTCTTGGTCATGAGCACCATCAAATCGGGTAGAAATACATGGCATTGGGACAAAAGAAATATCTTGCTCATCATCTGTTACTTCTATCTTTGGATTTATCGTAGCAATCTCACTTAATGTGGTCCACTCCCACCCCACCGGCAACTCAAACGGCTTCTCATCCTCGCTAATCTCAGGAAGTGGTTTTTGCTTTTTAATTTTACCCTGCTTTACCAGCTCCGCTTTCTCAGCCGCAATACGTTTTAACAGCTCCGACGCCGGTTCATCATTTGGGTCCTGCGGCACCAGTTTTCCGCGTACCGCCAGTTCCAGAATCAGCTCGCGCAGTTTCTTAATACCATAGAGATCGATTTTGCCATTACTGCCACGCCCGGCTGCGGAGCGGGTTTGCAGGGCAGAAGACCAGATATCGATATGGTCGGTAATCAGCTTCTCAACGGTCATCAGTTAGCGTCCTTATTGCCTGTCAGTGCAGCGCCAAGAATATCGCGCAACTGGTTACGCAGTTTGCTGATTTCCGCCTGCTGTTTCTGGTACTGCGCCAGCAATTCGTCCGGGTCGTGGCTGATGGTTTCGCCCTGATAGGGATTTTTAATATCGAGGTTGAAGTTGCGGGCGATAATGTCATCAATGCTGACTTTCCATGCCAGATGGTTTTCTTTACGGGCAGCAAAACCGTCGGCTTCATTTCCCCACCAGTCGATCTCAGCCTGAAACTCTTCAAACTTCATCGGTTTGGTTTTACTGTAATTCTTCACACCGTCCGGGTACGGGTGTTCATAGAACCACACCTCTTTGGTTGGCTGACCTTTGGTGAAAAACAGAATATTAGTTTTGATACCGGTGTACGGGTTAAACACGCCGTTCGGCAACCGCACGATGGTGTGCAGATTGCACTCCTCAGTAAGCAGTTTTTTAATCTTGGTTTTCACACCTTCGCCAAACAGCGAGCCATCCGGTAATACCACTGCTGCGCGGCCTTTGTCTGCCAGCACTTCAATAATCAGTTGCAGAAACAGATCAGCGGTTTCACGGGTCTGCATCTCTGCCGGGAAGTTTTTCTCGATACCGTCTTCTTCGGTACCGCCAAACGGCGGGTTGGTAACAATCACATCAATCTGCTCATCCCAGGAAGAAAGCGGCTTATTGAGTGTGTTGTCATGGCGGATTTGTACCGGTACTTCAATGCCGTGCAGCAGCATGTTGGTGGTACACAGCAAATGCGGAAGCTGCTTTTTCTCTACGCCGCAGATCTGTTTTTGCAGTATTTTGTGGTCTTCGGTGGTATTGACGTAATGCTCTTTCACATGGTCAAACGCACAGGCGAGGAAACCGCCGGTACCGCACGCCGGGTCCATAATTGACTCACCCAGCTTCGGATCAATACGATTGACCATAAAGCGTGTCACGGCGCGTGGAGTATAAAACTCCCCCGCATTTCCTGCACTTTGCAGGTCACGCAGGATCTGTTCGTAAATATCGCCAAACAGATGCCGTTCCCGGCTGCTGCCGAAATCAATTTCATTGAGCTTGTTAATCACCTGGCGCAGCAGTGTGCCATTTTTCATATAGTTATAGGCATCGCTGAACGCCTGTCTGACAACAAAGCCACGCGGATTTTTATCGATCGACGCGATGAGGTTTTTAAGCCCCGGAAAAAGATCGTCGTTCACAAACTCCAGTAACTCATCACCGGTAATACCCTCACTGTCTGCTGCCCAGCTGCGCCATAAATAGCGCTTCGGGATCGGGAACTGATAATCATCCAGCTCCAGTTCCAACTCTTCTTCCTGGGTATCGAAAATTTTCAGGAACAACAGCCATGACAGTTGCCCCAAACGCTGGGCATCACCGTCAACACCGGCATCTTTACGCATAATGTCCTGAAGGGATTTAATTACTGAACTAATCGACATGTTTTCTTTCCATACTAAAAAAGACAGCCACCGGCCACAGGCGCGGCGGTGGCAATATATTTATTCGCTGTCAGGCTAATCGTGGCGGTAACCGGTAGATTTCGTTTTCCAGTTCGTTGACGGCCTGCTCATACGCTGCTTTGTTACCAAAGCCGGCTCTGATGATCTCTCCCGGACGGCCCAGCGCATCAAACGGTTTCAGTTTGAGCACCAGAACGTCCTCAATTTCCTGCACACCTTCATCAGCATATTTGTCCAGCAGAGTATTAAGTACCTGCTGAGCCGGTTCGGCATACTTCGTAAAATAGTTACGTTTACGCACATTTGCTGCACGCTCCTGACGCGTTAACGGCGGCTGACCGTACACTACATGGCAGAGCAAATCAAACGGGTCGAGATCTTTACCCACCTCTTCGGCCAGTACATCCCATAAAATCCCCAGTTGCTCCAGTTCTTCAATGATGACCTGTTTGCGCGGAGCATTCTTCCATTTACGCATAAAGCCATCCAGTGAAGCGTACTCACTGTCTTTCAGCATTGTTTTGCGGGTGTAATCGCGGAAGGATTCAGTCACCAGTTTACCGTCAGAATCATAATACTGAACACGTTTAGCCAGCACTTTTACATGCACGCCATTCACATAGAACTTACGGACTTTGTCGTCATCATCGTCACTATGGAATTCACCACAGCCTTCAGACCTGTCGCGGTTAACCTGATAGTCAGCGGTATCTTCCCGCGCTTCACCGGCGGTATTATCATCATTTTCCGCATCAAGTTGCTCGTTAAAATCCGAATCCTGATCGGAAATGTCACCGGGTCTGACCACCAGCACTTTTTCCGGCACACCGTCAAAGCGCTCATCCGCAAACAGTTCGGTTGCTTTTTTAAAGTCGAGAATGGTGAACCACAACTTACCGTACTTTTCGTTGATACGCGTACCGCGCCCGATGATTTGCTTAAATTTGGTTATGGACTGAATATTTTGATCCAGCACGACCAGCTTGCAGGTCTGCGCATCGACGCCCGTACTCATCAATTCTGAGGTGGTTGCTATCACCGGATAAGGCTTTTTCGGATTAATAAAGTTATCCAGCTGTGCTTTGCCGATATCATCGTCACCGGTAATTTTCATCACGTATTTTTCGTTCTTCAATACCTGCTCAGGATTAAGCACCACCAGCGCATGACGCATCCGCTCTGCATGATCAATATCGTTACAGAAAACAATGGTTTTATCCATCGGGTTGGTACGTTTCAGGTAATCGGTGATAGTCTTCGCCACCAGCATAGTACGCTCATCAATAACCAGCGTGCGGTCAAAATCCTTCAGATTGTATATACGGTCTTTAATCTCTTTGCCGTATTTATCCAGTTGACCTTTAACCGGCCGCCAGCCCTGAACATCGACATCGATATCAACACGCACGACTTTGTAAGGGGCGAGGAAACCGTCTTCAATTCCCTCTTTCAGTGAATAGGTGTAAACCGGTTCACCAAAATAATCGATATTGGAGACGTCTTCTGTTTCTTTTGGTGTTGCTGTCAGGCCAATCTGAGTGGCGCTGCCGAAATACTCCAGAATCTCCCGCCAGGCGGAATCTTCGGACGCACTGCCACGGTGACATTCGTCAATCACAATCAGGTCAAAGAAATCCGGAGCAACCTGTTTATAGGCTTTCTGATTCTCTTCCGGTCCGGTAATGGCCTGATACAATGCAAGATGTACTTCATAAGCAGGATCGATAGTACGGCCGGTGACTTTGGTCATCACAGTGCCGAAAGGTTGAAAATCATTATTTTTAGTCTGATCGACCAGAATGTTGCGGTCTGCAAGAAACAGAATACGTTTCTTGTTTCTGGCTTTCCACAGCCGCCAGATTATCTGGAACGCGGTATAGGTTTTGCCCGTGCCGGTTGCCATAACCAGCAAAATACGATTCTTTCCCGCTGATACGGCATCTATCGTCCGGTTAATTGCCCGCATCTGATAGTAACGGGGCGATTTCCCGCTGCCGTCATCGTAATAATCCTGACTGATAACGGGCAACTGTTGCTGAGTAAACCCTTTCCAGTCGCAATATTTTTGCCAGAGCAGCTCTGGTGCCGGGAAAGCATCAAGCGTAATTTCTGATTCGAGCTGCTGCGGATTGGTTTTATCATGGAAGATAAACCCATCACCGTTAGAAGCAAACACAAAGGGTACATCAAGCAGTCCGGCATAATCCAGTCCCTGCTGCATCCCTTTACTGATGGCGTGCTTATTGGCTTTGGCTTCGATAACCGCCAATGGCAGGTTAGGCTTGTGATACAGTACGATATCGGCAGATTTCACTTTGATACGTGATGCCAGCTTTCCGCGGACCACTATCTTACCATCACGCAGTTTCACTTCCTGACGAATCTGAGTCAAATCATCCCAGCCGGCATCCTTAACTGCGGGAAGGATAAATTTGCTGATAATATCCGTTTCACTCATATTCGTTTTGTTTACACCAGCCATAGCAGAGCGCTCCATGAAAGTGGGTTAGCTCTGATTCTACACAAATTAGTGCATCAGGTAAGGACTAAAGCAACATTTCGGGTATTCACTTCCCCTGAAATGGAACAACTATAATCAGGCTTTCTGCCCTGAAAACAGCAGAGGTCATAATGAAGAAAGTACGTTAGGACAGTACCTATATCCGGCAGGATATTTACACGATTCTGATTGATGTCGGTATGGCAGCTGATGCTGAAAATCATAAATTATTCACAGAAGCCTGCCGGAAAAATCTTGATACCTATCAGTCCTTATATGACGATTCATCAAAAAGTTTATATGCCCGCGTTGATCTGATTTATAACTTTGTCTGTAACCAGGAATTAAAAAATTACCGGGCCAGTTTTACCGGCGAACTTCACGCACCGATGTATCGTTACGACAATTCAAAGAATAATACGGAATATGATTTTGTCCGGAATAAAATCCGGGGCGGACTGGATGAAACCAGTAATGAGATCAATAACCTGATCTATGAACAAATGATTGAAATTCTCTACAAACCCGCATATATGGGTGAATCAAGGCACCCCGGTAATATTATGCTGTCACTGGACAGTGTCAGAAGAGAAATGGCACCGGAACTGGTGCTGAAACTGGTTAAATAGCGGTGAATATAAGACACCGGCTGAGTCCGGTGTCTTTTTATTTTCAGACAAAAAATCCCCCTGCTGATATCCCGGTTCCCTGATACATCAGCAGCCCTGCAATAATAAATATCCCCCCGGATATCAGCCGGAGAATATCGCCATAATGCCGGTTTGTTTTTTGTCCGGGATTACGGGACATGCGCAGTGCCAGAAAGCGCATGCTGTGTACGAACCAGGCTATCATACACAGTGTGATACCGGTTCCCAGCGCCATTGCAAATACCGCGATAATTCCCCAGTGAAAAACACCGATAACTGATGAGAATAGTAAAACTAATAATGCCCCCGAACACGGTCGGCTGCCCATGGCCAGAATCATACCGGCTTGTGTCCGCCAATTGCCGGTGACTGTATTTCCCGGCATAACATGCTGATGACCACAACTGCATGTCTGAACTTGTCCGCTTTGCAGATAAACAGGTTTTAACACAGCCGCAGATTTATTATCCGATACGCGGATTGTTTTTATTTGCGGCTTATTGACCGGTGGTCTGATAAATAAACGACGTAATGTGCGGATAACAATAATGGCGCCAAAAAGAATAATAAATGCATAGCTGGCTTTCTCCGTTATCTGGCTGACATTATTTAACTGGCGTACTGACAAATTTAATATAAACAGTACAACAGAGACTAAAATAACCGCCACAGTGCCCTGAAGCAGAGAAGCCAGAATACTTAATAACGCGCTGTGGCGTAATTTTGCCGGATGTGTGGCGATGTAAGCAGAAAGGATAACTTTGCCGTGGCCGGGACCCAGTGCGTGCAATAAGCCGTATAAAAAACTGAAAAGCGTCAGAAGCCCGCCCGCTTTCAGCGGATCAGACACCACTTTCTGAATCAGCGCCGCCATTTCAACATTCAGTTCTTTTTGTAACTTTGCACTGACATGCAGCAATGACGGCCACTGGCTGTACAGCAACCCACCCGCAGACAAAACAATAAACACAACAGTAAGCTGAATAATAGTCCGTGAATATGATGTCATCCGTTATCTCACTCCGGGCAATGTAAGGTGATCTGCTGTGCAAACTGGCGACCGAGCGTCAGGTCATCATCCGGGGTATCGCCGGTATCCAGCGACAGCGCGTAATCTTTCAGGGTATCCGAAGGATCTGCCTCGGTAAAAACTAACCGGCACTGTGATGCATCCGGCGGAGAAAGGTGAACCGCGCGTTTGCCGTTGTAGGTCATACTGACAAAAAAAGTCGGTTCATACGTTTTCAGCTCAATGGTACTGCCGGCTAACGGTATCGGATGCAATAGTGAGACACGGAATGACATAACAATCTGTAATCCCTCACGCGTCATCCGGTAGGTGTCCGGAAAGAGTTTAAGAGGCTGTTTTTTATTCTGATAATTCAGTTCGGAAAAATAAGACTGTGCAATTATATTGGCCATCACAGATGCTGCCTGCTTCTTCCACTGCGGGCCGTCTTCTTTGCTGTTCATCAAATCATACAGAATATCTGCGGAAGTCATCGGATCCATTTTCCAGACATATTCAATCCCCCTCAGCGTATGGTTTTCCGTCACAAGGGTCGTTTCCATATCAATAAAACTGTGCGGGTGTGCAAACACCTGCGGACTGAATGTCAGCAAAAACAGGAAAGAGAGCAGTAACGTATTCATTCTTCTGATTAAATTCACAGATTATCTCACCTGGCAAAAGATGTTATAACATAACATAGTGTTACGGATGAAAATACTGTTTTCTGAAACACCGCAGCAGACAGAAAAACATCATAAAATGACGAAAGTGCGATCCCTGCCACAGATATCCGTCATTCATTCACCTGTTCAATAAAACATCATAAAGATATAAGTCACACCGCCGATAACTCAAATATACCCTTATTTGTTTCGGGAGTTTTGTATGTCCTGGTATCCGTCCCGCATTTCAACCCGCCTGACTATCGGGGGCATCCTGCTCCTGGCCGTCACTACTGCCATTATCATTGTTGTTATGCTGTGGCGGGGTCAGCCCCGCGTTGTGGAAATTAATACTGCATTAATTGAAGAAACCGGACGCGGCCTGACATCCCGGGTCAGCACGATTTTATCTCAGACAGACGGAAAAACCGTCAGCTTGGCGCGCCTGGCGGAAGTGCTGCCCAATGATGAGGCGCTGTACCGCTATATCCCGCCCAATCTGATTGAAAGCAACAGCCTGATCACCGGCGGCGGGATCTGGCCGGAGCCGGGGGCATTCACCCCGGGAATTGAGAAACGCAGCTTTTTCTGGGCACGGAATCCGGCCGGGGAACTGGTTTTTTCTGATGAGTACAATACAGAGGGTGCCGGTAATTATCACAATGAAAGCTGGTACCGGAATGCCCGTGAGCAATCCACGGAAAGCTGTTTGTGGTCTGATGTTTACCGCGATGCCATTTCCGGTGTGAATATGGTGACCTGCAGTGTGCCGTACAAAACCGACGGAAAATTTGCCGGTGTCGCGACAACGGATATCCGTCTGGATAATATCGCCGCTATTATGCAGCAATACGGTAACAGCACCGGTGGCTATGCTTTTGTGACAGACCGGCAGGGGCAGCTGATCTATTTTCCGGGTGATGACAATAAGCAATTCAAAACCTTTGATGAGCTGGCCGCACAATCAGCCTGGCTGGCACCGGTGGCGGCAAGCCTGAAGCAACCCCATTCTGAGCAATCCGCTATCGACAGTATCCGCATTGATAATGACGGGCAGCTGAACACCACTTCACAAGTGATGCTGTTCCCGATGGCCGATACCGGATGGGTCATCGGCCTTGTCACGCCGGAGAGCCGGATCACCGGGCTGGCAAAAGTGATGATGCAGGATGTGCTGGAAGCCCTGCTGCCGATCATGGCACTGTTGTTGCTGGGTTCCTGGCTGGTTGTCCGCCGACTGATCACCCGCCTCGATGAAACCCGTAAGGCCCTCGATGACATCGCTCACGGGGAAGGCGACCTGACACGGCGGATGGAAGTGCGCGGTGCCGATGAAATATCCGCTATCTCACAGGCATTTAATCTGTTTGCCGATAAAATATCATCCATGTTGCTCACAGTACGCAGCAGCAGTTCTGTTGTGGCCGGAAATACCGTTAATCTTGCTGATAATAATAACGAGTTATCCGCACGGGTCACACAGCAGGCAGCGGCGCTGGAGCAAAGTGCTTCCGCGATGGAAGAACTGAACGCAACGGTGCGTCAGAACAGTGAAAATACCCATCAGGCCGATGAACTGGCGGAAACCACCGCACAAACAGCAAGCCGCTGCGGGGATATGATGCGTGATGTGATTTCGACAATGAACAGCGTCAGTACATCATCCGGACGAATGGTTGAAATCGTGTCAGTGATCGACAGTATTGCATTCCAGACCAATATTCTGGCACTGAATGCCGCCGTCGAGGCCGCGCGTGCCGGTGATTCCGGGCGAGGCTTTGCAGTGGTGGCGACTGAAGTCAGATCACTGGCTCAGCGCAGTGCACAGGCAGCACAGGAGATTAAGGCGCTGATTGATGAGTCTGTGCAGAATGTCAAAACCGGCAGTAATCAGGTGCATGAAGCCGGAGAAACGCTGGCAGATCTGGTGATGGATGTGTTGCAGGTAAGACAGCTGATGAGTGATATCCGCGTTGCCGGTGAGGAGCAGAGCAAAGGGCTGGCCGAGGTTACGATGGCTGTCTCAGAGATGGATACCACGGTACAGCAGAATGCCACATTAATTGATGATGCTGCTTCACGGACGCAAATCCTGCGAAGAGAAGCCGAACAGCTTTCGCAGATGGTATCGGCCTTTAAATTACCGGAACCGCGTTAATAATGCAGATACGTTTCCCGGCAGAAAACGCTCTGCCGGGAACACGTGAAATATCAGTCCAGATCTGACGCATTATGACGTTCGCGGATAAACCGGTCTGACGGCTCTCCGCCGCTGCGGTTAACCCGGCGTCCGCGCTGAACAGCCGGACGTGCCGCTATCTGCTTCGCCCAGCGGATCACATGCGGATATTCACTGACAGACAGGAATGTCGCCGCATTATACAGCGTACCCAGCACTAACCCACCGTACCATGGCCATGCAGCCATATCAGCAATAGTGTAATTATCGCCGGCAATAAATTCATGCTGACTGAGCTGACGGTTCAGGACATCCAGCTGGCGTTTGGTTTCCATCGCGTAGCGGTTAATCGGATATTCATATTTTTCCGGTGCATACGCATAGAAATGGCCAAATCCGCCGCCGACAAATGGTGCTGATCCCATCTGCCAGAACAGCCATGACAGTGTTTCTGCCCGTTCAGGCTGAGTTTCCGGCAGGAACAGGGAAAATTTTTCTGCCAGATACGTAAGAATTGCTCCGGATTCAAAGATCCGTACCGGCTTCGTACCACTTCTGTCGACCAATGCTGGGATTTTTGAGTTCGGGTTAATATCAACAAACCCGGAACCAAACTGGTCGCCTTCGCCGATATCAATCAGCCAGGCATCGTATTCCGCATCGCGGATCCCCGCCGCCAGCAGTTCTTCAAGCATGATAGTGACTTTCTGACCGTTAGGTGTTCCCAGCGAGTAAAGCTGCAATGGATGTTTACCAACAGACAGGGTTTTTTCATGTGTCGCCCCGGCAACAGGACGGTTGGTATTGGCAAATTTTCCGCCGTTTTTCTGTTTCCATTCCCACACCTGAGGCGGGACATAGGTTGGATCAGCCATAACGATGCTCCTTTGTATTTTCTGCCGGATTGAAGTGATCAGTTATCCAATCTACCTTCCGGTGAATAAAATACAAACGGAATTTTCTTTTCGTCCAAACGCAAAAAAGCCACCCAAAGGGTGGCTTCTTTACTTAATAATAACCTGGCGGTTCCCTACTCTCACATGGGGAGACCCCACACTACCATCGGCGCTACGGCGTTTCACTTCTGAGTTCGGCATGGGGTCAGGTGGGACCACCGCGCTACGGCCGCCAGGCAAATTCATTTCAATCCAAAACAAGCTTTCACAGTGAATGACTTCTGCCTCTTCACTGTGCTGAAAAATCTCTCTAATCGTCTCTCAACTCAAAACACCTTCGGTGTTGTCAGGTTAAGCCTCACGGTTCATTAGTACTGGTCAGCTCAACGCATCGCTGCGCTTACACACCCAGCCTATCAACGTCTTAGTCTCAAACGTTCCTTCAGGACCCTTAAAGGGTCAGGAAGACTCATCTCGAGGCAAGTTTCCCGCTTAGATGCTTTCAGCGGTTATCTCTTCCGCACTTAGCTACCGGGCAATGCAATTGGCATCACAACCCGTACACCAGTGGTGCGTTCACTCCGGTCCTCTCGTACTAGGAGCAACCCCTCTCAATCTTCCAGCGCCCACGGCAGATAGGGGACCGAACTGTCTCACGACGTTCTAAACCCAGCTCGCGTACCACTTTAAATGGCGAACAGCCATACCTTGGGGACCTACTTCAGCCCCAGGATGTGATGAGCCGACATCGAGGTGCCAAACACCGCCGTCGATATGAACTCTTGGGCGGTATCAGCCTGTTATCCCCGGAGTACCTTTTTATCCGTTGAGCGATGGCCCTTCCATTCAGAACCACCGGATCACCAAGACCTTGCTTTCGTACCTGCTCGAGCCGTCACTCTCGCAGTCAAGCTGGCTTATGCCTTTGCACTAACCGCATGATGTCCGACCATGCTTAGCCAACCTTCGTGCTCCTCCGTTACTCTTTGGGAGGAGACCGCCCCAGTCAAACTACCCACCAGACACGGTCCCCGATCCAGATTATGGACCCGGGTTAGAACATCAAACGTTAAAGGGTGGTATTTCAAGGATGGCTCCGTGCAGACTGGCGTCCACACTTCATTGCCTCCCACCTATCCTACACATCAAGGCTCAATGTTCAGTGTCAAGCTATAGTAAAGGTTCACGGGGTCTTTCCGTCTTGCCGCGGGTACACTGCATCTTCACAGCGAGTTCAATTTCACTGAGTCTCGGTGGAGACAGCCTGGCCATCATTACGCCATTCGTGCAGGTCGGAACTTACCCGACAAGGAATTTCGCTACCTTAGGACCGTTATAGTTACGGCCGCCGTTTACCGGGGCTTCGATCAGAAGCTTCGCCTTGCGGCTGACCTCATCAATTAACCTTCCGGCACCGGGCAGGCGTCACACCGTATACGTCCACTTTCGTGTTTGCACAGTGCTGTGTTTTTAATAAACAGTTGCAGCCAGCTGGTATCTGCGGCTGGCTTCAGCTCCGTGGGTAAACCACTTCACCTAGTGCCAGCGTGCCTTCTCCCGAAGTTACGGCACCATTTTGCCTAGTTCCTTCACCCGAGTTCTCTCAAGCGCCTGAGTATTCTCTACCTGACCACCTGTGTCGGTTTGGGGTACGATTAATGGTAACCTGGAGCTTAGAGGCTTTTCCCGGAAGCAGAGCATCAATCACTTCACCACCGTAGTGGCTCGTCGTCACGCCTCAGTGTTAACAACCGACCGGATTTGCCTGGTCAGTCCACCTGCACGCTTAAACCGGGACAACCGTCGCCCGGATGATTTAGCTTTCTCCGTCCCCCCCTTCGCAGTTACCACCAGTACGGGAATATTAACCCGTTGCCCATCGACTACGCTTTTCAGCCTCGCCTTAGGGGTCGACTCACCCTGCCCCGATTAACGTTGGACAGGAACCCTTGGTCTTCCGGCGTGCGGGTTTTTCACCCGCATTATCGTTACTTATGTCAGCATTCGCACTTCTGATACCTCCAGCAACCCTCACAGGTCACCTTCACAGGCTTACAGAACGCTCCCCTACCCAACAATATTTACATATCGCTGCCGCGGCTTCGGTGCATAATTTAGCCCCGTTACATCTTCCGCGCAGGCCGACTCGACCAGTGAGCTATTACGCTTTCTTTAAATGATGGCTGCTTCTAAGCCAACATCCTGGCTGTCTGAGCCTTCCCACTTCGTTTCCCACTTAATTATGACTTTGGGACCTTAGCCGGCGGTCTGGGTTGTTTCCCTCTTCACGACGAACGTTAGCACCCGCCGTGTGTCTCCCGTGATAACATTCTCCGGTATTCGCAGTTTGCATCGGGTTGGTAAGTCGGGATGACCCCCTAGCCGAAACAGTGCTCTACCCCCGGAGATGAGTTCACGAGGCGCTACCTAAATAGCTTTCGGGGAGAACCAGCTATCTCCCGGTTTGATTGGCCTTTCACCCCCAGCCACAAGTCATCCGCTAATTTTTCAACATTAGTCGGTTCGGTCCTCCAGTTAGTGTTACCCAACCTTCAACCTGCCCATGGCTGAGATCACCGGGTTTCGGGTCTGTACCTGCAACTAATTCGCCCAGTTAAGACTCGGTTTCCCTGCGGCTCCCCTATCCGGTTAACCTTGCTACAGAATATAAGTCGCTGACCCATTATACAAAAGGTACGCAGTCACACCCGAAGGGTGCTCCCACTGCTTGTACGTACACGGTTTCAGGTTCTTTTTCACTCCCCTCGCCGGGGGTTCTTTTCGCCTTTCCCTCACGGTACTGGTTCACTATCGGTCAGTCAGGAGTATTTAGCCTTGGAGGATGGTCCCCCCGTATTCAGACAGGATAACACGTGTCCCGCCTTACTCATCGGACTCACAACACCAGTGCTTTCAGATACAGGGCTATCACCTGCTGTGGCCAGCCTTTCCAGACTGTTCTCTTAACACTGATGCTGATTAAGGTCCTGGGCTGCTCCCCGTTCGCTCGCCGCTACTGGGGGGAATCTCGTTTGATTTCTTTTCCTCGGGGTACTTAGATGTTTCAGTTCTCCCGGTTCGCTTCATTACCCTATGTATTCAGGTAATGATAGTGCAACGAATTGCACTGGGTTTCCCCATTCGGAAATCGCCGGTTATAACGGTTCATATCACCTTACCGGCGCTTATCGCAGATTAGCACGTCCTTCATCGCCTCTGACTGCCTAGGCATCCACCGTGTACGCTTATTCGCTTAACCTCACAACCCGAAAGTGTCTTTCTGGACGGGTCGCTGCGCGTCATAATTTCTTTGTCGGGCAGTGCTCGCAATGCTCACATACTGATGTATGCTCCGCTTGCTGTGCGCTGGTCTCCGCGAAATTATTTAGCTCGCTTCCCCTCGAAAGTGAGTACTTTCAAAGTTGTTCGGCTGAGAGACTCATCAATATTACCTCGGTGATAATATTGATTGTTTCAATTTTTCAGCTTGTTCCGGATTGTTAAAGAGCATAATAATTCACAGCATACCGTTTCCGGTAAACTCTGAATTATTTTTCAGATATCAGATAATGGTGGAGCTAAGCGGGATCGAACCGCTGACCTCCTGCGTGCAAGGCAGGCGCTCTCCCAGCTGAGCTATAGCCCCATTATTTGGTTTTCCCGGGCGTGTCTTTTCATCATGAAAAGAGGAAACCGCATTGAGACAAGGCATGGAAAGGCGAAGTTTACTAAGGTAAACGAGTCTTTTCATGACGCAGTATCAATTCGGTTTTGGTAGGCCTGAGTGGACTTGAACCACCGACCTCACCCTTATCAGGGGTGCGCTCTAACCACCTGAGCTACAAGCCTATTCCCGGTATCTGCTTCTTTCTATCAGACAATCTGTGTGAACACTCACATTCAATACCAACTAGGTAAGGAGGTGATCCAACCGCAGGTTCCCCTACGGTTACCTTGTTACGACTTCACCCCAGTCATGAATCACAAAGTGGTAAGCGCCCTCCCGGAGGTTAAGCTACCTACTTCTTTTGCAACCCACTCCCATGGTGTGACGGGCGGTGTGTACAAGGCCCGGGAACGTATTCACCGTAGCATTCTGATCTACGATTACTAGCGATTCCGACTTCATGGAGTCGAGTTGCAGACTCCAATCCGGACTACGACGTACTTTATGAGTTCCGCTTGCCCTCGCGGGGTCGCTTCCCTTTGTATACGCCATTGTAGCACGTGTGTAGCCCTACTCGTAAGGGCCATGATGACTTGACGTCATCCCCACCTTCCTCCGGTTTATCACCGGCAGTCTCCTTTGAGTTCCCGCCATCACGCGCTGGCAACAAAGGATAAGGGTTGCGCTCGTTGCGGGACTTAACCCAACATTTCACAACACGAGCTGACGACAGCCATGCAGCACCTGTCTCAGAGTTCCCGAAGGCACCAAAGCATCTCTGCTAAGTTCTCTGGATGTCAAGAGTAGGTAAGGTTCTTCGCGTTGCATCGAATTAAACCACATGCTCCACCGCTTGTGCGGGCCCCCGTCAATTCATTTGAGTTTTAACCTTGCGGCCGTACTCCCCAGGCGGTCGACTTAACGCGTTAGCTCCGGAAGCCACGCCTCAAGGGCACAACCTCCAAGTCGACATCGTTTACAGCGTGGACTACCAGGGTATCTAATCCTGTTTGCTCCCCACGCTTTCGCACCTGAGCGTCAGTCTTTGTCCAGGGGGCCGCCTTCGCCACCGGTATTCCTCCACATCTCTACGCATTTCACCGCTACACATGGAATTCTACCCCCCTCTACAAGACTCTAGCTGACCAGTATCAGATGCAATTCCCGGGTTAAGCCCGGGGATTTCACATCTGACTCAATCAACCGCCTGCGTGCGCTTTACGCCCAGTAATTCCGATTAACGCTTGCACCCTCCGTATTACCGCGGCTGCTGGCACGGAGTTAGCCGGTGCTTCTTCTGTCGGTAACGTCAATTGCCAAGGTTATTAACCTTGACACCTTCCTCCCGACTGAAAGTACTTTACAACCCGAAGGCCTTCTTCATACACGCGGCATGGCTGCATCAGGCTTGCGCCCATTGTGCAATATTCCCCACTGCTGCCTCCCGTAGGAGTCTGGGCCGTGTCTCAGTCCCAGTGTGGCTGATCATCCTCTCAGACCAGCTAGGGATCGTCGCCTAGGTAAGCCGTTACCTTACCTACTAGCTAATCCCATATGGGTTCATCTGATGGCGCGAGGCCCGGAGGTCCCCCGCTTTGGTCCGAAGACATTATGCGGTATTAGCTACCGTTTCCAGTAGTTATCCCCCGCCATCAGGCAGATCCCCATACATTACTCACCCGTCCGCCGCTCGTCAGCAGAGAAGCAAGCTTCCCCCTGTTACCGCCCGACTTGCATGTGTTAGGCCTGCCGCCAGCGTTCAATCTGAGCCATGATCAAACTCTTCAATTAAAAGTGTCTGATGCTCAAAGAATTAAACTGTTTACTGCTGCTTATTTCTAAGCTGCTGTATTGGTCACTCTTCAAGACTTCTCAAAAATAATATTTTTTGTGATATGTCCTGCGAGTGCCCACACAGATTGTCTGATAAATTGTTAAAGAGCAGTTGCAACCTTCGCTGCCGTTGCCGGTCTTCTGCGTTGTTGCGAGGCTGCGTATATTACGTTTTCAGCCCCTTTGAGTCAAGCGTTGTTTTTCAACTTTCCGCTTTTTCTCTTTCTGCCGGACCGCGTGTTAGCGCGTTGTTCCGTGTCAGTGGAGGTGCATTATAGGGAGTCGATTTCAGAAGACAAGTGTTAATTTTCGATTTTCTGACTGTTTGCTGCATTCCCCAGCAAAACCCCTGTTTATACCGGGTTACACACAAAGTTATCCACAGATGGTAAAAAATCACAAAATTCACAAGCAACACGCAAACGTTTGCGTTACAATCTGCTGCATTCGTGTACCGTTGCTTTTTACTCCGGGTTTTGAAATCTTATGAGATACACCGATTTCACCTGCAACCTATTGTCATTTATTCGTTGAATTCAAGGGATCCAAACTCATGCAACAGCCTCGCCCTATCCGTCGCGCCCTGCTCAGTGTCTCTGACAAAACCGGCATCACTGAATTTGCTCAGGCTCTTTCCGCCCGTGGTGTTGAATTGTTATCAACCGGCGGTACTGCCCGCCTGCTGGCTGACGCCGGTCTGCCGGTGACTGAAGTCTCCGATTACACCGGTTTTCCGGAAATGATGGACGGACGTGTCAAAACCCTGCATCCGAAAGTACACGGCGGGATCCTCGGCCGCCGCGGCACCGATGATGAGATTATGGCGAAGCATCAGATTTCCGCTATTGATATGGTGGTTGTGAATCTTTATCCGTTTGCGGAGACCGTGGCAAAACCCGGCTGCACATTGGAAGACGCGGTTGAAAATATCGATATCGGCGGGCCGACCATGGTGCGCTCCGCCGCGAAGAACCATAAAGATGTGGCGATTGTGGTAAAAAGCAGTGACTACAGCAATATCATTGCCGAGATGGATGCCGGACAAAACAGCCTGAGTTTTGATACCCGTTTTGACCTCGCCATCAAAGCCTTTGAGCATACAGCTGCCTATGACAGCATGATCGCCAACTATTTCGGTCAGAAAGTAAAACCGTACTTCGGCGATACCACTCAGCCTTCCGGCCAGTTCCCGCGCACCCTGAATCTCAACTTTATTAAAAAACAGGATATGCGCTACGGCGAAAACAGTCATCAGAATGCCGCCTTCTATATAGAAGAGAATATTCAGGAAGCCTCCATCAGTACTGCTGTGCAGTTACAGGGCAAAGCCCTCTCTTATAATAATATTGCTGATACTGATGCAGCCCTTGAATGTGTGAAGCAGTTTGATAAACCAGCCTGTGTGATCGTCAAGCACGCCAACCCGTGTGGCGTGGCCGTTGCCGATAGCTTACTTACCGCCTATGACAATGCCTTCAAAACTGACCCGACCTCCGCATTCGGCGGTATTATCGCCTTTAACCGCGAACTGGATGCCAAAACGGCGGCAGAAATTATTGAACGCCAGTTTGTGGAAGTGATTATTGCCCCGTCCGTCGCGGAAGATGCGCTGCCGGTTCTCGCGGCAAAACAGAATGTCCGCGTGCTGACCTGCGGTCAGTGGCAGCATCCGGCTGCCGCCCTTGATTTCAAACGGGTGAACGGCGGTCTGCTGGTGCAGGATCGCGATCTCGGGATGGTCGGTGATAACGACCTGAAAGTGGTCAGCAAACGCCAGCCGACAGAGCAGGAACTGAAAGATGCCCTGTTCTGCTGGAAAGTGGCGAAGTTTGTTAAGTCCAATGCCATTGTTTATGCAAAGAATAATATGACCATCGGCGTGGGTGCCGGTCAGATGAGCCGCGTTTACTCCGCGAAAATTGCCGGCATCAAAGCCGGTGATGAAGGGCTGGAAGTGGCGGGATGCGCCATGGCATCCGATGCGTTCTTCCCGTTCCGTGATGGTATTGATGCGGCGGCTGCCGTTGGTATTACCTGCGTGATCCAGCCGGGTGGCTCCATCCGTGATGATGAAGTCATTGCAGCGGCAGATGAACACAATATCGCGATGATTTTCACCGGCATGCGCCATTTCCGTCATTAATACCCGGAGCTGACTTATGAATATCCTGATTATCGGTAATGGCGGACGCGAACACGCGCTGGCCTGGAAAGCCGCACAATCCCCGCTGGCAGCCAATGTTTATGTCGCGCCCGGTAATGCCGGTACCGCACAGGAACCAAACCTGACCAATGTGGATATCAGTGCGACAGATATTGACGGTCTGGTGGCCTTTGCCCGCGCCAATAATATCGGCCTGACCATTGTCGGCCCGGAAGCACCGCTGGTGATGGGTGTGGTTGATGCATTCAATGCAGCCGGTCTGACTATCTTCGGCCCGGCCAAAGGTGCCGCGCAGCTGGAAGGTTCCAAAGCATTCACCAAAGATTTTCTGGCGCGTCACCATATCCCGACGGCGGACTATCAGAACTTTACTGAGGTTGAACCGGCACTGGCTTATCTGGACAAAACCGGTGCACCGGTGGTGATCAAAGCTGACGGCCTGGCGGCCGGTAAAGGCGTGATCGTCGCCATGACCCTGAAAGAAGCACAGGACGCGGTACATGACATGCTGGCCGGTAATGCTTTCGGCGATGCCGGGCACCGCATTGTGATTGAAGAGTTCCTGACCGGCGAAGAAGCCAGTTTTATCGTCATGGTGGACGGTAAAAATGTGGTGCCGATGGCGACCAGCCAGGATCACAAACGGGTCGGTGACAATGACACCGGGCCAAACACCGGCGGTATGGGCGCTTACTCCCCGGCACCAGTGGTGACCGATGCCGTTCATCAGCGGGTGATGGAAAAAGTGATTTACCCGACCGTTGAAGGTATGGCGGCGGAAGGTCACACCTATCAGGGTTTTTTATACGCCGGGCTGATGATTGATGAACACGGCGAGCCTAAAGTGATTGAATTTAACTGTCGCTTTGGTGACCCGGAAACCCAGCCGATTATGATGCGGTTACAGTCAGACCTGGTTGAACTCTGCCTTGCCGGTGCACAGGGAAAACTGGCGGGAAAAACCTCGCAGTGGGATCCGCGTCCGGCGCTTGGTGTGGTGATGGCAGCCGGTGGTTATCCGGGTGATTACCGTAAAGGTGATGTGATCAGCGGACTGGATGTTCAGGAAGCAGACTGCAAAGTTTTCCAGGCCGGAACAGCACTGAAAGAAGGTGCGGTTGTGACTGACGGCGGCCGGGTGTTGTGTGTGACGGCACTGGGTGAGGATATTGCTCAGGCGCAGAAACAGGCTTATGCCGCACTGAAACATATTCACTGGGATGATGCATTTTGCCGCAGTGATATCGGCTACCGTGCTATTGCCCGTCTGAATAAGTAAACCACGTTAATACCCTGCGGGAGATTTACAGTGAATCTTCCGTAGGTTCCCATTTACAGAAGTTATCATTTGCCGCCAGCAGAATTTCCCGTCCTTCCGGTGAATCCAGCCATGCAATGTAGATAGGTGATGCGCTGCTGCGCTGACGCTTCGCCAGGAACTGTTCTGTTTCCGCATCAAACTCAATGTAGGATTTATTACCCTGACAATCCGTGACATAGCTGTCACGCCACTGCCCCTGTTTCAGCCGGATATCACCGATCACCAGTGCGCTGTTAAGTGTCAGCTGTCTGTCCGCCACAAAGGTCATCCGGGTGATTTCGTCTGCGGTCAGCGGGGATTTATGCCCGTCTTTATCACGCTGCATAAAGATGGTATTGCCCTCGTGATCCAGCCGTATCTGTTCAGAAAAACCGTTATCGCCCAGATATTCTGCACGGATCTGCCAGAGCTGGCCTCTGCGGTATTCATAAACGGTGACGACGGTCTGTTGTCCGCTGCGGTAGGGACTGAAAACACTCATCAGGACACGGGGTTGGTTGTCAGCGTTGAGACGCCACATTCTGACAGCGCCGTCGTCCGCGATATAACCGGACGCGCTGAAGGGAGGAAGGTCAGGCTGAACAGAGCAGGCGCTGAGCAATGAGCCAAAGCCCAGTGCAAGCAGCCCCTGTCTGATCAACAAAAGGGGACGAAATCCCCCTCTATCAATCTGTTTTTGCAACGCAATTATTTTACTGAATCTTTCAGTGCTTTACCGGCAGTGAAAGCAGGCACGTTTGCTGCTGCAATTTTGATTTCTTTACCGGTCTGCGGGTTACGGCCAGTACGCTCTGCACGATGGTTAACTTTAAAAGTACCGAAGCCAACTAATTGTACAGCATCGCCTTCTTTCAGAGAGTCAGTGATGGCCGCCAGAGTTGATTCCAGCGCTGCTTTAGCTTGTGCTTTAGACAGCTCTGCTTTTTCTGCGATAGCATCAATCAATTGAGTCTTATTCATAAAATATCCTTACAGTGTGTTTATCGTTTGCAAAGCATCGAGTGCGTCGGATGTGCCTTTTGACAGCCCTGATACACGCGCCCCGATAGCCACTTCTTTTCGCCCCCCACTGTAGACCAGAGACGGGGCAATTGTGAAGCCTTTAACACCGGCATTTATAGGCTTAAATCACGTTTTTTGATTTAATCGCCTAAACTAACGCCAATATTGCTGATCCCCGCATCCCGGAGATCGGATTTCAAGCCTTTTATCAACTCAATATCGCGCTCTTCGCAGGCGGCCAATAAGCGGTAAATTTCCCACTGAATGTCCCACTCTTCTTCAACAGCAGGCAATTCATTTAATTCGTCGTCGGACATTTCGCGTCCGGCTTGTGTCATTTCCAGTACCGCGACAGTGCCGACTGAAATCTCACTGACCGCAATAGCGTGCTCCAGTGTTTCCCCGCTCAGGCGGGTATGGATAAGCTCACTGAGTGCCGCGCAGGCATCAATCGCCGGATACACACCGTAGATATCATAGTCGTCTCCATCAGGGATAATGTCTTCCAGCTTTTCCAGCTGGTTATCAAAGTTCACTTTTGCGTCTTTGACAGTCAGGACTTCCCAGATGAGATCCAGAATACGCCGGTAAAGCGACGGATCGGTAAACCCGGTCTGCTGACAAAAAACGGCATAATTCGGGTACATTCTCTCGCACAGACAAGCCGTGAAGGTGAGATGCTGCCAGCTTTCCAGTTTTTCCAGCCGTAAGTGGATCGGGTTCTTTAACATTCCGCTTTACTCGTTACTCTGATGTGAGCCGCAGTTTACCTGAAAATCCGTGATATCCACATCTTTACGTGGAAAATCGGGAAATTTCTGTTTCAACCGGACAAAAAATGTTCGATTTGAGGCAATACCATCAGCCCAGCGGGTCGGTTCAGGCAGGCGATAGCCGCGCGTCAGGGCTTTTACCCAGGTCAGTGCGGTGTCAATACTCATATGATGACCGGGTGAAATGAACAGCGGATTGCAGCGGTTTTTGCTGCGCCAGACCCAGCCGAGCGGCTCACCTTTGTCTGTCAGCAGCGACTGTGCACCGGCCTCTTCCGCCAGCGGTTCAAACGTGCCGCATAACCGGCTTTTGGCCACACCAATAGCGGGTAAATCCAGCAGAACCCCGAGATGACCGGCAACGCCGAGACGGCGCGGATGAGCGCGCCCCTGGCCATCCACCAGCACCAGGTCCGGTTTTAAGGTCAGTTTCTCCCACGCGGCAAGTGCGGCAGGGATTTCACGGAAGGAGAGCAGCCCCGGAATATAGGGCAGTTGTGTGGGAATACGGGCGGTCTGATACTCCGCCACCTCCAGTTCAGGCCAGGTGAGGATCACCACGGCAGCCCGGGTGACGTCCCCCCCGTCCTCAAAGCCGATATCCACCCCCGCAATATAGCGGGGATTAAGCGGTACATCCTGCAGACTGACCCGTTGTGCCAGTTCCGTCTGCCGGGCTTTCAGGGCGCGGGTATCGATGGCTGTCATGGTGACCTCCGTGGTCTGTCAGTGATCAACCCTGATGATATTTAGCTGACAGGCGGTGAACAGATTCAACGAATGCACCGGCATGCTCAGGCGGAACATCCTGGTGGATGCCGTGTCCGAGGTTGAACACATGCCCTTCGCCCTGACCAAAACCGGCGAGGATAGATGCCACTTCCGCTTCGATACGGGCAGGTGATGCATAGAGCATGGACGGATCCATATTGCCCTGTAACGCCACTTTGCTGCCGACCCGGCGGCGGGCATCCGCGATATCTGTGGTCCAGTCCAGCCCCAACGCATCACAGCCGGTTTCTGCCATCGCTTCCAGCCACTGTCCGCCGCCTTTGGTGAACAGAGTGACCGGTACACGGCGACCGTCATTTTCGCGGATCAGACCATCGACAATCTTGTGCATGTAATTGAGTGAAAACTCACGGTAATCACGCCCGGTCAGCACGCCGCCCCAGGTATCAAAGATCATCACGGACTGCGCACCGGCTTTAATCTGCGCATTGAGATAGAGGATCACGCTGTCCGCCAGTTTATCCAGCAGCAGGTGCAGGGTCTGCGGTTCGGCATACATCATCTTTTTGATTTTGGTAAAGGCTTTGCTGCTGCCGCCTTCCACCATATAGGTTGCCAGTGTCCACGGGCTGCCGGAGAAACCAATCAGCGGCACATCGCCGTTCAGGGCTTTGCGGATGGCGCGCACGGCATTCATGACATAACCGAGTTCCTGTTCCGGATCCGGCACCGGCAGTTTTTCAACATCACGGGCATTCTGGATCGGATGCACAAAGCGCGGCCCTTCACCGGTTTCAAAATAGAGCCCGAGACCCATCGCATCAGGAATGGTGAGAATATCGGAAAAGAGAATTGCCGCATCCAGCGGAAAACGACGCAGCGGCTGCAGAGTTACTTCACAGGCCAGTTCGGTGTTTTTGCACAGCGCCATAAAATCCCCCGCCTGTTCGCGGGTGGCTTTATATTCAGGCAGATAACGCCCGGCCTGGCGCATCATCCACACGGGGGTGACATCCACCGGCTGACGCAGTAATGCCCGCAGATAGCGGTCGTTTTTCAGTTCACTCATGACAGACTCCAAAAAGTTGTTGGCCGCGTAACGTATTGACGTCCTGAATAAAACCCATTGTAGCACGCCTGCCGCCCGGGGTCAGGGCGGTGTTACGCGTCTTCGTCATCCTGACGGCACAGTACGACTGTATCTTCAATCAGACGGCGGGCAATGGTATCCGGCGGCGGAATAACCGGCAGATTATCATAGCGGTACCAGTCTGCACTGAGCAGCTCTGACGGATCGTGATGAATTTCACCATCCGCATAATCCGCCAGGAATCCCATCATCAGCGAGTGCGGGAACGGCCACGGCTGCGAGGAGACATAACGGATATTCTGAATCTCAATCCGGCTCTCTTCCATCACCTCACGGGCGACAGCTTCTTCCAGGGTTTCGCCGACTTCGACAAACCCGGCGAGTACGGTAAACAACGGCGCGCTTTTGTGGCGGCGGTGCTGTGCAAGCAGAATAGAGTCATGACGGCGGATGCCGACAATAATACACGGCGCTATCTGCGGATAGTAACGTTCGCGGCAGCTGTCACACAGACACGCCCACTCACTTTCACTGTATTTCATCGCCGCACCGCAGTAGCCGCAATAACGGTGCGAGCGGTAGAATTCCGCCAGTTGCACGCCGCGTCCGGCCATTTTGAAGAGGTCATCATTCTCTGCGGCAATAATGCGCGGCGAACACATATCGGAACGCATTTTTTCGCGGATCAGCCAGACCGGCAGCCCCTGCCACTCCCCGATACGCACCGCCGGTTTCCCGGTCAGCATCCATTGTGCCGCACTGCCCTCCGGCAGTTGTCCTTCCGGCAGCCAGACGCGGTTATCCGCGCTGATAACCCAGTAGCCGGTTTCATTGCCCGTTAAAATCTGCTGCATAATAGAGACATCATGTTAATGAAATAATAATGGATTAAATCATACTCCGTTTGCGGGGAGAATACTCGGCATAACGGGGCATGCATTTCCCTGTCACCCAGCTGTCAGAAAAGTGTCACACGGGTGTCAGTTGCCTGTCACAAACGCGTCATACCCTAGCCTCACCACTGATACTGAATCAGTTAACTGACGAGGGTTTTATGACACGTTTTCCTGCTGCCAAAATATTGCTGACCGCCGTTGCTGTTTCCGCCTCTTTTTCTGCGTTCTCTGCCGGACAAAACACCATTCCTGAAGAACTGATTGCCGCCGCCAAAAAAGGAGGCGTGGTTTACAGTGTCGGGATGCCGGATACCTGGGCCAACTGGAAAGGCACCTGGTCTGATCTTGAAAAACTCTACAATATCCGCCATCAGGATACCGACATGAGCTCTGCTCAGGAAATTGCCAAGTTTGCGGCTGAAAAAAGTAATGCCACCGCAGATATCGGGGATGTCGGTGCCGCCTTCGGCCCTGTCGCCGTTCAGAAAGATGTGGTGCAGCCTTATAAACCCACCACCTGGGATCAGATCCCGGACTGGGCAAAAGATAAAGACGGTAACTGGGCGCTGGCCTATACCGGCACCATTGCATTCATCATCAATAATGACCTTGTCAAAGAACAGCCGAAAAGCTGGGCTGATCTGCGCAGCGGTAACTACCGCGTGACAATCGGTGATGTCGGTATCGCGGCACAGGCTAACAGCGGCGTGCTGTCTGCGGCCTTTGCCCTCGGCGGTAATGAAACCAATATTCAGCCGGCGATTGAGTTGTTTGCCGATCTCGCCAAACAGAAACGTTTATCCCTGAATGACCCGAGCGTGGCCAACCTGGAAAAAGGGGAAGTGGAAGTGGCGGTAATGTGGGATTTCAACGCCCTTAACTACCGCGACCAGATTGATGCCAAACGCTTTACCGTGGTGATCCCGTCTGACGGCTCTGTCACCTCCGGTTACACCACTATTATTAATAAATACGCGAAGAACCCGAACGCTGCCAAACTGGCCCGTGAGTTTATTTTCAGTGATAAAGGACAGCTCAACCTGGCCGAAGGATATGCCCGCCCTATCCGCGCGGCACACCTGACCCTGCCGGACGATATCAAAGCCAAACTGCTGCCTGAATCCCAGTACAGCAAAGCCAAACCGATTACCGATTTTGACGGCTGGGAAAAAACCTCCCGCCAGTTGCCGAAACTGTGGCAGCAGAACGTTATCATCAACATGAATTAACGGAATGACAATGAATAACCCAGTTATCCTGGTTGTTCTGGATGGCTTAAACTACCGCACAGCCCATGACTGCATGGGCTTTATGCAGGGGTTAGCCGAATCCGGGAACGCCACACTGTACAGCCTGAGCTGTGAACTGCCCTCGCTCTCCCGCCCGCTTTATGAATGTATTCTGACCGGCGTGCGTCCCGTTGACAGCGGCGTGGTGCACAATCAGGTGGTGCGCCTGTCACACAACGACAGTATTTTCTCCCTCGCACAAAAAGCCGGAAAAACCACCGCTGCCGCCGCTTATCACTGGGTCAGTGAGCTGTATAACCGCGCCCCGTTTGATGCCGTCCGTGACCGTTTCACCCACGATGATTCGCTTGCGATACAACACGGCTGTTTTTATCAGGCGGATCACTATCCGGATGACCATTTATTCCTCGATGCGGAATATTTACGCCGTCAATACCATCCCGATTTCCTGCTTATTCACCCGATGAATATTGACGATGCCGGTCATAAATCCGGCGGGGATTCACAGCAATACCGCAACAGCGCCCGCCGTGCAGACGGCCTGCTCTCCGCGTATCTGCCTGCCTGGCTTGAAGCGGGTTATCAGGTACTGGTGACCAGTGATCACGGTATGAATAATGACCGCTCACACGGCGGGATTCTGGATGAAGAGCGCACTGTCCCGCTGTTTGTTGCCGGTGGCGCCTTCTCTCATGAGGCCGATCTTCCGGTGCAGCAGACACAGCTGTGCGGCACCATCTGCCGGTTGCTCGGCCTGAGCGGGCACAACAAAGCCGCTGTACCGCGCCTGCTGCGGGAGACGCAACATGGCTGATATTCTGCCGGAGCTGACCGCGATGAAAAGTAAGCAACATACCCGCCCCCTGTCACGCCGTCTGCCGCTGAAACCGATGCTGTTACTGCTCCCTGCCGCGCTGCTGTTCGTGCTTTTCCAGCTTGCGCCGATGTTATGGGTGATTATCAACAGCTTCGTGTATGAAGATGCGTGGTCATTCGGTAACTTTACCGAAATCTTCAGCAGCCCTTTTTATATTCAGTCCTTTGAAAACACTCTGTGGATTTCCGGGGTATCGGCGGTCGGCGGGCTGATCCTCGCCGCACTGTTTGCCGCCTCCTTACAGCACGTCCCGCCGCGTCCGCGCCGCTGGCTGATTGCCTTTACCAATATGACCGGCAACTTCAGCGGTGTGCCGCTGGCGTTTGCTTTCATCATCATTCTCGGCGTCAACGGCGCCATCACCCTGCAACTGAAAGCCTGGGGAGTGATTGAGGATTTCAATCTCTACAGCGCTGCCGGGCTGATGCTGATTTATCTCTATTTTCAGATCCCGCTGGGGATCCTGCTGCTCTATCCGGCGTTTGATGCCCTGAAACCGGAGTGGGAGGATGCCGCCAAAACCATGGGGGCCGGCCGCCCGGCCTACTGGCGCTATGTCGCGCTGCCGGTGCTTTCGCCGGCGCTGCTCGGCACCTTTATCATTCTGTTCGCCAATGCCGCCGGGGCTTATGCCTCCACTTATGCGCTGACCACCGGGAACTACAATATGGTGACCATCCGTATCGCCAGCCTGGTGTCCGGCGACCTGTTCCTGGAGCCGAATATGGCGGCGGCACTCTCTGTCCTGCTGATGGTTATCCTCGGATTCATCACTGCTGTCTATCACTGGCTGCTGAAACGGAGTTACCATGCCACGTGCTGATCTCACACTCAATCCGCCGTCCATGGCGCGTTATCACAAAATCATGCTCAGCCTGATTGTGATCCTGCTGCTGTTACCGATTATCGCGACGCTGCTGTATTCCTTCTCCACACGCTGGGGTGCCACGGTGCTGCCGGACGGCCTGACATTACAGTGGTATCTGAAACTGTGGCAGGATCCGCGTTTTCTTGCCGCGTTCGGCCGCTCACTGTTTATCTGTTTTGTCACCCTCGCTATCAGCACCCTGGTGATTCTGCCGCTGGTGTTTGCTGTTTTTTATTACTTCCCGCGGCTGAAAGGGCTGATGGAGATCCTGATTATTCTGCCGTTCGCCGTGCCGCCGGTGGTCTCCTCCGTCGGATTACTACAGCTGTTTGCTGACGGGCCGCTGCCGATTGCCGGTACGCCGTGGATCCTGATCGGCACCTATTTCACCATCACCCTGCCGTTTATGTACCGGGCGCTGGCCAACAGCCTGAACGGCGTGCCGCTGAAAGATCTGCTGGATGCCGCCCATCTGCTCGGCGCAGGCACTTTTAAGGCATTTCTGCTGGTGGTGGTGCCGAATATCCGCAAAGGGCTGCTGGTGTCACTACTGATCGCCTTTTCCTTCCTGTTCGGTGAGTTTGTATTTGCCAATATCCTGGTCGGCACCCGTTACGAAACCCTGCAAATCTATCTCTATAACATGCGCCAGACCAGCGGGCACTTCACCTCCGCACTGGTGGCGAGCTACTTTATTTTCACCCTGATCCTGACCCTGATCGCGACACGCTTAAGCCGCTGAGGAATCACTGATGAGCTATGTAATTGCTGAAAACCTGACAAAATCCTTTGCTGCCACTCCGGTCTTTTCCGGTCTGAATTTTTCTGTCAGCAAAGGGGAATTTATTACCCTGCTCGGCCCGAGCGGCTGCGGTAAATCTACCTTGCTGCGTTGTCTCGCCGGGCTGGAACCGGTCAATGACGGCAGAATTTATGTGAATAAACAGAATATTACTTCATCTCCGCCACAGCAGCGGGAAATCGGCATGGTGTTTCAGAGCTATGCGCTGTTTCCGAATATGACCACTGAACGCAACATTGCTTTCGGTCTGAAGATGCAGAAAGTCCCGGAAAATGAACAGCGCAAATCCGTTGCAGAGGTGATTGAGCTGGTGGGTCTGAAAGGAAAAGAACAGCATCTGCCGCATCAGCTTTCCGGCGGCCAGCGCCAGCGGGTGGCACTGGCACGGGCACTGGTGATGAAGCCGCGCATCCTGCTGCTGGATGAACCGCTCTCCGCACTGGATGCGCAGATCCGCAAACATCTGCGCCAGCAAATCCGTCAGATCCAGCGCGAGCTGAATCTCACCACCATTTTTGTCACCCACGACCAGGAAGAAGCCATGCTGATGTCTGACCGCATCTTCCTGATGAACAAAGGTGAAATCGTGCAGAGCGATACCGCCGAAAATATCTACACCCAGCCCGCCAATGAGTTTGTCGCGCGTTTTATGGGGCATTACAATCTGGTCAGCGCGCACAACGCCAACAGCCTGCTCGGCCTGAATCTCAGCGGTATTGTGGCGATCCGCCCGGAATCCATTTATGTGCGCGAGGCCGGAAGGCAGTACGGGGAACACATTTCTCACCCGGTTTCAGGTACAATCCGTGACAGTCAGTTACTGGGCAATATTATCCGTTATCAGGTGGATACCGGACTGGGCGCACTGACCGTGGATCTGCTGAACCGCTCCTCAGAGCGGCTGTTTGAACAGGGAACTCAGCTGGAGCTGATGTTCAATAAAAATGAAATCCGCGCCCTTGCCCCGTCAGTTAATTAAAGGAACGTCATGTCAACATTAGCGGTTTTCGACCTCGATCACACCTTAATCGCTGCAGACAGCAGCCTGTTATGGACAGACTACCTGTGGGAAAAAGGCATTATCACTGATCCGGCCTTTCTTGCCGCAGATAAGCAGATGATGGCGGATTACAGCGCCGGTAAGCTGGATATGGCCGCGTATATGGCCTTCAGCCTTAAGGGGTTGGGTAATGCCACCGTTGCACAGATTGATGAGTGGGTGGCTGATTTTACCGAAAGCAAAGTGCGCCCGCTGGTCTACCCGGATGCGGTCAAAACCCTCGCATTTTATAAAGAACACGGCGTGCCGGTGATCATCATTTCTGCCACCGCCGATTTTATTGTCAAACCGGTGGCGAAGATGCTGGGTGTGAATCTGGCGTTTGGTATTGAACTGGAAGTCCGGGATGATCACTACACCGGCGCATTGCAGGGGATCACTACCTTCCGGGAAGGGAAAGTGGAAAAACTGGCTAACTTTCTGGATATTCGTCAGTTTTTACCGGAACGTACGATTTTTTATACCGATTCCGCCAACGATTTACCCCTGTGCCGCTACGCCACAGATGTGCTGACGGTCAACGCCGACCCGGTATTGAAGGCAGAAGCAGAAAAGCAGGGGTGGATGCAACTGACGTGGTCATTAAACCCAGTAAACAGCTGATCCTCCTGCCCGTCACTGATAAATATGATACCCGCTGCCGGAGGTACGGCAGCGGATATCAGCCGGATCAGGCGGCGCTGCTCCCCAGTCTGAACTGTGTCATAACCTGCATGAGCTGCCCCGCCTGCTGATGCAGGCTTTCCGCAGCCGCCGCATTTTCAACCACCAGCGCAGCATTCTGCTGTGTGACTTCATCAATCTGCTGTACAGCAATCCCGACCTGCGAAATGCCCTGAGACTGCTCATTTGCCGCCAGTGTCAGCTCGTCAATCATCTGGCTGACCCCCTGTGTCTGAGTGACAATCACCTGCATCGACTCACCGGCTTCTGCCACCAGTTTACTGCCTGCGTCCACCTGCTCAACACTGGCATTAATCAGATTTTTTATTTCACCGGCAGCCTGTGCACTCCGCTGTGCCAGTGTCCGGACTTCGCCGGATACCACAGCAAAACCGCGTCCGTGTTCACCGGCGCGTGCGGCTTCCACCGCCGCGTTCAGTGCAAGGATATTGGTCTGGAATGCGATGGAATCAATCACACCGATAATGTCAGTGATTGTGCGGGAAGAGTTTGAGATATCCTGCATGGCATGAATAACCAGATCCACTTTCTCACCACCGTGACGGGCGGTTTCGGATGCTTCCGCAGCCATCATATTCGCTTTTGCCGCAATCTCCGCACTGCTTTTCACTGTAGCAGACAACTGTTCCATTGATGCTGCGGTCTGCTGCAGACTGCTGGCCTGGGATTCAGTACGCTGGCTCAGATCAGCATTACCGCTGGTTATCTGCATTGTGCCGGTCACAATACTGTCACTGTTATTACGCACCGTACCGACGATACTGGCCAGATTCCTCTGCATCGCTTTCAGGGTACTCAGCACACTACCGTCCGGAACCGGATGAATTTCATCGGACGGCGATAGATCACCGGAAGCCACCCGTTCAGCCACTTCTTTCAGTTGGGCGGGTTCGGCGCCCAGAGAGCGTGTCAGATTCCGGATAATCATCACCCCGGAGACAATCGCCAGCGTTAACGCCAGCAGCGCGAACACCAGAATAATGTTGCTCTGACGCTCATAATTCGTATTAAATTCCTGAATAAGCTGATTACCGGTTTCAGTGCCGTGATCGCGGCTGGCACGGAATGACAGGATATAGGCATCCGATGCCGCATACTCAGCATCCATCATTTTCGCAATCGCTTCCTCATGACGTCCCTGCTGATCGAGTTCAAGCACTTCCCGGGTCACGGCGGCATAGTGTTTTTCATCCGCTATCATCTTATCAAGCAACGCCCGCCCCTGCGGATCCATACCGAACTCATTGACCATATCCAGCAATGTCTGCGTTCTTTTACTGACTTTCCCGTCCTCTTCTTTAAAACGGTTCAGTTCTTCTGTTTTATCTTTCTTATCAGTCGCATTGATCATATCCCGCAGCATGATAGCCCGCTCTTCCGTCGCATGGCGGACTTCATAGGCCTGAACCTGAAGTGCATATGTCCCGTTAACGTAATTCGTGAACATCTCTTTGTCTTTATACAGGTTCATCACTGCCATTCCGGAAACCAGCGCCAGAATGGCGATCAGAACACCAAATGTGACAGATAACCTGACACGAATCGTCGTATTTTTAAGATTCATTTTTTTCCTGATGCAGAAAGCAGTCAATAAGGCCAATAAATAACCAAATATTTTTTCTTAATATGCCGTAATAAGGCACGCCGACAGAAAACATCGGCAACTGACCGGAAATTATCAGTTTTAATTTAATTTTTTTTATAGTCAGCTGCTGCGGTGTAACCACTGAATATCAGGGAGGATGATCGGAAACGCTTCTGGTGAATAAATGATGTTATAAAAAGGTTGTAGTTTCCGAGCAGCTTCTTATACTGAAATCTTTCTTGTCGGAGTGCCCAGTATTTATCTCTGTGATAAATCGGGCTGAGACCGTTAATTCGGGATCCGCGGAACCTGATCGGGTTAGTACCCGCGAAGGGAACAAGAGTAATCTTTCCTTTTTTAACCGCTGTTTTCAGCCGCCGCAATGCGGGTTTTATCAGCAGCCGGTTATCACGCATTACTCCTGACGCACCTCCAGACAAGCAATTTCTCACTTTTTCTTCCGGCGTTGCCGGTTTCACTGTAAGGAATTTGCTATGTCCCGTGAACAACGTATTGATACCACTGATCTCTCCCCGGGCGCGGAAACCGCCGCCCCGTCCAAAGCCCGTACCCGCCGTGAGCAGCGCGACGCGGCAGAGGAATATATCAGCACCCTGAAAGGGGTAAATTTCCCGAACTCCTCCCGTATTTATCTCACCGGCTCGCGCCCGGATATCCGGGTGCCGATGCGGGAAATTGCCCTGTCCCCGACCCTGATCGGCGGTGATAAAGCCAATCCGCAGTATGAAGAGAATGAGCCGGTGCCGGTTTATGATACCGCCGGGCCGTACGGCGACCCGCAGGTGAAACTGGATGTCCGTACCGGTCTTGCCCGTCTGCGTGAGCAATGGGTTGCAGAGCGGGGTGATACCGAAGCGGTGACACAACTGAGTTCTGATTTTACCCGTGACCGGCTGGCTGATAACGGCCTTGACCATCTGCGCTATCCAAACCGCCCGGCACCGCTGAAAGCCAAAACCGGAAAATGCGTGACACAACTGCATTATGCCCGGAAAGGGATTGTCACCCCGGAGATGGAGTTTATCGCCATCCGCGAAAATATGGGGCGTGAACGCATCCGGGGCGAAGTTCTGCTGCAACAGCATCCGGGACAGCATTTCGGTGCCAATCTGCCGGATAACATCACCCCGGAGTTTGTCCGCGATGAAGTCGCTGCCGGACGCGCCATTATCCCGTCCAATATTAACCACCCGGAATCCGAACCGATGATTATCGGCCGCAATTTCCTGGTAAAAGTGAATGCCAATATCGGCAACTCCTCTGTTACCTCCTCCATTGAGGAAGAAGTGGAGAAACTGGTCTGGTCCACCCGCTGGGGCGCGGATACGGTGATGGATCTCTCCACCGGCCGCTATATTCACGAAACCCGCGAGTGGATCCTGCGTAACAGCCCGGTGCCTATCGGTACCGTACCGGTCTATCAGGCACTCGAGAAAGTAAACGGTGTGGCCGAGGATCTGACCTGGGAGATGTTCCGCGATACCCTGCTGGAGCAGGCGGAACAAGGGGTGGATTACTTCACTATCCACGCCGGTGTCCTGCTGCGTTATGTGCCGATGACGGCAAAACGCCTGACCGGCATTGTGTCACGCGGCGGCTCGATTATGGCGAAATGGTGTCTGTCCCATCATCAGGAAAACTTCCTCTATCAGCACTTCCGTGACATCTGTGAAATCTGCGCGGCGTATGATGTGGCGCTGTCGCTCGGTGATGGTCTGCGTCCGGGCTCTATTCAGGATGCCAACGACGAAGCCCAGTTCGCTGAACTGCATACTCTCGGCGAGCTGACCAAAATCGCGTGGGAATATGATGTGCAGGTGATGATTGAAGGCCCGGGCCATGTGCCGATGCAGATGATCCGCAAAAACATGACCGAAGAACTGGAGCACTGCCATGAAGCGCCGTTCTACACCCTGGGGCCGCTGACCACCGATATCGCACCGGGCTATGACCATTTCACATCCGGCATCGGTGCGGCACTGATCGGCTGGTTCGGCTGTGCCATGCTCTGTTATGTGACACCGAAGGAACATCTCGGATTACCGAATAAAGAAGATGTTAAACAAGGGCTTATCACCTATAAAATCGCCGCGCACGCCGCCGATCTCGCCAAAGGGCATCCGGGAGCACAAATCCGCGATAACGCGATGTCAAAAGCGCGTTTTGAATTCCGCTGGGAAGATCAGTTCAATCTGGCGCTGGATCCGGAAACTGCCCGGACTTACCACGATGAAACCCTGCCGCAGGCATCCGGCAAAGTCGCACATTTCTGTTCAATGTGCGGGCCGAAATTCTGCTCAATGAAAATCTCACAGGAAGTCCGCGACTACGCCGCGGGGATGGAAGAGATGTCTGACGCCTTCCGCGCCAAAGGCAGCGAGCTGTATCACAGTGCAGAGGAGCGTATCGATGAATCTGCCTGACGCGCCGTTTGCCCGGACGGAACATAAATTAGGGCTGTATCCGGTGGTCGATTCACTGGTGTGGATTGAGCGGCTGCTGGCATCCGGCGTGCGGACTATTCAGCTGCGCATCAAAGACAAAACCGATGCACAGGTGGATGAGCAGATCCGCACCGCTGTTGCGCTGGGGGAAAAATATCAGGCGCGGCTGTTTATCAATGACTACTGGCGTTCTGCCATAAAGCACGGTGCGTATGGTGTGCATCTCGGCCAGGAAGATCTGGATATTGCTGACTTGCGGGCAATTCAGCAGGCCGGACTGCGCCTCGGGATTTCCACCCACGATGACAACGAGTTGCTGCGTGCCAAAGCGCTGCATCCATCCTATATCGCGCTGGGGCATATTTTTCCGACACAAACCAAAATCATGCCCTCTTCCCCGCAGGGACTGGAAAACTTAGCCCGCCAGGTTGCAGCCACGCCGGATTTCCCGCTGGTCGCCATCGGCGGTATTTCCCTTGAACGCGCCCCTGCCGTGGCCACCACCGGGGTCGGCAGTATTGCGGTGGTCAGCGCCATCATCAAAGCCGCTGACTGGCAGGCTGCCACCCGGCAGCTGATGACACTGACCGGGGAAGCCGCTGAATATCAGGAGGTAAACCATGCTGAATGATCATGATTTTATGCGCTACAGCCGCCAGCTGCTGCTGGAGGATATCGGCCCGGAAGGTCAGCTGAAACTCAAACAGTCTCATGCGGTGATCACCGGCCTCGGCGGGCTGGGATCCCCTGCGGCGCTGTATCTGGCCGCCGCCGGAGTCGGTGAGCTGACCCTGATTGATGATGATGAAGTGCATCTCTCCAACCTCCAGCGCCAGATTTTATATACCGAAGCCGATGTGCCGGACAATAAAGCCCGTACGGCAGCGACACGTCTGCGGGCGCTGAACCCGGCCCTGACGCTCAATGTGATCACCGAACGTCAGACCCGGGAAACGCTGCAATACATTGTACAAACAGCAGATATTGTTCTCGACTGTACCGACAACATGGCCACCCGCCATGCTATCAATGCCGTCTGCGTGACGCAGCAAAAAACCCTGGTCAGCGGCAGCGCGGTTGGTTTCAGCGGACAACTTCTGGTACTGCAGCCCCCGTTTGAGCACGGCTGTTACTGCTGCCTCTATCCCGATGATGTCATTCCGGAACGCAACTGCCGAACTGCCGGTGTGCTCGGCCCGGTTGTCGGGGTGATCGGCACACTCCAGGCGCTGGAAGCGATCAAACTGCTGGCCGGATTGTCTTCCCCGCTGAACGGGAAATTACGCCTTTTCGACGGCAGACAGCAAAGCTGGAGCACATTACAGCTCCGGCGGGCGGCAGAGTGCCCGGTGTGTCAGGAGGCAGCCGCATGCGCATAACGGTGAATGACGAGGTGATGGATATTGATTCTCCCATTACCGTCAGTGAACTGCTGGCATTTCTCGGCCGTCCCGTGGCGGGTATTGCTGTCGCGGTAAACCAGGCCATTGTTGTCCGTGGCTGCTGGTCAGAACACGTTGTCCGCGACGGCGATCAGATTTTACTTTTTCAGGCTATCGCAGGAGGTTAATGATGCTGACGATTGCAGATACCATATTTACATCCCATTTATTTACCGGCACCGGGAAATATACCAGCAGCCGGGTGATGCAGGAGGCGATTGCCGCCTCCGGCAGCCAGTTAGTCACCATGGCGATGAAGCGTATCGACCTTTCTCAGGGACACGATGATATCCTTGCCCCGCTCCGTGAACTCGGTATTAAACTGCTGCCGAATACTTCCGGTGCAAACAATGCCCGGGAAGCGGTGTTTGCCGCACAACTGGCGCGGGAGGCGCTCGGCACCAACTGGATCAAACTGGAGATCCACCCCGATGCCCGTTATCTGCTGCCGGACCCGGTTGAAACCCTGGCTGCGGCAGAAATACTGGTGAAAGAGGGGTTTGTTGTCCTGCCTTACTGCAGTGCGGACCCGGTACTATGCCGCCGGTTGCAGGAGGCCGGATGCGCCGCCGTTATGCCGCTGGGTGCACCTATCGGCTCCAATCAGGGATTACAGACCCGCGATATGCTGCGCATTATTATTGAACAGGCAACGGTTCCGGTAGTGATTGATGCCGGGATCGGCGCACCAAGTCACGCCCTCGAGGCGATAGAACTGGGTGCAGATGCCGTGCTGGTTAATACCGCGATGGCCGTTGCCCGCTCACCGGTCACCATGGCAAAAGCGTTCCGTCTGGCCATTGAGGCCGGGCTGCTGGCGCGGGAGGCAGAGCTGGCGCCGAAGCAGTTGCAGGCATCGGCATCCAGCCCGCTGACCTCATTCCTCGGAGCATTGTGATGAGTGAAAAAACCTTCAGTGACCGCTGGCAGCAGCTGGACTGGGATGATCTCACCTTACAGCTCAACAGCAAAACCACGCGGGATGTCGAACGGGCACTGAGTGCAGACACGCTGACCACCACGGATTTTATGGCACTGATCTCCCCGGCGGCCCGGCCGTATCTCGAAATCATGGCGCAGAAAGCACAGACACTGACCCGGCAGCGTTTCGGCCATGTCGTCGGGATGTATGTCCCGCTCTATCTCTCTAACCTGTGTGCCAACGACTGTACTTACTGTGGCTTCTCCATGAGCAACCACATTAAGCGCAAGACCCTGACACCGGCAGAAATCCATAGCGAATGTAAGGCAATAAAAGCCCTCGGCTTTGACAGCCTGCTGCTGGTCACCGGCGAACATCAGCGCAAAGTGGGAATGGACTACTTCCGCGAAACCTTCCCGCTGATCCGTGATTATTTCAGTACCATGATGATGGAAGTGCAGCCGATGGCGACAGAGGAATACGCCGAACTGCGCACGCTGGGGCTGGACGGCGTGATGGTGTATCAGGAAACCTACCATGAGAGCACCTATCAGCGGCACCATCTGAAAGGGAAAAAACAGGATTTTCACTGGCGGCTGCAAACCCCGGATCGCCTTGGTCAGGCCGGGATCAGCAAGATCGGGCTCGGCGCGCTGATCGGCCTGTCCGGTCAGTGGCGGACAGACTGCTACATGGTCGCGGAACATCTGCACTATCTGCGCCAGCGCTACTGGAAAACCCGTTATTCCATCTCTTTCCCGCGCCTGCGCCCGTGTGCAGGCGGTATTGAGCCGGAATCCCTGATGAATGAAGCGGAGCTGGTGCAGCTTATCTGTGCATTCCGCCTGTTCGCACCGGATATTGAGCTGTCACTCTCCACCCGCGAATCACCGTATTTCCGTGATCATATGGTGCCGGTGGCGATAAACCAGGTCAGCGCCGGTTCCCGCACTCAGCCCGGCGGCTATGCCGAAGAGGATGATCCGGAACTGGAGCAGTTCAGCCCGCATGACAACCGCTCGCCGCAGCAGGTCGCGGATGCCCTGCTCGCCGCCGGTCTTCAGCCGGTCTGGAAGGACTGGGACAAATATCTGGGAAGATAAGGAAAGAAAGGCCGGTGAATACCGGCCTGATTTTTTTATTCTATCCGCTTACAGTAAGTCACCGGCGGCACATCCTGTCCGGCATTTTTCGCCGGAATATAGCGATCCCAGAAATCATTAAATAACCGGAAAATCTCTTTCCGCCGGCTCAGTATTAATGTCATAGTGATCAGCACATAAACCGCACTCAGAATATCGGTCAGCGCCCATAAAATATCGGCCTGAAGGTTAGTGAATAACACAATCGGCGCCAGGTAATAAACCCGGTACAGATTCTTCGCGATTTTATTGGCTCTGGTGTCCCCGAAGAAAAAGTTCACCGCTTTCTCACAGGTAAAATACATGCCGATGGTCGTGGTACAGGCCAGCAGGGTGATAAATATCGCCATAAACCAGCTGCCCGCATCACCGTATGTCACTTTAAATGCCAGCGTGGTCAGGCGTGATGAGGTAATACCGGCGTAATCCACCCACACGTTAGTGGTCAGAATAGCCAGCGCGGTAACAGTACAGATAATAATGGTCAGGAAAACCTCGCCGAAACCCCAGCTGGACTGGCGGATCGGGTGATCGGTTGTTGCTGCCGCATGTGCCACAATACCGTAGCCGGTTCCGGCGTCATTGGAATAAATCCCCCTGGCGATCCCGAAACGGATGGCTTCCATCACAGTTGCTCCGGCAAATCCGCCGACACCGGCAGCCGGTGAAAAGGCCGATTTAAAAATCAGCGCAAATGCAGGCAGGATCTGATCATAATTCATCACCAGCAGAATAACGGCAACGGTCAGATAGGTGATCGCCAGTTTCGGCACCACACTTTCCATTTTGGAGGAAATACCTTTTAATCCGCCGATAATGACACTGGCAATAAAAATAACCATCACCAGCAATGTCAGGTAACTGTCGACATTAAACGCTTCTTCGATAGAGGACGTCGCGGATTCACTCTGTACCAGACAAGTCCACGGCCCGAGCATAAAACAGCATACCGACAATGCAACCGCACCTTTTTTCCAGCCCAGAGCATGTTCCATCACAAATGAGCGGTCACAGACATACTCATCCATCGATTTTTCATATTTGACGCGGTAACGCTGGCCGAGAATAATTTCACAGGCTTTGGTCGCAATTCCGAAAAAAGCAGAAAACCAAAGCCAGAATATCGCGCCCGGCCCGCCCATCGTAATCGCGGTTGCCACCCCGCCGATACTGCCGATACCCACGGTATTCGCCAGCGCGGTACAGGCGGCGGCAAAACTGGATACTGAGCCCGCCCCCTGAATTTGTTCACCGGCATTTTTTTTTCTTAAACAACCCGCCGTAGGTATTTTTAATATTAAAACGGAAATTCAGCTGGTATTTAAACCGGAATTTAATGGTCAGCCAGATACCAAGACTGACTAATAAAACCGGCATCGGATAAGTCCAGATAAAATCTGAAAACTGATTAATAATATTAAGAATCGTGTCCATAGTGAGTATCCGGTTTAATTAAACACATCAAGTGCCTGAGTAATATCAGCAATTAAATCTTCGGCAGCTTCGCATCCGGCAGAAATACGGATAAGCCCCTCATGCATACCGAAATCAATCAGTTGCTGCGGTGTAAATTCAGTGCGGAATGCGGTTGCCGGATGCGCCAGAGAGGTGCGGAACCCGCCCAGCGTGCCCAGATAGGTAATAAGATTTAAACGGCGGATAAAAGCATCGACTTTTGTCTGGTCATCAGCGACACGGAAACTGAGCATCGGGCCGCAGCCCTGCAGAAACAGGGATTTCGCTAAATCATGCTGAGGATGTGACGCCAGGCCCGGATAATTCACCTGAGCCACACGCGGGTCACCGCTGAGTGCTTCCGCAATACGCTGTGCATTTTCCATCTGGCGCGATACCCGCATTTCCATTGTCCGGATGCTGCGCAGACAGAGCCAGGCCGTATAAGGATCACTGCATCCTCCCAGCAGGCGGGCTTTCAGCTCAATTTTCTGCATCAGTGCCTGTGAGCAGGTTACCGAGCCGGCGGTTAAATCACTGTGGCCCCCGAAAAATTTGGTCAGGCTGTGGATCACGATATCCGCGCCGTGCTGTAAGGGCTTTATGACAAACGGGGTTGAAAAGGTATTATCCACCACCAGCAGGCAATCATTCGCCCGGCTGATACCGGCAATGGCATCGATATCGACCACTTTAATCAGCGGGTTACTGATAATTTCAGTATACAGCATCACCGTTTCCGGCCGGATGGCGGACTGTACCGACTCCGGTGACAGAAAATCCGCATAGGTTACTGTTACCCCCAGCGGAACCAGAATTAAATCAATCAGTTCGATGGTTTCGCCGTAAATAGCCTCATTCACGACAAGATGGTCGCCCTGTCTGAGCAGGCTCAGCAGTGTTGCTGAGATTGCTGCCATCCCGGAGGCCATAACGGCAGAGACTTCTCCGTCTTCCATCAGTGAAATCGCGGCAGATAAGCTGTCCCGGTTCGGGTTTGCGGTACGGTTATACTGATACTCACCATTGCCGCTGCTGACCGCAAAATAGTGCTGCGTATCCTGCATGGCATAGGCGGTAGCCGGAAAAATAGCGGGCGCATCCGGATGAATATGACCCGGTAAATTCATTTCCCCTGAATACAATAGCTGTGTGCGTTCTTTCATTTTTTATCCTGCTTTTTTAACAATAAATAACAATGCGCACACCCTAAACCTTATAGCTGGAATAAGGTTAAATCCGTAATTCAGGTTATGAGAAGATAATCACAAAATTATTTCCCCGGGAAATAGTATGTTAATTTTAAATCTGATAATTTAAATAAAAGTAATTATTTTACAGGCAGCAATCATGAAGAAATATTTTACTATCGGGGAAACTGCCGCGCTATTAGGCGTTTCAACGCAGACACTGCGTTTTTATGATAAAAAATCCATTCTCAAACCAGGTTATACGGATAATGAAAACGGATACCGTTATTATACATTTGAACAATTTCATTATATCGACAGAATTAAATATCTTCAGAAAATGAATATGAGCCTGAGTGATATTAAAACTATTATGGAAAGTGGCGATAAAAATAAATTGACCGAATATTTAATCCAGGAAAAATCACGTAAATTACAGCAGATGGCAGAATTAAAAAAGACCATTGAAACGCTGGACTGGTATCTGGATTACTTTACCTTCACTGATAATAAACCGCGCAACGGGGCTTTTTATACCACCGAATTACCGGAACGCTGGTGTCTGTTTGTTCCCTGTTATCCGGCAGATCGCCCGATTTCAAAAATGGAACTGCGGCTGGCTGAAATGAAAGCCAGACCGGAAAATCAGTCCCTCGATTATCTGCGGCAATACGCCTATGTGCTGGATTATAAAAACATTATTGAGCAAACCTTCTACCCGTCGAAATACCTGATTTACCTGAAAGAGAAACCGGATTTTGATTCTCCGAATCTGGTGTGTTTACCGGCCGGGTTTTATCTTTGCTGTATCTGTCATTATCTCAGTGAGAATATCGATGCTGAAATGGTGAAACGTTATTTCCACGGAAAAGAAAAACCACGGATGGTTATCGCCAATGAATTTGAAGATAACCTGGTCAGTTATGAATCCGCCCCTTATGAACTGCAATTTCTGATTTCATAATGTACACACAAAAAAATGGCCTGATAATCGTTATTATCAGGCGTGAGTTGTTATATAAAAACGGGATTATCTGTCGACAACAATATCCTTATTCACCACTTCCGGACCACTGTTGCCAATCATGGTGGCAAATTTCTCAATCGGGTCGGTACGCAGTGCATACAGGCGTTTCAGCGCATATGGATTATCGCCGAGGCGGACTTTCCCCTGAATGGTGGTGACGGCCATCGTCATACCGGCCTGCTGTGCGGCATCCATCGCATCCTGATTATATGCCCCGAAAGGATATGCCAGATAATGCTGTTCGGGGTTCAGTTTCGCCAGAACGCGCTGCGAACGCTGGTAGTCCAGCAGGATCGTGTGTTCCTTACGGCTGAAAATAATCGGGTTTTTGCGGTTATCCAGCCGATGTAAAAAATGCGTATGTGACTGAATATCAAACACATCCCGTGACTGCATCAGCTCCGGCCAGCACATAAACTGCAATCCGTCCGGTGCCCATTTCTGCGGTTTTGATTTCACCCGCGAGGAAATCACAAACAGTGTGGCTTTCTGATCATTCTGCTTCAGGATCGGATATGCATAGCGGTAAACCGATTTCAGGCCATCGTCGAACGTCAGCGCCACCACTTTACCCGGCAGGTTATTTTCCTTCGCCAGATAACCGGCCACATCATCAAGGGAAATCGTCCGGTAACCGGCCTGCTTCAGATAATCCATCTGCGCCTTAAAGGCTTCAACGGATGTGGTGGTCGAGGTATGACGGAAATTCCTGTTTTCACTGTCTTTCAGGATATGATGATACGTCAGGATCGGAATCCCTTTGTCCAGTTCCACATCTGACAGGCGGATGTACGCCAGTCTGTCCGCCAGGCGGATAGTCAGCCAGACAATTTTTTCACCTTCCCGGTTTTCCCTGACCATTTTGGCCAGCACCGGATAACGCAGATCACCAAACAGGGTGGCAACAGGGGATTTAGATTCATCCGGCGAGCCAAACACATTGGTGTTGCTGATGGTTATCAGATAATCATAAATCGGATTATTGAGTTCATTCAGTGTATCCAGCGGCGGCACGACTTTAGGTTTTTTATCTGACAGCTGTTCGCTGCCGATAAAACCGCGATCATTACCAAACTGTAATTCACGGAATTCGCCCTTCATCGGATAAATATAAAAACCGTGTGACGGGTTCAGTTCCGCAACCCCCTGCATCACACCGGCCACCGGAGCAAAAATCACCTGCGGTTCTTTTACCTGAATCAAAACCGGCGGTTCATCTTTCAGTAACCATTCCTGAGAATCAGAAGGCACTTCCGCCGCCCGGCTGACACCGGCGACAGAAAATAAAATCATAAAAATAAACAATACGTTGCGCATAATATGCCCGTTTACCTGCTGTACTGCACAAAAAAGCCCTCCTTAAAAAAGGAGGGCTGTTCAGTCAGTTACATTGCTGTATCACTTACTCTTTGCTGCCACCGAAGCCGGCGTTCAGAAGCTCAGCTAAGTTAGCTGTTGCTTCATCAGCGCTGACCTGCTGTGGTGCTGCCTCGGCAGTTTCTGCCAGGTGACGGCGGCGGATACGATCCTGGTGGTACGCGAAACCGGTACCGGCCGGGATCAGGCGACCCACAATGACGTTCTCTTTCAGACCGCGCAGTTCGTCGCGTTTACCCGCAACGGCCGCTTCGGTCAGAACGCGTGTGGTCTCCTGGAACGATGCCGCAGAGATAAAGGACTCTGTTGCCAGAGACGCTTTGGTGATACCCAGCAGATCACGTTCAAAGGTTGCAGGGATTTTGCCTTCCTGCTCCAGCAGACGGTTTGCCACTTTCACGCGTGCATATTCAACCTGCTCACCTTCGAGGAACTCAGAGCTTCCCGCAGAGGTGATGGTGACTTTACGCAGCATCTGACGAACGATAACTTCGATGTGTTTATCGTTAATCTTAACGCCCTGTAAGCGGTAAACTTCCTGGACTTCGTTCGCGATATAACGTGCAACGGCATTCACGCCGCGCAGACGCAGGATATCGTGCGGTGATTCCGGACCATCAGATACGACGTCACCACGTTCAACCATTTCACCTTCGAACACGTTGAGCTGACGCCATTTCGGAATCATCTCTTCGTAAGGATCGCTGCCGTCGATTGGTGTGATCACCAGACGACGCTTACCTTTGGTCTCTTTACCGAACGAGATGATACCGCTGATTTCAGCCAGGATCGCAGGCTCTTTCGGACGACGCGCTTCGAACAGATCCGCAACGCGCGGCAGACCACCGGTAATATCCTTGGTACCGACAGATTCCTGCGGGATACGTGCCAGCGTGTCACCGGCGGTGATTGCCACGCCGTCATCCAGCTGAACAATCGCTTTACCCGGTAAGAAGTACGCGGCAGGCATATCAGTGTTCGGGATCAGAACATCGTTACCCTGTGCATCGACAATTTTCAGTGCCGGACGCATTTCTTTCGCACTGGTGGTACGTTCTGCAGAATCCAGAACAACCAGTGAGGACAGACCGGTTAATTCATCAGTCTGACGGGTAATGGTCTGGCCGTCGTGCATGTCGGTAAAGCGGATGATACCGGACACTTCACTGACAACCGGCATGGTATGCGGATCCCAGTTAGCGACAGTTTCACCGCCGTTGACGGCTTCACCGTCACCTTTGGAGAGCTGGGCACCGTAAGGTACTTTGTAGCTCTCTTTGGTACGGCCGAATTCGTCGATCAGACGCAGCTCTGTGTTACGGGACGTGATAACCAGTTTGCCCGCAGAGTTCATGATGAACTTCGCGTTGAACAGTTTCAGTGTACCCTTGTTACGGACCTGAATGCTGGATTCCGCAGCAGCACGGGATGCCGCACCACCGATGTGGAACGTACGCATCGTCAGCTGTGTACCCGGTTCACCGATTGACTGTGCCGCGATAACACCCACCGCCTCACCGGCGTTGATGATGTGACCACGCGCCAGGTCACGGCCGTAGCATTTCGCACACACACCGAAGTCAGTTTCGCAACTAACCACAGAGCGGACTTTCACGCTGTCGACTGAGTTTTCTTCTAACAGGTCACACTGTTTTTCGTGCAGCAGGGTGTTACGCGGGATAAGAATATCCGCAGTACCCGGCTTCAGAATATCTTCAGCAGCCACACGGCCTAATACGCGGTCGCGCAGAGGTTCTTTAACATCACCACCCTCGATAACCGGGGTCATGACGATACCTTCGTGCGTACCACAGTCATCTTCAGTGATGACGAGGTCTTGCGCCACGTCAACCAGACGACGGGTCAGGTAACCGGAGTTTGCTGTTTTCAGTGCGGTATCCGCCAGACCTTTACGTGCACCGTGGGTTGAGATGAAGTACTGGAGTACGTCAAGACCTTCACGGAAGTTCGCGGTGATTGGCGTTTCGATGATGGAACCATCCGGTTTCGCCATCAGACCACGCATACCGGCCAGCTGACGAATCTGTGCAGCAGAACCACGCGCACCGGAGTCGGCCATCATAAAGATACTGTTGAAAGAAACCTGCTGTTCTTCTTCGCCGTCGCGGTTAACCACGGTTTCAACAGACAGGTTTTCCATCATCGCCTTGGCAACACGTTCGTTGGCCGCGGCCCAGATATCGATAACTTTGTTATAACGTTCGCCGGCGGTAACCAGACCAGACTGGAACTGCTCCTGGATTTCTGCCACTTCCGCTTCGGCTTCCGCGATGATCCCGGCTTTTTTCTCCGGAATAACCATGTCATCGATACCAACGGATGCACCTGAACGGGCAGCGTAGGCAAAACCGGTGTACATGATCTGGTCAGCAAAGATAACGGTCGGCTTCAGACCCAGAATACGGTAACAGGTGTTCAGCATTTTGGAGATTGCTTTTTTACCCAGCGGCTGGTTAACCAGTGAGTAAGGCAGACCACGCGGAACGATACGCCATAAGATGGCACGGCCGACAGTGGTATCAATCATGCTGGTACGCTTGGTGATATTACCTTCGCCGTCTTTCACTTCTTCAGTGATACGGACTTTCACACGGGCATGCAGAGACGCATGACCGGCGCGGTATACACGCTCAGCTTCAGTTGAACCGTTCAGTACCATGCCTTCGCCTTTGGCGTTAACACAGTCACGGGTCATGTAGTACAGGCCCAGAACAACGTCCTGGGAAGGTACGATAATCGGATCGCCGCTTGCCGGTGACAGGATGTTGTTGGTGGACATCATCAGGGCACGGGCTTCGAGCTGAGCTTCCAGGGTCAGAGGAACGTGAACCGCCATCTGGTCACCATCGAAGTCGGCGTTATATGCCGCACAAACGAGCGGGTGCAGCTGGATAGCTTTACCTTCGATAAGGATTGGTTCAAACGCCTGAATACCCAGACGGTGAAGTGTCGGTGCACGGTTCAGGAGAACCGGGTGCTCACGGATAACTTCATCCAGGATATCCCATACGACCGCTTCTTCGCGCTCAACCATTTTCTTGGCTGCTTTAATGGTGGTTGCGAGACCACGCAGTTCCAGCTTGCCGTAGATGAACGGTTTGAACAGTTCCAGTGCCATTTTCTTAGGCAGACCGCACTGATGCAGACGCAGGTATGGACCTACGGTGATTACAGAACGACCGGAATAGTCAACACGCTTACCGAGCAGGTTCTGACGGAAACGACCCTGTTTACCTTTGATCATGTCTGCCAGAGATTTCAGCGGACGCTTGTTAGAGCCGGTAATTGCACGACCACGACGGCCGTTATCCAGCAGCGCATCCACGGCTTCCTGCAGCATACGTTTTTCGTTACGTACGATGATGTCAGGTGCAGCCAGATCCAGCAGGCGTTTCAGACGGTTGTTACGGTTGATCACACGACGGTACAGATCGTTCAGATCTGAAGTCGCAAAGCGACCGCCGTCGAGCGGAACTAACGGACGCAGATCCGGTGGTAATACCGGCAGCACTGTCAGGATCATCCACTCAGGTTTGTTACCGGACTGAATGAAGGCTTCCAGCAGCTTGATGCGCTTGGTCAGTTTCTTACGTTTGGTTTCTGAATTGGTTTCATTCAGTTCTTCGCGCAGGTTTTCGACTTCCTGTTCCAGATCCATTGCTTTCAGCAATGCCTGGATGGCTTCCGCACCCATTTTCGCGTCGAATTCATCACCGAACTCTTCCAGAGCGTCGAGATACTGTTCTTCTGTCAGAATCTGGCTGCGCTCAAGGCTGGTCATCCCGCCTTCAACAACAACATAAGATTCAAAGTACAGAACACGTTCGATATCACGCAGCGGCATATCCAGCAGCAGGCCGATACGGGACGGCAGTGATTTCAGGAACCAGATGTGTGCGGTCGGTGATGCCAGTTCGATGTGACCCATGCGCTCACGGCGCACTTTAGTCTGAGTCACTTCAACACCACACTTCTCACAAATCACACCACGGTGTTTCAGACGTTTGTACTTACCGCACAAACATTCGTAATCTTTTACCGGCCCGAAGATACGCGCACAGAAAAGCCCGTCACGCTCAGGTTTGAACGTACGGTAGTTAATGGTTTCCGGCTTTTTCACTTCACCAAATGACCATGAACGAATCATGTCAGGTGAGGCCAGACCAATTTTGATCGCATCAAACTCTTCGGTCTTGGTTTGCGCTTTCAGAAACTTTAATAAGTCTTTCACGAAATGGCTCCTGTCGGAGTTAGACCTGTGAGACAAACGGTCGTCTGTTTGTCCCTTAAACCAGATTTACTGGTGCTGCCCGTGTACCACGGGCAGCCACAACGGTAATTACTCGTCTTCCAGCTCGATATTGATACCGAGGGAACGGATTTCTTTCAGCAATACGTTGAAAGATTCCGGCATTCCCGGCTCCATCTGATGACTGCCGTCGACGATGTTTTTATACATCTTCGTACGACCGTTAACGTCATCCGATTTCACAGTCAGCATCTCCTGGAGGGTGTAAGCGGCACCGTATGCTTCCAGTGCCCACACTTCCATCTCCCCGAAGCGCTGACCACCGAACTGTGCCTTACCACCCAGCGGCTGCTGGGTAACCAGGCTGTAAGAACCGGTAGAACGCGCATGCATCTTGTCATCAACCAGGTGGTTCAGTTTCAGCATGTACATATAGCCGACGGTAACCTGACGCTCGAACTGCTCGCCGGTACGACCATCAAACAGTGTGATCTGACCGGAAGTCGGTAAGCCACCCAGGGTCAGTAATGCTTTGATTTCCTGCTCTTTTGCACCATCGAATACTGGTGTTGCTGTCGGCATACCTTTTTTCAGGTTGTCCGCCAGACGCAGAACTTCTTCATCACTGAAGGTGTTCAGATCCACTTTCTGACGCGGGTCGTTACCCAGGTCATAGGCTTTCTGGATGAATTCACGTAATTTCGCGACTTCCTGCTGCTCTTTGATCATCTGGTTGATTTTGTCACCGATGCCTTTCGCAGCCATACCCAGGTGGGTTTCCAGAATCTGACCGATGTTCATACGCGATGGTACGCCCAGCGGGTTCAGTACGATGTCAACAGGGTTACCTTTTTCATCGTATGGCATATCTTCGATAGGGTTAATTTTTGAGATAACCCCTTTGTTACCGTGACGACCCGCCATTTTATCACCAGGCTGGATCTGACGTTTAACAGCCAGATACACTTTAACGATTTTCAGCACGCCCGGTGCCAGATCATCGCCCTGGGTGATTTTGCGGCGTTTCGCTTCCAGTTTCTTGGCGAACTCAGATTTCAGTTCGTCATACTGTTCTGCCAGCTGTTCTAACTGATTCTGTTTCTCTTCATCAGTCAGAGCCAGTTCTAACCAGCGCTCGCGCGGCAGTTTGTCCAGTTTGTCAGCTTCCATACCGCCGTTGATCAGAACGGAACGGATACGGCTGAACAGACCGGCTTCCAGAATCTGGAGCTCTTCGGTCAGGTCTTTCTTCGCGTCACGCAGCTGCATCTCTTCGATTTCGAGAGCACGCTTGTCTTTTTCCACGCCATCGCGGGTAAAGACCTGGACGTCGATAACAGTACCGGAAACACCATTCGGTACGCGCAGAGATGAATCTTTCACGTCTGACGCTTTTTCACCGAAGATAGCACGCAGCAGTTTCTCTTCCGGGGTTAACTGTGTTTCACCTTTCGGTGTCACTTTACCGACCAGAATGTCGCCGCCTTTCACTTCCGCACCGATATACACGATACCGGATTCATCCAGTTTGGAGAGAGCCGCTTCACCCACGTTAGGGATGTCCGCAGTGATCTCTTCAGGCCCCAGTTTGGTGTCACGGGACACACAAGCCAGTTCCTGGATGTGGATAGTGGTGAAACGGTCTTCCTGAACAACACGCTCGGACACGAGGATGGAGTCTTCGAAGTTGTAACCGTTCCATGGCATAAATGCCACACGCATGTTCTGACCCAGTGCCAGTTCGCCGAGGTCAGTTGACGGACCATCAGCCAGCACGTCACCGCGCTCAACCGGCTCACCCAGCGATACGCAAGGAGTCTGGTTGATACAGGTGTTCTGGTTAGAACGGGTATATTTGGTCAGGCTGTAGATGTCGATGCCCGCTTCGCCGGCATACATTTCATCTTCATTTACCTTGATAACGATACGTGATGCGTCAACGTACTGAACAGTACCGCCGCGTTTGGCTACGGCTGTAACACCGGAGTCAACTGCTACCGCACGTTCCATACCGGTACCAACCAGTGGCTTGTCAGCGCGCAGAGTCGGAACCGCCTGACGTTGCATGTTCGCACCCATCAATGCACGGTTGGCGTCATCGTGTTCCAGGAACGGGATCAGGGATGCACCGACAGAAACCACCTGCTGGGTGGAAACGTCCATGTACTGAACCTGATCACGGCTGAATAAGCTGGATTCACCTTTGTTACGGCAGGTGATCAGTTCATCAACGAAGTGGCCGTCGTCATCTAATACGGTGTTTGCCTGTGCAATGATGAAGTTACCTTCTTCGATTGCAGACAGGTAATGAATTTCATCGGTAACAACATCGTCACGCACTAAACGGTACGGGGTTTCCAGGAAACCATATTCGTTAGTCTGTGCATAAACAGATAAGGAGTTAATCAGACCGATGTTCGGACCTTCAGGGGTCTCGATAGGACATACGCGACCGTAGTGAGTCGGGTGAACGTCTCGGACTTCGAAGCCGGCACGTTCACGGGTCAGACCACCCGGGCCTAATGCTGAGATACGGCGTTTGTGCGTAATTTCTGACAGCGGGTTGTTCTGGTCCATAAACTGGGACAGCTGGCTGGAACCAAAGAACTCTTTAACCGCAGCAGAAATCGGCTTGGCGTTGATCATATCCTGAGGCATCAGGTTATCCAGATCACCCAGAGACAGACGCTCTTTCACTGCACGCTCAACACGGACCAGACCCACACGGAACTGGTTCTCTGCCATTTCACCGACAGAACGGATACGACGGTTACCTAAGTGGTCGATATCGTCCACTTCACCGCGGCCGTTACGGATGTCGATCAGTTTCTTCATGACATCAGTAATGTCCTGCTGGCTCAGGATCCCGGTACCGTCAGAGTCATCACGACCCAGTGAACGGTTGAACTTCATGCGGCCGACCGCAGACAGATCATAACGATCTTCAGAGAAGAACAGGTTCTCGAACAGGTTTTCAGCAGCTTCGCGGGTTGGCGGCTCACCAGGACGCATCATGCGGTAGATTTCTACCAGTGCGCTTAAACGATCGTTGGTCGGATCCACACGCAGGGTTTCTGACATGTAGGCGCCGTGATCCAGGTCGTTGGTGAACAGGGTTTCAATGGTTTTGTGACCGGACTGGCTCAGACGCGCCAGCAGATCCAGTGACATTTCCATGTTCGCCGCACAGATTAATTCGCCGGTCGCTTCATCGATGTAATCACGCGCAACCACTTTGCCTGCGATATATTCAACAGGAACTTCAATCTGGCTGACTTCGTCTTTTTCCAGCTGGCGGATATGACGGGCAGTGATACGACGGCCTTTCTCAATATAAACTTTACCGTTCGCTTCGATATCGAAGGACGCAGTTTCACCACGCAGACGCTCAGGAATGAGGGTCATGGTCAGTTTATTATTGCGGATTTCAAAGGTGGTTTTTTCGAAGAACAGGTTCAGAATGTCTTCGGTGCTGAAATTCATCGCACGCAGAATGATCGAAGCCGGTAATTTACGGCGGCGGTCAATACGGACAAATAAGTTGTCTTTCGGATCGAACTCGAAATCCAGCCATGAACCACGGTAAGGAATGATACGTGCGTTATACAGCACTTTACCGGAAGAGTGTGTTTTACCTTTGTCACTGTCAAAGAACACGCCCGGGCTGCGGTGTAACTGAGAAACGATAACACGCTCAGTACCGTTGATAACGAACGTTCCGTTTTCGGTCATGAGCGGAATCTCGCCCATGTAAACTTCCTGTTCTTTAATATCTTTAACTGTGCCTTCCGGTGCTTCACGCTCGTAAACAACCAGACGCAGTTTTACGCGCAGTGGTGCGGAAAAGGTTACGCCGCGGATCTGACATTCTTTAACGTCAAATACCGGCTCACCCAGACGGAAGCTGACATATTGCAGTTCAGCATTGCCACTGTAGCTCTGAATCGGGAAAACGGAACGGAACGCGGCTTCCAGGCCGTTCTGACCGTCCGGATCGAGTTCAATGAATTTCTGGAATGAATCCAGCTGGATAGAAAGGAGATAAGGTACATCCAGCACTTGCGGACGTTTACCAAAATCCTTACGAATACGTTTCTTCTCGGTATAGGAGTAAACCATAGGGTTCCTCAGCTCGCTTGATCAGTGACCCGGCCTGCCCGTATCGGACGGACAGTCGCTACAACTATCTAATTTGGACAGAAAATTGAACATTTTCTGTTAATACCCATTGCTATTACTCTTAAATCATTTCATTGCGCTGCTGACTACCGAGCTACCCGAGCGAATCGCAGTCATAAACACAGTATATTAAGTCGTCAATAGCAAAAAGTATTCGGAGAGTTTGCGGGTGTCAGATAACACAACTGTTACCCCGGAAACACACGCATGCGCATTAGCGCAAAAAGGCTGGTGACCAATAAGTCACCAGCCATCAGCCATTTTCAGGCTGCTACTGCAAAAAGTGGCTTATTTAACTTCAACTTCCGCGCCAGCTTCTTCCAGAGATTTTTTCAGAGTTTCAGCTTCATCTTTGCTCACACCTTCTTTCAGTGCAGCAGGTGCGCTTTCAACTAAGTCTTTAGCTTCTTTCAGGCCCAGACCAGTTGCGCCGCGAACAGCTTTGATTACTGCAACTTTGTTAGCGCCTGCAGCTTTCAGAATAACGTCGAACTCAGTTTTCTCTTCAGCAGCTTCAGCAGGACCCGCAGCAACTGCTACAGCAGCAGCAGCAGAAACGCCGAATTTTTCTTCCATCATGGTGATCAGTTCAACAACGTCCATTACAGACATTTCAGCAACTGCGTCCAGGATTTGTTCTTTAGTGATAGACATACGATATGTTCCTAAAATTCAGAATAAGTTTATACGTTAAAAAGCAACGAAGAAAAGAAAGGGCAATTAAGCTGCTTCTTTCTGATCGCGTAACGCTGCCAGAGTGCGAACCAGTTTGCCTGCAGAGGCTTCTTTCATGGTTGCCATCAGGCGCGCGATTGCTTCTTCGTAAGTCGGGAGTGTTGCTAAGCGATCGATATCTTTCGCTGCAATTAACTCACCTTCAAAGGCTGCGGCTTTAATCTCGAATGCAGGGTTCGCTTTCGCGAATTCTTTGAACAGACGAGCAGCAGCGCCCGGATGTTCATGAGAAAATGCAATCAAGGTAGGACCGACGAATACGTCTTTCAGGCACTCAGAAGAGGTACCTTCAACAGCACGACGCAGCAGGGTGTTACGTACTACACGTACAGTAACGCCAGCTTCACGACATGCTTTACGCAGACCGGTCATTTTATCTACAGTCACACCACGGGAATCCGCGACAACTGCAGACAGCGCACCTTTGGCAACTTCGCTGACTTCAGCAACAATCGCTTGTTTGTCTTGAAGATTTAATGCCATTAGCTTCTTGCTCCTGGTTTAGCCGGGTAATACAACCCCGGAACTCACTTCACTCAGCACCGGAAGGTGGAGAGCGCTAAAACACGGTGAGCAGAATACTCGAATAAAATTCTTGTGGCTCTGTCACCGTCTACGCAGGAAAATTAAGTAATCACTTACACCTGCGGTCTTGGACGGGGCCCGGAAAAGGCCGGGCTCCAACCGAAATTCTGGCTGTGCCTGATTCTGTGATAATTTCACTAAATCAAATACAGCAAACATTGGGCGTCAGATTCTACAGAAACCTGACCCCAATGTAAAGCGCTTACTATCCGCAGATATTAAGCAGCAGCAGTCAGACCAGACTGGTCGATTGCAACACCCGCACCCATGGTGGTAGACAGGCTGATTTTCTTGATGTACACGCCTTTCGCTGAAGATGGTTTTGCTTTTTTCAGCGCAACCAGCAGAGCTTCCAGGTTTTCTTTCAGTTTATCAGTGTCGAAATCTACTTTACCGATAGTGGTGTGGATGATCCCGTTTTTGTCGTTACGGTAACGAACCTGACCCGCTTTAGCGTTGTTCACAGCTTCAGCAACGTTAGGCGTTACAGTACCCACTTTCGGGTTTGGCATCAGGCCGCGCGGGCCTAAGATCTGACCTAATTGGCCAACAACGCGCATTGCATCCGGAGATGCGATAACAACGTCGAAGTCCATTTCGCCGGCTTTGATTTTGTCAGCCAGGTCTTCCATACCAACCAGTTCTGCACCTGCAGCTTTAGCAGCTTCAGCGTTAGCGCCCTGTGCGAACACAGCTACGCGGACAGAACGACCGGTACCGTTTGGCAGTACAGTTGCACCGCGAACGTTTTGGTCAGATTTACGTGCATCGATACCCAGGTTAACGGCAACGTCAACGCTTTCAACGAATTTAGCAGTCGCTAATTCTTTCAGCAGGGCTACGGCTTCATTGATGTCGTACAGTTTGGTAGCATCAACTTTTTCACGGATATTGCGCATGCGCTTGGTCAGTTTAGCCATCGATTAACCCTCCACTACCAGGCCCATGGAACGAGCAGTACCTTCGATAGAACGCATCATAGCTTCTACATCGGCACCAGTCATATCCGCTGCTTTAGTCTCAGCAATCTCACGAACCTGAGCAGAAGTAATTTTACCTACTTTCTCTTTGTTCGGTTTGCCGGAACCAGATTTCAGACCTGCAGCTTTCTTCAGTAAAACTGCCGCTGGCGGAGTTTTAGTGATGAAAGTGAAAGAACGGTCAGCATAAACGGTGATAACAACCGGGATTGGTAAACCTTTTTCCATGCTGTCTGTTTTGGCGTTAAACGCTTTACAGAATTCCATGATGTTCACACCCTGCTGACCCAGTGCTGGACCAACCGGTGGACTTGGGTTTGCCATACCAGCTGCAACCTGCAGTTTGATATAGGCTTGTACTTTCTTAGCCATTTAAAAATCCTCAATGTGGGTAATAGCGCCGGTTATCCCGGCTCCCCTATGAATACAGGCCCGCGTGAAAACGCGAACCCCTGAAAAACAAAAGGCGCGAAATTGTAGATAAATTTCCCGCCCTTTGCAAGCCCGGAAAAAAAACCGTTACGGTTTTTCGACCTGACTGAAATCCAGTTCGACCGGTGTTGCACGACCAAAAATAGAGACTGATACCTTCAGGCGGCTCTTCTCGTAGTCGACTTCTTCAACAACACCGTTAAAGTCTGCAAACGGACCATCGGAAACACGGACCATTTCGCCCGGCTCGAACAGCGTTTTCGGACGCGGCTTATCACCCACCTGCTGCAGGCGGTTCATAATCGCATCAACTTCTTTATCGCTGATCGGTGCAGGACGATCGGATGTTCCGCCGATGAATCCCATTACACGCGGTACGTTACGCACCAGATGCCAGGATGCATCGTTCATCGCCATCTGAACCAGGACATAGCCCGGGAAGAATTTGCGCTCACTTTTGCGGCGCTGACCGCTGCGGATCTCGACGACTTCTTCCGTTGGCACCATGACTTCGCCAAATGAATCTTCCATCCCGTTGATTTTGATATGTTCACGCAGAGACTGCGCAACCCGGCTCTCGAATCCGGAGAAAGCCTGGATGACATACCAACGTTTTTTAGGAGAATCCGACATCTTTAGAACCTCAGAAGGATGTTATATAGGAAACAAGACGGACAAGGATACCATCAAGGCCCCATAACACTAACGACATAACCGCTGTGACTGCCGCAACGATCAGTGTTGTATGCAGTGTTTCCTGACGTGTAGGCCAGATCACTTTACGCATTTCAACCCGTGCTTCGCGGGCAAAAGTCAGTGTCGCTTTGCCTTTCGTTGTCCACAGTGCAATACCACCGGCTAATGCGATGACGACAACAACTGCCAGCGCACGCAGCGCGAGATTAAATTCGCGGAAGTAGTAGTTACCGCCGATAGCAGCGATCAGCAGAACTGCGACCACTAACCATTTGGCAATGTCAGCACCACGGCCGTTTTGTTGAGCTTCGCTATTCGCACTCATAAACCAACCTGTAACCATGAAATAAAAAAGTCAGCCGGACTGCCTCGCTGTTGCAAAACAAATCAGACCAAAATTAGGGACAGATGCAATTGTATCTGACTTGGCGTCATAATCCAGCATGAGTTTCGTATTCTTCGAGATACTCACCATTCGTTGCGTGAGAGCCTATCTCACCAGTAGTTGATGATCAACTAGTGATGAGATAGGTTCTTCATAAAACAACGCAGAAAAAGGGCATCAAATGATGCCCTTTTTAGGATTATTACATCCGTAATTAACCCATCACTTTCGCTACAACACCCGCGCCAACGGTACGGCCGCCTTCACGGATTGCGAAACGCAGACCATCGTCCATTGCGATTGGGTGGATCAGGGTGACGATCATTTTGATGTTGTCGCCCGGCATTACCATTTCAACGCCTTCCGGCAGTTCGATAGTACCTGTTACGTCTGTGGTACGGAAGTAGAACTGTGGACGGTAACCTTTGAAGAATGGAGTATGACGACCACCTTCATCTTTGCTCAGAATATAAACTTCTGATTCAAATTTGGTATGTGGTTTGATTGAACCTGGTTTAGCCAGAACCTGACCACGTTCGATTTCTTCACGCTTGGTACCACGCAGCAGAACACCGACGTTCTCACCGGCACGGCCTTCGTCCAGCAGTTTGCGGAACATTTCAACACCGGTACAGGTGGTTTTCGCAGTATCTTTGATACCCACGATTTCAACTTCCTCACCAACCTTGATGATACCGCGCTCAACACGACCGGTAACAACGGTACCACGGCCGGAGATTGAGAATACGTCTTCGATTGGCAGCAGGAACGGCTTGTCAATTGCACGCTCTGGCTCAGGGATGTAAGAATCCAGGAAACCTGCCAGTTCAACGATTTTAGCTTCCCACTCTGGCTCGCCTTCCAGTGCTTTCAGCGCTGAACCGCGAACGATTGGCGTGTCGTCGCCAGGGAAATCGTACTGAGACAGAAGTTCACGAACTTCCATTTCAACCAGTTCCAGCAGCTCTTCATCATCAACCATGTCACATTTGTTCAGGAATACGATGATGTAAGGAACGCCAACCTGACGACCTAACAGGATGTGCTCACGGGTCTGTGGCATAGGGCCATCAGTTGCAGCAACAACCAGGATAGCGCCGTCCATCTGTGCAGCACCGGTGATCATGTTTTTAACGTAGTCGGCGTGCCCCGGGCAGTCAACGTGCGCGTAGTGGCGAGTCGGAGTATCGTACTCTACGTGAGAAGTAGAGATGGTGATACCACGTGCTTTTTCTTCAGGCGCGTTATCGATCTGGTCGAATGCACGAGCGTTACCGCCGTAGGTTTTTGCCAGAACGGTGGTGATTGCAGCAGTCAGGGTAGTTTTACCGTGGTCAACGTGGCCGATAGTACCAACGTTAACGTGCGGTTTCGTACGTTCAAATTTTTCTTTAGACACGACTCTATTCCTTATGAAGTCCCTTCTTCACTGTGAGAAGGGACTGAAATTAACGAGTTAAACCGGTAAGTTACCGATTATTTTGCATTACGAGCTTCAATAACAGCCTGAGCTACGTTGTTTGGCGCTTCATTATACTTCAGGAATTCCATGGAGTAAGAAGCACGGCCCTGAGTCTGTGAACGCAGGTCAGTTGCATAACCAAACATTTCAGACAGTGGCACTTGCGCACGGACGATTTTACCGGTAGGCATGTCATCCATACCTTCGATCATACCGCGACGACGGTTCAGGTCACCAATGACGTCACCCATGTAGTCTTCCGGTGTTTCCACCTCAACTTTCATGATTGGTTCCAGCAGAACTGGTTTCGCTTTTTTGAAGCCGTCTTTAAACGCCAGAGATGCTGCCAGTTTAAACGCCAGTTCAGAGGAGTCAACATCATGGTATGAACCGAAGTGCAGACGAACACCCATGTTAACAACAGGGTAGCCTGCTAACGGACCAGATTTCAGCTGCTCCTGGATACCTTTGTCAACCGCAGGGATGTATTCACCAGGAATCACACCACCTTTGATTTCGTTGACAAATTCGTATTCCATGTTGACGCCTTCGGCATCTTTCTTGTTCAGCGGGTACATGTCGATAACAACATGACCGTACTGACCACGACCACCGGACTGTTTAGCGTGTTTACCTTCGATATCAGTCACTTTCATAGTGATTGCTTCGCGGTAAGCAACCTGTGGTTTACCCACGTTCGCTTCAACTTTGAACTCACGACGCATACGGTCGACCAGAACGTCCAGGTGTAATTCACCCATACCGGCGATGATAGTCTGGTTAGTCTCTTCATCACTTGATACGCGGAATGATGGATCTTCCTGTGCCAGACGGCCCAGTGCGATACCCATTTTTTCCTGGTCAGCTTTGGTTTTCGGCTCGATTGCAACGGAGATTACCGGCTCAGGGAATTCCATACGCTCCAGGATGATTGGTGCATCAATCGCACACAGAGTATCACCTGTAGTGACGTCTTTCAGACCGATAGCAGCCGCGATGTCACCAGCGCGAACTTCTTTAATCTCTTCACGTTTGTTAGCGTGCATCTGAACGATACGGCCGAAACGTTCTTTCTTGGATTTAACCGGGTTCAGTACGGTATCACCGGAGTTAACAACACCAGAGTACACGCGGAAGAACGTCAGGTTACCCACGAACGGGTCGGTTGCAATTTTAAATGCCAGAGATGCAAACGGCTCTTCATCAGAAGAGTGACGCTCAGCCGGGGTATCTTTACCGTCGTCCAGAATACCTTTAATTGCAGGAACTTCTGTCGGAGATGGCAGGTACTCAACAACCGCATCCAGCATCGCCTGAACACCTTTGTTCTTAAATGCAGAACCACAGGTTACCAGGATAATTTCGTTCGCCAGTACGCGCTGACGTAATGCTGATTTGATTTCAGCTTCAGTCAGTTCTTCACCGCCGAGATATTTTTCCATCAGCTCTTCTGAGGCTTCAGCTGCGGCTTCAACCAGATTCTGGTGCCATTCAGCAGCTAATTCCTGCATGTTTGCCGGGATATCTTCGTAGACGAAGGTAACGCCCTGGTCTTCTTCACTCCACTGAATCGCTTTCATTTTAACCAGGTCAACAACACCGGTGAATGATTCTTCAGCGCCGATAGCTAACTGAAGAGGAACCGGAGTAGCCGCTAAGCGGGTTTTGATCTGATCAACAACTTTCAGGAAGTTTGCACCCATACGGTCCATTTTGTTAACGAACGCGATACGAGGTACATGATATTTGTTTGCCTGGCGCCATACGGTTTCAGACTGTGGCTGAACACCACCAACGGCACAGTAAACCATTACAGCACCATCAAGAACACGCATGGAACGTTCTACTTCGATTGTGAAGTCAACGTGCCCCGGGGTGTCGATGATGTTGATGCGGTGTGGTTCAAATTGTTTGCCCATACCGGACCAGAACGCAGTGGTTGCTGCGGAGGTGATAGTAATACCACGCTCTTGTTCCTGCTCCATCCAGTCCATCGTTGCTGAACCTTCGTGGGTCTCACCAATTTTATGGTTCACACCTGTATAAAACAGAATACGTTCTGTTGTGGTGGTTTTACCGGCGTCGATATGTGCACTGATACCGATATTACGGTAACGTGAAATGGGTGTTTGACGAGCCATTTTTTCCTCTCTCTTGGACGTTCGTTTAATTTGGTCGGGCAGCCTTACGGCTACCCTATACACAATTCACTACGGTTTGATTACCAACGGTAGTGTGCGAACGCCTTGTTAGCTTCTGCCATACGGTGAACGTCTTCACGTTTCTTAACGGCAGTGCCTTTGTTTTCAGCTGCATCGGATAATTCATTTGCCAGGCGCAGAGCCATGGACTTATCACCGCGTTTACGGGCAGCTTCAACGATCCAGCGCATTGCTAATGCATTACGGCGGACCGGACGAACTTCAACCGGTACCTGGTAAGTAGAACCACCAACACGGCGGGACTTAACTTCGACAGTCGGACGCACGTTATCCAGTGCGATTTCGAATGCTTCCAGGTGCTCTTTACCTGAACGCTGAGCCAGGGTCTCAAGCGCGGTATATACGATTGATTCTGCGGTAGATTTTTTACCGTCTACCATCAGGATATTTACAAATTTGGCCAGCAGCTCTGATCCGAACTTAGGATCTGGCAGAATTTTACGTTGACCAATTACACGACGACGTGGCATGGAAATACTCCGTTGTTAATTCAGGGTTGTCCAAAACTCAATGAGTTTATTTGACATTAATGCGATAAATGTTTGGCCTTACTTAACGGAGAACCATTAAGCTTTTGGCTTCTTCACACCGTACTTAGAACGAGCTTGTTTACGGTCTTTAACACCGGAACAGTCCAGTGCGCCGCGAACAGTGTGGTAGCGAACACCCGGTAAGTCTTTAACACGACCACCGCGGATCAGGATCACGCTGTGTTCCTGCAGGTTATGACCTTCACCACCGATGTATGAAGAAACTTCAAAACCGTTGGTTAAACGTACACGGCATACTTTACGCAGTGCTGAGTTAGGTTTTTTAGGTGTGGTGGTATATACACGAGTACATACGCCACGTTTTTGCGGGCATGCTTCCAGTGCAGGAACGTTGCTTTTCACAACTTTCGAGCTACGGGATTTGCGAACCAGCTGATTAATCGTTGCCATTATAAAAAAAGCTCCTGGTTTTTTGCTTCGTAAACACGGATTTGTGCCTCGTATCTGTCAAAGACAAAACACGAGGACGCGAAATTTTATTGCTGACGCAACAGGGTGTCAAGAAATATACAATGATATTTGCTATTCCCACGCAAAATGTTGCGTGTGTGTGACCGTGAGCTCCACAAAACCAGTATAGTCTGTGATTCTCACTTTGCCCGAAAGGAACGGTAATAAACCGCGTGCTTCGGCATCCTCCCGCAACACACAGGGAATATGACCCGACTGAATAAGCGCCTGCAACAACGGGTTACCTTCCGTTGCTGCGATTACGCCATCTTCGGTAAAAAGGATGTCATCCTCAGGGGATAACAGATTCAGTAATGATTGGATATCAGTACGAAATGGCGATTGGCTGACAGTATATAGCATCTTGCTCACCGTAAGTAGATCAAAATGACACCACGGCGTCAAATACCGCCAGTTTCCGGGCCAGTTCCGCCGCACTCAGGCAGGTGACCGGCAGGATATACGGCGTCTCCGGGGATAACCCGCGTGCGGCCATATCCTCCGCACAGCAGTAGCACTCATCAATATCGTACAGCGGCAGGACTTTGAAGGTGGAGATATAATCACGGGCGAGGATTTTTGCCGGTGTCTGTTCCGGTAATAACTGAAGTACCCCGTCAGACACAAAAAAGGCCGCAATCTCTTCCGTATAATTACTGGTTGCCAGCAGTGCATCCAGCCCTTCCCGGCCGCTGTTGCTGCCGTGAGGTGCACTTCTGAAAACAAATGCGATACGTTTCACCGGATCTCCCTAAAACTGGATAACGCGATCACAGGTCATCATGGCTTCCGCCAGAGTTCCCAGGCCGCTGAGGGAAAAACCGTCCGCCAGATTGGCTGCCGCCAGTTTCAGCGACTCCGCCTGTGCGGCATCGGTTACACCGCGGCGCAGCGCCGCTGCCACACAGACTGCCAGCTGAATACCGTTATCGCGGGCAAGCTGCTGCCACTGACGTACCATGTCGGTTTCGTCCCCGGCCGGTGATGTCAGCACATTGGCGTTGCTGACCCCTTCGCGGTAAAAAAACACACACTGAATCCGGTGTCCGGCCGCAATCACATGCTGTGCAAACAGCAACGCGCTGCCGGCACGCTGTGTGCCGTAGGCCGGGCCGGTGACCAGCAGGCAGTAAGATAACGGTGTCATTGCTCCGTGCTGCCTTACTCGCCGTTTTTAAACTGGCGGATGTAGAGATAGACCGTGTGTTTGGAGATATTCAGACGCACCGCCACAAGGTTGATGGCATCTTTGATATCAAATATCCCTTTCTCATACAGGTTCAGTACCACCTGTTTGTTCTTCGCGTTGTTTGCCACGTTGCGGTCGGCATTCACTTCTTCAATCGTCTGTTCCAGCGTCTGTGCCACCAGGTCTTCAACGGAAGAGGCAAAGTTCACATTGGAGGTCTCTTCTGCCAGCTCTTTCGGGATAAACGTCTGAACAATCTGGGAGAACGGCACATCCAGGTTCATGTTAATACACAGCAGCCCGATGATACGGCGTGATTTATTGCGGATAGCAATCGTCAGCGATTTCATCAGTGCCCCGGTTTTCGCCCGTGTGAAATAGGCTTTCGAGGTGCTGCAGTCTTCATCTGTAATGTCGTGCAGCATGCGCAGCGCGAGGTCGGTAATCGGGGAACCGACTTTACGGCCGGTGTGATGACCGTTTGCGATCTTCACCGCTGAGCGCTTCAGATCTTCCAGTGAGTGGAGAACGATTTCACAGTGCTCACCGATGAGCAGCGCCAGGCCATCAACAGCCGCCTCATAGGATTTCAGGATCTCATAATCCGTTTCAGTAAACGGATGATTTACAATGTAATCCGAATCATTGTCATTAAATAATACTGGGTTAGACATTTAATACACCACTCTTTGTAACGTGTGAACGTCGTTGGTTTTACTCATCTGTAATCTTTCACTGCAGGAGGAGGATTACCCTGTCATCATGTATCAATTATATACCCGGATTTCCCGGGTGCAGGAAAGCAGCAAATGACGGGCTTCCGGTTCTGTGCAGGTACCCGCAGGTTAAGTTATAGCGAAAAACAGGCCGTTTTGCGCCTGAGGTGATCAAATTCTGGTAAAAAATTACAAAAAAACACGGATGTTTTGCAAATTTTTCATAATCCTGATCGTTGCGGAAACAAAAACCCGCACAACAGGGCGCGGGTTTTTGTCAGTTTCCGGTATCAGCAGGACTTATTTGGCCGCAGGTTTGATATCCAGTAACTCGACGTCAAAGACCAGGGTGGAGTTGGCAGGGATCCCCGGAACACCGTCGGTACCGTAAGCTGCTTCCGGCGGGATGACCAGTTTGGCTTTACCGCCTTTTTTCATCTGCTTCAGACCTTCGGTCCAGCCTTTGATCACGCTGTCCAGACGAATGGTCAGCGGCTCGTTACGGTCGTAAGAGCTGTCAAACTGGGTACCGTCAATTAATGCGCCTTTATAGTGAACAACAACGGTGTCAGTCTCTTTCGGAGATGCACCGTTACCGTCTTTCTCAGATTTGTAGAGCACACCGCTCTTGGTTTTTTCAACGCCTTTTTCTTTGGCGAATGCGGCACGGTATTTGTCACCGGCTGCTTTGTTTTCAGTCGCCTCGCGTGCCATTTTTTCCTGAGCGGCACCTTTCACCTGCTCTTCAAAACCGCGCAGCGTCTGGTTGATCTCTTCATCACTCAGTTTGCTTTTGTTATTGAATGCATCCTGAACACCCGCCATCATCTGATCGCGATCCAGATCCAGGCCAATGGATTTCTGCTCATTCAGGGCATTTTCCATGTAACGGCCCAGTGACGCACCCAGCGCATAAGCATTCTGCTGACTTGCGGTTTTAAATGCGCTGTTCAGCTTCACTTCTTCTTTTTTCGGCGCGGTATCCGCATAAGCCTGTGACATACCTAATGTCATTGCCAGCGAGGTTGCGACAACAGTCGCTTTAAACAGTGATTTCATCCTTTTCTCCATAAGTTTTGCAACAGTTACAGGACGTACCTCACAGCAGATCACGTCAGAGAGTCCTTGCAGCCGTCACCGGGCGACATCATAATGTCACGGTTTTGTGATGCTGAGACAACCTTAGCAAAAAGAGGTTTCATAGTAACCCCCCAATAAAAGATATCCTCTCACACTAAGTGTATTTCACAGGAATATTACATACTTTTACACAGTAATCCCCGTCTCAGACAGGAGAAAACGATGGACCTTTTGGAACTTGAACAACGCCTCGAACAGCTTGAAAGCAAAACCGCCTTTCAGGATCTGACCATTGAGGAACTCAATCAGGTGGTAACACAGCAGCAGATGGATATCACCCGGCTGAATGAAAGGCTCCGCCTGCTGACCGAACGCCTGAAAGCCACCCCGGGCTCAAATGTGGCACCGCTGTCAGAAGAAGTGCCGCCACCGCACTACTGATAAAACACAGGTATAAAAAAAGCGCATCCGTCAGAATGCGCTTTTTTTGTCCGGTTCAGATGCGGGTTATCAGTGACAACCGCAGCCGCCGTTACCGTGGCCTTTACCGTGACCGCCACCGCCGCAGCAGCCGCCTTCACCGTGTTCGTGACCATGGTCGTGATCGTGGCCGTGACCGCCGCCGCAGCAACCGCCTTCTTCGCCGTGGTCGTGACCACCGCAGCAGCCGCCTTCTTCACCGTGAACGTGACCGTGCTCCAGCTCTTCTGCTGTTGCTTCACGCACACCGATAACTTCGACGTGGAATTTCAGGTTCTGACCGGCCAGCATATGGTTGCCGTCAACGATCACTTCGTCACCTTCGATACCGGTGATTTCAACCGGCACAGGGCCCATATCGGTGTCTGCCAGGAAACGCATGCCGACTTCCAGCTCATCAACACCGACGAAAACGTCTTTCGGTACGCGCTGAACCAGGTTTTCGTCATACTGACCGTAAGCGTCGTTTGCGCCGACATCAACGTCGAACACATCACCGGCAACACGGCCATCCAGTGCACTTTCCAGCCCGCTGATCAGCGCGCCGCGACCGTGCAGATAGTCTAACGGAGCACTTGCCGGAGACTCATCAACTAATACACCGTCTTCTGTTCTTACCTGATAAGCCAGGCTCACTACCAGGTCTTTTGCTACTTTCATGGTATCTCCTACACATCCGCGGGGGATAAGATTTTAATTAACGCGCCGATTGTAACGGAATTTACAGCCACTGTATCTGTTTTGGGACAAATTCCCCCAAATTCTCTGTGAAAAGCAGCAGCCTGTTATTCCCCCGGTGTAAAGATACCAATCACCTGTTCATCTTTGCGCACATGCTGCTCCGCATGCGCGTCCGCCCGGCGTTCGAGATGGCCGCACGTCACACACTGCACCACGTCCACATTATCCTCACGCCACATGGCGAGGGTGTCCTGTGCCTGACACTCAGGGCATACCGCACCCGCAATAAACCGTTTCCGGTTACTCATTTTTCTGCTCCTGTCTCTGTCCGTCCGCTGCCCGGTGAGTCTTCTGTCAGGTTCCAGCTGTCCGGCAGATGTTTTTCCCGTTTCATTTCATTATCAAACAGGTTTTCCAGCTCGCGCCGCGCCTCTTTCACGCGGGAGATATGCGAAATTTCCTCTTCCGCCTGCGGGATAAGCTCACGCAGCAACTGCATATCCAGCCTGCGGAATAATTGCTGCGCCCGGTGTGCTTCCGCCGGATGCGTGCCCAGCCCGATCAGGGTTTTGCGCGCCAGTTCCAGCGCCGACGAGAAGGTTTCGCGGCTGAACTGTGTTACGCCGTGTGTAAGCAGCTCGTGTGCCTCCACCCGTCCCCGGGCGCGGGCAATAATCTGCAGATGCGGGAAGTGCTCCTGACACAACTGCACAATGGTCATAGTATCTTCCGGCTTATCACAGGTAATGACAATCACCTTTGCTGTCTCTGCCCCGGCAGAACGTAACAATGCGAGTCCTGTCGCATCCCCGTAATAAACCTTATAGCCGTAACGGCGCATGGCGCTGACCGCACTGACATCTTTTTCCAGTACCGTCGGATGAATTTTGTTCGCCATCAGCAGACGGCCGATGACCTGCCCCATCCGCCCGAAACCGACCAGAATCACATGCGGATGGTTATCCTCCACAAACGGGGTTTCGCCCGTTCCCGGTTCGGCATTATTGTAACGGCGCGCCAGAATCATATCGATGCCCTGCATCAGCAGCGGCGTGGTCATCATGGAAAGGGTGACTACCACCAGCAGCAGCGCCATCTGATGATCCGTAATCACACGGCTGGCCAGTGCCGCCGAGAACAGCACGAACGCAAATTCCCCGCCCTGACTGAGCACCCCGGCAAACTGTAAGCGCCCGCTGCGCCGGCAGGTCAGATGTGCCAGCAGATACAGCACCGTCATTTTGACACTCACCAGCACAATCACACCCAGCAGAATTTGCGGCAGATACTGCCACAGCACGCCGATGTTCAGTGACATGCCGACAGAAATGAAGAACATCCCCAGCAGCAGCCCTTTGAACGGCTCGATAGTGATCTCCAGCTCATGGCGGTATTCCGTATCCGCCAGCATCACACCCGCGATAAATGTTCCGAGCGCCATGGAAAACCCGAGCTGCTCCATAAACACCGCCGAACCGATCACCAGCAGCAGCGAGGCGGCGGTAAAGACTTCACTGACCCCGGATTTCACCACCAGCCGGAACAATGGCCGCAGCAGATAACGCCCGCCAATCAGCAGTCCGGCAAAGGCCAGAATTTTGATGCCGATGCGATACCAGTCACTGCCCGCCGTTTCCCCGCCCAGCAGAGGAATAACCGCGAGGATAGGGATCACCGCCATGTCCTGGAACAGCAGCACTGAGAATCCCATCTGGCCGCTGTCGTTGTTGGTCATGCCTTTTTCATCCATCAGCTGTAATGCCATCGCTGTGGAGGACATCGCCATTCCCAGCCCGCCGACCACTGCCGCCTGCCAGGAGAAATCCGTCAGCCAGAGCAGCACCCCGAGGATCAGGGCGGAGAACACCACCTGCGCGGTGCCGGTACCGAAAATAGATCGCCGTAGTTTCCACAGTTCACGCGGATTCAGCTCCAGCCCGATAAGAAACATCAGGAACACCACACCAAGCTCAGAGAAGTGCAGCAGCTCATTGACGTTCTTGATAAAGCCCAGCCCCCACGGGCCGATAGCAATCCCCGCCAGCAGATATCCCAGTACCGCGCCGATACGCAGCCGCTGCGCCACCGGCACCATCACCACGGCTGCCGCGAGAAACACAATACCTGCATGCAGCAGGTTGCCGTCAGCTGGCTCCATTTTTACGCCCTCCGGTCAGTTGCGGTGCCCGCAGCCAGTCACAATACGCCTGCGCCTGCTCATGCAGCATGGCTTTTCCCTGGCGGCGTGCGGCATAGAGAATAACCGGTGCCAGCCAGTGCATTTCACACAGTGCCGCCGTCAGCTCAAACGGTCTCAGTAACTCACTGATCGGAAAACGGTTATAGCCGCCGTGCTGATAAGCTTCCGCCGGTTCCCCTGTTGTGATCACCTGGCGCCAGTATTTGCCGGACAGCTGTCTGCCGCCCTGTTCACCGGAGAAATCACGGGTCAGCACGCGGTCAAACCACTCTTTCAGCAGCGCGGGGCAACTGTAAGTGTACAGCGGGTGCTGAAACACAATGATGTCATGCTGCCGCAGCAGTTCCTGCTCATGGCGGATATCGATAAAAAAAGTCCGGATAGGTGCCGTACAGGTCATGCACCGTCACATGCCCGAGTTCCGACGCCGCAGAGATAAGCGCCTTGTTGGCGATGGAGTGATGCGGTTCCGGATGGGCGTAAATCAGTAATATAGTCGGATTATTTATCATCACTTCCTCTTAAAAACGTGAGAATCTTTGTGATTTTCGCTACTATGCCCGCTGCAACGATACTCCTCGCCTGCTGACGGGTGATTTGCTGCTGACAACGCACGAATTACATTAATTTTACTCTCAATTACTTACCCTATCGATATTTATGATTGTTTTCTCTTCACTTCAGGTTCGCCGCGGCGTCCGTGTTCTGCTCGACAACGCAACGGCCACCATCAATCCGGGCCAGAAAGTCGGACTGGTGGGAAAAAACGGCTGCGGTAAATCCACGCTGCTGGCGCTGCTTAAGGGCGAATTACAGGCCGAAGCAGGCAGTGTGTCATTTCCGGGAAACTGGTCCATGGCCTGGGTTAACCAGGAAACCCCGGCACTGGATGAACCGGCGATCGAGTATGTCATTGACGGTGACCGCGAATTCCGTGAGCTTGAGGCAAAATTACAGCAGGCGAATGAACAGAATGACGGCCACGCCATTGCCGTGATCCACGGTCAGCTCGACACCCTCGATGCCTGGACCATCCGTTCCCGTGCCGCCACACTGCTGCACGGGCTGGGATTCTCACAGGAACAGCTGGACACCCCGGTACGGGCCTTCTCCGGGGGCTGGCGGATGCGCCTGAACCTGGCACAGGCACTGATTTGCCGCTCTGATCTGCTGCTGCTCGATGAACCGACCAACCACCTGGATCTCGATGCGGTGATCTGGCTGGAAAAATGGCTGAAGAGCTATCCCGGCACTCTGATTCTGATCTCCCATGACCGCGATTTCCTCGATCCGATCATTGATAAAGTCCTGCACATTGAACAAAACGGTCTGTTTGAATACACCGGTAACTACTCCTCCTTTGAGGTGCAGCGTGCCGAGAAAATGGCCCAGCAGCAGGCACAGTATGAAAGTCAGCAGTTACGCCGCGCACATCTGCAGAAATATGTCGATCGTTTCCGCGCTCAGGCGACCAAAGCCAAGCAGGCACAAAGCCGTCTGAAGATGCTGGAACGCATGGAGCTGATTGCCCCGGCACTGGCGGATAACCCGTTCCGTTTCAGTTTCCGCCCGCCTGAAGCACTGCCGAACCCGCTGCTGAAAATGGAAAAAGTCAGCGCCGGGTACGGTGAGAAAGTGGTGCTGGATAATATCAAACTGAACCTGGTGCCCGGTTCACGTATCGGCCTGCTCGGCCGTAACGGCGCGGGTAAATCCACCCTGATTAAAATGCTCGCCGGTGAACTGGAGCCGTTACAGGGCAAAATTGGTCTCGCCAAAGGTATCAAACTGGGTTACTTCGCCCAGCATCAGCTGGAATTTTTACGCGCAGATGAATCCCCGTTACAACATATGGTGCGCCTGGCGCCGGATCAGACTGAACAGCAACTGCGTGATTACCTCGGCGGTTATGGTTTCAAAGGTGATCAGGTGACCGACAACACCGGTCGTTTCTCCGGCGGGGAAAAAGCGCGTCTGGTACTGGCGATGATTATCTGGCAGCGCCCGAACCTGCTGCTGCTCGATGAACCGACAAACCACCTGGATCTGGATATGCGCCAGGCACTGACCGAAGCCCTGATCGAATTTGAGGGAGCGATCGTCGTGGTTTCCCACGATCGTCACCTGCTGCGATCCACCACCGATGATCTGTACCTGGTGCATGATGGTCAGGTCGAGCCGTTTGACGGCGATCTGGATGATTATCAGCGCTGGCTGGCAGACAGTCAGAAACAGATGCGCCAGAGTGCGGAGCCGGCGGCGGAAAACGGCGAGGAAAAAAATACCGTCACCGCGCAGGATCGCAAAGAGCAGAAACGCCGTGAGGCGGAATTCCGCCAGCAGACTCAGCCGCTGCGCAAAGAATCTGAGAAACTGGAAAAAACCATGAGCCGGTTATCGGACGCCATTGCCGTGATTGAGGAAAAACTCGGTGACAGCGGCCTGTATGATCAGTCCCGCAAAGCCGAGCTGAACACCTGCCTTCAGGAACAGGCGCAGTTCAAAGCTGAGCTGGAAGAGGCGGAAATGGCCTGGATGGAGATTCAGGAAAACCTCGAAGCCATGACACAGGCCTTTGAAAATCAGTAAATGATAAAGAGCGGCCCCTGCCGCTCTCTTTTCTTATCAGCCGTCCAGGCTGTTAATCATGGTGCGGGCATTGATCACCAGCCGCCGCGCCTGCTCTTCCCGCCGCTGTAACAGCGCCATAAACAGCAGATCCGTCACTGTATTCTGCGCCGTCCGTGAGGAAATAGACGAACTGCGCCACTCGTTTTCTTCCGCGACCGTTTCCAGCACATAATCCGCCATTTTTGCCAGCGGTGACTGACGGTTCCCGGTAATCGCAATCAGCGTGGCATTCTGTTTTTTCGCCGTGGCGGCGGTGACCAGCATATCCTTGCGTTTGCCGCTGAATGACAATACCACCAGCACATCCTTTTCGGTCAGCGTCTGGGAAAAAGCGATCTGGATATGGTGATCGGCTTCCGCCAGTGTCATCAGCCCGATTTTCTGAAGTTTATAGGCCAGATCTTTCGCCGTCAGCCCGGAGCCGCCGATACCGGCGACCTGAATACAGCGGGCATTATCCAGACAGGCGACAATCTCTGCCATCTGTTCAAAATCGAGCCGCCGTGTGGTTTCCGTAATGGAATTCTGCTTTTCCTGTGCCAGTTTCTGCGCGATCACCAGCAGCGGATCATGTGCTTCTATCCGGTTATGCAGCGCCTGCTGCTGATTAGCTGCCAGCACCCGGTTGCGGCCAATCTCTTCGCTGATAGCGACTTTCAGTGCCGGAAAACCCTTAAATCCCAGTTTCTGACTAAACTTCACTATAGCGGACTGACTCACGCCCACCCGCTCCGCCAGTACCTGGGAGGAAAGTGTCACGGTTTCTTCCGGCTGCGCCAGGATGAAATCGGCAATATGCTGCTGATTGGTCGCCAGCTCTGCTTTTACCCAGCTGATTTTTGTCAGGATCGCCATGTGTACCTGTTTTCCTTCTGCGGAGAATAAAAAAGGAATAAATTATTTTAACTAAAATGACGAATTATTCCTGATAAAGGACGTATCTGACTAATAAAAAATACATTTATATTCAATTAAATATAAAAAATAAAATGATGATGGGAAATGAAACTATTCCTGCTATAGCATCATAGTTGAATAGATTACTCTGTGATAATTCTCACACAAAAAGAATATTTAATTCTCTAGCATGCGATTATATCTTATACAAAGGATCACGCATGAAGATTGACTTAACCTCAATGATTACCGAGAGCCGCAACCCGGCAAGCGCGGATATCGACAGCCTGCCGACATTAGATATGCTGCGGGTGATTAACCGCGAAGACCAGACCGTGGCCCTTGCCGTGGAAAAAACACTGCCGCAGGTGGCACAGGTGGTGGATGCGGTGGCACAGGCATTCCGCCTGGGCGGACGGCTGATTTATATGGGCGCGGGCACCTCCGGCCGTCTCGGGATACTGGATGCCAGTGAGTGTCCGCCGACCTTCGGCACCCCGGCAGAGCAGGTGGTCGGTCTGATTGCCGGTGGTCACAAAGCTATCCTGAAAGCCGTTGAAAATGCGGAAGATAACCGCGAACTGGCGGTGAGTGATCTGAAAGCCCTGAATTTCAATGAAAAAGATGTGTTAGTCGGGATCGCCGCCAGCGGCCGTACCCCCTATGTGCTGGGCGGTATGGAATACGCACTGTCACTCGGTGCAACGGTAGCCGCTGTCAGCTGTAATCCGGACAGTGAAATGAGCCGTCTGGCCGGTATCGCCATCACACCGGTGGTCGGCCCGGAAGTCATTACCGGTTCCTCCCGCATGAAAGCCGGCACCGCCCAGAAACTGATACTCAATATGATCACCACCGGCGCCATGATCCGCTCCGGGAAAGTGTACGGCAACCTGATGGCGGATGTGGAAGCGACCAACGCCAAACTGGTTGAGCGGCAGAAACGTATTGTGATGGCCGCAACGGAATGTGACAAAGCGACCGCAGAACAAGCCCTTGCCGCCTGTGACGGACACTGCAAGACCGCCATCGTGATGATCCTGGCACAGCTGAGTGCCGGTGACGCCAAAGCCCTGCTGGCACAGCATCAGGGGTTTATCCGTGACGCGCTGACCGGCGCGGCGCACTCTTAACGCAAGGTAATCACCATGGCCAAAATCAGTCAGTCAACCATCATACAGATTCTGGATGCCATCGGCGGTCCGGGTAACGTGGCACAGAGCGGTAACTGTATGACCCGCCTGCGTCTGACACTGAACAACACACAGCTGGCGGATAAAATCGCCATCAAAAAAATTGAGGGCGTGCTGGGTGTGATTGAAAGTGATGAGCAGTTCCAGATTGTGCTGGGGCCGGGCAAAGCACAAACCGCCGCAGAGCTGATGCAGAAATATCTGGATGAGCATGTACCGGGCAGTGAACCGGACAGCCGCAGCCTGAAAGAGATTGCCGCTGATCAGAAGCAGCATCTGAAAGAAAAACAGACAAATCCGGTACAGCGTTTTCTCGCCAAATTCGCCACTATTTTTACCCCGCTCATTCCCGGGTTTATCGGCGTGGGTCTGCTGCTCGGCTTTGCCACACTATTTGAATCGCTCTGGGTCACCGGAAATCCGTCCCCGAACAGCACACTGGTGGAAGTGCTCAGTTACATGAAGGTCTTCGGCAAAGGGCTGTTTACCTTTATGGGGATCCTGATCGGCTATAACGCGCAGAAAGCCTTCGGCGGATCCGGTGTCAATGGTGCGATCATCGCGGCACTGTTTATCCTCGGTTATGATCCGCAGGCGACCAAAGGTTTCTACTCCGGTATGGAAACGTTCTTCGGTCACGGCATTGACCCGCGCGGTAATATTATCGGGATTCTGATCGCCACCATCACCGGTGCATAGGTCGAACGGCAGGTGCGGCGTTTTATCCCGGCAAACCTGGACATCATTCTGACCTCCGCCATCACCCTGCTGATTATGGGTGCACTGACCTTTATTGTGATTATGCCTATCGGCGTCTGGCTGTTTGACGGCATGTCCTGGCTGTTTATGCACCTTAACGCTAACCCGTTCGGCGCTGCGGTTCTCGCCGGTCTGTTCCTGATAGCGGTGATGTTTGGTATCCACCAGGGCTTTATCCCGGTGTATACCGCGCTGGTCGGCACTCAGGGTTTTAACTCCCTGTTCCCGATCCTCGCCATGGCGGGTGCCGGTCAGGTCGGTGCTGCGCTGGCACTGTATGTCCGCGCGAAAAAAGACTCGGTGCTGCGTAATCAAATCCGGGGAGCAATTATCCCGGGCTTCCTCGGCATCGGCGAACCGCTAATCTACGGCGTGACCCTGCCGCGCGTGAAGCCGTTTATCACTGCCTGCTGCGGTGGTGCAGCCGGCGGGTTCTTTATCGGGCTTGTCGCCTGGTTCGGCTATCCGGTCGGGCTGAATACCGTTTTCGGGCCATCGGGGATTATCGCCATTCCGGTGATGACATCCGACAGTGGTATCTTCATGGGGATGGCGGTCTATACCGGCGGGTTACTCGTCGCCTATCTGGCCGGATTCCTGTTTACCCTGCTGTTCGGCAGTAAGAATGTGGATTTAAGCTGATTTCGCTGCAGCGATAAAAAAACAGACCGCAATGCGGTCTGTTTTTCATTCAGCTTCTGTTTTTGTTCCGCAGGTTATATTATGTCTGCTATTCAAGCCAGATGAGCGGCACACAGGCGGCGGTGAGTAACCCCATCACAATATTGAAGGTGAACCAGGCATTGCGGCTGCGCAGAAAAAGGCCGATAAAGGCACCGAATCCGATCCAGATAAGCCCGGCAACCAGATTCACAGAGACCATCACAATACTCATCACTCCGACAGACAGCATATACGCATCACCGCTCAGGCTGTAACTGCCGACCGCCCCCAGTCCCATCAGCCAGGCCTTGGGATTGATAAACTGTAACAGCGCCCCCTGATACCAGGTGACGGCCTTACTGACCTGCGGTTCATTAAGCTCCTGATACGGTGCGGTAGCCAGTTTTTTGGCAAGCCACAGAAGGTAAAGACTACCCGCAATTTTCATAGCAGTATGCAATTTGGGATAAATCAGTAAAATAGCCGCAACACCAAAGGCTGAAAGGTATAATACCGTCTGCATGCCGAGCATAATACCAGCCATCAGTGCCAGCGTACGGCGAAAGCCGAGCTGTGCACCGGAGGCGGTCAGTAACATATTATTGGGGCCGGGCGTGACTGCCGCGATAAACATAAATACGGAAAGTGAGATAAAAAGATGTGCGGTCATGAGTAATCCGGCAACGTGGTCATTTTCTTCCCGGAAAATTACCAGTATGTTTTTCATTAAACAAGAGATGTTTTTTCATTACGAATCTAACTATGTCTAGTCATTTTCAACCGATTTCCTGGGCAACCAACCCGCACCTGCAAACGTTGCTGCCCCGGATTTTCCGCCGGAAACCGACGATAAAACCATTCTGGCAGCGCCTGACACTGCCGGATGATGATTTTATTGATCTTGCATGGAGCGAAGATCCCGATACCGCACGCCATAAACCACGGCTGGTCATCTTTCACGGGCTGGAAGGCAGTTTCCGCAGCCCGTATGCGCACGGTATCCTGGCTGCGGCCGCCCGTCAGGGCTGGCTGGGTGTTGTTATGCATTTTCGCGGATGCAGCGGCGAGCCGAACCGCTCCAGACGGATTTACCACTCCGGTGAAACCGAAGATGCCCGTTATCTGCTGAACTGGCTGCAGGATACCTACGGGAAAGTACCGACCGGCGCGGTCGGTTATTCACTCGGCGGCAATATGCTGGCCTGTTATCTCGCCGAAGAGGGTGAGAATGCCGCAGTGGATGCAGGTATTGTGGTTTCCGCCCCGCTGATGCTGGAGCCGTGCTCTTTCAAAATGGAAAAAGGCTTTTCCCGTTTTTATCAGTGGTATCTGCTGAAAGGGCTGAAACGTAATGCCACCCGCAAACTGGTGCGCTACCCGAATTCACTGCCGACAAACCTGCTGCATATCCGCGCGATTAAACGGATCCGCGAATTTGATGACATTATCACCTCACGGATCCACGGCTTCCGCGATGCCTCGGATTACTACCGCCGCTGCAGTGCCCTGCCGAAACTCCCAGCCGTACGTAAGCCGATGCTGATCATCCACGCCAAAGATGATCCTTTTATGGCACAGGAAGTGGTGCCGGATCTGTCACAACTGCCGCCGTGTGTGGAGTACCAGATGACCGAACACGGCGGCCATGTCGGCTTTGTGTCCGGCAGCTGGCGCCGTCCGCGTTTATGGCTGGAGGAGCGCATCCCTGAATGGCTCGCGCCGCATCTGGCCGCAAAGGAGACACCATGATTATTCCCTGGCAGGATATCGCGCCGGAAACACTGGAAAGTATCCTGGAAAGTGTGGTGCTGCGCGAAGGCACCGACTACGGCGAACATGAAAAATCACTCAGTGATAAAGTGGCGGATCTTTACACGCAACTCAAAAACGGCGACATTGTGATTGTCTGGTCGGAATTACACGAAACACTCAACATCATGCCGTCGGCACAATTCCGCGGCTGATTCAGCCGGAGGAAACGCCGCATGTCACGGACCCACCCGATTATCGCCGTTACCGGCTCCAGCGGAGCCGGTACCACTACCACCAGTCAGGCTTTCCGTAAAATTTTCCAGCAACTGGATGCGGTTCCGGCCATTATTGAAGGTGACAGTTTCCACCGTTACACGCGGCCGGAAATGGATGCCGCCATCCGCAAGGCCCGCGAGCAGGGCCGCCACATCAGCTATTTCGGGCCCGAAGCCAACGATTTTGGCCTGCTCGAAAGCACATTCCGCCAGTACAGCGAAAACGGCAGCGGCGAACGCCGCAAATATCTGCATACCTATGATGAAGCCGTGCCCTATAATCAGCTGCCCGGCACCTTCACCCCCCGCGAGGCACTTCCTGCCGGGACGGATGTACTTTTCTATGAGGGATTACACGGCGGCGTGGTCACGCCGGAACATGATATTGCCGGACATGTGGATCTGCTGGTCGGCGTGGTACCGATAGTCAATCTGGAGTGGATACAGAAGTTAGTCCGTGACACCAATGATCGCGGCCATTCACGGGAGGCGGTAATGGATTCTGTCGTGCGTTCGATGGATGATTACATCCGCTATATCACCCCGCAGTTTTCCCGCACCCACATTAACTTCCAGCGGGTGCCGACGGTGGATACCTCAAACCCGTTCTCGGCCAAATCCATTCCGTCACAGGATGAAAGCTTTACCGTGATCCGCTTCCGCGGCCTGAAAAAAATCGATTTTCCCTATTTGTTATCCATGCTTCAGGGCTCCTTTATTTCCGCCTCAAATACCATCGTCGTCCCCGGCGGAAAATTAGGGCTGGCGATGGAATTAATAATGGCACCGCTGGCAGAGCAATTATTGCAGGGAAAACAAATAAACAAGCGATAAAAAAACCGGGTAATAATGTATTACCCGGTTTATTTTCAAAAATAAAAATAATATTTCAAAAAATCATTCAATATTCTTTACTTCAAAACTATGCGTAATGTTAACACTTTCGCCTAACATTAATGAAACAGAGCAATATTTCTCAGCGGATAATTGCACGGCACGCCCGACAACGTTTTCAGTCAGGTCACGGCCGGTCACAATAAAATGCAGATTAATATGAGTGAATAAACGTGGCGCGGTTTCACGACGTTCAGCGGTGAGTTTTACATCACAATCAATGACTTGATTACGGCCTTTTTGCAAAATAGAGACAACATCAATGGCGCTGCAGCCGCCGGTTGCCATCAGTACCATCTCCATCGGGTTCGGAGCTTTTTCACCGGCATTACCGTCCATTGTAATCTGGTGTCCTGACGCGGATTCCCCTAAGAAAGTCATGTTCTCAACCCACTTTACACGCGCTTCCATTTTTATACCCTCATCATCAATATAATTCACGACAGACTACCCTTTCATTCACGGGCTGGCAATCTATCCCATAGTTTATTATGCTGAAGCGAGACAGTGGAAGACAGGACAGTTTTCCTGTGCTAAAAACACGGCAAGGATTTATCTATGGCTAAGATCAATATCTTTCCGTGAGGATTATTATACTATTTTAATAAACTAACTTGCCGGAAATTCAGCAAGTTAATATGATAAGCTAAGACTTTATATAATTGCAGAGCGTAAACAACGGTTTGCAATAACTAACAACAGAGGATAACGCGAATGGTTCTCGGCAAGCCACAAACAGACCCCACGCTTGAATGGTTTTTGTCTCACTGCCATATCCACAAATATCCATCCAAAAGCACGCTTATTCATCAGGGCGAAAAGGCAGAAACACTCTACTATATTGTAAAAGGTTCTGTTGCGGTGCTGATCAAAGATGAAGAAGGCAAAGAGATGATTTTATCCTATCTCAACCAGGGTGATTTCATCGGTGAACTCGGATTATTTGAGGAAGGACAGGAACGTACAGCGTGGGTACGGGCAAAAAGCGCCTGCGAAGTTGCAGAAATCTCGTACAAAAAGTTCCGCCAGCTTATCCAGGTTAACCCGGATATCCTTATGCGCCTTTCCGCGCAGATGGCAAGCCGCCTGCAAACCACATCAGAAAAGGTCGGAAACCTTGCATTCCTTGATGTGACGGGCCGCATCGCCCAGACATTACTGAACCTGGCAAAACAGCCGGATGCGATGACTCATCCGGACGGCATGCAAATCAAAATTACCCGTCAGGAAATCGGCCAGATTGTGGGATGTTCCCGCGAAACCGTCGGCCGTATTCTGAAGATGCTGGAAGATCAAAACCTGATCTCCGCACACGGTAAAACCATCGTGGTATACGGCACCCGTTAATCCGGACCGCCCTTATCACCAAAACAGGCGCATCTGCGCCTGTTTTTTTTGTTTCCGGCTCATCATTATTACTGAAGAATATCAGCTCTGCGAACCCGCAGCTTTCCTTCGCGGCCGGCTTGATCAAAAGAGGCTTTCAACTGACGCATTGCTGCTATTTTACGCTCTTTGATACTCATTTTTTTTTATCTCAGAAATGTCGCGTTTTGAGTACATACCCTTTCCCCCCTTCACCAAGGCCCGCTTTTATTTCTGATAGTACGTTATCATGTCCGTGCTGTAAAATTCTGTCATAGTAGCGTTTTAACTTATCATTCTCTGCAATCATAAAATAAACCTTCGCAGCATATTGCTGACAATGCAGAATCACAATTCGTTGCAGGGCAACAGCCAGATCCTGAACAAATCCATAACGCCGTGAACACATTCCTCTTTCCGGTACCTGATAGAACGTTGAGTTTAAAAAATTATCTTCGCGATCAAACTTCAGGTCATAGCATCGTTCCGGAAGCCTGAACCCCGCCTCTGCACTCCGGAACGCCGAATATGCCGCATCAGTAATGTCGACCGGACTAAAAATAACCACAAAATCAAACCCATCGACAGAGAAGCGATAGAGATGAACATAAAAACTGCCATGAAGAAATTCTTCAAATCTGCCTGAAAACCGAATTGCCATTGCTTTACTGAGACTAGATAAACGTCCGGCAAACCTATCACAGTAAATATAGTAATAAAATATACAAATCAGTTAGTTAAACATGTTACCGTGATGGATTTACTGCATTTCCCGGAAATCATTCAGGGTTTTCGCCAGCCGTTTCATTCCTTCATCCACATCGGCTTTTTCAATAATCAGCGATGGCGTGAAACGCAGAACATTGGTACCGGCGTTAAGCAGCATCAGGCCGTTTTTGGCTGCCAGCCCCAGCAGGGTTTTTGACTGATCGCGGTAAATGCCCGCCAGTTCGGCACCAATCAGCAGCCCTTTCCCGCGGATCTCCGCAAATGCACCGAATGTACTGTTCAGAGATTGCAGTGCATCCGCAAACCACTGATGGCGCTCATTCACCCCCGCCAGCAATGCCGGGTCGTTGATCAGATCAAAGGCCGCATTACCGACCGCACAGGCCAGCGGGTTGCCGCCGTAGGTTGTACCGTGCGTACCGGGTACCATCACCTGTGCAATGTCCTGTTTTGTCAGCATGGCACTGATCGGGAAACCGCCGCCCAGCGCTTTGGCCGTGGTCAGAATATCCGGCTCAATGCCGTAATCCATATAGGCAAACAGTTTGCCGCTGCGCCCCATCCCGCTCTGCACTTCATCAAATACCAGCAGCGCCTGATGTTTATCACATAATTCACGCAGGCCCTGCATAAAGGCCGGTGTGGCAGGTGTGATCCCGCCCTCGCCCTGGACAGGTTCCAGCACCACGGCACAGGTGTGATCATCCATCACTGCTTTGACAGCATCAAGGTCGTTAAAAGGCACATGAATAATATCTGCCGGTTTCGGCCCGAAGCCATCAGCATATTTCGGCTGACCACCGACAGAAACGGTAAAGAGTGTCCGGCCGTGGAAGCCGTGATGGAAAGCGATAATTTTGGTTTTATAAGGATGATGACGGGTCAGTGCATAATGACGCGCCAGTTTGAATGCGGCTTCATTTGCCTCCGCACCGGAGTTGGCAAAGAAAACCCGTTCCGCAAACGTATGTTTTATCAGCTTCTGCGCCAGTATCAGCGCCGGTTCATTAGTAAAAATATTGCTGACATGCCAGAGCGATTCACTCTGGGCTTTCAGGGCCGCGATCAGTGCCGGATGACAATGGCCCAGCGCCAGTACGGCAATACCACCGGCGAAATCAACATATTCAGTGCCGTTCTGATCCCACACCCGGCTTCCCTGACCTCTGACAGGAATAAAATCAGCCGGTGCATAAATTGGCAGCATCACTTCATCATAAGTGCCGCGCGTAACCGCATTCTGTTTTGTCATCGTTCCTTACCTGATCTATCCACAAGTGAAAATATAATCACCAAATATGAATAAAAAATCAAATCAAAACGAATGAAAAAACAGAACCGAGGATAAAATAAGCGATAACTGATTAGTATTTCAGGAAATTATTCAGGAGTTCATGCCCCTGTTCACTGAGAATACTTTCCGGATGGAACTGCACACCTTCAATCGGCAGGGTTTTATGGCGGATCCCCATGATTTCATCCACATTGCCGTCATGCAGACTCCATGCGGTAACCTCAAACGAGGCAGGCAATGTTTCCGGGGCAATCACCAGCGAGTGATAGCGGGTGACGGTCAGCGGACGGTTCAGCCCTTTGAACACACCCTGCTGATTATGATGGATTGCTGTGGTTTTGCCGTGCATCACTTTACGCGCCTTCACCACCTGCGCGCCGAATGCCTGGCCGATAGCCTGATGCCCGAGACACACCCCGAGGATCGGGATTTCACCGGCGAAATGGCTGACCGCATCCAGTGAAATACCGGCTTCTGACGGCGTGCAGGGACCCGGTGAGATCACCAGGTGAGATGGCGATAATTGCTCAATATCACTGAGGCTGACGGCATCATTTCGTTTAACCTGTACATCTGCACCTAACTCACAGAAGTATTGATACAGGTTATAAGTAAATGAGTCATAATTATCGATAATTAATAGCATGATTATCTATATCCGACTGATATATTTATCTTTTTTATTTTCAAACTGCTGTATCAGGCACACGTTGACAATACCCTGCAACCCCGGGGGATTGCACAGACAGTTTCATGAAGCGGGCTATAATACCACAGCCGGACAGAGAAAATAGCCCGAATGCGGCATGGTGCCGCAGAGGCAGATATCGTCTTATTCAGACTATCAGGGAGTTTGACATGCTTACGGGGAATATCCGGAAATATTCCCCTTAGTCTGCACGAAAATACGGTTTATTTTACGATAGTTGCAGAAATAATTTTGATCGGTGTCGATGGCACGTTCTGGTACGGACCGATGTTTTCTGTCTTCACTTTTGAGATTTTATCGACAACTTCCATGCCGTTCACGACTTTACCAAACACAGCATAGCCGAAATCACGCTGGCCGTGGTCGAGGAATGCATTATCCGCTACGTTAATAAAGAACTGGCTGGTTGCACTGTCTTTATCTGCGGTACGCGCCATCGCAATGGTGCCGCGCAGGTTACGCAGGCCGTTATCCGCTTCATTTTTTACCGGCGGGCGGGTCTGTTTCTGGTTCATATCCGCCGTAAAGCCGCCGCCCTGCACCATAAAGCCCGGGATGACACGGTGGAATGTTGTATCGTCATAGAATTTATCGGTGACATACTGTTTGAAATTTTCCACAGTCTGCGGCGCTTTTTCATTATCCAGCGCAATTTCAAAATCGCCTGCGGTGGTGGTAAATTTAACATGCGTCTGCTCCGCCGCGAACGCCAGCGACGTTGCACTGAGGGTACAGGCTGCCACAAATGTAACTAAAACACGTTTTAACATTCCCAATTCCTTTCAACGAAATAAACTGACACTAATCTTACCGATTTTAATGGGCAATGGCGCTGAGCGCCACAGATTTACTTTAATTTACCTTTACTGCCGGGATAACTAATTAATATAAGAATTTTTCACGTATTTGTACTGATGATATTCTGCGCACAGCCCGTAATTTAGTAAAATAAGACGGAACCGTTCATTCTGCTGATGCTTTTATTGCATTTAACGCGTAAATATAAATATCATATTGATTTTTATGCGTAAATTTCATTTTCTGATGAAAAATTCAACTTATGCCAAATAAAAAATAACACCTGCCTGTATAACCGATAATAAACCGCTCTGTTTTTTTATCTTTTTGCGCGTAAATATCCGTGTTTTTTCCACCGGGAAGACTTTGTTTTTTCCGGATTATATCGGTTACCACACACAGCCCGATTATTGTTATTACTTTTTTCCGCTCTGAGAATAAACAGACACAGTAATCTGTCTGCCACAGTTCTTAAACAACAGGCATTAGGCTATAATCATCCCGGTTTCGACCTGAGGAGAACAGATTTTGACCATTAAAACGCACAACTACCAAGCGACCCATTTTGTCATCAGCGCACCGGATATCCGCCATTTACCGGAAGATACGGGGATCGAGGTGGCGTTTGCCGGTCGCTCCAATGCCGGAAAATCGAGTGCACTGAATGCACTGACACAACAAAAAAGCCTGGCACGGACCAGTAAAACCCCGGGACGCACCCAGCTTATTAACCTGTTTGAAGTCACTGAGGGCTGCCGTGTGGTTGACCTGCCGGGCTACGGTTACGCCGAAGTACCGGAAGCGATGAAACGCAAATGGCAGGCAGCGCTGGGTGAATATCTGCAAAAGCGCGACTGTCTGCGCGGTCTGGTGGTGCTGATGGATATCCGCCATCCGCTCAAAGACCTGGATATGCAGATGATTGAATGGGCTGTGGCTATGCAGGTACCGGTTCTGGCACTGCTGACCAAAGCCGACAAACTGGCCAGCGGCGCACGTAAAAAGCAGCTGATGGCGGTGCGTGATGCACTGACTGATCTGAGTGAAACCGGCGATATTCAGGTGGAATATTTCTCCGCCCTGAAAAAAATCGGCATTGATAAATTACGTCTGAAACTGGACACCTGGTTCAGCGAAAGCGACGCAGAGTGATCCTCTGAAATATCCGCTCATGAAGAAGCCCGCGACAGCGGGTTTTTTTATGCAAAAAAAAATGCTCCGGTCAGACATTGTCTGACCGGAGCAGCTAATATTCAGCTAAATCCGATTACGTGAAGTAAAAGGTCTGAAAGATAGAACATCTTACCTCTGTACCCTACGCGAATAACTTTACCGCAAATTTGCCGACAAAAAAACCTTTTTTGTAATTTTTTTTCAGATTGCGCACGATTCAGCTTGTCATAAAACCGTCAAATTCCTTCCAAATGTACTTTAATTACATATTTATGCGATCTGGATCTATAGGTAGTCCGGGACTGTCCGCACAAAATAGCAACAAAACAGCACAAATGATGCCGTTTTCACACCATACTGTTATGATAGTCTGAGCGCATCCGGGAGTACGTCTCCCCATAATTTTTATTTATATTAGTGAGTTAGCTATGGCATTACTGACATTACGGCATTTTCCTGATCCCTGCCTGCGGGAAACGGCCCAACCCGTCACGGTTTTTGATGACGAACTGAAAACATTTGTCACGGATATGACAGAAACCATGTATGCCGAACGGGGCATCGGCCTTGCCGCGCCGCAGGTGGGTGTCTGTAAGCGTGTGATTATCGTCGATGTCTCTGAAAACCGCGATCAGCCGATGGCGCTGATTAATCCGGAATTTATTCAGTGCGACGGCGAAATGATGATGATGGACGGCTGTCTGTCCCTGCCGGAGAGTTATACGGAGACACAACGCTACTCCGCTGTTACTGTCCGTTATCAGGATATAAACGGTGCAGAACATACCCTTGAGGCGGAAGGATTACAGGCGGGCTGCCTTCAGCATGAAATCGACCATCTCAACGGCAAGTTATTTATCGATCATCTCTCGCCGCTGAAGCGCCAGCGCATTGAGAAAAAAGTGAAGAAAACCCTGAAAATGCGGGAAGAAAACGCCTGACAGACCCGCTCCGGGGCCAATGCCTTTACGCTATAGATTTCAATTTGTGGCAAGGCAGCAAAGGAAGAAATCCGGGGAGCATACATCAGTATGTGGCCCGGATTTCTGAGCATGCCCAACGCAGCTACGGATTGAAAGATGACGCGTGATCAAACAAACACGATTCAGAGCACAATGCCTTTACGCTATAGATTTCAATTTGTGGCAAGGCGGCAAAGGAAGAAATCCGGGGAGCATACACCAGTATGTGACCCGGATTTCTGAGTGCGGCCAACGCGGCCATGGATTGAAAGATGACGCGTAAATTAGTGGGCTTCGTCCCAGTTGGCGCCTACCCCCGCTTCTACTTTTAACGGCACATCAAGTTTCATCGCGGCTTCCATCAGCCCGCGGATCTTCTCTGCCATCTCAGCCTGTTGTTCTTTTCGTACTTCAAACACCAGTTCATCGTGCACCTGCATAATCATCAGCGCATCGATGTTCTCTTTTTGCAGCCAGTCATCCACGGCAATCATCGCTTTTTTGATGATATCTGCTGCGGTGCCCTGCATCGGGGCGTTGATCGCCTCGCGCTCAGCCGCCTTGCGGCGCATACCGTTACGGGAATTGATTTCCGGCAGCCAGAGACGACGGCCTTCCAGCGTTTCCACATAGCCTTTTTCTGCCGCGTGTTCACGGGTGCGGGCCATATACTCCAGCACGCCCGGATAGCGTTCAAAATAGAGGTCCATATAGCGCTGTGCTTCACCGCGCGGGATCCCCAGCTGACGTGCGAGACCAAATGCACTCATGCCGTAAATCAGGCCGAAGTTAATAGCCTTCGCGCTGCGGCGCTGATCCGCCGTCACTTCGTCCAGCGGCACACCAAACACTTCGGCGGCGGTGGCGCGGTGGATATCCTTGCCTTCGGCAAAGGCTTTCAGCAGCCCTTTGTCCTGTGACAGATGCGCCATGATGCGCAGTTCAATCTGAGAATAGTCCGCGGCCATAATGCAGTAGCCGTCACGGGCAATAAATGCCTGACGGATACGGCGGCCTTCATCGGTTCTGACCGGAATATTCTGCAGGTTCGGGTCACGGGAAGAAAGACGGCCGGTCGCGGTCACTGCCTGGTGATACGAGGTATGCACACGGCGGGTTTTCGGATCCACCATCAGCGGCAGTTTATCGGTATAGGTGGTTTTCAGTTTGGACAGGCCGCGGTGTTCGAGGATCACGCGCGGCAGTTCATGGTTATCCGCCAGCTCTTCCAGCACTTCCTCATTGGTTGACGGTGCACCGCCCGGAGTTTTCTTCACCACCGGCAGATTCAGTTTTTCAAACAGAATAGTTTGCAGCTGCTTTGGTGAAGAGAGGTTGAACTCCTCTCCGGCAATCGCAAACGCCTGTTTTTCCAGCTCATCCAGACGGGCTGTCAGCTCCACTGACTGTGCGGCAAGCACATTGGCGTCAATCAGAACCCCGGTCCGTTCCATACGGGAGAGCACCGGCACCAGCGGCATTTCGATATCCTGATAGACATGCAGCAGCGATTTTTCGGCTTCCAGCTGCGGATACAGCGCCTGATGCAGCAGCAGTGTGATATCCGCATCTTCCGCCGCATAATTGGCCGCTTCTTCCAGCGGGATCTGATTAAACGTCAGCTGCTTTTTGCCTTTCCCGGCGATATCTTCAAAGGTGGTGGTTTTGTAATTCAGATGACGGTCGGCCAGGCTGTCCATATCATGACGTCCGGCGACACTGTTGAGCACATAGGATTCCAGCATGGTATCGAAGGCGATTCCGCGCAGTTCCACACCGTAATTTTCCATAATCCCACGATCAAATTTCAGGTTCTGACCGATTTTCCGTATTTTTTCATCTTCCAGAATCGGTTTCATCACCCGCAGCACCTGCTCAGTCAGCAACTGATCCGGCGCATCCAGATAATCATGACCAATCGGCACATACGCCGCATGGCCTGCTTTCGCCGCAAATGACATCCCGACCAGACGCGCGGAGAGATTATCCAGACTGTCGGTTTCGGTATCAAACGCAAACTCACCGGCTTCACGCAGGATTTGTGCCCAGCGGTTCAGCGCCTCTTCATCGAGAATAGTTTCATAGTTTTCACTACTGATTTCCGGCGTGGCTGCCGGGGTCTGTACTGCGCCGGTTACAGCTGCTTTTGACGGCGCGCTGCGGGTACTTTTCTTCGCCAGCCAGCCGCCGTTTTCCAGATCACTTATCCAGCGTTTAAATTCATACTGTGTGAATAATGCATGCAGCTTATCTAAGTCCGGTTCCGTCAGTGCCAGGGAATCCCAGGTGCAATCGAGTTCCACATCGGTTTTGATGGTCGCCAGAGTGTAAGAGAGATATGCCATCTCTTTATTGGTTTCCATCTTCGGTGCGAGGGTTTTGGCACCACGGAAGCTCAGTCCGGCAATTTTATCCAGGTCCGCATAAATATCATCCAGGCTGCCCAGCCCCTGTAATAAGGCCTGAGCGGTCTTCTCGCCGACGCCCGGCACGCCCGGGATGTTATCGGAGGAGTCGCCCATCAGCGCCAGATAATCAATAATCAGTGACGGCGGAACACCGTATTTGGTTTCCACCTCTTCCGGCCCGAGAATGGTATTGTTCATGGTATTGATCAGGGTGATATCCGGGGTCACCAGCTGCGCCATATCTTTATCACCGGTACTGATCAGCACGGCACGGCCTTCTGCCGCCGCCTGTTTCGCCAGTGTCCCGATAACATCATCCGCTTCCACGCCGGAAACAGATAACAGCGGCATCCCCATCGCGACGACCATGTCATGCAGCGGCGCTATCTGCTCACGCAGATCATCCGGCATCGGCGGGCGGTGTGATTTATAGGCTTCAAACAATTCATCACGGAATGTTTTACCTTTGGCATCAAATACCACGGCAACATGGCTGGGTTCATACTGCATTATCAGGCTGCGCAGCATATTCAGCACGCCGTACATGGCACCGGTCGGTTGTCCGGCGCTGTTAGTCAGCGGAGGGAATGCGTGGTAAGCACGATAGAGGTACGATGAACCATCGACTAAAATCAAAGGGTTGTCTGCAATCTGAGCCATAATTGCCTTCACAGTATTAAATGGATTCTTGCGGGTAGCATGCCACAGACTGCGGCATCAGACGACTATTATCAGCCTCAGCCGTTAATCTTCCCGCACTCAGAACAGGACAGGTTTGCCCTGGAAATAAAAAATAACAAGCTGTGGATAACTTTGTGGGTAAATTTATGAACCCTATGTAAATCACTGTCTGCAGCGCGATATGCCTGAATCTCGTTCAAAAAAATCAATAGGTTATAAACGAATACCGCAAGATAATCTGCCGTTGTAATCACTTGATTAATGTGGATAGTAAAAAAGCAATGGCGTTACCGCCATTGCTTCCCGGAGATACAGATGCTGTGATCAGTTCTGTTTGATCAGATAATTGACCGTATCAGAGAACGCTTTACCGTATTCATTCACATCTTTGACTTCCAGACCGGCGTTGTTGATCTGGTATTTACCTTTGACAAAGACTGCCGGCACACCGCGTAATTTGTAATCCGCAGCCGCTTTCTGCTGCTTGGCAATCAAGGATTTCACAAAGATACTGTTCGCGGCGGAATCATAATCCTCGCCGGTCACACCAGCTTTGATAAAGGCGTCACGGACATCAGCAGGCGTTTTAATTGTGCCGGTTTTCTGAATGCCTTCGAACAGGAGCGGAGTCACTTTGTCCTCAACACCCATCGCCATTGCCACAGACCATGCTTTGGTCAGTTCAGGCCCCATCGGACCGCCGAGGAAATCAACATGATAACGTTCATGTTTCGCCCCTTCCGGCAGGTTTTTGCTGATGGATTCCGGTACTTTGAAGTTTTCTTCAAACTGGTAGCAGTGCGGGCAGTAGAAGGAGAAAAACTCCACCACGTCAGGCTGATTTGTTACCGGTGTGCTCAGTTCGGTGTACTCTTTTCCCGATACCGGGTTTGCAAAGACACTGAATGACATCGCAAATCCAATCAGCGCTAACCAAAGTTTCTTCATCTTTATCTCTCCTGAAAATCAATAAGGCAGAAAGCGCGTCAGCGGAGGCTCCGCCAGTACGGCTGTCTGTTCAGTCATCAGTGATTGCTGCTGTGACCAGAAATCACCTTCCGCCATCCACGGAAATGCCCGGGGAAAAGCGGGATCCTGCCAGCGGCGTGCCACCCAGGATAAAAAATGAACCATGCGCATGGCGCGCAGCGGTTCAATCAGTGCCAGCTCCCGCGTATCGAAGTCACAAAACTCCTGATAGGCATCGAGCAGAATATCCAGCTGATAACGGCGCGAATCCGTATCCCCGCTGAGCAGCATCCACAGATCCTGCACTGCCGGACCGTTGCGGGCATCATCGAAATCCACCAGCCACGGTTCATCACGCCATAAAATATTACCCGGATGACAATCCCCGTGCAGGCGAATGGCGTGCCAGTCGTCGTGCCAGCGGGCGGATGTCTCACGGATCAGGGTATCCAGTGTCGCGATAAAGCTGTCACGACGCGCCTGCGGGATCAGCGGGCACTGCGCGAGGATTTCACGCGGTGTCAGCAGATATTCCTGCAGTCCGATCGCCGGCCGGTGCTCAAAACAGCGTTCCCGGCTTATCTGATGCAGCCGTCCGAGCAGCCGCCCGGTGCTTTCCAGCTGATCAAGATTATCCGTCTCATACGCCCGTCCGCCGACCGACGGAAACAGCGCGAACAGATAACCGTCCTGTGACAGCAGCGTGTCGCCGTCAAAGGCCAGCGGTGCCGCGACCGGCAGCCCGGCCTGAGCCAGTGTCAGGGTCAGGTCGTGCTCCTCACGGATCTGCGCCTCATTCCAGCGGGCCGGACGATAGAATTTCACCACATAGCGGGTACGGTTTTCATCCGTAAACTGATATACGCGGTTTTCATAGCTGTTCAGTTCCGTCAGACCGGAATCAAGCCAGATACCGTAACGGCTCAGGCTGTCGATCAGGCGGTCAGGCCGGAAATCCTGAAAAGTGAAAACCGGCGGGGTAATCGTCTGCATTACTCTTTGATGATGCCGCGTGCACGTAACAGGGCGGTTTTAAAATCTTCTTCGTAATCTTTTTTCAGACCCGGAATGGCGTCTGTTGCCTCAGAGCCGCGCATTTTCAGGTGATAAATAAGAATATCATCGGTCAGATCAGATAATTCACCCTCAAACCCGGCTTCGTCAGCCAGTTTCTGTAACATCTGCATCAGGTTCAGATCAGAATGTTGCTGCCAGACAGGGTGCAGAAGTTCGATAACCTCATTAAGACGATGACATTTCATAATAAATTCCTTATAAGCAAGATCGTAACACATTACCAATTATCCGCCGCTCCGGAAAGAACAGGACTGTCAGGATGCGTAAATATTGGCAGGCTGTAATAACTGCGGCGTATTATCCGTGATTATAACGACCATTGCATTGATATTCGCGCTCACTATACCGGAATCCTTGTTAAGATAAGTTCAGAATATTTATCAGAGATTGTCAGAGAAACTGAAAATGATGATGCAACTCAGCGGCTGTATTCTTGCCGGCGGCCGGGCCACTCGGATGCAGGGACAGGACAAAGGTCTGGTATTACTGGGCGGGATCCCGCTTTATCAGCACAGTGTAAAACTGCTCGCCCCGCAGACAGACGATATTTTTATCAATGCCAACCGCAATACGCAGGATTATCACGCCACCGGCCTGCGGGTGGTCGCCGATACATTACCGGATTTTCCGGGCCCGCTTGCCGGGATGCTCGCCGGTCTTGAAAATGCCCTGCACGACTGGGTGCTGTTCGTACCCTGTGATGTACCGCAGTTCCCGGCGGATCTGGCAGAAAAACTCTGGCAGCAGAAAGGTGATGCCCTGTGCGCTTATGCCTGTGATCACCAGCGGGCGCATCCGGCCTTTGCGCTGTGTCACCGCTCGCTGATCACGCCGCTGACAGAATACCTCACCGGCGGTGATCGCAAACTTCTGCTGTTTATGGATAAAATCGGCGCCAAAGCCGTCACATTTGATGCAAATCCCGGCGATTTTATTAATCTCAATACCCTTGCCGAGTGCCGGGAATGGGAAAAACAGCACCGGCTGCCGCACCCGGTACCGCTGCTGGCCGTCACTGCCTACAGTGGCACCGGCAAAACCACACTGCTGAAAAAGCTGATCCCGCAACTGCGGGAAAGCGGGCTGCGCATCGGTCTGGTCAAGCACACGCATCACGATATGGATGTGGACACCCCGGGGAAAGACAGCTACGAACTGCGTAAAGCTGGTGCTTATCAGACGCTGGTGGTCAGTCAGGAGCGGTTTGCACTGATGACCGAAACCCCGGGTGGCGCGGAGCCTGATCTGATGCAGCTGGCCGCCCGCTTTGATACACGGGAGCTGGATCTTATCCTGGTGGAAGGGTTCAAGGGGGAATCCGTACCGAAAATCGCCCTGTTCCGCGATGTGACTGACCGTCCGTATCAGACACTGCTGGATGAATTTGTTATTGCGTTTGCGTCAGATAAGCCACGGCTGGATGTTACTGTACCGCAGTTGGATATCAACAATATCACTGCCATCCGTGACTTTATTGTCAGTTGGCTGGAACACCATCCGTAATCGTCACTCATATCGGGCCTGACATAAAATCATGTTACCCGGCCCGATATGAGTCTCATCTGCATGCTCATACTTTTTATCCTGAAAAAACCATTTAATATTATTATTTCCTCTTTAAAAATAGAGAAATATTGAATATGACGTTATTTGATCTATCCTGAAAACGTATTTGTTGTATTTCCTGAAACAAAAAACGAGGTTTATTTATCATGAAAAAGTATTTCGTCACCGCGTGTCTGGTTGCTGCAAGTGCATTTTCCTCAGTGGCTCTCGCTGAACCTGCTGATATTCAGGTACCCGATAAAATGACCTGCAAAGAATTCGTTAATCTGAACCCGCAAAGCTGGGCGCCGGTTGCCTGTGGGTGATCAGCAAAGACACACAATACCCGGGCGGTGACTTTGTGGCACTGTCAGAAAAAGGGGTTGCAGAAGCACCAAAAATTGTTGAATTCTGTAAGAAATTCCCGGAAGGCACCCTTCAGGATTACCTGGCTGCCCGCAATAAATAATCTCTGAAAATAAATAATGAAACGCCGGAGATATATTCCGGCGTTTTTATGCCACTATTCCGGCAAACTTTCCGCTGCATATTTGCTACAGTATATCTTTCAGCCGCTTTATCGGATAAAAGATATAATGAGTGACGAACTGATTCTGGTCGATGAACATGATAATACCCTCGGGTATGACGAAAAACTCCGCGTTCATCAGCTCGGATTACTGCACCGTGCGTTTTCTGTATTCCTGTTTAATGATGCGGGTGAGCTGCTGATCCAGCAGCGCGCACTCAGCAAATACCACTCCGGCGGATTGTGGGCCAACAGCTGCTGCAGTCATCCCCGCCGTGGTGAATCGCTGGAACAGGCGACACAGCGCCGTCTGCAGGAAGAGCTGGGGATCACCAGCCCGTTACAGGCCGCCGGCCATATCATTTACCGTGCGGATGTTCCGCCGTCACTGACTGAACATGAATATGATCACCTGTTTACCGGTCACTATAACGGCCCGTTTTCCCTGAATCCGCAGGAAGTCGCTGCCGTGCGCTGGATATCACTCACTGACCTGAAAAAAGAGATGCATGACCATCCGCAGCAATTTGCCGAATGGTTTAAGGTCATCGCCAAAAAATTCCCGCTATTACAGATAACAACCTCATGACGCTGATAACAGAAGAACGTGCGCCTTCCGCGCAGGAGTACTGCGCGCTGCGCATTAAAGCCGGATTGTCGGCAAAATCACTGAAAGCCGCTGAGATCGGGCTGCATCGGGGGCTATCTTACATCCGCCACACTCGAAGGTTCCTATATCCCGATGGTCGCGGATAAACCCGGTTTCTATGAAAAGCCCGGCTGGAAATCGGTCGGCCCGGCATCAGAGGGGATGTCGAAGAAGTTCGGGTGACCGTCAGCTATTCAGAATAGATACCGGTTGCCAGCTGCAGATCCCGTAATGTAATCATCAGCAGCATCGGGTCAGCCGGTGACGGCATAAAACCGGTATGCTCATAAAAACGTCTGGCATTATCAGACAGAGCACGGACAACAATACCGCGGATACCCACAATCCCGGCTGCCTGCAAGACCCGCAGTGCGGCATCTTTTATCAGACCCCGTCCGATCCCTCTGCCTTTTACGCTTTCATCAACAGCAAGACGTCCCGGCAGAATAACCGGAATTTCCGGAGGCATATTACGTCTGAAGCGTCCCGCCGCCTGTGAACAGGTAATAACACCTGTCGATAATGCATAATAGGCCATTATCCGGTTATGGTGGCAGACGACAAATGTCCGTGAAGCGCCTCACCGGACTGTGGTGCCATATCCAGTCTGGTAATAAACTGCTGATAGACATCGGTACTGACATCAATAACCCGTAAATCTGCCAGTGTTTCTTCGGCGGCACGCCGCGCAGCTTCCAGTACGAACTCGGTTCTGTTTTTACCGGCAGCATGCGCTGCGCGATCAATCAGAATTTTATCTTCCGGTTTGATGCGTAAATTCAGTGTTGAACGGGTGATATTCACGCCGGACACAGGATGCTGCTCATCTGTGTGTTTTGTCATATCCTCCTCCGGAATAATGTTACATCCTTTTAAACATAGTACGGTGTAGTGTCATTGTCATTACGTAAAATAAAGCAGGCCGGACATCGTCACGGCCTGCTTTGCAGACATCAGTATCAATTACTGTGCCATCAGCGCATTGTCACAAACTCTTCCGCTGCTGTCGGGTGGATTGCCACGGTATTATCGAAATCTTTCTTGGTGGCGCCCATTTTCAGTGCAACCGCAAAGCCCTGCAGGATTTCGTCCATACCGTAGCCGATGCCGTGGATACCAACGATTTTTTCGTCTTTACCCGCACACACCAGCTTCATTTTGCATGGCTGGCGGTGGCTGGTGACAGCGGTATACATGGCGGTGAAAGAGGATTTGTAGCATTTCACATTATCCGCGCCGTACTGCTCAATCGCCTGTGGTTCTGTCAAACCCACGGTGCCGATAGCCGGGTGGCTGAAGACAACAGTCGGGATATTGGTGTAATCCAGGTGCTCGTCCGGCTTGTTGTTAAACAGGCGCTCAGAGAGACGGCGGCCTGCGGCAACCGCAACCGGCGTCAGTTCGACAGCGCCGGTGTTATCCCCCACCGCATACACGCCCGGAACCGACGTGTTCTGGTATTTATCCACCTGAATATAACCACGGTCGTTAAGTTTCACGCCGGTCACATCCAGATTGATGTTGTCTGTTGCCGGTTCACGGCCGATAGCCCAGATCAGGCAATCTACAGTCTGCTCGTGGCCGTTTTCCAGTTGCAGGGTCAGGCTGCCGTCAGCATTTTTCACAACTGCTTTCGGTACAGAGTTGGTGTGCAGTGACGGCCCTTCGGTGTTCATCACCTCGACCAGCGTTTCCGTAATCAGCGGATCAAAATTACGCAGCGGTGCATGTTTGCGGACGAACAGATGTGTTTCGCTGCCCAGTGCATTCAGCACCCCGGCCAGTTCCACGGCGATATACCCGGCACCGACCACCGCCACACGTGACGGCAGAGCTTTCAGTGCGAAGAAACCATCAGAATCAATCCCGTATTCCGCGCCCGGGATGGACGGCGGAACCGGACGGCCGCCGGTGGCGATCAGGATATGATCCGCGGTGTACGTTTCACCGTTCACTTCTACCGTGTGCGCATCTTTAAAACGGGCAAAACCGGTGATCACATCCACTTTGTTATTGCCGAGAACGCGCTCATAAGACTGGTGAATACGATCAATATACGCAGAACGGCTTTCCAGCAGTTTGTCCCAGCTGAAATGATTGATGGTGGTATCGAACCCGTAATCCGGGCCGTACTGGCGGATAGCTTCCGCAATCTGCGCACCGTACCACATCACTTTTTTCGGGACACAACCGACGTTAACACACGTGCCGCCGAGCGCTTTTGCTTCAATCAGGGCACATTTCTGCCCGTACATTGCTGCCCGGTTTACAGACGCAATACCGGCACTGCCGCCGCCGATTGCAATATAATCGTAATGTTTGCTCATAGTTGGCTCGTTCCATTTATCAGTCAATACATAAACACCCGCTGCCGTCATGCCCGCAGCGGAAACGAATTATTCCGGTGTGATCCATTCAACCAGTGTATGCCCTGTACCTTCCGGTACCAGCACGTTATGCAGCCACGGCAGCACAGATTTCATCTGCGATTCCAGCTTCCACGGCGGGTTAATCACAATCATGCCGGATGCGGTCATACCGCGCTGATCACTGTCAGGGCGCACCGCCAGCTCGATTTGCAGAATCTTGCGGATCCCGGTTGCCTGGAAATCTTTTACCATCCGTTTGATCTGCTGGCGCAGCACCACCGGATACCAGACCGCATAAGTCCCGGTCGCAAAACGGCGGTGACCTTCCTGAATCCCTTTCACCACGGCCTGATAATCACTTTTCAGTTCATACGGCGGGTCAATCAGCACAAATCCGCGCCGGGACAACGGCGGTAACTGTGATTTCAGCTGCTGATAACCATCTTCCCGCACCACACGGGCGCGGTTATCGCGGCTAAATTCATTGCGCAGCAGCGGGAAATCAGACGGATGCAGTTCGCTGATATTTAATTTGTCGTGATCACGCAGCAAATGTGCGGCGATCAGCGGCGAACCCGGATAAAAACGCAGGTCACCACGCGGATTCAGTGCACTGACGGCTTCAAGATACGTTTTCAGTTCTTCCGGCACCGATTCCTGTGCCCAGATACGGGCGATCCCTTCCAGGTACTCCCCGGTACGCTCCGCATGCTCACCACTGAGCTGATAACGCCCGGCGCCGGCGTGCGTATCCAGATACAAAAAGGGTTTGTCTTTCTCTTTTAATGATTCAATGATCAGACTCTGGACGGTGTGTTTTAACACATCCGCATGGTTGCCGGCGTGAAAGCTGTGGCGGTAACTAAGCATACAAGGGCCTCAGATGGTCGGGTGTGCACCACCCGGAACAAGAATATCAGTACAGATTGAAGTGCTCAGTATAACCTGATTTCGGCAGGAAAGAACCAATGCCCTTTCCTCATCTGTGCGGCGTGATAATGAACCATTGTCATTATTGATAGTCATAAAATGACGACTAGTATAAATAACGAGGTAAACATGACACGTTTTACAACTGCTGCACTGGCTCTGGGTGCATTACTGGTAAGCACCTCCGCGCTGAGTGCGCAGAATGGCTGTGACATCAAAAAAAGCAAAATTCAGGAGCAGCTCAGCTACGCCAAAGCTCACGGCAATACTCACCGTGTGCAGGGGCTGGAGCGGGCTTTGCAGAATGTGAATACTTACTGCACACCAAACAGCCTGCGTGATGATGCCCGCGATGAAGTCAGTGACCGGACAAAAGAAGTGGCAGAGCGCAAAGCCGATTTACAGAAAGCCATCGATAAAGGCGATATCAGTAAGATTGCCAAACGCGAACGCAAACTGGCCGAAGCCGAAGCGGAATTAAAAGAAGCACAGGCGGAACTGGATTCATTATTAAAGTAATCATACCGCTGCCGGTTTTCTGACAACAGAAACCGGCAAACAGTATTAAAACGCTGTTGCTCTTACCTGCCCGAAATAATTAGTCAGCTGAAAGCGGACTTCAAAATAAGGCCCTTCCGGTTTATAAACACACCCGGTAATAAGCAGCAGAATAACCGGTATCAGCAAACAACGGTAAATTCCCCGGTTATTTCCGGGAAAGACACATTTATTATTCATATTGTGAACATCTTATAAATTGGTATTTATTTTAATTATTCTGAGAAGAAATAAGCGCGGCTAATTACATATTATTATCCCGGTTAATCAATCGGGAAATTCTGAAGCCCGTTATACCGGAACCTGAATTGTTCATCCGGTGAGTCCTGTAGTAAACTTAAACGGAATCAATTTCCGAATAAGCGAGGATACATGACCCGGGAAAACGACACACCGGAAGATGACAACAGCACATCATCATTAAAACCCCTGCGGAAGAATTTTGATGAAGGGTTAAAACAGGGAAAAAAAGCCCTGAAATGGAGCGTGAAAGCCGGAAATTATATCCGCAATATTCCGTTTATTGCCCATCTGATCCGCACCGCCACCCGCTTTAATGACAGAATGGGCAGCCCGTTCGGTGCAGCGATTACCTATTTCTCGTTTTTATCCATGATCCCGATTCTGATGGTCTCTTTTGCCGCCGCCGGTTATGTGCTGGCCTTTAATCCGGAACTGCTGACTAAACTTATCCGTGGTGTCGCCAACAGTATCAGCGACCCGACACTCGCCGCCACTATTGAGCGCAGTATTGATACCGCAATCCGCCAGCGTGCAACCGTCGGGTTAACCGGTCTGGCACTGGCACTCTATTCCGGGGTGAACTGGGTGGGCAATCTGCGGATGGCTATCCGGGCACAGTACCACGACCAGTGGGAGCCGGATATTGAAGTGAAAGAGAATATGTTCCTGCGCTATCTGCGGGATTTCCTGGCGCTGATCGGTCTGCTGGTGGCGCTGGTGGTTACTCTCTCGCTGACCTCAATTGCCGGTGCCGCGCAAGCCCGGATTGTCGCGTTTCTCGGCCTGGATGCTGTCGAATGGCTGCGTCCCGCCTGGACAACTATCGGCCTGACCATCTCCATCCTTGCCAACTATCTGCTGTTTACCTGGATTCTCTGGATCCTGCCGCGCATGAAGCTGAGCCGCCGCTCCCTGCTGAAAGGCACACTGCTGGCCGCAATAGGCTTTGAGATCCTGAAAACCATTATGACCTGGCTGCTGCCGAATATGGCGGCCTCCCCGTCCGGTGCTGCGTTTGGTTCCGTTATCGGCCTGATGGCCTTTTTCTATTTCTTCGCGCGCCTGATCCTCTTTTCTGCCGCCTGGATTGCGACTGATATCCAAAAAAACAAAACCGCCTGAGATTTTGGCTGCAATATGGTATGAATATCAGTCAGTGTAACGGATACTGAACCGTTACCGGCTGATATTCAGACAGTTGCAGACAACCACATCTATCAGGAGCCTCTATGCCATTCATCAATATCCGCATCACCAAAGAAGGTGCGACCGCAGAACAAAAGCAAAAACTGATTGAAGGTGCCACACAATTACTTGTTGATGTACTGGGAAAAAACCCGGCTTCAACCTTTGTGATTATTGATGAGGTGGAAACAGACAACTGGGGTGTCGGCGGACAGAGTGTGACGAAACTGCGCGCTGACGCGAAGAAATAATCATGCCGGCGCGGAATTTATCAGCCCTGCTGCAGGATGTTCAGCCGGACGGTTTTGCCACGGCATTCTGTTTCACCGGCGAAGGGTGTGAATTGCCGGACGGTGCGGCACACGGCGGACTGAGCAAAAACGACAGCACGCCGGTCACCCCGGATACCCCGGTGCGGATCGCCAGTAATACCAAAACGTTTACCGCGGCGGCAGTGCTGCGCCTGTATGAACAGCAGAAGCTCAGTCTCAGTTCACCGGTCGCGCCGCTGCTCTCCCCGCAGTATGTCCGCTGGCTGACAGAGGCGGGTTATGATCTGAATACCATCACGGTGCAGCATCTGCTCAGTCACAGCAGCGGGCTGTATGATCATGCCGATGAGAAGTATATCCGTGATGTGCTCGCCGACCCCGGCCATCTCTGGACACGGGATGAGCAGATCCGCCTGTATGTCAGCCGGGGCTATCCGCTGATGAAACCGGGCCTCTGTTTCCTCTATTCCGATACCGGGTATCTGCTGCTGGGCGATATTATTGAGCGGATCACACAACTGCCGCTGGCACAAGCGGTCCGGCAGTTGCTGCGCTTTGATGCACCGGGCATGGAATCCGCTTACTGGGAACTGGAAGAACCGGCGCCGGCGGGTCTTCCGCCACGGGCGCATCAGTATCTCGGTAATATTGACGGGGAGACCATCAGTCCGACCATGGATCTGTGGGGCGGCGGCGGGTTGATTATGTCGGTAAACGCCCTGGCGGTGTTTATGGCAAATCTGTTTGAGGGCCGTATTTTTGACAAGCCGGACACCCTTGAAACCATGCTGAAACCGGGCAGCCATGACGGTGCGGAAGATTACCGCTGCGGGGTGATGGTGACAGAGCGGGACGGCCAGACACTCTGGTATCATTTGGGATTCTGGGGAACCGCAGCTTACTATCACCCGCAGAAAAAAATCGCGGCGGCGGGCTTTGTGAATAACAGGGACACCCGGCCGTGGCTGATGAATCTGCTGGAAAGCAGCTTGTGTCAGGACGATGAATAGCCATTAAAAAAGGGTATCTGAAAGATACCCTTTTTATTTCATACCATTACCCGAAATCAGGCACTGACACCGTCGGTGTTGTTATCTGCCGCCGGTGGCTCGGCATTGCCGTTTTGCCCGCCTTTTTTAGCCGGAGCCGGTGCTTTTGGTTCTGCCGGTTTCGCTTCCTGTGACGGCGCTGCCGCTTCCGGGGTTACCGCCGGGGCTTTGGCCTGCTCTGCGGCGGCTTTTTCTGCCGCTGCTTTTTCGGCTGCCGCTTTCTCAGCGGATTCCGCATCCGCCGCAGCCTGTTTCTCTGCCGCAGCAACCGCTTTCTCCGGATGCATTATCTTATCGAACTGAGCACGCAGCTGATCCACATTCATTTCTGTCTCACCTTTCGGCTGAGTAAAGAAGAATGCGGTATCCTGTTCTAAAATCGCATGAATTTCTGCGTTCAGCACATCCGGTGTCAGGTTATTCAGGAACGCCTGACGCAGACGCTGGTACTGCTCCGGCGGAATATCAATGATATTACTCTGCTGGGACATCAGACGCTGGTTGATCAGGATATCCGTGGTGGTCCGGGCATAAATAGCAAACAACTGCTGAAGCTGAGCCTGTTTCATGGCAATCAGCGCATCAAAATTCTCAGCGGAAATCCCTTTTTCTTTCAGCACAGCCAGTTCACCGGCCAGTTCAGAGACAATCACCGGCATTTTTTCATTCGGCGCACGCAGGCTGAGCATACAGCTGGCACGCTGATACTGCATCCGGCAATCCATATTCATGGCCATGAATTTTTCATTTTTCTTGCCGATGCCCTGCTGTAATACACCAAAAAGTGCCTCACGGGCGAGGTCATTTAACCAGTAGCGGTTCAGTGCATCTGAATCTTTGACGGAAGACCAGTTCAGATCCCAGACCAGCGCCAGCATATCGTCTTTCTGATTTTCATTCACGGCATGGACTGAGCGTGGTTTCATCGGCGGTAGTGTGGCGACACTGACCGGTGTCTGACGCTTACCTTCCAGAGAGCCGAATGCTTTGCTGATGCCGTCTTCCAGCGCGCGTTTATCAACCGGCCCGGCAACATACAGTGTCGCCATATCCGGTGTGTACCAGCGCTGATAGAAACTGTTCAGTGCCTCAACATCAATTTTGCCCGCAGGCGGCGACACCGGGTCAAACCCCTGGAGGGTGGTGCCTTTTAACCGGGCACGCCAGATAGGATCATTGATATTCGGCGGATAAGTGGCGACCGGAGAATCCGGCGCGGCCAGAGCGGCAGTAACAGTTTCCTGATTAAAAATTCCATGACCTGAGACATCCGCCATCCAGCTCAGTGCCGCTTTCAGCACTTCAGGATTATTATTCGGCAGGCTCAGGTTATAGAGTGTGAAATCATAGGAAACAATCGCCGGCGGCAGCGGCATATCCGGGCTTATACCATTACGCAGCAGGTTCGATAACTGCTGTGTGTTCAGGCTCTGGCTGTTAAACATCACCACTTTCGGGATGAGGTAAGCGAACCCTTTTTCAGCCGGTTTTTCCATCATGGAGCCGGTCTGAACAGAAAGGCGCATCTGTATGCGGTCATTCGGGCGCTGCGGCGTCTGAAGCAGCTGCCAGCTGAATCCGTTTGCCAGTTTACCCTGCTGCCATGCCGGGTCCGGCTGTAATGCTTCTGCGTGTAACTGAGATGTGACGGCAATCAGGACGCCACCGAGTAAAACACGTAAATAAGAGCGTTGCATGCTAACCTCTTTTAATATGAATCCCTGGTATGCCTTCTTCTGAGGTTTACCACTGATGCCGGAAATACTGTTATGTCAGACGATACGTACAGGCAAAAACTGACCGGCTTCCGGGACGCCCTTTTGATTCGTCTGGGTTTAGACAGCAAACCGTCCGGGAAGTTTTATGATGACTCCGTTTTATGTTTGTTCAGCTGGTTCCGGTACCCCTTCGCCAGCAAACCAAGTTCATCATCCTCATGATATGCTGAACAACTGAGCTGCTCTGCAGGCTCATCACTGTTCAGCTCACGGGCCATATTACGCAGCGGCCGCACGATCAGGCGGTTAATACACCAGCTTATCGCGATCACCAGCACCAGCGCCAGTAACAGATAACTGGTCACCATCAGTGCCACGACATTCATCGCGAAGCGGTATATGCGGTTATCATCCACCTGAAGAATAAGATAACCCTGCGGGGGTTTGCCGGTATGTGCCACGCCGTAGGCGTAAAGCGGAACCTTAATCTCAACCGGGATCCCGAAAATCATTTTTGCTGTGCCGGGAATAGGACGGTGTGTGGCAAAATCCAGGCTTATCACCTGAACATTTTCCGGCGTCATCACAATCGCGCGTCCTAAAATCCCGCTGGCCCGCAATGTTATCAGCGTCGATTTTATTGCGTTTAAGTCCGACCCTAACAAGGCATCTGCCAGCGGTTTCCTGACCTGTACTGACGAATTATAAAGCTGATTGATGTAATCATCTTTCCGCTGTTGTATCAGATGTGATAACAGAAGCGTCATAAAAAGTGCGATCGTCACCAAAGTCACCGCAGCGACAACTGACATCTGTTTGATAGTCAGTGACTTTCTGACTTTTACACGCATATTCCACGCCTTTCGTTACAATTCAGTTATCACATCTTTCGCCATACGCAGTGATTATACGTCATCATTGTGCTTTGTGCTGATCTAATCTCACCCGCCAGACAGCAAAAAGCGATAACGGAGCCCTCCATTATCGCTGTTTGTCTTCAGTTAAAACATGTTTTTCTGTAATTTACTGTAAAACAGAATGTTATGCGGAAATTTTTGCCTCTTCTTCCCTGTCCACCGCGAAACAGGCAATCAGCTGTCCGCCGTAGGATTTAAGCTCCGGACGGAACTGAGTACAGGTGCCAAATGCATGACGGCAGCGGGCGGCAAAGGCGCATCCCGGCGGCGGATTCAGCGGGCTCGGCAGCTCGCCGGTCAGTTTTATCCGCTCGCGGCGCTGTGCCGGATTCAGCCTCGGTGTCGCGGAGAGCAGAGCCTGTGTGTAAGGATGGCGCGGATTCTCAAAAATCTGCGCTTTGGTACCTTTTTCCACACAACGTCCCAGATACATCACCATCACATCATCCGCGATATGTTCCACCACAGATAAGTCATGAGAAATAAACACATACGACAGACCCAGCTCATCCTGAAGATCCATCATCAGGTTCAGCACCTGAGCGCGGACGGATACATCCAGCGCGGATACCGGTTCATCGGCAATCACCACATCCGGATCCAGCATCAGCCCCCGGGCAATGGCAATACGCTGGCGCTGACCGCCGGAAAACATATGCGGATAACGGCTGTAATGCTCAGTTTTCAGGCCGACTTTCGCCATCATCGCCAGCACTTTCTCTTTGCGCTCTGCCGCGCTGAGAGAGGTATTGATAACCAGCGGCTCTTCCAGAATCTGCCCGACTTTTTTACGCGGATTAAGCGAGCCGTACGGGTTCTGGAACACAATCTGGATTTTCTGCCGCCGCAGTTTCTCCGCATGTTTATCTGCCACCAGCAGATCCTGCCCCTGGTAGAACAGCTCCCCGCCGGTCGGTTTTTCAATCATGGTCAGCAGACGGCCGAGTGTCGATTTCCCGCAGCCGGACTCCCCGACCACCGCCAGGGTTTTCCCGCGATTCAGATCAAACGATACGCCGTCGAGGGCTTTCACCATCCGCTCCGGCGAGAAAAAGCCTTTCTTCACCGGATAATATTTTTTCAGATCACTGACATGTAACAGCGGCTGTGTGGTTTCACTCATGGCCCGGTCTCCCTTCATCATCCAGCGGGGTATGACATTTCACCTGACGCGCCCCGACAGTACGCAGTTCCGGTTCCGTGCTGCGGCATAAATCCGTGGCATACGGGCAGCGCGGGTTCAGCAGACAACCTTGCGGCCGGTCATATTTACCGGGCACAACTCCCGGAAGTGATGCCAGACGGCTCTTGTTACCGGCGAATTCCGGCAGCGCCCGTAATAGTGCCTGAGTATACGGATGACGCGGCGCGCGGAAGATATCCGACGCCTTGCCGGACTCCGCCACCTGCCCCGCATACATCACAATAATGTGGTGAGCGGCTTCCGCCACCAGCGCGAGGTCATGGGTGATCAGCACCAGTGCCATGTTTTCCTGCTGTTGTAACTCGAGCAGCAGTTCAATGATCTGCGCCTGAATGGTCACATCCAGCGCCGTTGTCGGTTCATCGGCAATCAGCAGCTTAGGACGGCAGGCAATCGCCATCGCAATCATCACCCGCTGGCTCATCCCGCCGGATAACTGATGCGGATAAACATCCAGCCGCGATTTCGGATCCGGGATACCGACCAGCGTCAGCAGGTCGATAGTCCGCTGTAACCGGGTTTTCCGGTTGCCGCCCTGGTGAACTTTCAGGGCTTCCATGATCTGATATCCCACGGTATAGCAGGGATTCAGGCTGGTCATCGGATCCTGGAAAATCATTGCCACATCCGCGCCCACCAGCTCGCGCCGCTCTTTTTCTGAGATGGTCAGCAGATGGCGGCCGTCAAACTCAAGGTTATCCGCCATCACCCGGCCCGGGAAATCAATCAGCCCCATAATCGCCAGTGAACTGACGGATTTACCGGAGCCGGATTCCCCGACAATCCCGAGCACTTCACCTTCCTCAACCTGATAGCTGATCCGGTCAACGGCGCGGAATGGCATCTCTTTTTCACCGAAGTGAACAGATAATTTATCAACTGTTAATAACGCCATGTCTGCACCTCTACTGCTTAAGCTTAGGATCAAGGGCATCACGCAATCCGTCGCCCATCAGGTTAAACGCCAGTACTGTCAGTAAAATCGCCAGGCCCGGGAAGGTCACCACCCACCATGCGCTCTGCGTAAACTGTAAAACATCGGACAGCATGGTTCCCCACTCCGGTGTCGGCGGCTGTGCGCCCATCCCGAGGAAACCTAATGCGGCCATGTCCAGAATAGCGTTGGAGAAACCCAGAGATGCCTGCACAATCAGCGGCGCCAGGCAGTTCGGCAGAATATTGACAAACATCTGGCGCACCGGGCCTGCGCCCGCCACCGCAGAAGCGGTCACATAGTCGCGGCTCACTTCCGTCAGCACCGCCGCGCGGGTCAGACGGATATAGTGCGGCAGTGCCACGAAAGTCAGCGCCAGCGAGGCATTAACAATCGACGGACCGAAAATCGCCACCAGCACCAGTGCCAGCAGCAGGCTCGGCAGTGCCAGCATGATATCGACGATACGCATGATCAGGGCATCAACCCAGCCGCCGAAATACCCGGCAGCGAGGCCAATCACCACCCCCAGCAGCAGCGACAGCGCTACCACCAGACAACCGACCAGCAGTGAAAGCCGTGCGCCGTACATCAGGCGCGACAGAATATCGCGGCCGATATCATCAGTACCGAGAATAAACTGCCATGAGCCGCCTTCCTGCCAGACCGGCGGTTGTAATAAATGATCACGGAACTGCTCATCCGGCAGATGCGGGGCGAGCAGCGGGGCAAAAACGGCGATCAGCAGCATCAGCAGAATATAGATCAGGCCGATCAGCGCGCCTTTGTTGCGCCGGAAGTAGTGCCAGAATTCGCGCAGCGGGGAAAGCGGCTCAGGCGCGCGGGTCACGGTAGTATTTGTCGTCTCAGACATTGTGCGCTCCTGTTATTTTTTATGACGGATCCGCGGGTTAACGACGCCGTAGAGTAAATCCACGCACAGGTTAACCAGGATAATCAGAATGGCGATCAGCAGAACGCCGCCCTGCACAACCGGATAGTCGCGGCGCTGAAGGGCATCAATCAGCCAGCGGCCGATACCGGGCCAGGAAAAAATCGTTTCGGTCAGAATCGCCCCGGCCAGCATCACGCCGACCTGTAAGCCGATAACGGTCACCACCGGCAGCAGCGCGTTGCGCAGTGCATGCACCACAATCACGCGGATGCGGCTCAGCCCCTTGGCGCGGGCGGTACGGATATAATCCTCACCCAGCACTTCCAGCATTGCCGAACGGGTCATACGGACAATCACCGCCAGCGGGATGGTACCGAGCACAATGGACGGCAGAATAAGATGCATCACCGCATCATGAAAATCGCCGTCCTCACCCCAGATCAGGGTATCAATCAGCATAAATCCGGTCAGCGGCTGACTGTCGTCGAGGAACACACTGTCCGATAAGCGCCCCGACACCGGTGTCAGATCGAGATTCACCGACACCAGCATGATCAGCATGATGCCCCACCAGAAAATCGGCATGGAATAGCCGGTCAGGGAGACCCCTATAGCGGTATGATCAAAGATTGACCCGCGTTTGACGGCCGCCAGTACCCCGACCGGGATCCCGACAGAAATGGCGAAAATCATGGCACAGGCAGCGAGTTCCAGCGTGGCTTTAAAGCGGGGAACAAACTCTTCCCACACCGGCTGACGGCTCTTCAGAGAGAGGCCGAGGTCACCGTGCAGGACACCGTTGATATAATGAAGGTACTGTTTCCAGTAGGGCTGATCCAGCCCCAGGGCCGCCATCAGTTGAGCGTGGCGTTCAGGGGAAATTCCCCGCTCACCCGCCATGATAGTGACCGGGTCTCCCGGAATCAGATGAACAAATATAAACGTCAGTAACGTGATACCGATAAATGTCGGTATTACCATCCCGACCCGTCGGAGGATAAATTGCAGCATATCCCTGTTTCTCTTGTAATGGCCGCTGACAGCGCTCTGGTCATAAGACCGGACGAAAGGGAGGACTTTCCCTTTATACTCACACGATGAATAATATTGTTTTAGTTATGTGTTCTGCGTCGTCCGTGCAATGCGGTTCGATACAGGGTTGCCGCCCCCCGGAGGAGGCGGCAGACCGGTAACACTCATTTCCGGTTTACTTATTTTTCGATAGACACATTGTCAAAGTGGTGTTTACCCAGCGGATCCACCACATAGCCTTTCACTTCTTTGCGCACCGGCTCAAACACTGTGGAGTGTGCAACGATCAGTGCAGGCGCCTGCTCTTTCATCACTACCTGAGCCTGCTCATACAGCTTGGCGCGCTCTTTCGGATCAGCCGTGGTACGTGCCGGCTGAATGATGTTTTCAAAGGACTGATCACACCATTTCGAGTAGTTAGAACCCTGCTCTTTAGCCGCACAGCTGAAGAGTGTGGCGAAGAAGTTATCCGGATCCCCGTTGTCACCGGTCCAGCCCATCATGACAGTCTGAGGCTCGCCCGCTTTTGCGCGCTTGAGGTACTCGCCCCACTCATAGGTCACAATCTTGGCTTTCACGCCGACTTTCGCCCAGTCTGCCTGGATCATCTCAGCCATACGGCGGGCGTTCGGGTTATACGGACGCTGAACCGGCATCGCCCACAGGTCGATTTCAAAGCCGTTTTCCATACCTGCTTCTTTCAGCAGCGCTTTGGCTTTTTCCGGATCATACGGATAGTCTTCAATGCTGTTGTTGTAGCCCCACATGGTCGGCGGGATCAGGTTTTTCGCTTTCTGGCCTGCGCCCTGATACACCGCGTCAATGATGGCATCTTTATTAACTGCCATATTCAGTGCCTGACGTACTTTGACGTTATCCAGCGGTTTTTTCGTGACGTTATAGGAGAGATAGCCGACGTTCAGGCCCGGCTGCTCTTTCAGGACAATGTTTTTATCTTCACGCATACGCTCCAGGTCTGCCGGGTTCGGGTACGGCATTACCTGACACTCGTTTTTCTGCAGTTTGGCGTAACGGACAGAGGCATCCGGGGTGATGGAGAAGACCAGGCGGTCAATTTTCGGTTTGCCGTTCCAGTAATCGTCATTGGCTTTATACAGGATACGGGAATCTTTCTGGTACTGCTGCAACACAAACGGCCCGGTGCCGATCGGGTTCAGGTCGACTTTCTCCGGTGTACCGGCTTTCAGCATCTGATCGGCATATTCAGCGGAAAGAATGGAGGCGAAGTCCATCCCGAGGTTTGCCAGGAACGGCGCTTCAGAGCGGCTCAGCTGAAAACGGACAGTGTTGTCATCGACCTTCTCAACTTTATCGATGATTTTATCCATATCCATGCCGCTGAAATATTCATAACTACCGCCGGAGACCTTGTGATACGGGTTATCCGGGTTTTTCTGGCGGTCGAAGGTAAAGACCACATCATCCGCATTGAAATCACGGGTTGGTTTGAAATCCTTGCTGCTGTGGAATTTCACCCCTTTGCGCAGATGGAACGTATAGGTTTTTCCGTCTTCGCTCACATCCCAGGATTCCGCCAGGCCCGGCTCCAGCTCTGTGGTACCGGCTTTAAACTCCACCAGCCGGTTATACAGCGGCACGGAGCTGGCATCATAAGTGGTTCCCGAAGTGAACAGCTGCGGGTTAAACCCTTCCGGTGATCCCTCAGAACAAAAAACCAGCGTTCCCGCCGCATTAACACTGGCGGATACCGCCAGAGCAACCAGTGTAATACCCAGCTTCGCAAATCCTGTCTTACGTTTGGCGCTTCTCATCATCATTATCTCCGCCTGTCGTTGAATGTCGTGTTTGCTCTGTCGTCCGGCAGTGCCGGACCACAAATTTCAGTTTGTTTATTATTTTCTGACACTTCACTAAATCAACTGTCACAGAGGCAGTCAATACTATTGACTATGGACGATGACTACACATAAAACACACAAATCAAACGTTTTGATAACAAAAACAGCTAAAATGTTTGAACGGGTGCACAACTGAGCATTTATTCAGCTGCCGGATAAAACGTTCACAGAATAAACAGCTGATAAAAATTATCCGGATTTTGTGACTGAATGCTTAATTACTGCGCGATTATTTTGTCTGATATCACTGTCACAGTGTTTTCCGTTGCACATTTTGCCACAACTGCCGCTGTAATCCGCACCCTGCCTGATATACAGCGGTACTATCACGTACTGAAATCAAACCGGTCCTCAGTAACTGACACTGACAGAAAATCCTCCCGCCGGTGAAAAGGCCCGTACACGTTCCGCTTCTTTCAGCGGCAGACCGGCAAAGACCTGATAGCTCAGTGATTTATAAAACCCCTTCATCCCGATCTCCGTACCCGCCAGACGATGAGATCGCGCACCTCCGGAAATTTTTGCCCCCGGCAGCCCGGCATCTGCTGCCAGATACAGATTATGTCCCGGCAATACCTGCTGCCAGACCACCTCATTACGGCTGATAAAAGCCCGCGCGGCGCTCATGCTGTGGGAAAACGGATAGCCGCGTACCGAATAACGGCCACTCAGGGATTCATAATCCATCTCATCTGCTTTATCTGCATTAATAAAGCCGCGCATAACGCCTTCATAATAAAACGGCTGACCGGCAAGGCGGAACGGTACTGTCAGTGTTGTTTCTGCCATCAGCTGCCGGGTCGGTTTCAGCTTTTTTTTCTGTTACCGGCAGCGCACCAAAGCGGTTCAGTGAATGCTTATACTGCACCTGATACTGCAAGGTGAAATCCGGCAGATACCAGCGGTGATTCAGTCCGGTATTCCAGTAAACAGACCGGCGCTCAGGCAATATCAGCGGCGCATGTCCGAGTGTGACATGCCGGGTTACCGCAGAAATGCCGCTGCTGAGGGTGAGATCATGTGCCGGAGTCAGAAGGAGCTTACGGCCGAAGCTCAGATCCAGCGTTTTGCTGCGGGTAAAATAGTCCAGTGATCCCCGGTATACCGGGTATTGCTGCTTCTGCTCACTGTAACTGCCGCCTGCGGTAAATTCCCAGTACCGGAAAGGGATCCGGTACTGGCCATAAATAAATTTCACCCCGGCGGAATGGTCGCGGTCCATATCCCGCAGGGTATAAATAAACAGGCGGTCATACAGCTGTAACGGATTTTCAAGACTGAGCCGGTTAGTTATCTGCCTGCTGCCGGTTGACGGGCTACCGTAGTTGCTGATTTCAAGTGAGCCGCTGATGCTGCGTTTTTTCTGCCGGGTAATGGTGATGATGCTGTTGCCGGGGTTCTGCGGATCAGGTTCAACGGCAGCCTGAGCCCCCAGACTGGGCAATTGATTCAGATGGGACATTCCCAGTTCAGTATCACGGATATTCAGCTGTCCGTCTGCCCGCTGCGGGAAAATCAGGTTCAGCCCGAAATGCGTATCTCCGCTCTCTTTATCGCGATAGCCGCTCAGATAACCGGGCTGATAGTGAAGTGTCAGGGTACCGTCGCTGACATTCTGCGGTGGCACACTGATTTGTGCTGTGATAAAACCGGCCTGATGCACCACCGACTCCAGTGTCATTACCGCTTCTGCCATCTGTTCTGATGTCAGACAGTGTCCGGTAATGCTTTTTTCAAATTCATCCGCCAGATAAGAGGGCTCAATTAATTCACGCTGCTTAATCACCACCTCTGACAGTATGGCGCAGGAGGCCGGAGAAACCGGCGGAGAAGAAGTGTAAGTGCTGCCCCATGCGCAGCCACAGGCCGTCGCCATCACAGCAGCAGCCGCTGTTTTTTTTTATCATGTATCCGTCCGTCTGATGAAATCCTTTCAGCGGGCAGTTAAACGGATAACAGAAAACAGCGATATCAAAAAAGCGGCGGAATTTTTGAAAGTAACAGAAGAGGAAAAATGGCAGATGCTGAAAAGCAAAAAACCCTGCTGTAAAAGCAGGGTTTTTCTTAATATGGTCGGCGAGATAGGATTCGAACCTACGACCCACTGGTCCCAAACCAGTTGCGCTACCAAGCTGCGCTACTCGCCGAAAGCGGGATGGATATTACTGCCGGAAAGGCTAAACGTCAAGAGCAGAAACCGGAATTTTTTGTTTTTCACCCCATTATTTTTATTTCGCCGGTTTATCAGCCAAATTTCTGTTTTTTATCCGCTTATTGGTAAACGGTATGTTTTTTATTTGCTATCGGAATGCTGAAAACTGACAAAAAATAACCACTCTGTTTATATCTGCTGTCAGCGACTTTATTTATCCTGCCCGTGGATTTTATACCTCAGCAACAACCAGGGAGTGGTTATGCCAAAAATAGTAAAGCTGTCCGTTATCAGCAGTGCCCTTTTCCTCGCTCAGTTCGCCTCTGCAACGGATATTACCGTTAATCCTGTATCATCAGAGACGACTCAGGTCATCCGTCAGGGGAACACCACCACCATCAATATCGCACCGGCAAACATACACGGTGTTTCTTATAATGCCTATGATCAGTTTAACGTCGGCAAGCATGGTGTGGTATTTAATAACCGCGAATCCGGTGCAGGTATGATTATTAACGAGGTGCTTTCAACCGAAAAATCACAACTGCGCGGCAATATGCATGTGGATGGCCAAAAAGCCCATCTCATTATCGCTAACCCGAACGGTATTGCCTGTAACGGATGCAGTGTTTCCGGCGCGGATCAGTTAACACTGACCGGCGGAAAAATAGTATTCTCTCTGGACGGAGAATTACTGGGTTATCACAATAGTAAAAATAACAGCAACATTCGCATTAGTAACACCACTGAAAATGCGTTTTCTTCCGTAAACAAATTCAATGTGATTGCTGAAAACATCACTATTCGTAACAGTGAAATCAGTACGCCCAATCTGGTGATGTTCAGCGGCCATGAATTAGTAAAATATTCACCAGATACAGTCCGGGGTTTGGAAGCCTTACCCGGCAGCAGTGGTACACAAAAAAGTAAACTGACTATCAGCAAAGGCAGCCATATTAAAACGGATAATATGTATATCAGTGCAAATAACACTGATATAAAAAATCACGGTATGATTACAGTTGGTGATGCACAAAAGCAACATGCTGTGAATAGTCAACTGACGTTGGATTTGGTCAATTCACACCTGATGAATGGCAGCAAAGGTAATATCCGTGTAACTGATGCGGATTCAATCCTGGAAAACAGCCAGATTACCAACAACGGCAATATCCATATTGATAACAAACATAAAATGCTGGCAATAGGCAGCGCTGTTATCCATAACAAAGGGAATATGTCATCAGATATCACCAAAATTACCAGTTTGAATAATGTTAAATCCGGTGTTGGTATTAATAACTATGGCAATCTGACAGGCAGTTTATTGGTTAAAGCAAATCAAATCGCATTTAACAATAAAAAATATCTGGAAGCATTGGATATATCTGCAGATAGTGATGTTCTTGCCTATATTAATGATGGCGAGATAATGAATGAAACAGCTAAGTTCAGAGCTTATGAACTCTATCATTCAGGTAATGGAAAAATCACATCCGTGCCTGTATTTGAATCTGAGATAAAAAAACCACTTCAGTAAAAAGAAAGCCCGGCATTGCCGGGCTTTTAGCTCTTTCACCGGTTACTGCAACAGCGAAATATCCGCAACACCCAGGAACAGGTTGCGCAGTTCATTTAATAATGTCAGACGGTTACGGCGGATATTGTCATCCTTATCCATCACCATTACGCTATCAAAGAACGCATCCACCGCTTCACGCAGAGAGGCCAGTTCAGTCAGTGCTTCCTGATATTTGCCTTCCGCATAGAGCGGAGCCAGCTGCGTTTTCAGGTCAGTCACATAGGCTGCCAGGCGGATCTCTTCCGGTGCATTCATTAATGATGCCAGAACGGTATCATTCAGTGCATCATCACTCTTCGACAGAATGTTGGAAACACGCTTGTTAGCAGCGGCCAGAGCAGCGGCTTCCTCCAGTGTACGGAAGTGAGTGACGGCTTTCATGCGGGCATCAAAGTCTGCCGGACGGGTCGGACGACGCGCCAGAACCGCCTGGATAGTATCAATCGCATAACCCTGCTCCTGATACCAGGCACGGAAACGGCCTAACATGAAATCAACCACGTCAGTGACCACATTCGCGTTCGTCAGCTTATCACCATACAGGCGGACCGCTTCCTGTGTCAGCGTTTCCAGGTCGAGGTTGTAACCTTTCTCAACGATGATACGCAGCACGCCGAGTGCGGCACGGCGCAGAGCAAACGGGTCTTTATCCCCTTTCGGATGCTGGCCGATACCGAAGATCCCCGCCAGGGTATCCATTTTGTCAGCAATCGCCAGAGCATCAGACACCGGCGTTGACGGCAGGTTATCACCGGCATAACGCGGCTGATACTGCTCTTTCAGCGCCAGTGCCACGTCTTCGGATTCACCGTCATGGCGTGCATAGTGCATGCCCATCACACCCTGGGTGTCAGTGAACTCAAAGACCATGTTGGTCATCAGGTCACATTTGGCCAGCAGGCCCGCACGGGTGGCGTGATTCACATCCGCGCCAATCTGACCGGCAATCCAGCCTGCGAGCGCTTCAAGGCGATCAGTTTTATCACGCAGTGTACCCAGTTGCTGCTGGAACAGAACCGTGCTCAGGCGCGGCAGGTTATCTTCCAGACGCTTTTTGCAGTCGGTTTTGAAGAAGAACTCAGCATCCGCCAGACGAGGACGGACGACTTTTTCATTACCTGCGATGATCTGCGACGGGTCAGAAGACTCGATATTGGCGACAAAGATAAAGTTCGGCATCAGGTTGCCGTTTTTGTCGTAAACCGGGAAGTATTTCTGGTCACCTTTCATAGTGTAAACCAGCGCTTCAGACGGAACCGCGAGGAATTTTTCCTCGAATTTCGCTGTCAGCACAACCGGCCATTCCACCAGTGAAGTGACTTCTTCCAGCAGGCTGTCAGTCAGGTCAGCCACGCCGCCCAGTGCCAGTGCTGCTTTTTCCGCATCACGTTTGATCATAGCTTTACGGGCATCGTAATCCGCCATCACTTTACCGCGGGTTTCCAGAATTGCCGGATACTCGTCTGCGTGTGCGATAGTAAATTCCGCTTCACCCATAAAACGGTGACCACGGATAACACGGTCAGAGGTTATCCCAAGGACTTCACCCGGAATAACATCCGCGCCCATCAGCATCGTGACGGTATGAACCGGACGCACAAAGTGAGTCTCTTTATCACCCCAGCGCATCAGTTTCGGGATAGGCAGTTTTGCCAGCGCACGGCTGACCATATCTGCCAATAATTCTTTGGCTTTATTCCCTTTTTCCACCGCGCGGTACAGCAGCCATTCACCTTTGTCAGTGACCATGCGATCAGCCTGATCGACAGTGATCCCGCAACCGCGTGCCCAGCCTTCCGCCGCTTTGGTCGGTTTGCCTTCGGCATCAAATGCCTGGGCAATAGCAGGGCCGCGCTTTTCCACTTCGCGATCAGCGGCAGATTCCGCCAGACCGGCAATTTTTACCGCCAGGCGGCGTGGTGCAGCATACCAGGTCACATCACCGTGAGTCAGGTTAGCAGCGGCCAGTTCTGCAGTCAGGTTGGCCGCAAAAGATTCAGCAAGAGAACGAAGCGCCTTCGGCGGTAACTCTTCTGTGCCGATTTCCGTCAGGAAAGTCTGTTGTGTCATGACAGCCTCTTAGTTCTTTTTACACATCGGGAAGCCCAGTGCCTCACGGGAGGCATAGTAAGCTTCGGCAACGGCTTTGGTCAGGGTACGGATGCGCAGGATATAACGCTGACGTTCCGTCACCGAAATCGCTTTGCGCGCATCAAGCAGGTTGAAAGAGTGAGCCGCTTTCAGAATACGCTCGTAGGCCGGTAACGGCAGCGGAGTTTCCAGTGCCAGCAGGGACTGTGCTTCTTTCTCATACTGTTCGAAACAGGTGAATAAGAAGTCCACATCGGCGTATTCAAAGTTATACGTGGATTGCTCAACTTCGTTCTGATGATAGATATCACCATAGGTGGTTTTGCCCAGCGGGCCGTCACACCAGACCAGATCGTAAACGCTGTCCACGCCCTGGATGTACATCGCCAGGCGCTCGAGACCGTAAGTGACTTCCCCGGTAACCGGTTTGCACTCCAGTCCGCCGACCTGCTGGAAGTAAGTAAACTGTGTAACTTCCATGCCGTTCAGCCAGACTTCCCAGCCTAATCCCCAGGCACCCAGTGTCGGGTTTTCCCAGTTATCCTCAACAAAACGGATGTCATGAACCGTCGGGTCAATACCCAGCTCTTTCAGGGAGCCGAGATACAGCTCCTGGATGTTATCCGGAGACGGTTTGATGATGACCTGAAACTGATAGTAGTGCTGCAGGCGGTTCGGGTTTTCCCCGTAACGGCCGTCCGTCGGACGACGGGATGGCTGCACATAGGCCGCCGCAATCGGCTCCGGCCCTAACGCTCTCAGACACGTCATCGGGTGTGAAGTGCCGGCGCCGACTTCCATGTCCAGTGGTTGAACAATGGTACAGCCCTGGCGCGCCCAGTAATCCTGTAATGTCAGGATAAGACCCTGGAAGGTTTTGGTATCAAACTTTTGCATGTTGGATCCGCACGCGAGAAAATGAATAATAAAATAAAAGTCATTCAGTATACCCTCTGACCGCCGGACTATACAGCGCTTCTCCGATCTTTTTCCGCCCGGATCGAAAAACCGGTAATATACCCGTTTACATGGATATTTATCCAGTATAAATTAACCGGAAAGCCGTCTTCCGGGAGAACACAATGTCACTGTCCGCCGCTGCTCAGACCCGCTGTGCCTGGGTTACTGATGACCCGCTCTATATTCAGTACCATGACACCGAATGGGGTGTCCCCGAGCGTGATAACTATAAATTATTTGAGATGATCTGCCTTGAAGGCCAGCAGGCGGGTCTTTCCTGGCTGGTGATCCTGAAAAAGCGTGAAAATTACCGGCAGTCGTTCTTTCAGTTTGATCCGGAAAAAGTGGCGGCCATGACAGAGGCCGATGTGGACAAACTGATGCAAAACCCGGGAATTGTCCGCCAGCGGGCGAAAATCAATGCCATTATCAGTAATGCAAAAGCCTACCTGGCGATGCAGGAGGCCGGTGAAGATTTCAGTGATTTTTTGTGGAATTTCACCGGTAACACGCCGCTGATTAACCACTATACAGACAGCAGCACCATCCCTGCGGATACCCCGCTGTCCCATGCTCTGGCAAAAGCACTGAAAAAACGCGGGTTTAAATTCTGCGGGCCGGTTATCTGTTATTCCTTTATGCAGGCCGTCGGCATGATTGATGATCATCTGCCGCACTGTTGCAGCCGCCGTTAAAAAAATCCCCGTTATGTGGTAAGTACATAACGGGGTAAAGGTATAACGAGGACTTTGGATCTGTTAACTGACATCACCGGCCGGCATAAAGCACAAGGCATTTACCTCACACCGTTCAGTAATGCGTCCCAGTTTACCCGCAAGTGCCTCCGGTAATGGCTGTAATAATCCTGCTATTATCATTGTATTAGCGCCGACAAACCGCACTGTTCAATAAATTCAGTCACACTTTCTGACAGATAATTCCGCCGGTTCTGTTAAAACAATTCCACGGGGGTGGTACCCTTTGCCTGTGATCTGCGTGTTTTACCGGTGACGATTTGCCGGTGATCATTTTCCGGTGACAGCACTCACGTTCCGCCGTTAAACGGAAATCCGGATCACACAAAAAAACAAAAACTTCTCAGTACACTCTATTTATGGAATAGTACGCCGGTCGGGTGAAATAATTACCGGTACCCGCCCGCTGTATATGCAGGGACATGTTATGACACGCAAATGTATGATAATAAGCGGATTGCTGGGACTGAGTACGATACTCAGCGGCTGCTCAAGTATTATGACCCGGACCGGCCCGACAGAGGGCTACTATCCCGGAACCAAAAACAGTATCGCCATGTTGCAGGATGACGAAACCGGCTGGGTAATGAAGCCGATTGTCGCCATTGACCTGCCCTTCTCCGCTGTCCTCGATACCCTTCTGGCTCCGGTCGATTATGCCACCGGCGGCAAAGACAACAGTGAGTCATCCCCTGCGGAACGGGTAAAACGCCTGGAAGCAGCGGAAACCGCCCATAACGCCCCGGCACCATTGCCGCAGGAGTAATCTGCCGCCGTTACAGCCCGGTGTCTGCCACCCAGATTTGCTGCCAGCCGTTTGTGCGGCGCAGAAATGCCACCCGGCTGTTATCCGGTGAAAACACCACCGCATCCCCTGACACCGGTTCTGCCGATGGTGCCGTCACCGCGCGGCATACCCCGGTTTCAGCACAACACACCATGACCAATCCTTTACGGACAAAGGTCAGATACCGCCCGGTGCTGTCCCAGCTGAATGCAGATTCAATACTGTCACTGCCGGAAGTGACCTGATGCACCTCACCGCCCAGCGGGGAAATCGTCCACAACTGAACAATTCCCTGATCGTCCTGCATCAGAAACGCAATTTTGTCGCCCTGCGGTGAGCTGCGCAGCCAGAAGCGCGGCTGTTTTGCCAGCCCCGGATACCGGCGATGATGAGTAAATGTCAGCCGCGTCTGGCTGACACCGGCCGGCGGAGCAGGCATCGTACTGTCAGTTCCCTCAAGCGGCAAATCGCCGGCAACGGTATAATCTTCAGGCCGTTCCGGCAGATCGAGACGGAAAATCTCCGGGATCACCTCACCGTTTTCTGACCGGGTATCCCCGATAAACGCAATCGCCCGCCGCTGACGGGAGCCGTCTGCCCGCAGATACCCCTGCTCACCAATCCAGCCCTCTTCGTATGCCCGGCTGATTTCATCACTGCCGGGCTGCGGCGCCGGAGTTGTCCGCGAGACCACACAGCAGAAAAATTCTCCGTCATATTCACGCGGGTGATGTTTCCCGCTGCATACCGGATGCAGCGGAACCGCCACCGCCACATTACGCAGATCCAGCACCGGATCCTGCTCGTGCAGTACATGGTCGTTATAAGTAAAACTCAGCCATTCCCCGTCCGGGCTGAACACATGCACATGTGTACCACCGCGCAGAGCGCCGGGCTGATAAGGCGGCGTAATACAGAAAGCATCAATATTGTGTGCAACACCCGGTACATCATCACTGACCATCACCCCCTGACGATGATGGAAATCATACTGCCACTGCGGATCCGGGTTCAGCGGCCCGCGGATAAAGGCATACCGCACCGGCAACTGCGGGCTGACAGTCACCACACCCACACAGGCCCCGGCGGTTCCCCGGTAAATTTCACGGATTTCTGTTGTATTCACATGAATTTTTTCTATCGTTTTACCGATAAACGAAGACCCCTGAGGGCGGACATCATAAACCAGCCATTGGCTATCCGGCGTCCATACATTAATATTAGTAAGCTGATGATGACGGGGTGTTGTTGTTATCTGATATTCATTCATTAGAGTGATACTCTCTTTTTATACCATCAGTTCGGATAACCTCAGGTAATCCGATTGGGTCAGACTAAAAAAACTCAGTCGAGACTTTCGGCTGTGCTGACTATGCTAACCTTCCGATAAACCGGCAATGATAAGACTATGTTACTCAGTATCCTGTACATTATTGGTATTACCGCTGAAGCCATGACCGGAGCACTGGCCGCCGGCCGCCGGAAAATGGATGTTTTCGGCGTAATTATTATCGCCTCCGCCACTGCTATCGGCGGCGGATCTGTCCGCGATATGCTGCTGGGCCATTACCCGCTGGGCTGGGTAAAACATCCTGAATATATTATTACGGTTGCCTGTGCTGCCGTTATTACTATCTGGGTTGCGCCGATGATGAAGCATCTGCGCCGCCTTTTCCTGATCCTGGATGCTATCGGGCTGATGGTATTTTCCATTATCGGCGCTCAGATAGCACTCGATATGAACTACGGGCCGATCATTGCGGCTATTGCCGCCGTTATCACCGGTGTTTTCGGTGGTGTGCTGCGCGATATGCTGTGTAACACCATTCCGCTGGTTTTCCAGAAAGAATTATATGCCGGTATCTCCTTTGCCGCTGCCTGGCTCTATATGGGATTACTGTTTTACACGCCGCTGCCGCGCGATGCCGTCATTATTATTACCCTGGTGGCCGGCCTGACGTCCCGGTTAATTGCCATCCGCTACCGCCTCGGGTTACCGGTCTTTAATTACGAAAATCAGGATTAACGGCAATAACCGCTCACCCGGAACCGGACAATACCGGTTCCGGTTCTGCTTATCTGCCCTGTTTGTCTGTTTTTTCCTGTTGTCCCGCACTGTCATGTAACTGACGGGTATATGCATACATTTTTATTCCGCCGGTGCGGAAAAATGAAACATCCGTATTCATCTGCCCGGAAAAATAAGAAATTTTCAGCAGATAATCACCTGAACGCTGCATGTCGCTGCGCGTGTGTGTATACTATATGCGGGGATTTATTCCCCGAGGCTTTTTCAACCCCCAATCAGACAAGACATCAACAATGACCCAAGGTACGTTATATATTGTCTCTGCGCCGAGTGGTGCGGGAAAATCGAGTCTTATTCAGGCATTACTGAAAACACAGCCTTTATATGACACCCAGGTTTCTGTTTCGCACACCACCCGTGGTATCCGCCCGGGCGAAGTGCACGGAGAGCATTATTTCTTCACCACTGAAGATGAATTCAAAAGCATGATCGGCCGTAATGAGTTTCTCGAACATGCCTGTGTCTTCGGAAATTACTACGGTACCGCCCGTAAAACAGTGGAAGATATCCTGAACTCCGGTGTTGATGTATTTCTTGATATTGACTGGCAGGGAGCCCGCCAGATCCGGGAACAGATGCCGGCAGCCCGCAGTATCTTTATTCTGCCGCCGTCCCGTGAGGAATTGCTGCGCCGCCTGCGCGGCCGTGGTCAGGACACTGACGAAGTCATTGCCGGACGTATGGCACAGGCGGTCAGTGAAATGCAGCACTATGGCGAGTACGATTATCTGATTGTGAACGATGATTTTAATGTCGCGCTGACCGATTTACAGACGATTATCCGTGCGGAACGTCTGCGTTCAGGTCGCCAGGTTCAGCGACATGATGCTTTAATCGCCAAATTATTGGCACAGTGATACAACTTTCAGTATCATGCCGAGTCATTTATTTATCTGTGGAGTAGCACACCTATGGCACGCGTAACAGTCCAGGACGCAGTAGAAAAAATTGGTAACCGTTTTGACCTCGTATTAGTGGCAGCACGCCGTGCGCGTCAGTTACAGGCCGGCGGCAAAGAGCCTCTGGTTCCGGAAGAAAACGATAAAGTCACCGTGATCGCCCTGCGCGAAATCGAAGAAAATCTGATCAACGGCCAGATCCTTGACGCCCGTGAGCGCCAGGAACAACAGGAGCAGGAAGCTGCTGAAATGCAAGCGGTTTCTGCAATCGCCGAAGGACGTCGTTAAGTTAAGGTAGGTCTGCCTTGTACCTGTTTGAAAGCCTGAACCATATTGTTAAGGATTATCTGCCGAAAGAGCAGATTGATCTGTTAAAACAAGCCTATATCGTTGCGCGGGATGCTCACGAAGGGCAGACCCGCTCCAGTGGCGAACCGTATATTACCCATCCGGTCGCTGTTGCCTGTATCCTGGCCGAGATGCGTCTCGACCTCGAAACACTGATGGCAGCACTGCTGCACGACGTTATTGAAGATACGCCTGCCACCTTTCAGGATATTGAACAACTGTTCGGCACCACGGTTGCCGGGCTGGTGGAAGGGGTATCGAAGTTAGACAAACTGAACTTCCGCGATAAAAAAGAAGCTCAGGCTGAAAACTTCCGCAAAATGGTCATGGCGATGGTGAAAGACATCCGTGTCATTCTCATCAAGCTGGCAGACCGCACGCATAACATGCGCACGCTCGGGTCTCTGCGTCCCGATAAGCGTCGTCGTATTGCGCGCGAAACCCTTGAAATCTACAGTCCTCTGGCTCACCGTCTCGGTATTCACCATATCAAAACGGAGCTTGAGGAGCTGGGATTCGAAGCCCTTTACCCGAACCGCTACCGCGTCATCAAAGAAGTGGTGAAAGCCGCGCGCGGCAACCGTAAAGAGATGATCCAGAAGATTTTATCCGAAATCGAAGGGCGTCTGACGGAAGCCGGGATCAGCTGCAAAGTCAGCGGACGGGAAAAACATCTCTACTCCATCTACCGGAAAATGCACTTGAAAGAGCAGCGTTTTCACTCGATCATGGACATTTATGCATTTCGCGTGATTGTAAGCACTGTCGACACCTGTTACCGCGTATTAGGTCAGGTTCACGGCCTGTACAAGCCGCGTCCCGGCCGCGTCAAAGATTATATCGCCATCCCGAAAGCCAACGGCTATCAGTCATTACACACCTCCCTTATCGGCCCTCACGGGGTGCCGGTGGAAGTGCAGATCCGGACCGAAGATATGGATCAGATGGCGGAAATGGGGGTGGCAGCACACTGGGCTTATAAAGAGCACGGTGAATCCGGCACTACCGCACAGGTGCGTGCCCACCGCTGGATGCAGAGCCTGATAGAACTTCAGCAAAGCACCGGCAACACCTTTGAATTTATTGAGAGCGTGAAATCCGATCTCTTCCCGGATGAAATTTATGTCTTCACGCCGGAAGGCCGGATTGTGGAGTTGCCGACCGGCGCCACCCCGGTGGATTTCGCCTATGCCGTGCATACGGACATCGGCCACTCCTGTGTCGGCGCGCGCGTTGACCGCCAGCCGTATCCGCTCTCCCAGCAACTGACCAGCGGACAAACCGTTGAAATTATTACCGCACCGGGCGCACGGCCGAATGCCGCGTGGCTGAACTTTGTTGTCAGCTCAAAAGCCCGGGCGAAAATCCGTCAGTTACTGAAAAACCTCAAAAGGGATGATTCTGTCAACCTGGGCCGCCGTCTGCTCAACCATGCACTCGGTAACGGCCGTAAGATCACAGATATCCCTCAGGAAAATATCAGCCGTGAGCTGGTGCGGATGAAACTGGCGACTCTGGATGACCTGCTGGCGGAAATCGGCCTGGGGAATGCCATGAGTGTGGTGGTTGCCCGTAACCTGCTGAACGAGCCGGAAAGTAATACCGAAGAGAGCACCACCCGCAAGCTGCCGATCAAAGGCGCGGACGGAGTGCTTATCACCTTCGCCAAATGCTGCCGTCCGGTACCGGGTGACCCGATTATCGCCCATATCAGTCCGGGTAAAGGGCTGGTTATCCACCATGAATCCTGCCGTAATATCCGCGGATATGAAAAAGAACCGGAAAAATTCATGGCTGTTGAGTGGGATAATGATATCGACACCGATTTTATTGCTGAAATCAAAGTGGATATGTTTAACCACCAGGGCGCACTGGCTAACCTGACTGCCGCAATTAATGATGCCAACTCCAGTATTCAGAGCATGAATACCGAGGAGAAAGATGGCCGCGTTTACTGCGCCTTTATCCGCCTGACCGCAAAAGACCGTATCCAGCTTGCGAATATTATGCGTAAGATCCGCATTATGCCGGATGTCCTGCGCGTCAGCCGTAACCGGAATTAATCACACGGTATGAATTCCCAACGTTATGAGCGCATCTGCCGGATGATGGCGATGCGCCAGCCTGACCTCACCCTGTGTCTCGAGGAAGTGCATAAGCCGCACAATGTCTCGGCGGTGATCCGCAGCGCGGATGCTGTCGGTATCCATGATCTGCATGCGGTCTGGCCGGAAAAAATCAAAACCCTGGTCTCTTCCGCCGCCGGCAGCAACAGCTGGGTAAATGTGCATAACCACGACACACTCGCTGATGCCGTGACCCTCCTGAAATCACAGGGTATGCAGATTCTTGCCACTCATCTGTCTGACAGCGCGGTGGATTTCCGGGCGATCGATTTTACCCGCCCAACCTGCATTATCATGGGCTCGGAGAAAACCGGCATATCTCAGGAAGCCATCCGGCTGGCAGATCAGCATATTATGATCCCGATGTCCGGCATGGTACAGTCACTGAATGTGTCTGTTGCCGCCGCCGTGATCCTCTATGAGGCACAACGCCAGCGTGAAGCTGCCGGTCTCTATGAGCATCCCCGTTGTGCCCTGGCACAGGATGAACAGCAGCGCCTGCTGTTTGAACGCGGTTATCCGGTGCTGGCCCAGGTCGCCCGCGAGAAAAAACTGCCCCGTCCGCAGATTGATGAACAGGGTCATATTATTGCGCCGGACAGCTGGTGGGCTGCCATGCAACAGAAGAAACCATCCGCCTGATACGAAACGGAGCAGAAAATGAAAGGTCAACTGCTTGATGCTATCCCACTCACGACTTTACACGGCGTCGGGGCCGGGCAGGCGGGCAAACTGGCCGGTATCGGTCTGCACACCCTTCAGGATCTGCTTTTCCATCTGCCGCTGCGTTATGAAGACCAGACCCGGCTTTATACCATTACCGATCTGTTACCCGGGATTTATGCCACCGTCAGCGGCGAAGTGCTGCGCACCGATGTGGTCTTTGGCCGCAAGCGGATGATGACCTGCCAGATAAGCGACGGTACCGGCATATTAACCCTGCGTTTCTTTAACTTTTCAGCGGCGATGAAAAATGCGCTGGTGGCCGGAAAACAGGTCACCGCTTACGGTGAAATCCGGCGCGGCAAAAATGGCCCGGAGATTTTCCACCCCGAATACAAAGTCCGCCAGAGTGATACTTCCGTTGAATTACAGGAAACACTCACCCCTATCTACCCGACCACCGAAGGTGTCCGACAGGCCACACTCCGCAAACTGCTCGATCAGGCGCTGGAGTTGCTCGATACCTGCGCCATTAATGAATTACTGCCGCCGGAACTGACCCGCTCTATGATGAGCCTGCCGCAGGCGCTGAAAACGCTGCACCGGCCACCGACGGATACACAGCTTGCCGAACTGGAAAGCGGGCAGCATCCGGCACTGAAACGGATTGTGCTGGAAGAACTGCTGGCGCATCACCTCAGCATGCTGGCGGTCAGAGCAGGGGCACAGCGTTATCACGCACTGCCGCTGTCACCGCAGGAAACACTGAAAAATCAGTTTCTGGCACAACTTCCCTTCTCACCAACCAATGCCCAGCAGCGCGTGGTGGCGGAAATAGAGCAGGATCTGGAAAAACCGGTACCGATGATGCGCCTGATTCAGGGGGATGTCGGCTCAGGGAAAACGCTGGTCGCCGCGCTGGCGGCACTTCGCGCTATCGCACACGGCAGACAGGTGGCGCTGATGGCACCGACAGAATTGCTGGCTGAACAACACGCCTGTACTTTCCGTCAGTGGCTGGAGCCGCTGGGTATCAGTGTCGGCTGGGTTGCCGGGAAACAGAAAGGCAAGGCACGACAGGCACAGGAAGACGCCATTGCTGCCGGTGATGTGGCCATGGTTATCGGCACACACGCCATTTTTCAGGAACATATCCGTTTTCATTCCCTGGCGCTGGTGATTATCGATGAACAACACCGCTTTGGTGTCCACCAGCGGCTGGCATTGTGGGAAAAAGGCGAACAGCAGGGATTCCATCCACATCAGCTGATCATGACCGCCACGCCGATCCCGCGTACTCTGGCCATGACTGCCTATGCAGATCTCGATACCTCGGTTATCGACGAACTGCCGCCCGGCAGAACCCCGGTGACCACGGTGGCGATTCCGGACAGCCGCCGCCATGAGATTATTGAGCGGGTGCGCAATGCCTGTCAGGATGAAAAACGTCAGGCTTACTGGGTCTGTACCCTGATCGATGAATCGGATTTGCTGGAAGCCCAGGCGGCTCAGGTCACGTTTGATGAGCTGTCCGCCACGCTACCGGATCTGCGGGTCGGGATGGTTCACGGCCGCATGAAACCGGCAGAAAAACAGGCGGTAATGGCACAGTTTAAGGCCGGTGAGCTGGATCTGCTGGTTGCCACCACGGTGATTGAAGTCGGGGTGGATGTACCGAACGCCAGCCTGATGATTATCGAAAACCCGGAACGGCTCGGGCTGGCACAGCTGCATCAGCTGCGCGGCCGGGTCGGGCGCGGCTCTGCGGTCTCCCACTGTGTGCTGCTGTATAAAACCCCGCTCACCCAGACAGCAAAACTGCGTCTTCAGGTACTGCGGGACAGCAACGACGGCTTTGTTATCGCGCAGAAAGACCTGGAAATCCGCGGGCCGGGGGAACTGCTCGGCACACGCCAGACCGGCAATGCGGAATTTAAAGTGGCGGATTTACTGCGCGACCAGGGCATGCTGCCGGAAGTACAGCGCGTTGCACGGCATCTGCACCAAAACTATCCGGAACAGGCAAAAGCCCTGATAGAACGCTGGCTGCCGGAACGCACACAATACACCAACGTATAACGAAAAAAGCCACCCGGAGGGGTGGCTTGCCTGCTTTAAGAACTGTTCTGTTACCCGCCCGCAGCCGGGAAGATAGGTAACGCCAGGAAGAACGGAATAACCAGTGCGTTAATCAGATCCAGGAAGAACGCCCCCACCATCGGCACCACCAGGAAGGCCACATGGGAAGGACCGAAGCGATCAGTTACCGCCTGCATGTTGGCAATCGCGGTTGGTGTCGCGCCCATCCCGAAGCCACAGTGACCGGCAGCCAGTACCGCCGCATCATAGTTTTTCCCCATCACACGGTAAGTGACGAAGACGGCATACAGCGCCATCACCACGGTCTGTACCGCCAGAATCACCAGCATCGGTACCGCCAGAGAGGCGATTTCCCACAGTTTCAGGCTCATCAGTGCCATCGCCAGGAACAGTGACAGACTGACGTTACCCAGCACCGACACCGCCCGTTCAAACACACGGTAGAAGCCCATCAGTGACAGACTGTTGCTCAGGATAACCCCGATAAACAGCACACACACGAACGCCGGGATCTGGAACTTCCACTGCATCGACGTGAAGAAATCCGTCAGAACACCATACAGATACGTCCCTGCCAGCAAACAGATAGCAATCAGTGCAATTGTTTCAAGCAGAACCATTGAAGTGATCATGCGTCCGGCCTGCGGTTTTTCAAACGCGGTCGGTGCTTCATCATCCTGTAATTTCACATCGCTCATGGCTGTCTTTTTGATCAGGAAACGGGCCACCGGACCACCAATCAGGCCGCCGAGCACCAGACCAAATGTGGCACAGGCAATCGCAATTTCTGTTGCAGAGGTGAAACCATAGCTGTCGCTGAAAATTTTACCCCATGCCGCCCCGGTACCGTGACCACCGGAAAGTGTGATAGAACCGGCCAGCAGACCAATCAGCGGGTCAAGCCCCATCATTTTCGCCAGGGAAATACCGACACTGTTCTGCACAATCAGTAAGCCCACAACGGCAATCACAAAGATAAATAATGTTTTACCGCCCGCCTTCAGGCTGGCTAAGTTGGCGTTTAAGCCGATGGTGGCGAAGAACGCCAGCATCAGCGGGTCTTTCAGTGAATCATCAAATTTCACTTCCAGATCCATACCGGATTTGAGCCCCAATAATACAATCGCGACCAGAAGACCACCGGCCACAGGCTCAGGAATAGTATACTTTTCGAGGAATGGTACAGTTTTTACGAGTTTACGTCCCAGTAATAGGACGAGTGTGGCCGCAACCAGCGTGCCGTAAACGTCGAGTTGATACATTCACGTACCCCTTTTATTGTTGGTATTTGTTACATCAGTATCGCGTTAATAACGTCCTTATTACGCAAGAAAAAAAAGCAGGTATCGGGATTAAAGAAAAAAAAAGCGGATAAAGACAAGTTAAAATAAATAAAACTGTGATTATATTCCGCTATAAAAAATAACATCTCATCCGCGCAAACGATTGCTTTTGTGCCGCAGATCATTAAAATACGGAAATTGCTTATCCCGGACCTGTTGACATGAACTCTGCAATTTCTGACAAAACCAGTGTAACTCCCGCGACTAACACAAATAGTGAACTCATCTACCGTCTGGAAGATCGTCCGCCGCTGCCGCAGACCCTCTTTGCCGCCTGCCAGCATCTGCTGGCGATGTTTGTGGCGGTGATTACGCCGGGGTTGCTTATCGCTCAGGCGCTTGGCCTTTCCGCCCATGATACCCAGCGGATTATCAGTATGTCGCTGTTCGCTTCCGGGCTGGCCTCACTGCTGCAAATCCGTACCTGGGGGCCGGTCGGCTCAGGGCTGCTCTCTATCCAGGGCACCAGCTTTAACTTTGTTGCCCCGCTGATTATGGGGGGGTATGGCACTGAAAAATAATGGTGTGGATACGGAAGGAATGATGGCGGCGCTGTTCGGCACACTGATGCTGGCGGCGATGACAGAAGTGATCCTCTCCCGTTTCCTGCATCTGGCTCGCCGTATTATCACACCGCTGGTCTCCGGTGTGGTGGTGATGATTATCGGCCTGTCATTAATTCAGGTCGGGCTGACCTCCATCGGCGGCGGTTATGGCGCAATGGCGGATAACACCTTCGGCTCTGCCGATAACCTGATCCTCGCCGGTATTGTGCTGGCGGTGATTGTGCTGCTGAACCGCCAGAAAAACCCGTATCTGCGCGTCGCTTCACTGGTACTGGCGATGACCGCGGGCTATCTGGCCGCCTGGTGGATGGGCATGCTGCCGGATAACCATGCAGAAATTCCAAAAGAAATGATTGTGATCCCGGCACCGCTCTATTACGGCTTATCCATTGACTGGAACCTGCTGCTGCCGCTGATCCTGATCTTTATGGTGACCTCGCTGGAAACCATCGGTGATATTACCGCGACGTCCGATGTCTCCGAACAACCGGTGTCCGGCCCGCTCTATATGAAGCGCCTGAAAGGCGGCGTGCTGGCAAACGGTCTCAATTCCGCCCTGTCTGCGGTCTTTAACACCTTCCCGAACTCCTGTTTCGGGCAGAATAATGGTGTGATCCAACTGACCGGCGTTGCCAGCCGTTATGTCGGTTATGTGGTGGCACTGATGCTGATCGTGCTGGGGCTGTTCCCGGCCGTAGCCGGTTTTGTGCAGCACATTCCGGAGCCGGTACTCGGCGGTGCAACCATTGTGATGTTCGGGACGATTGCGGCATCCGGGGTGCGGATTGTTTCCCGCGAAACCCTGAACCGCCGGGCAATTATGATTATTGCGCTGTCGCTGGCTGTCGGCATGGGGGTTTCCCAGCAGCCGCTGATCCTGCAGTTCGCACCGGACTGGCTGAAAACCCTGCTTTCTTCAGGAATTGCGGCCGGTGGCCTGACCGCGATAGCCCTGAACCTGATTTTCCCGCCGGAGAAATAATCATCTGTTTAACCGCGTGACCGGAAAGGGTCACGCGGGCTGCTCTGTGCGGAAAAACCGCGATAATCCTTGTCACCATAAAGAGCCTCACGCTAGTATGCCCTCAGGATTATCTATCGGGGAGCGCATTATGAAATGGTTGGGACGGGCTGTTTTCTGGCTGATAACACTGGTCATTATTCTTATCGTTGCCACGGCCCTTGTGGTGCAGACATCATGGGGTACAAAACAGGTTTCAGCCCTTATCAGTGACAACACACGCTACAAAGTCTCGCTTTCCGCGATAAGTCACTCGCTCTCATCTCCCTCACTTATTTCACTCAGTGATGTCAGCATCAGCACGGTTTCCGGTGATTTTGCCCTGGAAGCGGCCAATGTTGAGCTGACCCTGGACTGGCGCAGTTTTTCTGAACCCGGCTGGTTTGCCCGTATCATTGTGCAGAAAGGGGATATCGAAATTTCTGATGCTGCTGACAGCAGCACCCTGCCGGTCAGTGCCGGGTTATTACAGCTCAATCAGACCGCACTCCGCCGCACCGACGGCAACCGGGTAATTGACGCGGAAGATGTTACCGGCGGGATCACACCGTGGCAGCCGCAGGGCAGTGACCTGACCGGAAACGGCAAATACCAGTTTTCCGCCAACAGCCTGAATTACTACGGGCTGCCGCTGAAAAATATCCTGACACAGGGCGAGGTCAGCGGAAAACAATTCACGTTTGATAACCTGACCGCCACACTGGAAAACGGCCTGATCACCGCCACCGGACGCCGCAGCGCCGAAGGTCAGTGGCAGCTGGATAACCTGTTGCTTAATGATATCCGCTGGCAGACACCGCAAACACTGACACAGCTGGCAGACAGCACAGAAAACCTGCCGGATATTCAGGCCAGGAATATCACCGCCACCAATATCAAGCTCGAAGGTCATCAGTGGGCGGTAAACTATCTGGAAGGCACGGTCAAAAATCTGGCCTTTAAACAAGGGCGCTGGCAGACGGACAACGGACAGGCAGATATCGCCGCAGCAGATCTGACACTCAGCGGGCAGCATTTTTCTGACATTATCAGCACCCTGGAACTGCGCGGCGATCAGATTGCGGTCAACCGTCTGACCGGCCGCTATGACAAGAGTATTCTGCGCTTTACCGGGGAGTGGAACCGCGCCACCCGGACACTGGATATCACCAGCGGTGTCGCCGACAACCTGCTGTACAGCCTCCCGGAACAGTGGTTCGCCACATTACAGGAAGCCGCCCCGCAGGGAATTGATGCTATCCGCCTGCAGGATATTAAAGTCTCCAATGCCCTGCTGATTGATACACAGCCGGTTTTCCCGTTCCAGCTCACCAATGTGAACGGCTACATCAAAACCATGCAGATCCTGAAATCCGGTCAGTGGGGATTATGGGACGGCGAGCTTTCTGTCAGTGCCGGCAATGCCACCTTTAACCGGGTCGAACTGCACCGCCCGTATCTGACACTGACTGCCGGAGCTGACAGTGCGGCAACCACACAATTTGCCGCCTCCGCCGGGGAAGGGCTGCTGAAAATGCAGTTTCAGGCCACACCATCCGGTACCGCGCCTTTCAGTTTCACATTACAGGCAACCGGTGCGGACAGTCAGATCCTGTCACAATGGGGCTGGCAACCTGCTCCGCTGACCGGCAGCGCCAATTACACCCTGCACCTGAACGGGCAGTTGCGGGCAGAGGATATCCGCAGCACACTGAGCGGCATGCTCTCCGGACAGGATAAACAGGGAAATCAGATAAACCGGGCTATCACGCAGGGACAGATGAGCAACACCCCGGGATCCGCAGAGCCAGTACCTTCTGCCCCGCCTGCACAGCGGGTGATCCCGGATAACAGCGAAACCGGAGAAATTCTGTAACCTTTGCTGATACAAAAACAGCGCCGTAAGGCGCTGTAGCGTCATCCATGACGCGCATGCTTTTCGTCCGCCTGCCCGTTATCACCGCCGTATCTGACCAATTGTCCTCTCTGTCAGCCACAGCGAAAGAAATGTGTTTTACCCCTCACTCCGCGCTGTGTTTCTGGCCGGGCAGCACCATATAGGTACCGGTAAAGACCGCGCCGACTTCATCCCCCTGCCCGACAGTCACTTCCAGCTTAATCCGCGCTTTACTGCCGCGTGCCAGACGATCCAGGTCGCCGCTGAGTTTATCGCGGGAAGCAATGGCTTCCGGTCTGCCTGCCACGGCCTTGCGGTAACGGATATTGGCATCCACCAGCACAATATCGCCGTCCAGGGAGTTTTCCTGTAACAGCAGCCAGATAAGTCCCCAGCCGGTCAGTGTCGCCATCGAGAACTGGCTGCCGGCAAAAATGGTCTGATGCAGGTTCTGGTTCGGGCCTTCCGGCATGGTGGTCATAAATTCCTGACCGGTGTACTGCGTAATGCGGATCCCCATTTTTTCGCTCAGGGGAATGGTTTCATACCATGCTTTCTGTAATTCAGCACACCAGTCAGGACGATGCAGGATCGCATCGAGGGTTTCAACGGATTTAATCATAAAAAAATGACGAACAGGCGTCGTTTGCGGGCCTGTAATCGGTCCTCTGTTTTCAAAACCTGATTTTTCAAAAAATGCGACCGCTTCCTCACGGGCACTGCAGACAATCCGCTTAACACCTTCCTGACGCGCCACGGACTCCAGTGCGCGTGCAATCAGTGTGCCCAGCCCGCGTCCCTGCATCTGCGGATCAACTGCCAGAAAGCGGATCACGCCTTCATTTTCTGCATTGATATACAAACGGCCGACAGCCACAGGCTGCCCGGTTTCGTCCACCACCATCTGATGATGTGCATAGGTATCATAACCGTCCTTTTCCGACCCCTGCGGCTGATTCAGCGGCTTGCGCAGCATCGCCCAGCGGAAATGAAAATAGCTTTCCAGCTCCTGATCGGTTTTTGGTACACGTAAATGATACATCGCACTTTCTCCTGTCAGTGGTAACCGGTGACCGGCCTGAGACTGTTGTATCATACCTGCAGCCAGAAAGTGACCGGACCATCGTTTGTCAGACTGACCTGCATGTCAGCCGCAAACCGGCCTGTTTCCGTCACCATTCCGGCTGCACGGCACTGCGCTACAAAGTGCTCATATAAGGCATTGGCTTTTTCCGGTGCCGCGCCGTTTGAAAATCCCGGGCGCATTCCTTTTTGTGTTTCCGCTGCTAAGGTGAACTGTGACACCACCAGCAACTGACCGCCGGACTGCGCCACATTCAGGTTCATTTTTCCGTCCGCATCACTGAAAATGCGGTAACCCATCACTTTCTCACTCAGGCGTTTTGATTTTTGTTCGTCGTCATCCCGCTCAACACCCAGAAGAACCAGCAATCCGGGACCGATTTCACCGGCAATTTCCCCGGCGATCCGGACATCCGCGCGGGTCACACGCTGTATTAATGCAATCATGTCATATCCGTTTAAAAAACAATCACACCTGAATTACTCAGTCACTTCTGCTGAAAAATCATACTCTGCAAAATAACGGGAGACTGTGCCACGATCGGTGACCAACACGCCTTTGATACCGAGAGCTACTGCCGCATCCACGTTTTCGCGGACATCATCAAAGAACACGGCATCCTGCGGCTCAAACTCTTCGGTTTCAAGCACATACTGATAGATATCCGGGTCCGGCTTACGCAGTCCCAGATCCTGGGAGAGATACAGGAAATCCGCGGAAGCAGCGATTTCCGGATAGTGCTGCGGCCAGTAATCCTGATGCAGACGGTTGGTGTTAGAGAGCACCACCACGCGGTGTCCCTGCTCACGCAGCCTGTTCATGATATCAATCACATCAGGGCGGACAGAGATAAAGATAGCCTGCCAGCCTTCGGCAAACTCATCAAAACTCAGCGACATATCCAGCTGGTCATTAATAGCTTCAGCAAATTCAACATCGGAAATTTTGCCGCATTCATGCTGTTTAAAGGTTTCACCGTGAATAAAATCACTACTCAGTTCGGACAGCGGCTTGCCGCTCAGATTACTCCAGACTGATAAAACACGTTTAAAATCAATATCAATAATGACATTACCCATGTCAAAAATATAAAGCATACCATCCCTCCGGGTTGATGAATTATTTTTACTCTACCCGCAGAGTCCCTTCCTGAACAGAGTGAAAACCATTTTCGGTGAGAAAAAATATCCGGGAGTGCGATCCCGCCCGTATTTCAGTGCGGTTATCAGCCTGTGACCGGTATGTAATCAGCACGCAGAAAAAGCTCAGGGCGCCCGGAGGCGCCCTGAGTGGCATGAATCAAAACAACCGGCAGAGATTAATCTTTGCTGCGGTGTGCGCGTTTGCGGTCGTTTTCAGTCAGGTGGCGTTTACGCAGACGGATAGACTTCGGCGTTACTTCCACTAATTCGTCGTCATCGATAAATTCTAACGCCTGTTCCAGGGTTTTCTCGATAAACGGCGTCAGTGTGGTCGCTTCATCAGTACCGGATGCACGCATGTTGGTCAGTTTCTTACCGGTCAGGCAGTTAACTGTCAGGTCGTTTGAACGTGAGTGAATACCGATCAGCTGGCCTTCATACACTTCAGTACCGTGACCGACAAACAGCTTACCGCGATCCTGCAGGCTGTACAGTGCGTATGCAACTGCTTTACCCTGACCGTTGGAAATCATCACACCGTTCTGACGGCGGCCGATTTCACCCTGTTTAACATCATCATAGTGACTGAATGTGGCATACAGTAAACCGGTACCGGAAGTCATGGTCATGAATTCAGTACGGAAACCAATCAGACCACGGCTCGGGATGCTGTAATCCAGACGTACGCGGCCTTTGCCATCCGGCATCATGTCACGCAGTTCGCCTTTACGCTCACCCAGTGCCATCATCACGTCACCCTGGTGCTGTTCTTCAATATCCAGAGTCACCTGCTCGAACGGCTCCTGTTTACGGCCGTCGATATCGCGGAAGATAACGCGCGGACGGGATACCGCCAGCTCAAAACCTTCACGGCGCATGTTTTCGATCAGAACAGATAAGTGCAGCTCACCACGGCCTGATACACGGAATGCATCCGGGTCTTCAGTTTCTTCAACGCGCAGTGCCACGTTGTGAACCAGCTCTTTCTTCAGACGGTCAAGGATCTGACGGGAAGTCACATATTTCCCTTCTTTACCGCAGAATGGTGAGGTGTTAACGCAGAAATACATGCTGACGGTCGGTTCATCAACGGCCAGTGGTTTTAATGCTTCAACACAGTTGGTGTCACAGATAGTATCTGAGATATTCAGTTCACCCAGACCGGTCAGCGCGATGATATCACCGGCTTCAGCAACTTCCGTTTCGATACGGTCCAGACCTAAATGTCCGAGAACCTTACCGATTTTACCGTTACGGGTTTTACCTTCCGCATCGATAACAGTAACCTGCTGGTTTGGTTTGACTTTACCGCGCTTGATGCGGCCAATCCCGATAACACCTAAATAGTTGTTGTAATCGAGCTGGGAGATCTGCATCTGGAACGGGCCGTCGAGGTCAACCTGAGGCGGCTCAACATACTTAACAATAGCTTCGTACAGCGGAGTCATATCATCCGCCATATCGTTATAATCGGTGCCCGCAATACCATTCAGCGCAGATGCATAAATGATAGGGAAGTCGAGCTGCTCGTCAGTTGCGCCGAGGTTGTCAAACAGGTCAAACACTTGGTCGATAACCCAGTCAGGACGTGCGCCCGGACGGTCAATTTTGTTGATAACGACGATTGGTTTCAGACCGTTTGCAAACGCTTTCTGCGTTACAAAGCGGGTCTGCGGCATAGGACCGTCCATCGCATCTACCAGCAGCAGTACGCTGTCAACCATGGACATCACACGTTCTACTTCACCACCGAAATCGGCGTGCCCCGGGGTGTCAACGATGTTGATGTGATAGTCGTTCCACGTAATCGCGGTATTTTTTGCAAGAATAGTAATGCCGCGCTCTCTTTCCAGATCGCCGGAGTCCATTACACGCTCTTCCGGTTTTGAACGCTCATCAAACGTACCGGACTGCTGTAATAATTTATCGACCAGCGTGGTCTTGCCATGGTCAACGTGAGCGATGATGGCAATATTTCTTAATTTCTCGATAGACAAAGACTTGTACCGTTTTCGTTAATGGATGGGAATTACGTCACAGATAGCATTCTTTTCAACAACGCCCATCTATGGTGTAGATGTTTGGTGGTATTTTACACGTTCTCTGAGGCAAGTGAAAGAAGTGTGATACATCTCACTTAAAAAATAAATGATTATAAAACATGGAGATAAAATTCATCCTGCCATTTTTTTACAAAATCAGCGGCGCATACCACGCTCAGCGACGAATTCAGAGGGGCATATCATAAACCTATTCAGGATAAAAGAGATACTTTTTTTGCGTTTGTGGCCGGGAAACGGTGCACTGATTTCATTGCACCATAATAGTGCATCCCGGATCTGCAAGCCGAATCAAAAATGCACCAATATGGTGCAATTCACTCCGTTTCCGCTATCCTTATCTGAGTAACCCGCAGCAGTAACGCGGTTTACCCTCTTTTAAAAAAGTTGGCACGCTTTTCGCTTTATATTTATCAAGCAATGTGAGAACCGCAATCAGTGTCCCTCCGGGTGACCACCAGAGGATTGACGGAACATCCCAAACCAGGAGATCTGAATATGTCTGTTGAACATGTATTGACCATGATGGAAGAGTACAACGTTAAATTCGTGGACTTACGCTTTACCGATACCAAAGGCAAGGAACAGCATGTGTCGATCCCTGCTCATCAGGTAGATGAAGATTTCTTCGAAGACGGAAAAATGTTTGACGGTTCCTCAATGGCCGGCTGGAAAGGCATCAACGAATCTGACATGGTACTGATGCCGATTGCGGAATCCGCCCTGATCGACCCGTTCTTTGAAGTCCCGACACTGGTTCTGCGCTGTGATGTGTTAGAGCCGAACACCATGCAGGGTTATGACCGCGACCCGCGCTCTATCGCAAAACGTGCTGAAGATTTCCTGCGCACCAGCGGTATTGCGGATACCGTCCTGTTCGGGCCTGAACCTGAGTTTTTCCTGTTTGATGACATCCGTTTCGGTGCCGATATCTCCGGTGCTTACTATCATATCAATGATATTGAAGCTGCCTGGAACACCGGTACTGTCTATCCGGAAGGTAACAAAGGCCACCGTCCGCGCGTGAAAGGCGGCTACTTCCCGCTGCCGCCGGTCGATTCCTCACAGGATCTGCGTTCTGAAATGTGTCTGGTCATGGAAGAGATGGGTCTGGTCGTGGAAGCACATCACCACGAAGTCGGTACTGCCGGCCAGAACGAAATCGCTACCCGTTTCAATACCATGACGCTGAAAGCGGACGAAACCCAGATGTACAAATATGTGGTGCAGAATGTGGCGCACCGCTACGGCAAAACCGCGACCTTTATGCCAAAACCGCTGGTCGGCGATAACGGTTCCGGTATGCACTGCCATATGTCTCTGTCAAAAGACGGCGTTAACCTGTTCTCCGGGGATAAATATGCCGGTCTGTCAGAAATGGCGCTCTATTACATCGGCGGGATCATCAAACACGCCCGTGCCCTGAACGCCTTTACCAACCCGACCACCAACTCTTACAAACGTCTGGTGCCGGGCTACGAAGCACCGGTCATGCTGGCTTACTCTGCACGTAACCGTTCGGCCTCAATCCGTATTCCGATTGTGTCCAGCGCGAAAGCCCGCCGTATTGAAGTCCGCTTCCCGGACCCGGCTGCTAACCCGTATCTGGCCTTTGCCGCACAGCTGATGGCCGGTCTGGACGGCATCATCAATAAAATTCATCCGGGCGATGCCATGGATAAAAACCTGTATGACCTGCCGCCGGAAGAAGCGAAAGAAATCCCGACAGTTGCACCGTCTCTGGGCGATGCACTGGATGCGCTGGCAGCGGATCATGAGTTCCTGGTACGCGGCGGTGTGTTTACCGAAGATGCGATTAACACCTATATCGACCTGCTGCGTGCTGATGTTCAGCGCCTGAATATGACGCCGCATCCGGTTGAGTTTGATATGTATTACAGCGTGTGATTCTGATAGTGCCGCCGTTTGGCGGCACTCAGAGTGACAGGTTCCGGTTTATTTTGTTGCCGTGAAGCACTTGACCCGCCGTTGGGCGGGTCCTTTTCTCCTGCGGGGTAAATACGCTACAATGCACCAAATTGGTGCAAAGAGGTGGATAATATGAACCCGGATAACAAACCGCAGGCAGAGCAGCTCCTTGATTCACTGATCAACTGTGTCCTGCTGCTGGATAATGATTTGATTATCCGTTACGCCAATCAGTCGGCCATGCAGTTATTCGCCCAGAGTGCCCGTAAACTCACCGGCACACCGCTCCCTATTTTATACAGCTACCTTTCCCTCGATACCGCCACATTGCAGGCCACACTGGCAGAAGGCCACAGCTTTACTGACAACGATGTGACCCTGGTGGTAAATAACCAAATGCACGCTCTTTCGCTGAGTGCCCAGCCGGTATCCGGCGATTTTATTCTGCTGGAACTGACACCGCTGGACAGTCACCGGCGCATTACTCAGGAACAATTACAGCAGGCGCAGCAGGCCGCCGCCCGTGATCTGGTGCGCGGACTGGCGCACGAAATCAAAAATCCGCTCGGCGGGTTACGCGGTGCCGCACAGCTGTTATCCCGCGCGCTGCCGGACCCGGCACTGCAGGAATACACACAGGTGATTATCGAACAGGCCGATCGCCTGCGGGCGCTGGTTGATCGCCTTCTCGGCCCTCAGCATCCGGGGCAGAAAAGTATGCAGAGCATTCACCATGTGGCGGAGCGCGTTTTTCAGCTCATCAATCTGGAAAAACCGGACAATATCACGCTGGTTAAAGACTACGATCCCAGTTTGCCGGAGTTGTCGCATTATCCCGACCAGATCGAGCAGGTTATCCTCAATATTATGCGCAATGCCCTGGAAGCCCTGCATTCCGCAGGCGGCACCATTATTCTGCGCACCCGCACCGCATTCCAGGTAATGCTGCACGGTGAACGCTACCGGCTGGCCGCCAGGATTGATATTGAGGACAACGGCCCGGGTATTCCGCCGCATATCCTGGATACCCTGTTCTACCCGATGGTCAGCGGCCGCGAAGGCGGCTCCGGGCTGGGTTTATCCATTGCCCGCAATCTTATCGATCAGCATAACGGCAAAATTGAGTTCAGCAGCTGGCCGGGTCACACCTTATTTTCACTTTATCTGCCAATCCGTCAGTAAGCCTGTTGAGGAGGTCATATGCAGCCGGGAAAAATCTGGGTCGTTGATGATGACAGCGCGATCCGCTGGGTGCTTGAGCGCGCACTGAGCAGCGCCGGTTATGCCTGTGTCTGTTTTGACAGTGCTGAAAATGCCCTTGCGGCCCTGAACAGCGGACAGCCGGACGTGCTGATCTCCGATATCCGGATGCCGGGCATGGACGGCCTGTCTCTGCTGGCGGCGGTCAAACAGCATAACCCGTTACTGCCGGTGATTATTATGACCGCCCATTCCGACCTGGATGCCGCAGTGAATGCTTACCAGCAGGGCGCGTTTGATTATCTGCCGAAACCGTTTGATATAGATGATGCGGTCACACTGGTGGCCCGCGCCCTGGAACATTACCGCGAGCAGCATCTGCCGGTACGGCAGGAAGCGGCCGCCGATCCGGTGTCCGGCATTATCGGTGAATCCGCTGCCATGCAGGAGGTATACCGGGTGATAGGCCGGTTATCCCGTTCCTCCATCAGTGTGCTGATTAACGGCGAATCCGGGACCGGGAAGGAGCTGGTGGCTCACGCCCTGCACCATCACAGCCCGCGGGCGGATGCACCGTTTATTGCTCTCAATATGGCGGCGATCCCGAAAGATTTGATTGAATCGGAACTCTTCGGCCATGAAAAAGGGGCATTTACCGGGGCATCACAGGTGCGCCGGGGGCGTTTTGAGCAGGCGGACGGCGGCTCGCTGTTTCTTGATGAAATCGGCGATATGCCGCTCGATATTCAGACACGGCTGCTGCGTGTGCTGGCGGAAGGCCAGTTTTACCGCGTCGGCGGTTACGCACCGGTGAAAGTGGATGTGAGGATTATTGCCGCCACCCATCAGGATCTGGAGCGGCTGGTGGCGGAAGGTAAATTCCGTGAAGACCTGTTCCACCGCCTGAATGTGATCCGCATGCAGCTGCCGCCGCTGCGGGAACGGCCGGGGGACATTCCGCGTCTGACACGCCATTTTCTGCAGAAAACCGCAAAAGAGCTGGGAACAGAAGCGAAAAGCCTGCATCCGGATACCGAAGCACTGCTGATGCAGTTGCCGTGGTCCGGCAACGTCCGTCAGTTGGAAAACGTCTGCCGCTGGCTGACCGTGATGTCCGCCACCCAGGAAGTGCTGCCGCAGGATCTGCCTGCCGACCTGACCATGACTGCCGCCGGAGAACACATCCGCAGTGAGCACAGCCATAATCCGGCAGCCGGAAACTGGGATCAGCAACTGGCGCAGTGGGCGGATGCACAGTTACGGGCCGGGAAAACCGATCTGCTGGCGGATGCTCTGCCGCTGTTTGAACGTACCCTGCTGCAGTGCGCACTGAATTACAGCAACGGACACAAACAGGACGCGGCCCGCCTGCTGGGCTGGGGACGCAATACACTGACGCGGAAACTGAAAGAAGCCGGGATTGATGACACTGCCTCAACCCCGGAAACAGATTAAATCACGCGGGAGAACTGACGCTGACGCATCTGGTTGCGCAGATAGGTATCAAAACACATACAGATATTACGGATAAGCAGCCGTCCGCGCGGTGTGACCACCAGAGCATCGTCGCGGATCTCAACCAGCCCGTCATCCGCCATCGGCTGCAATAATTGCAAATCTTCGGCGAAATGGGTTTTAAAATCCAGGTTATACTGCTTTTCAATCTGCGGATAATCCAGCCGGAAGTTGCAGATCAGCGCCTTAATCACATCGCGGCGCAGGCAATCTTCCTCAGTCAGCACCAGACCGCGGCACAACCCGTTGCCGCGCTCTTCCACCTGTGCATACCAGGTTTTCAGGTCTTTCTGGTTCTGGGCATAGTGATCACCCAGCATGCTGATCGCAGAGACACCAAAGCCCAGCAAATCGCACTCCTCATGAGTGGTGTACCCCTGGAAATTACGGTGCAGGATGCCGTTATTCTGTGCGACCGCCAGCTCATCATCCGGTTTGGCGAAGTGATCCATCCCGATAAACTGATAACCGCTGCCGGTCAGGTTTTCAATCGTCTGCTGTAAAATTGTCAGTTTCTGCTCTGCGGAAGGCAGGTCTTCATCTTTGATTTTCCGCTGGGCGGCAAACAGGTCCGGCAGATGGGCATAGTTAAAGACACTCAGGCGATCCGGTGACAGTTCCGCCACCCGTTTCAGGGTAAAAGTAAAACTTTCCGGCGTCTGTTTCGGCAGCCCGTATATCAGGTCGATACTGACGGATTCAAACCCGGTTGCACGGGCACGCTCCACCAGCGCAAAAATCGTCGCTTCATCCTGCTCGCGGTTGACCAAGCGCTGCACTTCTTTGTTGAAATCCTGCACCCCCATGCTCAGGCGGTTAAATCCTTCCGCCCGCAGATGGTCGATAACGTCCAATTCTATTTCACGCGGGTCGATTTCAATGGAAAGCTCGGCATCCGGCGCAAAGCGGAAATGCTGACGCAGCATACCGGTCAGACGGCTGATCTGTGCTTTATCGAGATAGGTCGGCGTACCGCCGCCCCAGTGCATCTGATGCACTTCGCGTCCGGCAAACAACGGGGCACGGGCGGCGATTTCTTTCTCCAGCACGGCCAGGTATTCATCCGCCTTATGCTTCTGACGGGTGACTAATTTATTACAGCCGCAGAAGTAACATAATTTATGGCAGAACGGGATATGCACATATAACGACAGCGGGCGCTCCGGATAACGGTTTGCTGAGGCGATAAAATCACTGTCACTGTACTGCTGATTAAATTCCAGTGCGGTCGGATACGAAGTGTATCGCGGACCGGAATAGTTATATTTCCGGATCAATGCCAGATCCCAGATGATCGCGTCAGACATGCTCTCCCCTTTGCCTCACCATTGCAGAATTAATGTATTTCCGTTCTCTGACGGTTTTGTGTGCCGCACAGTTTATCGGATCTGCCGCCCGATTAATATGATCGTGCCACAGACGGATAATCAGACGGATCACTATAATGCAGTCAGCATCGCCGCCAGCCCGAACAGGACACCGGGGGCATTGGCGACCGCAACCGGCAGATCTTTCACTTTAAGGCCGTAAATCACCCAAAGTGTACAGTTAAATGCGGCAGCCAGCGGCTGCAGCGGTGACGTTTTATGTCCCGCCAGATTATCCATAATCTGTGGAATATAGGAGACATACATACAAAATGCCGTAAAGGTTGCCACCCAGCCGAGGCAGCGGATAAAGCGGCTGTGATCGTGCGGCGGACGTTTTGTATCACTCATTGGTTTCTCCCGGTGAACAGCATCAGCATAATCCCGTATTACTCTTCAGAATTATTTATTATTCTCAGTAAGATATCTGCCATAACTGTCACAGAAAAACCGCCGCACGGCGCTGTTTAATCCTCTGTTAAGGCAGATAACACGGCAAACACGTAGGCTTAAAATAAGAAAACCGGCATAACAGTCGCCCGTTACGCCGGTTTTGATGCAGTACCGCCGGTTTCAGTAAAATAACTGAGGATCAGCGCCCTTTCAGCAGTTGCATGATGTCGTCGGTTTTCTCTTCATCATCATCTTCATCAAGAGAAATACCGAGTTTTTCCATCAGCGCGTCGATACGTTCCAGCATGGTATCAACGTAGGTGTTTTCTTCTGCGGTCAGGGTTTCGTTGTTCTCCAAGCGCAGCAACAGTGCATCGAGACGCTCGTCATTCTCGAGTTTTGCCAGTTCCTCTTCAGGAGACAGTCTGGCTTTGACCGGCTCAGCCGGTTTTTTTACCGCCGGTTTGACGGAGGTTTTACCTTCCGCAAACAGCGGAACCGGTTTTTTACTGCCGATACGCGGATCAGCAACCGCATTCTCCGCACCACGGCCGGTCTTGCGGGCATCATCCTGCTGACGGGCACCGGACGGATTACCGCGGTGTTTTTTCTGCCGTTTGCGTTCACGGCCTTCCGCGTTGAGCTCCTCACGGCTTTTCTTTGGTGTCCGTGACCGGGCTGGTTTTTTTGAAATAGCGGCCATATACCTTACTCGCTTAAAAATAACTGATTAATTTGTGTTAACATTTACCACGTAAATGAACAGTACAAAACTATATTCATGGCTTCCGGGCTGCCCGCAGCCATGACAATGATTCGCTGGCGGCTAGTTTACCCTGATTTCCGTCAAAACGATCTATCATTTCGCCTCCGGGTGAATAATGAACACAGCCATTATTTTAACCAAGATATAGAATTATGCACTTTTCACAACAAACGTCGCACCGCCCTGTCTGGTTTTGGGTCGCTGCTTATGTCACGCTCTGGATTATTGTCAGCTACGGATTGGATCCGACGGTGCCCTACGATGCCGTGGAAGCCCTGAACTGGGGCAAAACCGGTGAATGGGGTGCACCGAAAAATCCGTGGCTGGTCGGTATGCTGATGTACCCGGTCATCGCCTTCCCTGACCTGATTGCTGCCGATTTTTACTGGTACTTCATTCATTTTACCGGCATCGGTATTGGTATGTGCGGGGTGTGGTATCTGACACACCGCCTCACACAGCGTTCTGATTTCGCCTGGCTGGCACTGTTGTCACTGAATCTGTCGGGGATCATTAATTTCGATTTAATCCCTTATAATGATAACTATATCCTGGTCACCTTCTGGCCGTGGATGCTGTACTTTTTTGTCCGCGCCGTTTATGACAACCCGGCCTGGTGGATTGGCTTTGCACTGTCATCCGGGCTGGCAACCATGGGGAAATATTCCACGCTCGCACTCACCGGGATGGTCTTTCTCTTCACCCTGTTTGTGCCGAAAGCGCGGGAAAGTTACCGTTCCCCCTGGTTTTATGCTGCGATAGCCATCTGGTTTGCACTGGTCGTCCCGAATATTATCTGGCTGATGAATAATGATTTTGCCGCCTTTAAATGGGTCGATTCACAGATTAAAACCGGCCTGACCCTGAAAACCACCGGTTCACTGTTTACGGTGTTCTATCCGCTGATCATTATTGCCGTCATTATCCGCCTGAAAGGCGGCCGTTTCGGCTGGCCGGAAGAGCAGGCAAAACGGCTTATCAATATTATGATTCTGGCACCACTCGCGGTGATTTATGTCTGGTTCACCTTCCATCAGGGCGGACGTATTACCGAGTGGCTGCAGCCTTTTGTTCTGCTGTGTATTCCGGCACTGATCTGCTCTGTGGTCACACCGCCGGTAAAACCGCTGAAAAACGTGATGAACGGGCTGATAGTGTTTGCCGTCATTGTTATTACAGGCTATGCCGCAGTGATGGGATTCAACATCCGTGACGCCGGGCAAAAAAATATCGGGATGAAAACCTTTACGGCGGAGGCAGAAAGCTGGTGGGAACAGGAAACCGGAAAACCACTGAAATACACCGGCGGGGAATATCTGCATGAATGGGTAACGTTTTACGGTAAACATCAGCCGGAAACACTTCAGCCGTGGATCAATGAGTTCGGCCATGATTACCGGGCAACCAATATTTATAATCTGCATGTCACCCGTGATGATATCCGCCGTCACGGTGCGCTGCTGATCGGCAAAATAAACCGGACCTGTGCCGATGAGCCGTTTACCGGTGCCCTGGAAGACTGGCCGGATCTGGTTATCGTGAAGCGTAAACAGGTGGTCTATCAGTCACAGCCGGGCGCAAAAGAAGAGGCGGTCTGCCTGGGGATTGTCCGGCCGGAACAATAAAGCAGACACAAAAAACCCCCGGCAGCGGGTTGCCACCGGGGGTATGTTCAGTAAATTGCCGCGATTACTCTGTCACTTCATCCTGCCCGGTGGCACGGCGCTGTTTCATCGCCCGGTAGAGCCACAACGCGATAATCACAATAAAGACGGCAGAAAAGTAGTTTGATCCGGCTTCCGGATATTCTGCGCGCATCAGGGCGTTATAGGAGAACAGACCCAGGAAGAACGTACCGGTTACCAGTTTCGGCATGCCTTCCGGCAGCATCTGGTTGAGGTAACGCTGATGGAAACAATAGACCGCAAGGCACAATGCCAGAACCGGAAAAACCGAAAAATGGACTGCGGAATTAAAAAGTGCTGAAAAAGTACCGTGTACTGAAAGCCCGACAATAAAAGCGAGCAGTAAGGTTCCTTTGTCACGGCGATGTTGTTCCGTCATAACGTTCTCCTTGGTGATAAGTGTCAGATTAATGGGGTGTAATCGGAGTCATGCATTTTCTCTTGTTCGCGGCGGTACCAGTAATACGCGCCTCTGGCGATCATCCGCAGCTGTAATACCAGCCGCTCTTCCAGGTGCGCCCGCTTTTCCAAATCAATATCCAGTGCTTCCGCACCGGCGCTGAAAACGATGGTCACCATCGATTCTGCCTGCAATTCAGTAAACTGACGCGGCATTTTACTTTCCAGTTCCAGATAGTCTGCCAGTTCTGCAATAAAATGCTGGATTTCCCGTGCGACCGCTGCACGGAATTCCGCGGATGTGCCGGAGCGCTCACGCAATAATAACCTGAAAGCGTTGGGGTTATTACCGATAAACTCCATAAATGTCGCAACTGATGTCCGGATCACACTCCCGCCTTTGGCGATACGCTGACGCGCCTGACGCATCAGCTGGCGCAGCATCAGCCCGCTCTCATCCACCATCGTCAGCCCCAGTTCATCCACATCTTTGAAATGGCGATAAAAAGAGGTCGGGGCGATCCCGGCTTCACGGGCAACCTCGCGCAGGCTCAGACTGGTGAAGCTGCGCTCAGCGCTGAGCTGACTGAAGGCAGCTTCAATCAGGGCCCGGCGGGTTTTTTCTTTCTGTTTTGCTCTTACACCAATCACGTTACTCACGGAATTCAGACTCTCAATTTATTCAGACGGATCAATATAACAAACTTAATACTTTTTTCAGTGATGATTAGCTTATGGCCGGTGAAATTCCTGAAAAAAAGATTTCCTGAAGTGTGACCTGTAAACCTTACTAATCATAGGTTGATTTTCCATCTGATGTTAAGATGATGTTGTTAACTTATGTATAAACAGGTTACTTCTCATATGCAACAGAACCAGTTTGATGCCATTGTCATCGGCTCCGGCCCGGGTGGTGAAGGTGTGGCAATGGGACTTGTGAAGCAGGGAAAACGGGTTGCCGTAATTGAGCGTTATGATGACGTCGGCGGCGGCTGTACCCACTGGGGAACGATTCCTTCCAAAGCGCTGCGCCACGCGGTCAGCCGTATTATCGAATTTAACCAGAATCCGCTGTACAGTGATAACTCCCGGGTTCTGAAATCTTCATTTTCCGAAATCCTGGCTCACGCCGGCCGGGTTATTACCCAGCAGACCGGCATGCGCCGTGGTTTTTACGAGCGCAACGGCTGTACCATGTTCTGCGGCGAAGCTAAATTCACCGAGGAGGGTGATGTCCGTGTGCGCTACAGTGACGGCAGCTGCGATATTCTCCGTGCGGAGAATGTGGTTATCGCCACCGGTTCGCGCCCGTACTGCCCGCCGGATGTGGATTTCAGCCACTCCCGCATCTATAACAGCGACACCATTCTGTCACTGACACACGAACCGCGCCATGTGATCATTTATGGTGCCGGGGTTATCGGCTGTGAATATGCCTCTATTTTCCGTGGTCTGAGTGTGAAGGTGGATCTGATCAACACCCGCGACCGCCTGCTGGCGTTTCTCGACCAGGAGATGTCAGACGCACTTACCTATCATTTCTGGAACAACGGCGTGGTTATCCGCCAGAATGAAGAGTATGAGCGGATTGAGGGCACGGATGACGGTGTGATTATTCACTTCCGTTCAGGGAAAAAAGTGAAGGCGGACTGCCTGCTCTTTGCCAACGGCCGCACCGGTAACACCGATAATCTCGGTCTTGAGCATGTCGGGATCACCGCTGACAGCCGGGGACTCATCAGTGTCAATGATACCTACCAGACCAGCAATCCGGCGATTTATGCAGTCGGGGATGTTATCGGCTACCCGAGCCTCGCCTCGGCGGCCTATGACCAGGGGCGGATTGCCGCCCGCGCTATCACTCATGACGGCAATGCACCGCTGCATCTGATAGAGGATATCCCGACCGGGATTTATACCATTCCGGAAATCAGCTCGGTCGGTAAAACAGAGCAGCAGCTGACGGCGATGAAGATCCCGTATGAAGTGGGCCGGGCACAGTTCAAACATCTGGCACGGGCGCAAATTGCCGGGCTGGATGCAGGCAGCCTGAAAATTCTGTTCCACCGCGAAACCCGGCAGATTCTGGGGATCCACTGCTTCGGCGAGCGTGCGGCTGAGATTATCCACATCGGCCAGGCGATTATGGAACAGAAAGGTGAAGGTAATACCATCGATTATTTCGTCAATACCACCTTCAACTACCCGACAATGGCGGAAGCCTACCGGGTTGCCGCACTGAACGGACTTAACCGCTTATTTTAAGCCGCAGGCTCCTGCTGGTAATAAGCACACATTTTTGCACGGATAGCCTCTGCCAGCTGGCTGTAACGGCTGCGCAGCGGCGACCCCGGACGGTAAACCAGGATCACTTCACGGAAAGGCTCCGGATTGGTGCAGGAGAGATAACACACGCCGTCGCGTTTGTGCTCCGGCGGAATCGCCAGATCCGGCAGTAACGTGATACCGCTGCCTGCCGCCACCATATTGCGCAGGGTTTCCATACTTGTCGCCCGGAAGTGGGTATCTTCCCGCGCACCGGCCTGGAAACAGAATCCCATCGCCTGATCACGCAGACAGTGCCCGTCTTCCAGCATCAGCAGTTTTTCCCCGGCCAGCTCATGCATTTCCACTTCCTGACGGGATGCCCACGGGTGCTCATCATAAATCGCCAGTTTCATCGGCTCATTAAACAGCGGCTCTTCAATAAAGCTGCCGGTTTCTTTTACCCGCGCCAGAATCGCGCAGTCGAGTTTCCCGCTGTCCAGTTGCGCCAGCAGCTGATGGGTCTGGGCTTCATGCAGATACATCTCGAGCTTCGGCCACAGCCGGTGCAGTTCCGGAATGATATGCGGCAACAGATACGGGGCGATGGTCGGGATCAGCCCGATATGCAGCGGCCCTGCCATGCTTTCTCCCTGAAGGGAGGCCATTTCCTCAAGAATTTTCACTTCCCGCAGAATGGTCCGGGCCTGATCCACCAGCAGCATTCCCTGCTGGGTAAACAGGACTTTGCGGCTGGTGCGCTCCAGCAGCATCACACCCAGTTCATCCTCGAGCTTGCGGATCTGTCCGCTCAGTGTCGGCTGGCTGACATGACAGGCATCTGCCGCGCGGCGAAAGTGATTATGCTCAGAAAGTGCCACCAGATATTCCAAATCCCGGATATTCATGCCTGTGTCTCCGTCTGCGATTAATAGATAAAATCAATTGATAACTATCATAACGCAACTGCATTGTTAGTCGAGCTTAAATCACAGGACGGAAACAGACAGAAAATCCATAGCGTTACCGGTAAGAAAGCATAACTGTCAGACCGGATCGGGAAATACCGGCAACACTGATAGCAGTGTGCAGGAAATGCAGGATACCTTAATGGTCAGAATACAGCAGAGCCCGGTACGGTCATCAGGAAAACCCATAATGCCCTTACCCGGCGCTGGCCGAAAGGCGAAAAGATTATTGCGGATTTCCTGAAGGTATCACCGGCCGGAATCCGGCTTTCGCGTTATAGGCAAAAATATACTGATGGCAATAATTACCCCCGGCTCACAGGAAAAGAGGGTGAGCCGGGGACAATACATTACGTCACACCAGTTTCAGCCGGATTTTGGCTTCACTGATAGCCGCAGCCACCTGCTCCGGTGAAACACCGCCTTTCGCACAGCGTTTCTCCAGACAGGACTGAAGTGACAGTATGTCATACACATCCAGGGCAATCGCCGGGCTGAATTCCTGCAGTTCTGTCAGCGGCATTTCTTCCAGCGCCACGCCTTTTGCTATCGCGCCGACCACCACTTCACCGACAATATGATGCGCCTCGCGGAACGGAACGCCTTTTGCCACCAGGTAATCCGCCAGTTCTGTCGCGTTGGCATAACCCTGTTTGGCCGCTTCCTCGCAGCGCGGACGTTTCACCTGAATGCCTTCCAGCACCAGTGCCGCCATATGCAGGCAGTCCAGCCAGCTGTCGAGTGCATCAAACAGCCCTTCTTTGTCTTCCTGCATATCCTTGTTATAGGCGAGCGGCAGACCTTTGAGGGTCATCATCATACCGGTCAGTGCGCCCTGCACCCGGCCGCATTTGCCACGGATAAGCTCGAGAGCATCCGGGTTCTTTTTCTGCGGCATCAGGGAAGAGCCGGAGGTGACGCGGTCAGATAATTCAATAAACGCTGCTTCGCCGCTGTTGAAGAAAATCATATCTTCAGCAAAGCGGGAGAGATGCACCATGCTGATCGCCGCATCACTGAGCAGTTCCAGTACATGGTCACGATCAGACACACTGTCGAGGCTGTTGCGGGTTGCACCGGCGAATCCCAGCCAGCCGGCCAGCTGTTCCCGGTCGATGGCATACGCGGTTCCGGCCAGCGCACCCGAGCCGAGCGGGCTGTAATCAAAACGCGCCAGGGCATCGCGGACACGGCTTTCATCCCGCGCCAGCATTTCACTGTACGCCAGGCACCAGTGAGCAAATGTCACCGGCTGCGCCCGCTGTAAGTGGGTGTAACCCGGCATCACCGCATCCTGATTCTGCTCCGCCGTCAGCACCAGCGCCTGCTGTAATTCCTGTAATGCCGCGAGGATCTGACTGACCGCCTCTTTGCACCACAGTTTTAAATCCGTCGCCACCTGGTCGTTACGGCTGCGTCCGGTGTGGAGTTTTTTCCCCAGATCGCCGACTTTGCCGATCAGTTTGCCTTCCACCCAGCTGTGGATATCTTCCGCATCACTGCGCAGAATGGCACGCGGATCGGCCTGCACTTCCGCCAGCAGCTCATTCAGTGCCTGCTCCAGCGCCGCCTGCTCCTGTGCGGTCAGCACATTGACCGTCACCAGTGCTTTCGACCAGGCCACAGAGCCAGTGATATCCTGCTCCGCCAGACGATAGTCGAATCTCAGCGAGTCGTTGAATTGTTTGAACCGTTGATCTGCTTCCTGACTGAAGCGTCCGCCCCACAGTGCCATACTTTTTCCCTTTCTGTTTTTAATGATAAATCAGTCTGATGCACGTCCCTGTGCATAATCTCCCTGTCTCCCGCCGGTTATTTCTGCGCTTTCAGCGCACGGATCCGCGAGGAGAGTGAATACAGGCGGATAAAGCCGCCCGCATGGCTGTGGTCATACACGTCATCTTCGCCGAAAGTGGCGAACTCTTCGGAATAGAGGCTGTTGGCGGACTGTTTCTGGATCGCCGTGACCTGTCCTTTATAGAGTTTCAGCACCACTTCACCGCTGACCTCTTCCGCCAGGGAATCCGCAGCTGCCTGAATGGATTTACGCAGCGGGGCAAACCAGCGGCCGTCATACACCACATAGGACATTTCCAGGCCAATCTGCTGACGCCATTTGAAGCTGTCGCGGTCGAGGATGATCTCTTCCAGTCCGCGCAGTGCCGCCATCATGATGGTGCCCCCCGGGGTTTCATAACAACCGCGGGATTTCATGCCCACCAGCCGGTTTTCAATAATATCAATCCGGCCGATACCGTGTTTCGCACCCAGTTCATTCAGGGCATTCAGGCAGTTATACGGAGACAGCGCTTTGCCGTTCACCCCGGTGACTTCACCGGCCTTAATGGTGACAGTGACCAGCTCCGGCTGATCCGGGGCTTCCTGCGGATCTGCGGTCCATACCCAGCAATCCGCATTCGACTGATTCCACGGGCTTTCCAGCACGCCGCCTTCGGTAGAGATATGCCACGCGTTTTCATCACGGCTGTAGATTTTTTCCAGGGATGCGGTGGTCGGGATATTACGGACTTTCAGGTAATCCAGCAGCGCCTCACGGGAACGCAGATCCCACTCACGCCACGGTGCAATGACTTTCAGCTGTGGCGCCAGGGCGGTGTAGGTTCCCTCAAAACGCACCTGGTCATTCCCTTTGCCGGTCGCACCGTGTGCCAGCGCATCCGCGCCGACTTTCAGTGCCAGCTCCACCTGAGCTTTGGCGATAATCGGCCGCGCCATCGATGTACCGAGCAGATATTTACCTTCATACAGTGCGCCGCTTTTCAGCACCGGATAGACAAAATCTTTGATAAATTCTTCACGCAGATCGACGACATAGCAGGAAGACGCCCCGGAGTTCAGTGCTTTCTGCTCGACACCGTCGAGATCTTCCGCGCTCTGGCCGATATTGGCGACAAATGCCACCACTTCGCAGTTATCATAATGCTCTTTCAGCCACGGAATAATCGCCGATGTATCCAGACCGCCGGAGTAAGCCAGTACGATTTTTTTAATGCCTGTTTTTTTTGCCTCTGTCATAACCCTGTCCTTTCAGTAAATGTTATCCGCCGCTGCGGAGTGATTCTGCCAATGTGCTGATAATCCGGATTACGCGGAAATCCGCGTGCCGATGGCTTCGCCATCAAATAATAAATGCAGCTGATCCGCATGACGCCAGGAGGCGATATCCACCGGCCGCCCCAGTGTGGCCGCCGCTTCCAGCGCCGCGTTCACTTTCACAATCATGCCGTCGGTGATAATGCCGTCGTCGATCATTTTCTGTGCATGTACACCATCGAGTGCTTTGATTTTCTGCCCTTTGCCGTCCAGGATGCCGCTGACATCCGACAGCAGGACCAGATCTGCGCCCAGCGTTTCCGCAATGGCGGTAGCCGCCTGATCCGCATTCACATTCATCAGCAGTCCGTCTTCCGTGATGCCGATGGAACTGATGACCGGCAGAAAACCGTTGTTCAGTAACAGATTCAGCAGAGCCGGGTTGCCCGGTGCCGCTTTACCTACATGGCCCAGTTCGTCACTTAGTGGTGTGACTTTGACACTCTGACCATCCCCGAGACACAAGCCGGTACCGTTGAGCTGATAACGGGTCGCCCACGCCAGCAGTGTTTTGTTGGCACTGCCCGCCAGCGCTCCGGTGATAATGTCTATCTGATCCGCCGGGGTGACCCGCAGCCCCTGCTTTTTCACCACCGGTAACTGTAATTTCGCCATCAGTTCATCCACTACGCAGCCGCCGCCGTGAACGATGACAATGCGGCGGTCATTTGACGCCCGGTATGCGGCCAGTGCGGTGAATAAACGCCCGAGGGCTTCTTCGCTGTCCAGTAACACACCGCCTAATTTGATGACTAATGGTTCCATTTCCGTTTTCCGTCAGATAAAAGAGTGAGCCGGGCTGTCTGCTTACTGTGGCAGCAGGGACAGCGTTTCATTAAAGCCAAAACGAATATTCATGCACTGAACCGCCTGAGCAGCCGCCCCTTTGAGCAGGTTATCCTCTGCACCAGCGACAATCAGATGCTCTCCCTGCACGGCAAAGCCCAGGTCGCAGAACGGCTGACCAACAACAGCATTCAGTGCCGGTACGCCGTGGTCATACACCCGCACCAGCGGTTTATCGTCATAGGCCTTGTGATAGGCCGCGCTGACCTGCTCTACGGTGACGCCGCTTTTCAGTCTGCAGGTGATGGTTGCCAGGATCCCGCGTTTAAAGTTGCCGAGATGCGGGGTAAAAATTACCGGAGTGCCGAGATGTGCGGCAATTTCCGGCTGATGCCGGTGAGTAAACAGCCCGTAGGGTTGCAGACTCACCTCACAAAAACTGTTATTCAGCGCGGCTTTACGCCCCGCACCGCTCACGCCGCTGGTGGCATTGATAACCGGCCATTGGGTCAGATCCAGCAGGTCATTATCCAGCAGCGGTTTCAGCGCCAGCTGGGAGACCGTCGGATAACAGCCCGGCACCGCAATCAGTTGCGCGGTACGGATGTTGTCATGCTGCCATTCCGCCAGGCCGTACACGGCCTGCGCCAATAAGGCGGTATGTTTGTGTTCAAATCCGTAGTATTGTGGGTAAAAATTATCCTGCTGAACGCGGTAAGCGCCTGAAAGATCAAACACCGTGCAACCCGCCGCAAGGAAAACCGGCACGAGGTCATGGCTGACCTCATGGGCGGTTGCCAGGAACACCACATCGGTATTTTGTGCAACGGCGGCCGGGTCTGTCAGCGGCTCCAGCGGCAGATCCACCAGGCCCCGGAACTGCGGATGCAGATCCGAAAAGCATTTTCCGGCATCCGCACTGTTGGCAGAAACCATCAGGCCGGTCAGTTCCGTCTGCGGGTGGCGTTGGATATAAGCAGCGAGCTCTGCACCGGTATATCCGCTGGCACCGATAATCAGCGTTTTCAACATAAGTTATCTTCACCTTGTACCTGAAACACAAACAATGTATTTTTATTCACATAAACTGCATGAATATTGATACTATTATGACTAAAGGCTGTCAACAGTGAATATTAAATTACCTGCATTTATTGAGATTTATCGTCAGCTCATCGCGGCACCTTCCATCAGTTCCACGGAAGCGGAATCTGATCAGAGCAATGAAACTGTTATCAATCTGCTGGCGACCTGGTTTGAAACCCTGGGGTTTGATGTCGAGGTGCAACCCGTTCCGGAAACGCGCGGCAAGTTCAATCTGCTCGCGAGTCTCGGGGATGGCGACGGCGGTCTGCTGCTGTGCGGCCACACCGATACCGTCCCGTTTGATGAAGGCCGCTGGAGCAAAGATCCCTTCACCCTGACAGAGCAGAACAACAAGCTGTACGGGCTGGGAACAGCGGATATGAAGGGCTTTTTCGCCTTTATCCTCGACGCGCTGCGCGATATCAGTGTGAAGGATTTGCAGCACCCGCTCTATATCCTCGCCACCGCAGATGAAGAAACCACCATGGCCGGGGCGCGCTATTTTGCCGCCAATGCAGCTATCCGCCCGTCCTTTGCCATTATCGGCGAACCCACGTCGTTACAGCCGGTGCGGGCGCACAAAGGCCACCTCTCCAATGCTATCCGCATTACCGGTCAGTCCGGTCATTCCAGTGATCCGGAGCGCGGCGTCAATGCGATTGAGCTGATGAATGAATCCATCACGCACCTGATGTCACTGCGTAACGAGCTGAAAGAAAAATTCAATAACCCGGCGTTTGTCATTCCGTATCCGACCATGAATTTCGGTCATATTCACGGCGGTGATGCGGCAAACCGTATCTGCGGCTGCTGTGAATTGCATATGGATATCCGGCCGCTGCCGGGCATGACTCTCAGTGATATTGACGACATGCTCAATACCACGCTGGAGCCGGTGAAGCAGCGCTGGCCGGGACGGCTGGCGATTGAGGAGCTGCATGCGCCGATCCCGGGTTACGCCTGCCCGACAGATCATAAAATGGTCGGTGTGATTGAAAACCTGCTCGGCGAAAAAGCGCAGACGGTGAATTACTGCACCGAAGCACCGTTTATTCAGGATCTGTGCCCGACCCTGGTGCTCGGCCCCGGGTCGATTGAACAGGCGCATCAGCCGGATGAATTTCTCGAAACCCGCTTTATTGAGCCGACCCGTGAACTGCTGACCCAGCTTGTCACCCATTTCTGCTGTAAAACCCCCGAATAATTCTTCTCAGCGGACAGCCCGTCTGTCCGCGCTTTTCCCCTCATCATGACAATCTTTCATACAGCGTGTGAGAAAACCTCACCCGCACTGTGACAATTAGTGGTTGACGTTTAACCAGTTCATCCCGTAATCTACATCCAGACGTCTAAACGTATAGACATTCAAATAATCACGGACGGATAACTGCGGGGGCAGCGATGAGTTTTTTACATATAGACCAGCACGAAGCACTGAATCAGAACCTGGCAGAACTGGCCGGTCGTGTGGCCGTATCTTTTGAATTCTTTCCGCCGGGCACACCGGAAATGGAAAAAACCCTGTGGCAGTCCATCGAACGTCTCAGTGTGCTGAAGCCGAAATTTGTTTCCGTCACTTACGGGGCGAACTCCGGCGAGCGGGACCGCACCCATTCGGTGATTAAAAGTATCAAAGAGAAAACCGGGCTGATTGCTGTTCCGCACCTGACCTGTATTGATGCCACCCGTGATGAGCTGAAAACTATCGCCAGAGATTACTGGGATAACGGTATCCGCCATATTGTGGCGCTGCGCGGCGATCTGCCGGACAGCAGCAGCAAACCGGATATGTATGCCGCTGACCTGGTCGGTTTGTTAAAATCGGTCGCCGATTTTGATATTTCCGTCGCCGCTTACCCGGAAGTGCATCCGGAAGCACGCAGTGCGCAGTCAGACCTGATTAACCTGAAAAAGAAAATTGATGCCGGTGCAGACCGCGCTATCACGCAGTTTTTCTTTGATGTCAGCACCTATCTGCGTTTCCGTGACCGCTGTGCGGCGGCCGGTATTGATGTGGAGATTGTGCCGGGCATTCTTCCGGTCTCTAACTTCAAACAGTTACAGCGCTTTGCAGGAATGACTAACGTCCGCATCCCGGGCTGGCTCGGCACCATGTTTGAAGGCCTGGATGATGACCCGGAATCCCGCAAGCTGGTCGGGGCTTCCGTGGCAATGGAGATGGTGAAACTGCTCAGCCGTGAAGGCGTGAAAGATTTCCATTTTTACACCCTGAACCGCGCGGAACTGACTTACGCTATCTGCCATACTCTGGGTGTCCGCCCGGCCGCCTGCGTGGCATAATTTATCACGATCCGGGCACATACATCAGTATGTCGCCGGATCGTGAGCATCCGTCACAGCGAAAGGTAAGGCGTTTATGAGAACTCTTTAAATGCCTTAATCGTATTTGCCGCGTACATCACAGACGGACCGCCACCCATAGCAACAGCCACACCCAGTGCTTCCGCCAGCTCCTGCTCCGTTACCCCCGCATCAACCAATTTTTTGGTATGAAAACCAATACAACCATCACAACGGTTTGCCACCGCAACCGCGATAAAAATCAGTTCTTTTGTTTTTTTATCTAATACACCATCCGCCGAGCTGCTGCTGACCAGCTCTGAGAAAGCGGTCATAACATCCGGGATAAATTTACCCAGTTCCTGCATGTTTACGGCGATTTCTTTAGTGACATCTTTGTAATATGACATTTCCGATCCTTAGTGAGAGTAACAGTTACATACAATATATATTTTAATATTATATAAATTTACAGATTATTCAATATCATTATTCATATATTCCCGCCATTATTTTGAGATATCTCCGGCAAACTGCCGTTTTCTGCAATTAATTTATGGCATATACGGTAAGATAAATATTTAATTATCTCATGAATAATAAGGAAATAATTGATGCTTCAAATTCGGTTACATGGTGCGCCATGTAATGTCCGGCTGGATAATGGCAAGGTTATGTCAGGCAAAAAAGCAGCAGATCATCTGGCAAAAACAATTAAAGCCACAGGAAATTCACCAATTAATTTTGTTAGTTGCTACGGGGCTGCAGGAGGCGCGATTTCGAATGCACAGATGCTGGCTAATAAAACAGGTTGCCCGGTTAAAGGATACACAAAAAAAATCTCACCGGTACAGGCGGGTAATAACAGTCATGCAGGAAAAAGCCGGGTATTCCACCCGCAAAGCCCTCTGAAAGCGAAAGTTTGCGGCATCACTAACCAGACAGCAGGTTCATTGATACAACCCGGTATGCATGCTTACAATTTTCTGAGAACACATTTGCATCCCTGAATAAAAAATGGCCGCAACTGCGGCCATCCGGGGCCGCCGGCCAACCCGCAGGGGTTGGCAGCGACCGTCAGTGATTGTAAAAATAACGTTATTAACCGGTATTACGCATACCTGCCGCAATGCCTGCAATAGTCACCATCAGGGCCTGCTCTACCTGCGGATCTGACTGATCGCATTCACGTGAGCGGTGCAGCAGTTCGGCCTGCAGGACGTTCAGTGGGTCGGTGTACACGTTACGCAGAGCGATAGATTCCGCAATCCACGGCAGATCCGCCATTAACTGCTCATCTTTGGAAATCATCAGGACACTCTTAATATCCTGTGATAACTGTTCGCGCAGTTTTGCCCCCAGCGGCCACAGGCGCGGCTCCACCAGGCGCTGGTCATAGTATTCCGCCAGCCATAAATCGACTTTGGCAAATACCATTTCCAGCATACCGATGCGGGTTCTGAAGAATGGCCACTGGTAATACATCACTTCCAGCATGGCCCGGTTGCCTTCATCCACGGCGGTTTTCAGTGCCGCCCCCGCACCCAGCCAGGCCGGCAGCATCAGACGGTTTTGCGACCAGGCAAAAATCCACGGAATCGCACGAAGCGTTTCCACACCACCGGTCGGACGGCGTTTTGCCGGACGGGATCCCAGCGGCAGTTTACCCAGCTCCTGCTCCGGCGTGGCCGCGCGGAAATACGGGACAAAATCCGGCTGTTCGCGGACATAGTCGCGGTACATCTCACAGGAGACATCAGAGAGGCGATCCATAATCGCGGCCCACTCCGGTTTCGGCTCCGGCGGCGGCAGCAGATTGGCTTCCAGGCTGGCGCTGGCGTACATCGCCAGGCTGCTGATAGTGACCTGCGGCAGACCAAATTTAAAGCGGATCATCTCACCCTGCTCTGTCACACGCAGGCCGCCTTTCAGGCTTCCCGGCGGCTGTGAGAGCAGTGCGGCGTGTGCCGGTGCACCGCCGCGGCCGATGGTGCCCCCGCGTCCGTGGAACAGCGTCAGTGTCACGCCTTCACGGGCGCAGACTTTAATCAGTGCATCCTGAGCGCGGTATTGTGCCCAGGACGCCGCCATTACCCCGGCGTCTTTGGCAGAGTCGGAGTAACCGATCATCACCATCTGGCGGTCATTAATCAGATTGCGGTACCAGTCGATACTCAGCAGGCGGGTGATAACACTCTCTGCGTTATTAAGGTCATCGAGGGTTTCAAACAGCGGCGCGACCGGCAATGTGACCGGGCTGCCGGATTCTTTGAGCAGCAGTTTGACCGCCAGAACATCCGACGGCACTTTTGCCATCGAAATCACATAGGAAGCGACAGAATTTTCCGGTGATTCGGCAATCACCCGGCAGGTATCAAAAACTTCGCGGGTTTCATTACTGCACTCCCAGTTCTGCGGCACCAGCGGACGTTTTGACTGGAGTTCACGCAGCAGGAATTCCTGTTTTTCCTCTTCCGGCCAGGCGGCGTAATCCCCGAGGCCGAGATACTGTGTCAGTTCAGACAGCGCTTCGGTATGACGGGTACTTTCCTGGCGCACATCAATACGCACCAGCTGCAGACCGAAGCAGCGGATACGGCGCAGCGTATCCAGCAGTTGGCCGTTGGCAATAATCTTCATGCCGCACTCAACCAGCGAGCGGTAGCAGAGATACAGCGGCTCCCATAACTCTTCGTTATCGGTCAGCAGGTTATCCGGTTTGATAGCCGGTTCACCGGCCAGGCAGCGCTCCAGATAGTCCAGTGTGCTTTTCAGACGGGCGCGCAGCTGTTTGGTGATGACGCGGTACGGCTCGGCGGCATCCTCACCCACGCGCTCACGCAGCTCCGGCGTGCATTCGCTCATGGAGAGCTCGGAGACCAGCACCTGAATATCATTATAGAAAAGATCAGCAGCCTTCCAGCGGCTGAGGGTCAGCACGCGCCGGGTGATATCTGCCGTGACATTCGGGTTACCGTCGCGGTCACCACCCATCCATGAGGTAAAGCGGATCGGTGTGGCTTCCACGGACAGGTTGTAATCCAGTGATGCCTCGAGCTGCTCATTAAACTCGCGCAGGAACGCCGGAACCCCTTCCCACAGACTGTTTTCCACCACGGCAAAGCCCCACTTAGCTTCATCAAGCGGTGTCGGACGGTCTTTGCGGATTTCATCAGTATGCCAGGCCTGTGCCACCAGTTGGCGCAGACGGCGCATAATACGATCGTGCTCATAATCAGCCAGGTCATCATGATCCAGCTGTGCCAGGCAGGTATTCACCGCCACCAGTTTGTGGATCAGGGTACGGCGGGCAATTTCGGTCGGATGCGCGGTCAGCACCAGCTCAATGGAGAGTTCATCCACGGCCTTGCGCATCTCTTCATTGGTAAAATTTTTGGCTTTCAGCTGATCAAACAGCGCCGCCAGGGCAACCGGATTACTGGCCGCCTCACCGTGCGGCGAAATGCTGTGATACTGCTCCGCCACGTTGGTTAAATTCAGGAACTGGTTAAATGCGCGGGCAACCGGCAGCAGTTCTTCATTGGATAGATTTTGCAGTGTCATCAGCAGCTTCTGCCGCTGAATTTCATTACCGGCCTGTGACGCTTTGGATAACTTACGGATGGATTCTACTTTCTCGAGAATATGTTCACCCTGGGCCTCTTTGATCGTGTCTCCGAGTAGTTTCCCGAGCATACTGACGTTACTGCGCATTGCGGAATATTGTTGATTCATACGACCCCTGACCCTTATTGACGGCAGAATCCTATGACCGCCGGTGAGGAACTTTCAGCCGGCAGTTCTCTGTCCTGTACATCTTAGTGATTTCATACGACGGATTAATTCTTATTTTGTGACGCCGTTCCCTTGCATTTATCTCTGCCCTATATTCATATCAAAAAAAACGCGCTTTGAAAGGACTTTATCAGATTTAATTACCGTGCCGCCATCATGTTGCGCACAGGCAGGTGCCGGATTATCGGGTAAAAATCCGTCCCGCCAGCATAATGAAAGGGAAAAACAAACGTCACAGACAGATATCGCGAATTAAGGCAAAAATAGTAACGATTCAGCCTGAGCGAAAATCCTCAGTCCGGCGGGGAAAAATTCAGCAGGAAAGTGTAACGGGAAACCGTCAGCAGAAAAACAGCGGGAAGTGAAAATAGTAACGGGATGCAATTAAATCCGTTAATCGCATCCCGCCGGGATTGTTTCTGTCCTTAGCCTGGCTTCCTGTCAGAAGAAGCACGTCCGGTGCATATCCTTACCATGACATCCTGTCACAGCCATCATCCATAATGATTATATGTCCATCTTGAAACATCACCATGCGCTATTTATACCAACCCTGTACTATAAACGTAATAAGACAATTCCCGTTATCGTCATTTTTTGTCCCGTATAGTGACTTTTTAAGACTATTTAACCCCGGCGATAGTCAGAATCCGATGAATTACAGCAATTGTGCCAGACGGTTTAAATCTGACTGAATCGCCCCTGCGGTGACATCACGACCGGCACCCGGCCCGCGGATCACCAGCGGATTATCGCGGTACCAGCGGCTTTCCACGGCAAAGAGATTATCCCCCGGCTGCAGTGCGGCCAGCGGATGATCAGGCCGGACCGCTTCCACCCCGACCCGCGCTTTGCCGTTGGCATCAAAACGGGCCACGTAGCGCAGCACCATGCCCATTTCACGGGCAGCTTCCAGGCGGCAGGCCATCTGTTCATTCAGCGCAGTGACATTCTCGAAGAAGTGATCCGGTGTGCCTTCCTGTGCCGCTTCCGGCACCAGGGATTCCACACGGACATCTTCCGGCTCAATTTCATACCCGGCTTCACGGGCGAGGATAATCAGCTTGCGCATCACATCCTGGCCGGATAAATCAATACGCGGATCCGGTTCGGTCAGCCCCTGCTGCCAGGCCTGCTCCACCAGCTCACTGAACGGCACAGTGCCGTCAAATTGCAGGAACAGCCAGGAGAGTGTGCCGGAGAAGATCCCGCTGATCGCAATAATGCTGTCGCCGCTTTCATGCAGATCGCGCACACAATGGTTGATCGGCAGTCCCGCACCGACAGTGGCGTTGTACAGCCAGTGACGCCCGGTTTTGCGGAACGCATCGCGGATCTGGCGGTAATCGCGGGTTTTTGCCGCCCCGGCAATTTTGTTGGCGCTGATGACATGGAAACCGTACGCGGCAAAATCGGCGTAGCTTTCCGCCAGGGTTTGACTGGCAGTCAGGTCGATAATCACCAGGTCATCAAACGGATGGTTGCGCATCCACAGATACAGGGTGTCCTCATCGGCGATCGGCTCTGCTTCCTCATTGAAGAAAGCCAGTGCGCGGCTCGGATCCAGCCCGTCGTAACTGAGCAGCGCTCTTTCGCTGTCCGCCACCCCGGCGAGAACAAATTCAAACCCGCTGCGGGCAGAGAGATTACTCTGCTCACGCGCAAACAGTTCCAGCCAGCGGCTGCCGATATTGCCTTTGCCGAACACCATCAGGCCGATCTGCTTTTCCGCACGGAACAGGCTCTGGTGCAGACCCTGAATCACATGCCCGGTCTGACGGGTGCGCAGAATGGCCACGAGACTGATACCGTCCTCGGCCTGCCAGATAAACTCCACCGGCTGATCTTTGAGCTGCTGATAAAAACGGTGGTAATGCAGGAGGTTTTTACAGACCCCCGCCCCGACCAGCGCCACCAGCGAGAAGCCGTCACGCAGTGTCAGTGTGCCCGGCAGTCCGGCGCTTTCCAGCACATGCAGGGCGCTGTCTGCCACTTCGGCGGTATAACTGAGCTGAATAAGATTGTCATCATTATGCAGGCCGACCGCCAGCGGGCGGATCTGGCTGCGTTTAAGCAGCAGATCAATACTTTTATAACGCGCTCTGGCGTCATCCCCGGCCGGCAGGCGGATATCAATCAGACAAACCTCATCATGGTTGGTCACGATCTTCGCCCCGGTGCCGGATGCCAGCACACGCTCAATTTTTGTCGAGCCCTGTTCCGGCTGGTAACTGCAGCGCAGCTGTAAATCGATATCACTGACGGACACCGGCTGTAATGTGCGGGTATGCAGTACCGGTGCGGCGAGACGTGCCAGTTCACTGGCTTCATCCAGACGCAGCAGCGGCAGCAGACAGGCATCTTTGACTTTGCGCGGGTCAGAGCTGTAAACCCCCGCGACATCACTCCAGATGGTGACTTTTTTCACCCCGGCCAGCGCGCCGACCTGGGTGGCGGAATAGTCACTGCCGTTACGGCCGAGCAGCACGGTTTCCCCGGCAGCGTTGCGGGAGATAAACCCGGTCACCACCAGACGTTTACCCGGATGCAGCGCCAGCAGTTCTGCAAGCAGCGGCTGCGACCGCGCGGTATCCACTTCCGGCTGCGCCGCCCGCTCCGCACACAGGAATGTCCGGGCATCCAGCCACTGTGCGGCCATACCCTGCTCCTGAAGTACCTGAGCCATCAGACGGGCAGACCAGATTTCCCCGTGGCCGGTCACTTCCGCGTAAATCACATCATTCAGCGGATTTTCCAGCAGTTTCGCCAGGCGCTGAATATCATCATTAAACTGAAAGATCAGGACATTGGCCTGAACTTCCGGCAGTAAGTCACTGATAAGGGTTGTCTGATAGCGTTGCAGGGTCTGCCGCGCCTGTTCTGCGGCAGCACGATCACTCTGACTCAGTTTGACCCAGTTAATCAGCTGGTTGGTGGTGCTGCCGGCGGCAGACACGACCATCAGGTCATCCGGCTCACTGTAGTTCGCCATAATATTCGCCACCCGCAGATAACATTTTGCATCTGCCAGGCTGCTGCCGCCGAATTTATGTAACTGACGCCCTTTTACTGATTCATCAATCGCCAACGCACTCATGATTACCCTTACCCCTTAGTCACTGACTGAAATGCGCGATCCAGATCAGCAATCAAATCACTGCTGTCCTCAATCCCCGCAGAAATACGTAATAAGCTGTCTGAAATTCCCGCTGCATGCCGTGCCTGCTCCGGCATTCCCGCGTGTGTCATGGTCGCGGCATGGGAAATCAGCGTTTCCACCCCGCCCAATGACTCTGCTAGTGTAAAGAGAGACAGGTGAGATAAAAAGCGGGAAATTGCAGCTTCATCACCATTAATGTCAAAACTGAGCATTGCGCCGAATCCTTTCTGCTGCTTTGCGGCCAGTTCATGCCCGGGATGCGTCGCCAGTCCCGGATAATACACTTTTTTCACCAGCGGCTGGCGCACCAGATAATCCGCCAGAGTACGGGCATTTTTTTCCTGTAAGGTGATCCTCGGGATCAGGGTGCGGATACCGCGCAGCAGCAGATAGCTGTCAAACGCCCCCAGCGTCACACCGATATTATTCGCCCACCACGCCAGAGTTTCACAATGTTCCGCATCTGCGGCGATCACCACACCGGCGACCACATCGGAATGCCCGTTCAGGTATTTGGTACAGGAATGAATAACAAAATCCGCGCCCAGTGCCAGCGGCTGCTGTAATACCGGGCTGAGAAACGTGTTATCCGCCGCCACCAGTGCTCCGGCCTGATGCGCCTTCTCACTGACTGCCGCGATATCCGTGATACGCAGCAGCGGGTTACCCGGCGTTTCAATCAGCACCAGCTTCGGTTTCTCCGCCAGCGCGGCACTGAGTGACGCCTCATCATTCATATCCGCAAAGCGGACGGTAAAATGGCCGCGCTGCTGACAACTGTCGAGCAGCCGGTAAGTGCCGCCGTAGCAGTCGTGCGGGGCAACAATCACATCCCCGGGTGATAAAAACACGGTAAACAGCAGATGCAGAGCAGACATCCCGCTGCTGGTCACCACCGCCCCGGCACCGCCTTCCAGCTCCGCCAGCGTGCGCCCGGTGATATCCCGCCCGGGATTGCCGCGCCGTGAATAATCATGTTCACGCGGGCTGTTGAAGGCCGGAAAATTATAGGTTGATGAGAGATACACCGGCGGTATGACACAGCCGAATTGGGTCTCTTCATTGAGTCCGTTATGAATTGCCGCTGTCGCGGGTTTGCGTGCCATACCTCTTTCCCTGTCAGTAACTGAACGAGTTATCAGCATATCCGCGGTTCATTTAGACGTCAATATGTCTGGACATCCATCCTGCTTTACGGTTATATATACAAGTGGGATAATACCGATATCAGTCAGGTACTTTTCTGTGCCCGGCTCCTCCTCAAACTGACTAAGATAACAAGGTAATCCATGGCTGAATGGAACGGCGAATATATCAGCCCTTATGCTGAGCATGGCAAAAAAAGTGAGCAGGTAAAGAAGATTACAGTTTCTATCCCGTTGAAAGTGCTTAAAATTTTAACGGATGAGCGCACGCGCCGCCAGGTGAATAACCTGCGTCATGCCACCAATAGCGAACTGTTATGTGAAGCATTTCTGCATGCTTTTACCGGACAGCCACTGCCCGATGATGATGATCTGCGCAAAGAACGCAGTGATGAAATCCCGGAAGTGGCGAAAGAAATTATGCGCCAGCATGGGGTCGACCCGGATACGTGGGAATATTGAGTTTTATCCGCGTGTTATACGACTTCTCAACCCGGAAACAGACATAAAAAAACGCCCTGTGAAATATTTTCATTCAGGGCGTTTTTTATGGAACAGAGCGCGGCATGCCGCGCAGTGCCATTATTTCTTCGCAGAAGGAACGCTGAAGCGTTTGTTGAAGCGATCAACACGGCCGCCGCTTGCAACGTCACGCTGTTTACCGGTGTAGAACGGGTGGCATTCGCCGCACACGTCCAGGTTCAGGTTGTGACCTGCGGTAGAGTTAATTTTCATTACGTTGCCGCAAGAGCAGGTTGCAGTGATTTCTGCGTAGTTAGGATGAATACCTTTTTTCATGGGAAAACCTCGGTTAAGGCCGTGTCGCTATCCGGGCCTTTTTGCCGGACACCACACGTCGTGTTGATGATAAGTTATCGGTGGTATTTTAATTACCAAAGGCGGCGGATCATACAGAAATTCCCTGAACCATGCAATGAAATCCGCTGTCTTTTCGTGGTATTCTGGATCCTGTTTTGCGGATAATTTCCCTGTTTTTACCGGGGAAAAACTGAAATCCGGTGATTATTCAGACACTTTTGCGCCTTTTCCGCCGCTGTGTATTTTTTACACGCCGGCGCTCTGCCGATGATGGACATTATAATGACAGTCGTCCGGGTGATATTACCAGTACCTCTGACACAAACATTTGACTATTTACTGCCTGATGATATGCCCCGCCCGGTACCGGGGGCACGGGTGATTGTGCCGTTCGGACGACAGAAACAGGCAGTCGGCATTGTGGCTGAACTGGCGGAAACCAGCACCTTCAGCCCGGAGAAACTCAAGCCGGTCATTGCCTGCCCGGATGATGACACGCTGTTTCCCGGGGATCTGTGGCCGCTGCTGAACTGGGCGGCGCAGTATTATCACTATCCGTTAGGGGAAGTGCTGTTTCATGCCATGCCGATTTTGCTGCGTCAGGGCAAAGAGGCCGCCTTTGCACCGCTGTGGTGCTGGGAAGTGACGCCGGAAGGGCGTGAGATTGATATCCATACCCTCAAACGCTCCCCGAAACAGCAGCAGGCACTGGCCTGTCTGCGCCGTCAGCCGGTTTACCGCCATCAGACTGCGGAATATGAACTCAGCGACAGTGCATTGCAGGGACTGAAAAAGAAAAACCTGATCACCCTGAACGATGTGCAGCCGGAGAGCAAACCCTGGCAGCCGGGATTTGCCGTCACCGGCGAACGCCTGAAACTCAATACCGAGCAGGCCACCGCTGTGGGGGCGATCCGCGCAGAGCAGCATCAGTTTTCTCCCTGGCTGCTGGACGGCGTCACCGGCTCCGGGAAAACCGAGGTGTATCTCAGTGTGCTGGAAAATGTGCTGGCTGAAGGCCGCCAGGCCCTGGTACTGGTGCCGGAAATCGGCCTGACCCCCCAGACCATCGCCCGTTTCCGCGCCCGTTTTCAGGCACCGGTGGATATTCTCCATTCCGGCATGAATGACAGCGAACGGCTGGCTGTCTGGCTGCGGGCAAAGCGCGGGGAGACCGCCATTGTTATCGGTACCCGCTCCGCGCTGTTCACGCCGTTTACCTCTCTCGGCATCATTATTATCGATGAGGAGCACGACGGCTCCTATAAACAGCAGGACGGCTGGCGTTATCACGCCCGCGATCTGGCCGTATTCCGCGCCAAGAAAAATGATATCCCGATTGTGATGGGAACGGCGACCCCGTCACTGGAAACCCTGTTTAACGTCCGGCAGAAAAAATACAAAGTCCTGCCGCTGACACAGCGGGCGGGAAATGCACAGCTTGCCGACCAGCATCTGCTCGACCTGAAAGGGCTGCCGCTGACCTCCGGGCTGTCACAACCGCTGATCAAACGCATCCGCCACCATCTGGCCGCAGATAATCAGGTTATTCTGTTCCTCAACCGGCGCGGCTTTGCTCCGGCAATGCTGTGCCACGAGTGCGGCTGGATAGCGGAATGCCCGCGCTGCGACCATTTTTATACTCTGCACCAGAACCACCGCATGCTGCGCTGCCATCAGTGTGACAGCCAGCGCCCGGTACCGAAACAGTGCCCGCAGTGCGGCTCCACACAGCTGGTGCCGGTCGGGCTGGGCACCGAACAGCTGGAGGAGAGCATCACCCCGCTGTTCCCGGATGTTCCGGTCACGCGGCTGGATCGCGATACCACCAGCCGCAAAGGCGAGCTGGAGCAGCATCTGGCGGATGTGCATCAGGGTGGCGCACGCATCCTGATCGGCACTCAGATGCTGGCCAAAGGGCATCACTTCCCGGATGTCACCCTTGTGGCACTGCTGGATGTCGACGGCGCGCTGTTCTCCGGTGATTTCCGCGCGGCGGAGCGCTTTGCACAGCTCTACACCCAGGTCTCCGGCCGGGCGGGTCGCGCCGGGAAACGCGGTGAGGTCATTTTACAGACTCACCATCCGGAGCATCCGCTGCTGACCGTGCTGCTGGAAAAAGGCTATGCCGCCTTTGCCGCACAGGCGCTGAATGAGCGGCAGAGTGTTTGTCTGCCGCCTTACACCAGCCAGGTGATGATCCGTGCCGAAGATCAGAATAACCAGCGGGCGAATGCATTCCTGCAGACGGTACGTCAGCTGTTCGAATCCCACCCGCTGCGGGATGAGCATTTCTGGCTGATGGGGCCGCTGCCTGCTATCCAGGCCAAACGCGGCGGACGTTTCCGCTGGCAGTTGCTGTTACAGCATCCGTCCCGCAGTCAGCTGCAGAAAATTGTCGCGCAGGCCATTCCGTATATTCAGCAGATGCCGGAAAGCCGGAAAGTCCGCTGGAATGTGGATGTCGATCCGACTGATGGCTGAGACTGACGTCTCACGGAAAGTGCGCGCTGTCTCAAAAAATTGAGATAACTCACAGTTTTATGCAAACCAGGTAACAGATTAATTTTACAAAGGGCTTAGAATAGCCGTTAATAGAACGATTAATAAACCGTCTGAATTTCACTTAAGAAGCTCAGGCGGTTTTTCACAGGCATGTGAAAAGTACAGCGGACCATAATGATCACAAAAACCGCGCAATCGATACACTTACAGGGTAACCAAAGGAATTAATGATGGAACCACGCCGCAACGATACCGGCGCGACAATGAAAGATGTCGCCAGAGCCGCAGGCGTCTCAACCGCGACCGTGTCGCGGACACTGATGAATCCGGAGAAAGTGTCTGTGCAGACACGGCAGAAAGTGGAAAATGCTGTCCTGGAAGTGGGGTATTACCCGCACAATCTGTCCCGGGGGATGAAACGTAATGAATCCCGTACCATTCTGGTGATTGTGCCGGATATCGGCGATCCGTTTTTTACCGATATTATTGTCGGCATTGAGGAAATTGCCGCCAAACACGGCTATCTGGTTCTGATCGGTGACTGCCGTTATCAGCACAAGCCGGAACACACCTTTGTGAATCTGATTGTCACCAAACAAATTGACGGCATGGTGCTGCTCGGCTCCGATGTGCCGTTTGACAGCCGCCATGATGAACAGCGCCACTTCCCGCCGATGGTGATGGCCAACGAATTTGCCCCGGAGCTGGAGCTGCCGACGGTGAATATTGATAACCTGACCGCCGCCTTTAATGCCACCCATTATTTACAGTCGCTCGGACACACCCGCATCGCCTGTATTTCCGGGCCGGAAGAGCTGCCGTTGTGTCAGTACCGTGTCGAAGGGTATATTCAGGCCATGCGCCGTATGGGAATGCCGGTACGGGACGAGTATCTGGTGCGCGGGGATTTCACCCACGAGAGCGGCGCGGAATGTGCCGCACAGCTGCTGGCACTGCCGGAACCACCGACCGCGATTTTCTGCCACAACGATATTATGGCGATCGGCGTTCTCTGGGCGGCCAGAAAACAGGGGCTGACACTGCCGCAGGATCTCTCGGTTGTCGGTTTCGATGATTTACCGGCTGCACAATACTGTTCGCCGACCCTGACGACTATCGCACAGCCCCGTTATGAAATCGGCCGTCAGTCTTTCTTACTGCTGCTGGAACAGTTGCAGGGACACACCGTGGCAAAAGGTTCGCGCCTGCTGGATTCTGATTTAATCATCAGAGAAAGTGCCTGCGCGCCTAAAAGCTAGGCAAAAACCATAAGGTTAAGTAACATGTAACGCTGAATAATATGTTCCCTTAACCGACTCATTAGTGAATTGAAACAGTGGCACAACGAGATTATGTGGGACGCGGACGCTCTGCGCCGCGTAAAAAAAGTAAATCACGGAAGAAAAGTCAGGCGAAAGGCCTGCCGTTCACCACATTGGTGATCGCCGTGGCACTGGTGGTCGTTTTTGTCGGCGGCCTGTTCTATCTGGTCCATAACAAAAAAAGTCAGACCGCTTCTGACAGCATCATTCCGCCTGCGCATCAGCAGAGTACCGGTAACGGTCTCCCGCCGATCCCGGAGGAGCGCTGGCGTTATATCAAAGAGCTGGAAAACCGTGAAGCAGGGGTACCGGAGCAGTATTACTCCAACCCGCAGGCACCGGCCAACCGCATTGATCCGAATGCCAAACTGACCCAGGAACAGCGGCAGCTGCTGGAGCAGATGCAGTCTGATATGCAGCAGGCACCGGTTCAGTTGCAGGAAGTCCCGGCAAACGGTGCAGTTCCGCGCTCTCAGGTCGTGGTTACCGGCCAGGATCCGCAGCTGCGTATGCAGCCGGAAACCCGTCCGGCACCGCAGCCGGCCGAAAAACCGGCTGAGAAACCAAAACCGGTGCAGGAAAAACCACAGGCTGCGCCTGAGCGCTGGTTAATCCAGTGCGGATCATTCCGTGAGAGTGGTCAGGCAGAAGAAGTCCGCGCCGGTCTCGCCTTCTCCGGTATCGAAAGCCGGGTGTCCCAGGGCGGCGGCTGGTATCGTGTGATGCTCGGCCCGTATGAGAAATCTGCCGCGCAATCGGTGAAAAGCCGTGCCGCTGATGCCGGCGTAACAAATTGTATTCTTCGCTCCGCCGGGGGTTGAAATCCTTCAGCCCTCCCCCCATATCTCTAGTTAATTCTGTGCCGCCGGGAATATACCCGGCGGCCTCTCTCCATCCTTTAGCACAACCAGGGGCTGACTCATGACAACAATCGTAAGTGTTCGCCGTAATGGCCAGGTCGTAATTGGTGGTGATGGGCAGGCGACAATGGGTAATACCGTCATGAAAGGTAATGTCCGCAAAGTCCGCCGCCTCTATCACGACAAAGTCATTGCCGGTTTCGCCGGCGGCACCGCGGATGCCTTTACTCTCTTCGAACTGTTTGAACGCAAACTTGAACTCCATCAGGGACACCTGACAAAAGCCGCCGTTGAGCTCGCCAAAGACTGGCGTACCGACCGCATGCTGCGCAAACTGGAAGCCCTGCTGGCCGTTGCCGATGAAACCGCATCGCTGATTATCACCGGCCAGGGGGATGTCGTTCAGCCTGAAAATGATCTGATTGCCATTGGTTCCGGCGGCCCGTACGCCCAGGCAGCAGCCCGCGCCATGCTGGAAACCACCGATCTGAGTGCCCGTGAAATCGCGGAGCGCGCACTGACTATTGCCGGTGATATCTGTATCTACACCAACCACAATCTGAATTTTGAAGAATTACCTTCAAAAGCATAAGGATCGACGTTATGTCCGAAATGACTCCACGCGAAATTGTCAGCGAACTCGATAACCATATTATCGGCCAGGATAAAGCCAAACGTGCTGTTGCCATCGCGCTGCGTAACCGCTGGCGCCGTATGCAGCTCAATGAGGAGCTGCGTCACGAGGTCACCCCGAAAAATATTCTGATGATCGGCCCGACCGGTGTCGGTAAAACCGAAATTGCCCGCCGTCTCGCCAAACTGGCCAATGCGCCGTTTATCAAAGTCGAAGCCACTAAATTCACCGAAGTGGGTTATGTCGGTAAAGAAGTGGATTCCATTATCCGCGATCTGACTGATTCCGCCGTGAAAATGGTGCGCCTGCAGTCTATCGAGAAAAACCGTTTCCGTGCTGAGGAAATGGCCGAAGAACGCATTCTCGATGTGCTGATCCCGCCGGCAAAAAATAACTGGGGCCAGACTGACACCCAGGCAGAGCCGTCAGCTGCCCGCCAGGCATTCCGCAAAAAACTGCGCGAAGGTCAGCTGGATGACAAAGACATTGAAATTGAAGTCTCTGCTGCGCCGATGGGTGTGGAAATCATGGCACCTCCGGGCATGGAAGAGATGACCAGCCAGTTACAGTCCATGTTCCAGAACCTGGCCGGACAGAAACAAAAACCACGCAAAATGAAGATCAAAGAAGCTTTCAAACTGCTGGTTGAGGAAGAAGCCGCCAAACTGGTCAATCCGGAAGAGCTGAAAGAGCAGGCCATTGAAGCGGTTGAACAGCACGGTATCGTGTTTATCGATGAGTTCGATAAAATCTGTAAGCGCGGCGGCCAGTCCTCCGGGCCGGATGTGTCCCGCGAAGGGGTTCAGCGTGACCTGCTGCCGCTGATTGAAGGCTGTACTGTCTCCACCAAGCACGGCATGGTCAAAACCGACCACATCCTGTTTATCGCCTCCGGTGCGTTCCAGGTTTCCAGCCCGTCTGACCTGATCCCGGAATTACAGGGCCGTCTGCCTATCCGTGTGGAATTACAGGCACTGACCACGGAAGATTTCGAGCGCATTCTGACCGAACCTAACGCCTCACTGACCGTTCAGTACAAAGCACTGATGGCCACCGAAGGTGTGGATATCACCTTTACAGCCGACGGCATCCGTAAAATTGCTGAATCTGCATGGCAGGTCAACGAAACCACCGAAAATATCGGTGCCCGTCGTTTACATACGGTGCTGGAACGATTAATGGAAGAAATTTCCTACGATGCCAGTGAAAAACAGGGTCAATCCATTGAGATCAATGCGGAATATGTGAAAGATCATCTGGATCAGCTCGTGGCTGATGAAGATTTAAGTCGCTTTATTCTGTAATTTGATAATAATCAGACATAATAGTATTCAGACTGTACGGGTATAATCTGCCCGGCAGTCTGCGTTATTATTTTTGTCGTTATTATTTCATTCTGAAAAGTAAGCGAGTTTCAATGTCAGTCACCCCTTCACCGGCCATCAGCCGTACCCAAGCCTGGCTGGAAAGCCTGCGGCCCAAAACATTACCTCTCGGGGTGATCGCGATTATTACCGGTTCCGCTCTGGCTTACTGGACCGGCCACTTTAAATTCCCTGTTGCCCTGCTCGCCCTTATCACCACCGGCATTCTGCAGATTTTGTCGAATCTGGCCAATGACTACGGCGATGCGGTAAAAGGCACCGATACCGAAGCACGCCTCGGGCCGCTGCGCGGTATGCAGAAAGGTGTTATCACCGCCGCTCAGATGAAAAAGGCGCTGATTCTGACCGTCACCCTCGCCTGTCTGTCCGGGCTGGCCCTGATTATTGTCGCCTGTGAGAAACCGGAAGATATTATCGGCTTCCTGGGGTTAGGTGTGGCCGCGATTATCGCCGCAATCACCTATACAGTCGGGAAAAAACCCTACGGCTACCTCGGACTGGGTGATATTTCTGTTCTGATCTTTTTCGGCTGGCTGAGTGTGATAGGCACCTATTACCTGCAGGCCGGTTTTTTCAGTCCGCTGACCATTCTGCCGGCGACCGCCTGCGGACTGCTGTCTGTTGCAGTGCTGAATATCAATAATATGCGCGATATCGAAAATGATATCCTGGCCGGGAAAAACACCCTGGCCGTCCGCCTCGGCCCGCTGAAATCCCGCTATTACCATGCCACCGTGATTACCGTGGCATTCCTGTGCCTGGTGCTCTTTACCCTTCTCTATCTGCACGGCTGGTACAGCTGGCTGTTCCTGCTCTCTGCACCGGTACTGTTTATGCATATCAGACGCGTGCTGGGGGATATGACCGCCACCGGAATGCGCCCGCTGCTGGAACAGATGGTGAAAGCCGCACTTCTGGTCAATATCCTGTTTTCCGCAGGACTTATCTGCCAGCGTCTGTAACCAGAATTTACGCCGAAATCTGCCGCTTTCTTGATTCAGATCGGAAAGCGGCCGCTGTTGATTTTGCAAACAACCGTGTGAAGGGGCTATACTGACTGTATCCGGCAGCAACCAGACGTAAAATCCTATGAAAAATGATACCTTCGACACCTCCGAGCTTTGTGACATTTACCAGGAAAATGTGAATGTCGTTGAACCCCTGTTTTCCAACTTCGGGGGTTGTTCATCGTTTGCGGGGCAAATCACCACCGTAAAATGCTTTGAAGATAACGGACTGCTCTTTGATCTCCTGGAAGAAGAGGGAGAGGGCCGTATTCTCCTCGTTGACGGGGGCGGATCTGTCCGTCGTGCACTGGTTGACGCGGAACTCGCGGCACTGGCTGTGCAGAACGGCTGGGAAGGTATTGTGGTGTACGGCGCGGTGCGTCAGGTGGATGATCTGGCTGAAATGGATATCGGTATCCAGGCGATGGCCGCAATTCCGGCAGGCTGTGGTTCAGAAGGTATCGGTGACAGTGACATCCGCGTGAATTTCGGCGGTGTGACCTTCTTCTCCGGCGATTATCTGTATGCGGATAACACCGGGATTATCCTGTCAGATATCCCGCTGACGCTTCCGGAAGAAAATGATGATGATGAAGATGAGCTGACCGAAGCGTAATCCTCATAAGATACACAGACAACAAAAAGGGCGGATATCCGCCCTTTTGTCGTTATGACACAAGATAAAAACCGCATAACACTCAATTATTCGTTTTGCAGCAATACCGCGATTACGCTAAATCATTCGTTCTGTGGCAAGGCGGTGAAGCGAAGAGCCCCGGGAGCATACACCAGTATGTGACCGGGGAGCTGAGCGAAACCAACACAGCCACAGGGCGAAGGATGACGCGTAATTACTGGACGTCGTCCATTTTTCCGAGTAAAGCCCGCAGACGCTCCTGCCAGCCTGCCTGTTCCTGCTTCAGCTGCTCGTTTTCACGCACCAGTGACTCACGGGCACCGGCTGCATTCTGCACTTCGCGGTTCAGGTTGTTGTTCGTTTCTTTTAATTCGTCGATTTCCATCTGTAACAGGGTGATGGTGTCGATAGCCTGCTGGACTTTTGCTTCCAGCTTTTCAAATACTTCAAATGACATCTTGCGTCCTCCTTGTAAGCGATGCTCTGATTGTAAGTAGGTGTTATCAATGTGTCCAGTCACATCCCGTGTATTCCCCATAATGCAGCAGAATAAAATCCGGCTGATATTCGCCTGAATGTTGCTCGCTTGTTATAAAATAAGCGAAATCGCTCAATTTGTTGACGAGATCCACAGTTTTTGATTTCGTTATTTCTCGTTTCCGCTCATTAACGATAAATTCACACTAAGACATACGTCTGATACACGAAGAACATTATTTGTTAATAATTTGCACTTATTTCACCCTAATTTTGCACTATCAGGATTGATACTATGAGTCTAATGAAATCTCCGACCCTCTTCGGACAATGTCTCTCCGAATTCCTGGGTACAGCACTGCTGGTCTTCTTTGGTTTAGGCTGTGTGGCCGCGGTTCGTATCGCCGGTGCACAACTGGGATTATGGGAAATCAGTATCATCTGGGGTCTGGGTGTGGCACTGGCGGTGTATCTGACAGCCGGGATCTCCGGCGCACATCTTAACCCGGCTGTCACACTCGCGCTCTGGCTGTTTGCCTGCTTTGAGCGCCGCAAAGTGATTCCGTATATTGTGGCCCAGTTCCTCGGCGGGTTTGCCGCTGCAGCGCTGGTTTATGCCATGTATTACAATGTGTTCCTCGATTATGACCAGGTGCATCATATTGTCCGCGGCTCACAGGAAAGCCTCTTTACCGCCGGGGTTTTCTCCACCTATCCGGCAGCACCGGTCAGCGTGGGTCAGGCGTTCTTTATCGAAGTGGTGATCGCCGCTATCCTCGTCTGTCTTATCCTGGCACTGACCGATGACGGCAACGGTGTACCGCGCGGCCCGCTGGCACCACTGCTGATTGGTCTGCTGATTGCGGTTATCGGCGGCTCCTTCGGTCCGCTGACCGGCTTCGCCCTTAACCCTGCCCGTGACTTCGGCCCGAAAGTGGTTGCATACCTTGCAGGCTGGGGAGATATTGCCTTCACCGGCGGGCGTGATATCCCGTATTTCCTGGTACCGATGTTTGCGCCGATCGTCGGCGGGTTACTCGGTGCATTCGGTTACCGCAAGCTGATCGGCCGCCATCTGCCGTGCGAAGTGTGTAATACCGGGGACGAAAAATAATACCGCAGCGAATCACGTACTCTGACGTTATCGCGTGTTTGTTCACTCAGAAATAAAACAGGTTTAATTATGACAACAGAAACAATCACCCGTGAGAAAAAGTATATCGTCGCGCTGGATCAGGGAACCACCAGTTCACGGGCGGTACTTTTTGATCGTAATGCCAATATTATCGATATCGCGCAGCGCGAATTCACCCAAATATACCCGAAACCGGGCTGGGTGGAACATGACCCGATGGAAATCTGGGCCACACAGAGCTCAGTCTTAACAGAAGTCCTCGCCAAAACTGACGTGCATCCGGACGAAGTCGCAGCTATCGGTATCACCAACCAGCGCGAAACCACCATCGTCTGGGAAAAAGAGACCGGCAAACCGGTTTATAATGCGATTGTCTGGCAGTGCCGCCGGACAGCAGATTACTGCACCGGTCTCAAACAGAATGAAGAGATGGTCCGCTATATCCGGGAAAATACCGGCCTGGTGATTGACCCGTATTTCTCCGGCACCAAAGTGAAGTGGATCCTCGACAATGTCGAAGGTGCGCGGGAGAAGGCGGAGAAAGGAGAATTACTGTTCGGGACTGTCGATACCTGGCTGGTCTGGCGCATGACCCAGGGACGCGTACACGTCACCGATCACACCAACGCCTCGCGCACCATGCTGTATAACATCCGCTCACTGGAGTGGGATCAGAAAATCCTCGACCTGTTCGGTATTCCGCGCGCCATGCTGCCGGAAGTGAAAGCGTCCTCGGAAATCTACGGCAAAACCAACATCGGCGGGAAAGGCGGCACCCGTATTCCTATCTCCGGTATCGCCGGTGACCAGCAGGCGGCGCTGTTCGGCCAGATGTGTGTTCAGCCGGGCATGGCGAAAAACACCTACGGCACCGGCTGCTTCCTGCTGATGAACACCGGTAACGAAGCGGTACTGTCCGAACACGGCCTGCTGACCACTATCGCCTGCGGTCCGCGCGGTGAAGTGAATTATGCCCTTGAAGGCGCGGTATTTGTGGCCGGTGCCTCCATCCAGTGGCTGCGCGATGAGATGAAAATCATTGCCGATGCCACCGATTCCGAATACTTCGCCACCAAAGTCAAAGACAGCAACGGTGTGTATGTGGTGCCTGCCTTTACCGGCCTGGGCGCACCTTACTGGGATCCGTATGCGCGCGGTGCTATTTTCGGCCTGACCCGGGGTGTGAACAGCAATCACCTGATCCGCGCCACCCTGGAATCTATCGCCTATCAGACCCGCGACGTGCTGGAAGCCATGCAGGCCGATGCCGGAACCCGTCTGAAGGCGCTGCGTGTCGATGGCGGTGCGGTGGCAAACAATTTCCTGATGCAGTTCCAGTCCGATATCCTGGGCACGTCAGTGGAACGCCCGCTGATCCGCGAAAGTACTGCACTGGGTGCGGCACTGCTGGCCGGGTTATCCACCGGGTTCTGGCAGGATCTCGAGGAAATCAAAGCCAAATCCACCATCGAGAAAACCTTCCGTCCGGGCATTGAAACCACCGAACGGAATGTCCGCTACAGCGGCTGGAAAAAAGCCGTTGCCCGCGCACAGGACTGGGAAGACCACAACTAATTCCTCTTTCCTTTTCTTTGCTCTCTGCCGCCGGTTAATACCGGCGGTTTTTTATGTGCGAAAACAATAATCACCACCAGAACAAAAACCCGCCCCACCCGGTAAAAGCACATATCTGCAGACCAAACCCCCGGATACCCGTCAGAGATCACAAAAAACAACCAACTGTAATCAGTATGTAACCGCATGTGCTGACATTCACAGTAATAACGAATTAAATCGAATATTCTGTGAGCGAAAAGGAAAATATATGAAGAAAACCGCTGATGTTCCGGTAAACTTCGCCACCAAATACTGACAAATACTTAGCGAGGGGGATGTCTATGCTAAGCCTGTTTAAACCCGCACCGCATATTCAAAGGCTCAGTGCTGATCGCATTGATCCGGTATACCGCCGTCTGCGCTGGCAAATTTTTATTGGTATCTTTTTTGGCTATGCTGCCTATTATCTGGTCCGGAAAAATTTCGCCCTCGCCTTTCCCAGCCTGATGGAGCAGGGATTTTCCAAAGGCGAACTGGGAACGGCATTGTCTGCGATCTCCATTGCTTATGGTCTTTCCAAATTTATCATGGGATCGTTTTCTGACCGGGCTAACCCGCGCTATTTTCTCCCGACCGGGCTTATCCTTGCCTCGGCTGTCATGCTTATCATGGGCTTTTGCGACTGGGCAACCTCTTCCGTCTGGATTATGGCTATTCTGCTGTTTCTCTGCGGATGGTTCCAGGGGATGGGCTGGCCGCCGTGCGGACGCACCATGGTGCACTGGTGGTCACAGAGGGAGCGCGGCGGAATTGTATCAATCTGGAACTGTGCCCATAACGTAGGCGGCGGCTTACCGCCGATGCTGATGCTGCTGGGGATGTACTGGTTCGGTGACTGGAAAGCGGCGTTTTATATGCCGGCATTTGCGGCCATTCTGGTGGCACTCATCGCATTTGCCCTGATGCGGGATACCCCGCAATCCTGTGGCTTACCACCAATCGAAGAGTACAAAAACGACTATCCTGATGATTACACAGAGAACAGCGAAGTTGAACTGACGGCAAAACAGATCTTCATGCAATACATTCTGCCGAATAAGTTACTGTGGTATATCGCTGTTGCTAACGTCTTTGTTTATCTGCTGCGTTACGGCGTTCTCGACTGGTCACCGACCTATCTCAGGGAAGTCAAACATTTCGATATAACAGGCTATTCTGTCGCCTATTTCCTGTATGAATGGGCGGGGATCCCGGGCACTCTGCTGTGCGGCTGGATGTCAGATAAAGTCTTTAAAGGAAACCGTGGTGCAACCGGGGTGTTCTTTATGACGCTGGTGACGATTGCCACCGTGGTCTTCTGGCTCAACCCGGCGGGTAACCCGTCTGTTGATATGGCGTGTATGATCACCATCGGCTTCCTGATTTACGGCCCGGTCATGCTGATCGGCCTGCATGCCCTGGAACTGGCACCGAAGAAAGCCGCCGGTACAGCTGCCGGATTCACCGGATTATTCGGCTATCTCGGCGGTTCTGTGGCAGCAAGTGCCATCGTCGGCTTTACCGTGGATTATTTCGGCTGGGACGGCGGTTTCGGTGTGATGATTGGCGGCAGTGTGCTCGCTGTGATCCTGTTAGTTGTGGTGATGCGTGGTGAGAAAAAACACCACGATGAAATCGCCCGCAATAAAGCCTAAGCGGAGACAGACAGATGAATATATCCCGTCAGTTTTATCTTGTCAGTGCCCTTGCGGGTGCCATGCTCTGCGGCTCTGCCGCTTTTGCGGCAGACAATAAGATTGTGATTGCACATCGCGGTGCCAGCGGCTATCTGCCGGAGCATACCCTGCCGGCCAAAGCGATGGCATATGCACAGGGTGCTGATTATCTGGAACAAGATCTGGTGATGACCAAAGATGATGAGCTCATCGTCCTGCATGATCATTACCTTGACCGTGTTACCGATGTGGCAAAACGCTTTCCGGATCGCGCACGTAAAGATGGCCGTTACTACGCCATCGATTTTACCCTCGCGGAAATTAAATCCCTGAAATTTACCGAGGGGTTTGAAATCGAAAATGGTAAAGCCGTACAAAAATATCCGGGTCGTTTTCCGATGGGAAAATCAGATTTCCGTATTCATACCTTTCAGGAAGAACTTGAGTTCATTCAGGGTCTGAACCATTCCACCGGAAGAAATACCGGGATTTACCCCGAAATCAAAGCGCCGTGGTTCCACCGTCAGGAAGGTAAAGATATCACCCGTAAAACCCTGGAAGTGCTGAAAGCCTACGGCTACCAGACTAAAGATTCCGGGGTATTTCTTCAGTGTTTCGATCCGAATGAATTAAAGCGCATCAAAAATGAGCTGATGCCGGAAATGAAGATGGATTTGATGCTGATACAGCTGATCGCTTACACCGACTGGCAGGAAACATTTGAACAGAATGCGGAAGGCAAATGGGTCAACTATAACTACGACTGGATGATGGCTCCCGGTGCGATGAGTAAAATCGCAGCATATGCTGATGGTATCGGGCCTGATTATCATATGCTTATCAGCAAGGAGTCCAAACCGGGTCACATCACTCTGACGCCGATGGCAAAAGAGGCACACGCTTCGCAACTGATGATCCATCCGTTTACTGTCCGCGCGGATGCCTTGCCGCCGTATGCGGAAAACACTGAACAGTTATTTGATGCTATTTATATTCAGGCCGGAGCAGAAGGGTTATTTACTGATTTTCCGGACAAAGGCATACAGTTTCTGCAAAAACATAAACTGCATCAGTGATCACCCCGCTGCGGAACAAAACAACGGGCACTATTGTGCCCGTTTTCTTATATCAGCAGTCTGACTCAGGATGCCATCGGCTGCTGATTCTGCAACCGGTGAGCCAGAGGCAGCCAGCACAACACCATAATCACAGAGACCGCCAGCATCAGCAGACCGACACTGCCCTGTCCGCCCTGCGGCATCAGTGCGGAAATCCAGGTGGCAACACCAGAGCCCACATTCTGCAATCCGCCCACCAGCGCACCCGCAGCCCCCGCCAGATACGGGAACGGCTCCATGGCCGCCGTGGTGGCCAGCGGGAACAGCATCCCGGCACCAAAGAAAAACAGCGCAGCAGGGATCAGTAAGGTCCAGACATTCATCACGCCCAGCAGCCCCGGGATCCACATCAGCGCCCCGGCCACCAGACAGCAGATTACCGCACACCACACCAGAAAACTGAAGGATTTGCTGTCACGCCCGGCAAACCAGGCACCGAAAAATGCCGCAGGTATCGGCAGAATAAACAGAATACTCACCGCCATACTGCCCAGCCCCAGGCCGTCACGCATCAGCACACCGCTGGATGCCTCAAATACCGCCACCCCGGCCAGGCCGCATATCAGCATCGCCAGATACGGCACAAATGTCCGGTTGGTCAGCAGCAGACGGAAAGAGGCCCACATTTTAGGTTTCTCTTTCATCGGCGGACGGGTTTCCGGCAGTTTGTGCCACATGTTGTAACCCACCGCCAGACCGAGCAGGAGCAGAAACGCATAACAGGCACGCCAGCCGAAGAAAAATGCCAGTGCACCGCCGAGCATCGGGGCGATAAGCGGGCTGACCAGGATCCCCATATTCAGCAGGCTGTTGGCGTAACGCAGGGAAATTCCGGTGTATAAGTCACGCGGCATGGTCCGTGCCATCACCCCGGCCACCCCGGTCCCCAGCCCCTGTAACCCGCTGGCAATCACCAGCATAGTCAGATTCGGTGAAAACAGCGCGGCAGTCGTGGATAACACATAAATAAATAACCCGGTGAGGATCACCGGACGGCGGCCGACTTTATCTGAAATCGGCCCGTAAATAAGCTGGGATGCACCATAAGTAAATAAATACGCCGCCATCACGCTCTGCACGGCACCCGCCGGTTTACCGAAATCCAGCGCAATATCCGTTATTACAGGCACATACACTGTCTGCGTCATTTGCCCGACAGCAATCAGCGCAATCAGCATTACCAGCAGATGAAAATTTTCCAGTTTTTTCATTTTTATTGTCAGTCTTTACATTGTCACCGGGAGGGCACAGCACAATTCCGGCAGCATTAATCACGGCCGGAATCAGTCATACTTGCGATACCGTATAAAATAGCAAATTAAAAAAATTTTGGGAGATAGTTCACACATTTATTTTTGTAACAGAACGACCGTTTTTATGCTGTTTCCGGCAACTAAACTGTACAGTTCATCCTGATTTATCGTATTCATGCGACAGGATCCTCTGACGCATTTAATCGATACATTTTTCCCCGTTGGCTTATTACACTGGTTTACATATTAATAACGACCATTCTGCGACTGACGGAGGTTATGCATGTCAAACTGGATCACAGGACGTGTCACACGTATCACACACCATACTGATACCTTATTCAGCCTGCATGTTCAGGCACCTGTCCTTCCCTTTACAGCGGGACAATTCGCCAAACTCGGCCTGGAAATTGACGGCGAACGCACACAGCGCGCTTATTCTTATGTTAATGCACCGGACAATGATGACCTCGAATTTTATCTGGTCACTGTCGGCGACGGTAAACTCAGCCCGCAGTTGGCAGCCCTGACCCCGGGAGATGAACTGCTGATCACCGATGAAGCGGCCGGTTTTTTTGTGCTTGATGAAGTACCGGACTGCGACACCCTCTGGATGCTCTCCACCGGCACCGCCATCGGCCCGTTTTTATCCATTCTGCAATATGGCAAAGATCTGGAGCGGTTCCGTCATATTGTGCTGGTGCATGCTGTGCGCTATGCCGCCGACCTGAGCTATCTGCCGCTGATGCGGGAACTGCAGAAAAAAATCGGGAGTGACAAACTGCGGATCGTGACTGTCGTCAGCCGGGAGCATGCGGAAGGCTCACTGCATGGCCGGGTACCGGCGCTGATCAGTTCCGGTGAACTGGAAGCCGCCGCCGGATTACCGCTGACCGCCGAAAACAGCCATGTGATGCTGTGCGGTAACCCGGAGATGGTGAAAGACACACAAAATCTGCTGAAAACTGGGCGGGAAATGCGCAAACACCTGCGCCGCAAACCCGGCCATATCACCAGCGAGCAATACTGGTGATACCCTGACCGCGGGTTCGCCCGCTGTCTCTGCCTCAGTGGCTGTCGATTTTATCCACCGGCTGTGTGCTCTCCCCGAAGCGGTTGCCCTCATCAAGACTTTTAAACACACCGCAGTCGAGCACCATTATCATCACGATAAAAATCGGCAGAAAACGCCCCAGCCCCCACTGCCAGAAATCACCGGCGAGGCTCCAGTCCGGCGTGGTCAGTGCCCACGCCATCACCAGCATTAACGCCCAGCCGCCGCGCTTGTTGCGGTCATGCAGGCGTTTGGTAAAAATCGCGGCGGCGGGATACATCACCATCAGCACCGGCACCATAATCACTTCAACAGGCAGCTTAAACAGCCCCTGTAATGACATCAGGAGAAACAGCACTGCGCCGCACACGCCGATCCCCGCCCAGAATGCTTTGCGGCCGATCCGCCCGTGAAACGAAAACGCCCATTGTTGTAGTGTCATTTCTCTTTCCTAATCGTGTACACTGGTTATATTGCAGACGGACCACAGGGAGTCGCTATGAACGCAGTCAAAAAAACCGCACTGGCCGCCCTGACAGCGGGATGCACGCTGCTGCCCGTCACACCGGCTGCGGCCGGTGACGCGGTACTGATCCCCATCCCCTGCCCGCCGGAAACACTCTGGCTTCAGGCGGATGCCCCTGCTTTCGGCATCACCATCCCCGTTATGCGCGAACAGTTTAACCGCAACAACCCGTCGCTGCCATTACGGGAATACAAAGTCGTGGCCTCAAACGACATTACCGCCAGCTATCTGCGGGCGGCAACCCGCATCAGCCCTTATATTTACTCTTCCGCCATCCTTGAGCGCGACAGTGAAAAAATCAAAAGTCTCCAGCTGACACTGCTGCCCGGTGCAGACAGTGCAGCGGAAAAAACCAACCGAGCCCTGATGCTGGCCTATATTAAGGCACTGATTATTCAGTTCGAACCGACGCTCAATAAAAACAATATTGATGCCGCCCTGAGCCGGGCACTGGCGACGGATTTCAAAACCGGCACTTACGCCTCTCAATTCGGTGCATTACGCTATCTTCTGGTAGTTGATGACAAAAATGGGGTAACTTTCGCTATTGAACCGATTAAGCTTTCGCTATCTAATAGTGATACGGCACAGTAAACAGTGGCCGAAAAGCAAAGCTATTTCGCGCCGCTTTCACTATACTGTCTCTCTGTTTGCCTGTTCGCCGCTCTGCGCGGACAATGGTAATAAAGCTTAAGTCATTTAACTCATTCCGGCAGGAGGAAATACAATGCGACATCCCTTAGTCATGGGTAACTGGAAGCTGAACGGCAGCAGTAAAATGGTTTATGAGCTGATCACCGCTCTGCGTCATGAAATCGGCAATGTCACCGGATGTGATGTTGCGATCGCACCACCGGCAATTTATCTCTCTCAGGCCAAACAGGTTCTGGCGGGCTCCTCCATTGTACTGGGTGCCCAGGATACCGGTCTGAATCTCTCCGGTGCGTTCACCGGTGAAACCTCCCCTGAAATGCTGAAAGACATCGGCGCACAATACATCATTATCGGCCACTCCGAGCGCCGCACTTACCACGGTGAGAGTGATGAATTAGTGGCAGAGAAATTCGCGATCCTGAAAAAACTGGGTCTGACCCCGGTACTGTGCATCGGTGAATCCGAAGCAGAAAATGAAGCGGGTAAAACCGAAGAAGTCTGCTCACGTCAGATTGATGCCGTTCTGAACACTCAGGGTGCGGATGCATTCCTCGGCGCCGTCATCGCGTATGAGCCAATCTGGGCTATCGGTACCGGCAAGTCCGCTACTCCTGCGCAGGCACAGGCAGTACACAAATTTATCCGCAGCCATATCGCGAAGAAAGATGCGAAAGTGGCAGAGCAGGTTATTATCCAGTACGGCGGTTCTGTAAATGATAAAAACGCCGCAGAGCTGTTTACCCAGCCGGATATCGACGGTGCATTAGTCGGCGGCGCATCACTGAAAGCAGATGCTTTCGCCGTGATCGTCAAAGCCGCAGCGGCAGCAAAAGCCGCAAAATAATCTCCGGACTCCGGACAGCAAAAAGCGGCGAAATCGCCGCTTTTTTTGTGCCTGTTACTGTGCAAACCGCTTCTTTTTATTCTGATCAATCCCAAATTGAGTCATCAGGTATTATCTTTAAAAAATTCACGCAATCCTCTGAATCATTCAGTCTGTGGCAAGGCGGCAAAATGAAGAGTCCGGGGAGCATACATCAGTATGTGACCCGGGCGATGAATGAAGCCAACACCGCCACAGGCTGAAGGACAATTCGCACAATCCTCTAAATCATTCAGTCTGTGGCAAGGCGGCAAAATAAAGAGTCCGGGGAGCATACATCAGTATGTGACCCGGGCGATGAATGAAGCCAACGCGGCCACAGGCTGAAGGATGACGAGGATTTTTAGTAGAGTTTCTTCGCGGTCTCATACCAGTCTTTCTTAAACACCCGCTTCATATTCATTACCGCATCAATAATATCGTGATGAACCAGTTTTTCATTCTGGATCCCGACACAGCGGCCGCCGTAACCTTCCAGCAGTAACTGAATAGAATAAGCACCCATGCGGGATGCCAGGATGCGGTCATACGCCACCGGCGAGCCGCCGCGCTGGATATGCCCCAGTACCGTTGCACGGGTTTCGTGATGTGTTGTCGCCTCTATCTGCCGCGCCAGCTCATACACGTCGGTGACATGTTCGGTGATCGCCACAATCGCATGGCGTTTGCCTTTATCAATCCCGGCTTTGATTTCTGCAATCAGTTCATCACTGCTGTATTCCACTTCATTCGGCGGCAGAACGATAAATTCACAGCCCCCGGCAATGGCAGCGGACAGTGTCAGGTCACCGCAATAGCGGCCCATCACTTCTACAATAGAGATACGTTTGTGGGAAGTGGAGGTATCACGCAGACGGTCGATAGCTTCAACCACGGTTTCCAGTGCGGTAAAATAGCCGATGGTGTAGTCGGTTCCCGCCACGTCATTATCGATAGTACCCGGCAGGCCGATACACGGGAAACCCGCTTCGGTCAGTTTTTTGGCACCGAGATAAGAACCGTCCCCGCCGATAACCACCAGCGCGTCGATGCCATTTTTGCGCAAATTTTCAATCGCGGTTTCCCGCACTTTGTCATCACGGAATTCCGGGAAACGCGCCGACCCGAGGAAGGTACCGCCACGGTTGATCACATCAGAGACACTGAAGCGGTCGAGCTGTTTCATCCGGTTTTCATACAGGCCGAGATAGCCGTCATAAATCCCGATAACTTCCAGCCCTTCTGACAGCGCAGCGCGGACAACGCCACGGATTGCAGCATTCATGCCCGGCGCATCACCGCCGCTTGTCAACACACCGATTCGTTTGATCTTCTTGCTCATGATGACCTCTGATTTGCAGATGTAATATGTGTAAATCTGAAAAACCTGAGCGGCATGTTATCACGCTTCCCCGGTCAGGCTTCGGGAATTCACTGCTGTAACGCATTGCTGAATTGATTCACCTAATCCTATAGTAAGATAAGGTTTAGCCGGATGCACCTATCTTTGCGGATTTTTTTGTCATTTTGAGACACCGGAAACACAGGCCTGTCATAACCGCAGGATTACTCAGCATACCCGTTAAGGATACCCGAAAAACAAAAAATAATTAGCGGATATGAAACATTTTTTTCACAAATAATGCGTTACCGGAAAAGCAGGGGTCAAAAGCAGGATCTGAAATAAAAGGCATATCCGGGAAAGAATATATATCCGGATTTACCGCACATTATGTAATTAACAAAAACAAACCGTAAGAAATTATTTCATTACTCACATCGTGACATAAATAATGCAATAGAAATTTATATAATATTTTTTTGCAATTATTGAATATAATTTATGGCCGGATTTGAAAAACAGATATCAGTAATATTTTGTCATACTAAATTAATATTTATTACACCGCCGCTATTACGCATGTCGCGGGTATATCCATTACCCCTGATAAATCAAATATGGAATTTAAATAACAAAAATAACCCAAAAACAGACATAACCAGAGCTTTATTCTGACCAAAGAAATAAAAAAACCATCAGATTAGCTTCATTCATAATGTGTATTAAGATTCATTACCGTCAATGAATCTTAAAAAAATCACTTAAATATGCATTTTCGCTCCCATTGATTAAACAAACCTTAAATAAGATACTCATCTCATAAATAAAATTTACACCTTTTAAATTTACCATTTCCGTCTGACGAAATGGCTTTCGTTATATATACCGACACCAGGGAATAACTAATGAAAACAAAAAAGAAACTTTTACACCTTTCCATTATTGCCGTCTTATGTTCAACCGTACCATCATTAGTTATGGCAGAAACATTTTGCGGCAGCCGTAAAAATGTGGGCCTGACAGGAAGCGCACCTTTCACCGGTGAAATGACCGCTGATGATTGCTATGAAATTGGTGCCTGGGTAGAAGGTAAGCCAACAGATTATGTCGGCATTGCTCAGAATCTGACCATGCTGAGCGGCAGTAAACTCAGCGTACTCGGCCTGTTTGAGGATTCTCAGGTTCAGGGCGGCGCTGAAGTCTGGATTGATAAAACAACCCATATTGCCTGGGACGGCTATCACACCGGTTTCCCGGCCACCGGCAGCCGTATTGATATTCAGAGCGGCGGATTAATCCGTGTTCTGGACGGCGGAACATTAAAAGATTCCGTACTCAACGGCGGAACCGTTTATGTCAGTAATACCGGTAAAGCCGATGATCCGGGCAAGTCTGAAAATAATATCGTCAACAGCGGCGGGAAATTATTTATTTACCTGGGCGGGGAGTCAACCGGTACACAGGTCAATGACGGCGGTTATGAATATGTCCAGCAGGATGGTAAATCCCTGAATACGGTCGTGAATAACGGCGGTGCTCAGATGCTGAAATCCGGCGGGTTTGCGGACAGCACCATTATTAATGATGGCGGATTACAGCAACTGCACGGTAAAGGTTTTGCCGATAATACCCTCGTAAACGCCGGAGCACGGCAATATGTTGTCGATGATTCCAAAGCAACCAATACAACCGTTGACGGCGGCCAGCAATATATTTTCAATCAGAATGCATCTGCATCTGCCGGTATTGCAGAATTTAACCGGATAAAAAACGGCGGCGCCCAGATTATTAAAGGTGGCGGACAAGCCATTAATAACGAATTATATGACACCGCCGTACAAAGTATTTACAGCGGCTCCTCTGCGACAGATACCACGCTGAATGATCGCGCCAAAAGCTGGCTGGCGGCAGGGGCACAGCTCCTCGGCGTCACGACTGTTAATCAGCAGTCGCAGGTACAGCTGACTGCCGGTTCAGAAGACAAACTGGCAGCGGATGCCGGAGCTTATGCGGAAAATGTTATCTTATCCGGCCCGGACAGCACCCTGATGGTGATCACCGGTGATACCGGGAATGCCGCTTTTGCCGGTTCGCTCAGCGGACAGGGTCAGGTCCGGTTTGTTGCACCGGTCAACGCCGGGTACAGCCATCTGATCATTGAAAATCTCTCCGGCAGCCAGACATTCTATATGAACACGGCCATTGCCGAGCAACAGGGTGATTACCTCACTATCCGTAACAGCAGTGGTGATCATGCTCTGAATATACAGGATTCCGGGGCTGAAATTACCCGTCCGGATGAATCACGTCTTGATTTAATCACGGACGAAAGCAGCAATGCACAATTCCGCCTGAGCGCCCTCGACGGCACTAATATTGATGCGGTGGACGGCGGGACCTATATGTACTCGCTCTATCAGCGTGATGAGCAGGACGGCAAAATCTGGTATCTGGCCGCTCAGAAAGATGAGCCGGGCGAGCCTGAAAAACCGGTTCCGCCGGTCGTACCTGAGGATAAAACCACACCATCCACCGATGCGGTGTTATCCATGGCTGCCGCGCCGCAGCTGATTTTTAATCACGAACTCGACAATCTGCGGTTCCGCCGCGGCGAATTACGGGATAATCAGGGTGATGCGGGTGTCTGGGTGCGTCTGACCGGCGACAGAACCCGTGCAGGCACCGGACACACACACTTTAAACTGAATCAGGCCGGTTTTGAGCTGGGTGCGGATAAATCTGTCCCGCTGGAAAACGGCAAATTGTTGCTCGGCGTCTTTACCGGCTATAACGATGTCAAACTGAAGCATCAGCGCGGCGGCGAAAGCAGCATCGACAGTATTACTGCCGGTGGTTATGCCACCTGGTTCTCAGATAACGGCTGGTACCTCGATGGTGTGCTGAAATATAACCATTTCAATAATGAGTTACGTGCGGTTTCCACCAACCGCAGCAGCATCCGCGGAGATTATTCACAGAATGCTTACGGTGCATCCGCAGAGGCCGGTTACACCTTTGATCTGCCGGAAGCCTTCTGGGCCGAACCGTATGCCCGCCTGAGCTATATGCGTGCGGACAGCAAATCAGTTCATCTGAACAATAATATGCAGGCAAAACTGGATGCACAGCAGTCCCTGCAATCCGAACTCGGCCTGCACGCGGGTAAAGATTTCACCCTGAACAATCAGGTGATCATCACCCCTTACGCCACACTGGCCTGGCAACATGAGTTTATCAGTAATAATGATGTGACCATTAACCAGCGCAATACGTTCGACACCGATTTCTCCGGTGACAGCCTGAAAGCCGGCGGCGGGTTGACTGTCCGTTTCACACCGCAGATTCAGGCGTATGCGGAAATCGATTACCGCAAAGGCGACAAAACAGAATCGCCGCTGCACGGCAATATCGGCGTGCGCTACAACTTTTAATTTCCCGTTGTGATTCAGTTACGGCGGCCGCAAGGCCGCTTTTTTTTATCTACGGCATCTCCGGCGCCAAAAAACAGGCAAAAAAAAGCCCTCAAGAGGGGCTGTAAAAGACAGGGATGGTGTCTATGGCAAGGAAAAACTTCTTGGGTGCTACTTAACGACTCTACTGACTTCACTACTCTGACAAATTCATTCCGGCATATTCTGCGCGGAGGAGGCGGATGAGGTATGAATACTCTCCGGCTCAAAATTAGCATCCAGCTGCATTTTCTGCTCCGGGTTGAGTAACTGATACATCTGATGGTGAACCCGTATCATCTCAACCTGATAATCCAGCCGCTTGCGCATCTCCTTTTCAAGCTGATTACGCACGGCCGTTTCATCAAACTTTTCGGCCTTAACCAGCTCGTACAGCGCAATATCATCTTCTGCAAGGTTACGGACATTCCGTAACTGGTCGCGGTAATTGTGCATCAGATCCCGCAACTGCATCCGCTGTTCTTCCGTTAACCGGATGCCGGTCAACATAGAGGTATAACCATCTCCCCCTGATGTCGTTATACCTTTATACTGACTGTGACTCTGCACCGGGGTAACGCAGCCATCACTTTCTGAATCCTGCGCCAGTCCCGGCGCACTTTGCATCACAAACATTGACGCTAAAGTGATTGTTGCTATCTTACCCATAGTAACTCCTTAAACTTCTGAGTCTGTGTCACCTGACCCATTGGAATTAACTATACGCACCCGGCTGCAAACATGCGTCAGAGCATGTAAAAGAACGTAAAGTCATGGAATAGAAACGTTTGTTGTCGTATTTTGCACGTGGAGGACGTGAATAATGAATAAAATACTGCTTGTTGATGATGACCGCGAATTAACCTCGCTGTTAAAAGAATTACTCGATATGGAAGGGTTCAACGTTGTCATTGCACATGACGGCGAGCAGGCACTGACCCTCCTTGACGATTCCATAGACTTGTTATTGCTCGACATCATGATGCCGCGCAAAAACGGGATTGAAACCCTGAAAGAACTGCGCCAGAACTACCAGACTCCGGTGATTATGCTGACCGCACGCGGCAGTGACCTTGACCGTGTTCTGGGGCTCGAACTGGGTGCGGATGACTATCTGCCGAAGCCGTTTAACGATCGCGAGCTGGTGGCACGTATACGCGCGATTCTGCGCCGCTCCAACTGGAGTGAGCAACAGCAGCAGAGCGACAGCAGCAGTAACTCTTCCGTGGTGATGGTGGATAAACTCCAGCTCAACCCGGGCCGCCAGGAAGCCAGCTTCGGTGACGAAGTACTGGATCTGACCGGAACCGAGTTCACGCTGCTTTACCTGCTGGCACAGCACCTCGGCCAGGTGGTCAGCCGTGAACACTTAAGCCAGGAAGTGCTGGGCAAACGCCTGACGCCGTTTGACCGCGCCATTGATATGCATATTTCCAACCTGCGCCGCAAATTACCGGAGCGCACAGACGGCCTGCCGTGGTTTAAAACGTTACGCGGCCGTGGTTACTTAATGGTATCTGCAACATGATAAGCAGCCTGACGGCGCGGATTTTCGCCATCTTCTGGTTTACCCTGGCACTGGTGCTGTTACTGGTGCTGATGGTGCCGAAGCTCGACTCCCGGCAGCTGATGCCGCTCCAGGAGGCCGAGTACCGACAGGGGATGATGCTGCAGCAACATATTGAATCTGATCTCGCACAGGATCCGGCGAATGACCTGCTCTGGTGGCGGCGGCTGACCCGCGCCCTGGTAAAATGGACGCCGCCGGACAAGCGCCTGATTATTGTCACCACTGAAGGCCGGATCATCGGGCCTATCCGCAATGATTCCCAGGTCATCCGTAACTTTATGGGTCAGTCAGATAACACTGACAACCCGAAAAAGAAACGTTACGGCCGCATTGAGCTGCTCGGGCCGTTTGAAGTCAGGGACGGCGAAGACCGCTATCAGCTTTATCTTATCCGCCCGGCGAACACCGCACAGTCTGATTTTATCAACTTCCTGATTGACCGCCCGTTCCTGTTACTGGCCGCCACCATGCTGATCAGCACCCCGCTGCTGCTCTGGCTGGCGTGGAGCCTGGCAAAACCGGCACGAAAACTGAAAAACGCGGCGGATGATGTTGCCAAGGGTAACTTGCGCCAGCATCCGGAACTGGAAGCCGGCCCCCAGGAGTTCCTTGCGGCGGGTAACAGTTTTAACCAGATGATCAGCGCCCTTGAACGCATGGTGAACGCACAGCAGAGGCTGATATCCGATATCTCCCACGAACTGCGCACCCCGCTCACCCGGCTTCAGCTGGCTACAGCACTATTGCGCCGCCGCCACGGTGAAAGTAAAGAGCTGGAACGCATCGAGACAGAGACCCACCGCCTCGACGGCATGATCAATGACCTGCTTGTTCTCTCCCGCAGTCAGCACAAAAATGAGCTGCTGCGCCAGAACATCAAGGCCAATGAGCTGTGGGATGACATTCTCGACAACGCGAAGTTTGAGGCAGAACAGCGCCATAAAACGCTGGAAATCACCTCACCGCCGGGCCCGTGGACAATTTACTGCAACCCGTCCGCACTTGGCAGCGCATTTGAGAATATTGTCCGTAACGCCCTGCGTTACTCAAACCAGCATATTCAGGTCGCATTCAGTGCCGACACCAAAGGTATCAGCATTGTGGTCGATGATGACGGCCCGGGTGTCAGCCCGGAAGATCGCGAACATATCTTCCGGCCGTTCTACCGCACGGATGAAGCCCGCGACCGTGAATCCGGCGGCACCGGGTTAGGACTCGCGATTGTCAGCACCGCTATCAGCCAGCACAACGGTAAAGTCACCGCCAACGACAGCCCGCTCGGCGGACTTCGCCTGGAAATCTGGCTGCCGCTGCACCCACGCTGAGGCTCTCTGTAGTTACCGGGGAAATCAGCCCCCGGTAACTCTTCCTTCTTAAGCAGGAATTACCATTGCCATCAATATGATGTAATAAAACATTTCTGCTGTGATTGTGCATGTACCGATTAGAAAAAGTAATAAACCATAGCTATGGCTTAAAGTAACACTTTTTCTGCTGTTAACACAAAAAAGACAGATTTAAAGAAAAATATTGCCACATTAAACCGGATAAAGTTCGTTTAATGAAAGACTCACGAGTGTTATCATGCTTGACCTGTTCGTGTAATCGGACTAGCCTTTGGCTGCACATATAAACAGAGCTGATTGATTGGGTATAAACAACCCCCCAATTTATTGAAAAATCAGCCCTCTGTAACACACCAAAACTCTTACTGACTCGATTCTTAAATAGAATCAGTAAGATACACTCGCAATAGCGCACTCTGGGAGCGGTAACCCAGTGCGGTAGCTATTCTTTTAATAAATATGATGGCTGACATTTATTTATGGCAGATGATATCCATACAACTATTGCAGATATTGTACATTCTGCAATAGCTGAACCTCCGGTCAAAATAGAAAAAATCGGCGGAATGACAAATACAAACTATTATTGTGAAACACAAAATACGAAAACAGTTGTCAGACTACCGGGTGAAAATACTAATGTTTTGATTAACAGAGGAAATGAGAAGGCTAACTGTGAGTTAGCTACTGAACTGGGAATAAACCCCAAATTATATTATTACAATACCAACAATGGTATAAAAGTAACTGAATATATAAATAATGCTGTCACACTAACACCAAAAATAATCAACAAAGATGTAAATCTGGAAAATATAGCATTATTACTACGAACCTTGCACCAGTCAGATTTAAAATTTGAAAATCATTTCAATGTTTTTGAAGAATATAAACGTTATCTGAGTGACTTAAATAAAAATCAGATCAGCTATCCTGACTTCACAGAGACTGAATCTTATTTTTTATATTTTGAAGAAAGATTGAATAAATTAGGTCTGAATATCTGTCCTTGCCATAATGACCCTGTCCCTGAAAATTTCATCTATAACGATAATGGTTATTATCTCATCGACTGGGAATATTCCGGAATGAATGACAATATCTGGGATATTGCAGCACTTTGTGAAGAATCACATTTATCTGATAACGATGAGAATATTTTTTTAAATCATTATTTAAACGAATATTCTTCTGAATCAGAAGCGATAAAAGAAAAAATATTAATTTATAAAGCATGCCAGAATTTTCTATGGTCAATATGGACTTTAATCAAAGAAAAAAATGAAAATTTATTTGGAACCTACGGTATTGACAGATACAAAAAATGCCAAAAACAAATGAATCTCCATAGGAAAAAATATGCAACTACTGAATAAGTCTATTATTGTTGGTTTAGCATCAGGAGTACTCTGGGCACTTGATACAATACTTGTAGACTATAATATATCATCAGTCGATACACTAAAATATGCTATTCTTTTCTCTATTTGTATCGCCTTCCTTCATGACCTATTCTCATCGTTATGGTTATTTTCGTTTATAACTCTATCTGGAAGAAGTAAAAAATTAGTTAACTCCCTGAAACAACGAGATAGTTACATAATCTGCCTTGCGGCTCTCAGTGGTGGCCCTATAGGTATGAGCTGTTATATTTTAGGTATCTATTACAGTAATGCTTCAATAGCTGCTACCATATCCACTATTTACCCGGCATTAGGTTGCTTGTTTGCTTATATATTTCTGAGAGTAAAAACAACTTTTGTAAATTTCCTGGGACTTTTACTGGTTATTATTACTACTGCATATATTGGCCTAAACCTTGATAGTTTTAACCAAATATCATTACTTGGATTTTTATTTTCACTAGGCTGCGCAGTGGGCTGGGGACTGGAAAGTACCATTTGTTCTTATGCATTAAAAAATAATCTCAGCTATGAAATTGCATTATTTCTCAGGCAATTAACCTCATCCGTTATTTACTTCCTGATAATTGCATTATTCTTTAAAACAGAAGCACTCGCTGTCGCTGATATCATTCTGAATAATTCTCTGATATTGACAATGGCTGTAATTGCAATTTTTGGCGCCCTTTCATACCTGTTCTATTATCGTGCAATAGGTGAATTAGGTCCAATAAAAGCGATGGGGCTAAACATCAGTTATTCTGCCTGGGCAATTCTTCTTGGCCCATTATTAGGGTATGAGTTATCGCCTTTATTATTAGTGCTTTCAGCTATTATTATAGCCGGAGCGCTTATTACAAATCTGCAATCAAAGGAAGTTTTAGCAAAATGAATGCTGTGATCTTAGCTGCTGGTCTTGGTTCCCGGTTTGGTGATATAACAAAAAAAACACATAAGGCTCTTTTACCTATCGGTGGAATACCTAATATTGAAAGAACAATTCAATATCTGTCAGAATTCGGTATTACTGAAATAGTTATTGTCACCGGTCATCTCGCACATCAGTTTGAATATCTGCAAGAAAAATATGGCTGTATACTGATACATAATGAACAGTATCAAGAGTACAATAATATATATTCATTTTTGAAAATAGCCGATTATTTTAATGATACTCTGGTTATTGATGCTGATGTTGTACTGCTGAAAAATATCTTTATCAAAAGTGAACACAGCCTTTATTATACTGTAAAACGTACAACTCCTGAACATGAATGGATTCCTGTATTAGGCAGAAATGGATATATCGAACGAATAGATATCAAAGAACCAACAGCCCCCTCTTTATTAGGTATTTCTTACTGGAAATCAGCTGAATCAGAAAAAATTTTAGCTGAGCTACCAAAATTTACTGATGTAACGAGTCTAAATAATTCAAAGCTCTATTGGGATAATATCCCTATGTCTATAATTCATGACCTAAACATGAAAACTTATGAAGTTTCATCTGATGTCGCTGGCGAAATGGATAATATAGAAAATTATAATAGCCTTGTTATGTTATATAATAATTAATTAAAAACAAACCCATGAATAAAATAAAATTAATTCTTATAACAATAAGAAATATGTTAATATCTTTAACTAACAAGCCTGATAATAACATAGCAATATTCAGTTTTGACAAAAATAATTTTAAATTCAACTCTCGGTCATTATTTGAATATATCATTGATAATAAAAAAGAAGATTTTGAAATAAAATATATTATAAATGATGATGCCAAAAGGAATGATCTAATAAAAGAATATGGTGATTACTTTATAACAACAAAGTACAAAGAAGATATAAAATTAATATCCCGAGCAAAAATTTGGATCACTGATGGTGGCTTTCCGTTAAAAACACCTTTTAATCATAAGAACAGAATACTTGTGAATTTATGGCATGGAATACCACTAAAAAAAGTGGGCCTAATGGGTTATAGCGGAATTAATAAACTCCGGGTAGCACTTACTCTAAAAATGTTTGCACGGCATTATACATTATTCTCATCAACATCTGATAATCTTGCAGAGATATATTCAAAAAGCTTCTTAATTAAGAATTCTGTCATAAAAACGATGGGGCAACCACGAAATGATAAGCTTTTTGAGGAACCAAAGAATTTAAGTTACTTTATTAAGGATATTCCGGAGTATAAAAAAATTATACTGTATGCTCCGACATGGCGGGCAGGAATTTATGGTAAAAGCTGGATCGGGGAAGATACCCAATTTTTCCCATTTGAAGATTTTTCCCAGACTCAGTTAGAGCAATTTCTTGAGGAAAACCAATATTTATTATTATTACGTCCTCATCATCTTCAAAAAATAAATATTTCAGAATCAAAATGGATACGCTCTTTCAGTTCTGATGAGTGTGAAGAGATTATGGATGTTATGCCCCATTTTGATCTTTTAATCACCGATTATTCCAGTATATATTTTGATTTCCTATTATTAAATAAACCAATTATATTTCTCCCATATGATATTGAAACATATCAAAGCCAGGTAGGACTGAATTTCGACTACAACTTTTCCACTCCGGGTCCTAAGCCAAAAACTCAAAATGAGTTTATTCATGAAATACATCAGTCTCTAACTAATAATGAATATTTCCTGGAAAAAAGAGAACTTATTAATAATTACTTTAATCAAGTTAAATATGGTAGCAGCAAGCTTATCTACGACTATATTGTAAATAACCTTAGAAATAAATAATATGAAAAAAGATATTGTTTTCCTGACAGAAAGTATGGTTGGTGCTGGTGGTGTTGTCAGGGTTATAACAACATGGGCTAACTATTTCAGTACACATGGATATAAGTGTAAAATAATCTCTGTTGTTAAAGGCGAACCTTATTTTCCTTTACACGAAGGTATTCAATTTAAGATTAAGACATTCTTTTTTAAATGGAAACTACTTTCACTTCCTTTAAATCTACTGGCAATAATCCCAATATTAAAAGAGTGCAAAAACTCAATATTAGTTGTCAATAAATCTGCGTATATCGAACCTATTTATATTCTCAGGAAGTTAGGATTATTTAAAGATATTCAGCTGGTATATTTTTCTCACGGCGGCAATGCTGAATTTGAATTATTTTACATGTCCCGATTATTCACCAGACATCGTGTAAAAATGATCTTTTCAGTATTTGATAATGTAGTGTGTTTATTTAAAAATACAGATACAACTCCTGAATGCGTTATAGATGAGAAAATTACATTTATTGCTAATCCATGCCCACTTGAAATATATAAAAGAGACCTATCTCAGGAGTATAAAACGGTATCATTTATTGGCCGAGTCACGAAAGAAAAAGGTGTAGATACTTTAATTAAGTCCTGGAAAAAAATAGAAAGTGAACATCCTGATTGGAAATTATCAATAATTGGTGATGGTAAAGATAAAACTAATTTCATAACACTTGCAAGTGAATTAAACTTAAGAAATATCAGTTTCCTTCCTTCTACTAATGATATCAGTAAATATTTGAAAGAGACTACCATTAGTGTTCTTCCCTCTCTATTTGAAGGAATGCCAATGAGTATAATTGAAGCTCGTTCCCAAGGGTGTGCCTTAGTATCGACAAGTACTAACGGTGGAATAAAGCTAATTGATAATTTAAAAAATGGATTACTCGTAAATATAAATGATACATACGATTTAACTGAAAAAATAAATCAACTTATCACTGATAAAAACCTACGTAACGCATTGATTTTACAGGGTTATGATGACGCTCTAAATTATGATATTCAGGTAATCGCAAACAACTGGAAAGGTATACTTGGACATGATTTATGAGTACTCCCCTCTATTTATTATAATATTGTCATTATCATTTTTAACTATTTCTATTATATTTGATATACAAAGTAATAAGAAATTATCCGCTTTAATTGCATTGGTAATGATACTATCCTATGCAATACTATTTGGATTGCGGGATTATTCAATTGGCTCAGATACTAAAGCTTATATTGATAATTTTTTAAATCGGAATTGGGATTTTGAGTTACTATTTACCCTTTTAACAGATGCATTACGATTTATTTCAATAAATGAGAGAATATATCTTATTTCCATTACAGTACTATATGGAATATTTATATATTACTCTTATTATATTCTTGGTAAAAACATTAATGAGCATATAGTAATATTTATATGGTGCCTCCTATTTTCTCAAAGCTCAATAATTGGAACCATAAATTATTTTAGGCAAGTACTTGGCTTTTCTTTTTTCTTAGTTGGCTTTAGCCTATATATTAAAAACTTAAAGTTTAGCACAGCATCTATTTTCATAATGACATTGTCAATATTTATCCATTCTTCAAATGCATTGTTAATACTTATAGTAATAATATCTAAATATCTCAATATCCGTCTGATTATTTTAATATTATTACTCTCCTTGGCTACATTTATATTTGATGTTGGCGGGTACATATCTCGAAATTATAATGATTACTATATAATTAGTCGCACTATATCTCGGCATATCTATTTTAATGATCGTAGATCTATATCTACTATATATTTAAATATCATTATGTATGGTTTTCATCTATTAGTATTCTTATATCTATTAAAAAATAAAAATATTCCTGTTGTTCATAACAAATTATATAGAGCAATAAAATTCTATATCTTAGTATTCGCATTAGCAATATTTATGTCATTTAATAGGGAAATGGCAATTCGATATTATTTATTATTACCATTCTTAATCCCTATTATTTATATGTTATCAATGAAAATAGAAGGTATTAATAAAATAATAAAACCATTTCTGGTAACGATTACTCTAGTTCACTTAGGATACTTATTAAGTCGTCCATGGTTTATCGATCAACTTTCAGGTAATATCACACCCTAGAGAAGCAAAATGAAAAAAGTTATTACATATGGAACCTTTGATTTATTTCATATCGGACATGTTCGATTACTCAAAAGACTGAAGTCTTATGGTGATTATTTAGTTGTTGCGATCTCAACAGATGAATTTAATAAGCTCAAAGGAAAAGAGTCATTTTGTTCTTTTGAGGAAAGGAAAGAAATTGTTGAAGCCTGTAAATATGTTGATGAAGTAATACCTGAGTGTAATTGGGAACAGAAAGAACTGGATATAAAAAAATATAATATAGATATTTTAGGTATGGGGAATGATTGGGAAGGAAAATTTGATAGCCTAAAAAATATCTGTGAAGTCATTTACCTTGACAGAACTGAGAATATCTCAACCACTAAAATAAAAAAAGAATTATCTGTTATTACGCCGGATAAAGTTAAAGAGCTTGAAATTTCTGTTAATAACATATTCGATATTATTAAATCAATTTCAAAGGTCAATAATTAATGAAAGTACCAAAAGTAATAACGTGTACTGGTTATGGCGGCACAGGCTCAAGTGTTATTTCTGATCTACTCGGTGAGTTTAGTAATGTTTCTTCCATGGGTAACTTCGAATTCAGATTTATTCAGGATCCTAATGGTATAAGAGACTTAGATTATGGTATTAATGAAAATAATAATCGACTAACAACCAGTTATCATATAAATAATTTCATTGCTTATATAAATTATTTAAGCAAAAGTAAAGTATATAATTATGAATCATTTTTCAATGGTCAATTTAAATCAATATCAGATAAATTTATAAATAACATTGTCGATATTAAATGGGATGGTTTTTGGCACCAAGATATCATTGACTCATCTTTTTTCAGAAAATTCATTTATTATTCTGAACGAATAATTCAGAAAAAAATACTGCGAATGAAAGAAGGTGGTGCCAATTTTTATGGGTCTCTTTTTAATAAAAAAATGTATTATTCCTCCGGAAAAAACTTTCATCAACACGTCAAAAACTATATGAACGAGCTTATTTTAAGCTCTAACCATAATAATAAAGATTTCGTTGTATTTGACCAAATAATACCCTCTGATAATGTTGATAAATATACTAACTATTTCAATGAAATTAAAGTGATTATCGTTGATCGAGACCCCAGAGACTTATATATATTGAACAAAGCATTGTGGAAAGAAAAATGGATTCCATCTGACAATTTAGATACTTATATAGAATGGTTCCAGCTTTTAAGAAAAAATAAGACCGAGCACGAAAATGTAATTTATCTGCAGTTTGAAGATTTTATTTATAATTATGACTCTACCATTAGAACTGTATGCGACTTTTGTAATATAGACATTGCTAACCACCAGTGGAAAAATAAATATTTCGATCCTTCGGTTTCTATAAAAAATACCAATCTGATTGAGCGATTCCCTCAATTTAGGGATGATGCAAATATCATTAAAAATAGATTAATGCAATTCTGCTACCACCAATACTAATACATTATTTAATAAATATTAAAATATGAATTATAACTTTTCAGTTTTACTCTCTATTTACTATAAAGAAAATAGCCAATTCTTTGACGCTGCTTTAAATAGTATTTATACACAAACATACTTGCCTAATGAAGTTATCATTGTTCATGATGGGAAATTAACATCTGAACTATATAGCGTGATTGAAAAATGGGAAGCATTACTACCCATTCAGAATGTTATATTAGATAATAATTGTGGCCTTGGTATCGCATTAAACATCGGTTTAGAACAATGCTCTAATGATATTGTGATGAGAGCTGATACTGATGATATAAACTTACCAAATCGATTTGAGATCCAATACAAATATATGACTCAGAATCCTGAGATAACCTTATGTGGATCACATGTTAATGAATTTGAAGCATCTTCAGATGAAATCATCAGAGTAAAAAAAGTTCCTATTGGTGATAATATTGTTAAAGTAATAAAAAAAAGAAATCCATTTAACCATATGGCAGTTTGCTTTAGGAAAAAACATATTATTAATGTTGGTGGGTATATGGATCTTCCTTATATGGAGGATTACTATTTGTGGCTCAGGCTTTTAAATAAAAACTATAACCTCGTTAATCTCGATACTATCTTAGTTTCTGCCAGGGTCGGTGAAGCCATGATTAATCGCAGAAAGGGTTTTAAATATGTAAAATCAGAAATCACCATGTTAAAGTATATCCTCAACTCTGATTTAGAAAAGAAATACACTTCAATTCCATATTTTTCATTAAGAATACTAAGCCGTATTCTACCAACTTATCTTCTATCAAAAATATACAGCAAATTAAGGAATTAACTTCATGGTTTCGCTTAAAATAGGCAGTGGTAGAAGCCTATCATTAGAAATTATGTTATCTACTATTTTTTATGACAGCTTATTGTTTGAAATAACAGACGATAATGGTGAAAAGATAAATTACTCCCTTCTCCCAAACCGTATTTCTTTCAAAAAAAATAAGATATTAGTTGATAGTAAAATTTGCATGTTACAAGAGCGTTATGGCTATAAAATAAATATACGCAACCCATCATACTCTCGTTCTATATTTACTCCATTACTATACGCTATATTATTTTTTAAAACATTATTTACTAAAATTTTCATCCCCAGCCAATGGATTCTTGCATTTAAAGAAAAAAGCACCGATAAATGGTCAAAAATAAAGTTTGATAATAATGAATTAATGGCTGACCCTTTTATATACTATCATAACTCAAAATATTATGTTCTATATGAAGCATTAAATTATGATACTGATAAAGGCTATATTTCAATTGGTACACTAGATGTTAAAAACAAAGAAATAATTGATAATCATATAATTATTGAAGAGAATTATCATCTTTCCTATCCATTTATATTGAAAATAAATGATGAGCTATATATTATTCCTGAATCATCATATAACAACACTATTGATTTATATAAATGTATAGAGTTCCCTTATAAATGGGAAAAAATAAGAACACTCATTGATAATATATCTGCTGTTGATACTAATTTAATTAATAAAAATGGGCTATGGTACCTATTAACCTCTGAAAAAAAAATGGGTGTATCATTTGGTGATGAACTTAGTCTATATGTTACAGACGACCCATTAAGTGGAACATTCTTACCTGTTATCGGGAATCCTGTTGTTCATGATATTTCAAAGTCACGGAACGCCGGTGAGATATTAAATAATATAAGAGTTTCTCAGGATTGTTCAAAACGTTATGGTTACCGCGTTAATTTTATGGAAATAAATGAGCTATCGGAGAATAATTATAGTGAACGTTATATAAAGAGCTTGAAATTACCATTTGGAACAATAGCAATGCATACCTATAATAGCGCAGAAAATATTGAAATAGTTGATTTAAAAATCATAAATATATCTCCTTATTTTTTGTATAGGAACCTTTGCAGAATAATTAAAAAACTAAAAGCAAAAATATTAAAATGAAAAAATCGATAACCTTGAATGGTGTATATAAACTTGCTTTAAATTTATTCAGATTTACCTTACCAGCATTGATAATACCTTATGTATATAGAACATTATCACCTGATAACATCGGTTCTGTTAATTATGCTGAAAGTATATACTCATATTTTAATGCACTCGCCGTTCTCGGATTATCATTCTATGCCATAAGAGAACTAGGTAAAGTAAGAAGCAACAGATTAAAATCTTCTTTTTTATTTTCTAATATCTTTACTATCAATATACTTTTAGTTACCTTTTCGTTATTTCTATATTTATTACTAATCTTCTTTGTAATTAAAGATCCAAAAGTACAAATCATATCATTGGTTCTTGCTTTAAAGTTATTTTTGCTTGCATTTGATATTGAGTGGGTCAATGAGTCACATGAAGATTATAAATTTATTTCAATAAAAACAATGTTATGCCGCAGCGTATCATTGATTTTAATGTTTTTCCTTATTACATCATCTGACAATTATCTTATCTATGTCTGGCTGAATGTTTTCTTTGACCTAATAAATGCTCTTTTTTCTTTCTATTATATTGTTTTTTATAAAAAAAAGAGTTTTTTTTCTCATTCAAATTAGTTAGACTCAATAAGTTATTTTCACATTTTAAAAGGATAGCATCTACATTATTTTTAGTTGATGTTGGTTTTTTATTTTTTGCCTTTGATAAGGTTGCTCTGGGAGCATTTGTTTCTAATACTGAAGTGGCCTATTTTGCACTATCTGAAAAAATTATTGTCTTGGTAGTTGTTATTTCATCAACTATTACTCAAGTTACTTTACCCAGGTTATCTATACTTGCAAAAACTAACCGCGCGGAATTTTTATTGCTTATAAATAAAATATATACTTCCTTAATGATGATAGTATTACCATCTTTCATCGGTGTATATTTAATGGCTTCCGAATTTTTATTCATATTCGGCTCTTATGAGTTTATGCCAGCTCTCGATACTATAAAAATATTTTCATTCTACATACTATTTTTTTCACTATTAAAAATATTGGCTACTCAAACACTATTTGCACTTAACAAAGAAAAAGTATATATCATTCTTCTTATAGCTTTTGCTTTAGTAAATGCTATCGTGAAATTAGTTTTCCAAGAAAGTATAAATTCATCTATAAGTATTCTAATTACACTATCACTACTACTACTGATGTCAATTATCATTTACTTCCACATCAGAAATAAAGAAAAAATAAAAATACCTATTATTAACAAAAACATATGCATATATATCACTGGCTGCCTGCCTATGTTTTTTATTCCGTTTCTTCGTGAGCACATACATAATGTATTTATATTTTCTATTCTGTCTATGATTTTTTCTATATTTTCTTATACAATAGTACTATTGTTTTTTAAAGAATCTATTTCCCAATCTCTCATTAAAAAAAATATTGAAACGATAAAATTACCCGGAGTTAAAATGATCATCATTATCGGCGGCTCAGGCTTCATTGGTACTCGCCTGTCCACACAATTACAAAAAGACAATATCCCGTTCAAAATCGTTGATATTGAGAAAAGTGCTGCATTTCCTGATCATTGGGAATTTGGGGACGTCACTAAACCGGAATCTCTGGTTGAGCCACTGACAGGTTCCGACGTTATTATTAATCTGGCTGCAAAGCACAAAGATAATGTGCATCCTATCAGTCTTTACTATGATGTAAATGTCGATGGCGCTAAACATGTATGTGATGTCGCAGCTCAGCTTGGAATCAAACATATCGTCTTTACATCTTCTGTTGCCGTTTACGGTTTTGTTGAAAAAGAAACCGGTGAAGATGGTCAATATGAGCCATTCAATGATTACGGTAAATCCAAATTAGCTGCCGAACATGTTTATGATGCCTGGCAGGCAGAAGAAGCAGATCGCACACTGGTGACAATCCGCCCGACTGTAGTATTTGGTGAAAACAACCGTGGCAATGTCTATAATTTATTCCGCCAGATTGCATCCGGTCGTTTCCTGATGATTGGTGGCGGTAAAAACCAAAAATCAATGGCTTATGTTGAAAACATTGCCGCATTCTTAAAATTTGCTACTAACTTTAATTCAGGTCGCCATGTATTTAACTATGTCGATAAACCTGATTTTAATATGGAAGATCTTACAGATATAATCTGCAAAGCTATGGATAAGCATAAGTCTAATATCCACGTACCATATAGTGTTGGTCTGTTGGGTGGTTACTGCTTTGACATTCTGGCAAAAGTGACTGGTAAGGAATTCCCGATAAGCAGCATCCGCATTAAAAAATTCTGTGCCCGTACTCAGTTTAAATCCGATTTTATTGCTGATACCGGATTTGTTGCCCCAGTGAGCCTGGAACAGGGAATTGCTAATACTGTTCGCCACGAATTTAAGAAGTAACATTATAACACCATGTTTTATTTGATAAACTATTGCCCCTTAAGAGAGGGGTAATATGCTCAACATCGTCTTATTCGAACCAGAAATACCACCTAACACCGGCAATATCATCCGGTTATGTGCCAATACCGGCTTTCGGCTGCATCTTATCCATCCGCTGGGGTTTACCTGGGATGATAAGCGTCTGCGCCGGGCCGGGCTGGATTACAGTGAGTTTGCGGATATCAAACATCATCATGATTATTACGCCTTTCTCGACAGCGAGGGGCTGAGTTCTGATAATGCGCAGTCGCCAACCGGTAACCGGGTGTTTGCACTGACCACTAAGGGCACACCTCGTCACAGTAATGTCAGCTATCAGGCCGGTGATTATCTGCTGTTCGGGCCGGAGACTCGTGGGTTGCCGCCTTATGTCCTGGATAATATGCCTGTGGATCAGAAAATCCGCGTGCCGATGCTGCCGGACAGCCGCAGTATGAATTTATCCAATACCGTTGCAGTAATTGTATTTGAAGCCTGGCGGCAGCTGGATTATGCAGGGGCGTTATTACGGGATTAATGTGTTCTGTATTTCAGTCACAAAAAAGACAGCCTTGGCTGTCTTTTTTACTTTTGGCTGCTGAATCAGGAAACTAAATCCCCTCACACCCGTTAAAGTGCTGATCCATATCCAAGGACGGTTTATCGCAGCCCGGTTTGCCGACAATCTTTGCCGGTACACCTGCAACGGTGGTGTGTGCCGGGACCGGGTGCAGAACCACGGAGCCTGCGCCGATTTTGGCACCGCGTCCGATTTCGATATTGCCGAGGATTTTGGCACCAGCACCAATCATCACGCCTTCGCGGACTTTCGGGTGGCGGTCGCCGCCGGTTTTGCCGGTACCACCGAGGGTGACGGATTGCAGGATAGAGACATCATTTTCCACCACCGCGGTTTCGCCGATGACAATGCCGGTTGCGTGGTCAAACATAATGCCGTGGCCGATTTTTGCGGCCGGGTGGATATCCACACCAAATGTCACAGAAACCTGGTTCTGAAGGTAGGTTGCCAGCGCGCGGCGGTTCTGGTTCCACAACCAGTTGGCGATGCGGTATGCCTGTAAGGCGTGGAAGCCTTTCAGGTAGAGCAGCGGCGTGGAGTATTTATCCACTGCCGGATCCCGCAGGCGGACGGCTTTGATATCCATTGCGGCAGATTTAATCATCTGCGGATCATTGTGATATGCCTCTTCCACCACTTCACGGACAGAAATTGCCGGCATGGTCGGGGTTGCCAGTTTGTTGGCCAGCATAAAACTGAGCGCGCTGCCCAGATTTTCATGCTTGAGTAATGTCGCATGGAAAAAACTGGCCAGCATCGGCTCACAATCAGCAAAGTCCCGCGCTTCCTGCTTTATATAGCTCCAGACCTCTTCCAGTTCTTCGTAGGACATAATTACCTCACAGACTTCGGATAAAAAAACGGGCTTAAAAGTGCTCACCTTCTTCTTTGGTGGCTCGCCCCAACAGGGCACGGGCAGCTTCGAGCACATCTTTATTGCAGTAGAGTATTTGATAGATTTGCTCGGTGATAGGCATTTCAACGCCTGCACGCTCTGCCAGCGCACGAACTTCTTTGGTATTACGGTATCCTTCCACCACCTGACCGATGCGCTCCTGTGCTTCATCCACACTCACGCCCTGCCCCATCATCATGCCGAAACGGCGGTTACGGGACTGGTTGTCAGTACAGGTCAGCACGAGGTCACCCAGGCCGGCCATACCCATAAAGGTAGACGGATCTGCGCCTAATGCCACTCCCAGGCGGGTCATTTCTGCCAGGCCACGGGTGATAAGCGCGGTTCGCGCATTGGCACCAAACCCCATTCCGTCAGAGATCCCCGCACCAATCGCAATGACGTTTTTCACGGCACCGCCGAGCTGGATCCCGATAAAATCCGGGTTTTTATAAACGCGGAAGCTTTTGCCGCAGTGGAAAAGCTGCTGAACCTCATCCGCAAAGGCAGGCTCTGTCGCTGCGACAGCAATCGCCGTCGGCAGTCCGGCAGCCAGCTCTTTGGCAAAAGAGGGACCGGAGATCATGGCCAGCGGAATTTTATCCCCGAGGACTTCACGTACCACTTCACCCAGCAGACGCCCGGTTTCCGCTTCCAGACCTTTGGTCGCCCAGATAATCCGGGCATCAGGCCGCAGCAGCGGTTTGACACGTTTGAGCACATCCCCGAACACATGGCTCGGCACCACCAGCAGAATATTACGGCTGGCCGCGAGGGCTTTTTCAAGGGAGGCTTCAGGGATCAGGGTATCCGGGAACGGGACATCCGGCAGAAATGCCTGATTGGCACGATCAGCCTCAAGCTGACGGATATGTTCCGGGTCATGCCCCCACAGCACCACACGGTGCCCGTTACGGGCCAGTGTGATCGCTAAAGCGGTGCCGTATGAACCGGCACCGAGTACAGTCATAGAAGCGTCTGTCATTATGCTTCCTGTGTACCTTCCTGCGCAGCCTGCTGTTGTTCCTGCTGCTGCAGATAGTTCATGAACAGTGCATCGAAGTTAACCGGTGCCAGGTTCAGCTGAGGGAATGTGCCGCGGCCGACCAGACCTGCGATGCACTCACGGGCATACGGGAACAGGATATTCGGGCAGTATGCACCCAGGCAGTGTGCCAGCTGAGTACCTTCCAGACCGCCGATGGTGAAAATACCGGCCTGCTGAACTTCACACAGGAATGCGGTTTCTTCGCCCATAGTCGCTGTCACAGTGACGCGCAGAACGATTTCATAAACGTCATCAGCCAGTTTGGTTGAGCCGGTGTCCAGATCCATCTTCACTTCCGGCTGCCACTCCTGCTGGAAAACGGCAGGTGCATTCGGCGCTTCAAAAGAAATATCTTTGGTGTAAACGCGCTGAATGTTGAAAGACATTTCTGTGTTTTGTTGTTCTGACATAGTGTTACCTTTTGATATCCATATAAAGAGTGTGAGTTACAAAGGGGATGTTCCAATTATCCTTTGCCGGATTACTTTTTGCTGCGGGAAAGCGGTAAGTTATCACCGGTCCAGCCGGAGAGGCCGTCTTTCAGCACAAATACACGTTCAAAACCGGCTTTGAGCAGGCTTTCAGCCGGTTTGACCAGCTCCATACCGTTGGCGGAAACCAGGATAACAGGACGGTTTTTGTGTTTTTCCACTTCACCGAGGTTGTTGTCTTTAATTTCTGACGGCGTCAGATTGACCGCGTCAATGATATGACCACGGCGGAAATCGTCCCGGGTACGGGTATCCACGACAATCGCTTCTTCTTTATTAATCAGTGCGATAGCGGTAGAACGCGGAATTGTTTTCACTTTTGAAAACAGTCCTTTGACAGTCAGTACGATGACTGAGATCAGTAACGCGACCCATACAAGGCTGATAATAGGGTGCTTACTGACAAATGGCATAATTTCTTGCAGCATGGGGGACAATAACTCCCGTTGGTTAATAACAAAGATCAAAGGGCAGAAGTATACCTGTGTGCCGGTTCAAATACAGCCGGTCTTGCCCGGGTTATGGCTGTTTTCATCGTAATTTTGCGGCGCATGCCGCGAAAATTCATTTTTCCGACAGACAGAGGGGTTAATTTACCATTGATTCACGGCTAAGGTAAAAAACAAACGCAACAAATTCGCGGTGAATCTCCGCCGCCGGATTGTCCCGAAGTGTAAATCCCGGATAACAGGACTGGTAACGCTTTAAATGGCATGGAATAATTGCAGTTTAGAATAGTTAAATACGATCGTTTCTTTGGCGTAACGGCAGGGTCAGATAAATTGGCGCATAAGCACGTTTTCCGCACGCATTCCCGCCGGGTGTCCCCCGGTGTCCGCACATTACTGGCAGCTCTGCTGTTGCCGGTCTCTTTTGCTGTTTCTGCCGCCAATACAACCACCGCCGATGCCAGCAAGAATGAGCTGAAAAATCTCCAGCTGAATATCGCGGAGAAAGAAAAGAGCGTCAAAGAGCAGCAGGGAAAACGTGCAAATCTGTTAACCCAGCTGAAAAATCAGGAAAAGGATATCGCCGCTGCCGGTCGTGAACTCTATTCCACACAGAAAACCCTGAAACAGCTCGACAGTGAAATCACCACTCTCAGCGCAGAAATCAAACAGCTGGATGCGAAGCAGAAAGCCCAGCGGGCGCTGCTGTCAAAACAGCTAGATGCCGCATTCCGTCAGGGGCGTCATCAGGGTATTGAACTGATTTTCAAGGGTGAGGAAGGCCAGCGCGATGAGCGGATCCTCGCCTATTACACCTATATCGGTGCCGCGCGGGAAAAAACCATTGCAGAGCTGGAAGAGACCACGCAGCAGTTGCACGCCCGCCGCCAGACCGAGCAGCAAAAACGCGCAGAGCATAAAAGCCTGCTCGGCAAACAGCAGACTGAAAAGAAAAAGCTGGATCGTGCCCAGACCGCCCGGAAATCCACCCTGACTGAGCTGGAACGCTCACTGAAAGCTGATCAGAAAGATTTGCTGGTGATGCGGGAAAACGAAAGCCAGCTGCGCAACAAGATAGCCAAAGCGGAGCGCGAGGCCAAAGCCCGCGCGGAACGCGAAGCCCGTGAAGCCGCCCGTATCCGCGAGAAACAGGCTCAGGCGAAGAAAAAAGGCTCCACCTATACCCCGACTCAGGACGAGCGTTCGCTGATGTCCCGCACTGGGGGACTGGGCCGTCCGGCCGGTCAGGCTATCTGGCCGGTTCGTGGTCCGCTGCTGCACCGGTTCGGTGACAGTATCTCCGGCGAACTGCGCTGGAAAGGCATGGTAATCGGCTCACCGGAAGGCACACAGGTAAAAGCAGTGGCAGATGGCCGGGTCCTGCTGGCAGACTGGCTGCAGGGTTATGGTCTGATGGTGGTGGTCGAGCACGGTAAAGGGGATATGAGCCTTTACGGCTATAACCAGAGCGCACTGGTGAATGTGGGTGATCAGGTGAAAGCCGGTCAGCCGATCGCACTGGTGGGCAGCAGCGGGGGTCAGGAAAGACCGGGCCTCTATTTTGAAATCCGGCGCCAGGGACGGACGGTTAACCCGCAGCCCTGGCTGGGGAGATAGCACACAGTGACTTACCGGCAGAAAACCAAAAATATCGTACTGACTTCGTTACTTTTTATCACTTCGTCACTGATAACGTTTTCTGCCGCTGCAGCGCAGCTCGCCATTGTGATCGATGATTTCGGTTACCGCAAACAGGATGATAACCGCATCCTGGAACTGCCGCCGCAGGTCTCCATTGCTATCCTGCCGAATTCCCCGTTCGGCAAAGAAATGGCAGAAAAAGCACACCGCCAGGGCCGTGAAATTCTTATCCATATGCCTATGGCACCGATCAGCAAACAGCCGCTGGAGCGCGACACTCTACGCCCGTCCATGAGTGCCGCAGAAATTGATACCCTGATTAAAGCTGCGATTGCCCGGGTGCCGTATGCCACCGGCATGAATAACCATATGGGCAGCGCGATGACCTCTGATCTGACCGCCATGCAGCATGTGATGGCGTCTCTCTCCGGCTCCGGTTTTTATTTCCTCGACAGTGTGACCATCGGCAGCACCAAAGCGACACAGGCTGCACAGGGAACACCGGTTCGCGTACTGCGCCGCCAGGTTTTTCTGGATAATGTGCAGACAGAGGAAGAGACGCGCAAGCAACTGAACCGGGCTGTTGCTCTGGCACGCAAACAGGGGTCGGTGATCGCTATCGGGCACCCGCATCCGTCGACGGTCCGCGCACTGCATAAACTCATCCCGCAACTGCCTCCGGATATTGAGCTGGTATCGCCGGGATATATGCTGACGCATGCCGGTAAACCATCTGCCGTGAAACCGCAGCCGGAGAAACCGGTCGTGCCGGTCAAACCGGTGGTGAAGGAAAAACCGTGGCTGACACCAATGACTGAGCAGTGTGAGGGTAAAGCAGAAATCGGCGGGGAGTTCTACACCAACTATATCAATCTGCTGACGGAAGCACTCCTGAGAGATCAGATGAACGGCAAAGTGGCGGAAGTCCTGTTATCCGTCCGCATGGCGCTACCGCAGCCGGATACCGCGCCGCCTGCGGCAAAAGAGTCAGTCAGCACTGACCTGAAGGCCGCGGAAAAAGTACCGGCTGAACCGGCGGCAGAGACTCAGCGATAGCAGGACCGGGATAACCAGCCCGGCCGACAGTATGATCAGATTATCACCGGCGGAACATCACACCGGTGACAGCACGGCTTATCCACAGTGTCAGAGCGACACAAACCGCAGTTATAATCCATAACTCAGTCTCCCCGAAGTGCCGGAAACTGTTGGTGAGTAATACCATATAAACCGTTCCGGCGGTGATCGCCGCCATAACCAGAATACTGAGCACGGTACTGAGCAGAACGGAAATTACCAGCGGCCTGATCTGCAATATTCCGCCTGCCACCGGGAACCGCTGACGGACAGCAATAAAAACAATACCGCACGAAATCAGCAGACCCGCCGCGGTGGTATACGCATTATCAGACAGCGGTGCCGGTATGCCGCCGGGGAGGTGCGGTGTTATCACCGCCGTCAGAAATAATGCGATCATCCACATCAGATACACCATCCCGCAACTGAACAACAGTGCGTAAATATCCGGAGTTTTTCCGTCCGGGATAACTGCAGGATGGCTGACTTTAAGATAATATTTCGCCACCAGACGGGTCGCGATACCCAGTAATACAAATGAGATCAGGTACAGGCCAATATCTGCGGTTTTGACCAGCAGAATAACGTCAGCAAACTCCGCTTTCTCCGCAATCATTGTCGCCATCAGATGACTGAGCCATTCCGCTTTGAGGCTGCCGAGGATCATGTTTGCTGTATACAGAAAGAGAGTAAGACCGATAACTGCCAGAACAGTTTTACGATTCAGTTGTGTTATCCGGTAATGATAAAAAAATAATGATGTCAGAGTAAAAAGCCCGGTCAGCTGAATCAGCTGAAAAGCAAATACTTTTGACAAATAGGCCGCTAATGATAATTCAGGATAGCGGACACTGACATCCGGGTAAGAAACCAGGATCAGCGAACCACTCAGAATAAGTGCATAGGCCAGTACAAATAATAGCGGTAACCGGAAAACAGTGGTCGGGTTCATGCATATTCCTTTAAAGTCCGGAGACACTGTCCGGCCGGATAACATAATAAGATAACGTAATAAATAGTGTTCACGGTATAACAGATCATCAGCGGAAAACAACCCGGTAACACGGGAGATCTTCCTGCCGCTGCAATTTTTCATCCACGTCAGACCCCCTTCAATGCTATGATAAAAGCAGTGATTTTTTCATTTTCTTGAATGAACCGAACAGAGGAATGCGTGATGATTATTGTCACCGGCGGTGCCGGATTTATCGGCAGCAATATTGTAAAAGCACTGAATGATGACGGTTACACTGATATTTTAGTCGTGGATAACCTGAAAGACGGCACCAAATTTGTCAATCTGGTCGATCTGAATATCGCCGATTACATGGATAAAGAAGATTTTATCGCCGGTATTGTGGCCGGGGATGATTTCGGGGATGTCGAGGCTGTATTCCATGAAGGTGCCTGCTCATCCACTACCGAGTGGGACGGTAAGTACATGATGGATAATAACTATCAGTACTCCAAAGAGCTGCTGCATTATTGTCTGGATCGTCAGATCCCGTTCCTGTATGCCTCTTCTGCCGCCACCTACGGCGGGCGCAGCGATAACTTTATTGAAGATCGGCAGTACGAAAAACCATTGAATGTGTATGGTTATTCCAAATTCCTGTTTGATCAGTATGTCCGTGAAATTCTGCCGGAAGCAGAGTCCCAGATCTGCGGTTTCCGTTATTTCAACGTCTACGGCCCGCGTGAAGGCCATAAAGGCAGCATGGCGAGTGTCGCTTTCCATCTGAATAATCAGATTTTAAACGGCGAAAACCCGAAATTATTCTCCGGCAGTGAAAACTTCCTGCGTGATTTCATCTATGTGGGTGATGTGGCAGATGTAAATCTGTGGTTCTGGAAAAATGCCAAATCCGGTATTTTCAACTGCGGTACCGGCCGTGCGGAATCTTTCCAGGCTGTCGCTGATGCTGTGACCGGTTTCCACAGCGAACGCCAGTGCGCGCTCGATTACATCCCGTTCCCGGAAAAACTGAAAGGCCGCTATCAGGCGTATACCCAGGCTGACCTGACCAATCTGCGTGCAGCCGGTTACCCGGGTGAGTTCAAAACGGTCGCCGAAGGTGTCCGTGAATATATGGCTTGGTTAAATCAGGGGAATTAATTAAACGCACATGAAAATTCTGGTGATCGGGCCGTCGTGGGTCGGTGATATGATGATGTCACAAAGCCTTTACCGTACCCTGAAAACACGTTATCCGCAGGCAACAATTGATGTGATGGCACCCGCGTGGTGCCGTCCGCTGCTGGCAAAAATGCCGGAAGTGGATGAGGCTGTCGCTATGCCGATCGGCCACGGTGCACTGGCACTCGGTGAGCGCCGCCGTCTCGGTCATTCCCTGCGTGATAATAAGTATGATCGTGCTTATGTGCTGCCGAACTCGTTAAAATCGGCACTAGTGCCGTTTTTTGCGAAAATCCCTGTGCGCACCGGCTGGCTGGGCGAAATGCGTTACGGCCTGCTCAACGATCACCGGAAACTCGACAAAGCCGCTTTTCCGCTGATGGTGCAGCGTTATGTTGCCCTCGCGTATGATAAAGCGGATGTCCCTGCCGCCGCCGCTCTGCCGCAGCCCCTGCTGTGGCCGAAGCTGGTGGTGCGTGATGAGGATATTGCCGAGAGCATGGCTGCGTTTAATATCAGTGATCACCGCCCGGTCGTCGGTTTTTGTCCGGGGGCCGAATTTGGCCCGGCCAAACGCTGGCCGCATTATCACTACGGTGAATTAGCGAAGAAACTGATTGATGAGCGTGATTTTCAGATAGTCCTGTTCGGCTCAGAAAAAGATCACGCTGCCGGTGAGGAAATCCTCGCCATGCTCAGTGATGAGCAACGCGAAAACTGTCTGAACCTGGCCGGAAAAACCTCACTGGAACAGGCGGTGAATCTGATCGCCGGTTGTCATGCCATTATCACCAATGATTCCGGTCTGATGCATGTGGCTGCCGCACTGGATCGCCCGCTGGTCGCCTTATACGGCCCGAGCAGCCCGGATTTCACGCCGCCGCTGTCAGAGAAAGCCCGCGTTATCCGCCTGATCACCGGTTATCATAAAGTCCGCAAAGGGGATGCCCATGAGGGCTACCATCAGAGCCTGATTGATATTCAGCCGGAGCAGGTTCTGTCTGAACTGGATGATTTGCTGAAGAGTTCCCCGCCATGCGCCGTGTGTTAATCGTCAAAACCTCGTCGATGGGGGATGTGCTGCATACCCTGCCCGCACTGACCGATGCCGTGCAGGTATTCCCGGCTCTCACCTTTGACTGGGTGGTTGAAGAGGGTTTTGCCCAGATCCCGGGCTGGCACTCTGCTGTTGATCGCGTCATTCCGGTTGCTATCCGCCGCTGGCGGAAAAACTGGTTCCGCCGCGATATCCGTGATGAACGCCGCCGGTTCCGCGACGCTGTTCAGTCACAGACCTATGATGCGGTGATTGATGCACAGGGGCTGATTAAAAGTGCCCTGCTGGTTACCCGGCTGGCACGCGGCCGCAAACACGGCTACGACCGGCACAGTATCCGCGAGCCGCTGGCGAGCTTTTTCTATGATGAGAAACACGCTGTCAGCAAAACACAGCATGCTGTTGAGCGGATCCGTCAGCTTTTTGCCCTGAGCCTCGGCTATGAAAAACCGCAGACACAGGGTGATTACGCGATTGCCGCCCATTTTCTGAATAACCGTGCGGTATCGCCGGATGCCGTGCCGTATCTGGTCTGTCTCCACGCCACCACCCGTGATACCAAACACTGGCCGGAATCACACTGGCGGGCGCTGTTTGCCCAGTTGGCTGATACTGATCTGCATGTCCGCCTGCCGTGGGGTGCACCGCATGAACAGGAACGGGCACTGCGTCTGGCGGAAGGATTCACCCATGTGCATGTACTGCCGAAATTATCACTGGCGGATGTGGCGGCAGAAATTGCCGGTGCGGAAGGGGTGATTTCAGTCGATACCGGGCTGAGCCACCTGACGGCCGCGCTGGATAAACCCAATATCACCCTGTACGGCCCGACGGACCCGGGGCTGATCGGTGGTTACGGTAAGGGGCAGTTTGCCCTGACATCAAAGGACGGGGATTTATCCTCTGTCAGTGCGGATGATGTGCTCGCCGCCATGGCAGAGCACATGCCGCGTTAAGATTATGATGCGTGACGCTGTGCGAGTTTGCGCTGATAAAACTCCGCCAGCGTCATCCCTTCCGCCCGCTGGGCGATATACGCAAACAGTTGCTCCAGATCATCATACAGTGCATCAATCGCCGCCTCATCCCTGAATGTCGGGCTGCCGCCCGGCATAAATTCGGATGAATGCAGCATAAATTCAATGTGAGAGTTTCCCTGCGCCAGACAGGCATCCACCACCTGCTGCATCTGTGCCAGATTCCCGCCTTTCGGCCGCAGCCAGTTCACGGACGGCGAGCGTTTTTTGCCGCGTAACTTATCATAAAACTGTTTCAGGCCGTTCATCAGCGGGGAATGGCGGAACTGTACGCTCATCGGTACCTGTAACAGCGCTGAATCCCCGGGACGGCGGATATCATTCAGATCCATAAAATACGCTTCAGACGGAAAATTCAGGTAATTGGTGCCGCCGTTACCGATGGGTGCCGGTGCTCCCGGAGTATATGCCCAGTTCACCCGTGGTGTCACAGAGCAGTCTGTCTGATAACCAAATTCTGCCAGCAAACGGGCATATTTTTCATTGAATGCCCAGCGGCCCGCGCGGTGGCTGAGCATTTTAGTCTGTAATTTATCTTCCAGCAGCGATGTCATGACGTTAACTTTTTCTTTCATCACATCATCAGGGTATTCAATCAGGTAAGGCTGGAAGCGATCATCGTCTGACGTCAGTGCCTTCAGCGGCGGGCTGTTCCAGGCATGCAGATGCATGCCGATCTCCCCGGTCTGCCGGGCAATCACATCCTGCGCAAATTCAATATAGGCATCATCCGTTGCCATTTCATAGTTGGTCAGCCAGACCGGCTTAAAGCTGTATTTCTCGCACAATGCCTGAAAGCGCGGTAAAAACCGGGTATTCTGCGTGGTGATCACCGGACCGGATTCCCAGAGGTTATCCCCTTCCGTATCAAGGGTAATGATAAAAGCGGGTTTCGCCATAGTTGTGCTCCTCACGCGTGTGTTGACGGGACTGGCTGAATTAAATCACAGTACTGGCTGACAATCGTCTGCTGCTCAAATTTCTGATACATCTCAGGGGTGATCACCGGCGGGTGTTCATAAACCAGACGGATTTTTTCCGCCAGACTCACCGGTGTCATATCTGAAAGATACGCTGCCAGTTCGCCGGTCATGATCTCGCCGATTCCTCCCGGGCAATGGGTACTGACCACCGGTGTGCCGCAGATCAGTGATTCGATCAGAACAGAAGAAAGTCCTTCACTGTCAGAGCTTAATACCACAGCTTTCGCACCTCGGATAATCGGCATCGGTTTTGACTGAAAACCGATAAATTCCACCCTCTCTTCCAGCCCCAGTTCAGCTACCTGGTTTTTCAGTGTTTGTGTGGCAGACTGGCTGCCCTGTCCCGCCAGCAGCAGTTTGCACGGCAGATTAGCCAGTGCAAACGCGGTCAGTAACCGATCCTGCCGTTTCACCTCATGAAAACGCCCGAGGTGAACCATGTAATCCTGCCCCTGGTACGGGTTATCTTTCTGCGACTGGTACTGAATATCCGCAACATCAAACGGGTTATAAATGGTCACGCACTGCTGCGGCGTCACGCCTACGTTTTCACACAGATCCCGGCACACCGCACCGGAGACGCCAATAATATTCCGTCCGTTATACACCCGGCGGATTTTTTCCTGTTTCAGACGGCGGCGAAGGCCGGTTTTATTGCCGAGATAACTGGCTGAAAACATGCCGTGGAGGCAGAACCAGACATTCAGCCCGGTCAGTGCCTGTGATGCGGCGACAATACGGTCAGTTTTATGCAGATTGGACACCACCAGTACCGGTTTACCTTTGCGGGCAAACAGATCAGATAAGAAAGCATCCATTTTTCCGGCACGGCGCCGGATTTCAGTCTGGCGGTGGAACAAGCCACGGTAAGTATCCGCAGAGACCTGATAATCCACCCCTTCCGGGATATCATAATCGCGGGTATTGCTGAGAGATAACAGAGTGACATCATAACCGGTCAGAACCAGCCCGTGGCTCAGGCTCAGCACCACCCGTTCAGCACCGCCGCCCGGTAAACCGTCAATAATAAATAAAATATGCTGTTTCATTATGCCAGGACCCGCCCGTAGAGATCGATAAGCTGCTGTGATAACGCCGCCGGTGTATAAGGTAAAACCCGCTGCCGTGCACATTCAGACATCCGGCTGCTCAGGTGATCACAGGGCAGTTGCGAGACCGCCTCTGCCAGACCGCCAATATCCAGCGCATCACAGACAAAACCCTCTTCACCCTGTGAGATAAATTCCGCCCCGCCGCAGGTGGTACTGGTGATCACCGGCAGTGCGCAGGCCATCGCCTCGGGTACCACATTCGGGAACGGATCATACAGTGTCGGCAGCAGCAGCCCGTCACTCATCTGATAAAACGGCAGTGTCTGTTTCTGCATACCCGCAAAACGGATGCGATCCGCACAACCCAGGGATGCTGCCAGCTGTCGATATTTTTTTTCTGCCTTATCCTGACCGACCACCAGCAGATACGCATCATTGCGGCTGACCGCCATAATCGCCGCCGCCAGTCCTTTGCGTTCAAACCCGGAACCGACATACACCAGACATTTTGCCGCCGCCGGGATCTGATAAGTCTGCCGGAGCGCGAGACGCTCTGATTCCGGCAGCGGATGGAACTTTTCAGAATCAATCCCGTTATAGATGACGGTTATTTGCGACTCTGACAAACCAAAGTCTTCCATCACCTCTTTTTTTACCATTTCCGAATTACAAATCACCTGCTTAAAGTGCGGATCATGGTACATCTCCTGCTCCGCCTTCATCACATAACGGTGGTACGGCGAGGCAAACAACAGTTTTGCCCGCCAGGCGGGCAGTACCCGCGCCCGCTGTAACAGCCAGCGGCGGTGCACACCGTCCCCGGCCCGGAAAATATCACAGCCGGCAATGCGTTCATGGCTCTGAACAATATCAAATTTTTCATTCTGCCAGCAGGCACGGGCAGCGTTGGCAAATCCCCGCTCACGGCTGATCCGTCCCCATTTCGGCGGATTCACCACATGAATATGCCAGCCGGGAGCCGCAGCACCCTGCCAGGAACGGGTGATAACATTCAGCTCCAGATTCCGGTTATCCAGTGCTTCCAGCGCCCGGGATACAAAACGCTCCGCGCCGCCGTCCGGGCGGTATTTCTGACGAACAATCGCCAGACGCATATTTTTCATAAATATCTCCGTGCCGCGGTAATCACTGCGTCTGCCGGAATCGGACTCAGGTAACGTTCGTCCGTCCTTGTGTCCACGTCATCCGGGTCCGGCTGTTCCCCGTAATCCGATGCTTTAATAATTTCACCGGTTGCCTGCCACGGCGACCAGAACACCAGTTTCGTCGGGCCGAACAGAGCCACCATCGGCGTTTGCAGGGCGGCAGCCATGTGCATCGGCACAGAATCCACACCGATAAACAGTTTTGCACGATCAATCAGTGCCGCGAGCTGCGGCAACGTCAGTTCTCCGGCAACGGACACAATTTTTCCGTCGGCAACAGCCTGCTGACAGGGCGCAAGAATAGATTCAATCATCGCTTTTTCGCGCGGATCCGGCCCGCTGCTGAGCACAATCTGGTGCCCGTCATCCGCCAGTGTGCGGATAACCTCACTCATCTTGTCGTCATCCCAGCATTTATAGAACCAGCGGGATGTCGGCTGTACCACAATATAGTCACCGGTCACCTGTTTGCGCTGCAAAAGCTGTTCAGTCTTCTGCCGGTCTTCCTCTGAACAGGCCATGGTGACATGGTTATCAGTCACCGGCAGATTCAGCGGGGTTAATCCGTTAAGATTCTGCTCCACCGTATGCATGGTCAGTTCCTGTGAGGTATCTGCCAGCAGGGTGTAACATTTTTTCCAGAAAATACTCTGCCGTTTCCGCAGATCCAGCCCGATACGGATACGGGCACCGGTGAAACGGGTCACAATCGCGCTGTACCACTGATCAGCCAGATTCACCACGAGGTCATAACGGCGGCGGCGCAGTGATTTCAGTAAATGCCACTCATGCCCGATACGTTTGCAGGTTCCCTCTTTACGCCAGGCTCTGTCCATGGCAAAAATATGGCTGATGCCGGGATGGCGGCTGAGCATCGGTGCTGTTTCCTGATACAGCAGGACATCAACCTCAGCATCCGGGTAATTCGCTTTCAGAGTATTAATCACCGGCGTTATCAGCAGCATATCGCCGTGATGACGGAGTTTTATTACTAAAATACGCTGTACCGGCGCTGATGCTGTTTGCATAAGAGTTCCATTTGGGTCAGACAGAAATCAGGGAATAAGGTGTATCAATCTCTGAGGCACAGATTACCACAAATCGTTCCCGGCAGTATTAACAGATAGCGCAGTGTGTTGTGCCGGGCAGCGGGGATCCCGCCGTCAGCGACGCCGGGTTTATGCTTTTTAATGCGCTATTCGTGTTAGTTTTATGCTACTATTGCCGCAATCTTATCTGCGAAACTGATAAAATGTTACTGCGTGTATACCAGGTTCTGCTTTACCTGATCCAACCTCTTATCTGGTTACGTCTGTTATGGCGCAGCCGCCGCTCCCCGGCCTACCGCAGACGCTGGGGCGAACGTTATGGTTTCTGTAAAGGAAAAACCGGCACCGGCGGTATCATCCTGCACTCGGTTTCTGTCGGCGAAACACTCGCCGCAGTGCCGCTGGTCCGAGCATTGCGCCACCATTATCCGACGTTACCTATCACTGTCACCACTATGACACCGACCGGCTCAGAGCGGGTTTTATCAGCATTAGGTGATGATGTTTATCACGTCTATCTGCCTTACGACTTGCCGGGGTCAATGAAACGGTTTTTCAATACTGTTCAGCCGAAACTGGTGATCGTGATGGAAACCGAACTGTGGCCAAACATGATAACCGAGCTGCACCGCCGGAAAATTCCGCTGGTGATCGCCAATGCCCGCCTGTCAGCGCGCTCGGCCGCCGGTTATAAGAAAGCAGGCAGTTTCGTAAAAACCATCCTGAACCGGATCACCCTGGTGGCCGCGCAGAATCAGGAAGACGGGGAACGCTTTATTGAGCTCGGCCTGCGCCGCCAGCAACTGCATGTGACCGGCAGCCTGAAGTTCGATATTTCTGTCACACCGGAACTGGCCGCCAAAGCCGTCACACTGCGCCGTCAGTGGGCTGCCCGCCGTCCGGTCTGGATCGCAACCAGCACTCATGAAGGCGAAGAGGAAATTATCCTCAGTGCCCATAAAACCCTGCTGAACCACTTTCCGAACCTGCTGCTGATCCTGGTGCCGCGCCATCCGGAACGGTTTGCCAAAGCAAGGGAACTGACCGAAAAAGCCGGTCTGACCTACGTCATGCGCAGCAGCAACACGATTCCTTCACCGGAAACACAGGTGGTGGTCGGAGACACTATGGGTGAACTGATGCTGCTGTACGGACTGGCAGATATCGCGTTTGTCGGCGGCAGCCTGGTTGAACGCGGCGGACATAACCCGCTGGAAGCTGCCGCGCACGCCCTGCCGGTACTGATGGGACCGCACACCTTCAACTTCAAAAATATCTGCGGCAAATTACAGCAGGCCGATGCCCTGCTGACAGTCACCGATGAACAGAGTCTGAGTGACGCTGTCAGTAATCTGCTCAATGATGAGGATTACCGGCTGTACTGCGGACGGCACGCCGCTGAGGTACTTCATGAAAATCAGGGCGCACTGCACCGTCTGATGCAACTGCTCGGGCCTTATCTGCCACCGCGGAGCCACTGATGACAGATAAAAAACGTCTCTCCGTTGTGATGATCAGTAAAAACAATGCCGATGTTATCGGTGATTGCCTGAACTCTGTTCAGGGACTGGCGGATGAAATCATTGTGCTCGATTCCGGCAGTCAGGACGACACACTGACCATCGCCCGTAATGCCGGGGCTCAGGTATATGAAAACCGGGAGTGGCCGGGCTTCGGCCGTCAGCGGCAGATTGCCCAGCAGTATGCCACCGGGGATTATATCCTGATGCTCGATACTGATGAGCGGGTTACGCCGGAGCTGAAACAATCCATTGAACAGGTACTTACCGCGCCGCAGAAAAATACAGTTTATCGTTTTGCCCGCCGTAATCTGTTTCTCGGGCGTTTTATGAAACACAGCGGCTGGTATCCGGATCATGTCCTGCGGTTATATCCCCGTGAGCAATATCAGTACAACTGCAATGCAGTTCATGAATCTCTGGAGACACAGGGTGCCAATGTCATCACACTGAAAGGGGATGTCTTACACCTGACCTGCCGCGATTTACCGGAGTTTCAGCAAAAGCAGCTGCGCTATGCTGCTGACTGGGCAAAAGCCCGTCATCTGGCCGGTAAACGCTGCTCTTTCCTCTCTGTTCTGACTCACACCGCCGGTGCGTTCTGTAAAACCTGGCTGCTGAGAGCCGGATTCCTGGATGGTAAACAGGGGCTTATCCTTGCATTTGTGAACGCACAATATACCTTTAATAAATACGCCACTTTGTGGTCCGTCAGTAACAACGATGAGTCAGCATCATGAAAACACGCGCAATCTATCCCGGCACTTTTGACCCGATTACCTGCGGACATATCGATATTCTTGAGCGCGCCTCAAAAATGTTTGATCACATTCTGCTGGCGATCGCCAACAGCAGCCGTAAAAATCCGATGTTTACCCTCGATGAGCGGGTTGCACTGGCCAAAGACGTGTGTTCTCACATCCCGAATGTGGAAGTAATGGGGTTTTCTGAGCTGATGGCGAATTTTGCCAAAAAGCAAAATGCCAATGTGCTGATCCGGGGTGTCCGGTCTGTTGCTGACTTTGAATATGAATGGCAGCTGGCAAATATGAACCGCCATTTTGCGCAGGATCTCGAGAGTGTTTTCCTCCTGCCATCGCAGAATCTCTCTTTTGTTTCTTCATCCCTGATTAAAGATGTGGCCCTGCACGACGGTGATGTCTCTGCATTTTTGCCGGAGTCCGTCGCACAGGCGATGATGCAAAAACTCGGTAAGGCGTAATCAGTGCTGACAGGCGGGGCAGAAAAACGTGCTCCGCTGACCGACTTTCACCACTTCAATCTTCTGTCCGCAGTTTGCACAGCACTCTCCCTGTTTTCCGTACACAAACAGTTCCTGAGCAAAATAACCGGGTTTTCCGTCCGACTGTAAAAAATCTTTCAGCGTGGTACCACCCTGTCTGATGGATTCCGTCAGCACCTGCTTTATGGTGGCAACCAGGCGGGCAACCTCATCTTCAGTCAGATCTTTGGCAGGACGCAACGGATGAATGCGGGATAAAAAGAGGGATTCATTAGCATAAATATTCCCCACCCCCACCACAATTTTATTATCCATCAGCCAGCTTTTGACTGGTGTGTTTCGTTTGCGGGATTTGGCGAACAGATACGCGGCGTCAAAATCATCACTCAGCGGCTCCGGCCCCAAATTCGCCAGTACCGGACAGGTTGCCAGATCATCTGCCCACAACCAGGCACCAAAACGGCGCGGGTCGGTATAGCGCAGAATTTTACCGTCACCGAGCACCATATCCACATGGTCGTGTTTCTCTTCCGGCGTTTCTTCCAAAAGAATACGTAAACTGCCGGACATTCCCAGATGAATGATAATCCACCCTTCCGGCAACTCAATCAGCAGATATTTCGCACGGCGCTGCACACTGAGCACCGGCCGGTCACTCAGGCGCTCAATCTGCTCTGACACCGGCCAGCGCAGCCGCCGGTTCCGGACTTCAACATAACGCACTGTATTACCGACCAGATGCGGCTCAATGCCGCGCCGGCTGGTTTCGACCTCGGGTAATTCCGGCACAGATACCTCCTCAGCGATCAATCGGCAGCGGCTGTTCTGCGGTATCTTCTTTACCGCCGGTCACCAGGGCCACTGCAATACACAGGAGATAAACAGTAATACTCTCACGACTGAAGAACAAGACATCTGTCAGACCATAACCGGCCAGGCATAATGTAATCATTATCAGCAATACGTTCTTATTACGAATACCGGCATACAACAGAGAGAGATAAATCAGCACCAGCAGCACACCACCGATAACCCCCTGCAATGACAACACCTCAATCAGTTCACTGTGCAGATGTATCGTCAGGTAGACAGTGATTGAATCACTGATTGCACCGGCAGCTATTTTTTCTGAAATAAAATCATTACGGGCCTGAAAAGATTCCCCCATCGGGGCATGCTTAAACGCAGATAACCCTGCATACCACATGGTATAACGGTCACCCAGCGATCCCCCCGGCTTTGTCACATCATAACCCTGAGTTTCAGTGATTGCCTCATTAATACGGGATTTATATAAAAACTCATATGATGTACCGGCAAAAATTAGCAGAAGTACCACAACCATGCTTATTTTTTTTATATTCAGGCTCTTCCGGAAAACAATGACAGTATAAAAAACTGAAAGCAGAAGATAAATAGCTATTGCGGCACGGGTTTGTGTCAGAATAATAATCGCATTTGAAACAATCAGATTAGTAAAAAATAATGAAATATTCAGTTTATTTTTCACCCGCGAACAAAAATGAAGGCTGACAAAAAATATCGCACTGATAAAGTATGCAGTTACTGTTGCCCGGTTTGTATCCAGCTCAACTCTGTCTTTATGCAAAACAAAGATATCATAAAGCGCATACAATAAAATATAGAGCGGTAATACCTTAATGACAGATGAAATATATTTGTTACTGAAAAAACACTTCAACTCATTTTTTAATAAAATACAAACACAAAAAATAAATGCTCCGAGTATGATTCTCGATGCTGTGGGAGAGTAGTTTTTATAAATACTCAACCCGTCATCATTCATCAGAAATGACCAGGCAACCCGGGAAATACCAAACAACAGGAACGATACTGCAACAAGCAACACAGCACGGTCACGGAAAAGTGACATTTTTTTGAAAAAGACCAGCCAGAGTGTCACGATAACAGATAAATAACTCAGTATAAAATAAGAGTCCCGTGACAAGGTATCCACGAAAGAAGCAATAACCATTGAGAAAGTCATCAGCATACCAATGAGAATTGGTAATGTTCTGCTTGTGAACATTTAAAAAACTCCTGCTGATTTTATTTTTAAAAACATAATTTTTCTGCTTAATCTTACTTTAGAGCTGAACAGAAAGCGGAATATTTTAATATTATTAAACCGATCCATAACAAAATGGGGAAGCTTACGTTTATTATTTCTTGATAAATAATCAGAACATACTTTAACGAACAACCCTTCAAACATCACTTTTTCATTTTTATTTTTTACAAAGAAGCTTTCCATTGATAAAACAATTTGCAGGAAAAGAACGGTTTTATTCATACTTTTCTCTGTGGATAAGCTGCCGCGATGTTTATAGTAGCAATAAATCTGAGTATCTGTGATCAGAATATTCTGAGCAGCGCAAATAACATTTGCTGTAATAACCACATCTTCATAGCAATAAATTTCAGGGAACATATCATCTGTCAGGATATCCCTGCGGATAAACCGGCCGAGTAAATGACCTTTTACCGTCTTATGTTCCAGATAGAGTTCTTTTAACCTGTCCTGAGTGATTGATACTACAGGTTTATCCTCAATTTCTAATACCGGATTACGATCATGATGTTCATCCAGACGGGTTATCAGCAGATCAAACGGATGCTCCCGCATAATGTCCATAACCCGGCTCAGTGCACCATTTTTCAGCATATCATCACTGTCTAACGCTGTGATATATTCGCCGCGGGATAATGAATATGCATAATGGCGGACTTTCCCGACATTAGAAAAGTTAACTGTTTCAACGACTTTAATAAAGTTTCGTGGCTGATAATGGTTGATAAGATCCAGCGATTTATCGGTGGAGCCATCATTAATAATGATCGCTTCAACCTGCTCCGGAGAACCATTCTCATTCAGGGCATTATCCAGACTCTCTAACGCGGCCAAGATTGATGACTCCGCATTATGTACTGCAATCATGACCGAAATAACCGGGTTACTCATATCATATTCCAACATTCGTTTTTATCTGCGAAGTAAACTGATTCAGATTCTGGCTGTCACTGGCACGCCAACTCAGTAATCATATAAAAACTATATAAAAATAATAAATAAATCAGCCGTTATAGTTGTATGTTCTGATAAAACAATAGTACCCGTAAATGATACAACAATCTGAATATTTTAATACTCTTACAATCAGTATTTAAGATAAGTATCCGATTTATCTGCCATTTTATCTCCAATTAACGTTTGGAAAGATATCGTTTTATATAAAAACACCAATAATTTATAAAATAGCAATATATTATATCAACTAACCCAGAGAGTGAAAACAGATGACAATATTACCCTCTGTCAATCAAGCGTTCACCTGTAAACAGGCAATAAAAAACCCGGCCGAGGCCGGGTTTTTTCAATCAGGAAGCAGAAATTACTTAATTTTTGCTTCTTTGTACATTACATGCTTACGAACAACCGGATCGAATTTTTTCATTTCCAGTTTTTCAGGCATAGTACGTTTGTTCTTCGTAGTGGTATAGAAGTGACCTGTACCTTCAGAAGAAACCAGTTTGATCTTTTCGCGAATACCTTTAGCCATTTTTCAGCTCCTTAGTACTTCTCACCGCGGGTACGTAAATCAGCTAAAACAGCTTCGATACCCTTTTTATCAATGATACGCATACCTTTAGCAGATACACGCAGAGTCACGAAACGTTTTTCAGACTCAACCCAGAAACGGTGAGAGTGCAGGTTCGGCAGAAAACGACGTTTGGTCGCATTTAATGCGTGAGAACGGTTGTTACCGCTCATCGGACGCTTGCCAGTAACTTGGCAGACTCGGGACATGTCTATTCTCCAAAAATCTAATCAGCTCGAGCTTTGTATTGGGTGAGGCTGCCTCGTCAGGCTTAGGAGCCCATCTCAGCTTACTTTTGACTCGCCGGGAAATTGCTCTGTCAACCAGCAAAAATATGCTGAGATAGGCTCTTCTCGCCAAACCCAAGATCCTCAAAGGTGGCGTAGTATACGCTTTCCGGCGCAAACGCTCAAGACCCGAACAGTAAAGATCGTGTGTTTCTGCGAAAAAAACTGCTCAGATCAGCTCGTGTTCTGCAAACGAAAACATATTGAATTTCCCGATAATCAGGTGATCCAACACGTTAATCCCCACCAACTCACATGCCTGAACAATTTTTTTTGTCAGCAGACGGTCAGCCCGGCTGGGGTTTTCGTTACCGGAGGGGTGATTATGCGCCAGAATCACAGAAACTGCATTCACTTTGAGCGCCAGGCGCAAAATCTCTCTGGGATGTACTTCCACACAGTTTACCGTCCCTGAAAACATCTCCTCGTAACGTATAAGTTGGTTCTGATTATTGAGAAAAAGTACTGCAAAGACTTCCCGCTCCTGCCCGGCCATCCGCTGGTTAAGATACGCCTTTACAGTACAGGCACTGCTGAGAAATTGCGTTTCCTGAAACTGACTGCTGAAATAGCGCCTGGACAACTCGACAATCGCCTGCATCTGGCAAAACTTACTGTCCCCTATCCCGGGCAGAGGCTTAAACTCCTCATACCCTGCTGTCAGCAACCGGTGCAGTGACCCGAAGACGTCCAGCAGATACTCCGCAAACTGCCGCACCGGCCGCTCACGGGTACCGGTACGCAAAAAAATAGCCAGCAGTTCTGAATCACTCAGAACAGATGCCCCGTAAGCAATCAGTTTTTCTCTCGGCATCAGTGCCGTATTTCCGGTTATGTTATCCATTTTTCCCCCGCCGTTTTCTCTGCTTTACCGGAAAAAGTATGTCAGTACCGGCGGTTTTTTCGCATAAAACACGCCATTTTTGCGAGACGCGCCGAAGAAAAAACATTATTTAGCTGGATAAATACACAGCACCCTACCTATACGGCGGTGTTGTGGTAAAATCGCGTATCTCCGAAAAATAACTGGATAAAACACAATGTCCGAACTGACAGGAAAACAGATAGTTCTGGGTATCAGTGGTGGTATCGCAGCCTATAAAGCCCCTGAGATTGTCCGCCGTCTGCGTGACCGGGGTGCGGTTGTCCGTGTCGCCATGACACCTGCGGCAACCGCATTTATCACCCCGCTGACACTCCAGGCCGTTTCCGGCTTCCCGGTGGCCGAAAGCGTTCTTGACCCGGCTGCAGAAGCGGCAATGGGTCATATTGAGCTGGGGAAATGGGCGGATCTCATTATTCTCGCGCCCGCCACGGCTGACCTGATTGCCCGCCTGAGCGCCGGCATGGCAAATGACCTGGTCACCACTATCTGCCTGGCATCTGATGCCACTATTGCCGTTTCACCGGCCATGAACCAGCAGATGTACCGCGCACAGACCACTCAGGAAAATCTCGCGCACCTGGAACAGCTCGGTTTTGCGGTCTGGGGACCGGACAGCGGCAGCCAGGCCTGCGGTGATGTTGGTCCGGGACGCATGCTGGATCCGTCAGAGATAGTCTCACGGGCAGAACAGCACTTCCGTAAAAAACAGGATATGTCCGGCATCCGTCTGGCCATTACCGCCGGGCCGACGCGCGAAGCACTCGACCCGGTGCGTTTTATCAGCAATCACAGCTCCGGCAAAATGGGTTTTGCCATTGCAGCGGCTGCCGCAGCACGCGGCGCGGATGTCACACTGATTGCCGGGCCTGTCACACTACCGACACCAGCGGGTGTTAAACGTATTGATGTCAGCAGTGCCTGTGAAATGAATGATGCCGCACAGAAAACAGCCCCGCAGCAGGATATTTTTATCGGCTGTGCTGCCGTCGCGGATTACCGCGCCAAAGCGGTTGCGCCTGAGAAAATTAAAAAACAGGGCGACGAAATCACCTTCACGATGGTGAAAAATCCGGATGTGATCGCCGGTGTCGGTGCACTGGAAAAAAACCGGCCATTTGTGATTGGATTTGCAGCTGAAACCCAAAATGTGGAAGAATACGCGCGCGGCAAGTTGGTGAAAAAGCAGCTCGATATGATTTGCGCCAATGACGTTTCTGTTGAAAACCAAGGCTTTAACAGTGATAACAATGCCCTGCATCTGTACTGGCATACCGGCGATATCAGCTTACCGAACATGAGCAAATCCGAGCTCAGCCACCATTTACTGGACGAAATACTGAAACACTATGACCAAAAAAATCGACATTAAGATTCTTGATCCGCGCATCGGCGGGGAATTTCCGTTACCGGCCTACGCCACGCCGGGTTCTGCGGGTCTGGACTTACGTGCCTGCCTGGATGAAGCCACTGAACTGAAGCCGGGCCAGACACTGTTACTGCCGACCGGCCTTGCCGTCCATATTGCAGACCCGTCCCTGGCGGCAATGGTACTGCCGCGTTCCGGCCTCGGCCACAAACATGGCGTGGTTCTCGGCAACCTGGTGGGCTTAATCGACTCTGATTATCAGGGACAACTGATGGTATCCGTCTGGAACCGTGGCGACACCACCTTCACGATTGAACCGGGCGAACGTATCGCACAGATGATTATCGTTCCTGTTGTTCAGGCTGAATTCAATATTGTTGAAGAATTTACCGAAAGCGAGCGCGGAGCCGGCGGATTTGGCCATTCAGGCCGTCAATAATACTAATAACGCCGTTATTTCCGTCGCTTTTCTGACAGCAGTACTGGTGTACGGCTGTCAGTCGGCAGATTTGTTTTTGCGTTAACGCAGGGGTTTTATCTGACATGGCAGAAAGTACAAAAAAGAAGAACAGGCGCGAGGAGATCCTGCAGGCGCTTGCGCTGATGCTTGAGTCCAGTGACGGCAGTCAGCGTATAACAACCGCCAAACTTGCCGCCAGTGTGGGTGTTTCAGAAGCAGCGCTCTATCGTCATTTTTCCAGCAAAACAAAAATGTTCGACAGCCTGATCGTATTTATTGAGGACTCACTGATTTCGCGGATAAACCTCATCCTTCAGGATGAAAAAGAGACTATCTCGCGGATAAAACTGATTCTGATGCTGATTCTGGGATTCTCGGAAAAGAACCCCGGCCTGACCCGTATCATGACCGGTCACGCACTGATGTTTGAGCAGGATAAATTACAGAGCAGAATTAATCAGTTGTATGAACGAATCGAAGCTCAGTTGCGTCAGGTCTTAAAAGAAAAGCGGATCCGTGACGGCAGCGGTTTTACTTATGACGAAAGCCTGTTAGCATCTCAGTTGCTCGCCTTTTGCGAAGGCATGCTGTCCCGTTTTGTACGCTCAGAATTTAAGTACCGGCCAACACAGGAATTTGAAGCCCGCTGGCCGCTGATCCTTGCACAACTTCAGTAATACCGTTTTTAGTTAAACTACTCACCCCGCCCGTTTTATTGGGCGAGGGCTTTTTTTTTGCCTGCTGTCCGGCTCAGATCTCAATCCCGTACTGCTCACGGTAAGCCCGTACAGCCTGTAAATGGCTGTCCATCTGCGGATCTTCCGCCAGATAGCTGATTAAATCATTCAGTGTGATAATGGAAAATACCTGACAACCGTAATCGCGCTCCACTTCCTGGACGGCGGATAACTCGCCTTTGCCTTTTTCCTGACGATCAAGACTCAGCATCACACCGGTAAGCGAAGCATTGTTTTGTCTGATGATTTCCATCGACTCACGGATCGCCGTTCCGGCGGTGATCACATCATCCACCACCACAATCCGTCCGCTCAGCGGGCTGCCGACCAATGTTCCGCCTTCCCCGTGATCTTTGGCTTCCTTACGGTTAAAACAGTACGGCATATCAAGATCATGATGCTCGGCCAGTGCGACGGCTGTCGTCGTTGCAATCGGAATACCCTTGTAGGCAGGCCCGAACAGGACATCATACTGTACGCCGCTGTCGCATAATGCTGCCGCATAAAAGCGTCCGAGCAGTGCCAAATCCCGCCCTGTATTGAATAACCCGGCATTGAAGAAATACGGGCTTTTCCGGCCGGATTTCAGCGTAAATTCACCAAATTTCAGTACCTGTTTTTTCATCGCAAGTTCAATAAATTCGCGCTGATAAGCTTTCATCGGGATCTCCTGATTCTGATTGACGGATAACGTGCCTGAATCACAGGCATAAAAAAGGCGACTATCACGTCGCCTTCTGATTAATTTTCTAATGCCGCCTTCTGAGCGGAGAAAATGGTTTCCAGCCCGCCTCTTGCGAGGGCCAGTAACGACAACAACTCATCATGACTGAACGGCGCACCTTCTGCCGTACCCTGGACTTCAATCATCCGTCCGTCATCAATCATGACCACATTCATATCGGTTTCTGCCGCAGAATCCTCGACATATTCCAGATCACAACGCGGCTCGCCGTCCACGATACCGACAGAAACGGCGGCAACCATGGATTTCAGCGGGCTGGCTTTCAGCTGACCTTTCGCGACCATCTGATTCAGGGCATCAGCCAGTGCCACACAGGCGCCACTGATCGCAGCGGTACGGGTACCGCCGTCAGCCTGGATAACATCACAGTCGAGGGTGATGGTGAACTCGCCCAGTTTGGTCAGATCAACCGCAGCACGCAGTGAACGTGCGATCAGGCGCTGGATTTCCATTGTGCGGCCGGTCTGTTTGCCACGGGCGGCCTCGCGGGCATTACGGGAATTGGTTGCGCGCGGCAGCATGCCGTATTCGGCTGTGATCCAGCCCTGTCCCTGACCTTTCAGGAAACGCGGTACACCTTCTTCAACGGAGGCATTACATAACACTTTAGTGTCACCGAACTCGACCAGCACAGAGCCTTCGGCATGTTTGGTATAATGACGGGTGATAGTAATAGGACGCACCTGGTCTGTTCCCCGGCCAGCGGGACGTGATGACTGACTCATAGTGATTCTCCGGTTCAGTTAACTGTTGGGGGCGCATTATACGGCTTAAACCGGTGAATGCCTATGCCTTAACACCATAACAGCGCTATAATCAGAGCAATAAATCCATCACAGGACAGATATCATGATCCGTAGTATGACCGCGTTTGCCCGTCAGGAAGTCAAACGCCCGTGGGGCACTGCCGCATGGGAACTCCGCTCTGTTAACCAGCGCTACCTTGAAACCTACATCCGCCTGCCGGAACAGCTCCGCAGCCTGGAGCCGGTGATCCGCGAGCGTCTGCGTCAGCGTCTGACCCGTGGTAAAGTTGAGTGTAACCTCCGCTTTGACCTGAGCAGTAACGCGCAAAGCGGGCTGAATATGAATGAAGACCTGGCAAAACAGCTGGTTGCTGCCGCAAACTGGGTTAAAAACTACAGTCACGAAGGGGAAATCAATCCGCTGGAAATTCTGCGCTGGCCGGGTGTGATGTCCGCACAGGAGCAGGATCTGGACACCATCAGTGAAGAACTGCTGGCCGCTCTCGATAACACCATCACCGCCTTTATCGATGCCCGCGAACGTGAAGGTGCGGCACTGAAGACCTTAATCGAACAGCGCCTCGACGGTGTAACCGAAGAAGTCCGCAAAGTCCGTGCACAGATGCCGGATATCCTGTTATGGCAGCGTGAGCGCCTGCAGAGCAAACTGGATGACGCACAGATTCAGGTCGATCCGAACCGCCTCGAGCAGGAACTGATCCTGCTGGCACAGCGCATTGACGTGGCGGAAGAGTTAGATCGCCTCGATGCCCATGTGAAAGAAACCCATAATATCCTGAAGAAGAAAGAGGCCGTCGGCCGCCGTCTGGACTTTATGATGCAGGAGTTCAACCGCGAATCGAACACCCTCGCCTCAAAATCCATCAATGCCGATATCACCAGTTCAGCGATTGAACTGAAAGTGCTGATTGAGCAGATGCGTGAGCAAATTCAGAATATTGAGTAACGCTTCACAGTAACTCAGTACACATCCATAAGCCGGCTGATGCTCTGTATCCGCCGGTTTTTTTATTGTCAGAACAATACTCAATGGTACTCATGAGGACAAAATGAACAGTACTAGGCACTCTCCGCAATATATTGAATTAATGGATGTCATTGTTTCATACAAAAACTGAAACACGCCTGCTGCAGAAAATCCGCAGTGAAAAAATGTCAGATAAAGAAAAAGAAAACTTGTATAAAGAACTCACTGATGTTCAGAAAAACAGGAAATTTGGTAAATCAGTTACTGTCTTCAAAAAAGTGTGGAAAATCATGGTAGCGTATTCTTTCTTTGCCGTTTCTCTTATTGTTATAGTTGATACTTATTGGGAAAATATCGTTAAACCACTTTTTTATCTTTTTCCGGGGGCTTTTCGTGGCGCCGGGTCTCGGTGCACTGCTCGCCGCGTCTGCCACGGCTTACGATATCGTTAAATGGTGCGGGGCACTTTATCTGCTCTGGCTGGGTATTCAGTTAATTCTGCACCCCCGTCAATCATTCAGTACAACACAAGGGGATATTTTATGTCTCTTTCCTGCCGCAGTTTATTCCTGCCGGACAGCCGCTGATAGCCCGGACATTTCTGCTCGTCACTATTCATGTGGTTATCGGTACGCTCTGGTCATTGACTCTGATTATGATGACCGGTTACGCCTCACGCCTGCTGAAATCACGGCGCTTTATCCGGTGGATGGATCGCCTGACCGGCGGACTTTTTATGTTTTTTGCCGTGAAGCTGGCACTCAGTCACCGGTAAGTCCGTATACTGACAGCCCGCTGAGATAAGCGGGCTGTCAGGCTGTGCTGATTAAACTTCCTCTTCCCTCACGGATTCTTCAATATCATCCGGTTCGGTTTCCTTACTGATCGGAATAATTAAATTCAGAATAATAGCGGTCACACCGCCCATACAGATCGGGTTTTCTGCCAGCGCGTAAAGGGATGTCGGCAGGACGTGGAAAACCGCCGGGTCATAAGAGACACCCAACCCCAGCCCCAGTGAGGTCGCCACAATCAGGGTTTCGCGGCGGCGCAGACCGTTGGACAGAATAATACGGATCCCGGCAATGGCAATCATGGAGAACATCAGTGTCATCGCACCACCCAGCACCGGTGCCGGAATCGTCGTAAAGAACCAGCCGATCCCCGGAAACAGCCCCAGGATCACCAGGATAACCGCAATGATTTTCCCGACATGGCGGGAAGCCACCCCGGTCATCTGAATAACCCCGTTGTTCTGGGCAAAGGTGGTCAGCGGCAGAGAGCTCATCGCGGAAGCCGCCACAGACACCAGACCATCCGCCATTACCCCGCCTTTCAGACGAGACTGGAATTCCTGTCCCTGAATTTTCTGCCCGGACACCAGCGCGGTTGCCGTCAGGTCACCGACCGCCTCCAGCACACTGAGCAGATAAATAATAGCGACCACCAGGAAGTGAGCGAAGTTAAACGAGAAACCATATTTAAACGGTACCGGGATCGTGATAAACGCGGCTTTGCTCATCTGACTGAAATCCACCATCCCCAGGAACAGGGCGCAGATATAACCGACAATCAGCCCGATCGCGATCCCGCCCATGCGCAGCAGCGGGCTTTTACAGCAGTTAAACCCGATAACAACCAGCAGAACCAGTAACCCGACACCGATATTCTGATAATCACCGAAGGTGCCGGAGGACTTGGCGGAGAAGCCGCCGCCGAAATCAATAATCCCGACTTTTATCAGGCTCAGCCCGATCATCAGAACCACAATACCGCTGACTGTCGGGGTGATGACACGACGCAGATAGGGCAGGATAAAAGACGATCCCACAACTAAGAATGCGCCGGCAAACGAGATACCGAAGATAGTGGACAGTAACAGCTCTTCATCAACACCATCAGCCCGCATGCTGGTTCCGATGGCAATCATCACTGTCACAAATGAAAAGTTAACGGACTGAATCGATAATAACCCCGAACCAACCATGCCGTAGCGGTTTACCTGCAACCATGTGCCGACACCGGAGGCGATCATAGCCATGGAAACAAGATACGCATTGGTCTCAGGCGATAGCTGTAAGGCCGTGCCGACAATCAGCGCCGGTGTGACCATCGGAACGAAAATGGCCAGCAGATGGGTCACGGCACCAATAATCGCCTGTAAAAACGGGGGTTTATCTTCGAGCTGGTAAATAAGATCAGATGCTGTGTTTTGTTGATCAGACATCTCTTCTCTCCTGTACGTGAATTTGACTATCTGACTCTGTTAATAACTATCTGTTTTATTTAGGACTCTTGTGGAGAACAGACGGCTGTCATGCAATCTGTATCAACAGATAAAGCAATAACCACACCAGGAGGGCGGATTAGCGGGGAGAAGGGTTATAAAATGTGATTAATAACGGAATTTTTGATCACTTTGTGAAATTGTTCACTATTCGTACTGAACATCTCACGACAGCGGGGTTTTTCAGCGCAGATATCATTATGAGAATAATGATTAATAAATAATCAAATTGATAACCGCCGGGAACCGGCGGCTGAACATTAATTCTCTTCGCGGATACGGGCGCGGGTGATTTGCTTTCTGACCAGCAGACGCAGCGAATTCACCACCAGCAACAGAATAAAGGCGTTGGAAAAAATAAACAGGGTGAATGCCAGCAGGTGAATAAATTCATTATCTGAAGACATACTGATATTCAGAGAGGATTTTGCCAGTGCCGACACTCCGAATGAAAAGCTCCAGAATGACAGGGTAAATGCCTGTTGTGTAAACCAGGGGATGAGCCGGATCATAAACACCAGTTGCAGTAACCCGTAGCCGAGCAGCATTTTGGCAAAGAAATCAATATGATTCTGGTTTACCGCCAGATAGGCGCTGCATGCCACCAGTGCCGGAGCCAGCTGAATACCGAAAGAGAGACGCGATTTTTCATCCATCAGCCCGTCACTGCGGATCCGTTTCAGAATCGCCGGTTCCAGGCTCAGCCAGGAGAAAACGCCTGCACCGAAGAAAAGAATACCGAGGTCGGTAAAACCGAGTGCGCCGCACGCCATGGCGCAGATAAAATTATTGGCGACAGTCGGAAGATAGAGTACCGGGGTGGTCGCCGCTTTCGGGTATTCCCCTTTCCACTGGGAGCCGACCAGCCACGCGGCGTAAGACAGTTGTGCTACTGCGCCGAGGGAAAATAATCCGGTGGAAAACAGCGGGAAGTATGGTGTCAGCCCCATCGCCACCAGAACAGTAGTTGCCGGTAACAGGCTGGAGAACCCGCTGGCGACCGGATGACGGAACTCGTCGGTCATTTTTCCCGGGAAACAGAAACTGCGGATAATAAACAGAGAGATCAGCACCAACCAGACCGCACAACCGGCACCAATAATCACCTCACCGATGATTGCCGGATACCCCTGCTCAGCCGCTGCGTAACGCCATGCCATCCCGGTGCCGATCAGCCCCAGGACCATGCCGAAATACCCGGCCGAAAACCGGGAAGAAACGGATTTAATCTTATTTATCAGTGTAATGCTCATATCTGTTCTGCTCTGTCATCATACAATCGCCGGAGCGGCAGCCCCGGAGACTAAATAATAATACAAATTTTATAATTTATTTTGATAAGAGTCATTCTGTATACATGTTAAATCACATCATTTTTTCCGGCAGTTCCCGGTACCAGCCCAGCCAGTCCCCAGTGATGGGTGATCTCACGGATAATCAGTAAAAACGCCGTGAATTGTTTGTCTGACGGGAGTGATGTTGATGATACCGGGCTGCCGCTGATGACATTTACGATTTCATTAAACGCGCGTTCTGTTTCCTCAGTGGATAAGAAGCCCGCGTCATCACCGGTCAGTAAATAGTTTAGCCGCGGATCCGGGCAATGCAAAATCAGATCTCCCGCCGGTAATGCCGCCCGCGCCGGGATAATCCGGTTTTCAATATGCTCAATTGCCACTTCCGCTTCATAAGCTGTCACCGGCGAGTGCTGAAAAACAAACCCGTCAATCACACTGTCACCGAGCGGAAGCCGCACATCAGCCTCCGCAGAAAAAATCCGGGTTTCTGTTGCTGTTATCTGTAATGTCAGGTGCGTTACCATTATGACCTCCGTTTAAACCTTTACACTTCTCCGCATAACTATACGTTCCCCTGTATTGACCTTCCCCTAAGGTAAACCATTAATCTCATCATTATTATCCGACTCATTACAGGGAATACCGATGAAAAAATCCGTCTGGGCGTTATCTTTATTATTAACCACACTTTCTGCCGGTGCCATGGCAGCGAAAGGAACCGTCACCGTGTATAAATCCCCGACCTGCGGCTGCTGCGGCCAGTGGGCGGAAGGGGTGGAAAAAGCCGGTTACGATGTGGAAACCAATATTATTCCGCAGGCACAGCTGGAGAAAATGATGCTTGATTCCGGCGCCACCGCGAACCTGATGAGCTGTCACCTCGCCACGCTGAACGGCAAATATGTGATTGGCCACGTCCCGGCGGACAGCCTGGATGCCATTGATACGCTGCCGGAAAGTGCCAAAGGAATTTCGGTTCCGGGGATGCCGGTCGGCAGCCTGGGTATGGAATACAAGGATATGAAAGAGCCGTATGATGTGGTCGCCTATGATGCGGACGGAAAGCAGACGGTATTCCGCAGCTATTGATTTTTATCCTGATCCCGCAGCGAACTTTCAAGAAAATGCAGGAATTTGTCGACAACCGGTAACACCTCACGGCGGCTGGCATAAACGGCTCTCAGTTCGATGGGAGCCGGTTCTTCATTCAGCCGGACAGCCTGTAATGTACCGTCACGGAAAGCCTGCTGACACAAATGCGTGGTCAGAATCGCAAAACCCAGCCCTTCAACAGCCGCCGCCGCTGCCAGTGCCGCACCGTTAACCTGATAGCGGCTGTTAATGCGCACAGTCAGCCATCCGCCGTCCGGTTTACGGAAAATCCACGGCTGACCGTTCAGGGCACTCAGGCTGGAAATACAGGGCAGCCGGGGCAGCTCAGCGGCAGAAACCGGGATACCGGTCCGCGCCAGTAATGACGGCGCTGCCACCACCACACACGACCATGACTGAATCAGACGGCTGTGATAACTGCTGTCTGCCATCTCCCCGCGCTGATAAGTCAGCAGCAGATCGATATCATCACTGATAATATCCGCCGGAGTCAGCCGGGTGTCACACCGGATCTGCAAATCCGGATGCAGTGCGGCAAAACGGGCCAGTACCGGCGCCAGCATTTCTCCGCAGCCTTCACCGGGCACCGTCAGCCGGAAACAGCCGGTCAGCACATTATCATTGCGGATCTGTGAAAAAGTTTCCCGCAGCATGAAGTCCGTTTTTCCGGCGCACTGATACAGTTGCTGCCCCTGTGCCGTCAGGCGCATACGCCGGGTTGTCCGTTCAATCAGGCGGCAGCCGGTCTGGGTTTCCAGCTGTCTGATGGCCCGGCTGACATTGGATGACGGCATACCCAGCCGGGTGGCCGCACCGGTAAAACTGCCCAGCTCCGCCACCGCCAGAAAAACCGGCAGTAAATTCAGATCGACCGCCATGACCGCGTCCCCGTTGTGAGAGATATTCACCCATATTGTTATCACAAACAGGTTAATCTGTCCTCAGCAATAGCCGAAAGACATTAATTTCTGATAGCGCTGTGCCAGTAATTCGTCTTCCGGTAAGGCGGATAACACTGCCAGATCCTGCAACAGCTGCTCACGCAGGTTATCCGCCGCCTGCTGATAGTTGCGGTGAGCACCGCCCGCCGGTTCGGGAATAATGGTATCGATAATACCGAGCGCCTTCAGGCGCGGGGCGGTCATCCCCATGGTTTCAGCAGCCTGCGGCGCTTTATCCGCGCTTTTCCACAGAATAGAGGCGCACCCTTCCGGCGAAATCGCCGCATAGGTACTGTATTGCAGCATATTGATGCGATCACCGACACCAATCCCCAGCGCCCCGCCGGAGCAGCCTTCGCCGGTGATAGAGCAGATAACCGGCGTTTTCAGCCGCGATAACTCCAGCAGGTTACGGGCAATCGCCTCTGCCTGTCCGCGCTCTTCCGCGCCCACGCCGGGATAGGCACCGGCGGAATCGATAAACATCAGCACCGGCATATGAAAACGTTCAGCTATTTTCATCAGACGCAGCGCCTTGCGGTAGCCTTCCGGTGACGGCATGCCGAAATTGCGCAGTAACTTTTCTTTGGTATCCCGCCCTTTCTGATGACCGATAACCATCACCGGACGGCCTTCAAGGCGTGCCAGCCCGCCGACAATTGCTTTATCATCCGCAAAGGCGCGATCACCGGCAAGCGCCTGAAAATCCGTAAAAATAAGACTGATATAATCCAGGGTATAGGGCCGCAGCGGGTGACGGGCCAGCCGGACAATCTCCCATGCACCGAGATCCGCATAAATCGATTGAGTCAGTTTTTCGCATTTTTTCCGCAGGCAGGCAATTTCATCATCCGGATCAAACCCCAAATCGCTGCTGCGCTCTTTAAATGACTGCAATGCGGCGATTTTTTCTTCCAGCTCAATGATTGGTTTTTCAAATTCGAGATGATACTGAGACATAGCGGACATTACCCTGACAGAAAACATCCGGTCAGTGTAAAAAAACGCCGGAACGGGATACAGTCCTCATTCCGGCATACACTATTATCAGAAACGGGATAATCAGCCGTAAGAAATGGCCGCGCAGCGACGGGCGGTGAAAATCGCAATCAGCGGGGCAATGGCCAGTAACATCATCAGCCAGTAGGCTGAAGACATCACACCCGTCAATGTACCGTCATTGAAACCATTGACGTTAACAATCATTCCCGCCAGCGCCGCACCCAGTGCCGTGGCAAAAAGCTGCACGGTGGTGATGGAAGCGGCGGCGATCTCTTTATCCGCAGGCGCTGCAACCTGTAAAATCCGGGTCAGCAGATGCGGCCAGCCGAACCCGATCCCGAACCCGACCAGCGATAACCCCAGCAGGATCGGCGACATGATGCCCCATGTGCCGGCAGACGGTACAGAGAGCGTCAGTGCCAGCAGGACCAGCCCCGCCAGCACAAAAACCGGCCCGAGCAGAATACTGGCGCGCATTTTCGCCCCTTTCCATCCGGCGCTGATGATCTCACTGACAGTCCAGCCCAGCGCCATCAGCGCACTCATATAACCGGATGCCAGCGGCGACTGACCGTGCAGGCGCTGCAGGAAGTACGGCACGAACACTTCACAGGTCATACCGATCGCCAGCAGAGAAATAGTGATATACAGCGCGGCATGATGGCTGCCGCGCCGGAAGGTGTTTTCCGGCAGTAACCGGATGCGGCTGCGCTGCTCAATCAGCGCGAGCACAATCAGTAACAGCAGCGAGACCACCACGCCGCCCACATTCAGGAACACATCCGGGCTGAGGCTCCCGGCGGAGACCACCAGCACTGCGGCAGTCAGCAATGTCAGCTGGATCAGGGGAAGACACGGCCGGGTGCCGTCATCTTTCTGCTTTTTCGGCATAATCGTAAGCAAAAAGAGCCCATAGATAACCATCAGCGGCAACATCACACCAAAAGCAAAACGCCAGGCGTTTAACTGGGCAAAAATACCCCCGACTGCCGGACCGACCAATGTGGCAACACCCCACATCCCGGAAATCAGTGCCATGGCTCTCGGCCACAGCGCCGGAACATAAACTAAATTGATCATGGCATAAGACAGTGCGAACATAACACCGCCGCCGAAGCCCTGAATGGTGCGCCCCAGCAGCATAATTTCCATCCGGGGAGCCAGTGCACAGGCCAGGCTGCCGGCGAAAAAGGCCACCACCGATATAAGGTAGGCGATACGGGCACCGTATACGGCAAGCAGCCGGGCGGAGAGTACAGAACCGATAATGGATGCCGCCACAAACAGTGTGGTATTCCAGGCATACAGATTCAGGCCGCCGATATCAGCAACAACGGATGGCAAAATGGTGGTCGCCATTAAGATATTAACGGCGTGAATAACAACACCGAACGAGAGAGCGATTGAAATCGCAGCGTTTTTCCCTGAGAAAAGGTCACGCCAGCGGCTGTCATCGGGCAACATAGAACCATCCTTTAGTCTTGTGATACTTTGCTGAATACGATAAATTAAACAAGAATTAACTTGGATAAATAAATACCGGGCACGAGAATATGTCAAGAACTAACCTGGAAAGCAACCTCAGTTCCGCACAATCTGTCGGAGAAAAATTGCTTATTCTCCTGAAAAAGCATGGCCCGATGCAGGCATCCGAGGCCGGGGAACACCTGGGTACCACCGGGGAAGCTGCCCGTCAGCAGTTTACCAAACTGGCCCGGGACGGCATGGTTGAGGCACATTCCGAATGCCGGGGTGTCGGCCGTCCGGTGCAGCGCTGGCACCTGACCGCACTGGGCAATAAACGCTTTCCGGATTGTCACGCTGAGCTGACGGTCAAAATCCTGACCACCATCCGCCGCGAACTCGGCGAGGATGCTATCGGCAAAATTATTACCGCCCGTGAGAATGAAGCCCGCCGCGACTATTTTGATAAACTTCAGGGCGCAGAAACTCTGGAAGAACGCATTATCCGCCTCGTTGCCATCCGCACAGAGGAAGGCTATATGGCGCAATGGGAAAAAGAACCGGAAGGAAGCTGGCTGATTATTGAAAATCACTGTCCTATCTGCTCCGCCGCCCGCATGTGTCAGGGATTCTGCCGCGCCGAGCTGGAACTCTTTCAGACAGTTTTAAATGCAAGTGTGGAACGGGTCGAATATTTACTCACGGATTCTCGCCGCTGCGTATATCGTGTGATACAACAGGAAGATTAACCATTTCAGTTAATCACTAAAAGGAAAGAGGTCACACAATGAAAATTTCCGCACGTAACCAGCTCACCGGTAAAGTCTCCCGCGTTGTTGCCGGCGCTGTTAATAATGAAGTGGAATTAACACTTGAGCATGGTGAAATTCTGACAACCGTCATCACCAAAGAGAGCTGTGACGTATTAGGGATCCGCGAAGGAAAAGAAGCGGTCGCGATTATTAAAGCGCCGTGGGTGGTACTGGCAAATCCGGATTGCGGCCTGCGTTTTTCCGCCCGCAACCAGTTCCGCGGCAAAATCAGCAAAATGGTGAACGGTGCGGTCAACAGCACGATTCATCTGAGAACCGAAAAAGGGCTGCCGCTGACAGCGGTTATTACCAATGAAAGCCGCGACGAAATGGAATTACATGAAGGTAATGAAATTGTCGCACTGATAAAAGCTTCCAGCGTTATTTTAGCCACTAAAGCCTGATTCCGGCATACCGTGCAAAACAGGCCGCATTTGCGGCCTGTTTTATTATCTGCCGGTCATTACTCCGCCTGAAGCTGTTCAGGGAAAACCGTATTATAACTGCTGACCAGATTACCGATATCCAGCGCTGTTTTACCGTTGTCTGCCAGCCTTGCAGATAGCACCGTACCTGCCGGGCCTGCCGCAATCAGAAAGAGATCAATCTCTTTTTTCATCAGACACTGTTCGGTCAGCTGATCAATATCGTTATAAGCATCGGTGTCTTTTACCCGCCCAGATATCCATCCGGGCATCCGCCAGTTTTTTACCGGACTGATAAAAACCGTCCGGAGTCGTGGCGCGGGTATCACCGTAAACCGGTTGATCAAGATAACATTTTGTCAGAAACCAGTACTGAGACCAGAATTTAAGCCATGAATCGTTCTCAGTCTGCATACCCGGAACACACACCAGTGTATTGTAATTACCGGTGCTGATATTCCGTAATTCATACATCAGCATTTTATTCAGCAGATCACGGTACTGATGAGATTCAATCGCACAGGTCAGCTCCGTCTGTTTACGGGCATAAAAATCGGCAGCGATATCATTATAAAAACCGATAATCTCATTGGTAATTCCGCGGGCTATCGAGACAGTATCTGTTTCATCCAGCGGGATCCGGCTGAATTCATATTTCTTATTCCGGCCGTCATAAATCAGTGTTTTAAAATCAAAATCACGTTTAAGGCTCTTCTGAAAAAGATCCGGAGATTCATAATCCCTGAATACCAGCCATACATTTTTGCATTTCTGACGTAATAGCCCGGGAATTTCTCTTTATTGAATTCACTGACAAAATTTTCCAAATCGATCTTCATGTCTTAAATCCTTTTTGAAGAAAATCAGAATAGTCCCTCATCCCGCAAAATATGTTTGTCCCCTCTGCGGCGGGTAAAACCGGTCCTGTCAAAAAACTCCAGAATCTGTACGGCCAGCTTACGCCCCATGCCGTATTTATCCCTGAATTGTGCCGCGCCGATACCTTCTTCATGTGTCTGATTATATTCACGGATAACCTGCGCGAATTCCGTGATTTGTGACCGGTGATAATAGCGGTCAGGCACAATCGCCATAATATGACCCAGCTGTGCGGCTTTTTTCAGAAACTGACGGGCGGTGGTTTCATCAATGCCGAGTTTAACGGCCAGATCACGAACCCACCACGGCTCCTGCTGAAACAGCGGTTCCGCACTGTGCCAGAGCGCGTCCTGTGCCGGATCGAAAGCCAGACCGAATCCGGGCAGATGGAGCCAGCCACGGGTTCTGACAATCTGTTTTTCATCCAGTAATTGTGCAATAACCGGAAATACGATGGAATCAGAAAGCACCGGTAATGCCATCCGTTTCAGCCTGTCACGGCCGACGCCCATCTGGTCGCTGTGTGACTGATGATAATCCGCCAGAGTAGCCAGCAGAATGGCTTTTGCCGTTTCAACCCGTTGTGCCGAAAGGGCATAACCGTCGTTGATCAGCAGATTCAGCCCGGCAGTACATTCCGCCAGTTTTTCCGCTGTCAGCTGCCGCGCCCAGGCAAACACCGGCAGAGAAATTTCCCCGCGCGGCAGTTCGCACATCAGGACATCGCGATCATCCTGTGCCGCTGCCCGTTCTGATAACCACGCCAGAAATTCCGGGCGACGTTTTCCGCGTCGCGGGGAAGACAAATTCAGCACACGGGCACCCGCCAGTGTGCGCTGCGCACTGATATCGCGCAGGATCAGCCGGTCTTCCTCCGCCAGCCAGAGCGGGGTATCAAGGGTAATTTCCGCCAGCAGCGGACGGATGTTATCGTCACTCAGGAGGGAAACCCGCCCGGTGATATGGCTGGCGCCGTGGTGAATATGCACCGGCTGCCAGCTTTTCAGACCTTCATCTGTTTCAATTTCCGCCAGAATGCGGTGTGCAGACTGCACCGGTTTTTCGCTCAGCAGCCAGTCACCGCGGGAAACCGTCTCTTTGCTGACATCACCGCTCAGGTTGATCGCCACACGGTCACCGGCCTGAGCCTGCTCCTGCTGGCGGTTCTGGGCATGAATACCGCGCACACGGACAGATTTGTCACTGCCGGTCACCCATAAAGTGTCACCGGTGCTGACACGCCCGGCCAGCGCGGTACCGGTCACCACCAGCCCCGCCCCTTTGACACTGAAAACACGGTCAATCGCCATCCGGAAACGTTTTTCTGTCCGGCTTTCTGAAGATTGCTGCTGATGGTGCAAACGCAGATGGGCCCGCAGTGCATCCAGCCCTTCGCCGGTATGGGATGAGGTGACAAAGACCGGGCTTTCCGGCCAGCCGTCAGATAACAGCAGTTCTGTGATTTCCTGCCGGACTTCCTCAACCCGCTCCGCCGGGACGCGATCGGCTTTGGTCAGCACCACAGAGATTTGCGGACGCCCTGCCAGGCGCAGAATCGCCAGATGCTCGCGGGTCTGTGCCATCACTCCGTCGTCGCAGGCAATAATCAGCAGGATATGGCGGATCCCGCCGATACCCGCCAGCATATTGCCGAGAAACTTTTCATGGCCCGGCACATCCACAAAGCCGATAACCGTATCATCATCCTGCGGCCAGTAGGCATAGCCGAGGTCGATGGTCATTCCGCGTTTTTTCTCTTCCGGCAGATGGGTGGTATCCACGCCGGTTACCGCCTGAATAAGAGCCGTTTTTCCGTGGTCAACATGGCCGGCTGTAGCAAAAATCATGGTAACAGTGCCTGTAAAAGTCGGTTTTCATCTTCAAGGCAACGCAGATCCCACCACAGACGCCCGTCACTCACCCGCCCGATCACCGGAATGGTCAGCTGACGGTGAGACTGCGTCAGGGTGGCTAAGGCGCTGCCTTTTCCGTTTTGCGGGGTAAACGTCACTGCCCAGCCGGGCAGGCGTTCCACCGGCAGGGATCCGCTGCCAATCTGCGAGGAGCAGGGCTCTGCGCGGATCACCCATTCATCACCGTAATATGCCTGAATTTTCGGCACAAGCCGTTGTGCCATATCATAAATATCGTCAGCAGACCGGGTGAGCAGGCGCAGTGACGGCAGTGTCTGCGCCAGTTTTTCCGGACGGCGGTACAGACGAAGCGTGGCATCCAGCGCCGCCAGAGTCATTTTATCTGCCCGCAGGGCGCGTTTGAGCGGATGGCGCTGTATTGCCTCAATCCACGCTTTTTTGCCGAGAATAATCCCCGCCTGCGGCCCGCCGAGCAGTTTATCACCGGAGAAAGTCACAATATCAATGCCCTGCGCCAGATAGCGCTGCGGCATCGGCTCTTCCGGCAATCCCCACTGTGTCATATCAATCAGAGCACCGCTGCCGAGATCAATCACTGACGGGATAGTATATTCCCGGCCGAGTTCCGCCAGTTCCTGCCCGGAGACCTCTGCCGTAAAACCTTCAATATGATAATTACTGGTGTGGACTTTCATCAGCAGCGCCGTCTGCTCACTGACGGCATTTTTATAATCATGCAGATGGGTCCGGTTTGTGGTGCCGACCTCAACCAGACGACAGCCCGCCTGGCTCATCACTTCCGGCACGCGGAAGGCACCGCCGATTTCCACCAGCTCACCGCGGGAAACAATCACTTCCCGCCCGGCGGCCATCGTCGCCAGCACCAGTAATACCGCCGCCGCATTATTATTGACGATACAGGCCGCTTCCGCGCCGGTCAGCTGACACAGGCGCTCCGCGACAATGCTGTCGCGGTGACCGCGCCCGGCATCATCAAGGGAATATTCGAGCGTGACCGGCCAGCGCATGGCATTGGTCACCGCCTCAATAGCCGCTTCCGCCTGTAATGCCCGGCCGAGATTGGTGTGCAGCACGGTACCGGTCAGGTTAATGACCGGCCGCAGTGCTTCCCGATCGCTGTCCAGACGGCGGGACAGTTCATCCGCCCAGCAACCGTGCCAGTCCGGCAGCTGCTGCCGCTCACGGATCGCGTCACGTGCATCATCCTGCATCTCCCGCAGCACACCGACGATACAGGTCTGTCCGTACTGTTCTGTCAGTGCGGCAACCGGTGTTTCATGTAATAACCCGTCAATGGCAGGTATCTGACTGTATAATGCACGTTCGTTCATAGCGGACTCACTTCACTGACTTATTCATTCGGGAACAGGAACGGGTTGATACTGCTGCGGGCAAAACCTTCTTCTTCCATCCGGGCATCCAGGATCAGGGTTGCCAGGTCATCCGCCACGGTATCCACTTTCGCGTCTTTTTCCTGTGACAGAATTTTCAGGTAACTGCCGCAATCACCACAGCTTTCTGCTTTCACCGCCGCCTGCTCACTTTCCAGTGACCAGTAATTCAGATCACGGGTCTGTTCGCAGTTGGTGCACTTAATACGGACCACATGCCATTCGGTTTCACATAATCCGCAGTGCAGATAACGCAGCCCCTGCGTGGTGCCGATCTGGATCACGCCGGAGACCGGCATTGCCGCACAGACCGGGCAGAACTGACGGTGTTCACCGTGCTCTTCGCGGCCTTTGCCCGGGATCATCGACGCCATCTGCGCCCAGTACAGGGATAATGCGGCCCAGATAAACACGGACTTATCCGGTGATACAGCGGAAAATTCCTGATTAAACAAGGCCGTTGCCATGTCTTCCAGCTCATTCTCAGAGGCTTTGTCCAGGTTTTCCAGAGTCGGGCGGGCATGATCCGGCGCGACCGGCAGCAGCTCGGCAATAATGCTTTTCAGCAGTTTGCGCCAGTGTTCAGTGCGCTGAAAAGTGTGGCAGTCGAGCAGGGCTTTGCCCGGCATATTGGCGGCCATCAGGGCATCCATATCCATTTCAAGCGGATTGTCATACAGGGCTTTCTGCTGGGCGCGGGTGATTTCAGCCGCAAATTCCAGGTAATCTGCAAACGGGTTATCTTTGGCCAGCTCATCAAAACGTTCGGCACGGCGCTGATACAGATTCTTCAGATTAGGAAACAGTACGGCCGGGATAAAGCCAATCCCTTTTTCATTTTTCTGAGCCTGTCCCAGCTCTTCTTTGGATACAATTCGGATACTCATGATATTGCTCTTCTTCTGATATGGAGAGGATAAGCCGGTCCGGCAAGTAAAACCCTATTATGAACCGGCTGCCTTAAAATGTCGAAAAGGCAGGGAAATCCCTGCCTTCTGAATGGTCACACGAGAATAGTAAAAACGGTCACTGACCTTTTTTATCCTCTTCGCGCTCTTTTGCCACAATCTGACGGTACCAGCGCGGGTGATGTTTCTTCGCCCAGCCGCGCGTTACCCAGCCTTCCGTCATCGCACGCACTGACCCTTTCACCCAGATTGCCGCATACGCGTGAACAATAATAGTGATGATCAGCCCGATAGCGGAAATGGAGTGTACCAGCAGCGCGATACGGATCACCGGAATGGAGAAATACTCCGCAAAGTAAGGACGCCAGATAACGATACCGCTCAGCAGCAGCAGGAACAGGCAGATACTGGCCGCCCAGTACACCCCTTTCTGACCGAGGTTATACTGACCGACATCACCGGCTTCCTCATTCTTCATGATTTTGCCGATCTGCTTCGCCCACTCGATATCATCACGGTTGATAAAGTTGTGTTTAAAATAACGGAAAAACATAAACACAAACAGTAAGAACATCACCACACCGGTAAACGGATGCAGCAGACGTGATAACTGCGGGGTACCCAGAATGTTCATAAACCAGTTAAGCGACGGGAAGAAAAACCCGAGCCCGCTGATGGCCGTGAACAGAAAACAAATGACCACAGCCCAGTGATTGATACGCGCAATGGGTTTGTGGCGGATAATTTTTTCGCGATCATCCTGTTGCATTATTTCTGCTCCTCCTGACCTGCTGATTGCTCAGTCTTTGCCGGAACATCCTGAATATCTTTCAGGGCCTCTTCTTCCTCGCGTTTTGATACCCGGTTCGGGCCGATACCCACATAATGGAAGATTGCCGCCGCAAAGGTTGCCGCAAAACCGACTGCTGCCAGTGGTTTCCACGCACCTTTCCAGAATTTCACCGCAGCACTGATCTCGGGGTTCTCCGGCAGGCCGTGATATAACTGCGGCTTATCAGCGTGGTGCAGCACATACATCACATGCGTACCGCCGACACCCTGCGGATCATAAAGACCGGCTTTGGCATAACCACGGCTTTGCAGCTCAGTCACACGATCACCGGCCAGCGCTTTCATATCCTCTTTCGAGCCGAAATGAATCGCCCCGGTCGGACAGGTTTTCACACACGCCGGTTCCTGACCCACATCCACGCGGTCAACACACAGTGTGCATTTATAAGCGCGGTTATCTTCTTCGTTGATACGCGGCACATTAAACGGACAGCCCGCGATACAGTAACCGCAGCCGATACAGTGCTCTGACTGGAAGTCGACAATCCCGTTGGCATACTGAATGATTGCGCCCTCTGCCGGACAGGCTTTCAGACAGCCCGGGTCCGCACAGTGCATACAACCATCTTTGCGGATCAGCCACTCAAATTTGCCATTCTCTTCCACTTCGGAGAAACGCATGACAGTCCATGACTTGGCGGACAGATCCTGCGGGTTATCATACACCCCCACGTTGGTACCGATTTTGTCACGGATGTCGTTCCACTCCGAACAGGCCACCTGACAGGCTTTACAGCCGATACAGGTGGTCACGTCGATAAGCTTCGCCACTTCTTCCTTAAAATCCCGCACCTGAGGTGCGGGGGTCAGGGAATTGGTGGCAGAGCGACGAATAATGTCCTGTGATTGCATTGACATAATTTATCTCCTTACACCTTTTCCACATTAACCAGGAAGGCTTTAAATTCAGGCGTCTGGGTGTTCGCATCCCCGACAAACGGTGTCAGTGTGTTGGTAATAAAGCCTTTCACCGCCACACCCTCAAAGCCCCAGTGAATCGGAATACCGATGGTATCCACTTTTTGACCATTCACATCCAGGGTACGGATGCGTTTGGTGACCACTGCTTTCGCCTTGATATAACCGCGTTTGGAGCTGACTCTTACCGTATCGCCATGGGAAATGCCTTTCTCATTCGCGAGACGCTCACCGATTTCGATAAACTGCTGCGGCTGAGTGATAGCATTTAACCGTGAATGCTTGGTCCAGTAGTGGAAGTGCTCCGTCAGACGGTAAGTTGTACCAACATACGGGAATTCCGCTGCTTTACCCATCTGCGCCCAGTCATCTTTGAAGACACGGGCTGCCGGGTTGGAGACCACATCCGGATGCAGCGGGTTAGTGCCGAGCGGGGTTTCAATCGGCTCGTAGTGCTCAGGGAACGGCCCTTCCGCCATCTTATCGATAGCAAACAGGCGGCCCATCCCTTCCGGCTGCATGATAAACGGCCCGACATCCGAATCCGGCGCGGCATTGCTGTAGTCCGGCACATCCATACCGATCCACTTGCTGCCGTTCCATTCCAGAATCTGACGTTTCGGATCCCACGGTTTACCCGCCGGGTCCGCAGATGCACGGTTATAAATGACGCGGCGGTTCAGCGGCCATGCCCACGCCCAGCCGAGGGTATTACCCAGTCCGGTCGGGTCAGCGTTGTCACGGCGTGCCATCTGGTTACCCTGCGGTGTCCAGCTGCCGGCGAAAATCCAGCATCCGCTTGCCGTGGTACCGTCGTCACGCAGCTGTGCGAAGGAGGTGAGCTGCTCGCCTTTCTTCACAATAACATTGCCGTCAGCATCTTTCAGATCGACCAGCGCCAGACCATTACTCTCCTGAGCGACTTCTTCCGGTGTCGGATTATCGCGGTCGAAGTAGTTCCAGGTCATGTTCAGTACCTGCTCAGGTACCTTACCGCCTTCCGCTTCATACAGCTTGCGGACACGGTGGAAAATCCCGGAGAGGATTTCGCCGTCGCTGATAGCTTCGCCCGGGGCATCCGCGCCTTTCCAGTGCCACTGTAACCAGCGGGCAGAGTTAACGATAGAGCCGTTCTCTTCCGCGAAACAGCAGGACGGCAGACGGAACACCGTGGTCTGAATCTGTGCCGGATCCACATCGTTCATCTCGCCGTGGTTCTGCCAGAAGTTCGATGTTTCGGTATTCAGCGGGTCAACGGTGATCAGGAACTTCAGTTTTGAAAGCGCCTTAACCACTTTGTTTTTGTTCGGGAATGAGGCTAACGGGTTAAAGCCCTGGCAGATATAGCCATTCACTTCCCCTTTATCCATCATGTCGAAATAACGCAGAACGTCGTAGCCTTTATCCCACTTCGGCAGCCAGTCAAAGCCCCAGTTATTCTCTTTCTGCGCTTTGTCGCCGTAGAAGGTTTTCATCAGGCTGACAAAGAACTTCGGATAGTTGCCCCAGTAGTTAACCTGGCCCTGTACCGTTGGTTTCGGTGTGTTGGCAGCCAGATAACTTTCCAGTGACGTCTGTTTGTCAGACGGCAGCGTCAGGTAGCCCGGCAGGCTCTGAGACAGCAGGCCCAGGTCGGTTAAGCCCTGGATATTGGAGTGACCGCGCAGCGCGTTCACGCCGCCGCCCAGCATCCCCATGTTACCCAGCAGCAGCTGGATCATGGCCATGGTACGGATGTTCTGCGCACCGACAGTGTGCTGTGTCCAGCCCAGTGCATACAGGAATGAGGCGGTTTTATCTTTCGCGCTGGTTTCGCCGATATATTCACAGACTTTCAGGAAATCTTCTTTCGGCGTCCCGCAGATATTGGTCACCACATCCGGGGTATAACGGCTGACGTGCTCTTTCAGCTTGTTCCACACACAACGCGGATGCTGCAGTGTGGTATCGCGTTTCGCAAAGCCGTTTTCATCCAGTTCGTAATTCCAGGTGGTTTTATCGTACTGGCGTGTTTCAGGATCATAACCGGTGAACAGCCCGTTTTTAAAATCGTAATCTTCACGGACGATCAGGCTGGCGTTGGTGTACGCCTCAACATATTCACGGTTGATTTTTTCATTTTCCATCAGGTACTTAATGACACCTGACAGAAACGCAATATCAGTACCGGAACGGATAGGCGTGTAGAAATCCGCCACAGCCGCTGTACGGGTAAAGCGCGGGTCAATAACGATCAGTTTGGCATTGTTATGAATTTTGGCTTCCATCGCCCAGCGGAACCCGACAGGGTGAGCTTCCGCAGCGTTTCCGCCCATCACAACAACAAGGTTGGCATTTTTAATATCAACCCAGTGGTTGGTCATGGCACCGCGACCAAATGTCGGAGCAAGACTTGCTACCGTAGGTCCGTGTCAGACACGCGCCTGGTTATCCACGGCAAGCATGCCGAGGGCGCGGGAGAATTTCTGGGTGACAAATCCGGTTTCGTTACTGGCAGCAGATGCGCATAACATCCCGGTGGTTAACCAGCGGTTGACGGTAACGCCATCGCTGTTCTTTTCAATAAAGTTAGTATCGCGGTCATCTTTAATCAGGCGGGCGATACGATCAAACGCCTCATTCCACGAGATACGTTTCCACTCGTTGGTGCCCGGCTCACGGACTTCAGGATACTTAAGACGACTTTCGCTGTGGATAAAATCGATCAGACCTGCGCCTTTCGGGCACAGTGCGCCGCGGTTTACCGGATGATCCGGGTCCCCTTCAATGTGAAAAATAGATTCTTTGGCGTTTTTTGCCCCGTCACCCAGACTGTACATTAACAGCCCGCAGCCGACGGAACAGTACGTGCAGGTATTACGGGTTTCACGTGCGCGTAAAAGCTTATACTGACGTGAACCGGCAATAGCGACCGCCGGGGCAAAGCCCAGAGCCGCCGCCGTTGTACCCGCCATACCGCCAGCGCAGATCTTAAAGAACTGCCTTCTGCTGACTTGCATGGAGATCTCCTTATTACATTGCTCTTATGCCGCTGCAAAATAAGCCACAGCGAACTTTCTTTTTATCCGCACAGTGGTGCGTGCGATCAGGTTCATTGCCTGGTGGAATGGTGTAAACTTTTACCCATACTATTATTATGTATTATTAAGCGCAGGAATTCATCTGATGGATGACATTTATTCCATAGAATCGTTACATAATTGCCTAATTCGCGGTGCGCATCTCACAAATGTGCAACAAAAAGGTAAACCCGGGCATAATGAAAATGACTGGGTCGCGGAAGAGACACCGGTTGCCCTGGTGTACAACGGTATCTCCCATGTGGTGATGATGGCCAGCCCGAAAAACCTCGGCGATTTTGCGGTCGGTTTTTCCCTTTCCGAAGGCATTATTGAATCCGCTGATGAAATCCGCGGGATTGATATTACGGATGCCTGCCACGGCGGATTTGAAGTCCACGTTGAATTATCCGCCCGCCGTTTTGCCGGACTGAAAGAGCGCCGCCGCAATATGGCCGGGCGCACCGGCTGCGGCATCTGCGGCACCGAGCAGATCAGCGAGATTTTCCGCCCGATCACACCGCTGGATTTCACACAGACTTTTTCTCTCAACCATCTCGATGAGGCACTCAGCCAGCTGCCGCAGGTACAGGAAATCGGAAAGCTGACCGGCTGCACTCACGCCGCAGGCTGGATTTCCCCGCAGGGTGAATTACTGGGCGGTTGTGAAGATGTCGGCCGTCATGTGGCGCTGGATAAACTGCTGGGTATGCGGGCAAAAGCACAGTGGACTGATGGCGCGGTGCTGGTATCCAGCCGCGCCAGCTATGAAATGGTGCAGAAAAGTGCGCAGTGCGGCGCGGAAATTCTGTTCGCGGTTTCTGCCCCGACCACGCTGGCAATTGAAACCGCCAAACGCTGCCGCCTGACACTGGCCGGTTTCTGTAAAAAAGGACGGGCCACCATCTATACCCACCCTGAACGGCTGATCCCCTGACTATTCAGCCAGCGGATGATATATCCACAGGTTCGGCTCATGGTAAATGACCCGGTCCGTTTCAGGATCGGCCTGAACCGGTACCAAAGCCCCCGGCACAATGTACTGACCGGCGTGCGGAAAGGCCATGCCGGTCCATTCAGACCAGTTATCAGCGGAGGATGTAATATCCATCGAACGCATAGCCGGTTTGATAATCTGCCCGCCCAGCCGGACATGTGTGCGGATCCACGGGTCAAACGGCTCACCCTGCGGGGTCTGCCACTGACAATATTCCGCGAAATCCTGTAACGGATACTGTGCCTTAAACGTAGGGCGCACCGGAACCACCACGCCCTTCAGCCCGGCTTGTGCAACGGCCGCTTTCAGCGCGGTGATAAGCTGTGCAGGGATACCGCGTCCGCGAAAATCCGGGTCAACGGTCACTGACAGTGCGGATACAAATGTCGGTTTCCGGGTATCGGTTGCCCCCTGCGTCAGCACCGCATCCCAGCCCTCATCCGGCAGATCAGTCAGCGGTGCATCTTCCGGAAAATAAAACGGAATCGCACTCAGAAGCCCGACGACCTGCTCCTCTCCGGCAATGGTTACAACCGCAACCTGCTGAAAAGGCAAGTTTTCCTCACGATAAAGTGCATCCCAGTACTGGTCAGAAACCGGACTGGATAACATAAACAATGGCCATTGTTCCGCAATCAGTGCTTCCGCGCTGTCCAGCAGCGATTCATGACACTGTGCAACACTGAGGATCCGGACTGATGACATGTACTTCTCCGCTAATCAGGGTGATTCCGGTATGTTACCGGTTTTCCGGGCAGAAAACTTAATACAACCTTTATTGCTGATACCTTATTTGTACTTACATCAGCGGTCACGCGACGAAAAATAAAATCCCTTTCCTGTCCGTTTTCCGTCTTTATCCAGAATCTCGTAATACTCTTCCGTCACCACGGACTGCCCTTTATCCCAGCGTCCGGTATCTGACAGATTATCTGCACGGTAAACATCCCCGACTATGCGGTACTGCCGTCCTTTATAACGGATGTGTTTCGTCGCTCCGGGGGAAAACTGGCGCGTAACCTCGGTGTACTGCCCGTTACCGTCACGCCGCAGGCCGATCAGCCGCAGACCTTTTGTTGCCGGGTCATTATTAACCGCACCGGGCACCGGCATAGCCGGTGTCAGGGTAATCACCTCATAACGCTCAGAAAAATCACTTCTCCCGGTTTGCGGCCATGTGGCCGATGCGGATCCGCAGGCCAGCACCGTTAACAGCAAAAATATCAGCGTTTGTTTCATTGTCAGACTATCCGTTCAGCTTAAAACACCGGACAGTATGAAACATAAATACCAAATCAAATGCGATAATAACCATTAATTAAATACATTATTATTACGTTTAAAATCTCTCCATCAATAAAATAAAAAATAATCATCACTTTTAATGATATTTATGAATTAATAACCCGGTTTACCGCACAGAAAAACTCTGAATGTGCATCACATATTTTCATTCTTATATTTGAAATAAATCTGTCACAAAAAATAAAAAATTGTGATTTTTTAATTCGTTATTTAATTAGCATTCTAATCAAATTATTCTCATTGCAAACAAATGATAATAATTCTCATTTACAGAAAATTCATTCTCCTTTATCGTTTATTTGCTTCCGGCAATCATACCGGAAAAAGGCATTTCACTCATCCGGTCATTCATTAAATTACAAGGAGTTTAGTTTATGAATACATTTAATATGAAAACCCCGCTGGCGACACTGGTTACCCTGTGTGCCGCATTCTCCGCGGTACAGGCTCAGGCTGATGCGGGCTATGGATCATCATCTGCCGAAGGCTTAAGTAACTATATATCTGTCGGCGTAACCGCTGCATCAGAGCGTCAGGGGCATCCGTCACCGGGCGGAGAACCGGGAATTGGTTATTCCGGCATGCACAACGGAACCAAAGTCAGCTTTGCCGGACTGCAGGGACCCAACCGTGCAACACCAAACGATAACGGTGTTTCTGTTATCACCTCAACTCCGCAGTCACACCGCAGTATGGGCTCTTTTAATTTTGCCAAAATAGCCGATGCCGATATTTATTACGGTGAATGGGTTTCCGGTACTGATTTCAGCGATGATTCCCATATGGTGTATTACGCCGGGAAAGATATTACCGCCGCCATGCCATCCGAAGGGACGGCACAGTACAGCATTAAAGGACTCAGCGGGTACAGCAGCGGTGAACAGATCAGCGGTACATTCAGTACGGATTTTGATGCCAATACCTTTAGCGGCTCTCTAAGCTCAACCGAGCTCAGCTACAGCCTGAGCGGGGATATCAGTGGTTCAACCTTTGATGGAACCGCATCTGTCAGCACCACCGGTACCGATACCACAGCCGTCAGCGGTACGACCAACGGGCATTTCTTTGGTGACAATGCACAGCAGGTTGCCGGTTATGCTGAGTTCAGCAGTGATAAAGCGAAGAATATCGCGTTCGGCGGAACCAAGTCTTAATTCATTATTGATACATTTCATCAGGAACAGATTATCTGTTCCTGGTGTTTAGCGGATATAAATATGTCATCGCAGATAAAGTTAATTTACGGATTTATTCTTTTTTTATTATTACTTGCTTTTTCATTACCGGTATCTGCAACCATACAAAAAAATAATCATTCAGAGAATGATAATACTGCACGAAATTTATATCTCTCACTAAAGAAAAATAACCTCAAAGCAATTTATCATTACTTATCTGTTTATCAGCAGGAACATCAGGCTGACCCGTTACTGATAATCTTCAGCCAGGCAAAACTGGCCTATTTAAACCAGCGCCCCGGGGTTGCAATCCGGTTATATAACACTATTCTGCAACAGAAACCCCATTTCTTTACCGCACAACTGGAACTGGCCCGCAGCTACCGGGCTGATCGTCAGCTCGGGAACGCCTTGCTTTTGTTCCGGGAACTGAGCCAGCGCCTGCCGGTGACCTCTCCCCACTATCCGGAGATTACCCGCGCCATTACCGAACTCACCCGGGCACTCAGTTGGTCATTACTGCTCAGCGCCGGTAGCCATTACACGGATAACTATTATCAGACTCCACTGCCGAAAACACACTGCCTGCACTACAGCCCCGATGGTTCCTGTTACGCCAGCCTTATTCCGCAGATCCCCCACACCGTCTTACAATGGCGCAGCGACTGGGATCTGCGCAGGCTGACGCCGCTGTCCGGCTCCCATTTTCTGACGCAGCACTACCGGGTATCCACCCGGTATGATGCCGCGAATCAGGCAGCCAATACCTTAACACTGACTGCTAAAACGGGTTATCACTATCAGGATCACCATACTTTATGGCAACTGACTCCGCTGCTGGAGCAGCATTTTTCCGCCGGGCGCCGTTTTTCCTCAGCTTACGGCTTACAAACGTATCTGAATCAGCAACTCAGCCCGGAGTGGTCTCTCGGCGGATTGGCTGCACTTCGACAGCACCGTTATCAGCCTTATCTGCATTCACATAACGGCACTGAATACCAGTTGATACCACAGATAACCTGGCGTCCGCATCCGGCAGCCACGCTGTATTTACAGGCAGAAACCACCGTCCACAAAAAAAATGATCCCTATAAACATTACCAGACGGCTGCCCTGCATACCGGCCTGACCTATCTGTGGCACCCTTTTGTGTCCCAGTCTGTTCATGCCGTTTACACCCGTAAACGTTATCACCATACACATCCGTTACACCGCCAGGCCAGGGAGGATCTCACCCGACAGTACAGTACAACACTCGCGCTCTATCCGCCGTCATTCGCGCAAATTTCACCTCAGCTTTCACTGATCCACACCCGCAACCGCAGTTCTGTCCCATGGCTTTATAGCTACCGGCAGACTGAAATCATGCTGCGTTTTGAACGGCTGTTTTAACCCTTTCTGATTATTTATTTTTTATCATCCGGGAATCGTTATGTCTTCGCATTCACCATTATCTGGTCACCCATATAAAACAATCACACTGCTTCTGCCCGTGTTATTTATCCCGCTGCCGGGACTGGCGGCAGAGGAAAAAGATCAGCACCTGGGCGATATTACGCTCCGTAATGAACAGACCGCTGCTGACAGCGCCAAAGATAAAATCTATGACAAAAATGTCTCCACCCTGATCCTCACCAAAGAAGAAATAGAGCGCTATAAAGGCGCCTCTGCCGCCGATATTCTCAAAGGCGCCAACGGGGTATTCAGCGGTGATGCCCGCAACGGCAACGCGCTGGATGTCAATATCCGCGGAATACAGGGGCCGGGCCGTGTACCGGTCACCATCGACGGCACCGAACAGGCCGTGACGGTGTACCGGGGTTATAACGGTGCCAATAACCGTAACTACCTTGACCCGATACTGATCAGTGAAATTGAGATTGAAAAAGGCCCGTCCCTTAACCCGCTCCTGAAAACGTCGGTAGGCGGCGGTGTTGCCATGAAAACGCTCACTATCAATGACGTGGTGAAAAACGGTGACCAGTTTGGTGCTGCACTGATGCTGGAAAACAGCAGTAACACCACCAAAGCCCGGATACCCAATCTGGGGCTCGGGGAAGATTACCGCCTTGTGGATAATATGCAATTTGATTGGCTTATCATTGACGACCCCGGCACCCATTTAACCCCGGAAAATCGTGATAATGCCCCCACACTGAATAAAAGCGACTACGCCTGGCGTCTGGCAGTGGGTACCCGTCAGGAAAATATGGATCTGCTGCTGGCTTATGCTTACCGCGACCGGGGAAACTATTTTGCCGGTAAACGCCACAGCGAAAACTATAATGATGAAATGTCTGACAGTGATATCGGTATTTTGCAAATGTCGAATATGACTTACGACCCGTATATGCCGTTTGTGTCCCGTATTTACCGCAAGGGTAATGAAGTTCCCAATACATCGGCAAAAACGGAATCCTGGCTGATAAAAAATACCTGGTATCTGAATGATGACCACGCGCTGCAACTCAGCTGGCGCGATACCCGCTCGGATTTCGGCGATATTATGCCTTCCCGGCTGGGCTGGATCCGCGCTGAGGATAATATTATTCCGCAGTGGCCGCTGGCTGACCTGCATGCACAGGCCGGTTATCTTCACCTGAAATCCCAACCGGCACATTTTACCTATATTGATGCAGATATCCGCCTGTGGACCACCCTGACCACCAGCAATACCAACTCCGGCGGCGGCTGGCCGCGTTACCCGAAGAATATGGACTACGGCTATAAACAGGGGGATATCAACACCATCAACCCGGCAATCGATGGAACACTGATTAACACCGCTGCCCTGAATGTACAGAATCAGCGCTACGGGCTGGATTTCAGCAATAAGTTTGCTTTTACCCCGGAACTGTCGGTGACTCTGGCCGCCAATATGCAGTTTGAGCATCTGGACAGTAATACCAGCCTGGAAAACTATAAACTCTTTATGTTCGCTGTTCCCGCCCGTAAAGGCCGCCGCTTTGAATATCAGCAATCCGTCAGCCTGGACTGGCAGCCGGTCTCCTGGCTGTCACTTAGTGCCGGCGGCAGACAAGCCGTATACTGGAGTGTGGATGATCTCTCCAATGAGTGCGCCGCCCGCAAAGACCCCTACTGCAAACAAAACTATGAAGTTACCGGTTATTACCTGAATTATTTCCGGAATATGACCGAAATAGAATCACAGGTTTATAAAAAACGGCAGCAGGGTATGTGGCACGAACTGACCCCGGAAGAAAAACAAGCAACATGGGGAAAAATTTTTCAGTCTATATACCCAAAATGGCGTCGTGATTACCTCAACAACCGGAAAGACCGGCCAATGGTACATGAGCAGGCATTCTGGCCGGTGGATACCAGTGACGGACGCCTGAAACAGAAAGACCGGCCGGATATCGATACCGCATTACGGGGTATTGATCCCTATACCGGGCAGGAAACCTATCTCTATGAGTATGGCAGCCTCCCTATTTCGCACGGTGACAGAGAACTTCAGGCAGTCACCCACACCTGGAAAGAAAAACCCCGCCGCCAGGCTAGCGCCTGGACACCGATGCTGTCTGCCTCGGTGCATCTGACTGATGATCTGCGTCTGTATGGCCGCTATGCGGAAACCGTACGTATGCCGAGCCTGTTTGAGGATACTGTCGGGTTTTCCGGTTCCTCTGTCCCGCATATCGGTTACCGTTATAAACCGGAACGTGCGGTAACACGGGAATACGGTGTAGTTTTTAACGGGAAATCACTGCTTCATGCTGACCGCCATGCAGATATCCGGCTGAACTACTTCCATACGGATATCCTCAATGTCTTTGATCGTGATAATTATTTCCGTTTTACACAGATGGATAAGCAGATCCTGAAAGGGATTGAAATCCAGGCCCGTTATGATCATGGCTGGATCTTCAGTGATCTGGGGGTGACCTATAACCTCACCAATAAAGTCTGTGATGAAACATCCCATGCCTTTATGGATCCGACCGGGCTGAAAGATATCCCGTCATGCATTGACGGCGGTTATCCGGGCGGGTTCCTGCGCACCCAAATCCAGCCGCACTACTCTGTGACCTTTAACCTCGGCGGGCGTTTATTGCAGGAGTCATTAGAAATCGGCAGTCGCTGGCTCTACCACAGTGCGGTGGAAAACAGCCAGGAGAAACGTCTGATGACGATTGTCCCTAACCAATACAGCAATTTTAATAACTACCCGATGCGCTGGAATTCGGTACTGACTGTGGATGCTTACGCCAAATATAAAATCACACCGGATGTTACCCTCGAACTGACGGCCACCAACCTGACCAATGAATATTACCTCGACCCGCTCACCCGTTCGATGATGCCTGCACCGGGCCGGGCCGTAAAATTCAATGTTTCCGCGAGGTTCTGATTTATGTACGGCGCAATAGCATTACCGCATCCGCCTTTCCTGTTTTCCCGGGAAAGAACCGGAACGTGGCAGCAGATGGTTTCTGCTGCTGCGATCGGTGTGTGTTTCTCCGTCGCCGGGCTGCTCATCACGGGCAGCCCCCCGGTGACCGCCCCGCAACAGCATCAGATTGATAACCGGGGACAAACCCCGGCGGTTTCCGTTGCCATTCAGATGAGTGCAGCACCGGCATATCAGGAGACAGAGCCGGAGGAGGAACAATTACCACCACCACAGGAATCACCGTCTCAGGCAGAACTGGCAACCACCCGCCGGAAAACACCGGAGAAAACAACCAAACCACCATCAGCAAAACCGGCAGTAAACGCTGTGAACAAAAAAACGGAGAAATCAGAACCGATCACCACAAAAACCACCGCGGATACCGGAGAGGATAAAACCACACAGCAGCAGTCCGGCGGACAGGCAGTATCCCCGACAAATTCTGCCACCGCAGGAGCCGATAACCGGAAAGCACAGGAGGATTACTTTAACCTGCTGCGGCAAAAAATTGAGGAGCAAAAACATTACCCCCGCCGAGCCCGCAGCGCCGGGCAGCGGGGGATCAGCACCATTTCCTTTTCTCTCGACGATAACGGCAAACCTTTTGCACCGGTCGTTACCCGCTCTTCCGGTTATGAATTACTGGATAACGCCGCAATGGATGCTGTCATCAGGGTTGCTGCTGTCGGTACGCCGCCACCAGGTGCAAAACGGAGGGTGACATTCTCATTACGTTTTCAGCTGAACAAGGGTTTTTAACGGCTGAGTGTATTCACGACAGTGATTATTTCTTGTGCACACAGAGCTAATAGGTATACTGGTCTACCTATTAATTAAACACAAGAGATTTTCCGGATGAAAGACACCGACGCAACACAGACCCGGCTCAGTGCCAGAGACCGTTTACTGGAAGCCGCAGGCATCTTATTTTACAACGAGGGCATTGCGGCAACCGGTATTGATACGATCACCAAAAAGGCCGGTGTCGCTAAAAAAAGTCTGTATAACAATTTCAGCTCCAAAGCTGAGTTGGTAACCACTTACATCCGGCTGCGGCATGAAGAATGGCTGGCGTTATATGATGTCCGTCTGCAACAGGCAACAACCCCGGTACAGCGGATCCTGGCGGTATTTGATGCTTATCACGACCATGCTGAGTTTGCCTATGAACGGGGATTCCGGGGATGCGGCCTGCTGAACGCAGCCGCTGAGTTTCCGGCCGGCAGTGAGGAACGTCGCGAAGTGTGTGCTCACAAATCTGAAGTAGCTGATATTATCCACAAGAACCTTTATCAGTTGCTGCCGGAAGACACCGCGAAAGCAGAGCAACTGACCGCACACCTGGCGTTCTTACTGGAAGGTGCGATTGTACTCGCCGGGCTGGAAGAGCACGGGGCACGGGTATTACAGGCTGCCGCCATGGCAAAAACCATGCTGGAGGCGCTGTGATCCAGACACCCAAAGGCCACTTTGCCGGAATTGCCGTCATTATCCTGGCCTCCTTCTTATGGGGAACCACCGGGGTTTCTGCCACCTTCGCACCGGATGTCAGTCCTGTTGCTATCGGTGCTGCCGCCATGGGTTTCGGCGGGTTGCTCCAGGCCGCGATTGCCATCACACCGATCCGCCGCAGCCTCGGCACTTTCCGGCAGCAATGGCATTTGCTGTTATTGGGTGCCGTTGCTGTTGCCGTATATCCGCTCGCCTTTTACGGCTCAATGCGACTGGCCGGGGTGACTATCGGCACCGTAGTATCGATCGGAACGGCACCGGTTTTATCGGCAATTATTGAAATTATCATGGACGGAGCCCGCATGACACTGCGCTGGTTGAGCGGTGCAGTACTCGGCCTGACAGGTATTGCGCTTCTTTCCCTTTCCGGCGGCACGGAACAGATTGCTGCAGCGGATGCATCCGCCACACTGACAGGTGTCATACTGGGATTACTCGCCGCCTTTACTTATGCGCTTTATTCCTGGGCCGCGCGCCGCCTGATGCAGCGCAACATTCCGTCACGGGCAGCTATGGGCGGTATTTTCGGGATCGGGGGATTACTGCTGATGCCAGTATTAGCACTTTACGGCGCACCATTCCTGGATTCGTGGCAGAACGCCGCAGTCGGCATTTACATGGCTTGTGTACCGATGTTTCTGGGCTATGTCTGTTTCGGTTATGCACTGGCACGTATTCCCGCCAGTACCGCCACCACAATTACACTGCTGGAACCGGTTGTCGCCGCCGCACTCGCCGCCATTATTGTCGGCGAACAACTCACCACCGCCGGCTGGGCCGGAGTCGCACTGATTTTCACCTGTCTGGTCTGTATTACACTACCTGCCCGGCGTAAGACACAGGCAGTGAATGTGGCTGTCGTTAAACCGAATCAGTGTTAGGGTTTGTCAGCTTACTTCCCGATACAAAAACTCGAGAAAATGCGCCCGAGCAGATCGTCGGAGGTAAATTCACCGGTGATTTCGCTCAGTGCCTGCTGGGCGAGACGCAATTCTTCTGCCAGTAATTCGCCGGAGCGGGCAACTACTAACTGCTCGTGACCGGAGATCAGATGCTCTGCCGCAGTGTTCAGTGCCTGTAAATGACGGCGGCGGGCGAGGAATCCGCCTTCAGTGTTGCCTTCAAATCCCATGGTGGTTTTCAGGTGATCGCGCAGCAAATCAATACCGTGGCCTTCGCGGGCAGAAAGTTTAATCAGCGTATCGCCGTTCCGCTCTGTGATACCGGTGGTTTCCCCGGTGATATCGGTTTTATTGCGGATAATGGTGACCGGGATACCGGCCGGTAAGCGGGACATAAATTCCGGCCAGATTTGCTCCGGGGTCTGTTCATCCACCGTGGTACCGTCCACCATAAACAGGACGCGGTCTGCCTGTGCAATTTCCTGCCAGGCGCGTTCAATACCAATCCGCTCCACTTCATCCCCGGCTTCGCGCAGCCCGGCGGTATCAATGATATGCAGCGGCATACCGTCGATATGAATATGTTCACGCAGCACATCACGGGTGGTTCCGGCAATATCAGTGACAATCGCAGCTTCGCGTCCGGCAAGAGCATTCAGCAGGCTGGATTTTCCGGCATTCGGGCGCCCGGCAATCACCACTTTCATCCCTTCACGCAGCAGGCTGCCCTGACGCGCCTGAGAACGAACCCGTTCCAGGTCAGCAATAACGGTATCGAGTTTGGCTTCAATCACACCATCCGAGAGAAAATCAATTTCCTCATCCGGGAAGTCGATTGCTGCTTCGACATAAATCCGCAGGTTAGTGAGTGCTTCCACCATCTGATGCACTTCCCCGGAGAAAGCGCCCTGTAATGAATTCATCGCCGAACGGGCCGCCTGTTCCGAACTGGCATCAATCAGGTCAGCAATGGCTTCCGCCTGTGCCAGATCCAGTTTGTCATTAAGGAATGCACGCTCTGAAAACTCACCGGGATTGGCAATGCGGATATTATCGATAAGCAGAATACGTTTTAACAATAAATCGAGGATAACCGGTCCGCCGTGCCCCTGGAGTTCCAGCACATCCTCACCGGTAAAGGAGTTCGGGCCGGGGAAGAAAATTGCAATCCCCTGATCCAGCACTTTGCCGGTTTCATCACGGAAAGGCAGATAATCGGCATAACGCGCTTTCGGGAGTTTCCCCAGTACAATCTGAGCCACCTGTGCCGCCTGCGGGCCGGACACACGCAAAATACCGACTCCGCCGCGTCCCGGCGGGGTTGCCTGTGCCACAATGGTATCGGTGCTCTGAATTTCAGCGTTATTCATGACCATGTCTCTCTTTCTCACCGTGTGATAAACAATAAAGGCGGTCAATATGACCGCCTTTAAATAATACTATAAGACCGGCAGAGATTCCCCGCCGGTCACGGGCTTATTTTTTTGTCGCGGCTGTGAAGACCGCGTTTTTCCAGGCCGCGATAGATAATCTGCTGCTGGAGGATAGTCACCAGGTTACTGACGATATAGTACAGCACCAGACCTGACGGGAACCACAGGAAGAAGACTGTGAAGATCACCGGCATAAAGGTGAAAATCTTCTGCTGTAACGGGTCGGTGACCGCTGTCGGAGACAGTTTCTGGATCACGAACATCGTTGCACCCATCAGAATCGGCAGGATGTAGTACGGATCCTGTGCGGATAAGTCATGGATCCAGCCGATAAACGGCGCGTGACGCAGTTCCACCGAGCCCATCAGCATGTAATACAGTGCCAGGAAGATAGGCATCTGGATGATCAGCGGTAAGCAGCCACCCAGCGGGTTCACTTTCTCTTCTTTGTACAGCGCCATCATTTCCTGACTCATGCGCTGTTTATCATCACCGATGCGCTCACGCATTGCTTTCAGCTTCGGCTGAAGCATACGCATTTTCGCCATTGAGGTGTATTGCGCACGGGTCAGCGGATACATGATACCGCGGACGATAAAGGTGATAACGATGATGGAGAAGCCCCAGTTACCGATGAAGCTGTGGATAAACTTCAGTAACTTGAACAGCGGCTGAGAAATGAACCATAACCAGCCGTAATCAACGGTTAAGTCCAGATGCGGTGCCACGGCTTCCATTTCGTTCTGCAGTTCCGGTCCGACCCACAGTGTTGCGTTATATTTCGCTTCGCTGTTTGCCCCGATACGGATTGCATCACTCTTATAGCCGATGAATGCATCGCCGGTTTTGGCACTGTACAGCGTATAGAAGTTATTGGTGGTGCCTTTCTCAGGAACCCACGCTGTCGCAAAATACTGCTGTAACATCGCTACCCAGCCAACATTGCTGTTGATGTTCAGTGGTTTATCTTCGATATCACTGAAGCTGTATTTTTTGTAGTTAGTGTCTTCAGACGAGTACGCCGCACCACGGTAGGTATGCAGCGCAAAGTTGCTGCTGCCGTTGTTAAGACGTTCCGGTAAATTCACAGATTGTTTTAACTGACCGAAAAACGCCATTTCCAGCGGAGCTGAGGTGTCGTTTTTGATGGTGTAATCAACACTGATGGCATAGTCTTTGCGCTTCAGAGTATAGGTTTTCACATACGTGACACCATCCAGAACGAAAGTCAGAGGAACACGCAGTTCATCCTGGCCTTCCGCCAGCACAAATGTATCGCTTTCAGTGGTATACAGCGGGCGATCTTTGTAATTATTCGGGTTGTCCGGACCATTCACACCGGTTAAACCACTGATTGCCTGGTAGGCAAATTCAGGAGTTGTTTCCAGTAAACGGAACGGATCTGCGGATTTTAAGGTTGCCGGGTAAGCCAAAAGGTCAGCTTCATCAATATCACCGCCGCGCAGATTGATGTTCAGTGACAGCACATCTGTTTTGACCGTAATATATTTGTTCTGCCCGCTGCTTTCACCACTTGGCGTTGTCGTCTGCTGCGTTGCCTGAGTAGCCGCGTTAAGTGCTTGTGTCTTATCACTTTCCCACGTCTGCCATGCAAAGAAGGATACGAGTAGCAAAGCGATGAATAGAAGATTACGTTGCGAATCCATCGTTAATGTTCTCTGTTATCATCATTTTTAGGTGGGACAGGATCATCACCACCTTCGTGTAAAGGGTGGCATTTTAATACGCGTTTCACCGTTAACCAACCGCCTTTTATCATACCAAACCTGCGCAATGCCTCAATTCCGTATTGCGAGCATGTTGGTGTGAAGCGGCAACGTGGTCCCAGCAGCGGACTTATCACCAGCTGGTAACCTCTGATTAACAGGATCAGGAAGCGTGCGCCAAGCGACTGTGACGACGCCATAACTTACCCAATGCTTCCGTAATCTCGCGATTACTCAACTCCGATACCCCTTTTCTTACCAGAAGCACGAAATCCATATCGGGCAACTCATGTTGGTGCAGACGAAAGTATTCACGCGCTAACCGTTTGATGCGGTTGCGCTCATGAGCCCGTTTAACGTTTTTTTTTAGCGACGGTAAGACCAATGCGGGGATGTTCCAGCTCATTACGGCGTCCCAGAAGTGTTATTTCAGGAGTACTTGCCCGTTGTGGTTGCCGGAAGACAAAGTTGAAATGCTCGGGAGTTAACAAACGTAACTCCCTCGGAAAAGCGAGCTTAACCACGTATGGTTAGCTTTATTACTTAGAAACGGTCAGACGAGCGCGGCCTTTAGCACGACGGCGAGCCAGAACCTGACGACCATTTTTAGTGGCCATACGAGCGCGGAAACCATGGGAACGGTTACGCTTCAGTACGGACGGTTGAAAAGTGCGTTTCATAGCGGTTTCTACCTAAACTTTAAATTATTACTGATTCAGTAAACGCATCGGCAAACAGTAAATTCAGCGGCGGATTCTCATCTTTCTGCTGAAAGGGTCATCACGGAAAGTGGCTGACCTCTGTGCCTTATCGCAACATCAATATGGAAAGATGCGAGATTGTAATAAAATCCGGGCCTGTCCGTCAATCAAAGATGGCGCGATAACACAGATTTCTGCACATAATTGCATTTACCCATAACCTGCCTGCACACATCACCGCATCAAGACACAGATAACGCGCACAGGGTGCAAGATTATACGGACTCCCCGGCAAAGCGCAAGGATCGATCCGCGATCCGTGAATATTCGATCGCGCGCCTGATCCTGAATGCGTTTTTTCAGCCTGAGGATAATTCACCAAAACTTATCCCCAAACGGGATTTTCCCGCTGTATTCTCCTGCCCGGATTCGTTATACTCCGGCCTGAATCCCGCTCCGGACGGGCTGACAGCCCCTGTGGATAAAAACCCGGAAAACTGTGTAAAAGGATGAGGATCTTGTCCCGCTTTTACGATATGATCCGTCGTCACGATCATTTTCACCCGTGCGGTGATCGCCGGTGCAGGGAATGATCGTCCATAACACAGCCCCACTTTTGTACACTGACGTGTCCGTTGAAACATGCAGAGGACAATTCGTCTGTATGTGCTGTGTCTGCGTGAAAAATCTTATTCTGTTTCTTTGACTGGTCTTGTTTAGG